>NZ_JACIFY010000020.1 GCF_014197615.1 Rhizobium esperanzae
TCCAGATAAGGCCTCTATTCGTCGCAAGATCAAGAAGGCTGGGTGGGATGATCAGTTCCTCATCTCTATCATCGCTCATATGCGATAGCCCTGCCTCAAGGGGGAAGTTCCCGCACTGCCCGGCATCAATGTCGTCGACCCCACCAACGCTCCGAACGAGTGGCAAGGGACTCTGCGTCTCGCCCCGCTCGATCTCGACACGTTGCGCCAGGCCATTGCCCGCGACCTGGCCTTGGACCGCGGCGGCATCACAGTCAGAGCCGGGCTGGCTGTGACCTGTCTCGATCAGGCCGAAGATGCGTTTGCCATCACGGATCACGGCAAGGCAACCCGGCTTGATCCTGCCGAAGCGGCGTCTGAGATCGCCGATCTTGCCGGCCTGCCGCTCTGGGCCGAAAGCTGGGGACCGCGCCGCGGCGATGTCAGGCTGTGTATGGATGTCGCCGCCGCCGCGTGAATCGCTAAGCAATAAAAGAGCCCGCGCGGCAACGCCGGCGGGCTCCCGTTCAATTCGAAAGCGAAGCGTGATTACTTCGCGAGGTTGCGCTTGCCGAGCGTGCGCAGGCGCAGCGCATTGAGCTTGATGAAGCCGGCTGCATCCTTCTGATCATAGGCACCCTGATCGTCCTCGAAGGTGACGAGCTTGTCGGAATAGAGCGACTTTTCGCTTTCACGGCCGATGACCATGACGTTGCCCTTGTAGAGCTTCAGCGTCACTTCGCCTTCGACATGCTCCTGGCTCTTGTCGATCAGCGCCTGCAGCATCTCGCGCTCCGGCGAGAACCAGAAGCCGTAATAGATCAGCTCGGCATAACGCGGCATGATCTCGTCCTTGAGATGGGCCGCGCCACGGTCGAGCGTGATCGATTCGATGGCGCGGTGCGCCGAGAGCAGGATCGTGCCGCCGGGCGTTTCATAGACGCCGCGCGACTTCATGCCGACGAAGCGATTCTCGACGAGGTCGAGACGGCCGATGCCGTTGTCGCGGCCGTAATTGTTGAGCGTCGCGAGCAGCGTGGCCGGCGACATCTCGACGCCATTGATCGAGACGGCATCGCCCTTGCGGAAGCCGACCTTGATGGTGGTCGCCTTGTCGGGCGCAGCCTCGGGCGAGATCGTGCGCATATGCACATATTCCGGCGCTTCCTGAGCGGGATCCTCGAGAACCTTGCCCTCGGAAGAGGAGTGCAGCAGATTGGCGTCGACGGAGAACGGCGCCTCGCCCTTCTTGTCCTTGGCAACCGGGATCTGATGCTGTTCGGCAAAAGCCAGCAGGTCGGTACGGCTCTTGAACGCCCAATCGCGCCACGGTGCGATGATCTTGATGTCGGGATTCAGGGCATAGGCGGACAGCTCGAAACGAACCTGGTCGTTGCCCTTGCCGGTGGCGCCGTGGGCGATCGCATCGGCGCCCGTCTTGCGGGCGATATCGATCAGATGCTTGGAAATCAGCGGACGGGCGATCGAAGTGCCGAGCAGATAAACGCCTTCATAGACGGCGTTGGCGCGGAACATCGGGAAGACGAAATCGCGCACGAATTCCTCGCGCACATCCTCGATATAGATTTCCTTGATGCCGAGCATCTCGGCCTTCTTGCGCGCCGGCTCCAGCTCTTCGCCCTGGCCGAGATCGGCGGTGAAGGTGACGACTTCGGCGCCGAGTTCCGTCTGCAGCCACTTCAGGATGATCGAGGTGTCGAGACCGCCGGAATAGGCGAGAACGACTTTCTTCACGTCTTTATATGATGCCATGATGATGAGGTCCGTTGCATAAAAGGCCGGCGAAAACCCGGTGTCGCGGCACTTTTAGCGAGATTGGCGCGTGACGCAAGGGCAAGTGCAGCGCCACCGGCGCCGATAGGGTTTGACAGTGCGAAAGCGGAGCCCATATTCGCCAACGTCCGAACAATGATCGAGGAGAGGCTCGTCCCGTGACGAATATTCAAGACATTTTCAAGAAATCCAATGTTGCAGTCGTCACCGGCGGTGCTTCCGGCATCGGCTTTGCTGCCGCAAAACACTTTGCCAAGGCCGGCATGAGCGTCGTCATCGCCGATCTCGGCGGCGATCGGCTGGCCAAATCAGCCGAGGAGCTCAAGGCCATTTCAGGCGAGGAAGATGTGATGGCGGTCGAGACCGACGTCGCCAGCCGGGAATCCCTTGAGGCGCTCGAACGCGCCGTTCTGCAGCGTTTCGGCCGCGTGCATGTGCTGATGAACAATGCCGGCATCGGCCCGGAAACCTCGATCTTCAGCCCGCAGGCGAATTGGGACCATATCTTCGCCGTCAACCTGATGGGCGTCATCAACGGCACGCGCACCTTCGGCCCGAAGATGCTCTCGCACGGCGAGCCCGGCCTCATCATCAATACCGGCTCGAAGCAGGGCATCACCACGCCGCCCGGCAATCCCGCCTACAATATCTCCAAATCGGGCGTGAAGGTCTTTACCGAAGCGCTGGAGCACGAGCTTCGCAACGTCGAAGGCGGGAAGATCTCGGCGCATCTTCTGATCCCCGGCTTCGTCTTCACCGGCCTCACCCAGGGCGACCGCGCGGAAAAACCGGCCGCTGCCTGGACGCCGGAACAGACGGTCGACTTCATGGTCGAAAGCCTCGAGCGCGGCGACTTCTATATCCTCTGCCCCGACAACGACGTGGCGCGCCCGGTCGACGAGCGCCGCATGGCCTGGGCGGCCGGCGACATCATCGAAAACCGCCCGCCGCTGTCGCGCTGGCACAAGGACTATGCCGACGCGTTCAAGGCTTTTCTGGAACAGAAGTGATCGGCGATATTAGAAGGTTTGATTGGTAATTTTCTGAAAGCCGGGTAAAGAATCGGCCGATCTTCCCGGCTTTCAGAGCGTGCCATGGATTTCCTGCCGAGCCTCTCGACCCTTTTGGCCTTTGCCGCCGCGACGCTGCTGCTTGCGGCGACGCCCGGTCCCGACATGACGCTGTCGATCAGCCGTGCGCTCGCCCAGGGCAAGAAAGCGGCTCTTTTCGTCGTCATCGGCACCAGTCTCGGCATCGTCGTCCACACCATGCTGGTCGCCTTCGGCATTTCGGCGCTGATCACCGCCTCGCCGACCGCCTTCCTGTTTCTGAAGACCGGCGGTGCCGCCTATCTGCTCTGGCTCGCCGTGCAGGCGATCCGCTTCGGCTCGAAGCTCACCGTCGCCAAGGTCGAGGAGCAGAAGGGGACCGCACTTTCGAACATCTCGTCCGGCTTCTGGGTCAACCTTCTGAACCCGAAGGTCATCATCTTCTTCATGACCTTCCTGCCGCAATTCGTCAGCGCCGGCGATCCCGCCGTCACGCAGAAGCTGCTTTTCCTTGGGCTTTGCTTCATCCTGTTCGCCATGCCGGTCAATGCCGCCGTGGTCCTTGGCGCCGACTGGCTGGCCTCCTGGCTGCAGAACAACAGGAAGGTGCTGCGCGGCATGGATTATACCTTCGCCGGCGTCTTCTCGATCTTCGCCGCCAAGATCCTGCTCACTCAGGCCAGATGATCAGCCCGCTGTTGGCCTAGCCAATCAGCACGCTGTCGGTTTTTATCCGATCAGCAAAGCATCGTCATCGAGCGTCTGGCCGCGCATTTTGCGGAACATGGCGATCAGGTCCTCGACCTGCAGGTTCTTCCTGTTGTCGCCTGCCACGTCGAGAACGATCTCGCCGCCATGCAGCATGATCGTGCGGTGGCCATAATCCAGCGCCTGGCGCATGGAGTGCGTCACCATCATCGTCGTCAGCTTGCGCTCGGCCACGATCTTCTGCGTCAGGTTCATCACGAACTCCGCCATGCCGGGATCGAGCGCCGCCGTATGTTCGTCGAGCAGCAGAACTTCGGAACCGGCAAGCGTGGCCATGACGAGCGACACGGCCTGGCGCTGCCCGCCGGAGAGCAGATCCATGCGGTCCTTCAGCCGGTTTTCCAACCCGAGATTCAGTTCCGCGATCCGCTCCTTGAAATAGTCCCGGCGCTTGCCGCCAAGCGCCGGCGCAAGCCCGCGCCTTTCGCCGCGGCGGGCGGCCAAAGCGAGATTTTCCTCGATCGACAGCGCGCCGCAGCTTCCGGTCAGCGGATCCTGGAACACGCGGGCGACGAGACCGGCGCGCGCCGCCGTCGATTTGCGCGTCACCTCGTTCTTGCCGATCAGCACCTGCCCCTCGCTCGGCAGGACGTCGCCGGCGAGCACGCCAAGCAGCGTCGATTTGCCGGCGCCGTTGGAGCCGATGACGGTGACGAAGGAGCCTTGCTCGATTGTCAGGCTGACGCCGTTCAGCGCCTGTTTCTGCAGCGGCGTGCCGCGCCCGAAAACGACCTTAATGTCTTTGACGCTGATCACGATGCGGCACCTTTGCGAAGACGGGGAAGGATCAGCGCCACGGTCACCAGCACCGCCGTCACGAAATTGAGGTCGGAGGCCTGCAGGCCGATGACGTCGCTCGACAGCGCCAGCTGGATCGCGATGCGATAGAGGATCGAGCCGAGCACGCAGCCGATCAACGCGATCAGCAGACCCCGGCGCCCGAGCAGCGTCTCCCCGATGATGACGGCGGCAAGCCCGACGACGATCGTGCCGACGCCCGAGGTGACGTCGGCAAAGCCGTTCGTCTGGGCAAACAGCGCGCCGCCGAGCGCCACCAGTGCATTTGAGATCGCCATGCCGAGATAGATCTGCCGGCTGGTATCGACGCCCTGGGCGCGGGCCATCCGCGCATTGGCGCCGGTCGCCCGCATCGCCAGTCCCGCATCGCTTTCGAGGAAACGCCAGACCAGGATCAGCGCGACGATCACGAGCACGCCGATAAAGAGCGGCCGCACATAGAAATCCCGAAGGCCGTGGCCGAAGAACGGGCTGATCATCGTATCGGCATTGATGAGGGCGACATTGGGTTTGCCCATCACCCTGAGATTGACGGAAAAGAGCGCGATCATCGTCAGGATCGAGGCGAGCAGGTTGAGGATCTTGAAGCGCACGTTGAGCAGCGCCGTCACCATGCCGGCCGCCGCACCCGCCGCCATCGCGATCAAAGCCGCAAGCCAGGCGTTGACGCCTGATATGATCAGCACTGCGGTCACCGCCGCGCCGAGCGGAAAGGAGCCGTCGACCGTCAGGTCGGGAAAATCAAGAACGCGGAAGGCGAGATAGACGCCGAGAGCGACGAAGGAATAGACCAGGCCGAGCTCGACGGCCCCCCAGAATGCGATTTGGCTCAAGGCTTTCAGCCCCTTTTGTTTCCGTTCCGCCCGTCGCGAAACCGCAGCCTTGTAATACTTCAGCCGCCCCCGTGCAAACGGGAGCGGCTGAATGTGAATGGTCGATGCAGCAACGAGGGCTTATTCGATGACCTTGTTGGCGCGCGAAAGCACGCTCTCCGGCAGGGTGACGCCCATCTTGGCAGCCGCCGCCTTGTTGACGACCAGATCGCTGCCGGCAGCAGTCTTGACGGCGATGTCACCCGGGTTCTCGCCCTTCAGCACGCGAACGACGATTTCGCCGGTCTGCTTGCCGACATCGTAATAGTTGAAGCCGAGGGCGGCGATCGAACCGCGCGAAACCGAATCGGTATCGGCGGTGAAGAGCGGCAGCTTGCTCTCTTCGGCAACCGCGACGGCGCCCTCGAGCGCCGAGATGATCGTGTTGTCGGTCGGAACGTAGATCACATCGGCGCGGCCGACGAGGGCGCGCGCTGCACCCTGAACCTCGGCCGATTTGGTGGCGGCCGATTCAACCACCGTCAGGCCGGCCTTCTCGGCTTCGGTCTTCAAGACGGCGAGCAGCGAAACCGAATTCGCCTCACCTGAATTGTAGAGGTAACCGATGGTCTTGACCTTCGGCACGATTTCCTTGATCAGCGCCAGGTGTTCGGCGACCGGCGACATGTCGGAAAGGCCGGTGACATTGCCGCCGGGCTTGTCCATGTTCTTGACGAGCTGGGCGCCGAGCGGGTCGGAAACGGCGGTGAAGACGACGGGAATGTCGCGCGTCGCCGACACGACGGCCTGGGCCGAGGGCGTCGAGATCGGCACGATGACATTGGGCTCGTCGCCGGCGAACTGGCGAGCGATCTGGGCTGCCGTCGCCGGATTGCCCTGCGCCGATTCGAACACGAATTTCAGGTTCTCGCCTTCCTTGTAGCCGGCAGCCGTCAACACGTCGAGAACGCCCTTGCGCGCTGCATCCAGCGCCGGATGTTCGACGATCGCCGTCACGGCAACGGTCACGTTGTCAGCCTTTGCAGGCAGGGAAAGAGCCAAAGTGGCGGCGAGAGCGAGCAGAATCGGGCGCATTTATTTCCTCCTGATTGATTTTGCCGGCACTATTAGAAAAAGCGCATGCTGAAATCAATGCAGGAGAATTGTAGCGAGGATCAAACTTGCTGATCAGTCGTCGGCGCCGTGATTGGCGATCATCATCGCCTCGAAGGCCAGGCGCTCGGTCTTGCGCATGCGTTCGGATTCCGATTTCAGCTGGCCGCAGGCGGCCAGAATGTCGCGGCCGCGGGGCGTTCGGATCGGCGAGGCGTAGCCTGCCGAATTGATGAAATCGGCGAACTTCTCGATCTGCTCCCAGTCGGAACACTGGTAATTGGTGCCCGGCCAGGGATTGAACGGAATGAGGTTGATCTTCGCCGGCACGCCCTTCAGGAGCTTGATCAGCCCCTCGGCGTCTTCAAGGCTGTCGTTGACATCCTTCAGCATCACATATTCGAAGGTGATGCGCCGCGCGTTGGAAAGGCCGGGATAGGCCTTGCACGCGTCGATCAGCTCCTTCAGCGGATACTTCTTGTTGATCGGCACCAGAATGTCGCGCAGATCGTCGCGCACCGCATGCAGCGAAATCGCCAGCATGACGCCGATCTCCTCGCCGGTGCGAAAGATCTCCGGCACGACGCCCGAGGTCGAAAGCGTCACCCGGCGCTTGGAGAGCGACAGGCCGTCGCCATCCGTGGCGATCAGCAAGGCCTGCTTGACGGCATCGAAATTATAGAGCGGTTCGCCCATGCCCATCATCACGATGTTGCTGACCTTGCGGCCCTCGGCCGGCATGATCGTGCCCTGCGGCGCTTCGCGATCCGGGAAGTCGCCGAGCCGGTCGCGGGCAAGCAACAGCTGCGAGAGGATTTCTTCCGCGGTCAGGTTGCGCACCAGCCGCTGCGTGCCGGTATGACAGAAGGAACAGGTCAGCGTGCAGCCGACCTGGCTTGAGATGCAGAGCGTGCCGCGGCCCTCTTCCGGAATATAGACGGCCTCGATCTCCACCGGGCGGCCGGCGCCGCGCGGCGGAAAACGCAGCAGCCATTTGCGGGTGCCGTCATTGGAGACCTGCTCCTCGACGATCTCAGGACGTTCGATGGTGAAATGCTGCTTGAGCATCTCACGCATGTCCTTGGCGACATTGGTCATATGGTCGAAGTTGGAAACCCCGCGCACATAGATCCAGTTCCAGAGCTGCGCGACGCGCATCTTGATCTGCTTCTCGGCCACGCCCTTTTCCCGCAGCGCCGCTCCCATCTCCTCGCGCGAAAGCCCGATCAACGACGGCTTTTCGAGGCTGGCGGACGTGCGCGCCTGCGGCTGGGTGACAGTGATAGCATCCATGACGGACATAGGCATTCATCCCGAATTCGAACACGTAACCGCTCCCCAAGCCCGCGGCTTCAGGGGCAAACCGGAAGACTTGCGAGCGCATGGCGGCACATGGGCAGAAATTGAATGGCGGAGCGGCGATTGATATCGCGATCTGTCCGCTGTTGGCGCGGGCTTTAGCATCATTTTGGCCGCGCGTCACTAATGCATGTCGCCCAAAAGTGTGCAGCGGTTTTGGGACAACGACATGCATGAAGTCAAAGATCCAAGCGTATTGCGTGATGCGATACGCTTGGAGATAGAATCGGCAAGGGCCGGCGCAAGGCCGGCCCCGTCGAAACTCTGCGGTTGGGAGACCGCTTACTTACAGCTTTCGATCTGCTTCAGCGCAGCCGAGATGCCCGAGAGCGAATAGCTGTAGGATGTGCCGGTGCCCTTGCGCGAGACGGCGTTCACCGTCATCGAATGCCCCGTTTTCATGGCGGCGACGAGGGCGGGCTCCTGCGCCGCATTCTCGACCCAGCCGGCCTTGTCCTTGGTGAACATCACGAAGGTCTTGTTGTCGATGACGACATTGATCTTCGAATTTTCCTTCACCGTGTAGCCCATCATCGCCTGCGGCTCATAGGAGATGTTCTGGCCCGGGCGCTGCGAGACGATGAAGAAGTTGTCGCCGTGGTCGACGCTGGCCGGCTGCTTGGCCGTCGGAACCGACAGCACATAGCAGACGGTGCTGTTGCCCGACTTGTAGGAGTAGGCGCCCCATGCCTGGAACTGCTGGATGCGGTTCGGCGCGGCCTGCTGCGCTGCCGCAACTCCGGCCATGGCAAGGGTGAGTGCGAGAGCGGATACGATACTTTTTACAAACATGGATTCCTGCCGGTTCTTGCGATTCAAGGCCCGAAGCGATCATAGCGGGCGCCGCATAATCACGATCTGCTTTATTTTGACTTAATTCAGGTTACCAAATGGTCAACAATAGCTGCAATTTGTATTGGCCTGTGTCATTTCAGCTCGAGTGTCATTTTCGACCCTTTGACGGTATCGGCCGCGACATGGTGCCCCGATGGCACTGGCCGTCCGTTCGGCTGAATTTAAGACACAAAGATTCAGGCAAGAGTTTGACCTTGCAGAATTCCGTTGTACCTCATTAAGACTTGGAAATCCGGGACGAAATTTTCGCCGCAGGGGGCTCGTGAGAGGACATGGATGCCTGGGAAAGACAGCGTTTCGCTGCCCTCGCAGAGGCCGTCGCCAGGGATCGCGACCAGCAGGCCTTTTCCATCCTGTTCGACTATTTCGCACCCCGCCTGAAGGCCTGGCTGATGCGCCAGAAAATGACGTCGGGCGAGGCCGAGGAACTGGTTCAGGAGATCATGATCGTGCTCTGGCACAAGGCGGATCTCTACGATTCGACGCGATCTTCGCTTTCGACCTGGCTTTTCCGCATTGCCCGCAATCGCCGTATCGACCTGCAGCGCCGCATCAATACCCGCATCTTCGACGAGACCGACCCGACCCTGCAGCCGCCGGCCGAGATCGGCGCGGAAGACATCATCGCCAATGACGATCGCGACGCCCGGATACGCGCCGCCGTCGGCCAATTGCCGGAAGAGCAGCGCGACATGCTGCGCGCCGCCTTCTTCCTCGGCCAATCGCATTCGGAGATTGCCGAGGCGACCGGCCTGCCGCTCGGGACGGTCAAATCGCGCATCCGCCTTGCCTTCGGCAAATTGAGAAAGGTACTCGAACGCGAAATCGCCTGATGCATATCACCCAAAACTGTGCAGCGGTTCTGGGCGGATAGCTTTAGTTAGATCGTTTTCATCGCCTCTTCCGGCCGGTCGGCGAGAACGCGGTCGGCGGCTTCGTAGTGGCCGGGCCGGATATGACCGCGCACCATGGCGAAGGCGGCCGAGAGCACGGCGACGTCGTCGGAAAAACCGATGACGGCGAAGACATCCGGGATCATGTCGATCGGCATGACGAAATAGGCAAGGGCTGCCAGCAGCACGCCTCGTACCTTGGTCGGCGTCTGTGGGTCGAGCGCGCAGTAGAAACCGGCGACGACGTCGCGCGAAAACGGAATCTGCCGCACAGCCCGCCGGAAGGTCGGCCAGAATTTCTGCCTTACGGTCTTTTCCCGCCGGCTCTGGGTGTCCTCATCGCCCGGCAACAGGATTTCCCCGAATTTGACCTCATCCATCCCTGCATCCCTTTCGTGCAAGCGAACATATGGTGATGGAGGCGCGCCTTTCAAATGGCCCCGCTTTCAAACGATACGCCGCGCCGCCGCCTTCTCCATTGCCCTGGCGAGCTTGAAATCCAGCTCCGTCAGCCCGCCGGCATCATGCGTGTTCAGCGTCACCTCCACTTTGGAGTAGACGTTGAACCACTCCGGGTGGTGGTTGAGCTTTTCGGCCGTAATCGCCGCCTCCGTCATGAAGCCGAACGCCTCGATGAAATTCGAAAACTTGAATGTCTTCGATATCGAGGAGGCCGCGTCGTTGAGCGTCCAGCCTGCAAGCTTGGTCAGCTCAGCATCGACTGCCGCCCGTTCCAGTTTTTCCATTTTCATGCGATCATCCTCTCATCTGCCGACAGGTCTACCGATGAAACGCATCAGCATCCTCTTCGTTTGCATGGGCAATATATGCCGTTCTCCGCTCGCCGAAGGAATTTTTCGCCATCTCGTCGCCGAGGCAGGTTTGACTGGCCAGTTTACGGTCAAGTCCGCCGGTACCGGCGGCTGGCATGAGGGCGATCCGCCCGACCGGCGTTCGATCGCCACCGCGCAAAGCCACGGCATCGATATATCGGCACAATGTGCCCGCCGCATCCGGAGGCAGGATTTCAGGGATTTCGATCTCATCCTCGCCATGGACCGAGAGAACGTGGCAGCACTCGTCACGATCGCGCCGCCGGAAGCCGACATCCACCTCTTCGGTGATATCGCGCTGGGAACCGGAGAGGATATCCCCGATCCCTATTATGGCGGCCCGGACGGTTTCGAGCTGGTCTATACCAGGCTCTTGACCGGCTGCAGCAGCTTGCTCGAAACGCTGGGCGTCGAGCGCGCCTCATGCAGCGGGAACACTTCCTCGGTGAGGTAAGGGCCGCCGCCGACCGATTCGCGCGACGAAAGCAGCACGAAGCGCGGCGCGGTGAAGGTTGAGGTGTGGAAGTTGCCGCGCCCGGCCAGATATTGCACGACATCGTCGAGCCGCGAGGATTTGAGCCGTGCCAGCGTCACATGCGGCATGAATTTGCGCGGATCCGGCGGCAGGCCGATACGCTGGCAGATGCGCTCGATCTCGCCCTGCAGCGCGTACATTTCGGGCGATTGCGAGACGCCGGCCCAGACCGAATGCGGTTTCTTCGAGCCGAAGGAACCGATGCCTTCGAGCCGGAACTGGAATTCCGGCCGGTCGATCCGGTCGAGGCGTTCTACGATTTCATCGGCCGTACGGCCGTCGACATCACCGATGAAGCGCAGGGTGATGTGGTAATTCTCCACATCGATCCATCGTGCTCCGGGGAGGCCACCGCGCAGCAATGAAAGGCTCATCGCCGCATTGCGCGGAATTTCGAGGGCGGTAAACAGTCTCGGCATAACGAGCACTCCCCGAATCTTTTGCAGGTGCTTACACGGAATCATGCAATCAATGACCGCGCAAGTCCCTATTTCTTCACAGTAGAAATCGTCCCGACGAAATTTGTGACATCGGCTTCCATCTTCCCGACCATGACGTCGACGCCTCTAGCGTTCGGATGCATTCCGTCCTCAAGCTTCAGCCCCGCATCCAGCGCCACACCGTCGAGGAAGAAGGCATAGAGCGGAACCTCGTGTTTTTCCGAAAGTTCCCGGTAGATCGGATTGAAACGTGCGGCATAATCCGCTCCCATATTGGGCGGCGCCATCATGCCGACGAGCAGCACGGCAATGCCACGCTCCTTTAGCCGGGCAATCATCTGGTCGAGGTTCTTCTCGCTCTCTTCGGGAGGAATGCCGCGCAACGCATCGTTGGCGCCGAGTTCCAGAATGACGCCGTCGGTGCCGTCGGGCACCGACCAGTCGATCCGGGCGAGGCCGCCTGTTGTGGTGTCGCCGGAAACCCCGGCATTGGCGACAGCGACGTCGAGCCCCTTCGCCTTCAGGGCCGCCTGCAGCTTTTCCGGAAAGCCGTCGCCGGGCGGCAGCTGATAGCCCGCCATCAAACTGTCCCCAAAACCGACGAGATTGATCGTCCGGGCATTCGCTCCACCGGCAAAGATCAGCGAGATGGCGATGACGGTGAATTGAAGCGCGGCAACTTTAAATCTCATTCTGGCTTCCCTAGATTGGCGAAGTGCTGTTATGCGGCCATTCGATTACGGACTTATATAGGGCGATTTCTGTTGGCAAAAACCATCATCGAGTTGAAGGGCGCCGATCTGACCCTTGGCAGTGCGGCCGCCTCTGTCCATGTGCTGAAGGGCATCGATCTCGATATCGCCGCGGGAGAATCCGTCGGCATTGTCGGCCCGTCCGGTTCCGGCAAATCCACCCTGCTGATGGTGCTTGCCGGCCTGGAAAAGCTCGACAGCGGCGAGATCAACATCAACGACACGCCGCTCCACGCACTGAGCGAGGATCAGGTGGCCGATTTCCGCGGCCGCAACATCGGCATCGTCTTCCAGTCCTTCCATCTGATCGCCAATATGACGGCGCTGGAAAACGTCGCCGTGCCGCTGGAACTCGCCAATGTTCCCAACGCCTTCGAGATCGCCCATCGCGAACTGAAATCGGTCGGCCTCGGCGAACGGCTGAACCACTATCCCGGCCAGCTCTCCGGCGGCGAACAGCAGCGCGTGGCGATCGCAAGGGCGCTCGCCCCCTCGCCCGCCCTGCTGATTGCCGATGAGCCCACCGGCAATCTCGACACCGAGACCGGCCGACAGATCGCCGACCTCTTGTTTTCCAAGCAGGCCGAACGCGGCATGACCCTGCTTCTCGTCACCCATGACGTCTCGCTTGCCAATCGCTGCTCGCGCCAGATCCGCGTCCGTTCCGGCCGGATCGAAGGCGACAGCGCTGCCCGCCGCAGCGAGGCGGCGATCGCATGAGGATCATCACGCCGCGTGTCTCGCTCGCTTTTCGCCTGGCGCTGCGTGAGCTGCGCGGCGGCATCCGCGGCTTCTACATTTTCCTCGCCTGCATCGCGCTTGGCACCGGCGCCATCGCCGCCGTCAATTCCGTTTCGCAATCGATCACCGATACGATCGCCTCGCAGGGGCAGGAACTGCTGGCCGGCGACGTCCGCTTCGAACTCAACAATCGTGAAGCCACGCCCGAGGAAATGGCTTTCCTCGAAGGCCTCGGCACCGTCTCTGTCTCGACCGGCCTGCGTTCGATGGCCCGCAAGCCTGACGGTTCCGATCAGGCGCTGGTCGAGGTCAAGGCGGTCGACGATGCCTACCCGCTCTACGGCAGCTTCGTGGCCGAGCCGGACTATCCGCTCGCAGCCCTGCTTTCGGGCCAAGGCGGCACCTATGGTGCGGTCGGGGCACCCCTGCTTCTCGATCGGCTCGGGCTTGCGGTCGGCGACGAATTGCTGCTCGGCAATGTCAAGCTCAGCATTACCGGCACTGTCAAAACCGAGCCGGATGCCCTGTCGGAAGGTTTCGGCTTTGCACCGCGTCTGCTCGTCAGCCGCCGGGCGCTCGAAGCCTCCGGGCTGATCCAGACGGGAAGCCTGGTCGAACACGCCTATAAGATCCGGCTGGAAAACAAGGACGCGATGTCGGGCATCCAGGCGCGCGCATCAAAGGAATTTCCGTCGGCCGGCTGGGCGGTCCGCACCAGCGACCGCGCGGCACCCTCGCTCACCGAAAACATCACGCGTTTCTCGCAGTTCCTGACGCTGGTTGGCCTGACCGCGCTGATTGTCGGCGGCGTCGGCGTCGCCAATGCGGTGCGCGCCTTCCTCGATGCCAAACGCACCACCATCGCCACCTTCAAATGTCTCGGTGCCCCGGCGCAGGTCGTCGTCCTGATCTATCTCTTCCAGATCGCCATCATCGCCCTTGGCGGCATTCTGATCGGTCTCGTCATCGGCGCCCTGTCGCCGATCTTCGCCGCGCAGTTCCTGGCGCAATTCCTGCCGGTCTCCACGACACCGACCCTCTATCCAGGCGCTCTGCTGCTTGCGACGCTCTTCGGCATCCTGACGACGCTTGCCTTCGCCATCCTGCCGCTCGGCCATGCCCGCGAAGTGCCGGCAACCGCGCTCTTCCGCGAGCAGGGCTTCGAAGCCCGCCGCCTGCCCTCATGGCCCTATATCCTGCTGGCCGTCCTGTTCATGGCCGCTCTCGCGGGCCTTGCCATCCTCACTGCGTATGACCGCTTCATCGCCGTCGTTTTCGTCGGCGCGATCGTCTTCGCCTTCGTCGTGCTGCGCCTCGTCGCCGCAGCGATCGCCTGGCTTGCGCGCCGCAGCCCGCGTGTCAACTCGCCGGCATTGCGGCTGGCGATCGGCAACATCCACCGCCCCGGCGCGCTGACGCCCTCGGTCGTGCTCTCGCTCGGCCTCGGCCTGGCATTGCTGGTGACGCTGACCCTGATCGACGGCAACCTGCGCAAGCAACTGACCGGCCGCATGAACGAGGGGGCGCCGAACTTCTTCTTCGTCGATATCCAGAGCGCCGAGGTCGACGCCTTCCGCAATCTCGTTGAGGCGCAGGCGCCGAAAGGCAAGCTCGTCGAAGTGCCGATGCTGCGCGGCCGCATCGTCGCCTTCAACGGCGAGGACGTCACCAAGATGAACGTGCCGGCGGCCGGCCGCTGGGTGCTGAACGGCGATCGCGGCATCACCTATGCCGACACCCTTCCGGAAAATGCAGCTCTCACCGAAGGCAGCTGGTGGGACAAGGATTACAGCGGCGAGCCCCTCGTCTCCTTCTCCTCGGAAGAGGCGCATGAACTCGGCCTCAAGATCGGCGACAAGGTCACCGTCAACGTGCTCGGCCGCAATATCACCGCGAAGATCGCCAATCTGCGCCGCGTCCAATGGGAATCGCTGTCGATCAATTTCGTCATGGTCTTCTCGCCGAACACCTTCCGCGGCGCCCCGCATGCGTGGCTGGCGACGCTGACCGATCCCTCATCGACAGCGGCCGAAGATGCGGCGATCCTGAAATCCGTCACCAACACCTATCCGACGATCACCAGCGTCCGCGTCAAGGATGCGATCGACATCGTCAACCAGCTGGTGGCGCAGCTGGCGACCGCGATCCGCGCTGCAGCCTCCGTCGCCCTCATCGCCTCGGTCCTCGTCCTTGCCGGCGCGCTTGCTGCCGGGAACCGGGCGCGAACCCATGATGCAGTGGTGCTGAAGACGCTGGGGGCCACGCGCGCCATGCTGATTCGCGCCTTCAGCTACGAATATCTGATCCTGGGGCTGGCGACCGCGATCTTCGCGCTGATCGCCGGCGGCGTCGCCGCCTGGTTCATCGTCGCCCGCATCATGCGCCTGCCCTCGGCCTTTCTGCCCGATGTAGCGGGACTGACGCTGGTGACCGCCCTGGTGCTGACCGTCGGCATCGGCCTGATCGGCACCTGGCGCATCCTCGGGCAGAAAGCGGCACCTGTCTTGCGCGAGCTGTGACCCGGCCGCGCCAGCCAAACCCTTCACCTTACGGCGATTTAACCGGCCGAGCCTTTGCAACCCTCTTGTTTGCAATCGGCGAAAGCCTCATATTGTCTGCAGGCATGCTGGAGCTCCGCAGCGGCGCCCGGGTCGAAAACCCCGACACCGTATCTCCATCGGAGCTTGTAAGAGGAAACTATGGCTGATCTTCGTAACTATCAAAGCCGCGCTCAGACCGGCGAGATGATTGATCAAGGCCTGCGCGCATATATGCTCAAGGTCTACAACCTGATGGCGCTGGGTCTGGCGATCACCGGTGTGGCCGCATATCTGTCATTCCAATTCGCCTTCTCCAACGGTGAGCTGACCGCTTTTGGTCAGGCGATCTATCTGAGCCCGCTGAAGTGGGTCGTCATTCTGGCGCCGCTGGCTCTGGTGTTCTACCTGAGCTTCCGGATCAATAGCATGACTGTGAGCGCCGCCCAGACGACATTCGCGATCTATGCCGCGCTTGTCGGCCTGTCGCTCTCGTCGATCTTCCTGATCTACACGGGCCAGAGCGTCGTTCAGACCTTCTTCGTCACCGCCGCCTCCTTCGGCGCGCTGTCGCTTTACGGCTACACGACCAAGCGTGACCTGTCGGCCATCGGCTCGTTCCTGATCATGGGTCTCTTCGGCCTGATCATCGCTTCAATGGTCAACATCTTCCTGGCTTCGTCGGCCATGCAGTTCGCGATCTCGGTGCTTGGCGTTCTGATCTTCGCAGGCCTCACCGCCTACGACACGCAGCGGATCAAGGAACTGTACCTGGAAGCTGATGACGTCGCTGTAGCCGGCCGCAAGGCGATCATGGGTGCGCTGACGCTCTATCTCGACTTCATCAACCTCTTCATGTTCCTGCTGCAGTTCATGGGCAACCGTAAATAAGCAGGACGGATTGAGATCGAAAAGGCGGCTTCGGCCGCCTTTTTTGTTGCGCCGTTTTCCGCGGAGTGGTTTTAGGAAAGCCCTCTTATCCCGATGGACCAGCCGCCGACATGTCCTTCCTCCTGCGTGACGCCTCGCAAGCAGACATTCCCGCCATCACCGATATCTACCGGGAATCCGTCCTGAACGGCACGTCAAGCTATGAGATCGTGCCGCCCTCGCAAGCCGAGATGACGCAGCGTTTTGCAGCGATCGTCGGCCAGCATTATCCCTATATATCAGCCGTCGATGCGGCCGGAGGCCTGCTCGGCTATGCCTACGCCTCGGCCTTTCGCACGCGCCCCGCCTATCGCTGGATGGTCGAGGATTCGATCTATCTGGCGCCTGAAGCGCGCGGACGCGGCATCGGCAAAGCGCTGATGAGCGAGCTGATCGACCGCTGCACCGGTCTCGGTTTCCGTCAGATGGTAGCCGTCATCGGCGGCGCCAGTCCCGCCTCGATCGCGCTTCATCTCAAGGCAGGTTTCGTGGAAGTCGGCCTGATGAGGGGCGCCGGCTACAAGCACGGCCGCTGGCTGGATACGATGCTCATGCAGCGCACCCTCGGCGAGGGCATGGCGACCGACCCGGATCCGTCTGCCTATCCCGGCACGCTTTTTAGCGCATAACCCCGAAAATCGGAATCGATTTCGGAAAGGATTATGCGCAAATTCAAAGTGTTAGAGCGTCCTCAGCGCGTCTGTCAGACGCGGAACGCTCTAACGGCTGATTTAGCCTATTTGTCGACGAGCTTTAGAGCCTTGTCGAACACCTTCAGCACCTGATTCAGCTCGTGTCCGCGCTTCAGGATCATGCCGTTGACGTTGATGACGGAGTAAGCGCCCTGCTTGGCGGCAAGTTTCGGATTCTTCTCGATGCGGAAAAGCGGCATTTCGCCGGAGCGCTTGAAGACGGAGAAGACCGCCTTGTCCTTCAGGTGATCGATGGCGTAGTCGCGCCATTCGCCGTCGCCGACCATGCGGCCGTAGATCCAGAGGATCGCGTCCAGTTCGCGCCGGTGAAACGTCACCGGAAGCGGGTCCTTGCTTTGCTTGTATTCCCTGAGATCGACGACGACTGAGGAACTATGGTCGACGGAACGGCTTTCGCCGTGTCGTAAATCCGGCTGATCTGTCATCAGTCTCCCGAGGCCTCCGCTTGTGACAGGAGAGTGACAGTGTGCCCGAGCCGCCGCAAATTGCAAGAGTCCCGCCCGTCACATTCGGCCGCACCTGACAGCGCCGCGCGTCTGCCGAGGCGTGCAAAGGACGCTACGGGACTTTGAATCTGCACATCGTACAATGCCCAGAGGAGCGCCGACGCTTTCTCGGCAGCGCCGCATTTCAGTCAAAACAGCGCCTCATTTGCAGGGGATTTATGAATCCCGGTTTGGCGCCAGCGCGCCAAAGGGCCCGGCGGAGCGTATCGACCTTAACCCCAGCCCCGAATACGCTCAGCCGGGCCGCCCGGCACTTCATCCGCAAGCGGATGAAATCTCAGATGTTTTTTCCAGCCATCACCACGGTCGCGCCAAGGATCGCAGCCGGATCGCCATCTGCCGTCGCCGATTGCAGCAGAATCGCGCAGCCCTCGAGTTGCGGCCGCTGCAACACGCTCGCCGGCAGCGTCAGATTGGTCGCCTTGCCGTCCCACATGCCGACGGTCTCGACATTGGTGACGCTGTGCAGATAGGAGATCTTCTTGCCGCTGTTTTCGCCCTTTTCGACGTCGATCGTCTTTTCCTTATCGAAATAGACCATCACGACATTGGCTTTGCCCTGCCCCGCGCCGATCTTGATCTCCAGCTCGTCGCCGCGCATCGACGCGCTGATCGGAACGGTCAGTCCGTTTCCTTCGCCGTTGTAGGTGTCGATCTTGCTGTTGATGCCGGTGAGATCGGCGCCGGCCAGATGCCCGCGCCCGTTGACGATCGCCTGCGGCGTATAGACGTTGCTGCGGCCCATCGTTCTGGCATAGCCGTATTGCCGTTCGGTGTTTTCCTTGGAGCTCAGCGTATCGGCCCAGCCGAGATAATTCCAGTAATCGACGTGATAGGCGAGCGCGATCACATCGCCCTGGCTCACCAGCTTGCGGAACGCCGCATCAGCGGGAGGACAGGAGGAGCAGCCCTGCGCCGTAAAGAGTTCGACGACGCCTTTCGGCGTGCCGTCTTCGGCCTGCAACGAGCCTGCGAAAACAACACCGGCGATCAGCGGAATCAAGAAACGGGGGGACATTCACCTGCACCTCTTTTTCAGCGCCGCCAGCGTGTTCGAACCGGAAGCCCTGACATATGAACGTACGAATAATCCTTCCGGGTCCAAACGAAAAGTCACGAACGGGTGAGACGCCGCGCCACCGGAAGCTGCGGAAAACAAATCCTCGTGAGCCTGCCCGAATACTACCGCCGCAAAAGAAAAGCCGCCGGGAATTGCTCTCCGGCGGCCATTATCAGTCAAGTCTCTTAAAAATCAGGCAGCGAGATCGCGCAGAACCGTCTGCAGGATGCCGCCATTGTTGAGGTAGACCACCTCGTCGAGCGTATCGACGCGCGACAGCAGCGGAACTTCCTTCACGGTGCCGTCGCCATAGGTGATCTTGGCGATCTTCTTTTCGCGCGGCTTGATCTTTTCCAGACCTTCGATGGTGACGAGTTCATCGCCCTTGAGGCCGAGGCTCTGCCAGGTCGTACCCTCTTCGAAGACGAAGGGAATGATGCCCATGCCGACCAGGTTCGAGCGATGGATACGCTCGAAGGACTGGGCGACCACGGCCTTGACGCCGAGCAGGTTGGTCCCCTTGGCAGCCCAGTCGCGGGACGAGCCGTTGCCATATTCGACACCGGCGAAGATGACGAGCGGCACGCCTTCGGCCTTGTACTGCATCGCAGCGTCGTAGATCGAGGTCTCTTCCTTCGATGGGTAGTGGATGGTGTAGCCACCTTCCTTGCCGTTCGGGCCGAGCATGTGATTGCGGATGCGGATATTGGCGAAAGTACCGCGCATCATCACTTCATGGTTGCCGCGACGCGTGCCGTACTGGTTGAAGTCGGCAACGGCGACGTCGTGACCGAGCAGATAGGCGCCAGCAGGCGATGCAGCCTTGATCGAACCGGCCGGGGAAATGTGGTCGGTGGTGATCTTGTCGCCGAACAGGCCGAGGACGCGCGCGCCCTTGATGTCGGAAACGCCGGTGCCCTTCTTGCCCATGCCGACGAAGTAGGGCGGGTTCTGCACATAGGTGGAATTGTCGTCCCAGGCATAGGTCTGGCCCGGCGGGACCTGAACGGCCTGCCAGTTGACGTCGCCCTTGAAGACGTCGGCATACTTGCTCTCGTACAGTTCGCGGGTGACGTATTTCTGGATGAACTCCTGCACCTCGTGCGAGGTCGGCCAGATATCCTTGAGATAGACCGGGTTGCCGTTCTGGTCTTCACCGATCGGTTCCTTGGTCAGGTCCTTCTGCACCGTGCCGGCGAGCGCATAGGCGACGACGAGCGGCGGCGAAGCGAGATAGTTCGCCTGGACGTCCGGAGAAATACGGCCTTCGAAGTTACGGTTGCCCGAGAGCACGCCCGATACGATCAGGCCCTTGTCGTTGATCGTCTTCGAGATCGGCGCCGGCAGCGGGCCGGAATTGCCGATGCAGGTGGTGCAGCCGAAGCCGACGAGGTTGAAGCCAAGCTTGTCAAGGTCAGCCTGCAGGCCCGACTTGGCGAGATATTCGCCGACGACCTGCGATCCCGGAGCCAGCGAGGTCTTGACCCACGGCTTGGTCTTCAGGCCCTTGGCAACAGCGTTGCGGGCGAGAAGGCCGGCAGCGATCAGCACCGACGGGTTGGAGGTGTTGGTGCAGGAGGTGATGGCGGCAATCGCCACGTCGCCATGGCCGAGATCGAAATCCGTGCCTTCGACCGCATAGCGGTTGTTAAGCTGGCCGGGCTTCTTGTAGTCGGCATCCATCGAGCCGGCGAAGCCGGAAGCGATGTTTTCGAGCGCGATGCGGCCTTCCGGACGCTTCGGGCCTGCCATCGACGGCACGACGTCGCCGAGATCGAGTTCCAGCGTGTCGGTGAAGACAAGATCGGAACCGTCGCCGTCGCGCCACATGCCCTGGGCCTTCGAATAGGCTTCGACGAGCGCGATCCGGTCATGCGTGCGGCCGGACATGGTGAGGTAGTTGATGGTTTCGCCGTCGACCGGGAAGAAGCCGCAGGTGGCGCCGTATTCCGGACCCATATTGCCGATCGTCGCGCGGTCAGCGAGCGGCATATTGTCCATACCGGGGCCAAAGAATTCGACGAACTTGGAAACGACGCCCTTCTTGCGCAGCATCTGCACGACTGTCAGAACGAGGTCGGTCGCGGTGACGCCTTCCTTGAGCTTGCCGGTCAGCTTGAAGCCGATGACCTCAGGCAGAAGCATCGAGACAGGCTGGCCGAGCATCGCCGCTTCCGCTTCGATACCGCCCACGCCCCAGCCGAGAACGCCGAGACCGTTGATCATCGTCGTGTGGCTGTCGGTGCCGACGCAGGTATCCGGATAGGCGATCGTCTCGCCGTCCTCTTCCTTGGTCCAGACGGTCTGGCCGAGATATTCGAGATTGACCTGGTGACAGATGCCGGTGCCGGGGGGAACGACGCGGAAATTCTTGAATGCCTGCTGGCCCCACTTCAGGAAGCGGTAGCGTTCGCCGTTGCGCTGATATTCCAGCTCGACGTTCTTGGCAAAGGCCTGCGGCGTCCCGAATTCGTCAACGATGACGGAGTGGTCGATGACGAGGTCGACGGGAACGAGCGGGTTGATCTTTTCCGGATCGCCGCCGAGCGACACCATCGCGTCGCGCATTGCGGCCAGATCGACGACGGCGGGAACGCCGGTGAAGTCCTGCATCAGCACGCGCGCCGGGCGATAGGCGATCTCGTTTTCGACCGCACCCTTATTGTTCAGCCATTCGGCAACGGCCAGGATGTGCTCCTTGGTGACCGACTGGCCGTCTTCGAAGCGCAGCAGGTTTTCCAGCAGCACCTTCATCGAATAGGGAAGCTTCGAGACGCCGGGCAGACCGTTTGCCTCAGCCTTGGGCAGGCTGTAATAGACATAGTCTTTCCCGTTCACGGAAAGCGTGGAACGACAATTGAAACTGTCAAGAGATTTAGACACGAGAGACCCCGTTTCTGATAGCCAACACAGTCGTGCGAACGCCTATGCACTTAATGCACATCAGGATGCGGGTACGGCCATTTCCGCTGTCCGCACGTGGAACGGATGCTCCAAGTTCGGCGCAAGGATGAAATTCACGCCGACCGCTGGCGTGGTTGCGGGTCTTATAGATAATTTCCTAAAAACTTGCCATACCCGAGCACGGTCAAAATCGGAGATTTTTTGACCCTCCAGCGAGCCGAAACGAAGAAAGAGCCGACGCATGCATCTCACCGCCGAAAATCTGGCTGCAAGGCGCGGTGAGGATTTAATTTTCGCTAATATTTCCTTTCACTTGGCAGCCGGCGAGGCGCTTGTGCTGACGGGAAGAAATGGATCGGGAAAGTCCACTTTGCTGCGCGTCGTCGCCGGCCTCCTGAGGCCGGAAAAAGGCACCGTCATCTTCCATGACGGAGAGAGCCGGGAAGGCCGCCGTCCTGGCGAGGTCAGCCACTACCTCGGCCATCGGAACGCAATGAAGAATGAACTTACGGTTGTAGAGAATCTGGATTTCTGGCGATCCTTCCTTGGCAATGCCGGCCTCTCCGTCGAGGACGCCGCCGACGCTGTCGGCCTTTCGGAAATCACCCACCTTCCCTTCGCCTATCTCTCCGCCGGCCAGCAACGCCGGATAGCCTTCGCCAAGCTGCTCGTCGCCCACCGGCCGGTCTGGATTCTCGACGAACCCACAGCGGCGCTGGATGCGAGCGCCGACCGGCTGTTCGCAGGACTGATCGAGGCGCATCTGGCCCAAGGCGGCATCGTGCTGGCGGCGACGCATCAGCCGCTGGGACTAAGGAATGTGCAGGAATTGAAGATGACGGGCTTTGCGGGCGTGGATCAGGGGGTGTGGGGTTGATGTTTTTCGGTGTGGCCACCCCCCTCTGCCCTGCCGGGCATCTCCCCCACAAGGGGGGAGATCGGCAAGATGCAGCTGCTTTGCAAAATCTTGATGGTGCGCCAGCCGGCGGTGGCCATCTGTGGCACCTGATTAGGACAAGCGCGCGCACCCAGCCAATCTCCCCCCTTGTGGGGGAGATGCCCGGCAGGGCAGAGGGGGGTATCTCGTCCACAGCGCATGCAGAAAGCAACCCGGCATGACCGCCCTCTTCCTCCGCGACCTGAAACTCTCGATCCGCGCCGGCGGCGGCGCGTTGATCGGGGTGCTGTTCTTCCTCACGATCGTCGCCGTCATCCCCTTCGGCGTCGGTCCCGATCTCAAGCTGCTGTCGCGCATCGGCCCCGCCATCGTCTGGATCGGGGCGCTGCTCGCCGCTCTTCTCGGCCTCGACCGCCTGTTCCAGGCCGAGCGCGACGATGGATCGCTCGACCTGATGCTGATGCAGGAAACGCCGCTCGTCCTCACCGTGCTGGTCAAATGTCTCGCCCACTGGACGGCCACCAGCCTGCCGTTGGTCATTGCCTCGCCGCTGCTCGGCTTGTTCATGAATATGGACGAGGCGGCGATCGGCGCGACCGCGCTGACGCTGCTTGTCGGATCGCCCGCCATCACCTTCATCGGCGCCGTCGGCGCCGCCGTTGCCGTGGCGCTACCCCGCGGCGGTCTGCTGGTCTCGATCCTGGTGCTGCCGCTGACCATTCCGGTGCTGATCTTCGGCGTCAGCGCCACCTATGCCGCGGTCGAGGATCCAGCCCCCTTCCTGCCGCCTTTTCTCATCCTGACCGCGCTGACATTGTTCTTTACCGTCATCGGCCCGGCCGCCGCAGCGCTCGCGCTGCGAAACACGGCGGATTGATGGGCCATTCGATTGCGGGAAAAGCCGGATCAAGGTAAGGAAGCGGTCATGAGCCAAACGAGCCTTGCCATCAGCAAATTCAGCGATCTCGCCAACCCGACGCGGTTTCTGGCGCTGGCAGCGCGCATCATTCCCTGGCTGTCCGGCATCACCGCCCTCTGTTTCGCCGCCGGCCTCTATCTGAGCTTCGCCACCGAAGGCGATTATCAGCAGGGCGAGACCGTGCGCATCATGTATATCCACGTGCCCGCGGCCTGGCTTTCGATGATGTGCTACACGATCATGAGCGTTTCGGCGATCGGCACGCTGGTCTGGCGCCATCCGCTGGCCGATGTCTCCGCCAAGGCGGCAGCCCCGCTCGGCGCCGCCTTCACGCTGCTGGCGCTCGTCACCGGCTCGCTCTGGGGCAAACCGATGTGGGGCACCTGGTGGGTCTGGGATGCCAGGCTGACCTCCGTCTTCATTCTCTTCCTGATGTATCTCGGGCTGATTGCGCTCAGCCGCGCCATCGACGATCCTTCAAGAGCGGCGCGCGTCTCCGCCGTGCTCATCCTGGTCGGCTTCGTGAACATCCCGATCATCAAGTTTTCCGTCGACTGGTGGAACACGCTGCATCAGTCGGCAAGCGTAATGCGCCTCGACGGCCCGGCGATCGATCCGGAATTCCTGCGCCCGCTCTTCGCCATGGCGATCGCCTTCACCCTGCTCTTCTTCACACTGCATATCATGGCAATGAGGAACGAGATCTGGCGCCGCCGCATCGCCGCCCAGCGCCGCCTCGCCGCCCGCATGGCCAGCCGCGAGGAACAGACGTGACGCACGCCTTCTACGTCTACGCCTCTTATGGTTTTGCAGCCCTCGTGACGGTCACCGTCACGCTCTGGACCTGGGCCGACGGCCGGGCGCGCCGCCGGGAACTTGCGAGCCTGGAAGCCGCGGGCATCCGCCGCCGCTCGGCGCGTGCGAAGGGGGACGAATGAGCGAGGCACCGGAAACCACGACCGCCAAGCCGCACGGGCGCGGCAGCTACGTGCTGGCGCTTCTGCCGCTGATCGTTTTCGGGGGCATTGCGGCAACCGCCGCAAAGATGCTCTACGACCAGGATTTTCACGGCAAGGACATCACCGAAATCCCTTCCGCCCTGATCGGCACCAAGGCGCCGGCACTGAACCTTCCGCCGCTCGAAGGCGCCAACCTGCCGGCGCTGACCGATGCCGCGATCAAGGGCAAGCTGACCCTCGTCAACGTCTTCGCCTCCTGGTGCGTCCCCTGCCGGGACGAACATCCTGTTTTGAAAGAACTGGCAAAAGACGGACGGCTGAACATCGTCGCCATCAATTACAAGGACAAGAACGACAACGCCCTGCGTTTCCTCGGCGAACTCGGCAACCCCTACAAGGCGATCGGCATCGATCCGAACGGCAAGGCGGCGATCGACTGGGGCGTCTACGGCATTCCGGAAAGCTACCTCGTCGGCCCCGACGGCACCATCCTCTACAAGCGCGTCGGCCCCTTCGACGATGTCAGCCTGAAGGAAGGCCTGTTTCCGGCGATGGAAAAGGCGCTGGGGAAGCCGGCTTCTTAAGGTAGACTCTAAAGCCCGCTCTGCCAGACCTTGATCGCCTCCACCGGCCAGATCAGCATCACCACGTTGAGCGTCAGGTTGTCGCGGATCACGTAGCCGGTGAAAATCTCGAAGAAGATGGCGATCGCCACCGTCAGCGCCACCGGGGCGCGTGATGCGAAGAAGAAGCCGACGCACATGAAGACGGTATCCATCGCCGAATTCAGGATGCTGTCGCCGTAATAGTCGAGCGCGATCGTCGCCGTGCGGTAACGGTCGATGATAAGAGGCGAATTCTCCAGCAGCTCCCAGCCGGATTCGATGAACAGTGCCAGAAGCAGCCTCGCCACCAACGGCTTGCGGCGCAGGATGAGATGGCCGAGCCCGTAGAACAGGAAGCCGTGGATGATGTGCGACGGCGTGTACCAGTCCGACAGATGCTGCGAATTGCCGCTGGTATTGACCCCGCCCTCCCACAGCTTGACATAACCGCAGGCGCAGATCGGCACGCGGCCCATCAGATATTCGGCGACGATTTGGGTAAGCAGCACCGCAAGGCAGGCGACAAACCAGTAGGTCTGGTGTTTCACACGATATTCGACGTCTGCAGCACTCACTTCTCACCGTCCGTTTCGGGATTGACGCTATGCTTGAGCACCAGCGGCATCTGCGCCAGCGTGAAGATGACGGTGATCGGCATCGTGCCCCAGACCTTGAAAGCAACCCAGGTATCGTCCGAAAAATTGCGCCAGACGACTTCGTTCAGCACCGCAAGGAAGAGGAAGAAGATGCCCCAGCGGATGGTAAGCTTGCGCCAGCCCTCGGCATCGAGCTGGAAGGCGGCGTTGAAGACATAGCCGAGCAATGACCGGCCAAAGGCGAGCCCGCCGAGCAGCGTCACCCCGAAGAGCGCGTTGACGATGGTCGGCTTCATCTTGATGAAGGTCTCGTTCTGCAGGTAGATCGACAGCGAGCCGAAGATCAGAACGACGATGCCGGAGACGAAGGGCATGATCGGCAGATGGCCGAGCACGATCTTCGAAACGACAAGCGAAAGAACGGTCGCTGCCATGAACAGCCCGGTCGCGACGAACAGCGGCCCGCCCAGCTCGGAAAGAGCCGGAAATTTTTCCACCAGCCACTGGCCGCGCAGATTGGCGAAGAAGAAGATCAGCAGCGGCCCGAGTTCCAGCGCCAGTTTCAGCAGCGGGTGATGCCGGTCGGCCGCGGATTGGGTGATGTCGCTTTCGGTGCTCATGCCTTCTTCAAACCTGTTCTTCCTGGAAACCTGCGTGCCGGCCGTGCCTTGCAGGCTTTCGGCGGCATATCTGTGGCATCATTGCCCAAGCCCGGCAATGGCATGCGCGAAATCCTCCGCCTCGAACGGCTCCAGATCGTCGACCCCCTCGCCGACGCCGATGAAATAGACCGGCAGCTTGTGCTTGGCGGAAATGGCGACGAGGATGCCGCCGCGTGCCGTGCCGTCGAGCTTGGTCATGATCAGGCCGTTGACGCCGGCGACGTTGCGGAAAATCTCGACCTGGCTCAGCGCATTCTGTCCCGTCGTGGCGTCGAGCGTCTGCAGCACGGTATGCGGCGCATCGGGATCGAGCTTGCCGAGCACGCGCACGATCTTCTCGAGCTCGGCCATCAGCTCGGCCTTGTTCTGCAGGCGGCCGGCGGTATCGACGATCAGCACGTCGCATTTCCGGGCTTTTGCCTGTTCGAAGGCGTCGTAGGCAAGGCCGGCGGCATCGGCGCCGAGCTTGGTGCCGATGAATTCGGAATTGGTCCGCTCGGCCCAGATTTTCAGCTGCTCGATCGCCGCCGCGCGGAACGTATCGCCGGCGGCCAGCATCACCTTCAGTCCGGCGCCGGAAAGTTTGGCCGCGAGCTTGCCGATCGTCGTCGTCTTGCCGGTGCCGTTGACGCCGACGACGAGGATGACATGCGGCTTGTGCGAGAGGTCGAGCTGCAGCGGCTTGGCGACCGGCTTCAAAACCTTGGCAATTTCGGAGGCCATGATCCGGCTGACATCTTCGCCGGTGACATCCTTGCCGTAGCGCTCGGAAGCGAGCGTATCGGTGACGCGCAGTGCGGTCTCGACGCCGAGATCGGCCTGGATCAGCAGATCTTCGAGATCCTGCAGCGTCTCGTCGTCGAGCTTGCGCTTGGTGAAGAGCGCGGCGATCTGGCCGGTCAGCTGCGAGGAGGTGCGCGCGAGACCGTTGCGCAGGCGCTGGAACCAACTGAGTTTGAGTTGCGGGGCAACGGGTTCGGGTTCGGCAACCTTCGGGCCGGTGGCGAAGCCTTTGGGGAGGATGGGCTCAACAGCCGGCGCCGATTCTGTCGACTCCGGTGATGGCAGGGGTGTTTCGACCGAAAGCTCGCGATCCGCGGCCTCCCCCCCTACCCTGCCGGGCATCCCCCCCACAGGTGGGGGGAAACTCGCGGCGATGTTTTCCGCCACCTTGAGTGCATCATCCGAAGCGGCGGACCCACTCTCCATATCCATTGCCTGGCGATCGGCATCCGCGTGCCCAGTCCCCCCACCTGTGGGGGGGACGCCCGGCAGGGTAGGGGGGGTATCTTCCTCCGCTTCCGCCTCGGCTTCCAGCAGCGACAGCGGCACGACACCCATATCGCTGAGCTGGTCCGGAGCCGGCAGGATCGCGGGCTCGGCATCGTCTCGCTCTTCCTCAGCGTCCTGCACGATATCGGCAGCAGGGCCGCCGGCCGTTTCCATTTCCTCGGCAAGAACGGGATCATCCGCAATCGGCAGATCTTCGTCGCGCGAGCGTGGCTCCAGCTCCCTTTCCACGGCCTCGGGCACAGGCTCTTCAGCCGGCTTGCCGAAGGTGAAGACCTTTTTGATGAAACTGAGCGCCATGGGGATTCCGTGAAAGTCAGGCCGCGGCAGCGGCCGTCAATTGCATGTCGAGATGTTTGCCATTGTGGCCGGTGATCGTGACCGGCACAAGTTCGCCGGGACGAAGGCCGGGGGCTGCGACCAGCGTGAAGTTTTCCGTATGCGCCAGGCCGTTGTTTTCGACAAGCAGCCATTGCCGAGTTCCAACCATGCCGTCGAGATGGGATTGATGCAGCCTATGTCCAGTGGCGCGCAGCCTTGCGGCGCGATCCTTGACCAGCGACCGGTCGAGCTGCGGCATGCGGGCGGCCGGCGTGCCGGGCCGCGGGCTGTAGGGAAAGACATGCAGATGCGCAATACCGGCCTCTTCGGCGAGCCGCACTGTATTGTCGAACATCTCTTCGGTTTCCGTGGGAAAGCCGGCAATCATATCGGCGCCGAAGCTCATCTCCGGGCGAAGCCGGCGCGCATCCTCGATGAAACGCAGCGCATCGGCGCGCGAATGCCGGCGCTTCATCCGCTTCAGGATCAGGTCGTCGCCATGCTGCAGCGACAGGTGCAGATGCGGCATGAAGCGCGGCTCGTCGGCAATCAGGTCCATCAGATGGGCATCCGCCTCGATGCTGTCGATCGAGGAAAGCCGGAGGCGCCGGATTTCAGGGAGCTGTTTCAGTAGCGTCTTCGCCAGGAGGCCGAGCGTCGGCGCGCCCGGCAGATCGGCGCCATAGCTGGTGGCGTCGACGCCGGTCAGCACGATTTCGCGATAACCGCTGTCGGCGAGCCTGCGGGCCTGGTCGACGACCGCCCCCATCGGCACGGAGCGGGAATTGCCGCGGCCATAGGGGATGATGCAGAAGGTGCAGCGGTGGTCGCAGCCGTTCTGCACCTGGATGAAGGCGCGCACATGGCCATCGATATGCCTGACCATCTGCGGCGCCGTCGCCTTGACGCTCATGATATCGTTGACGCGCAGCTTCTCTTCGGCCGAAACGCCAAAATCCGGCAGGCTGCGATAGGAGGCGCTCGAAAGCTTTTCCTCGTTGCCGAGCACCGCATCGACCTCCGCCATCTCGGCAAAGGTCTGTTTTTCCGTCTGTGCGGCGCAGCCGGTGACGATGATACGGGCATGCGGATTGTCGCGCCGTGCGCGGCGGATCGCCTGGCGGGCCTGGCGCACGGCTTCGCCGGTCACCGCACAGGTGTTGACCAGGATGGCATTGTTCAGCCCGGCCTTTTCAGCCTGCGCCTTCATCACTTCGGATTCATATGTGTTGAGGCGGCAGCCGAAGGTAATGACCTCGACGCCGCTCACTGCGCCCCCGCCTCTTGGGTACCATCGCGCGACCAGAGACCTGTCGACGGATCGAGCCTGCCCGACCATTCCCATTCGGCCGGGCCGGTCATGATGACATGGTCATCGCGCTCGCGCCATTCGATCGAAAGTGTCGCCGGCGGCTTGGCGCTCGCCACATTGATCGTCACCTTGCGGCCGGTGCGGCCGGTGCGCGCCGCGCTGACGGCAGCCGAACAGGCGGCCGAACCGCAGGCAAGCGTCAGTCCCGCGCCGCGCTCCCAGGTGCGCGTCGTCATCGATGTCGGCGAGGTCACCTGCGCCAGCGTGATATTGGCGCGCTCGGGAAACATCGGATGGTTTTCGAGCAGTGGTCCAAAACGGGCGAGATCGTAGGACATGACGTCCCGATCCACCCAGAAGATCGCATGCGGGTTGCCCATCGACATTACCGACGGCGAATGCAGCACCGGATTGTCGATCGGGCCGATCTGCAGTTCGATGCGGCTGGTGTCGTGGAATTCTTCCGCCAGCGGAATCCTGTTCCAATCGAAGACCGGCCGGCCCATATCGACGGAGATCGTCCCGTCTTCATGCTCGACGGCGTTGAGGATGCCGGCGACGGTCTGGAAGGTAAAAGCCTTTCGGCCGGTCTCGGCGGCAAGCGCCTGCACGACGCAGCGCGTGCCGTTGCCGCAGGCCTGCGCCTTCGAGCCGTCGGAATTCAGGATATCGATGAAAGCATCGGTGCCATCGGCCTTCGGATCATGGATCGCCATGATCTGGTCGAACTCCGTCTGCGGATCGGCATTGAGCGCGACCGCCGCGACAGGCGTCACCTTATCAGGCCGTCCGCGCATGTCGACAACCAGGATCTTGTTGCCAAGCCCGTTCATCCTCGCGAATTCGACCGTTGCGCTCATGATATCATTCCGTCCGTCTTTCCGCTGTATATGGCGGAAATGCGAAGGAATTACCAGTGGGTGAGTGCCGGGCAAACATTGCCGCCGGCCGCTCTTTCGAAGCGGTCCGGCTTTACCGCTTGGCGCCGTCGATGTCGAAAGACGCCGCATGCGCTTCGACGATCGCGGCGGTGATGACCTTTCTCAGCTCGTAGACCAGCGAGCGGGACCGCTTGCGATCCAGATCCTGCGCCGCCTTGGCAAGGCTAAGGCCTTCGTTCAGGACAATATGGTGAGCCCGTGCCAGCGCCCAGCTCTCAATATCAGGATTTATCATTCGATATCTCCGCCGGATCATCCGGCATCAAGGATATTTACGAATCATTTTACAGGATACACTTAAGTAGAAAGTAGAATCACAAGTGGAATATTTTGCAACTGGCCTCTATGGCGAATTTGGCCTGCCCGCGGCGATTTTTGGCCGCTCGCAGCCACATTATGTCGCTTCCGAAAAGCCCGCCACGCGGTCATCTGTCCGCATTCGCCTTGACTTTACCGGCACTTTCCTGTTTATCGCGCCCAATCCGCGACGAGCCGCATGACTCCGAGCCGCCGACCGGGACTTCGAGATCCCGGAGGTCAACACCCGACAGCGCGATGCGCCCTCGGGTGCTTTTTGGCTTTGCGTCTTGTTTTCGTCAAGGAAAAGCACGACGTTTCCGGGCATATCGAACCCGCCCGAAACGTATCAAGGAAGAGCCGATGTTTGAAAACCTCCAGGACCGTCTTGGATCCATTCTGAATGGACTGACAGGCCGTGGCTCGCTTTCGGAAGCCGATGTTTCCGCAGCGCTGCGCGAGGTTCGCCGTGCGCTGCTGGAGGCCGACGTCGCGCTCGACGTCGTGCGTTCCTTCACCGACCGCGTGCGTGAAAAGGCCGTCGGCGCCGAGATCCTGAAGTCGATCAAGCCCGGCCAGATGGTCGTCAAGATCGTCCATGACGAACTGATCGAGATGCTGGGCGGCGAAGGTGTGGGCATCGACCTGCATGCGGCCGCCCCCGTCGTCGTCATGATGGTCGGCCTGCAGGGCTCCGGCAAGACGACGACGACGGCCAAGATCGCCCATCGCCTGTCGACGCGCGACAAGAAGAAGGTGCTGATGGCGTCGCTGGATACGCGCCGCCCGGCAGCCCAGGAGCAGCTTCGCCAGCTCGGCGCCCAGGCCAGCATCGACACGCTGCCTGTTATCGCAGGCCAGTCGCCGACCGATATCGCCGCCCGCGCCGTGCAGGCGGCGAGACTCGGCGGCCATGACGTCGTCATTCTCGATACCGCCGGCCGCACCCATATCGACGAGCCCTTGATGGTCGAAATGGCCGACATCAAGAAAAAGTCGAACCCGCATGAAATCCTGCTGGTCGCCGACAGCCTCACCGGCCAGGACGCCGTCAATCTCGCCCGCAACTTCGACGAACGCGTCGGCATCACCGGCCTTGTCCTCACCCGCATGGACGGCGACGGTCGCGGCGGTGCCGCCCTTTCGATGCGCGCCGTCACCGGCAAGCCGATCAAGCTGATCGGCGTCGGCGAGAAGATGAGCGAGCTCGAAGAGTTCCATCCCCGCCGGATCGCCGACCGCATTCTCGGCATGGGCGATATCGTTTCGCTCGTCGAACGCGCCGCGGAGAATATCGACGCCGAGAAGGCGGCGGCCATGGCCGCCAAGATGGCCAAGGGCAAGTTCGACCTGAACGACCTCGCCGACCAGCTGCGCCAGATGCAGAAGATGGGCGGCATGGGCGGCATCATGGGCATGATGCCGGGCATGGCCGGCATGAAGGACAAGATGGCCGCAGCCGGCCTCGACGACAGGCTTTTCGGCCGCCAGATCGCCATCATCCAGTCGATGACCAAGGCCGAGCGCGCCAATCCCGACCTGCTCAAGCATTCGCGCAAGAAGCGCATCGCCGCCGGCTCCGGCACCGACGCCGCCGCCATCAACAAGCTTCTGAAAATGCACCGCCAGATGGCCGACATGATGAAGATGATGGGCGGCAAGGGCAAAGGCGGCCTGATGAAGCAGATGATGGGCGGCCTTGCCGGCAAGATGGGGCTTGGCGGTGGCATGGGCGGCATGCCCGATCTCTCGAATATCGATCCCCGCCAGCTCGAAGCCCTGCAGAAGCAGGCGGAAGCTGCGGGGCTTGGAAAACCGGGTGGGGGTATGCCCGGTCTCGGCGGTCTGCCGGGTGGTTTGCCGGGCCTCGGCGGCGCCAAGCTGCCGGGCCTTGGCGGTGGTTTCCCGGGATTGCCCGGATTGCCGAAGAAGAAGTGAAAGGATCGCTTGCCCCATGATTGATCCAAACGTCAAAGCCCAGCTCGCGAGCTACCGTCAGTCGATCGACAATATCGATGCCGCTCTCGTGCACATGCTGGCCGAACGCTTCCGCTGCACCAAAGAGGTCGGCGTGCTGAAGGCCAAATACAATCTGCCGCCGGCCGACCCGGCGCGCGAGGAATACCAGATCGAACGCCTTCGCCAGCTGGCAAAGGCCGCCAATCTGGACCCGGATTTCGCCGAGAAGTTCCTGAACTTCGTCATCAAGGAAGTCATCCGGCATCATGAGCAGATCGCTGCGGACCACGCTGAACAGAGCGCCGCAGCCCGATAACCACACCGCCCACGAAGCGGTCAAGAAAAGCCTAAGGAGTAAAGAACATGGCACTGAAAATTCGTCTCGCCCGCGGTGGCTCCAAGAAGCGCCCGTACTACCACGTCGTTCTCGCCGATGCGCGCAGCCCGCGTGACGGCCGCTTCCTCGAAAACCTCGGTTCCTGGAACCCGATGCTCGCCAAGGACGACGAGAAGCGCGTTCAGCTGAATGCCGAGCGCATCAAGCACTGGATCGAAAACGGCGCCCAGCCGACCGACCGCGTTCTGCGTTTCCTCGATGAAGCCGGCGTTGCCAAGCGCGAAGCCAAGAACAACCCCGAGAAGGCAAAGCCCGGCAAGCGCGCCCAGGAACGCGCCGCAGAAAAGGCTCAGAAGATCGCTGACGCCGCTGCTGCTGCTGCCGACGCCGCGGAATAATCGGGATAGTCCCTATCGAACGGGCGGCATGGCGACATGCCGCCCGTTTTCGTTTCCAATCCTGCGCACTTCGTTTATGAGAGGCCTGTCTTTCGGCTTCACATGAAGGAACCCATGACAAAGCTTGAAAACCCCGTTCTGATGGCGACGATCGGTGGCGCACAGGGCCTCCGGGGAGAGGTGCGCGCCAAGGCCTATACGGCCGACCCGAGCGCCCTTGGTGACTACGGCCACCTGCACAGCATGGACGGCCGCAGCTTCGAAGTGCTCGAAATTCGCGAGACGAAGAATATGGTCGTCGTCCGTTTCCGGGGCATCAACGACCGCAATGCCGCCGAGGCGCTGAACGGCCTGGAACTCTATATCGAGCGTGACAACCTGCCCGACGAGGAGCTGGAGCACGACGAGTTCTACTACGCCGATCTCGAGGGGCTCGAGGCACGCGACGACCAGGGCGTGAGCTACGGCACGGTCACCGGCGTCTTCGATTTCGGCGCCGGCGATCTCCTGGAGCTCAAGGGTCCGGGCAAGCGCCCGGTGCTGATCCCCTTCTCCGAAGCCTCGGTGCTGGAGATCGACCTCGAAGCCGGCACGCTGCTGATCGATCCGCTGGCGGCAGGACTGGTCGACGATCCCGAAGAGCTTTCGAAATTCACCGCGGACAAGCCGAAAAAGAATAAGTGATGTCCTTCCGGGCGAGCGTGCTGACACTCTATCCGGAAATGTTTCCGGGACATCTGGGCTTCTCGCTCGCCGGTAAGGCGATGGAACGAGGGCAATGGTCGCTTGACGCCGTGCAGATCCGCGATTTCGCGACCGACAAACACCGCACCGTCGACGACACCCCGGCCGGCGGCGGCGCCGGCATGGTGCTGAAACCGGACGTTCTCGCCCGGGCGATCGACAGCACCGCGCAAAACGACACCCGCCCGCGCCTGCTGATGAGCCCGCGCGGCCGGCCGCTGACACAGGAGCGTGTTCGCGAGCTTGCCGCCGGCGACGGCGTCATCATCGTCTGCGGCCGCTTCGAGGGCGTCGACCAGCGGGTGATTGAGGCGCGCGAACTGGAAGAGGTCTCGATCGGCGACTATGTGCTGTCAGGCGGCGAGCCGGCGGCGCTGATCCTGCTCGACGCCATCATCCGCATCCTGCCGGGTGTCATGGGCAACGATCTCTCCGGCCTGCACGAGAGCTTCGAAGGCGGGCTGCTGGAACATCCCCATTATACCAGGCCGCAGGCATGGGAAGGCCGGGAAATCCCGTCGATCCTGACCTCGGGCAATCACGGCGCCATCGAAAAATGGCGGCACGAGGAGGCGGTGCGGCTGACGCGGGAGCGGCGGCCGGACCTCTTCGAAAGGGCGAAAACCGAGAAAAGCGGCTGAATCAGCCCTCCCCTTCACAAAAATGTCGTGCGAGGGATGACAAGCCCCGGCCTTTCGTGTATTGGCGCACGCGGAAATGGGGTTAGCCCCGTCTGCCAGCAAACAAAGAATGGCGAACCCGCTCCCGCCCGCAAGGGCAAAGTCCCGAGGCCAGTTCCGAAGGATCAGTGTCGAGCGCTCTGGCTGTTTCAGAAGAACCAAAGGTTAAGACGATGAACATCATTCAGCAGCTTGAGGCCGAACAGGCCGCCAAGATCGAAGCCAAGCGCACCCTTCCTGAATTCTCCCCGGGCGACACCGTCCGCGTCAACGTGAAGGTCACGGAAGGCAACCGTACCCGCGTTCAGGCCTATGAAGGCGTCTGCATCGCCCGCTCCGGCGGCGGCCTGCAGGAAAACTTCACGGTCCGCAAGATCTCCTACGGCGAAGGCGTCGAGCGCGTATTCCCGGTTTACTCGCCGATGATCGAAAGCGTCGACGTCGTTCGCCGCGGTAAGGTCCGTCGCGCCAAGCTTTATTACCTCCGCGACCGTCGCGGCAAGTCTGCCCGTATCGTTGAAGACACCGGCGTCCGCGCCCGCAAGCTCAACGACGCCGAGCGCGCCGCCGTTGCCGAGGAAAAGGCACGCATCGAAGCTGAAAAGGTTGCAGCCGCCCAGGCGCTCGCCGCCGAGAAGGCAGCAGCAGAAGCAGCCGAAGCCAAGGCCGCTGCTGAAGCAGCCGCCGCTGCCGCCGCAGCGGAACCGGCAGCAGAATAAGATCTGCGCAAAATTCTATTCCTGGAAAGGCGGCCTTCGGGTCGCCTTTTCTATTTTTTGCTTCGCCACGCAGCCCGCGGCCTTGCCTCGGGCCTATCTTCCGTGACAGTTTTCGCCGTTCAATTGAGGGAACCGTTCAATGTTGTTTCGCCGCACCGTTCTTGCTGGCTTTGCCGCCCTTGCTCTTCTGCCGCTTGCCGCATCGGCCGCCGAACTGCCGGATCTCGGCGGCAAGAGCGTCGTCGTCGTCACCGAGAATGCCTATCCGCCGCTGCAGTTCATCGATCCGAAATCGGGCAAGGCGATCGGCTGGGAATATGATGCGATGAACGAGATCGCCAAGCGGCTGAACGTCAAGATCGAATATCAGAACACCAGCTGGGACGCGATGATCCAGGCGGTGTCCGACGGCCAGTACAATATCGGCATGACCGGCATCACCATCAAGGAAGACCGCAAGCAGAAGGTGGATTTCTCCGATCCCTACATGCGCTCGCAGCAGTTCATGCTGGTGCGCGGCGACGAGAAGCGCTTCACCGACGCCAAGTCCTTCGCCGAAATCAAGGATGGCCTGGTCGGCGCCCAGCCCGGCACCACGCCTTTCTATACGGCTGTCTATGAAGTGCTCGACGGCAACGAACAGAACCCGCGCATCAAGCTCTTCGAAACCTTCGGCGCCACCGTCCAGGCGCTGAAGGCCGGCGACGTCGACGTCGTGCTGACCGACGGCACTGCCGGCAAAGGCTACGTCGACGCCTCGGGGGGCGCCCTGAAGCTGATCGGCGGGCCGCTCGGCACCGAGGATTTCGGTTTCATCTTCCCGAAAGGCTCCGATCTCGTCGCCCCGGTCAACGCCGCCATTTCGGCACTCAAGGCCGACGGTACGCTGGATGCGCTGAACAAGAAGTGGTTCCTCGACTACAAGATGGGCGAATGACGCCGGGCAACTGCTGATGGCCGTACGCCCGTCTCACGTCAAGGACGACTATCCCTGGTGGCTGGTCGCGCTCGTCGCGATCGGCATCGTCCTTGCCGCCGTCATCGTCACCAACGATATCTACGCCCAGGTTTTCCGCACCGTGGTCAACGGCGTCGGCATCACCGTCTTCGTCACGCTGGTCGCCTTCGTGCTCGCCACGGTGCTCGGCCTCGGCATCTGCCTGCTCGGCATGGCCGACAGCCAGGTCGCGCGGCAGATCGCGCGATTCTACATCGAGACCATCCGCGGCATCCCGATCCTCGTGCTCTTATTCTACGTCGCCTTCGTCGGTGCCCCGGCTCTGGTCGCCGCCTATAATTTTCTGATTTCGCCGCTGGTGACCTCAGGCATGGCCGAGCCCATCCTGGTGCGCGACCTCTCGCTGATGTGGCGGGCGATCATCGCGCTGACGATCGGTTATTCCTCCTTCATCGCCGAAATCTTCCGGGCCGGTTTCCAGTCGGTCGATCTGGGCCAGATCGAAGCGGCCAAGGCACTCGGCCTTTCCCGCTACCGGCGCTTCCGCTCCGTCGTCTTCCCGCAGGCGGTCCGGGTGATCTTCCCGCCGCTGTCCAACGATTTCGTCTCCATGGTCAAGGACAGCTCGCTCGTCTCCGTGCTCGGCGTCGCCGACATCACCCAGATGGGCAAGGTCTATGCCGCCGGCTCCTTTCGCTTCTTCGAGACCTATTCGATCGTCACCTATATCTACCTGATCCTGACGATCGGCCTGTCGCTGGCGCTGCGGCGCACGGAGAAGTGGCTGAAATCGCGGTGAATGATCAACAGCCGCGCCATCGCGGCCGGCCCTCTGATGATTCAAATTGAAGCCGCCGCGAAAAATCGTTATATGCAGGCGATGGAATCCAAGTTCAGATGCACTGGCGCGCATATTTTCGTGCTGCAGGACCATTATCGCCTGCCGGCGCGGTTTTTTGCCTGCGTGTCCGGTGCGCTCAACAGCCGACTTCGTTGATCGAATGACGGCCGCGGAGCCTGATCCGCATTCTCGATTTTCCAAAGCTTCCAAAAAAACGGACTTAACGCCATGAGCGCACCGCGTACCCTCTACGACAAGATCTGGGACGATCATCTGGTCGACGAACAGGCAGACGGCACCTGTCTTCTCTACATCGACCGCCATCTGGTCCACGAAGTCACCTCGCCGCAGGCATTCGAAGGCCTGCGTATGACCGGCCGCAAGGTTCGCGCCCCGGAAAAGACGCTCGCCGTCGTCGACCATAACGTTCCGACGTCACCCGATCGCCATCTCGGCATCAAGAACGAGGAAAGCCGCATCCAGGTTGAGGCGCTCGCCACCAACGCCGCCGAATTCGGCGTCGAATATTATTCGGCAAGCGACAAGCGCCAGGGCATCGTCCACATCGTCGGCCCGGAACAGGGCTTCACCCTGCCCGGCATGACCATCGTCTGCGGTGACAGCCACACCTCGACACACGGCGCCTTCGGCGCGCTGGCGCACGGCATCGGCACCTCCGAGGTCGAGCATGTTCTGGCGACCCAGACGCTGATCCAGAAGAAGGCGAAGAACATGCTGGTGCGTGTCGACGGCCTGCTGCCGCCGCACGTCACCGCCAAGGACATCATCCTCGCCATCATCGGCGAAATCGGCACCGCCGGCGGCACCGGCCACGTCATCGAATTTGCCGGCGAAGCGATCCGTTCGCTGTCGATGGAAGGCCGCATGACCATCTGCAACATGACGATTGAAGGCGGCGCCCGCGCCGGCCTGATCGCGCCCGATGAAAAGACCTTCGAATATATCAAGGGCAAGCCGCGCGCGCCGAAGGGCGAAGCGCTGGAACAGGCGATCGCCTATTGGAAGACGCTGCAGACCGACGAAGGCGCTCACTATGACCGCGTCGTCGTGCTCGACGCCGCCAGCCTGCCGCCGATCGTCTCCTGGGGCTCCTCGCCCGAGGACGTCATCTCCGTCCAGGGCATCGTGCCGAACCCCGACGATATCCAGGACGAGACCAAGCGCACCTCCAAGTGGCGCGCGCTCGATTATATGGGTCTGAAGCCGGGCACGAAGATGACCGACATCACCCTCGATCGCGTCTTCATCGGCTCCTGCACCAACGGCCGCATCGAGGATCTGCGCGAAGTCGCCAAGGTCGTCGAAGGCAAGACGGTCGCCGCCACCGTCGATGCGATGATCGTTCCGGGCTCCGGCCTCGTCAAGGAACAGGCGGAAGCCGAAGGCCTCGACAAGATCTTCAAGGCCGCCGGCTTCGACTGGCGCGAGCCGGGCTGCTCCATGTGTCTTGCGATGAACGACGACCGCCTGAAGCCGGGCGAGCGTTGCGCCTCGACCTCGAACCGCAATTTCGAAGGCCGTCAGGGCTTCAAGGGCCGCACACACCTCGTCTCGCCGGCCATGGCGGCCGCGGCCGCGATCGCCGGCCACTTCGTCGATATCCGCGAGTGGAACTGATCTGTCATCCGACAATAAGAGAATGAAAACCGCCCGATGCGCCCAGCGCATCGGGCGGTTTCGTATTTCATGGCGCCGCTGCCTCGGTTGACGACCGTTATGACAGAGCGGGCAAGCCCGTTTGTGCAGGGCCGCGCCTGTCCATTTTCATCCTTTCGGGCAATCGACATCGGAAAACGCGTATGGCCTCATTGAGATAGGCGCAATATCGGCGAACACCGCGCCATCGGGGGAATGGCCATGAGGCGGAAAAGGGTACGGAGTTTACTGCAAGCCGGCTTGATCGTATTTGCATCGCAGGCATCGATCGACGTCGCCGAGGCCGCTCCGATCCGTCCGGCGATAGGACCAGTCACGGCCGCTTCCGATCTGCTGCACCAGATCACCCAAAGCAAGATACCCTATCTCAACGGATATCGGGGCTATGGCAGCGCCCGGTCCGGCTATATCAAGAGCGCGAACGGCTATTGGTATCCGGCGGGCGCCTTCGACGACTATTATACCGGCTCGATCAGACGGCCGCAGCGCCTGAACGACAGCTGCGACCACGGCTTTGCGCCGACCAACGGATCCTCGAACTGCAATTATTGACGGGAAGGCGGTACCCCCGACAACGCCGCCCCGGATGAGCTCTCCTCCGGGGCGGTCGCCGATGGACCTGCTTAGGGGCATGTCGCACAAAGATGTGTGACGGCTCTGATGATCCCAGGCGGTCAGAAGGTTGCCGTCATCGGGTCCGGTCCCATGCGGGTGCCGGCGCTGTCGAGCCTGGCGATCGCCGCCATGTCGTCGGCATCGAGCTTGAAGTCGAACACCTGGAAATTCTCCGCGATGCGCGACGGCGTCACCGACTTCGGAATGACGACGAGGCCGCTATCGATGTGCCAGCGGATGATGACCTGAGCCGGCGTCTTTTGATGTTTGCGTGCGATCTCGCCGATAGCGGCATTCGAGATGAACTTGCCCTGGCCGAGCGGGCTCCAGGATTCGGTGGCAATGTTCAGTTTCTTGTGCGCCTCCTGCGCCGGCTTCTGCTGGAAGTCGGGGTGCAGCTCGATCTGGTTGATGACGGGAACGACGCCTGTCTCGCCGATGATGCGCTCCAGATGCTCCGGCGTGAAATTCGACACGCCGATCGAGCGGGCCCGGCCCTCTTCGCGGATACGCACGAAGGCCTTCCATGTCTCGGTATAAAGGCCGCGATGCGGTGACGGCCAGTGAACGAGATAGAGGTCGACATAGTCGGAACCGAGCTTCTTCAGGCTGCTGTCGAAGGCGCTGAGCGTATTGTCGTAGCCCTGGTCGGTGTTCCTGAGCTTGGTGGTGACGAAGATATCCTTGCGGTCGAGGCCGGACGAGCGGATGCCTTCGCCGACGCCCTCTTCGTTGTCGTAACCGGACGCCGTGTCGATATGGCGATAGCCGGCGGCAATTGCGGTGCGCACCGTCGGGGCGGCAATATCCTGCGGCGTCTGCCAGACACCGAGCCCGACCTGGGGAATGGAATGTCCGTCATGGAAAGTGATGATGGGTTGAGCGGTCACAATATATCTCCGGGAGTTTGAAGAATTGGACGAGGCGTGGATTGCGTCAGCACAGATGCAAACGTCCCGGAACGCATTTCAGCCGCAGCGTTCGGTCACCGGAAACATATAGGCAGCCGCATCCGGAAGACAATCAGAGGACGCGGACAATCGTTCCCTTTCGGACGTGCGGCAGAAGGCGGCGCATGTCGCTGGGGCTCACCGCCACGCAACCGGCCGTCGGCTCGTAGCCCGGCCTAATCAAATGGAAGAAGATTGCCGAGCCGCGATAACGCGCCCGCGAGGAAATGTTCCAGTCCATCACCAGGCAGATATCGTAGAGCCCGTCGCCGCGCCGCATCTCCTCATGGCTTGCGCCGAACGGCGCCCTGACGAGGCGGTTGTAGCTGGCATTCCCAGGCTGATCGCACCAGAGCATGTCGGCGCGGATGCGGCGGATGGGAAGAGACGTGACGAGCCGGCCGTTCCGATCGCCACGCCGGAAGCCGGATATCAACCTCATCGAGGCGATCGGCGTGGCGCCGTCGCCCTCGCGTTTGATTACGGTGCGGCCGGACCGGCCGATCGCCGCGAGCACGGTGATCGCGCCGAGCCGGACGATTGCCCGGCTCTTCTTCCCCGGCACCGGCCGAACCACGATCGTCGGCGGCTTCATCCCCGGCTCCCGCCTTGTTTTTTCCATTTTTCTCGCATGTCTTGGATTGTCTGGGACTCCAATTGAAATCATATGAAAACCTGCGCGGCAACAGTCCGCCGCCCGATCCTTGCCAAACCAGGAATTTGGCGTAGGACTAGGGAACTTAACATGAGGACGCAACGGCATGACCGCACGCACCATTCTTCTGGTGGATGACGACGACGACCTTCGTCAGACGCTGACGGAGCAATTGTCGCTGTATGAGGAATTTTCGGTTCTGCAGGAAGCCAATGCCGGCAAGGGTGTTGCGACTGCCCGCTCGACACCCGTCGACCTGCTGATCATGGATGTCGGCCTGCCCGATATGGACGGCCGCGAGGCGGTAAAGCTGCTGCGCAAAGGCGGCTTCAAGGCGCCGATCATCATGCTGACCGGCCACGATACCGATTCGGATACGATCCTCGGCCTCGAAGCCGGCGCCAACGACTATGTCACCAAGCCCTTCCGCTTCGCCGTACTGCTCGCGCGCATTCGCGTGCAGCTGCGTCAGCACGAACAGAGCGAGGATGCGACCTTCACCGTCGGCCCCTACCTGTTCAAGCCGAGCCAGAAGCTGCTGACGACAGATAACGGCCAGAAGATCCGGCTGACGGAAAAGGAGGCGGCGATCATCCGCTACCTCTACCGTGCCGAACAGAAAGTGGTCACCCGTGACGTGCTGCTCGAAGAGGTTTGGGGCTATAACTCGGGCGTGACGACGCATACGCTGGAAACCCACGTCTACCGCCTGCGCCAGAAGATCGAACGCGATCCCTCCAATGCCGAAATCCTCGTGACGGAAAACGGCGGCTACAAGATCATTCCCTAAAACATTTCCGTTTTCTCCGAATCATGGAAATGCTCTATCTCTTGGTTTTCACGCAATTCCCGGCAAAAGCGTTTCACGCCTTGCCTGGCAATTGCTCTAAGGCGAAAAGCCCGTATGGCGCTGACTGACGACATCCGCATGCTCGCGCAGCTTCCTTTGTTCAAGGACATGAACGAGGATCAGCTGCGCCTGATCGCCTTCGGCGCCGACCGGCGCCTGATCGCAGCCGGCCAGATGCTGTTTCGCCAGGGCTCACCCGCCGAGAGCGCCTATGTCGTCCTCAGCGGCAGCCTGGAGCTGAGCGTAACAGGCAGCGACGGCATTCAGAGGGCAGAAGGGGTCGCCGGTCCCGGAACGCTGATCTCCGAGCTGGCGCTGGTCACGCTGGTGGAGCGTAAATTCACCGCGGTCGCCCGCGAGGACACCAGCATCATCCGCATCACCCGCGCCCTCTTCCATCGGCTGATCGAAGAATATCCGGACGCCGCCCGGCTGATCGAGAACCGCATCCGCGACAATATAGCCGAACTTGCGGCAAAGGCCGCAAGCCAGTTCTATCGCTTCAGCTGAGCCCTGTGGCCCGCAGCCATACAGCGCAAACCGTCAGCTGTGCGCCAAGCTGTCGATTGCTGCGGCAAGCTTGACCAGGTCTGCGGCGTAGAATCCTGCAGCGTTGAGGCAGTTCGTCTCAAGCAGCTTCAATCCCTCTTCGGTACGGCAGACATCGATGACATAGGCCGGCGAGTAGCCGGGATTGATGTCTACCATCCGCTGCCCGAACTCCAGCACATCGGCATCGATCTCGTGGCGATGAATGACACGTGATCCATCCTTGTACAGCGAGTAGGTGACGATCCGATCGTTGACAGCCCAGAGACGCCATTCGCGCAGGATGCGGACAGGCTTGGTGAACATCAGCAGTGTGTCGTGGCGAAGCGATCCTGCCGGAATTTCATCTTCGTCGAGCGCGAGGACCCGTTCCGCCATGCGGATGATCTCATCCGTCGATTTGACATTGCCGGGTTCCTCCTTGCTGTCGTCAACGGGACGCAGGAACCATTCCCTTCCATCGTCTGCCAAATGGGCAGGGACATCTCGGAGGACAAGGAACAGCGCGTCGGCTCCATTGAGAAGATAGGGATGCCACGCCTGTTCCTGGACGAAAGGGCGCAGCTTGAACATACCCGGCCGGTAACCGTTCGCCTCGGCATTCCTCCACAGCGAATACGAGCCGAACATAACCACGGAGCCTGGATCGGTGACGACCGGCTTGGGAATGAGTTCGCCGACGAACGGAACGACCTTGTGCCATGTGTACGAGATGCCGAGCCGGTCGAGCGCCTCGGCCAGCTTATGAGTGTCCTCGAACTCCTGGAGAAGCCACTGCATCAGAAATCGAAATGCGCCGTCACCGGCACGTGGTCAGAGGGTCGATCCCAGCCGCGCGCCTCCTTGAGGATCTCGATGCGCTTGAGATGCGGCCCGAGATCCGATGACGACCAAATGTGGTCGAGACGGCGGCCGCGATCGGCAGCCTCCCAATCCTTGGCGCGGTAGCTCCACCAAGTATAGAGCTTTTCGCTTTCCGGCACATGCTGGCGCATCAGATCGTGCCAGCCGCCGCGCTTCATCACCTCGAGCAGCCCGTCGGTCTCGACGGGCGTATGGCTGACGATCTTCAGGAGCTGCTTGTGCGACCAGACATCGTGCTCCAGCGGCGCGATGTTCAAGTCGCCGACGAGAATCGACGACGTATTCGCCTCGCCATTGGCTTTCAGCTGCTTCATCTCCTCGATGAAATCGAGCTTGTGGCCGAATTTCGGATTGATCGTCCGATCGGGCTCGTCGCCGCCGGCCGGAACGTAGAAATTATGCAGCCGGATGCGGCGATTGCCGCGCTCGACGATCGCCGAGATGTGGCGGGCATCGCCGACACCGCAATAATCCTGCCGGTGATCCTCCGTCAGCGGAATGCGCGAGGCGATCGCGACGCCGTGATAGCCCTTCTGGCCATGGATGATGATGTGATCGTAGCCCATCGCCCGCAGCGGTGCGGCCGGAAAGAGCTCGTTCGGCACCTTGGTTTCCTGCAGGCAGAGAATATCCGGCCTGTGCTTGAGAACGAGCTGCTCGACGATCGGCATGCGCAGCCGCACCGAGTTGATGTTCCAGGTGGTGATCGAAAAGCTCATGCCCCATGCCCTCTCACGCTTTCATGAAAGGGCTTTAGAACAAAGGCGGACCGGAGGGAACTGCCCGCATACGGCGATCAACCGAAAACGCCTCAATCACGAGACTGCGGTGTGCCCGGAATGGTCTCATAGGGCACGCGGAAAACGCGATCGTCGAACTGCACGCCTGTCTTGACGTTGAAGATCATCACCGACGTGTCCTTGCCCTGATTGTCGGTGATCGTCCACTGACGCAGGTCGTAGGTCTTCGGATCGAACATCATGGTGATGGTCGAGTTGCCGAACACCGTATTGTTGCCGAGCGCGATCGTCGTCAGATCCGACTCTTCCTTGACGCCCTTCACCATGCCGGCCGACAAGTCGATATGCTGCGCGAGCAGCAGGCTGAGCGGCGTCTTGGAGAGCGGATAGAGATCCCAGGTTTTCAGCTTGGTATTGCCGATGGCGACGTTCTTGCCGTCGGCGATCACCCGCATCGGCGACGGGTCGTCATAGTTGAAGCGCAATTTGCCGGGGCGCTGGATGAAGAATTTGCCGCCGGTCTGTTCGCCGCGCGGGCCGAACTGCACGAATTCGCCCTGCATCGTCGTGACGCCGGAGAAATGATCGGCAATCGCCTGCGCAGTGCCGGAGGCGGGAGCTGCCGCCTGTGCGTGGGCGCCGAGGGGAATGGCGCTCGCCGCCGCGGCGATCGCAAAGGCACCGAGGAGATCGCGCCGCGTTACCGTCAGGCCGGAGAGGAAGGCGTCGGAATTACTCATCTAAATCTCCTTTATGCGATCTGCATGCTGCCGAAAGGCGGCGTCTTCAAGGCGTTGCCACCGGCCCGCGAGAGGTAACGGCTTGACTGCCGTCAGGTTTCCGCAAAAGCGGCCCTGATAGGAAATATATGCCGATTATTTCAGCGGTCGAGGATGTCGCCTTCGGTGGGAACGAGAATTTCGCGTTTGCCCGCATGGTTGGCCGGCCCGATGATGCCTTCCTTCTCCATCCGCTCGATGAGCGAGGCGGCCCGGTTGTAACCGATGCCGAGCCGGCGCTGGACGTAGGAGGTCGAAGCCTTGCCGTCACGCAGCACGATGGCGACGGCCTGATCGTAGGGATCTTCTGAATCCGAAAGGTTCGACGTGCCGGCCGGGCCACCGCCGCCGTAGTCGCCGTCCTCGTCGTCATCGGCGGTGATCGCATCGAGATATTGCGGCGAGCCCTGGCTTTTCAGGTAGGAGACGATCTCTTCCACCTCGACATCCGAGACGAACGGACCGTGCACGCGCTGGATGCGCCCGCCGCCCGCCATGTAGAGCATGTCGCCCATGCCGAGCAGCTGTTCGGCGCCCTGTTCGCCGAGGATCGTGCGGCTGTCGATCTTCGAGGTCACCTGGAAGGAGATGCGGGTCGGGAAGTTCGCCTTGATCGTGCCGGTGATGACGTCGACCGAGGGGCGCTGTGTCGCCATGATCACGTGGATGCCGGCGGCGCGCGCCATCTGGGCGAGACGCTGGACGGCGCCTTCGATATCCTTGCCGGCGACCATCATCAGGTCGGCCATTTCGTCGATGATGACGACGATATAGGGCATCGGCCTGAGATCGAATTCTTCCGTCTCGTACATCGCCTCGCCGGTGTGGCGGTCGAAGCCGGTCTGCACCGTGCGCGAGATCGCCTCGCCCTTCGACAGGGCCTGCTCGACGCGGCTGTTGAAGCCGTCGATGTTGCGCACACCGATCTTCGACATCTTCTTGTAGCGCTCTTCCATCTCGCGCACGGTCCATTTGAGCGCGACGACGGCCTTCTTCGGATCGGTGACGACAGGCGAGAGCAGATGCGGGATGCCGTCATAGACGGAGAGTTCGAGCATCTTCGGGTCGATCATGATCAGCCGGCACTGTTCCGGCGTCATCCGATAGAGCAGCGACAGGATCATCGTATTGATGGCGACCGACTTGCCGGAGCCGGTGGTGCCGGCGACGAGCAGATGCGGCATCTTGGCAAGATCGGCGATGACGGCTTCGCCGCCGATCGTCTTGCCGAGCGCCATGGCGAGCTTGGCCTTGCTGCCTTCGAAATCCCGAGAGGCGATGAGTTCGCGCAGATAGACGGTCTCGCGCGTCTGGTTCGGCAATTCGATGCCGATCGCATTGCGGCCGGGAACGACGGCGACGCGGGCGGCAATGGCGCTCATCGAGCGGGCGATATCGTCGGCAAGGCCGATGACGCGCGACGACTTGATGCCGGGCGCCGGTTCGAGTTCGTAGAGCGTGACGACAGGGCCCGGACGGACATGGATGATCTCGCCCTTGACGCCGAAATCCTCGAGCACACCTTCGAGCATGCGGGCGTTCTGCTCCAGCGCATCGGCTGAAAGCGTGGAGTCGCGCACGACATTCTTCGGCTCGGCAAGCAGATGCATCGAGGGAAGCTGGAAACCCTCGGGACGGATGAACGAGCCCTGCGCTTCCCGCTCGATGCGGGTGCTGGGCTTCGGCCGCGCCACCGCGGGCACGACGCGCGGTTCCGGCTTACCGACGGGTTTTGCCGGTGCGCGGATCATCCAGTCGTCGTCATCATCGTCGGGCAGGATATCGGCCGGGCGCGGCGGCATGTCGTTATCGAAAGGCCGATCGTCGTCGTCATCATCGTCATCGATGGAAAGCGACGGTGCAGAAACGATACGGCGCGGCGAAGCCGGCCGCGCCTCCATCGACGGCTCCATGCGCTCGCCGCGAACGGCGGGCGTCTTGGCGCGGACCGGTTCGTTCAGCGTGCCGAACTCGTCATCGTTGAAATCATAGGGCGATTCGAAATCACCCTGGCGGCGCTTGCGCGGCCCCATGCCGAAGAGCCGGCGCAGCCGGCCCTGGCTCATATACCACGCATGCGTCATGGCACCGCTGAAAGCGACCCAGCGCGACTCCTCGTCCTCGTCCTCGTCTCCGACGACGCGGGCCTTGCTTGTTGTCCCGGCGTAATCGTCCTCGATCTCTTCCTCGGCTTCGCTGCGGCCGACGAGGCCCGATGCGAAGAGCATCATCCAGGCGGTGGGTGCTGCAAAGATGCAGCCGACGACCATGGCGAAGGTGCCGGTGGGATAGGCGCCGACGAAGAGTGCGGGAAACCGCAGGATCATATCGCCGACGACGCCGCCGATGCCGTTCGGGATCGGCCAGGTCAGCGGCGGCGGAAAGCAGCCGATGACGGCGCAGGACAGCACCGTGCCGGCAAGCCAGGCGCCGGCGCGGGCGGGGATACGGCTGAAGCGGCGGCCCGAGATCAGCGTCAGCGCCCAGGCGACGATCGGCAGCATCGAAACGACGCTGGCAAGGCCGAGGAACTGCATGACGATATCGGCAAAGGCAGCCCCGCTGTAACCGAGGATATTCGTCGGCAGGTTGGCGGTGGCATAGGAATAGCTCGGATCAGCGACGTTCCATGTCGCCAGCGCCGCCACGCAGAGTGCCAGCAGCAGAAAGATCGCAAAGCCGATGAGCGCCTGGATCTGCCGCAGCATGAATGCCGAGAAGGAGAACCGATCCGGACGGCCATCCATCGCCGGCGACGTGCTTCTTGCCATGTGTCTAACCCGTCCAATGCCTGAGGGCATGCGAATCACCGAAGCTTCGCCATGCCAAAATGCGTCCGCTCTACCTAATCAGAGCCGGGTTAAAGCGATGTTAACCATGCAAGTACCGAAACACATTCCGGCCGATAAAAGAAAAAAGCCCGAACCTTTGGAAGGTCCGGGCCAAATGCGGTCTATGGCTAGAGCTTTTCCGGGTCTAACCGGGACAAGCTCTGGATAGGCCGCGACGGGCCGTGTGGGGCGCCCCTCATGCGGGGCGCCCGAAGCCGATGTTACGAGTGGTAGGCAGCTTCGCCGTGGGTCGAAAGGTCGAGACCTTCGCGCTCGGCTTCGACGCTGACGCGCAGGCCGACGACGACGTCGACGATCTTGTAGAGGATCGCCGAGCCGATGCCCGACCACAGGAGCGTCGTCAGCACGCCCTTGGCCTGGGCCAGTACCTGGGTTGCCGTACCGGCGTAGGAAGCAGCGAAATCGGCCGTCGAGTAATCGACGATGCCTGCACCGCCGAGTGCCGGATTGACGAGGATACCGGTGCCGAGGGCGCCGAGGATGCCGCCGACGCAATGCACGCCGAAGACGTCGAGGCTGTCGTCGTAGTTGAACTTGTTCTTCACGACGTCGACGAAGAAGTAGCAGACCGGCGAGACGATGAGGCCGAGGACGATCGAGCCCATCGGGCCGGCAAAGCCGGCTGCCGGGGTGATGGCGACGAGACCGGCAACCGCACCGGAAGCGCCACCGAGCATGGAAGCCTTGCCGCGGGCGAGGCTTTCAACGATGCACCAGGATACGGCGGCAGCGGCCGTCGCAACGAAGGTGTTGATGAAGGCAAGCGAGGCGTAGGAATTGGCTTCGAGGTTGGAGCCGGCATTGAAGCCGAACCAGCCGACCCACAGCAGCGAGGCGCCGACCATGGTCAGCGTCATCGAGTGCGGAGCCATGATTTCCTTCTTATAGCCCGTGCGCTTGCCGAGCATGATGGCGCCGACGAGGCCGGCGATACCGGCATTGATGTGAACGACCGTGCCGCCGGCGAAGTCGATTGCGCCGTAGGAGAAGATCAGGCCGGCCGGTGCGGTGTAGGAGCTCGGGCCGCCCCAGAACCAGACCATGTGCGCCATCGGGAAGTAGATGAAGGTGACCCAGAGCACGACGAAGAGCATGACGGCCGAGAACTTCACGCGTTCGGCGAATGCGCCGACGATCAGGCCGGGCGTAATGCAGGCGAAGGTCATCTGGAAGACGATAAAGGTGTATTCCGGAATGGCGACGCCCTTCGAGAAGGTTTCGGCGAGCGACGTGGTGTTGACGCCGGCCAGGAACGCCTTGGAGAAGCCGCCGACGAAGCTGTTCAGCGATCCGCCGTCCGTGAAGGCGAGCGAATAGCCATAGGTCACCCAGAGCAGCGCCACGACGGCGGTGATCATGAAGACCTGCATCAGCACCGAGAGCATGTTCTTGGCGCGCACGAGGCCGCCGTAGAAAAGTGCAAGACCGGGGATGGTCATCAGCAGCACGAGCGCAGAGGAGATGAGCATCCAGGTATTGTCACCCTTGTCCATGGTGAAGGCCGGAGCAGCGGCTGCGGTAGCGGTAGCGGCGGCAGCCGGCGCGGTCTCCTGCGCGAAAGCGACAGCCGGCGCCAGAAGCGCGGCCGTTGCCGCGCCAATCAGCGCAAAGCGGGAAGAAAACTTCGAAATTGACATTGGGAAAAGCTCCTTGATCTGCCGCTTACAGCGCTTCTGAATCGGTTTCGCCCGTACGGATGCGCACGGCATGGTCGATCGAGTAGACGAAAATCTTGCCGTCGCCGATCTGACCGGTCTTGGCCGATGCCGCGATGGCTTCGACCGCCCTGTCGACGAGTTCCGATGCAACGGCGATTTCGATCTTGAGCTTCGGCAGGAAGCTGACCGCATATTCGGTGCCGCGATAGATTTCGGTATGACCCTTCTGGCGGCCGTAGCCCTTCACTTCGGTCACGGTCAGCCCCTGAATGCCGATCGCCGTAAGAGCTTCGCGGACCTCATCGAGCTTGAACGGCTTGATAATAGCCATCACAATTTTCATCTGGTTTCCCATCCTTCGTTATCCTCGGCACGGAGCCGACTCTCCTTGCCGCTGACGTTCCTGAACAGCGACCGGCGATATACATTCAAAGGGCGTGCCAGATTCGTGACGAGATATAACTTATTGAAAAGTAACACTTATATGAAAGCGCACCAATAAACAGGCAAATGACCGGCCAATAAGCGCATAAATAATGCGCAAATTTTCAATTATGCACATTATTTATTCATTTGCCTTTTTACGAATCAAACCCTCCTGCGCAACCGACGCGATCAGTTCGCCCGATCGGGTGAAGAGGGATCCGCGCGTCAGCCCTCTGGCGCCCGAGGCCGACGGGCTGTCCTGCGTATAGAGCAGCCAGTCGTCGAGCTTACAGGGCCGGTGGAACCACATGGAATGATCGAGGCTCGCCACCTGCAGGCTCTGGTCGAAGATCGACGTGCCGTGTGCATAGAGCGAGGTATCGAGCAGCGTCATGTCCGAGAGATAGGCAAGGACGGCCGCCTGATAGTGCCGGTCGTCGGGAACCGGGCCGGTGGCGCGCACCCAGACGTCCTGTTTGGGATCGAGCTTGCTGTCGGAAAAATAATGCGTCAGCGAGACCGGACGAATCTCGATCGGCCGCTCGCGCTGCCAGTATTTTCGGATCGCCTCCGGCGCATGCGTCAGGTACTGCTCCTTGATCTGCTGTTCGCCGAGCAGCGCCTCCGGCATCCGGACGTCGGGTATTGCGATCTGGTGGTCGAAGCCCGGCTCCTCGACCTGGAAGGAGGCCGACAGCGTGAAGATCGCCCGGCCGTGCTGGATGGCGACGATACGTCGCGTATTGAAGCTCGATCCGTCGCGGATGCGCTCCGCTTGATAGATGATCGGCACCGAGGGGTCGCCGGGGCGCATGAAATAGGCATGCAGCGAATGGACGAAGCGCGCGCCCTCGATGGTGCGCTGCGCCGCCATCAGCGCCTGGCCGATGACTTGGCCGCCGAACACCCGCTGCCAGCCGGCCTGCGGGCTGCGCCCACGGAAGATATCCACCTCGATCGGCTCCAGGTCGAGCGTCGAAAGCAGCGTCTCCATTGCCGAAGGCCCTGATGTCTCGCGCGTCATTTTGTATGCCTCCCGGCGGTAGGAAGTGAAGTTGCGATGATCTATATAGATCACATCTGAGACTGAAAGTACGGGAGCGGCGCGATGCTTGATATGCTGGTTGTGGGCGGGGGTTATGTCGGCCTTTCCGCCGCTGTCGCGGTCAAACAGGCAGCACCGCATCTGAATGTCGCCGTCGTCGAGGCGGCTCCCGAGCATGTCTGGAAAAACGATACGCGCGCTTCGGCCGTCATCGCCGCCGCGGCGAAGATGCTCGAGGTCTTCGGCATCTGGGACGAGATCGAGCCGGAAGCCCAGCCGATCACCAAGATGATCGTCACCGATTCCAGGACCTCCGATCCGGTTCGCCCGGTGTTTCTGACCTTCGACGGCGAAGTGGCCGAAGGCCGGCCCTTCGCCCACATGATCCCGAACGTGGCAATGGTGGCGGCACTGCGCGGCCTCTGCGCGCGGCTCGGCATCGACATCCGCCACGGGCTCGGCGCCACCGAACTGCAGACCCACGACAGCCATGTCACGGTCACGCTGTCGGACGGCAGCCCATTGGAGAGCCGGCTGCTGGTTGCCTGCGACGGCGTGCGCTCGAAGCTGCGCGATCTTGCCGGCATCAAGACCGTCACCTGGGACTACGGCCAGTCCGGCATCGTTGCCACGGTCGAACATGAGCGGCCGCATGAAGGCTGCGCCGAGGAGCATTTTCTGCCGGCCGGCCCTTTCGCCATCCTGCCGCTCAAGAATAATCGTTCATCGCTGGTCTGGACGGAACGGACGCATGATGCCGACCGGCTGGTCGCCGCCGACGATCTGGTGTTCGAGGAGGAATTGGAACGCCGCTTCGGCCATAAGCTCGGAGCGCTGAAGGTTATCGGCGACAAGCGCGCCTTCCCGCTTGGCCTGACGCTCGCCCGCGCCTTCGTCGCGCCGCGTTTTGCATTGGCCGGCGACGCCGCCCACGGCATTCACCCGATTTCCGGCCAGGGCCTCAATCTCGGCTTCAAGGATGTGGCGGCACTCGCCGAAACGATTGTCGAGGCCGATCGCCTCGGCCTCGATATCGGCTCGATCAACATTCTCGAGCGTTACCAGACCTGGCGGCGCTTCGACACCTTCCGCATGGGCATGACGACCGATGTGCTGAACCGGCTCTTCTCCAACGACGCAACGCCGATCCGCATCGCCCGCGACGTCGGCCTCGGCATCGTCGACCGGCTGCCGCGCCTCAAATCCTTCTTCATCGGCCAGGCCGCCGGAACGACGGCGAAGGACAATCCGCGGCTGCTCGCCGGCCAGACGATTTAAAGGCGGTCTAAAAGCGTTATTCGTCGAGGCGGCGGGCTTCGGACACCAGCATGATCGGAATGCCGTCGCGGATCGGATAGGCGAGCTGCGCCTTTTCCGAAACGAGTTCATTGTGTTCGCGATCATAGGAAAGCCGCCCCTTGGAGAGCGGGCAGACCAGGAGTTCGAGCAGTTTCGGATCGACGCGGCTGAGTTTTTCGTCCATGGCCGAAACCTACTGCAGAACCGTGTCGGAGTCACCGAAGACCCGCGCCAGCACGATCTCGGTAATGGCGATCAGCGTTTCGGCCCGCGTCTTCAGGTCGGGCGCCTCCAGCAGCGCCTGCTTTTCAGCCGGTCCGAACGGCGACATCATCGCCAGTGAATTGACGAGCGTCAGATTGCTCGCCCGCTCGACGCTCTCCCAGTCGGCTTCCAGCTTATTGGCGTCGAGATAGGCCTTGAAGGCGGTCAGAAGAGCGGCGCGATCGACCGCCTCCTCCTCGTTCGCGGACGAGAGATCGGCGATAAAAGGGGCGATACGGAAGGTGCGGAAGGGATCGCTGGTCGCCTTCTCCTCCAGCAGCCGAAAGCGGCAAACGCCGGTCAGTGAGACGATATAGCGCCCGTCGCCCGTCTCGGCGAAGGAGGTGATGCGGCCAAGGCAGCCGACGGCGGCAAGGTGAGGATCGCCGCCCTTGTCCTCATGTTCGCCGAGCGCCGGCTGCACCATGCCGATCAGCCGGTTTCCCGTCAGCGCCGCATCCAGCATCGCCAGATAACGCGGCTCGAAAATATTGAGTGGAAGCTGCCCGGCCGGCAGAAGCAGAGCACCGGTCAGCGGAAAGACGGCGATCGTATCAGGCAAATCGCCCGGCTTCAGGTATCTGGCATTACCGACTTGCATGAAATCGTCCCGCATTCTTGTAAACGGGCATGCCCGTTCTGACGAGAATGTGGTGCCCCCGCCCAAAAACGCAAGGGCATATCTGCTAAACTTAGGAGAACAGCATCGCCGAAAGCTTGCGCCGGGCCGCAACCGTCGCCGGATCCTTGAAGCCCCAGACCTCGAAGAACTGCAGCAGCTGGCGGCGGGCGCCGTCATCGTCGAAGGTTCGGTCCTTGCGCATGATCGACAGCAGGTGCTCGGCCGCTTCGTCGCGCCGGCCTTCGACATTGAGGATCTTGGCGAGTTTCAGCCGCGCCTCGTGGTCGTCGGGATTGGCAGCCAGCTCGCGTTCGAGCGCGATGGGATCGCCGAGCTTGCGCGCTTCCTCGATCTGCTCGAGCTTTTTCAGCACCGCCTGGATGCCGGCGTCTTTCGCCAGCGCCTCCGGCAGATCGGCCAGCGTTTCGCGCGCCCGCGCGTGCTGGTTTGCGGCAATCATGCATTCCGCCATGCCGGCAATCGCCTTGGCATTTTCGGGATCGGCCTGCATTACGGCGGCGTAGAGCTGCGCAGCCTCATTGATATTGCCGGCGGCCAGCAATTCCGTCGCTTCGCCGAGCACGGCCTCGATTTCGGCCGCCTCGTCGGCGCCGGCCGGGCCGGCGATCCGATCGATGAACTGATTGATCTGGCTTTCCGGCACCGCGCCCATGAAGCCGTCGGCGGGGCGGCCGTTGACGAAGGCGATGACGGCGGGGATGGACTGGATGCCGAGCTGGCCGGCGATCGAGGGATGGTCGTCGATGTTCATCTTGACCAGCTTGACGCGGCCCTTGGCGTCGTTGACCACTTTTTCCAAGACCGGCGTCAGCTGCTTGCACGGGCCGCACCAGGGCGCCCAGAAATCAACCAGCACCGGCTGCCTGCGCGATTCCTCGATGACGTCCTTGCCGAAATTCGCGGTCGTCGTGTCGGTGATGTAGCTGCCGGCCGCAGGTGCCGATTCCGGCTGGGCGCCGAAGCTTGCCGTTGCCGACATCTGATTTCCGAAGGAACCGTTATAGGGGTTGTCGCTGCCGCTCATAGGTATCTCCCGCCCGCCGATCCAGCCGGCATCATTGTAGCGCTAAAATCGTATGTCAGGACGTCACTTTCAAGACAAGCGGCTTGTGTCCGGTCGCTTCCATGAAACGGATGAGATCGCCGCTCGCGATCGAGGTCGTCGCATCGTTGGAGAGCGGATGGCAGTTGACGATCTCTTCGCGCATCAGATCGGCATCGATCACGAAGGTGACGCTCCCTGCCGTATCGTTGATCGCGCCGAAGGCGGTGACCGCGCCCGGAATGACACCGAGATAGTCCATCAGCTTTTCTGCCCTGCCGAAGGAGACCCGGCCGGTCCCGCCGATCAAATTATGCACCTGCTTGAGGTCGACCTCGGCATGTTCCTCCACGGTCAGCAGAAAGTACCTGTCCTTCTTATCCTTGATGAAGAGGTTCTTGGTGTGGCCGCCGGGGATCTCGTCGCGCAGCGCAACCGATTCGGCCACGGTGAAGACAGGCGCATGATCGACCGTCTTATGGGCGATGCCGAGCCCGTCGAGGAAGGCGAACAGTTCTTCTTTTGTCTTGGGGGTGTTTTCAGGCATCGGGCAATCCATTGGTAGTGAGGAAAAGTCGAGATGCCCTGATTAAGTCCACCCACATCATTTGGCAATCTTCGCCACCGACGCTCAACCCCTGCATTTGCGGCCTTTCCGCCTGCCTCATGCGAGCTTGCGAATTTTTCTTCGCCTCTTCGTCATTTCCCTGTTGCATTTGAAAATCCGTTAGGCCATATAGCGCCCGTCGCCGCAAGGTGGCGCCCACGGTCCAACGACTACCCCGGACCGATGCGGATTGAGCGGGTGTAGCTCAGGGGTAGAGCACAACCTTGCCAAGGTTGGGGTCGAGGGTTCGAATCCCTTCGCCCGCTCCAGTTTTTCCATCAATACCGAGTAGCGGAACGTTACCAGACATGGGTAACAACCCAGTGCCGAACGGGTTGTTGATCGATGCAGCGCCGGTCTCCGTCCAGACGACGTTCCTTCGGCCGTCTCGGGCTCATGTGACGCCCTCAATCGCTCCTTGTCGCGCCATCAGTCACCGTTTTCCCAACAATTTTGCCGCGTCCGATTGATTCTGCTCAATGCAAAGCGTGGTGGTATCCGACTAGGCTCTCTGCGTTTGTCGAAAAGCGCAGACGTCGAGAGTGACGGCATCTGAGGAGATGCAGCCGGAGTTGGATCAACATGCTCGTCAAAGACGTAATGACGACGATGGTCGTCACACTATCGCCTGATAACAGCGTTCGGCATGCAGCCAGGCTCATGGCCGACCAGCAGGTAAGCGGCGTCCCGGTTGTCGACGATAACGGGCGCTTGCTGGGCGTCATCAGCGAGGGCGATCTGATCCGTCGAACGGAACTGTCGAGCGGCGCATTCGTTCTGAAGGCGGATATGGAGCTTGGACCGGACGAGAGAGCGAATGCTTTTGTAAAACGATGTGCGTGGAGAGTGGGCGACGTCATGACCCCCGATCCCCTGACGATCGACGAAGATGCTGCCCTTTCCCGCGTCGCCGAACTCATGCAGGAGCGTGGCATCAAGCGCATTCCTGTGCTGCGGGACGGCAAGCTCGTCGGCATCGTCAGCCGCGCCGACCTTCTGCAGGTAATTTACTCGGCCAAACCGGACGACACCGCAGCCGGTGACGAAGCCATTCGACGCAGTATTCTTGTTCGGCTCGGTGAAAATACCGGTCTTGAACGATTGGATGTGTCGGTCACGGTCACAGAAGGGATCGTGCATTTCTGGGGCAACGTCGAGACGGCCGCTTGCCGCAGGGCCGCGCGGATTTTAGCGGAAGGCGTCCACGGTGTCCGCGGCGTGGTGGAGCATTTCCCGGAATCCCCTCCTCCGTAGCGCCGACATGAGACTGCGCCGGCCTTCATGAATCGAGCCGGCAAGATTCGGCAATGTCATTTTGATTGGAGACTCCGATGGCTTCAGCAGAAACGGCAGTGATGAAGAAAACCGCCCCGGCGGTGTCGCGTGGAAAAGCTCCGCTCTCGGCCGAGGAACTCCGCCTGATGGATGCCTACTGGCGGGCGTCGAACTATCTGTCGGTCGGGCAGATCTATCTGCTCGACAATCCCTTGCTCAAGAAACCTTTGGCACGCGCGCATATCAAGCCGCGGCTGCTCGGCCATTGGGGCACTTCGCCCGGCCTGAACATGCTCTATGTGCACCTCAATCGGGTGATCAAGCGCGACGACCTCAACATGATCTATGTGATCGGCCCCGGCCACGGCGGGCCGTCGCTTGTTGCCCATGCCTATCTGGAGGGGACCTACAGCGAATTCTACCCGAATATCGGTCAGGACGAGGAGGGCATGAAGCGGCTGTTCAAGCAGTTCAGCTTTCCTGGCGGCATTCCGAGCCACGTCGCTCCCGAAACACCGGGGAGCATCCATGAAGGTGGCGAACTCGGTTATGCTCTCAGCCACGCCTATGGCGCCGCCTTCGACAATCCCGATCTGATCGTCGCCTGCGTCGTCGGCGACGGGGAAGCCGAAACCGGGCCTCTCGCCACGGGATGGCATGGAAACAAGTTTCTCAATCCTGCCCGTGACGGATGCGTTCTGCCGATCCTGCATCTCAATGGCTACAAGATCGCCAATCCCTGTTTCCTCGCCCGCATTCCCAAGGAAGAATTGGCGAAGTTCTTCGAGGGCATGGGATATGCGCCCCTCTTCGTCGAAGGCCATGAGCCCGATCAGGTGCAGCAGCAGCTTGCCGCAGCCATGGATACCGCCGTCGCAACGATCAAGACGATCTGGGCGGAAGCCCGGGGCAAGGGGAAGATCCGTCGTCCGGCCTGGCCGATGATTGTCTTCCGCACACCGAAAGGCTGGACCTGCCCCTCCGAAATCGACGGCAAGAAATGCGAAGACTATTGGCGCTCGCACCAGGTTCCGATGGGCGACATGGACAAGCCGGAACATATCAAGGTGCTTCAACACTGGATGAAGAGCTACAGGCCCGAAGAGCTTTTCGACGGCAATGGCAGGTTACGGGCCGAACTGGCCTCGCTGGCGCCGACCGGGCGTCGCCGGATGAGCGACAATCCGCACGCAAACGGCGGTCTGTTGCTGCGCGATCTGAAGATGCCGGATTTCCGCGATTATGCCGTCTCGGTGCCCAAGCCCGGATCGGCGACCGCCGAATCGGCTCGTCTCATGGGCAAGTTCCTGCGGGACGTGATGAAACTGAACCTTCAGAGCGAGAACTTTCGGCTGTTCAGCCCGGACGAAAACAATTCCAATCGCTGGCAGGACGTGCTGGAGGTGACGGATCGCTGCTATATGGCCGAGATCTATCCCGAGGACGATCACCTGTCGCCCGGTGGCCGCATCATGGAAGTGTTAAGCGAGCATCAATGCCAGGGCTGGCTGGAAGGCTATCTGCTGACCGGGCGTCACGGCTTCTTCTCCTGCTACGAAGCGTTCATCCACATCATCGACTCGATGTTCAATCAGCACGCCAAATGGCTGAAGGTGTGCAACCACATTCCCTGGCGGCGGCCGATCGCCTCGCTCAATTACTTCCTGAGTTCGCATGTCTGGAGACAGGATCACAATGGCTTTTCTCATCAGGATCCAGGCTTCATCGACCATGTGATCAACAAGAAGGCCGAGGTTATCCGGGTCTATCTTCCGCCGGATGCCAATACACTCCTGTCCGTTACCGACCATTGCCTGCGAAGCCGCAACTATGTGAACGTTGTGGTGGCGGGAAAGCAGCCGGCACCGCAATGGCTGACGATGGACGAGGCCATCAAGCACTGCACCGAAGGCCTCGGCATTTGGGAATGGGCCAGCAATGACCGGGGCTCGGAACCGGATGTGGTCATGGCCTGCTGCGGCGATGTGCCGACGCTCGAGACACTTGCTGCCGTCCAGATGATCCGCGAACACCTTCCCCAATTGAAGGTTCGGGTCATCAATGTCGTCAATCTCATGAAGCTGCAGCCATCGAGCGAACATCCCCATGGGCTTTCGGATGCCGATTTCGATGCGCTTTTCACGAAGGACAAGCCGATCATCTTCGCATTCCACGGATATCCCTGGCTGATCCACCGGCTGACCTATCGGCGAACCAACCATAAGAACCTGCATGTCCGGGGCTACAAGGAAGAGGGAACGACCACGACGCCGTTCGACATGGTCGTTCTGAACCAGCTCGATCGCTTCCATCTTGTTGAAGACGTCATCGATCGACTGCCGCAACTTGGCGCGCGCGCGGCCTACTTCAAGCAGGCAATCCGCGGGAGGCTGATTGAGCACCGGCAATATATCGAGGCGCACGGTGACGACATGCCTGAGATCAGCGGCTGGACATGGGGGGCCAGGGGCACGGCGAAAGCGAAGGCAGCGACATCCACGGAGGGGGACAATGCCTAGTCGACGGTCTTGCACCCATTTCGATAGAGGGATGCGTCCGATGGCCCGGCCGACCGGCAATATCGGGAACGTGCCTGTCCTCCTGCGTCCGGCGCTCCGGTAAAGAGTGCGCCGCGAGCAAACAATCATGCCGGCAGGCGTCCGGCCAAGGCCGCCTCCGGATGCTCGACGAAACCATGATCTCCTCGGTTAGCGCGTCATGTCGGAGTTACTGTCAACTGATCCCGAACTGAACCGGATGCCGACGGACGAGGATCTCGCTCGCCTTCAGTTCACGACATTGCTCTATTATCTGCAATGCACCAACCCGGACAACGGATTGGTCCGCGACAAGACGCAGGCTGGCGCACCGGCGAGCATTGCGGCCATCGGCATGGCGCTTGCCACCATTCCGGTCGTCGTCGAGCGCGGCATCGTCATTCGCGAGTTTGCCGCCAAGATCGCCCGGCGCCGCCTGGAATTCCTGATATCCTGCCATCAGGGACCCGAACCGGACGCTTCCGGATATAAGGGTTTCTTCTACCATTTCCTCGACATCGAGACGGGAAAACGGGTCTGGCAGTGCGAACTGTCAACGATCGACTCAGCCTTCCTCTTCGCCGGCGCTTTGACCGTTGCGGCCTATTTCGATGCAGACACCGAGGACGAGGCGAAGGTTCGTGCTCTTGCCAAATCGCTCTACGAGCGCGTGGACTGGAACTGGGCGCGTGACAACGGCGCGACGCTTACCCATGGCTGGCGACCGGAGAACGGCTTCATTCCCTATCGCTGGCGCGGTTATGACGAAGGCCTGCTTCTCTACATTCTCGGACTCGGTTCACCGAGCCACCCGCTGCCGCCGGAAAGCTTTGCGGCCTATACGGAAAGCTACGAATGGCGGAATATCTTCGGCCGCGAACTGCTCTATTCCGGCCCGCTCTTTACCCATCAGCTTTCGCATATGTGGATCGATTTTCGCGAAATTCGCGATGCCTTCATGCGCGAGCATGACAGCGATTATTTCAGGAACAGCCGACACGCGACTTTCGTCCAGCAGGAATATGCCATCCGCAATCCGTTGAACTTCAAAGGCTATGGCGAATATTGCTGGGGCTTCACGGCAAGTGATGGACCCGGTTGGACGAAGCGGAACATAGATGGCGCCGACAGGGAATTCTTCGATTATATCGCGCGTGGCGCACCCTATGGACCGGATGACGGAACCGTATCTCCCTGGGCAGTGGTCGCCTCGCTGCCGTTCGCTCCGGAAATCGTCATCCCGACCGTCAGAAACTTTGCCCGAATGCGGCTTGGCATGACGCGCCTCTACGGCTTCAGGCCATCGTTCAACCAGACATATACGATGGAAGACAGGGACGAGCGATGGTGGGTCAGCCCCTACCATTTCGGCATCGACCAGGGGCCGGTCGTCCTGATGATCGAAAACTACCGAACCGGCCTGCTGTGGAACATTATGCGTCGGTGCGAGCCGGTCGTGGTCGGGCTGAGACGAGCGGGGTTTTCAGGCGGCTGGTTATGATGGCGACGCCGGCTGGGCGGCCATCGCGACATGGTTTGGCTCCAGCCCACGTCACGTCAACGGGCCGGGGCTTCACCTTCATTCATCACGTTTCTGATCGATCCAACTCCAGGAACCGTCAGCACCATATTCGAGAACTGCATCATAGGCTGAGCGTGGTGCGCCCGGTTCGGCGAAATTGATGCAAGCGATCCTTCGTTCCGCGAGCAGGTTGAGGATTTCGGCAAGAAGCTCATGACCGAAGATGGCATCGGCTTTTTCCAGAACAATGTATGACGGAGCGGCTGCCAGCGCGCTCGCAAGCGCAAGGAGCTGTTGTTCGCGTGGCGACAGCAGGGACGACCAGTCCTGCTCGCTGTCCAGGTCGCTGGGCGTTAGATCGCGTGCGAGCCCAACGCTCTTCAGCAAAGCGAGGAGTTGGGCGTCCGTTGTCTCGGCCGATGATTTCGGTGGCGCCAGGATCTGGCGCAGGGATCCTGGACCCGAATACGTTCGCTGACCGAGAAAGCGCACCATTTGACGAGGCGGGGTGACGATGCGCCCACTCCCCGGCGTACCAAGTCCAACAGTCGCCCGGTACAACGCGATGCCGGCGGCATCATCCTTTCCAGTGACGATGACGCGTGTGCCTGGCGGGACACGCACCGACAGATCCTTCAGCAATATCTCGCCGGCCGGCGATGTCAGCGTCAAGCGTTCGTAGGCGAAAACTCCCTCGACCTCGCCGCGTTCAATGTGGGTGTCTGCCGCGCTGCGCGCTTCCTCGATCGCCTCCAGCAGAGAACTGATGCGCGCCACGACGGTCGCGAAGTTCGAGATCGAGTTGAACTGTGCGACAATGAAGGAAAACGCACCGACAAGCATCGCAAATGCTGCCGCAGACTGGGTGATGACTCCAAATTCCATGTCGCCGCGCATGAAGGCAGGGGCGATGAGGACGACCGGTATGATCTGGATCATCCAGTTGTAGCCGGTGGCAAAGAAGCCGACATTACGATTGACGGCAATGATCCGCCTGAAGTTGGCGGCGAGATCGTCGAACTGCTGCGACAACCGATTTGCATGGCGTTGCTCGGCGCCCTCGATCATGATCGATTCTGCGTTTTCCCGCACACGGATCAATCCGGAGCGGAAGGTCGCTTCGTTATCGAGTTGGTTGTAGTTCAATTTGATCAGAGGACGTCCCAACAGGATGGTCATGAACGATCCGAAGGCCGCATAGATGACGGCCGCAAAGAAAAGAAGCGGACTGATCAGCCACAAGACGCTCGAAAAGGTAAAGATCGTCAACATGCTGCTGAGCAGCATGAGCAGGAAGGACAGTGTTGTCGTCGTGAACGCTTTGACGTCCTCGGCGATCCGCTGGTCCGGGTGAGACAGTGTGCCCCGAACGACCATGCGGTAAAACGTGCCGTCGGTCATGTAGACACCGATGGCGCGACGGGTCAGGTATTCTCGCCACAGCAAGGCCAGACGTTCCTCTGCGAATCGGGCCGTCACCGACACGATGGTCGACGCCCCGAAAGCGCCGGCGTAAAGCATCGCCTGGCGGACGAATTCGCCGGTCTGCCGTTCGGCGATCGCAGTCATGAAGTGCCGGCCGACGAAGCTGTTGACGACATTCAGAGCACTGATGCCGCCGAAAAGCGCGATCAGGGAAACGAGAAGGAATCCGGCTCGTCCGCCGACATCGGATGTCAGAAACAGCCTGACCGTGCGGACGAATCGCGTCGCCGTCAGCTTGAGCGGAATTTGCTGCTTGCTCATCTTCGCCCCCTCATGTCTTTGCGATGAACTATAGCGTGAAAACTCTACGAGGGAGAGCGACGCACGGAGGATGCGTGGGCTTTTCAGAGGCGCGAGAACGGCCGGCAGATAGAACCCGACGCGGGCAACCGATACCGGCCGCCTCGAGGTGCTGACGTTGGCGATGAAGATGCGCATGCGCCGCTTGCAGCCGGCGCGCGCTTGGTGTCAGATGACCATCGAAACTTCTGCCGACGGCTTACGCTCGGAAAGGCAGAACCGCCAGCACCACCCCGAACATCCTGATTGCTTCCATCAACCGAGGTTTCCCAATGCGCATCGCCGTCGGTGGCATTCATATCGAATGCAGCACATACAATCCCGTTCTGAACGAGGAGAAGGATTTTCGCGTGTTGCGCGGGCAGGCGCTGCTGGAAGCTCCCTACTTCGCCTTCCTCAAGGATTACGATGCCGAGTTTCTGCCGACGATCCATGCCCGGGCCATTGCCGGAGGGCCGGTTTCGCGCGCCACTTACGAGGCGTTCAAGGCAGAGTTCCTGGAGCGGCTGAAGCCGCTGCTGCCGCTCGACGGTCTCTATCTCGCCATGCACGGCGCCATGTATGTCGAGGGCATGGAAGATGCCGAAGGCGACTGGATCGGTGCGGCCCGGGCGCTGGTCGGCGAGGAGTGCACGGTTTCGGCGAGCTATGACCTGCATGGCAACGTCACCCAGCGCATCATCGATGCGCTCGATATCTACTCCACCTATCGCACCGCGCCGCATATCGATGTCGAAGAGACGATGCGCCGCTCGGTCTTCATGCTGGTGGAAAGCCTGAAGACCGGCGTGAGGCCGGTCGTTCTCTGGGCGCCGATCCCGGTCGTCCTGCCCGGCGAGCGCACCAGCACCGTCGATGAGCCGGCTAAGAGCCTCTATGCCATGCTGCCCGGGATCGATGCGATCGACGGCGTCTGGGATGCCTCGCTGATGGTCGGCTACGTCTGGGCCGACGAACCGCGCGCCACCGCCGCCGCCATCATGACCGGCACCGACCGGGCCGTGCTGGAGCGTGAGGCCAAACGCCTCGCGAGTGCCTATTGGGATGCGCGCGAAGATTTCGTCTTCGGCTGCGAGACCGGCTCGCTCGAAGAATGCGTCGCCAGGGCGGTTGCAAGCCCGACCGCCCCTGTGGTGCTTGCCGAATCCGGCGACAACCCCACGGGCGGCGGCGTCGGCGACCGGGCCGAGGTGCTGGCCGAGCTGATCGCCAGGGATGCTGCCGGCGTCGTCTTCGCCGGCATCACCGATAAGGCGGCGACCGAGACCTGTTATGCCGCCGGTATCGGCGCAGAGCTGGAACTCAGCGTCGGCGCTTCGCTCGACACCAAAGGCAGCAACCCGGTCAAGGCCCGTTTCATCGTCAAATTCCTGCACGAAACCGCAGATCCGACCGATCGGCAGGCGGTGGTTTCCATCGGCGGCATCGATCTCGTACTCTCCGCCAAACGCCGGCCCTATCACAATATCGTCGATTTCGCTCGGCTCGGGCTCAATCCGCACGGGGCTGCGATCATCGTCGTCAAATCGGGCTACCTCTCGCCGGAGCTGGCGCCGATCGCCAATCCGAACCTGATGGCGCTGTCGACGGGTGTCGTCGACCAGTTCGTCGAGCGCCTGCCGCGCTTACGCAAACAGTATCCGACCTATCCCTTCGACAAGGACTTTGCCTTCGAGCCGCAGGTTTTCCTCTCCGCCCGCTCGGCGCGGGTGTGAGCTTCTGCCGGTCTCTACGAGGCATGACTTCGCGAAAAGGACATTTGCAATGACCGCATTCACGACCCGCCCTGAGATTCTCGGCACGTTCGGTGTCGTCACTTCGACGCACTGGATCGCCTCGGCGGTCGGCATGAGCATTCTCGAAAAGGGCGGTAACGCCTTCGATGCCGCGGTGGCGACGGGCTTCGTACTGCAGATCGTCGAGCCGCATCTCTGCGGCCCGGGCGGCGACCTGCCGGCGGTGATCTATTCGAAGCAGAAGGACAAGGTCGAGGTTATCTGTGCACAAGGGCCGGCCCCCGCGGGGGCGACGATCGAGCACTACACTGGGGAAGGCCTGGCGCTGATCCCCGGCGACGGCTTGCTGGCGACGGTCATTCCCGGCGCCTTCGACGGTTGGATGCTGATGCTGCGCGATTACGGCACGATGAGCGTGCGCGAGGTGCTCGAGCCGGCGATCTATTACGCCGAGCACGGCCATCCCTTGCTGCCCGGCGTCTCCGCCACGATCAAGGGGCTCGCCGTCTTCTTCGAGAAGGAATGGCCGACATCCTACGAAACCTGGCTGCCTCATGGCAGCGTGCCCGAGGCGCAGGCGAATTTCCGCAACCCCGTGCTGGCCGAAACCTGGAGGCGCGTCATTGCCGAAGCCGAGGCAAAAAGCGGCCGCGAAGCGCAGGTGGAGGCGGCACGCAACGCCTTCTATCGCGGCTTCATCGCCGAAAGGATCGACGCCTATCTGCAATCCGCCGAAGTGATGGATGCGAGCGGCAGCCGCCACAAGGGCGTGCTGACCGCAAACGACATGGCGAACTGGTCGGCGACGATCGAGGAACCGCTGACCTGTGACTATCACGGCTGGACGATCGCCAAGACAGGCCCCTGGGGCCAGGGTCCGGTCTTTCTGCAGACGCTTTCGATCCTCAAGGGTTTCAATCTCGCCGCGATGGACCCTGCCGGCGCAGACTTCGTCCATACCGTCGCCGAGGCAATGAAACTCGCCGTCGCCGACCGCGAGGTCTATTACGGCGATCCCGTCTTTTCCGAGATCCCACTCGCGCAGCTGCTGTCGGAGACCTATGCTGCCGAGCGCCGCAAGCTCATCGGCGCCGACGCCTCCTTCGAGCTTCGCCCCGGAATCGTTCCGGGCTTCGAGGCCCAGCACAATCTGACGATGAAGATGCTCGGCGCCGATTCCGGAACCGGCGCCGTCTACGAGCCGACCATGGCACATCTTTCCGAAAAACGCGGCGACACCGTGCATATCGACGTGATCGACCGCGACGGCAACATGGTTTCCGTCACGCCCTCCGGCGGCTGGCTGCAATCGTCGCCGACCGTGCCCGGCCTCGGCTTCTGCCTCAATTCCCGCGCCCAGATGTTCTGGCTGAAGCCGGGCCTGCCGACCTCGCTTGCACCGGGAAAGCGGCCGCGCACGACGCTGACGCCTTCGCTCGGCCTTTACGAGGGCCGCCCGACCCTTGCCTTCGGCACGCCGGGCGGCGATCAGCAGGAACAATGGCAGCTCTCCTTCTTCCTGCGGCATGCGCATCACAAGCTGAACCTGCAGGCGGCGATCGATGAGCCGCTATTCCACACCTCGCATTTCCCGAGCTCCTTCTATCCCCGCACCCGCGAACCCGGCAGCCTGATGGCGGAGGCAAATTTCGGCGCCGATGTGCTCGAAGCGCTCGCCCGCAGGGGTCACAAGCTGACGATCGCGGCCCCTTGGACGATCGGCCGGCTGACGGCGGCGCGACGCGATGCCGACGGCCTGATGCGCGCCGCCGCAACCCCACGCCTGATGCAGGCCTATGCGGTCGGGCGGTAAAACCCTGAGGCTTCGCCGCCGCTCTAAAATGAAATGAGAACGCAAGTATTGCGGGAAAACAACCCGCTGAGGTGGCGCGGAACCGCGGCTTTTTGCTGCACCGCTTATATGACTTCTGCTAGATATTATTTCACCAATAATTATTAACGACCAGTTCCGCCCATTTGTGTTCTCTTATCCCTACGAATCAAAAAGGTTTGATTTGCCCGGGGACGGCCACCATGTTGAAGCATGGGGCGATGCAACAGTTGGGTGGGTGCCTATGCTGCAACGGATTGAAGACATTGATGCAGCGCTCGTCGACAGGCTGCAGCATTCGGCATTCAAGTACTTCCTGAAATATTCCAACCCCGAAAATGGCCTGGTGGCCGATACTTCGATCGGCGGCGTGCCGGCGAGCATCGCAGCCGTCGGCTTTGGCCTTTCCTCCTATCCCGTCGGTGTCGAGCGTTGCTGGATCAGCCGCGAGGAAGCAGCCGAACGCACGGTCAACACGCTGCGTTTCTTCGCTGAGGCGCGCCAGGGCGAGGAACGCCACGCGACCGGCCATCGCGGCTTCTTCTATCATTTCCTGCATATGGATACCGGCCATCGCGCCTGGAACAGCGAGCTTTCGACCATCGACACGGCGCTGCTGGTCGCCGGCATCCTGACGGCGGCGCAGTATTTCAACAGGGAAGACGACGAGACGGAAACGGAAATCCGTGAACTCGCGACCTTCATCTACGAGCGCGTCGACTGGCGCTGGGCGCTGAACAAGGGCGACACTATTGCTATGGGCTGGAAGCCCTCGTCCGGCTTCCTGCGCTGGCGCTATCACGGCTTCGACGAGGCGATCATCCTCTATGCGCTGGCGCTCGGCTCGCCGACGCACCCCATCCCGCAGTCATGTTACGACGCCTTTACGTCGAGCTATTCCTGGATGCTGCACGGCGAGCAGTCCTATCTCTATGCCGGGCCGCTGTTCATCCATCTCTTCTCGCATGCCTGGATCGATTTCCGCGGCATTCGCGACAAGCCGATGGCGGAGCGCAATTGGGATTATTTCCGCAACACGCAGGTGATGATCAACGTCCAGCGGGATTATGCCGAGCGCAATCCCGGCCAGTTCGTCGGCTATAACAGGAATATCTGGGGCTTCTCCGCCTGCGACGGCCCGCCGCCGACACGGCGCATGCGCGGCGGCCGCCAGCCGAAGGTTCTGGGTTATGCCGCCCGCGGCGCCCCGCTTGGGCCCGATGACGGCACCATCGCCCCCTGGGCGGCCCTTGCCTGCCTGCCCTATGACCGGCAGGCGGCTCTCGACGGCACCAAGGCGTTGCTGACCACCTATCCGAACCTGCTGCTGGAAGGCGGCTTCCCCGGTGGCTTTAACCCGACGGTCAAGACCAAACGGCCGGAAGGCTGGGTCGACGACCGCACCGTCGGCATCGACCAGGGTCTTGTCGTCATGACGATCGAGAACGAGCGCTCCGATTTCATCTGGAGGCTGATGCGGCAATCGCCGGTCATCCGCCTCGGGCTCGAGCGCGCCGGCTTTACCGGCGGCTGGCTCGAAGGCATCGAGCCGGAAGACCTGGTGCGCAAGTTCGGGTAGGTGTCCACTCCCGAGTTCGGCAAGCTCAATTCAGCGGCTTAGGCCGCCAGTCAGTTTCATCAACCGTAGTAGGTAGTCGTTGAAAGGTTCAGTTCTTCGAGTTCGCTCTCTATCGTTTGCCAATTCATTCTCGGCTCGAAGCCTGCTCGCCTTCTGGCGGTAATCAATAGTCTGATCTTAACACGTCCGCACCACTCTGCCGCGCCTCTGCGGCTAATGTGATTGCCGCGGCTCGGAGCTACCGCTTCAACGAAGCTCTCTGTCTTCGGGCACAAAGTGAGCGGTACGGTGGGAAAGAGATCATATGCAATCAACTCACCCGCTTTCATGGTGATGCTGGGAGGCACGCATTTTTCCGCTCACAGCGCGATGTTTCAAAAGGTGTGAATCACACCTCAAAGATGACGACCGCTACGCCAGATTAAGTTGTTAATTACCTACGAAATTCTATCGTATGCGTTGCACAAGATTCGTCTCAGCTCAGCGCCGACAGGAACTGCAATGAAGATCACCCCTACCGCATTGACACTTAACCAACTCCTGGGATCTGCAAACGAGCGCTTCGTTATCCCGTCTTACCAACGGCGCTACTCTTGGAAGAGCCAGCAACTCTACGACCTAATTGATGATATCAATTTGCTCGAAGGCACTGATACGCATCTCCTTGGAAGCATCGTATGCCTGACAGGAGCGCACACTGCGGGTCTTAACATGCTGGAGTTAGTGGACGGCCAACAGCGCCTTACCACGATCAGTATTCTGCTCGAATGCCTGAAAGAAGCGTTTGTGAAATCTGGCAAGGAAGAGCGCGTAAAGGAACTGGAGCGCCTCCTTGCCGCGACGCCGTACAATGGCCCGTCCGTCCCCAAGATCGCCTTGGACACCATGGATAGCGACGAATTTGGGCTGCACGTGAAGACTCCCGACCCGGCTGAAGACGCAAAGTTTATGAATGAGCGGCTTCATGACGTCTTTTGGTATGCTCGGGACTGGATTGCCCAGCAAAAACCCGAAAATCTCCTGGCATTCGTATACAAGCTGCTCAATCAGGCGCTGGTCGTTCGACTAGATGTCAGCAACGCCAAAGATGCTTTCAAACTATTCGAGACCATCAACAATCGCGGTCTCCGGCTTAGTCCGACAGATATCATCAAGAACTTTGTGCTAGGCAATGCGGCGCGCTTCGGAGAGAACCAGCTAAAAGATGCGAAAGGTAGCTGGTCCAAACTCATGAAATTTTTGGACGGCACCGACTCTGACGCATTCTTCCGTTACTTTCTGATCTCTAAACTCGCCACCCGCCTGACGAAGGGCGATGTCGTACACGAGTTTCAGTCCTATTTCATGAATGAGGTGTCTGAGGCAGAAAAGCTGCCGGATAGACATTGGTACGCATATGAAGAAGATAGCGAGGACGAGGATAGCGCTGAGGTAGAAGTTGCTGATGAAGCGGCGACTAAGAAGCCCAAAGGCATGCCCAAAATCACATTCGATAAGTTCCTTGAGGGCCTAGTCAACAGCGCCAAAGTCTACGGAGAGCTGATCAATCAGCGCACTGGCAACGCGAAGATTGATCGACGATTGCGGAATCTTCGTATGATCAAAGCTACGCAAGCCTATGGTTTTCTAATGTATCTCCGGGCGAACGGGACTGGCAACAACGCTTTCATCGAAATTCTCCGGCTGACCGAGAACTTCATCCTCCGTCGCCATGTCTGCCGAGAAAGAGCAAACGACACTGAACGCCTCTTCGCAAGACTTTGTGAGGCAGATGTCGAAAACCCAATACCTGAAGTCCTTGCAGCTTATCGGGAGGAGTGCCCATCTGATGAAAAATTCCGACATGAATTCGCGTCAGCGGAATTTACGTCGAACATCATCGATCGTGCTCGTTACTGCTTGGAGCAACTCGAACTAGCCAAGCACGGAGACCATGCCGAACTAGGCGTTCTTGGTTCAGATTCCGTTCATGTCGAACATATTATCCCGAAGAGGATCAACACCAAGAAAAGCAAGGACGAGTTCGGAAACTGGCCTGAATATCTCGGCGAACGAGTCAGCAGGCTCCATCCAAAACTCGTCCACCGCATCGGCAATCTGACTCTTTTCGCGGGAACTCTGAACATTGTCGCATCCAACAACCCATTTTCATCGAAGAAAGATGGCTACAAGGCTTCATCCATATTGATAACGAAGGAGCTGGGTCAGATGCCTAACTTCAAGTTCAATCACCTTGAAGCGCGGTCGAAAACCCTGGCAGATTTAGCTATCGAACGTTGGCCATCCCCTTAAAGGGTGAGCAGTTTTCGGAGAGGATCAGGCGCGAGTTGAAGATAATAGAGCGTCCTAACGGACACGCAGGGCCTTAACTCAACTCTCGAAGACATGCGCCTTGCCGGCAATATCCAGGCGAACGAGATCGCCGCGTGCCGGCAGCGCGACGCTCGAAGTCTTGATCAGGATCGGCGGCAGGGCGACGCCGTCGAGCGAAACGGCAACGGTGCAGACCGCGCCGCCGAATTCCACCTCGACGACCCGTCCGCCATAGCTGCGGTCGCTATCATCGGCAACGACCCGAATCTGCTCGGGCCGCAGCATGATCTCCGCCTTGCCCTGACGACTGCCCTCGACCGCGACATGGCCGAGCGCGCAGTCTGCCAGACCATTGCGGATGATGGCGGGAAGCAGCACGGCATCGCCGAGAAACAGCGCCGTCTCACGATCCCTGGGATGCAGATACAGGGATTGCGGCGAGCCGGCCTGGATCAGCCGCCCTTCCCGGAGCACCGCGACCTGATCGGCAAAGGTCAGCGCCTCTTCCTGATCATGGGTGACGAGGATGGTGGTGATACCGGCCGCCTGCAACACGCGCGCAACCGCCTTGCGCATATTTTCGCGCAGACCGGTATCGAGGGCCGAAAAAGGTTCGTCGAGCAGCATCAGCCGCGGCTTGCGACCGAGCGCGCGCGCCAGCGCCACGCGCTGCTGCTGCCCGCCCGAAAGCTGGTGCGGGCGCCGCACCAGCATGCCACGATCGAGTTCGACCATATCGAGAAGATCGAGGATGCGCTTGTCGCGATCGGCAGCCCCTTTCTCGAAACCGAAGCCGATATTCTCGGCAACGCTCAAGTGCGGAAACAGCGCACCGTCCTGCGAGACGATGCCGATGCCGCGTTTATACGCTGGCACGGTCGCCGGGCCGTCGGCAAGCACCTCGCCATCCAGCGTCACCCGGCCGATATCGGGTTGCTCGAAGCCGGCAATGATGCGCAGCAGCGTCGTCTTGCCCGAACCGGAAGGGCCGACGACAGCGGTGCGGCTGCCCGCCTGGACATCGAGCGAAATATCCTTCAGCGCCTGCACCGGGCCATAGCGCTTGCTGATGTTTTCGATCGTAAGCAGCGTCATTGGCCGACGGTCCGTTTCGATTGCGTATAGAGTGTCAGGGTGAGCGGCAGCGACAGAACGACCATCATCAAGGCATAGGGTGCGGCCGAGACGTAATCGATCTCGCTGGTCAGCGACCAGAATTTCGTCGCCAGCGTATCGACGCCGTTGGGCGACAGCATCAGCGTCGCCGTCAGTTCATTGGTGATGCCAAGCGCGACCAGCGCGACGCTGGCGGCCGCCCCTGGGGCTGCGAGCCGCATGGTGATCTGGCGGACCGCCTGGCCCGGGGTGCGGCCCAGCCCCATCGCGGCGCGCTCCAGTTCCACCGGGGCCTGGGCGATGCTGGCGCGCAGCCCGACCATGGCGCGCGGCAGAAAAAGCATCACATAGGCGACGATGAGCGTTGCGAAGGTCTGATAGAGCGGCAGCACGAGACGCACGGTGATCGTCACCAGCGCCAGCGCCACGACGACGCCCGGCAGCGAGCCGACATAATAATGGCAGGCTTCGAGCACGCGCTGGACGCGGCCGGGCGCCCGCACGGAAAGCCAGGCCATCGGCGCTGCGGCAATGGTTGCCAGCACGCCGCCGGCGATGGCAAGCACGATCGTCTGCAGGAAGGCGCTGCCGACCTCGATGCGCCAGATGCCGCTGCCGCCGAGATAGAGCCAGCGGCCAAGCGTCACCAGCGGCACGCCGAGCGTCAAAACCGCCAGCGCCACGGGCAACAGGACGGCCGGCACCACGAACCAGCCGAGCCGCCGGCGGTCCGCCGGACGCGGCGAGCCGGAGCCGACCCGGGCATAACGTTCGTTGCCGCGCACCAGCACCTCGAAGCCGAGCAGAAAAAGACAGCAGGCGACGAGCACCCCGCCGAGCATGTTGGAGGCCGGGCTGTTGTAGGAGGACTGGAACTGGTCGACGATCGCGGTCGCGAAAGTATCGAACCGGATCATCACGAACAGGCCATATTCCGAAAGCAGATGCAGCGCGATCAGCAGCGAGCCGCCGCAGATGGCCAGTCTGAGCTGCGGCAGCACGGCGCGGAAAAACACCCGCCAGGGATTGAGGCCGAGCGAGGCCGCCGCATCCTCGATTGCCGGATCGAGCCGGCGCAGTGCGGCGGCGACCGGCAGGTAGAGGAAGGGATAATAGGCGATCACCGAAACGAAGACGCCGCTCTCTAGACCGCGCATCCCGGGAACGAGGCTGACCCAGGCATAGCTGTGCACGAAGGCGGGCACGGCGAGCGGGGCGATCGCAAGCCAGGCCCAGAGCCGCGCACAGGGAATATCGGTCCGTTCGGTCAGCCAGGCGAGCGTCACGGCAAGCGCGATCGACAGCGGAATGGTGATCGTCTCAAGCAGAACCGTATTGACGAGGAGTTCGCCGACCCGTGGCCGGAAGACCAAAACCTTCACCGTTTCCCAGCCGACATCGTAGGTGACCCAGCCGATGAAGCCGAGCGGCACGAGGCTGAAGATCGCAACGATGGTTGCAAGCAGGATCACGGAAGCGTGCGGCATGCGTCCGCGCGGCAAAATCATTCGCACGGTCCTCGGCGCCACCGGCGCTTCATGACCGGATGCGAGCAATCTGTTGTCCTGCAGCAAGGCCGATGCCTTCACACGCTGAAAAAGGAAGGCAACCGCCTTTGAAAGACGGTTGCCGGATATCGTCATGCCCTAAGGTTTTCTTGAGCCAAAAGCAACAGTTTTGGCCGAAGCAGGCCTGCGGCAGAAAAGTTAGATCAGGCCGGCCGCCGTCATCAGTTCCACGACCTTCTTGCTATCGAGCGTCGAAGCTTCGACCTTCGGCGCGTTGAGATCGGCAAGCGGCGTCAGCTTGTCATTGGAAGGCGCATCCTTGCCGACGGCATATTCGTAGGACGTGCCGTCCTTGAGAACCTTCTGGCCAGCCTTGCTGGTCAGGAACTTCAGGAAAGCCTGGGCGTCCTTCATGTGCTGCGTCGACTTCAGGATGCCGCCGCCCGAAACGCTGACGAAAGCGCCCGGATCCTGGTTCTTGAAGTAATGCAGGCCGACATTCTTGCTGTTTTCGCCGGTTTTGGCCTGATCGCCGAACCAGTAATAGTGATAGATCACAGCGCCTTCGACTTCGCCCGCATTGACGGCCTTCATGGCGACGCTGTTGCCCTTATAGGGCGTGGCATTGTCCTTGAGGCCCTTCAGCCACGCCTTGGTGGCGTCCTCGCCCTTCAGCTGCAACAGCGCCGCGACGATTGCCTGGAAGTCGGCGCCGGCAGGAGAAGCACCCCAGCGGCCCTTCCAGGCCGGGTCTGCGAGGTCGAGCAGCGACTTCGGCAGTTTGTCCTCGGTGAGCTTGGTCTTGTCATAGGCAAAAACCGTGGTGCGCGCGGCGATGCCGGTCCACATGCCGTCCGCCGGACGATACTGCTCGGGAACCTGGTCCAGCGTGTCCTTTTCCACCGGGGCGAAAAGACCGGCGCCATCGACCAGCGTCATAGCAGGCGAATTCTCGGTCAGGAATACGTCAGCCGGTGAGGCGTCGCCTTCCTGGATGATCTGGTTGGCGAACTGCATGTCGCCGCCCTGACGCATGGTGACCTTGATGCCGGTCTCCTTGGTGAAGGCATCGATCCATTCGCGGCCCAGGCTTTCGTGCTGGGCATTGTAAACGACGAGACCTTCATCCTGCGCATGGGCGCTGCCTGCAAGCGCAGTGGCGGAAAGAAGCGAAGCGGCAAGCGCCAGGGAAAAGCGGTTAAAAGCAGTTTTCATGATGGCCTCCGTAACGATGTCGCCCGAGTTCTCCACGGGCGATCAGAGGCGTATATTTTTCCTGACTGGAAATTTCAAGTTTGGCTTGACCGAAAAAGCCATCACAATATCTTGACTGAATATTTCATGTTAGAAGGGAATAGATCCCGTTTCAGTTAAAAAGGCGGCACTCCTCAGGGAGCACCGCCTTCCATTCGGCAAGCTTGCAGACCAGATTATTCGACGTCGAACTTGACGCCCTGGGCAAGCGGCAGCGTCCTGCCGTAATTGATCGTGTTGGTGGAGCGGCGCATATAGGCCTTCCAGGCATCCGAGCCGGATTCGCGCCCGCCCCCGGTTTCCTTCTCGCCGCCAAAGGCGCCGCCGATTTCGGCACCCGACGGCCCGAGGTTGACGTTGGCGATACCGCAATCCGATCCGCGCGCCGAGACGAAGGTTTCGGCCTCGCGCATGTCGTTGGTGAAGATCGATGACGACAGCCCCTGCGGCACGGCATTGTGCAGAGCGAGCACCTCATCGAAATCACTGTATTTCATCACATAGAGGATCGGCGCGAAGGTCTCGTGCTCGACCGGACCGGTCTGATCAGGCATTTCGACGAGCGCCGGGCGAACATAGAAGGCGTCGGTCAAACCATTGCCGACACGCTCGCCGCCGGTCACCTTGCCGCCGGCCGATTTCGCCTCGCCGAGCGCGGCCTGCATCTTCTCGAAGGCCTGGCCGTCGATCAGCGGTCCCACCAACGTGCCTGTTTCGAGCGGATTGCCGATGGTGACGGAGCCGTAGGCCTTCTGCAGGCGCGGCACCAGCTGGTCGTAGACGCTCTCATGCACGAAGAGACGGCGCAGCGTCGTGCAGCGCTGGCCGGCCGTGCCCATCGCCGAGAAGGCGACGCCGCGCAGCGTCAGATCGAGATCGGCGCTCGGGCAGACGATCGCCGCATTGTTGCCGCCGAGTTCGAGAATGCCGCGGGCAAAACGCTGCGACAGGCGCGGACCGACGGCGCGGCCCATGGCCGTCGAACCGGTGGCGGAAACGAGCGGGATCTTCGGATGATCGACCAGCACCTCGCCGACCTCACGGCCGCCGATGATCAGCGTCGACAGATCGGCCGGCGCCGTGCCGCCCTCGGCGACGAAGCGCTTCAGCGCTTTCTCGAACAGCGCCTGCACGGCCAGCGCCGTCAGCGGCGTCTTCTCAGAGGGCTTCCAGACGGTGGAATTGCCGCAGACCATCGCAAGGGCCGCATTCCACGACCAGACGGCGACCGGGAAATTGAAAGCGGAGATGATGCCGACCACGCCGAGCGGATGCCAGCTTTCCATCATCCGGTGCTCGGAGCGCTCGGTGGCGATCGTCAGGCCGTAGAGCTGGCGGGAAAGACCGACGGCGAAATCGCAGATATCGATCATCTCCTGTACTTCGCCGAGCCCTTCCGAGGTGATCTTGCCGACCTCGATCGAGACGAGACGGCCGAGTGCCGTCTTCGCGGCGCGCAGCTCTTCGCCGAGCAGGCGGACCAGCTCACCGCGCTTCGGCGCCGGAACGGCCCGCCATTCGAGGAAGGCCTTGTGCGCCGCTTCGATCGCGGCTTTCGTCTCGGCAACGCTGTGTTCCCGGAGTTTGCCGATTTCCTTGCCCGTCACCGGCGAGGTGACGGAAAGCGTGCCGCCGTGATAGCGGCCGGCATCGACGCCGAGGTCGGCAAGCAGCTTGGCGGTTTCGGTGGCGAGATCGAGGACGGCGATGGTCATTGTCGTGGTTCCAATCTTATTATTCTCAGAAGCGAGTATCGCTTCTCGGAAACGTCTATCGCTTCTCAGAAGCGGGCATCGGCGAAATGGGCGACCTGAGCGCCGGCTTCGTACCATATTTCTTTCAGCGCACGGAAGCTCGGCTCGGTCGGCGAAGTCAGCGGCAGCGGCAGATCGGCTTCGGTGAGCCGGCCGAGGATATGCTCCGCCAGCGTCCGGCCGAAGACCGTGCCTGGCGCAATGCCGCGGCCATTGTAACCCGAAAAGCCGATGACGCCGGGGGCGAATTTGTGAAAGCGCGGCAGCGCATTGTCGGTCATGCCGATCTGGCCATACCATTCACACTCGAATTCGACATCGCCGATAACAGGGAAGAGCCGCTTCAAGGCGCGTTTGGCCCAGCTCTTATGCACCGCAAGCCCGGTATTGCGCAGCGCCCCGACACTGCCGAAAACGAGACGGCCGGCCTGGTCCATGCGGAAGGAGGAGAGGATGTCCTTGGTATCCCACGCGCCTTCCCGCCCCGGCAGGATCGACTGACGCAGATTGTGGCCGAGCGGCACGGTGGCGAAATTGAAATAGGGCAGATAGACCTGTTCGTTGCGCACCTGCTCGAAGGGGCCGGTGCTATAGGCATCGGTCGCGACGATGATCCAGTCCGCGCTGACCTCGCCCTTTGCCGTCTTCACGGTCCAGCGGCTGCCGTTGCGCTCCGTCGCGACCACGGGGCTCGACGTATGAATGGCGACCCCCGCCTTGACGGCGGCATGGGCAAGGCCGCGCGCATAGGCCAGCGGCTGCAGCGTCCCGGCGCGCATATCGAGCAGCGAACCGGTATAGGCATCGCTGCCGATGCGCTTGGCCGTCTCCGCCGCATCGAGCAGCTTGACGGGGGCGCCGCGTGCAGACCATTGCGCCGCGCGGTCCTCGATCTCCTTCAGCCCATCGGCGCCGACGGCGCAATGCAGCGTGCCGTTGCGTTCGAGTTCGCAGGCGATGCCATGCTTGTCGATCAGTTCCATGACCAGCTTCGGCGCATTGCCGAGCAGTTCGAGCAGACGTTCGCCATGCACCGGGCCGAGCACGCCGGGCAGATCGTCGGGCATCACCCACATGCCGGCATTGATCAGACCAACATTACGTCCCGCGCCGCCGAAGCCGATCTCCTTCGCCTCCAGCAGCACCACCTTCGATCCAGCTTCGGCAAGATGCAGGGCGGAGGAGAGACCGGTATAGCCACCGCCGACGATGACGACATCGGCCGACACCGCGCCCTTGAGCGGCGAGGTGGCCGGCGGTTCGCCGGCAGTCTTTTCCCATAGGCCGTGGGAGCGCGGATCATTCAGCATGGTTTGGTCCGATCGGATCGAAATTGCGCTACTTTAACCCATAAAACCAAGTGTTGAAGCCAGCTTTTCACGCAACAGTCTTCAGCTGCAGCTCCGCGAGACCGAGCGCTTCCATTGCTGCAGCGAGCGAGGCGGCCTGACGTTCGGCATAAAGCGCCAGCTCGTCCTGAACGGTGGCGCCGAGCGCCGCCTCGAAGGCGTCGCGATTCGAGCGCGTCGCATAATTCTGCTGCTGGTCGGTGCCGAGGTTCGACTGGAAGATGCCGGCCGCGCTGACGGGCAGGAAGTCTTCATAGACGATCGGTGCGAAGGTAAGGTAACCCTTGGCAATCAGCGCCTCCGGATCGCCAGCCGGCGCGCCGCCGACGGCTGCGGCAATGCCGGCAGGCGTCGCTGAGTAGCGGAAGAAGGCCAGGTCTTGCCCGCGCAGCTCGTCCCAGCTATCCGGCAGCGCCTTGAAGCGCTCGGCGAGTTCCTGGTCGTAGGCGCCGGCCTTGGCGCCGCCGGCGCCGACCTGCACTTCGCCGCGAACCGAGGCGAGCAGCCGGTCGTAGAGCGCCCGGCCCTTGGCCGTCAGCGCCACGCCGCGCTGTTCGATCTCGCCGAAGCGGGCAGTATGCGTCCCTTGAACCGCATCCTCGTCACCGGAAAAGATGATCGTTTCCTCCAGCGCCTTGAAGCTCGTCTGCCGCAGCAGGATATCGCAATGACGGCGCGGCGGCCCCTCGATGACGGCTTTCGGCGTGATGCCACGCTCCGGCATACGGGCCTGGACCGCGTCGATATCGAGCGTGCGCGGCGTCAGATGGTTGATATGCGGCCCCTTGAAGCTGACGACGTCGGCGATCAGCCGGTGCGCGTCGTGCAGGCGTTTGTAGGTTTCGGCGCTGACCGTCGCCTCGCTGTGCCAGCGGAAGGTTTCAAGTGCCTCGGCGACGAATTCCGTTGCCTCCGCCTCCGTCAGGCCGCCGTTCTGTTCGTGGCGCTCGATCAGCGCAATGGCGCGCGGCGTATAGATGCGCCGCTTTGCCAGAATGGTTTCGGCTTCAGCGCGCAGCCCCTCGTCCTCGATCAGCTCCAATCGCAGCAGCGAGGTGAAGACGCGGAACGGGTTGATGTTGAGCGCGGCCTCGTCGATCGGCCGGAAGCTGGTGGAATGAACCGGCACGCCGGCGACCGAGAGATCGTAATAGCCGACCGCCTGCATGCCCATGACCGCAAACAGGCGGCGGATGGTGAAAAGCTCGTCTGCCGTGCCGAGCCGGATGGCGCCGTGGCGCTCGACATCGATACGATCAAGCTCGCCGGCGCCGGCGAGCCGCTCGCGCAGATCGGGATTGTTTTCGAGGCAGCCGGCATTCACATCCGCCACCAGTTCGATCAGCGTGCCGTATTGCGGCACCTCCGCCCGGTACATCTGCGACATCGCCTCGGTGAACAGCGAGCGGATACGGTCTGGGGAAACGAAGGATTGCGGCATCTGAGAAACTCCGGCTCATTCCGTTTTTGCAGGATGAGCCTCTTTACTTCAGCCACAAAGGCGGAAATATCGACATTTCGGAAATAGCTCATTCTGAAATGGAATGACCATGTTCGCTTCAAGACGTTTTCTGCCGTCGATTTCGCATCTCGCCGCCTTCGAAGCGGTTGCCCGCACCGGCAGCGTGACGGCGGCCGCGCGCGAACTCGATCTGACCCAGAGCGCCGTCAGCCGGCAGGTGAGCGCGCTGGAGGAGCAGCTCGGCGTCGAACTCTTCCTGCGCGAACGCCAGACCATGCGGCTGACGCTCGCCGGCGACAGTTATGCCCGCGAAATCCGCGAGGCGCTGCGACGCATATCGAGCGCTTCCTTGAACCTGCGCGCCAATCCGCATGGCGGAACGCTCAATCTTGCCATCCTGCCGACTTTCGGCACGCGCTGGCTGGCGCCGCGCCTCGGGCGCTTCCTTGCCGTCAATCCCGGTGTGACGATCAATCTGGTGACCCGGCTTTCGCCGTTCGATTTCCGCCTCGATTCGATCGACGCCGCCATCCATTTCGGCCATCCGCACTGGCCGGGCGCCGAACTTACCTTTCTGATGTCGGAGCGCACGGTGCCGGCCTGCAGCCCGGATTTTCTGAAGCGGTACACGATCTCCGGGCCTCAGGATCTGCTTGCCGTTCCGCTGCTGCACCTGACGACGCGTCCGGATGCCTGGGAGCAATGGTTTGCCGGCAACGGTGTTTCCTTCGAAAACGTGCACGGCATGCTGTTCGACCAGTTCGCAACCGCCGCACAGGCGGCGATCGCCGGCCTCGGCATCGCCCTGTTGCCGACATTCCTGATGCACGAGGAGCTGCGCCGCGGCGACCTCGTCGCCGCCGTCGACCGTGAAATGGAAAGCCGCGAGCGCTACTATCTCGCCTTTCCGCCCGAACGCGCCGATTATGCGCCGCTTGCCGCCTTCCGCGACTGGATCGTCGCCGAAGCGGCCGCCGACCCGGCCGCGTGACGAACGGCTTGCATCGGCATGGCGCTTTCGACCATTATATCAGCCAAACAACATCTGCAGGAAATCCCCATGAAGCCGATCTTCGTCCAGCTCCAATGCGCCCCCGGCAAGACCTATGAGGTCGCCGACGCCATCTACCAGACCGAACTGGTCTCGGAGCTCTATTCCACCAGCGGCGACTATGACCTGCTGCTCAAGGTCTATATCGAGGAAGGCCAGGATATCGGCAAATTCATCAACGACAACATCGCCAATATTCCCGGCATCGTCCGTTCGCTGACGACGCTGACCTTCAAGGCCTTCTGAATTCCTCTCAGATACGGTTAACCCTCTTCGCGAAGAATTGCCTGGCATGACGTCGCTGAAACCACGGCTTAACGCCCGGGATATCTGGTCGTTGCTATAAGAGTTCCGCGTCGGCTCGAAGCGACGTGCAGCGATAGGTGGAACATGGCGATCGTCGAGGCAGACAGGGTGCGCGAGAAGCCGCAGCCGGAAACGGCGCCGCTGATCGTTCATGTCGTGCGCCAGTTCCTGCCCAACCGCGGCGGCCTGGAAGACGTCGTCGCCAATCTCGGCCGCCAGACGGTGCGTCGCGGCTATCGCGTTCGCGTCGTCACGCTCGATTCGCTGTTCACCGCGCCTGACAATAAATTGCCGCCGCGCGAGGATATCGACGGGATCGAGGTGGTGCGCATTCCCTGGTCCGGCAGCAGCCGTTATCCGCTGGCGCCCGAGGTTTTTCGCCATCTCGGCGATGCCGATCTCGTGCATGTCCATGCCATCGACTTCTTTTTCGACGCGCTCGCCTGGGGCCGGTTGCTGCATCGCAAGCCGATGATCGTCACCACCCATGGCGGCTTCTTCCACACCAGGAAATACGCCGCGATCAAGAAGATCTGGTTCCGCACTCTGACCCGCGCCTCGGCGCTGGCCTATCGGCGCGTCGTCTGCTGCAGCGCCTCCGACCTCAAGCAGTTTTCCGAGATCGTCCCCGACAGCCTGCTGATCGAAAACGGCGCCGATGTCGGCAAGTTCGCCGATACCGCTTCGCGCCGGGCAAGGCGCCGCATCGTCACCATCGGCCGGTTCTCGGTGAACAAGCGGCTGGATCATCTGCTCGATGCGATGGCCAGGCTGGCGGCCCGAGATGCGGAATGGCATCTCGACATCGTCGGGGCCGAATCCGATCTGAACCGGGCCGATGTCGAAGCCGCAATCGAAGGCCGCAACCTTTCCGGCCGCGTCACCCTGCACGTCTCACCCGACAACGGCGCCATCCGGCGCGTCATCGCCGAGGCCTCGCTGTTTGCTTCCGCCTCGGAATATGAAGGTTTCGGCCTGGTGGCGCTGGAGGCGATGAGCGCCGGCCTGTTGCCGGTGCTGAACGCCAACGACGCCTTTACAACGCTTGCCGGCCGGCATCCGGTCATCGCGCTGGCCGATTTTACCAATCCCGAGACCGCGGCGACAGTGATCGAAGAGGCCTATGAGGCTCTCGCGCGTCAACCGGACGCCGTTCGCGCCGGCCTTCTCGACGCTGCGCTCGGTTATTCCTGGGACATCGTCGCCGGGCGTTACATCGATCTCTATCGGTCGCTGAACGTCGTCACCGGCGACCGCACCTGATCCTGCCCGCCTGAAATCCCTCAGGCTCTCGCCAGGCGGATAATCTCGTCGAGCACGAATTTGCGCGATTGCGGCGGCGTCAGATTGTGGTCGGCATCCGGCAGCATCAGCAGCCGCACGTTCGGATAACGGGAAAGCTTGGCGCCGCGCGGCCCGAAATGAAAATAGACGTGGTCGAGCCCGACGTCGCCCTCGCTGTAGATCAGCGTCAGCGGCACCTTGCGCTTGCCGAACGACGCGAAGGAATGCCGGACTTCGCGGGCGATATGGCGTCGGTCGGGAAGCAGCTCGAGCAGCGGCGCGATCCATGGCGACAGACGCCGGCCGCCGGCGATGACGATATTCTGCAGCGCCGACACCACATCCACCTGACCACTGATGAGGCGTTTGAGCGTATCCATCCGCGCCAGCCGCTGACCGTAATCGTCGAGGCTTCGGGGAACCGAGACGACATGCTCCTTGCGCACCGGTATCTCCGGGTCCCAGTAATAGACGAAGGGATTGATCGAGACGACGGCCTTCAACCGGTCGTCGGCGACGCCGGCGCGGAAAGCGACATAGCCGCCGCTGCATCGGCCGGCCACCATGATCGGACCCGCCACGATGCTTTCGAGCAGATCGAGCGAGGCAACCGCATCGACGGTCTGCGTGCTGGAATAAAGCACCTGCTCCGGCGCATCCGGCCGCGGCGGGCTGTCTCCGACATTGGCCGAATCGAAGCGCAGTGAAACGACGCCCTGGCGGGCGAGCTCGCGCGCCATATCGACCGTTGTGCGTCCCCAGCCGGCATGCCGGTCATAGGCCGTCGACAGGAAGAGCACCGCGTTGCCCTTGATCTCGCCGAGCGGCCGGCTGACGACGCCGACCAGATGGTCGTGGCTGCCGAAACGCACCGGCGTTTCCGCAAAACCCTCGCCGGCAAGCGGCGGGTTGTCGACCACATCAAGCGAGTGGGCGGCGGATGTTTCCGTCGTCACCGCCTGCAGCCAGGCCTTCAATCGCTCGACGACAGCGGTCGGCGTCTTGGCAAACAGCGGATTGGTGGCAAGCTCGTCATACCCTTCGAAAACCGTCTGTTCGACATCGGCGCCGAGCGCCTTCAGCGCATCGGCAAAGCCGGTATCGTCGGCCCTGGCCGGACGTTCGAGGATCCGATAACGCGATGCGGCCAGCCCCTGCGGCGCGGCGATATTGAGCTTGCCGAGCTCGGCGGCGATCTCTTCAGGCATGACGAGCCCGGCGATCTGCACCTTCGCGGTCTGGACATGCTCCTTGCCGAGGCCGAGATCGGCATCGATGATCTTGGACCACATGTTGAGTTCGCGCAGATAGGCCCGGCCGCTCAGCACCGGCGCCAGCATCACGAGGCTGTCGACGCCTTCGATCGAGGCGCCGATGCGGTGGGCAAGCGTTGCGCCGAGGCCCTGCCCGATGAGGATGATCCGGTCGCAGCCGGAGAGCGACTTCAGCTTGGCGGCGGCGGCGCGGATCGAGTTTTCCCAGGTTTCCAGCCGGGCCGGCAGCGCGCCGAAATCGAGCGCATCGCCGGTGCCGCGATAGTCGAAGCGCAGGCTCGCCACGCCGATATCCGAGAAATGCTCGGCGGCGACGCGGAAGAATTTGCGGCTGCACATTTCCTCGAAACCCCAGGGGCTGACGAAGAGCACGGCGGCCGAACGCTTCTTGACCTCGGGATTTTCAGGCATGAACAGCCCGATCGTGCCGTCGAAGACGACGGGCAGGGCAGCACTGCGTCCGGCGCCTTCGGCCGGTTCGAGCGAAAATTCGCCGGGCGCCACCTTGGCGCGGTCGGGGTCGCCCGGAAGCCGCGGCGCGATGAAATTGATCGCCTGTCCCACCGGCCGCCGCAGCGCGGGCGGCATCTTGGCGAGTATGGAGCGCATGACCTCGACATCCTCGGCCGGCACGGCGCGCAATACGCGCAGGGCCGCAAAATAGCAGAATGTGCCGGCAAGGATCGCAGCGACCAGACCGATCGGACCCCGGACGAATTCCAGCACGGAGATTGCGCCACAAGCACAGAGCACGGAGGCGAGCGTCACCTTCGTCAGGCTTGTGTAGAGACTGGAGAGCTGGGATCCGAATCCTGTCTGTCTGATCATCATTACCGACATCGCAACGAAGACGAGGATGCGCACGAGTGCGGCACCCTCGGCGGCAAGCCTAGGTACGATCAGTAAACAACCGACTACCATCAGCAGGCCACCTATCACACTGATCTTGAGGCGGGAGCCGGCCCTGTCCATCGACAAGAGATAGAGGCTGAGGATCTGCATGAAGGTATAGGCGGGTGCAACCAGCGCAAGCAGCGCCACCACCGTGCCGCTGCGGCGGAACGCCTCGCCGAACACCACAAGCACCAACTCGCTGGAGATCGCGGCAAGCCCGAGGCTCATCGGCAGGACGATATAGGCCATGCTGCGGGTGACGGCGGCAAAGACTTCGACCGGCAAGGTCGAATCGTCGCTGCTGTGGCGCCGCTCGGAATAATAGGGCAGCAGGCTGCCGGTCATCTGGATCGGCAGCTGCAGCGCGATATTGGCGATCGACAGGCCGACGGCATAATAGCCGACCATCTCCACCGACCAGAACTGCTGCAGGAAGAGCAGTTCGAGCCGGTTGAGGAAGATCGAATCGATGATGAACTGGATCGACAGGATGATGGAGGAGGAGGCGAGATATTTCAGCGACACCCCGCACCAGTCGCGCCGCGCAAGCAGGATCGGCAACGTGGCGAAAAACAGCACGAGCTGGCCGAACGCATAACCGACGAGAACGCCCTCGACGCCATAGAAAACGGCGCCGGCGGCAACGCCGGCAAGCTGCACGATCGAGACGGCGACCGTCAGCTTGAAGAAGGCGCCGAGCTTCTTTTCGCCGATCAGGTAGAATTTGACGAAGGAGCCGATCGCCTGGATGAAGAACAGCACGCCGGTGACGAGGGCGACGGATGGCGCGGTGTCCGCCCAGTGCATCTCCTCGGAGGTCAGGAAGAACAGCGCATAGAGCGCCAGCAGCACGACGGTCGAAAACATCATGAAGCTGACGAGGATGGCGGCAAAACCCCGCCGGCGACGCGCGTCGTAACCTTCCGCCGAAAGCTGCGGCAGGGTCTTCAGAAGCGTGATGCTGGAGCCGAGTTCTGCAATCGAGGCGCCGGTCACCACCAGCCAGAGCGAGAAGGCGACGATGCCGTTGGCCTCAGGCCCGAGCAGCCGCGCGGTTATGATCGACGAGACGAAGCCCGTCAGCAGCAGCAGCATGCCCGCTGCCGCATTCATCACCGAATTTGCAATAATACCCTTCGACATCGGTCCATCCGCCAGCATCGGCCTAAAGCACGTCGCCGTCATCTCTAATGCGAAAATATTAAAATAAAGCGGAGTGACGACCTCATCTTAGCTTGATTGCATCGCCGCCAGCGTCTGAAGCGCCTTCTCATAGCTGTGTTCCGCGAGGTAGCGCAGCAGGAACGCCCGCGCCTTCTCGGCCTTCTCGCGCGCAAGCTCGGGCGCGCGAAAAATGTCGCTGAGATGCGCGGCTGCCGCTTCAGGAGAGGGATCCGCCCAGACCGCACCCTCGAGCCCGGCAAATTCCGGATGGGTATCGACGACGGGAATAAGGGGAGAGGCGACCAGCCATGAATTGTCGGGGTCGCAGAAATCCACGGTGCCCGACCAGGCGGTGGAAATGACCGGCGTGCGCTGCATGATCGACTCGGCAACCGTCAGTCCGAAACCCTCGGAACGATGCAGCGAAAGATAGGCTTGGGAAGAGCGGATGAGGCCGTTGATATCGGCGTTCGACAGCCTGTCGGTGACGATCCTGATCCGGCTGTCGCCGGCGACCGAAGCAACCAGTTCACGCAGGCCTTCATCCTTGCTCACATCGCCGCTGGCCTTCATCAACAGGAAGGCGTTTGGCGCTTCGGCAGCAAATATCCTGAAGGCCTCGATGACGGCCCGCGGATTTTTGCGGTTGATCGAGGAGCCGGCGCTGAAGATGAAGCTGACAAGAAAAGCGTCCTTCTCGATACCGAACCTCTCCCGCATGCCTTCCGTCGCCGGTGCCTCGGTCACCGGATGCGGGACGACGATGACGGGCGCCCTGGTGAGCGGCGCAATCGCCCGCCGGGTGAATTCCGACGGCACGAAGACGGCATTCATGTAGTGCATCGCATTGCGCCACTCGGCCGGTACGACTTCGAGCTCCCAGGCGAAATAGCCGATATTGAAAGAGCGGGTGAAATTGGCGACCCTCTTCTTCAGGATGGCGCGCGGCAGCATCGGCGGATTGAGGTGCCAGATCCGGCTTCCCGGCGGCTTGCTGGATGCGCGCGGCGGCGTCCATCCGGGAAAGGAATTCGCGTCGGGATGGGTGCTGACATCGGAGAGCGAAATCGCCCGTCCCGCCTCGGAAAGCGCTCCCGCGCAGAGACGCGCCGATTCGCCGACACCGACCGCCATCGAGAGATAGCCGACGATTTCCACCGGCTTGCGCGGATTGAAAGCGACACGCGAGCGCGGGATCAGCCGCTGCAGGACGTGGGCGCGTAGAAAGCGGTATGTCTTTCTCAAGTCACGATCTTTCCGGTGGATTTGCATCATTCCCAGCGAGCCTCAGCCCGCGAGCCCGACGCGATGTGAACTGCCGAGACTTCTGATTTCGCCCGCAGGCGGGATATCGGCCTCCGCGCCGGGGAGCGCGTGAAGCTTCACCCGCCGCAATGCGCCGGGAGCGAGATGGAACCAGTCGTCGTCGGCCCGATAGCCTTCGATGTCGAGATGCACCGATTGCGCCAGCCGGTCGGTCCTCAGATCGACGAACCAGTCGTCGCCGTCTCTGACGAGCGATGCTTCGATGCCCGCATCATGCAGTGCCTTTGACCGTCCGCAGGGAAAGTGAAAGCTTTCCGCGAGAACCGCACCATCCGCCAGCGAGCGCAGGCGCGCGACACTGGCATCATGCGACGGCGGCCCGAAACGGAAGGCATAGGTGGTATCGAAGAAGGCGCCGAACAGGGAGGTAGCGGCAAGGCGTTCCGTGTCCCTTGCCGCCAGCTTGAAGGCCCTGCTGCCGCTGACGACCTGCTGTCTTCCGTCGCGCAGGCAGATGACTTCGAGTTCCACGTCGAGTGCGGCATCCGTTTCGTTGATGACGTGCACATCGAGACCGTTGGTTCCCTCGTCGGTGAAAACCATCTGCACCGGCCGGAATGCGCGGCGCATCGCGTACCAGACCGGCTTCGGCTCTCCGGTGGAATCGATCACACCCCAGCCGGGGCCGGGCAGCAGATCCTGCAGCGTCCAGACGAGCGCGCCGTTGCAGGTGGCGCTCTTGCGTCGCCATTCGGCAAAGGTTTCCTCGATCACCTCGCAGGTAACGGCGCGGGAGAAATCGAGATAGCGTTCCGGATCCTCGCGGCGCAGCTGGGCTGGATCGAGACCATAGAGAAGCTGCAGATAGAAGTCGCGAACGTCCTCGAAATCCCACGATGCACTGCGGTCGCGCGGCACGCGGGCCTTCCAGAGCGGACTATGAACGGCGGGCACGTCGAGATGGCGCTGCAGCGTCCGTTGCTGCGGCACATGCGCAAAAGCGAGGCTTTCGGAGGCAAACCGCACATCGGCGCGGCGCGCATCGGCAATCGGCCGCATATAGGCGCCGACGCCGTAATAATGGGCGATACCGGCATTCGGCGAAAACGGCATCGCCCCGCCATGAGGCGAGTTCGGGACATAGGGCACGTCGGGACGCATGCGCGCGGCAATGGCCGGGATGACCTCATCGGTGACCGGGCCGCTCCAGAATTCCATCGGCAGGCCGAGCATCGCCGCCTGCTGATGGATTTCGCTGCCGCCGCAGAGCACTGCAAGCGACGGCGACGCCTGGACGCCGTGCAGGAATTCCTCGACCTCGGCATGCACGTGGCCGAGAAACGCCTTGTCGTTGCGGGGATAATCAAAATTGGCGAACATGAAATCCTGCCAGACCAGCAGGCCGAGTTCGTCGCAGAGCGCGAAGAAATCGGGCGTCTCATAGGCCATGGTGCCGCCGATGCGGATCATGTTCATGCCGGCTTGCGCCGCAAGCCGCAGGAACGGTTCATAATCGCCCCGCGCGCCCGGCAGCCGCGCAATATCGGCCGTCGTCCACACCGCGCCGCGGCAGAAGATGCGTTCACCGTTGACGGTGAGTGAGAAGTCATCGCCATCGGCGCCACGCTCGACGTCAATTCGCCGGAAGCCGGTGCTGTCCAGCGGATAGTCCACGCCATCGGCAACCAGCGTCAGCTCGTAGAGCCGCGGAACGCCGTGCGTGTGCGGCCACCAGGGCTCGATGTCGGAAAGCTTGAGGATAGAAGAGTAATGGTTGTCGGCGACCTTTTCGAAGGGCTGCTCCATGCCGCCGCAGCGCAGCAGCATTGTCGGGTCTTCGGCATTGCTGTGCAGCGAAACGCTGAGACGGCCGACGCCATTCTCATCCAGCACGGCGCGAATGCAGACATTGTCGATCGAGACGGGATTGCGCCGCACCAGCGAAATCGGCCGCCACGGCCCGACGGCATGGATATCGGGGCACCAGCCCGGCATATGGCCGAGCAGGGTCGTGCGGAAATTCTTCAGCCCCGCCGGCGTGATCATCTGCGGCCGCCAGCGCGCACGCGGGCCTGGCTCCGACAGACGCGGGCCGAGCGCCCGGAAACACAGCGCCAGCTCATCGCCGCCCGAAAGCGTCACCGGGATTTCATGCGCCGTGAACATGCTTTCGGAAAACAGGATTTCCTGGCCGTTGAGGAAGACATGGCAAAGCGTCGCAAGCCCTGCAAAACGCAGGATCGCCTCGCCAGGTTCGGCATCGAAGAGCCGGCAGAGATACCAGGCATCCCTGGTGTTCAGCGGCTCGGGATTTTCCCGGTCGAAGAGCCCGGCTTTTTCGAGGGCTGATGCGACGGTGCCGGGAACGGGCGCTGGAATGAACTGCGCGGAGAGATGAATATCGTGCGGCACGGCGCAGGCGCCCGGCTCCGTCAGGATCAGGTTCCAGCCTTCGCAAAGCTGGCTTTCCTCCGCTCCGATGCTTGCCAAACGCCCCCGCATGGTCAGATCTCCGGCCTCAGATTCGCCCCGCAAGCGACGCCATCATGGCATCCCATGCATCGGCGGCCGGATCAAGAGCTGCCTGCAGAGGCTCGAATTTTCTGCGGGCGACAGCGCGGGCAAGCTGGAACTGCACCGATTTTGCCGCATCCGAGATGCGCCGGGCATGCTCGGCGGCAACCGCGAATTCATCGGGGGAAAGCCACACCAGATGATCGGCCGCCAGCTCGAAATTGGCGCCGACCTGGCGAAGCGTATTGAAGGCATATTTGTGGAAGAAGCCGAACGGCCGATCCGCCACGGCTTCGACCTGTTGCGGGAAGACCGCCGCGAAGGCGCGGATCGGATTTTCGCCGGGACGCCTGTTGAAATGGACCCCGGCAAGCCGCCGCGCCGTCGCCCGCAGATGCGTTTCGTCAGCCGGCTTTTCGGGGAACCGCGCAAATTCCGCGTAGGGCAGGAATGGCGGATCGTTCTCCGTCAGATTCAGCTGGAACAGCCCGTCGAAATCCTCGCCGTCGAGACGGAAATAGCCGGCATTGTGAAAATATTCGACGCGCTTGGCCGCAACATCGAGCCGGTTGATCGCAACCGTCGTCTTGCCGTGCTCCTGCCGGTAGGCGGTGCCGCGCGTATCGGGCATATAAAAGGAATCCATCTCGATCAGGCAGAGACGCCCCCGCGCGATCTGCACTTCGACATGCCGTTCGACACGGTCATAGATCGCAAGCTCGGTGGCGCGAATGCCGTAGAGCGCTTCGAGATCTTCGAGCGGCACCTTGAAGAAGGTGAACTGATCGCCTTCGAAATCCTGCGCCAGGGTGAAACCCAGCATCGCCTCAGGCGCAACGCCCGAGGTCGCCAGCACCTCGATCCAGAGATCGACGTAGCAATTGGTTTCCGGCCAGGCGCGCTCGCCGGAATGCAGCGCGTGCTGGCGATAGGTTTCCGGGTCGATTCCCGAAAAGACCGACGTCATCGACCGGCTCAGCCCCACAGCGTTTTCCGTACGCTGGTCGGCCACTGCTTCACGTCGAGGCCGTGATGATGGAAGAGGGCAAGCGCGATGCGCTCCAGGCCGAAGCCGACGCAGGCGGTGTGCGCCACGCTGCCGTCTTCGAGGTTCAGACCCCACTTCAGGCCGAACGAATCCTGATGGTAGTTGAAGCTCATGCAGGCGGTCGGATTGGCAGTCGAGGTGATCGGGATGAGCAGCTCGAACTTCAGGTTCTGGTCGCGCTGATTGTTGACCATCATCTTGCCGGCACGGCCGAAGAACGGGTCGTTGGCAACGTCGATGGTCACATCGAGGCCGAGCCGCTTCATCATTTCGACACCGCGATCCATCCATGTCTGACGGAAATCGGTGACGTGCTGCTCCGTGCCCATGCAGACATATTCACGCATGCGGAACAGTTGCTGGCGGGCGGGATCCTTCGAAGGCTCGTGGCGGAAGCAATAAGACTGCAGATCGAAGAGGCCGCCCGTCTTCGGCAGGTTGCCGCGCTTGGCGACCGTCGGATAGAGCGGGTAGCAGGCGGCCGGCGTCAGCACGATATCGGTCGCCTTCTGATCCTTGGTCCAGTCGTCGCCGACTTCCATGCACTGCAGCAGGCTCATATGGTCGAGCTCGCCGCCGCAGAAACTATGCACCGTGCCGGCGAGCTGCGGGAAGCTCTTCATGTAACCGCTCTTTTCGAAGAGCGCGACGTTCATGCCGGGCGGGAAACGCATCGCCTCGGCGCCGTCGGCGCCGCCGAACGTATCGATCAGCCGTTCGAAAGCGGTGATGACATCTTCGAACTGGCCGCTGCGGCCATAGAGGCCATCAACGCCGGTATCGATCAGCAGGCCGGACTCGAAGAGCCGGTCGAGAAACGAGGTCTGCATATCCATGGCTTTACCCCAGAAGGCTAGTGTCCTGCTTGTGGACGAGAAGCATGCTCGACGTATTGCCGAGGATACGGTCGTTCGAAATCATGAGCTGTGCTGAATGCGCGTCGCGCAGGTGGCGGCCGAGGCTGAAGGGCGTGCCGTTCTTGTAGCCCATGATGCCGCAGATCAGCATGGCATGGTTGACGATCTCCAGGATCGTCTCGGAAGAGGCGATCTTGACGTTGTTCATCGCCACCGCAAAGCCCATCGAGGACAGCCTGTCATGATCTGATTTGGCATCCTCATAGGCCTTGAGGCCGGCAACCACGTTGGATTTCACCATCTGCAGCAGGTTCGAAACCTCGGCAAGGCGCAGCGCACCCGGCGGCTGGGTATCGGGTGCCTTGCGGGCGGCGGCGCGCACGAAAGCCTGGGCACGCGCGACGGCGTCGACCGCGATGCCGTACCAGACGCCGCTCCAGAGCAGGTGCGAAGAGGCGAGCATCGATTGCGCCGCAATCTCCGCGAAAGGCTTCGGCAGGATCTGGCGCGCCGGCGCTTCACCTTTGAATAGGAAGCCGTCGGAGCAGGTGCCGCGCATGCCGAGCGTGTTCCACGCATGCGTCTTCTCGAGCGTGTACTGATCCTTGAGGAAAGCCGTCAGCACCTGATCGGAGGAGGCGGCCTGCGGATGGCTGCGCGAGGTGATGAGAATGGCGTCGGCATGCGAACCGTAGGAAATGACGGTCGCATCCTTTTCGAGGCGGCAGATATCGCCTTCGACCTCAACCGCGCAAATGCTGTTGCGCAGGTTTCCGCCGATGCCACCCTCGGTGGTGGCCGAAGCGATCAACAGCTGGTCGGCGGCGACGGCATGCATGAAGCTACGGTGCCACTCGCTGTCGGCGCCGTGTTCGACGAGGCTCGACAGCTTGATATGGTGCATGGCGAAGACCATGGCGCTGGCCGCGCAGGCCTGGCCGAGCATCGAGCACAATTCGGCGATCTCGGTGGTCGAGGCCGATTCACCGCCGAGCTGGCGCGGCACCTGGATGCCGAGCAGCCTTTCGGCCTTCATCGCATCCACGGCTTCGCGGGGAAAGCGGCCCTCGGCATCGACGATATCGGCGTGTTTGGCAGCCACTTCAGCGACGCGGGCGACCCTTGCGACAAGACCGTCCTGCATGATCTTGACGGGGAAGTTCATCAGGCGACCTTCCGGCTGTCCTGGATGATATCGACCGTCCTGGCAATGGCCGAGATGCTCGCGAAGGATTTGCGGTTCAGGAGATTGTCCGGGAATTCGATGTCGAACGCCTCTTCAATGCCGAGCATCAGCTGCACCGAGGCAAAGGAGGTCAGCCCCGCCGCATAAAGATCGGCGTCGTCGGCGACCTGGTCGATTGCGACAGGAAGCTTGCCGAATTTGGCTACGAGGTCGCGGATTGTCTTATTCATCCCATCACTCCAAGATTCTCATGATCCCGAACCGGCGTTCATCGCCTTGTCATGAGCGTTCTTTTAGTGCGGAAAACAGAACATTCCGCTAATTTGTTGGGTTAAAGATGATTGTTCCTCATAGTTAGGATTTTAGCGATCCTTCTGCCCAGAATGGAAATCCACATTATAAATCAATTCTTTAATGCGGATTTGCCGTCGACGCTCGCCACGACTTCCAACGTCACGAGTACAGAAATGACACGGGATAAGGCGCTTTGCCTCAATTGGCGGGCGGATAGCAGTGCTCGTCGCCACGATAGTCCGAGACGGAATAACACCCGTCTCCCCTCGCCCGAACGGCGCCGGCGCTGACGACGGCCTTACCGTAACCGCCGGGAATATCGAGAATATAAGTGGGCTGGCAGAGCCCGGAGATCCGCCCGCGCAGCGCGGCGACGATCCTCTGTCCTTCTTCGAGCGTCAATCTGAAATGCCCGGTGCCGGGCGCCAAATCGGGATGATGCAGGTAATAGGGTTTGACGCGGATCTCGACGAAGGCCCTCATCAGTTCAGCAAGCACATCGGGATCGTCGTTGATGCCCTTCAACAGCACCGACTGGCTGACCATGGCGATGCCGGCATCGACGAGACGGGCGCAGGCGGCGCGCGCTTCCGCCGTCAATTCCCTGGCATGGTTGGCGTGCAGCGCCACGTAGACCGTCTTGCCGCTCGCCTTCAGCGCCGCGATCAATGCGTCGTCGATCTTGCCGGGATCGACGACGGGAACACGCGTGTGGAACCGCACGATCTTCACATGCGCGATTTCCGCAAGCGCCTCCATGATCTCGCGAAGCCGGCGCGGGGAAAGCACCAGCGGATCGCCGCCGGTGAGGATGACCTCCCAGATTTCCGGATGGCCTCCGATATAATCGAAGGCTGCCTGCATCGCCGCCGCATCGAGCGTGCCGAGACCCTGCGGCCCGACCATTTCGCGCCGGAAGCAGAAGCGGCAATAGACCGGGCAGACATGCACGGCCTTCAGCAGCACCCGATCGGGATAGCGGTGCACGATGCCTTCGACCGGGCTGTGGGCATGGTCGCCGATCGGATCGGCGCGTTCTTCGAGCGCAACCGTCAGTTCGGCGGCATCGGGCACGAATTGCCGGGCGATCGGATCGTCTGGATCGGCCCGATCGATCAGCCTGGCGACGGCAGGCGTGAGGGCAATGGCGTAACGCGCGGCGACCTCTTCGAGCGCCGCGCGGTCGGCCGGCGTGGCAAGCCCTGCCGTCACCAGATCGTCGACGCTCTTGATCGGCTTGACGGCATTCATCTTCCGTACTCCGCAACCGGCGCCCAGAGCACCTGGTCGATGCGCGACGCCCCCGTCGCCAGCATCACCAGACGGTCGAAGCCGAGCGCGATGCCGCTGGCCTCCGGCATCAGCGACAGTGCAGCGAGGAAATCCTCATCGAGCGGATAGGTCTCGCCGTAGACACGCGCCTTCTCGGCCATCTCGATCTCGAAGCGCCGCCGCTGTTCGCCGGCGTTGGTGAGTTCGCCGAAGCCGTTGGCAAGCTCGACGCCGCAGGCATAGAGTTCGAAACGCTCGGCAACCCGGGGGTCGCGGGCCGAAGGACGCGCAAGCGCTGCCTCCGAAACCGGATATTCGTCGAGGATGGTGATGCGGCCGAAGCCGAGATGCGGCTCGATCTTTTCGACCAGCACCCGGCTGAAGAGATCGGCCCAGCCATCATCCGCAGCAACACGCATGCCGACGCGCCTGAGTTCGGCCGCCAGATGATCGCGGTCGGTCGAACCATCGGCGGCGACGGAGGCGAGAAGGTCGATGCCGGCATGCCGCTCGAAGGCTTCGGCGACACCGATCCGCTCCGGCCCGGCGAAAGGATCGCTCTCGGCCCCGCGATAGGCGAGCCTCGGCGTCTTCACGGTTTCGGCCGCCAGCGCCAGGATCCGCACGCAATCCATCATCAGGCTCTCATAGCTTTCACCGGCGCGATACCATTCGAGCATGGTGAATTCGGGATGATGCAGCGGCCCGCGCTCGCGGTTGCGATAGACATGGGCAAAACACGAGATGCGTTCCTCGCCGGCGGCAAGCAGCTTCTTGCAGGCAAATTCCGGCGAGGTATGCAGGTAGAACGGCGCCTTTTGCCCATCCGTCGTCAGCGCTTCCGTGGCGAAGGCATGCAGATGCGCCTCGTTGCCGGGTGAGATCTGCAGCGCCGCCGTATCGACCTCGATGAAATCCTCGCGCGCGAAAAACCCGCGCAGCGCCGCCTGGATCGCGTTGCGCCCGACCAGGAACGGACGGCGATCGGCATGCACGGACGGGGTCCACCAGGGGGACGCTTTGGCCGAAGAGTTCATTCCAAGCTTTCTTCGCCGGAGAAGCCGGTATGGGGGTGGCTATTTCCCGGATTTTAGGTTAGTTGCGCCCCAAAGAAAAACATTTGCGTCTTCGGGGCGTCTCGACAGTCATCTACGACGCCGAAAGCCGAGTTACAAGGAAGTCTTATGGTCAAGGTCATCGCCTCTTCGGTCCGCAAGGGCAACGTTCTCGATGTCGACGGCAAGCTCTACGTCGTTCTCACCGCCCAGAACTTTCATCCGGGCAAGGGCACGCCGGTCACCCAGGTCGACATGCGCCGCATCGTCGACGGCGTGAAGGTCTCCGAGCGCTGGCGCACCACCGAACAGGTCGAGCGCGCCTTCGTCGAAGACGTCAACTTCCAGTATCTCTATGAAGACGGCGAAGGCTTCCACTTCATGAACCCTGCCAACTACGACCAGGTGGTCGTCAGCCAGGAAACCATGGGCGACCAGAAGGCCTACCTCCAGGAAGGCATGACCTGCATCCTGTCGATCCATGAAGGCATTCCGCTGGCGCTCGAACTGCCGCGCCACGTCACGCTCGAGATCGTCGAGACCGAACCGGTCGTCAAGGGCCAGACGGCATCCTCGTCCTACAAGCCGGCCATGCTCTCCAACGGCATCCGCACCTCGGTCCCGCCGCATATCGACGCCGGCACCCGCGTCGTCATCGCGACCGAAGACAATTCCTACGTCGAACGCGCTAAGGACTGATCCTGGTTTTCATCGATTCAGGAGGCCGGCTCAGGCCGGCCTCTCACTGAAATGTAAAATGCAGGCAAGTATCCATGCCGCGTCCACGCGCAACGCGCAATTGTTCAGCGAAAGCTGCGCCTAATTCCAAGAGCCGAATTCAGATAACCTTTCGAACCTCGCTCTCGAAGCTCATGACGTGAGCCATCGCGATCTTTTCGGCCTCATCGGCATCCCCTCTGCATACCGCCTCGAGCATGAGAACCTGATCATGCAGGACGTCCTCAAGACGCGGCACCAGCGTCGGAAACCGTTTCATCGCGACATATAGAATTCTGAGCGACAGATTGTGGTAGTGATCCAGCGTATCGAACAGGAAAGAGTTCTTCGCCACTTTGTAGATGAAGCGGTGAACCCGGCGATCCAGGGCAAGGATGTCTTCCAGCGCCATCGGACCGGTCGTTTGCTTGAGCTCGTCGATCAGCTGCCGTGCCTCCTGCCGCTCGAACTCGCGAAGCCTTTCGGCCGCTAACCTGGTTGCCCAGGATTCGATCCGCGCCCGCGCCTCGTAAACGGCAGTAAGATCATTGATATCGATCTTGCTGACGAATGTGCCGCGCCGCGCGCTGACGACAACGAAACCATCATATTGCAGACGCTGAAGCGCCTCCCGAACCGGGGTGCGCCCGACTTCCAGACGTTTCATTAGCTCGGCCTCCCGCAGAAGCGTGCCCGGAGGAAGCAATGTCGTGATGATGTCGTCGCGCAGCCGAATATATGTCCGCTCCGCCAGCGTTGATTCAGCCGCTTCGTAGTCCACTTCGAATGCCGACATATTCAGCGCGTTCCTCTCTCGATCCATTTTCGCATAGCTAAACGCTGTCCTGCCTAGAAAAAAGGCGGTCAACGAATCTGCTTGACTTCATATAATGTCTGCATATTCTCAATATATCAGCAATATATAACCACAAAGAGGGGTTTCAAATGAAACATGCTGAATTGAAGAAAAAATCGAAGGCGAATGGGCTCATTGCCTTGGCAATCTTGAGTTTGGGGCTGTTTGCGACAGCCGTGCCGTCTGCGGCGGACGCCGACGATCTGGAGCTGATGAAGCCAGGCACGCTCGTCGTTACGGTGCAGCCTTACATGCCCTATACGGCGGTCAAGGATGGAAAGCTCGTCGGGCTCGACAGCGACATCCTGGCAGCCGTCGCCGATAAGCTCGGCCTCAAGATGGAAATCAACGTCACCGACTTTCCGGGCATGCTGGCTTCCGTCCAGACGCAGCGGGCCGATATAACCATTGGCGGAATTGCATGGTCCGACACTCGCCAGAAAGTCGGCCTGTTCACCGACCCTCCATATTATTCGCCGCCGGCCATGGCCGTAAGCGGCACGGCGAGCTTTCCCGATGTTGCGAGCCTGGAAGGCAAAAGTCTCGGCACCGTCACCGGCTATGTCTGGGCCAAATCCATCGCGCAGGTGCCTAACGCATCACCCCATACCTTCCCGAGCGCCGACAGTGTGTTCCAGGATATTTCCGCCGGGCGCCTGGATGTTGGCTTTCTCGATCCGTTGCTGATCACCTATCAACAGCAGCAACGCCCCGACATGAAGGTCCGCATCGAATACCTGAAGCCGCCGACAGACGAACAGGTCGCCGCGCACCCCGATTACAAATATTTTCAAGCCTATATGACCGGATTCTACCTTCCCAAGCAGTCGCCGAAGCTGGCCAAGGCCGTTTCCGATCAAATCGACGGCATGTACAAGGATGGATCCCTTGCGGCTTTGATCACGAAATGGGGCGGCGATCCCCAGCAGTTCCTGGTTCCTTCGCCCGAGATGGCGGCACAGCGGCGCGGCGTCGACAGGCCCGCCGACTGGAACCCGCCTTCCATCGCGAAGTGAGATCGAAGCATGACCGCGTTGTCATCCTTCACCGATATCTTCCAGGTTCCCTGGAACGACTACGTCGGAAACATTGCCGGGGGTCTGCTCAAGACCCTCGGCTACACCGTAGCCAGCTTCATCGGCGCAACGATCCTTGGCCTTGTCCTTGCGTTGATGAGGCTCAACCGGCTGCGACTGGTCCGCATTCCTGCGGCCTTCTACACCGAGCTTTTTAAAAACGTACCGCTTCTGGCGATCATCTTCCTCACCTATTTCGGCCTGCCTTCCGTGGGCGTCAGGCTGGAGGTTTTCGAAGCGGGAGTCTTGAGCCTGGTGCTCTTCTACGCCGCTTACCTGTCCGAGATCTTTCGGGCCGCTATCGCCGGCGTACACCGAGGACAGCAGGAGGCGTCTCAGGCTCTCGGGCTGGGACGCGGCAAAACGTTCAGCCATGTCGTCCTGCCGCAGGCGGTGCGGCTGGCGCTTCCCGGTACGAACACGATGTTCGTCGACCTGATCAAGTCGACCTCGCTGCTTGTGACGATTTCCGCTGCCGAGCTGATGACGCAGGCACAGTTGATCGCCTCGGAAACATTCCGGGCGCTTGAAGTGTATCTCGTGATCTCGGCTCTTTATTTCCTTATCTGCTACCCGGTTTCCCAATGTCTGCTTCTGCTGGAGCGCAAGATCCATGCCGGTGTGCCATTGTCGTTGGCCAGACGTCGTCGGCTCAAATTGGCCAGGACCTATCTTGCCGGAGGGAAAGCCTGACCCATGACCACCACTCCTGCTCAAACTGCCTTCGTGTCAAAGCAGCCGGTCGGTCGCCCCGCCGTCAAAATCAGCGGATTGCGCAAGTCTTTCGACGGACGCCTGGTGCTCGACCACGTCGATCTCGAGGTTCCCACCGGCAAAATCGTCAGCATTATTGGCCAGAGCGGTGGAGGAAAGACCACCCTCATGCGCTGCGTCAATTTGCTGGAGCGTCCCGATCAGGGAACGATCACCGTCGGCGATGAGACGATCTTCGCCGACGGCAAGATCACCTGCCGCAACCTTGCAAAGCTTCGGCAGCGTGTCGGCATGGTGTTTCAGCGCTTCAACCTGTTCCCGCATCTGACGGCCGTGGAGAACGTCGTTCTCGCTCAGATGCACGCAGCCGGGATCGGCGAAAGAGAGGCTGTGGAGCGGGCCGTCAAACTTCTGACGAGAGTGGGTCTTGCCAAACGGGCGATGGCCTATCCGGAACAGATGTCGGGCGGCGAGCAGCAGCGTGTAGCGATTGCCCGCGCCCTGGCGCTGGAACCGACGGTGTTGCTGTTCGACGAGCCGACATCGGCGCTCGATCCTGAATCGACCGGCGAAGTTCTCCGCGTCATGCGCGAACTGGCCGCCGACGGCATGACGATGATCCTGGTCACCCACGAACTGCCCTTTGCCAAGGAAGTGTCCGACTGGGTCGTGTTCATCGATGGCGGTCTTATCATCGAGCAGGGAACCGCCGGAGATGTGCTCGACCATCCCAGAGAAGCACGCACGGCTGCCTATGTCGCGCGCTACGCTTCCCCAGGTTAGCCCATCCAAGCCTCGTTTCTCTAAAGATAAATCCATCTCCGATGAACAAGCTAACAACAGATATCGCCGTCATCGGCGGCGGCGTGATCGGCGTGGCAACCGCTCTGCGGTTGCGTGCCGACGGCCGCGATGTCGTCGTGATCGAACCGAACAAACCCGGTTCAGGCGCATCTTACGGCAATGCCGGGACGATCGCCGACTATGCAATCATTCCCGTCGGCACGCCCGCTGTCCTTAAAAACCTGGCCTCCCTGCTTCTCAATTCAGACAGCCCGTTATCCATCCGCAAGGCGGCATTGCCGACGTTGTTTCCATGGCTGATGCGTTTTGCCTACGAATCCCTCCCTCACAGATATAGAGACAATACCGGCCGCATCGCCGGCCTTCTGTCCGACGCTTCATCGGAATGGCTCGAACTCGCGGCAGAGATCGGCGCATCCGATCTTTTGAGCGCGAAGGGATGCCTCTACCTCTACCAGACGCCCGAAGCCTTCAGGGCGGCCACTTCGGATGTCGAGCTTCGCCGAAACTACGGGATAGCGCAGCAGCTCCTCACCGCCGACGAGGTGCAAAGCCTGGAACCCCGGCTGCCGCAGGTCCATGGCGGGGGGCTTTTCTTTCCGAAAGCGATAAACTTCACCGATCCCGGCGAGGTCATGAGCGTGATGGAAGCCGCCGCCAGACAAGCGGGCGTCGAGTTCGTCCGAGACGCCGTGACGACTATTTCCCGCGAGCGGAATGGGGTGAGGATGCTGGCTTCAACGCACAACATTCATGCCCGGGCAGCCGTCATCGCTGCCGGCGCACACTCCCGCGGACTGGCTCTGCAGCTCGGAGAGCGGGTCCTGCTGGATACCGAACGGGGTTATCATCTCGAATTCGATATGGAAACGCTGCCGGTGGAGCGACCGGTATGCCCCACACATCATGGATTTTACTTTTGCCCTATGCGTGGCCGCTTGCGCGTGGCCGGCACCGTGGAACTCGGAGGCATCACGGCACCTTCGAACCCAAGGCGCCTCGAAGTGTTGTTGGCAAACGCCCGCAGGATTTTCCCGACGCTTGGTGAACCAAGCCGGAGCTGGATGGGCTTTCGCCCTTCCATGCCCGATTCCGTTCCCGTCATCCGGCCTTCAAGAGGAGGGAGGGACGTCGTGTTTGCTTTTGGACATGGCCATATAGGCTTGACGCTGGCGCCGCGGACGGCCCGCATGGTCAGCTCCATTCTCGCCTCTTGATCGCGTCCCGAACCGTTCTTGCGACAGCAACGGGCCTTTTAGGCGCTATCTCAGAGATGCGGATTGCGCGGCCGGTATTTCTTGACGAGCTTCTGGTTGATCTCGGCCGCCCCCGGCATGTTGGCGCTGAGGTAAACCGGCGCATCGCCGGATTTGGAAAGCTCCGAGGCAACTTCGGCGAAGATCGCATTGATGACCGTGACCCCGACCGCCGTCGAGACCGGCCCGACCCGAAGCCCGGTGCCCTCGAGATCGATAACGGCGTCACCCGGCGGCAATCCGTTGTCGAGCACGATATCGGCCACTTCGGCAAGCCGCCTGCGGCCATTGGCAATCGCAGAGGAATAGGCGATCGAGGTGATGGCGATCACCTTTGCGCCGATTTCATGCGCATAGTCGGCCGCCTCGATCGGCGCGGCGTTCACGCCCGAATTGGAGGCGATGATGATGACGTCGCCCGGCTGCATGCCGTAACGCTCCAGCATCGGCCGCACCAGGCCCTGGGTGCGCTCATAGACCGAGCTGATCACCGCCCCCTCGTGCAGCATCGCCGATCCGACGAGCACCGGCACAGTGAAGGCGAGCCCGCCGGCGCGGTAATGCACCTCTTCCGCCAGCATGTGCGAATGGCCGGTGCCGAAGACATAGACGCGCTTGTCGCCGCGGGCAGCATCGAGGATGACATCGGCTGCCTGCGCCATCGGCTCGGCAAGCGCCTGCTTCAGCGTCTCCAGCCGGCCGATCAGATTGGCAAAGTAGGCATCCGTGATAGCAGTCATCCCACGTCTCCTTGATGTCAGGCCGCTTCGCCGCCGAGCCATGTGGCGGTGACGGCAAGGGTATCGGTCAGATGCACGAGATCGGCACGCGCCCCCGGCGAGAGATGGCCGCGGTCGGCAAGCCTGAGGAAGCGGGCGGGATAAAGCGTCGCCATGCGCAAGGCCTCGGCGAGCGTCAGGTCGAGATAGGTGACGCCATAGCGGATCGTCGAGATCATGTCGACATCGGAACCTGCCAGCGTCCCATCGGACAGCACCAGCTTCGAGCAGAAACCGCCCCGCTCGCGCCGGACGGTGCGCCCGTTCAGCGTGAACGAATCCTTCTCAGATCCGACGAGCGACATGGCATCGGTGACGAAGAACAGCTTGCCCTCGCCGCGCTTGGCCCGCAACGCCGTGCGCAAGACTTTCGGATCGACGTGATGGCCGTCGGCGATGATGCCGCACCAGACCGAGGGATGATCGATCGCTGCACCAACGAGGCCCGGCGCGCGGTGCCCCATTTGGCTCATGGCGTTGAAGAGATGCGTGACCCCACGCGCCCCGGCATCGAAACGTTCCTCCGCCGCCTCGCTCGAACAATCGGAATGGCCGATGCTGACCGTGACGCCGCCTTCCGCAAGTTCGCGCACCTGGGCAACCGTCACCTGCTCGGCGGCAATGGTGACGAGCAGCGTGCCGATCGCCTCGCGCGCCCGGATGAAGGCCTTGACGTCGCGATCCTCGACCGGCCGCATCAGTTCGGCCAGATGCGCGCCCTTGCGCGCAGGCGCCAGATGCGGGCCTTCGAGATGCAGGCCGGCGACGCCGCAGTTCATTTTCACCGCCTCCTTGGCCGCTTCGATGGCGGCGGCGGAGGCTTCCGATGTATCGGTAATCAGCGTCGGCAGCAGCGATGTCGTGCCATAGGGCCGATGCCCGCCGGCGATGATCTCCATCGAGGCGGCTGATGGTTCGTCGTTCAGCATCCGGCCGGCACCGCCATTGACCTGCGCATCGATGAAGCCGGCCGACAGCACGCCGCCTTCAAGCGTCACGATCTCGCCGTCGGGCAGATCGTTTTTCGTGGCGATCGCTTCGACCCGGCCGTGGGCAACGATGAGCGCCTTGTCGTCATGGAAGCGCTCGCCGTCGAAGATGCGGGCGCCGACGAAGATCTTGCGCCCCATCAGACCGTCTCCGTCACCTTGAGCAGGTTCGCCGGCCGGTCGGGATCGAAGCCCTTGCGGCGCGTCACCGACTCGATCAGCCGGTAATAGACGAGCAGCGACACCAGCGGATCGACGAGGCCGTTGCCCGTCGTCGGCACGCGCAGATTGATACCGGAGAGCAGCTGCGTGGAGAAGCCGACAGTGGTGGCGCCGAGCTTCTGCAGGCGTTCCAGCGCCTGGCGGTTGTTGGCGAAGGCCGCATCGTCGGGCGCGAAGGCGACGATCGGAAAACCCGGCTGCACCAGGCGCATCGGACCATGCATCAATTCCGCCAGCGAAAAGGCCTCGGCATGCAGGCCGGAAGTTTCCTTGGCCTTCAGCGCCGCTTCGAGCGCGATCGCAAAGGCCGGGCCGCGGCCGCCGGTATAGAGCGAGGTCGCATGGAACAGCACCTCTTCGGCCGCAGCCGTATCGATCCCGGCGGTTGCCGAAAGCGCCTCCGGCAGTTTTTCCAGCGCTGCCTGCAGGCTGGAGGCGCCGCCGATCGCGGCCGTCACCCCGGAAAGGGCTGCGACGGAAGCGATGAAGGATTTTGTCGCCGCCACGCTCTTTTCCGCGCCGGCATTGAGACCGAGAACGATATCGGCCTGTTTCGCCAGCGGACTGTCGGTGACGTTGACGACGGCGATCGTCGTCGCTCCGCCCTTCTTCGCCGCTTCCTGCAGCGCCACGATATCGGGGCTCGCGCCCGACTGCGAAACGGTGAAATGCACGCCGCCCTTCAAATGGAGGGCGGCGCCATAAACGGAAGCGATCGACGGGCCGACCGAAGCGACCGGAACGCCGCAGGTGATCTCGAAGAGATATTTGAAGAAGGTGGCGGCGTGGTCCGAAGAGCCGCGCGCCGCCGTCGTCACCACGCTCGGGCGAGCGGACGAAAACAGCCGGGCGATCTCGGCAAAGACCGGCTTTTCCTTTTCGAGAAGCGTGGCCACCACCTCCGGTGACTGGCCGGCTTCCTGCAGCATCAGCGACTGGTTCTCACTCATAGGTCATCTCCAATTCTCAATTCGGCAACGAAATCATAGGCATCGCCGCGATAATGCGAGCGGGTGTATTCGACAACGCGCTGGTCTTCCAGGCGTGAGACGCGTTCGATCAACAGTGCCGGCGCGCCCGAATTGACGTTCAGGATCGCCGCCGAAGACGGATCGAGCGTGACCGCGGTCAGCCGCTGCAGCGCGCGCACCGGCCTGTGGCCGCTGGCCGTCAGCGCATCATAGAGAGATCCTTCGCCGCCGACGCCATCGCCCAGGAATTTGATCGGCACCACGGCACGTTCGATTGCCAGCGGCAGGCCGTCCGCAAGGCGCAGACGATCGAGCCGCAGCACCGGCTCGTCGCCGCCGAGACCGAGCAGGAAGGATTCCTCCGGTGACGGCCTATTGACCGCCCGCGACAGAATCCGTGCAGCCGGCTGGCGCCCGCGCGAGCGCATGTCGGCGGAGAAGGAGGAAAGCCGCCAGAGCGACTGCTCCATGCGCTCCACCCTGCTCGATACGAAAGTACCGCTTCCGTGACGCGATTCCAGTGCGCCGGAGGCCATCAGATCGCGATAGGCGGTGCGCACGGTGACGCGGCCGAGCTTCAGGGCCTCGGCAAGGTCGCGTTCTCCCGGCAGCGCCGTGCCGGGCTTCAGCAGGCCTTCCTGAATGAGGCCGGTCAGCGCCTGCGCCAGCCGCTTGTACAGCGGGCCGGTCAACGCCTCGTCACGCAGGCCGCGGCTGTTCAGCTCCGCTATCAGACTGGTTCTATCCATCGGCACACAATAGAACCTATCTAGAACCAATCAGCAAGGCAGAATCGCACACCGGCAAGAAAAAACCTCCCCGGAGACCGGAGAGGTTCATAGCGATCCAATTTAACAGGCGTACGTCTGAAAAGACGTCAGCTCTTGGTGAAGATGTAATCCGTCTCCTGGCGCAGCACTTCGCCGGGACGCAGCACCGCATTCGGGAAACCTTCGTGATTGATGGCATCCGGCCAGACCTGCGTCTCCAGGCAGAAGCCAGCGAAGGGGCCGTACTTGCGCCCGCCGAGACCGGGTGCCCCGGTATTGAGCTTGAAGCCGGCATAGAACTGCACGCCAGGCTCGGTGCTGCGCACCTCCAGCGACACACCGGAATACAGGCTGCGGGCGAGCGCGACGCTGCGCTTGGCGGTGCGCTCGGGCGACAGGCAGAAATTATGGTCGTACAGAACCTGTTCGCTGCCGACGAAACGCTTCATCGGCGCCATCTCGCGGAAATCGAATTCCGTGCCGGCGACGGAACGGATCTCGCCGGTCGGCACCTGCCTCTCGTCGGTCGGCAGATAGTGGTCGGCAGCGATCATGATATCGTGGCCGAGCGCATCCTCGCGGCCGTCGAGATTGAAATAGGCATGCTGGCAGACATTGGCGAGCGTCGGCTGATCGCTGGTCGATTCGTAGGTGATCGACAGTTCGCCATTGCCATGCACCCGGAACGTCGCCTGGATGGTGCAATTGCCGGGATAACCGGCGCGGCCGTCGGGATCGACGATCTTCATCACCAGACGGTCGACGTCATGCTCGACGATCGTCCAGTTGCGTTTGGCGATATTGTCGCTGCCGCCGTGCAGATGCGTGACGCCGTTTTCGTTCGGTTCGAGCTGATAATCCTTGCCGTCGAGCGTAAATTTGCCGCCGCCGACACGGTTGGCGCAGCGGCCGGGCGTCGCGCCGAAATAGGCCGAATAGACGGGATAGCTGTCGAAATCCTCGAAGCCGAGCTGCAGCGGCGCCTCATGTCCCTCAAGGCGCAGATCCTGGATGACGGCACCCCAGGTGATGATCTTGGCCGTCAGCCCGCCGCCCTTGATGACGACGCGATAGACGGTTTCGCCTTCCTTCGTCTGCCCGAAAACTTCCCGCTCCAACTTATCCGACATGATCGACCGTCCATTCTTTGCGCATCCGATTGGAGACGCGCGACGCTATAGGGTTCCGGACCGGAACCTGCCCGCATTTGCTCCAAACCGCAACCGGTCGGAGCAGAAAGAACACGGGGGCTCAGAGATTCGTGCCGATCTCCTCCACGTCAAAGGGCGTCGTCTGGTAGATTTCGTTGATCCAGTTGCCGAACAAGAGATGCGCATGGCTGCGCCAGCGGTTCTGCGGCGCAAGCGCCGGATCGTTATGCGGGAAGTAGTTGTGCGGCATCTTGATCGGCACGCCGGCATTGACGTCACGAAAATATTCATCGGACAGCGAGGTGGAATCATATTCGACATGGTTGAACATGTAGAGCCGCCGGCCCCGCTTCTCATGCACCAGGCAGACACCCATTTCGCTGGATTCCATCAGGATCTCCAGGCTGTCGGATTTCTCGATGTCGGCGCGGCGCACCTCGGTCCAGCGTGACACCGGCACTTCGAAGTTGTCGGAAAAACCATTGAGATAAATCGACGACGGCTTCAGGTTCCGGTGGCGGTAGATACCGAAGGCCTTCTCTTTCAGCTCGTATTTCGGAACGCCGTGGAAATGATAGATCGCCGCCATCGCGCCCCAGCAGACGTTCATGGTCGAATGGACATTGGTTTCCGTCCAATCGAGAATCTGCTGCATCTCGGCCCAATAGGTGACGTCCTCATAGGGAAGGAGTTCGATTGGCGCCCCGGTGATGATGAAGCCGTCGAACTTGCGGTGCTGCACCTCCTCCCAGGTCTGGTAGAAGGAGAGCAGGTGATCCTCGGAGGTGTTCTTCGCCTTGTGGCCGCCGATGCGGATCAGCGACAGCTCGACCTGCAGCGGCGAGGCGCCGACGAGACGGGCCATCTGCAATTCGGTCTTGATCTTGTTCGGCATGAGATTGAGCAGCCCGATCTGCAGCGGTCTGATATCCTGCCGGATCGCCAACGTCTCGGTCATCACCCGCACGCCCTCTTGAACGAGGGTCTCGAAGGCGGGCAGCGTATCGGGGATCTTGATGGGCATTGCGGTCACTCGATCAAAAACAAAAAAACCGGCGGCGACAAAAATCGCTACCGGTCCGCACGCGGCCCTTTAGCAACTTTTTTAACGTGGCTGCAAGCCGGCCGGCCAAATCACCACGGAGCCCTTTAATTAGCCCCAGTCAGACCGCGAATCAATGGGGAATGCATGCACGCGCGATCCAGGCAAGCATCATCACAGTTTAATGACTGATAGAATCTGTTGATAGACCGGTAACGCCACCATGTTAATAATAGGGTATGGGCGATTTGGAAAAGCGTAATGGCAGATAAGATCGAGGGGAGGCCAGGAATCCGGAGGCCGGATAGGGTAGGGTATGATCTCAGCCTGACATATCGCCTCGGGGTGATGTTCTCGGCGTTCTGGAATTCGCAAGTGCGCGGCAAGGTGCTGTTTCTGGCGACCGTGCTGATCCTTGTTATCCTGGCGACGTCCTACGGCCAGGTCATCCTCAATGAGTGGAACGCGCCCTTCTACGATTCGCTGGAGCGCCGCGACCTCGGCGAATTCTTCCACCAGCTCGAAATCTTTGCGATGATCGCCGGCTCGCTGCTGCTGCTCAATGTGCTGCAGGCCTGGCTGAACCAGATGACCGCGCTCCATATGCGCGAGGGCCTGTCGCGTGATCTCGTCGACCAGTGGCTGAAGCGCAAGCGGGCGCTGCGGCTCGCCTCCAGCGGCCTGATCGGCGTCAACCCGGACCAGCGCCTGCACGAGGATTCCCGCAATCTCGCCGAAAGCACGACAGGCCTCGTTCTCGGCCTGCTGCAATCGACCATTCTTCTGGTAAGCTTCATCGGCGTGCTCTGGGAGCTTTCCAGCGGCTTCATCTTCCACATCAGCGGCCACAGCTTCTCCATTCCCGGCTATATGGTCTGGGCGGCGATTTTCTATGCTGCTTCCGCCTCGGTGCTGAGCCAGGTCGTCGGCCGCAAGCTGGTCAAGCTCAATGCCGACCGCTTCTCGAAAGAGGCCGAACTTCGCTTCACGCTGATGCATGCCAATGAAAACATGCCGGCCATCACCGTTGCCCGCGGCGAGGAGAACGAGCGCCGCCGCATCAACACCGACATCAGTTCGGTGCTGCGGGTCGTCAAGCGGCTCGCCATGGCCAATACCAACCTCACCTGGGTTTCGGCCGGCTATGGCTGGCTGGTGATCGTCATCCCGATCATCGTCGCCGCGCCCGCCTATTTCTCCGGCGGCCTCACCCTCGGCCAGCTGATGATGTCGGTCGGCGCCTTCAACCAGGTCAATACGGCGCTGCGCTGGTACGTTGCCAATTTCGGCCCGATCGCCGAATGGCGCGCCACGCTGATGCGCGTCACCGATTTCCGCCAGGCGCTGCTCGACATGGACGAGGACTACGACCTGAAGGGCAGTATCGCCTATGAAAACACCGCGCCCGACACGCTGACGCTGAAGGATGTCGTGATCAATGCCAAGATCGGCGAAGAGATCGACGAATGCGGCGGCTTCCGCCTGCGCGAAACCGATGTGGTGATCAAGGCCGGCGAAAAGATCATGATCAACGGCGATCACAGCGTCAACCGCAAGCTGCTGTTCCAGGCGATGGCCGGGCTCTGGCCGTGCGGCAGCGGCACGATGGGCCTGCCGCCGATCGACGACATGCTGTTCGTCCCGCAGATCGCCTATGTTCCCGGCGGCACCCTGCGCGAGGCGCTGGCCTTCCCGGAAAGCCCTGATATCTACGAAAAAGCCGCCATCGAGACAGCCCTCGACAAGGCCGGTCTGCATTCACTGATCGCACGCCTCGATACCCGCGCCCGCTGGGACAAGCTGCTCGACAGCGACGAACAGAAGGCAATCGGCTTCGCCCGCCTGCTTCTGGTGCGCCCGCGCTGGATCGTCTTCGACGAAGTGCTGGAAGGCATGGAGCCGGAATGGCAGGAAACGATGGCCAAGCTGCTGACCACCATGCCCGGAACCGGCATGATCTATATCGGCCGCTCCGAGGCCTACCTCGAGGCGCTGCAGCCGCGTGTCCTGCACCTGCAGGCACTGCCGTCAAAATCCGAGGAACCGCCTGTCGCCCAGACCGGCGCCAGTGCCAGTGTCGGCGCCGCCGCCGTCCCCGCGCCGGCGCTTTGACCCCATGTCACATCGGCGGCGTGAGGCCGTTGAGGCCGACGGCGATCTGGCTGGCCGAAATGCTGCCGTCTGCCGCCTTCTCGCCCGTGACGATAACGCCGGCGCCGGCCTTCAGATCGTCCTTGGTCGCGGGCGCCAAAGTCACGATCGGTGTGCCGTCGGCGATCGTGATGGTCTTTTCCTTGCCCTGATAGGTCAGCGTGATCGTGTGGCCGTCGACGGATTTGACGGCATTGCTGACGGTCGCATTGGTCATCTGGCTATTCGGCTGCGCATCCCAGGGACGGTTGCCCTCGCCGGTCCCCTTCATCGACGCCGGGAAGATCAGCACCTCGATCGCGCCATCTGGACCGGTGCCTTTCGGGAGCGAGGCGACACCGACGAAATCGCCGGGCTTGATATCTTCGACCGAGGCTTTTTTGATGCCGCCGACCTTCCAGCCGGCTTTCAGCGTGATCGTCGCATCGCTGCCTTCGCGCGTTTTGACGACAAGCTGATCGCCGCTGAGGCTTTCGATGGCGCCGCGAACCCGAACGCGGTTGCCGTCCTGCGCCTGCGCGGTCTGCGATAAGGCAACCGCAAAAAGGCTGGCGGCGGCAAGTGCCGTGAGAATTCTGGAATGGGCCTTGCGAGACATAGACTTCTCCTTGTCGCCATTGCGATCGGCAATATCCCTACAGCGCCGCGCGTCTTTCCAGACGCGCAAATGACGCTGTAACACGTGGATTTGCTGCCGGACGACACCCTATGCCGCGCAGCGATACACTGGCCAATCAAGGAAAGGTGAGCCAAGAAGTTTGAGAGGTCTCAGCCTTCCAGCTCTTCCCGCAGCATTTCGAGCTCCAACCACTCCTCTTCCATCTTCGTGAGGCTGGCGCGCAGCTTCTCCATCTCGCTCGCTAGCCGATTGAAGGCAGCGGCATCGCGCGTGAAAAGATTGGGATCGGCCATCACCTGTTCGCGCTTGGCGATCTCGGCTTCGGCTTTCGCCATCTCCTTCGGCAAATTGTCCAACGCGAATTTCTGCTTGAACGACAGTTTGCTCTTCGAGCTTCCTGCGGTAGGCGCGGCGTCCTGAGCCTTCGGTTTCTCAGCCGCTTTCTCGGCCCGCTTGCGCTCTTCGAGCGCGCCCTTGCGCTGCGCCAGCATATCGGAGTAGCCGCCGGCATATTCGATCCAGCGTCCGTCCGGTGCATCAGGCACGGCGGGCGCGATCGTCGAGGTGACGGTGCGATCGAGGAAATCGCGGTCGTGGCTGACGAGAATAACGGTGCCGGGAAAACCGGCGACGATTTCCTGCAGGAGGTCGAGCGTCTCGATATCGAGATCGTTTGTGGGTTCGTCGAGGATCAGCAGGTTCGCCGGGCGCGACAGGATGCGCGCCAGCATCAGCCGGGCGCGCTCGCCGCCGGAGAGGCTTTTGATCGGGGTTCGCGCCTGTTCCGGCTGGAACAGGAACTCCTTCATATAGCCGGTGACATGGCGCTGCTCGCCGTTGACGAGCAGGTTTTCGCCGCGCCCGTCGGTCAGATAGTTGGCGAGCGTATCCTCGGGATCGAGATCCTCGCGCTTCTGGTCGAGGGTGGCGATCTCCAGATTGGTGCCGAGCTTTATCGTGCCGCTATCGGGGGAAAGCTGCCCGGTCAACATCTTCAGGAGCGTGGTCTTGCCGGCGCCGTTCGGCCCGACCAGACCGATGCAATCGCCGCGATGCACGCGGATGGAAAACGGCGTGACGATGGCTCTCTCGCCGAAGCTCTTGGTGATCTTGTCGGCTTCGATCACCAGCTTGCCGGATTCCTGCGCGTCCGAAGCCGTCGCCTGCACCGTGCCCTGCGGCCCCTTGTGACCGCGATATTGCGAGCGCATCGTCTGCAGCTCGCCGAGGCGGCGCATGTTGCGCTTGCGCCGCGCCGTGACGCCGTAGCGCAGCCAGTGCTCCTCGCGCTCGATCGCCTTGCCGAGCTTATGCTGCTCCAGCTCTTCGGCCTCCAGCACCTGATCGCGCCAGGCCTCGAAATGCGAAAATCCCCTGTCGAGCCGGCGCGACGTGCCGCGATCGAGCCAGACGGTCGCCGTCGAGACCTTTTCGAGGAAGCGTCGGTCGTGCGAGATCAGCACCAGGGCGCCGCGTGTCTTTTGCAACTCGCCTTCCAGCCATTCGATTGTGGGAAGGTCGAGGTGGTTGGTCGGCTCGTCGAGCAGCAGAATGTCGGGCTCCGGCGCCAGCACGCGGGCAAGGGCGGCCCGGCGCGATTCGCCGCCGGAAAGATTTCTCGGATCTTCCTCGCCGGTCAGCCCGAGATGAGAGAGGAGATAGCTGACGCGATAGGGATCGTCGCCCGGTCCAAGCCCCGCCTCGGCATAGGCCTGGACGGTGTTGAAGCCGGCAAAATCCGGCGCCTGTTCGAGATAACGCACCGTCGACGACGGATGGCGGAAGACCTCGCCGGACTGCGCCTCGACCAGGCCGGCGGCGATCTTCAAGAGCGTCGATTTTCCCGAACCGTTGCGTCCGACGAGACAGATTTTGTCACCGGGCTCGATCTGCAGGCTGGCGCCCGCCAAAAGCGGTGCACCGCCGAAGCTCAGGAAGATATCGTCGAGTTTCAGAATGGGAGGGGCCAAAAATCAGACTCCGGAAAGATCATAGGGCCTGGCGAGCACGATTGCCCGGCCGCTTTTGAGCGAAAAGCGAACCTTGCCTTCCGCGACATTGGAAATGGTGCGCGACGAACCGAAGGGCAGATGAAAATCGGCCAGCGGATAACGCGCATCCTCGATGGAAAGCCCGGTCAGCTCGCTGAACCCGAGCACCGAAAACAGGCTGTCCTTGGGAAGATCCAGTTCGATCGTCCCGGCAAGCAGCGGCACGGCCTCTTCCTTGCCCGAGCTCAGCCGTACGTCGAACCCCTCTTCCGCCAGGCTGACGGCCGACAGCAGATGCTGAAGCGCGTGATCGGAGCGTTCGCCGCCGAGCGCGCCGGCCAGGATCAGCCGCCGCCCACCCCGCGCAATCGCTTCCGACACGGCGATTTCGCCGTCCGTCGCAGCCTTTGCCGCCGGATAGGGCTGTTTCGGCACGTGGGGAAATGCGCCCTCTAAATCGGCTGGCGTCGAATCGAAATCGCCGACCCAGAGTTCCGGCACGACACCGAGTGCTGCCGCATGCCGCATGCCGCCATCGGCCGCGATGAAACGGCTGCCGCCGATGGCATGGCGCAGGCGCTCCGTCAGGCTGAGTTCGCCGCCGAGCAGAATGGTGAAGGTGGATTGGCTCATGGGCATTGCCCTTAGCGCAAACGGGGGGTCGAGGGGAAGGGCCGGCGAACGATGACCTCAGCCCGGCGTATCCTTATCACGCGACAGGAAGACCGCCTCATAACCGCCGATGAAGCGCTCGAACAGCAAAGCGAAGCGGTCGACATCGTCCTCCGGCCAGTCGGAGACGATCTCGGAGATGATCGCGAGTTTCTGCGCGACGAGCTCGGCAAGCAGACCCTGGCCGACCTCGGTCATGACGACGACAATCCGCCGCGCATCGGCCTGCGAAGCCTCGCGGCGCAGCACGTTGCGCCCGACCATGTCGGCCACCACCCGGCTTGCCCGTGACGGATCGATGCGCAGCATCTCGGCGATCATGCCGACCGTGACCTCGCCGGCCGGCTGCGCCCTGCGGACGGCATCGAGCACATCGAGATGCGAAAGTTCGAGACCCGGTGCAGCGCTCTGGATCGCCAGCCGGCCGATCAGCCGTCGCCCGGTCATCAACCGCATGCGACCCATGCTCCGGCCGATGCGCGGTATGTTTTCCTCATCCGGCTCTGGCGGTTCTGCGGGAATTGTCTTGGTCAGCACTTCGCTCATCACGGAACCATAACAGAGCCGTTTCGAAATTTGAATATGCCAATGTCATTAATGTGCCATTGACAGATATATGCTATCAGCACATAAAAGAGCAGCAAACCCGGAATATGCTCCCATGGACATGCAACTCGCGCCTGCGCCGCTCGTGACGGATCCTCGTCGCCGGCTTATCCTCTTCTTCTTCCTGATGACTGCCATGTTCATGGCGACGCTGGACAATCAGATCGTTTCCACGGCGCTGCCGACGATCGTCGGCGAATTCGGCCATCTCGAGCGCTTCGGCTGGATCGGTTCAGCCTATCTCCTGTCGCTGAGCGCCGTCATGCCGCTCTATGGCAAGCTCGGCGATCTATTCGGCCGCAAATACGTGATGATGACGGCGATCATGATCTTCACCGTCGGCTCGGCGGTCTGCGGCCTCGCGGTGTCGATGAACACGCTGATCGCCGCCCGTGTGCTGCAGGGTCTTGGCGGCGGCGGCATCATGGTGTCGATCTTCGCCGTCAACGCCGATCTGTTCGAGCCGCGCGAGCGGGCGCGCTACCAGAGCTATTCCAGCCTGGTATTGATGGCATCAGGTGCCATCGGCCCGGTGCTCGGCGGCACGATGAGCGATCTTTTCGGCTGGCGCTCGATCTTCCTCGTCAACGTGCCGATCGGCTTCATCGTGCTCACCGGTCTCGCCTTCATGCTGCCCTATCGCAAGCCGCATCGCCGCCCCAGGATCGATTATGCCGGTGCGCTCCTGCTCGCGCTGACGACGACCACTATCGTGCTTGCCACCGACAGCAGCGAATTGTTCGGCGCGCTGATTTCGCCGCAGAGTATCGGCATCGTCGCTTTCGGCGTCGTCTGCGCCGTCGCCTGGGTATTCGTCGAGCGCCGCGCGCCGGAGCCGATCGTTCCTCTGGAGCTCTTTCGCAATTCCACCTTCAGCCTGCTGCTGGTGATGTCGGTCATGGGCGGCGCCATCGCCATCGGCATGGTCAACTATCTCGCTCTCTTCCTGCAGACCACTACCGGCCTTTCGCCCTCCGCCGCCGGCCTTCTCTTCATCCTTCTCACGGGCGGCCTCGTCTGCGGGTCGCTTTCCGCCGGCCGCATCATCTCGAAGACGGGCCGTTACAAGCCCTTCGCCATCGCGAGCCTGACATGCAGCGCCATCGCCTTCGCACTGATGTCGCAGATCCATGCGGGAACGCCGATCGCTTTCATCGGGGCGATCATGATGCTGCATGGCATCGGCATCGGTCTTGCCCAGCAGGTTCCCGTCATCGGCGTCCAGAATGCAGCGCCCGCCCGCGACGTCGGCGCCGCCACCGGCTCGGTGACGCTGTCGCGCATGGGAGGCGCATCGATCGCCATATCGATCTACGGCGCCATCATCGCTTCTGAGCTCGGCAAGGTCGGCGTCTCCATTCCCGGTGTCGCCGATATCAAGCAGTTGACGCCGAAGATGATGGCTTCGCTTCCCGAAGCAAGCCGCCAGGCCGTCGCCGATATCTACGCCGCCGCCTTTTCGCCGCTGTTCATGACCGCCTGCGCCATCGCACTGATCGGCCTTGCGGCCGCCATCATGCTGAAGCCGGTGCAACTGCCCCGCGCCGGCGATGCGAAGCAGCCGCAGGCGGCGACGGCGAAAGCAGCGGAATAGTCGGATCGTACACGCGAAACACTCATCATAAGGCGTTCTGTCCGCGTTACGCTTATCAATGATTGCAATTTTCTCGCATGGCTGTCGCTGTCCTGCCGGTTCGTTCAATCGATCCGTTCTTTTTCTGCGCCGCCGACGAATCTCCGTGTTGTGACGGAACTTTCGCCATAATTTCGTCCGAGCGAAGGGAGGTCTCGCTGCCCGAGGCTTGCCAAAATGCAACGGCGCCACATTTAAACAGAGTTTCGCTATGCAACCGATGCGGAAATCAGCTACAGCAAGGACTTGTATCGGCCGATTGTGCAGTGCGAGATCAGGGGTGCGCACCTGTTGAATCCCCCTTGCCACGGCCGGTCCGAACCTGCGGTAAACCGGCAAAATAGCGACATGATGCGGAGAAACAGACTGGATAGCTTGACGACGTGGAAATCGCCCGCGCTTTCCAGTGATGCCATCTCTGCGCCGCGGCGCTTCGTGCGCCGGCTGATGCTGCTGTCGGCCGTCGCAATGGCGCTGAATGGCTGCCAGACGCTGATCGAACAATCCTACCAGCCGAGTGTGTCGCCGTCTTCCAATCCGCAGATCGTCGACGAGGTGCAGAAAAACGACCCGCGCGCAGCAATGGGTGCCCGTGAGCATCCGCGCATCGTGGCAAGCTACGGCGGCGAATACAAGGACGCCAAGACCGAGCGCCTCGTCGCCCGCATCGCCGGCGCGCTGACGGCGGTGTCGGAAAATCCGAGCCAGTCGTACCGCATCACCATCCTGAATTCGCCTGCCATCAACGCCTTTGCGCTACCGGGCGGTTATCTCTACGTTACCCGCGGCCTGTTGGCGCTCGCCAACGACGCCTCCGAGGTCGCAGCCGTGCTGTCGCACGAGATGGGCCATGTGACGGCCAATCACGGCATCGAGCGGCAGAAGCGCGAAGAGGCCGAGGTCATCGCCAGCCGCGTCGTCGCCGAGGTGCTTTCCAGCGATATCGCCGGCAAGCAGGCGCTGGCTCGCGGCAAGCTGCGGCTCGCTGCCTTCTCCCGCCAGCAGGAACTGCAGGCCGACGTCATCGGCGTACGCATGCTCGGCGAAGCGGGCTACGATCCGTATGCCGCCGCCCGTTTCCTCGATTCCATGGCGGCTTACAGCCGTTTCATGTCCGTCGATCCCGAAGCCGACCAGAGCCTCGACTTCCTGTCGAGCCACCCGAATTCGGCGCAGCGCATCGAGCTTGCCCGCACCCACGCCCGCGCCTTCGGCCAGGAAGGTTCGGTCGGCGACAAGGGCCGCGATTATTACCTCGACGGCATAGACGGCCTGCTCTACGGCGACAGCCCGGAAGAAGGCTATGTGCGCGGTCAGACCTTCCTGCACGGCGGCCTCGGCATCCGCTTCGACGTGCCGCCGGATTTCCATATCGACAACAAGGTCGAAGCGGTGATGGCGACCGGCCCGAACGACATCGCCGTCCGCTTCGACGGCGTCGCCGACAATCAGAACCAGAGCCTTACCAACTATATTTCCAGCGGCTGGGTGACCGGCCTCGACCCGTCGACCATTCAGCCGATCACCATCAACGGCATGGAAGCCGCCACAGCACGCGCCAGCGCCGACCGCTGGGATTTCGACGTCACCGTGATCCGCAACAATTCGCAGATCTTCCGTTTCCTGACCGCCGTGCCGAAAGGCAGCGACGCGCTCGAGCCGACGGCCGAAGTCCTGCGCGCAAGTTTCCGGCGCATGACGCCGGCCGAAGCTGCCTCGCTGAAGCCTTTGCGCATCCGCGTCGTCACCGTCCGGCCGGGTGAAAACATCTCGACGCTCGCCGCCCGCATGATGGGCACCGACCGCAAGCTCGATCTCTTCAAACTCATCAACGCCCTGCCCACGGGTGCAGCCGTTTCACCCGGCGATCGCGTCAAGATCATCGCCGAGTAAAAAAAGCCCGGCTTGCGCCGGGCCAGTCTGTGCTGCTGGTGAAGGGGATACGGCATCATCGGGTGATGTGCGCCGTAGTTTCGCGCGACATGCGATAGATTCAGGCGGGCTATAATTCAGGCGTAGGCCGCCATATGCGGATCGGCGCTGACGAGGGCGCTGCGGAGCTTCTCCATCGCCCGGCTTTCGATCTGCCGCACACGCTCCTTGGAAATGCCGAGATCGGCCCCGAGCTCTTCGAGCGTGGCGCCGTCTTCCGCCAGACGCCGGGCGCTGATGATCTTCATCTCGCGTTCGTTGAGATGTTTCAGCGCCGAGGCGAGCCAGATGCGGCGGCGCTCGCCGTCGATCATGTTGGAAACCTGCTCGTCTGGCAGCGGATCGTCGCTGACGAGGAAGTCCATCTTCTCCGCGCTCTCGGCATCGCCGGAGACCGAAGGCGCCTGCAGCGAGGCGTCATTGCCGGAAAGCCTGGCATCCATGGTCTGTACATCGGCGAGGCTGACGCCGAGCGCCGCGGCGATTTCCTGGTGAATGGATTGCAGCGTCAGCTGCGTGTCGCCCTTGGCGAGCTTGGCGCGCAGACGGCGCAGATTGAAGAACAGCGCCTTCTGCGCCGAACTCGTGCCGCCGCGGACGATCGACCAGTTGCGCAGGATATAATCCTGGATCGAAGCCCTGATCCACCAGCTGGCATAGGTGGAAAAGCGTACATCGCGGTCCGGCTCGAAGCGGGCGGCGGCCTCCAGCAGGCCGACATATCCCTCCTGCACGAGGTCGCTCATCGGCAGGCCGAAATTGCGGAACTTGCCGGCCATGGAGATGACCAGGCGCATATGCGCCATGGCGATCTGATTGCGTGCGCCGCGGTCGTCGTGATCCTTCCAGCGGATGGCGAGATCGTGTTCTTCCTGGCGGGCGAGATAAGGGGCGGCCATCGCGATTTTGATCATGCGCCGGTCTGCAGACATGTTCTTCATTTCGATCTCCTGAAACAGGCCTCTCGCCCTAAATGAACAATAAAACTCACATACCGGAACATCGCTGTCCGACTTGAAGGCTTCTGAATGCATGAAGACCTCGCCCCTGGACTTTTCAGGGGGAGGCCCTATTTCTCATCATGTGCCGGAAAGACGGCTGGGCTGGACCTGTTTCTTCATCTTGCCGGATGGGCAATATTGGAAAGGCATGATCCGCTCCTCATCGAACATTAACGGAATAGCAGTTCGCCCGGCGAGGCCATTGCCCGGCGAGCAGTCCGCAATTACGTGTGTTAAACGCGGCAGCCGGGAAAAAGTTCCAATAAAAAAACCCGGCGCGAAGGCCGGGTTTTTTCGATAGGAAAAACAGGATCGCCTTATGCGGCTTCGTCCTGCGAATCGTCTTCTTCGATCGCCTTGCCGCGCTTCGGACCCTTGTTGAGATTGGTCTCGACGAGACGGACGGCTTCGGTTTCCGACATCTTGTTGACGGCGGCGATTTCGCGCGCCATGCGGTCGAGCGCAGCTTCATAAAGCTGGCGCTCGGAATAGGACTGCTCGGGCTGGTTTTCGGCACGATAGAGATCGCGCACGACTTCAGCGATGGAAATCAGGTCGCCGGAATTGATCTTGGCATCATATTCCTGGGCGCGGCGGGACCACATGGTGCGCTTGACGCGCGCCTTGCCCTGCACGACCTTCAATGCACGCTCGACGAAATCCGTTTCCGAAAGCTTGCGCATGCCGATGCTCATTGCCTTCGCAACCGGAACCTTCAGCCGCATCTTGTCCTTTTCGAAATCGATAACGAAAAGTTCGAGCTTCATGCCGGCAACTTCTTGCTCTTCGATAGCGGTGATGGTACCGACGCCGTGAGCGGGGTAGACGATCGATTCACCGGTCTTGAAGCCATGGCGTGCTGTGGAAGGCTTTTTCTGCTGAGTCGTCATTCTATTCAAAAACTCCCTGTTACGCTTCCGGCGGCGGCCGGAGCCGGGTCAGTCAGGCCCGGGTGAGACGGTAGTATCCGTCGGGTGACTTCACTCTGATCCCATCGGGCAAAAGCAAAGGACTTCTCGCGCACGATCTTGGGACCCGGCGCTCAAAGCGTTGATATGTCACGGAAACCGCGTGCGGATTTGTTTTGCTTTCGTGATGGTTTTGGGCATGCGTCATGCCACAAATGGAACAGTAGCCGAAAGCTATCATAAAAATATGAGGAAATCAATAATTTGCTTCGCTTGAGTCATGCGGGCAACACATGTCACCCATATGCCTCACGCAGCTTTTGGAGCCTTTCCTGGTCAGATTGCAGCATTCTGACCAGGAAAGGCTCCAACCATTTCGCCCCCGGCAGCCCGAATTCGGCGACCGGTTGCCACGGTCGTCTCAATCGCCGGAACCGGGTTTCTCGGAGAAATATTTCTCGAACTTTCCGGTCTCGCCGTCCATTTCCTTGGCCTCGGGCAATGGGTCCTTCTTGACCGTGATGTTTGGCCAGATGGCGGCATATTCGGTATTGATCTTCAACCATTTGTCGAGGCCCGGCTCGGTATCCGGCTTGATCGCCTCGGCGGGACATTCCGGCTCGCAGACGCCACAATCGATGCATTCGTCGGGATGGATGACGAGAAAATTCTCGCCCTCGTAGAAGCAGTCGACAGGGCAGACTTCCACGCAATCGGTGTATTTGCACTTGATGCAATTGTCGGTCACGACATAGGTCATGAAGAACTCCAGGATTTCCATGCGGATGGGGCCGGGCAACCTGGAACGTCGCGCCTATCCCCGTGCCGGAGGAAAAGCGTGGGCAGGCTTGGGCGGCAAGCACGCTTCCGGCAGGTTGTCAGTGACGTATCGGCTTTGGCGCCGGATTTCAAGGATAAACGATCTGCAAAAGCCGCCAGCACAGACAGAGTTTTCTAATCCTCGTCCGACATCAGCCTGTCGATTGCGCGTCGTTCCTTTTTGGTTGGACGGCCGGCACCGCTCGCCCGGATCGCCTGTTCATAGGGCGTGAGACGTTTTGTCTCATCGGGTGGCGGCGACAGGTCCTCGTAGAGCAGGCGGGCCTCCTCGTAGGGCCCCCGCCGCTCGCCGGCAAAACGCACGACCAGAACGACATCGCGCCGTTCCAGCGTCAGCTCGATACGGTCGCCCGGCTTGACCATCTGGCTCGGATGATTGCAGCGCTCGCCGTTGATGCGCACATGGCCCGACTGGACATGGCTCTGCGCTAACGAGCGCGACTTCACCATACGCGTGAAGAACAGCCATTTGTCGATGCGCTGGCGCGAACCGCTTGTCGGCTGTGTCTCCCCGCTCATGATTACTTCTTCATCTGCTCCTTGAGAGCCGCGAGCTTGGCGAAAGGTGAATCCGGATCGATCGGCTTTTCCTTGCGCGGCGGCTTGGCCTCGAAGCGCAGCGGCTGCGAAGCGCCGCGATTGTTGTTGCGGTCGTTACGATCGTTGCGGTCACCGCGATCCTTGCGATCGCCGCGGTCCTGCCGGTCGCCGCGCGGCTGATCGCCCCGTGGCTGGTTGTTGCGCTCGCCTCTTGCCTGCTGCGGCCGGCCGCCATCGCGACCGCCGCCGTCCTTGCCGCGATTGTGACGATTATTGTCGCGACCTTCGCCGCCGCGATTGCCCTCGCCGCCTTCACCGCCGCCAGGCCGGCGATTGCGGTCGCCGCGTTCCTGGTTCTGTCCGCGCTCCTGGCCATGGCCGCCACGGCGTTCGCCGTGCCCGCCGCGCGCCTGGCGCTGATTGTCGTTGCGACCGCCGAGACGCCACAGGAGAACCGGCTTCGGTTCCACCGGCTCGCCGGCCTCCCCGGAAGCAGCCACGGCTTCCCCAGGCGCCGACACCGTTTCCTCAGAAGCGGATGCAGCCTCCATGGCAGCCGATGCTTCGGCCGAAGCGGGGGCTTCCACCGCTTCCGTCACCACCGTGTCGACGACATCGGAAGCCGCCTCGGCCTCGGCCGGTTCGGCGGCAGTTTCCTCCGTTGCCCCGTCGGCGTCGTCGTGATCGGCCTTTTCGGCTGTCTCGTCCGCAGGCGTTTCGGCGGCTGCAGCCGGCGTCGAAACCGCATCCTGCGTCGCAAGATGAGCCGATGCCTCTTCCGCCTTCACGGCATCGGCGCGATAGCCGAGACCCTTGAGGATTTCTTCCATGTCCTCGAGCGTCGCGCCGAGGATCGACAGCATCGCCGTCGTCGTCGTGAAGCGGCGGCCATCATAGGCGCCCTCCGGACGGTTGTTCTGACCGGGCTTCCACTGCAGCAGCGGGCGGATGATATCGGCAAGCCGCTCGAGAATGTCGATGCGCACCGCGCGCTTGCCGAGGAACCGGAAGCCGGCGAGCTTGTAGAACATCCGCTCATAGCTCGGATCGGTGACGACGGAGGTACGGCCCGCAGCCAGCACCGGAATGAGATCGCCGTAACCCGGCTTGTCCAGACCGTCGTTCTTCAGCGCCCAGAGCAGCGTGATGAGCTCGGCCGGCGCCGGCTTCAGCAGTGCCGGAACGAAGATGTGGTAGGCGCCGAAACGCACGCCGTAACGGCGCATCGAGGCTCGGGCCTCCTGGTCGAGCGACTTCACTTCTTCGGTGACGTCGCGGCGGAACAGCACGCCGAGATTCTCGACGAGCTGGAATGCCAGCCCCTTGGCCAGACCCTGCAGGTCTTCGGCGCGCGACAGGTCGTCGAGCGGTTTCAGCACCGTGCTGATATGATGATTGACGAAGCGCTCGATACGGGCGGCGACATGATCGCGGGCATTGCCCGTCAACTGCTCGTCGGCGAGCAGGATCACGCGCGGACGCATGATGTGATCGCTGCCCGAAAGCCGCGCCACCGGGTCGCCGATCCAACGGATCAACCCGTCGGCGCCGATCGCCAGGTCGCTGTTGCCGGCGGCATGAATTCGAGCCGCGCGGGCCTCGAATTCGAGCGCGAGCGCTTTCTGCGACGCAGCCTGAACTGCCTTGGCATCCGGTCCGTCCGTTCCCGCCACTGGCGTGAAACGGAATCCGCTCAATTGCCCTACATGATGTCCTTCAACGAAGACATCGCCATTCACACTGATTTCAGCTTCCAGCATCGCATTCTCTCTCAGGCGCTTCATGAGCACAGATGTCCTGCGATCAACAAAGCGTTTCGTCAACCTTTCATGTAACGCGTCGGACAATCGATCTTCGATTTCCCGCGTCTTTTCCTGCCAGTGTGTCGGATCGGCAAGCCAACCAGGCCGATTCGAAACATAGGTCCAGGTCCTTATCTGCGCGATTCGCGCCGAAAGCGTGTCAATTTCCCCATCTGTCCGATCAGAGCGATGAACCTGCTCCGCGAGAAACTGCTCGTTCACCGTGCCATAGCGGACGAGATCGGAAAAGAGGGTGGAGATAAGATCGGCATGTTGTGCCGGGGTGATACGACGGTAGTCGGGAAGCGCGCAAGCCTCCCAGAGTTTTTCGACGCGAGCCGGCCTGTCGGCGAGGTCGACGACCTCGGGATAACGCGAAAGCTGTTCCAGCGCCTGCTGGTCGACGGCAGGCAGCGCCCGCGTCAGCCCCGGCACGCGCGGTCCCGCTTCGAGACTGGCGCGCAGCGCCTGGATCGAGGAGAAGTCCATCTCGGTCGTGCGCCACTGCAAAACCTTGACGTTGTCGAATTCGTGCCCCTCGATGCGCTGCACCAGCTCCTCGTCGAAAGGCGAGACCTGCCCGGTGACGCCGAAGGTACCGTCGCGCACGTGCCGTCCGGCGCGGCCGGCGATCTGGCCGAGTTCGCCTGGATTGAGATTGCGGAACTGGTAGCCGTCGAATTTCCGGTCCTGGGCGAAGGCCACATGATCGACATCGAGGTTGAGGCCCATGCCGATCGCATCGGTTGCCACCAGATATTCGACATCGCCGGCCTGATAAAGCGCCACCTGCGAATTGCGGGTGCGTGGGCTGAGCGCGCCGAGCACGACCGCAGCACCGCCGCGCTGCCGGCGGATGAGCTCGGCGATGGCATAGACCTCGTCGGCCGAGAAGGCGACGATGGCCGAGCGTTGCGGCAGCCGGGTGATCTTCTTCTGTCCGGCATAAAAAAGATGCGAAAGCCGCGGCCGCTCGACGATCGTGATGCCGGGCAGGAGCTGCTGCAGGATCGGCTGCATCGTCGCAGCACCGAGCAGCAGCGTTTCCTCGCGGCCGCGAAGATGCAGGATGCGGTCGGTGAAGATATGGCCGCGCTCGAGATCGCCGGCGAGCTGCACCTCGTCGATCGCGACGAAGGCGGCCTTGGTCTCGCGCGGCATCGCCTCGACGGTGCAGACCGAAAAACGTGCATTGGGCGGCGAAATCTTTTCCTCACCGGTGACCAGCGCCACATTCTGCACGCCGACCTTCTCCACCACCCGCGTATAGACCTCGCGCGCCAGCAGCCGGAGCGGCAGGCCGATCACGCCGGTCCCGTGCGCGACCATGCGCTCGATGGCATAATGGGTCTTGCCGGTATTGGTCGGCCCGAGCACCGCGGTTACACCGCGTCCACTCAGAATCATCGGCTGCGAAGTCAGAATCATCGGTCCATGCAAACGGGGCGGGCGCCCCAGGAAAATCTCGGCTTCTCGATAGAAGCTAAAGAACACATGGACAGGTGGCGCCGCAAACGCAAGGGCAGATTTCAAAATGCCTCGGCGATTGCGACCTTTGCGAGTCTTGCGGAACACCCGAATGTGCGATTCGGAACAGCCTGAGAACGAATCAGCGACGAATCGCTGACTCCGGATGATTCAGCTTTTGTTCACGGCTAAGTATTGATTTTGAATCACTTTTTCCCACTAGATGCTGAATCATGAGACTCTCTCCCCTTCCCAATATTCGTCGGCGTGACGGCGATTTCCGCCGGATCTTGAACGGGCGAAAATCCGTCCGGAAATTAACCTCTCGACCAAAGGCGGAACGAATCGGAGACGAATCGCTGACGCCCGCGCTTTCGCTTTTTGTTCACGCCCACATCTGGTGGTGTCATCAATTCCGGGCGCTAGATGCAGATCGGCGCCAGGCCCTTTCGCCCGGCCTCCTCGCGGCGGCGTTAATCTTTCGGAAGCCGGATTCAGACGGCATTAGGCCAAAGGCGGCGAGATTACAGTGCTGATCAAATACGGAACGAATCGCTGACGAATCGGCGACATCGCGACTTTCCCTCTTTGTTCACCGCAACATATTGTATTTAAACATCTTTTTAACCATAGCGACAATTTTCAGAGATCACCGAAATTAAACCGTGAATCGAACCTCGTCACATTTCAGCCATGTAACCGGGAACAAAAATCGCCAATGCGTGTTTCTCGTCCATCCAAATTGCCGATGAAATGAAGGAAACACATCATGCTAGGCACCATACTACTTGTTATCCTCATTCTGCTCTTGATCGGAGCTTTGCCGAATTGGGGTTATAGCCGTGGCTGGGGCTATGGACCTTCCGGCGGTTTGGGGCTAGTTCTCGTGATTATCATTATCCTTGTACTAATGGGCCGCATCTAAAGGCCAACTAACCTGGGGAGTTACGACATGATGAAGAAGATTGTTCTTATTGGTGCGCTCGTCGGCGCCCTGGCGTCCTGCACGGCGACCGAGCAAGGTACCGCGATCGGCGCCGGCACTGGTGCTATCATCGGCGGCGCCGTCACCAACAGCTGGGGTGGTGCCGCAGTCGGCGCCGTTGCCGGCGGCCTGACCGGCGCGCTCATCGGCCAGTCGGTCGAACGCCGCGGCTATTGCATCTATCGCGACCGCTACGGCCGCCGCTACGAGGCTCGCTGCCGCTACTGACCGGCGAAAACATATCGGACTCCCAACGGGCGCTTCTGCGCCCGTTTTTCTTTGTCGGCGCAGCGGTCAATGAACCGTTGACACTGGGTCGCGAAAGTCGAACCTACCGGCGCCCCTTCGCCAGGCGCATATTTCCTTCATGAGCACCGGGCAGGCACCATCGCCCGACGCAGTGAAAAGGAATATTGTCATGGACCAGATTGTCCCAAGTTCCGCCGTCGCCGTTCTCGTCGCGGCGTTCCTGACAACCGCGATCTCAGCTCTTCTCAGCAGAGATCGCTCGCGGCAGCCAGTGCCGGTCAAGATTCAGGTTCAGCGAGACCAGAACACCGGCAAGCGCTTCTGACTCCCAAAAAGAGTCACGATCCCCTCAAAGCATCGCGAGCAGCCTTCATACGGCATCAAAAAGCAAAGGCGCGTCCTGCAACGCGCCTTTGCTTAGAGCATGTCGCGCAAAAGTGTGCAGCGGTTTTGCGGCAACGACATGCGGAAAACAAAGACCTAAAGCGCGAAGAGCGAATCTGAAAGATCGTGACGCGCTTTAGAAAGCGACAAGTGTCCGTTCTGTCTTAAACGAAGAACTGCCCGCCATTGGCCGTCAGCGTCGAACCGGTGATGAAACCGGCATCGTCGGAGGCGAGGAAGGTGACGCAGCGCGCGATTTCCTCAGGCTCGCCGAGGCGGCCGACGGGGATCTGCGGAATGATGCGTTCATTCAGTACCTTCTCCGGCACGGCCAGCACCATCTCGGTTCCGATATAACCGGGGCAGATGGCGTTGACGGTGATGTTCTTGGCAGCCCCTTCCTGGGCCAGCGCCTTGGTGAAGCCGAGATCGCCGGCCTTGGCGGCCGAATAATTCGCCTGGCCCATCTGGCCCTTCTGGCCGTTGATCGAGGAGATATTGACGATGCGGCCGAAGCTGCGGTCGCGCATGCCGGTCCAGACCTGATGCGTCATGTTGAACAGGCCGGTGAGGTTTGTATTGATCACCTCGTGCCACTGCTGCGGCGTCATCTTGTGGAACATTGCGTCACGGGTGATGCCGGCATTGTTGACAAGGATTTCGACCGGACCGATTTCGCTTTCGATCCTGGCGATCCCTTCGCCACAGGCAGCGTAATCCGAAACATCCCATTTGAACACCGGAACGCCGGTGGCGTCGTGGAAGGCCTTGGCCTTCTCGTCATTGCCGGCATAGTTGGCGGCAACCCTGTATCCGGCATTTTTCAATGCGACGGAAATCGCCGCGCCGATGCCGCGTGTACCACCAGTGACCAGAGCCACTCTGCCCATGTTCCACTCCCCTTCTTTGTTTTTCGCCCGCCTCGTGGCGGGCTTTTCAATCAATGACGGATCGTATGCTGTTTAAAGCGCCTCAAAGCACATGGCCACACCCATGCCGCCGCCGATGCAAAGCGTGGCGAGGCCCTTCTTGGCGCCGCGGCGTTTCATTTCGAACAGCAGCGTATTGAGAACGCGCGCGCCGGAGGCGCCGATCGGATGGCCGATCGCAATCGCTCCGCCATTGACGTTGACGATCGAGGGATCCCAGCCGAGATCCTTGTTGACGGCGCAGGCCTGCGCCGCAAACGCCTCGTTGGCTTCGACGAGATCGAGATCGCCGACTGTCCAACCGGCCTTCTCCAGCGCCTTGCGCGACGCCGGGATCGGGCCGGTGCCCATGATCGAAGGATCGACGCCGGCAGTCGCCCAGGAAACGATGCGGGCGAGCGGCTGAATGCCGCGCCTGACAGCTTCGGCTTCGCTCATCAGCACGGCTGCGGCCGCACCGTCGTTGAGGCCGGAGGCATTGGCGGCCGTGACCGTGCCGTCCTTGTCGAAGGCCGGGCGCAGCTTGCCCATCGCTTCCAGCGTGGCGCCGTGGCGGATATATTCGTCGGCATCGACGGTCACGTCGCCCTTCCGCGTCTGGATGAGGTAGGGAATGATCTCGTCGGCAAAACGGCCGGCCTTCTGCGCCGCTTCGGCCTTGTTCTGCGAGGCGACGGCGAACTGATCCTGATCATCGCGCGAAAGCTGCCACTGACGCGCGATATTCTCGGCGGTGACGCCCATGTGATAACCATGGAAGGCATCGGTCAGGCCGTCCTTGATCATCGTGTCGACCATCTTCATGTCGCCCATCTTCGTGCCGCTGCGCAAATGCGCGGCATGCGGCGCCATCGACATGGATTCCTGGCCGCCGGCAACAATGATCTTGGCATCGCCGGTGGCGATCTGCTGCATGCCGAGTGCGACGGCGCGCAAGCCGGAGCCGCAGAGCTGGTTGACGCCCCAGGCCGTTGCCTCCTTCGGAATGCCGGCCTTGATCGCAGCCTGGCGGGCCGGGTTCTGGCCCTCGCCGGCGGCAAGCACCTGGCCGAGGATTACCTCGTCCACTTCGCTGGCATCGACGCCGGCGCGCGCGAGTGCGCCCTTGATGACGGCCGCGCCGAGTTCATGCGCGGGAACGGTCCCGAAAGCGCCGTTGAACGAGCCGACGGCTGTTCGGCCTGCGCTGGCGATGACGACGGATGAATTGCTCATGGGGACGCTCCTCCTCGTTTTTCGTCTCACTTACATAAGTGGAAACTGGCAAAGCTTGCAGCACAAGTCAAACGCGAAGACCGGCTGCCGTCATTTTTCGGCGGCCGGCGCCAAAGCCGATTCATCTGCTCTGTGAAAGGTTTGCCGCATCGCACAAAGAGATTGTCACCGGCCTTCTTTTGCGTCTACAGTCTGAAGTGGAGGAATATCCATAATTCAGACGGGGGTCCAGGAGACTGATATGGCGAAGCATGAGGGTCAGATAGTCATCAAGAAATACGCCAATCGCCGGCTATACAATACGGGTACCAGCACCTATGTCACGCTGGAAGACCTGGCGGAGATGGTGAAGAAGGGCGAAGATTTTATCGTCCAGGATGCAAAAAGCGGAGATGATATCACCCATTCGGTGCTGACCCAGATCATCTTCGAACAGGAATCGAAGACCGGCAACACCCTGCTTCCGATCTCCTTCCTGCGCCAGCTCATCACCTATTACGGCGATCAGATGCAGATGGTCGTGCCGAGCTTTCTCGAACATTCGATGCGCGCCTTCACCGAACAGCAGTCCCAGATGCGCGAGCAGGTGAACCGCGCCTTCGGCGAGACGCCGCTCGGCAAGAACCTGCAACTGCCGATGCAGATGGTCGAGGACCAGGTTCGCCGCAACACCGAGCTGTTCCAGCAGGCGATGCAGATGTTCTCACCCTTCATGACGCCGCCCGCCAAGGAAAGCCGCAAGGCCGAGGCCAAGGATATCGACGAGCTGAAGGAACAGCTGCGCGCCCTTCAGAACAAGCTCGACAACCTATAGTCCGATAGAAACATCCCGCCCGGCGCTCCGGATCGAGACGGCAAAACCGCCGATCACATCGATCAGGGCGATCGTCATCAAAATGAAGAATACCTGCGTCGCGGCATCCTGGACGAGCAGAAACTCGACCAGGAAGACGATGAAGACCAGCATCGACAAGATATGGTTCATCAGGTTGCCGGAACCGGGCCTGGTCGCCTTCAGGATTTCGAAGAACAGCACGACAAGGGCGACGACGATGAGGAGATCGCCGAGCGCCATGCTCCAGATCGCGCCGGAGAGCATCGACAGCACGATCACGTCATGATGCAGCGCGGCAATGCCGCCATCCCCCATCAGGCCGATCACGGCCAGGTTGTAAAGAATAAACGGGATAATCATCAACGGCATGGCGGCTATCATCGGCAGATCTCCTGGCAGGAAGAGAATACTGCCGTAAACCGTTGTCCCACTTCAAGCCATTGCAAAGATTATATTTGCCGACGGAACGGTATCGCGCAAACGATGTTCCGATATTGCTGCGAAGGCGAATCGGCATAGGGGGCGATCGCTGTGATCGCACCCCTGCCACACCACCCGGCATGCGGGTCCGCACCGGGCGGTTCGAGAGATTGAGGTTTATG
>NZ_JACIFY010000021.1 GCF_014197615.1 Rhizobium esperanzae
ATGCGAAAGCTGCTCGTGCTGGCAAACTGCCTGCTAGCTCAGGACCGCCTCTGGACCCCAAATCCGCCTTGACAACCAACACAGATTCTCATCCGCCTGCCGGCACCTTCTCCCCGTAAACGGGGCGAAGGGACCATGCCGCGACCTCTCCGTCCCTTGCCAACCTCTCGCAGGGCACGTCCCCTCGCCCCGTTTACGGGGAGAGGGTTAGGGTGAGGGGCGAAACCACAAGTTTCAGGGCAATGCATTAAGCCGCCATCGCCCGCAGCGGATGCAGCGTGCCGTCGCTGTAGACGAAGCGGCCGGCGCGGAAGGTGGCGCGGATGCGGTTGATGTCGCCGGGTTCCACCGCCACCAGATCGGCGCGCTGACCGAGGGCGATTTCGCCGCGGTCGGAGAGGCCGGCGGAGCGGGCGGCGTTGGCGGTCGCCATGGCGACAGCGGCCGGCAGGCCGCCTTCCACCATATCGGCGAGCTTGAAGATGCCGGGCACGAAGGCGGCCGGATGATAGTCGGCGGCGATAACGCTGAGCAGGCCGGCCTTGGCGGCATCGAGGGCGCTGAGATTGCCGGACATCGACTGGCCACGGAGCGCGTTCGGGGCGCCCATCAGCGTCCAGAGACCGCGGCGACGCGCTTCTTCCGCGGCAGGTGCCGTGACCGGAAACTCGCTGATGGTGACGCCGAGATCATGCATTTCGGCGACCTTTTCAACGCTGTCATCGTCATGCGAGGCGAGCGACAGCTTGTGCTTCAGCGACAGCGCGACAATCTCTTTCAGCTTGGCCTCGATCTCAGGATTGCTGCGCATGGCGATGCGCTTGGCGACGATCTCGGCGGCCATTTCCTCGGAGATGGCGCGGCGCTCGGAAATGCTGAGGATGTAGCTTTGCAGGTTGTTGTATTGGCCCTGACCCGGCGTGTGGTCGGTGAGCGAGACCATGTCGACCTGATCGGCATTCAGCAGGCGCTCCAGTGCCGGAGCGGCGCCGACATTGGTGATTTCGTAGCGGGCGTGGACGCGGTGGTCGATCAGCAGATCGTCGCGCAGACGGTTGATGCCCTCGATTACCGCCGAGGTCGTTTCCAGCGAGCGGACGTGGCCGTAAACGCTTTCGGTGGCGAAGGACACTGCGGCAAAGGCCGTTGTGACACCGGCAGCGGCGAGCTTCTTGTCGAGTTCGTGAATGCCGAAATCGATCGGCATCGTCGCATTCGGCCGCGGCGCAATCTCGCGCTCGATCATGTCGCCATGGAGATCGACGAAACCGGGCATCAGCAAGCGCCCGCCGCCGTCGATGGCGGCAGCGGCAACCGGCTCGGGCCGGATCTCGGCGATGACGCCATCCTCGATACGCACGGAACCTTCACTCACCACCCCGTTCGGGAGAACGAGGGTGAAATTGCTGAGCCACATGGTCTTCTCCTGACCGCATCCGATGATTGCCGCAGCGGATAGAACCGCTTGGTGACAGCCGTATGAAATTACGAGCGCTATTCTTAAAGCGGAAAGCTGAGCTTTGGAATGGCTGGATGGGCTTGCCCCGATTCACGATCATCGATCCAGGCAGCATATATCCAGAAGGCGCCGGCCCCGGCGGTCGCATTGACTAGTAATAAAATAACTAGTAATATTATGACTATGGCGATCAAACGCTCTCCCATCGCCCTCGCCGTCCTTGCAATGCTCATGGAAGAGCCACTGCATCCCTATCGAATGCAGCGGCTCATCAAGGAGCGCGGCAAGGCCGAGGTGATCAATGTCACACAGCGAGCGAGCCTTTATCAAACAATCCAGCGGCTCGAACGCGAGGGTTTGATCACCGCGCAGAAAACAGTCCGGGATGACAAGCGTCCCGAGCGGACCGTATACGAGATAAGCGCGAAGGGCCGCGAGATCTCGCTGGAATGGATGCGGACGATATTGTCGACCTTAACGCAGGAATATCCGGAATTCCCCGCAGCCATATCATTTCTTCCTCTGCTCACACCTGATGATGTGGCGAGACAGCTCAAGCTCAGAGCAAAAGCCCTCGAGGCGGAACTTCACCGGATCGACGAAGTCCTGCAGGAAGCGCAGGTGGTTCCAAGGCTCTTCCTTCTCGAAATGGAATATCTCCGAGCGCTTCACGCAGCCGAATTATCCTGGGTCAACGGCATTGTCGGGGACCTCGGCGCCCAGCGCATCGCCTGGACGGAAGAATGGCTGAGGCAGATCGCCGCCAAGTTCTCCACCGACGCCAAACTCGACCAAGAGTAACACCATGAAGGTTTTGATTATCGGCGCCGGGACTGGCGGCCTGGCACTCGCTCAGCTGCTTAAGCAGGCGGGGGTTTGCGTAGCGGTGTATGAACGCGACCTCCAGCCGAATACCGACAGCGGTGGTTATCGCGTCGGCATCAGCCCGGCTGGAAACCGAGCGCTGCGAGCCTGCATTCCCGGCGAGCTCTACGATCTCTATGTCGCCACCTGCGCCAGATCGCCGCGTTATTTCAACATGCTCACTGAACAGCTCTGCGAAGTGCTGAGCTTCGATATCGATGATGCAGGCCCGAATGCTCTCGACGGTGAAAGGAATGTCATTCGAAAGACGCTGAGGCGGGTTCTGCTCAGGGGTCTTGAAGACGACGTCCTCTTCGGGAAAGCGCTTCAAGGCTACTCAAGCAACGCCGACGGGTCGGTCACCGCCTGCTTTCAGGATGGGAGCCGCGTCACGGGAGACGTCCTGGTCGGCGCCGACGGCACGGGTTCCGCGGTACGCAGGCAACGCCTGCCGGAAGCGCGTCTGGAAGATACGGGGATCATATCGATCGGGGGCAAAATTCCTATGACGGCCGAGACGAAAGCTCTGCTGTCGGACAAAATGTTCGAGGGCATGTCGCTGATTATGGCGCCGATGGGCTTCGGCGCAATCATTCACTCGCTCGAGTTCGCCGACAGCCGAAATGATCCCGGTGTCGCTGCTCGATGGCCGGATTTCGTCGAAGCACTCGACGAGGACAGCATCGGCTGGGGGATATGGGGCGCTCGGCAGAATTGCCCGCGGGATCCGGCCACCCTGAGCGGCGAACAGCTGAGGGAACTGGCTCTCGAGCTCGCACGGGACTGGCATCCGCATTTACGCACCCTCATCCGCATGACGGCCCCCTCGACGATCCGCGACATCAAGGTCAGGACCTCGGTCCCGCTGACGCCTTGGGCGAGTTCAAATGTCACTCTGCTCGGTGACGCCATCCATACCATGACACCCGGACGAGGCGCGGGCGCCAATACAGCCCTTCGCGATGCCGCTCTGCTTGGACACATGCTGGTCGAAGCAGACCAAGGACGAAAGCCGCTCGTCGAAGCCATACATGCCTACGAAGTCGAGATGCTTCGCTACAGCACCGGCGATCTGGTGCATCGGCCGCTTGTCGGCAGACTCCAGCTCGCTGTGACGCGCGGCGTGATGCGCATCGTCAACGCGATGCCTGCAGTCAAGCGGCGCGCCTTTCGGCAAATGATGCGCGTTCGCGGGGAGAACTAATACCCCTCGTGGATCATGTCGATCCGCGCCACAGGCCACGTCAAGAAGCAGGTCCCGATCGCCTTCCCCGCTATCGAAGTTTGTCCCTGTTCAACAGCGCCCATTGCAGCAGCACGATCGTCTTGGCGTCGAAGATCTCGCCGGTTTCGATCATTGCGGCGGCTTCGTCGAGCGGGACTTCGAGAATCTCGATATCCTCGTGCTCCTCGTCCAGGCCGCCGCCTTCCGCCACGCGATCGGCGCTGTCGATCAGAGAGACGAAGAAGTGGACCACTTCGGTGATGGCACCCGGCGAGGTATAGCATTTGAACAGGAAACGCGCGTCGCGCAGGTGGTAACCGGTCTCCTCCATCGCCTCGCGGCGGATCGCGGCTTCGGGATGATCGTCGTCGAGAAGGCCGGCCGGCACCTCGATCATCCAGGCGGGATCGCCATGGAGATGGACAGGAAGGCGGAACTGGCGGACGAGGACGACGAGATCGCGTTTCGGATCGTAAAGCAGGATGCAGGCGGCCTGCGTGCGGTGATAGACCTCCCGCTTCAATCTCTGGGTCGCGCCTCTGCGGTCGATATAGTCGAGCAGATAGCTGCTCAACCGCGTCCAGCCATTCGACAGCGTTTCCTCGCTGACGATTTTCACCCGTGATTTCGGCTGCATCATACTGCGTCCTTGCGAAGCCAGACCTTGTTGTCGTGTACGGCCGCCCCGCCATAGGGCGCGACCGGGTCGGCGCCGGTCAAGACGTTGATACCCTCGCCGTCGACATGCGCCTTGTTCGGCCAGAGGCCCTCGGCGATCAGCACGCCCGATTTCACTTCGGTGGTGATGCGGGCGTGGATGCGCAGGTCGCCGCGGCTGTTGCCGATGCGCACAAGGTCTCCATGGGCGATGCCGCCGGCCTCGGCGTCGGCCGGATTGATCATGACCTCGGGGCGGCCTTCCTTCTGGCGGGAGGTCTTGGTCTCGGAGAAGCTCGAATTCAGGAAGTTGCGTGCCGGCGAGGTGGCGAGACGGAAAGGATGCTCGGGATCGGCGACTTCGATGACATCGACCTGATCCGGGAAGGCCGGCAACGCAGCATGCGGCCCGAGCACGCCGATCGCCGCCGGCGGCTTGTTCGGCGCCGGCTGATTGATCCAGTCCGGGCGGAAATGGAACCTGCCATCGGGATGGGCAAAGCCGTTCAGGAAGTGCGCCTCCTCGAAAGCCGGCTGGCGATCGAACCATTTGTGCTCGAGGAAATGCTCGTAATCCGGCAAACCACTCGCCTCGAGCACGCGGTCGACCATCTCGCGGGCAGTGAAGCCGAAGCCGGGACGATCGGCGACGCCGAGGCGCTTGGCCAGCTCCTCGATGACGAAGAGATTGCTGCGCACGCTCGGCGGCGGCTCGACCAGCTTCGGCCCCAGCAGAATATGGTTCTGGCCGCCGGCGCGGTAGATATCGTCATGCTCGACGAACATCGTCGCCGGAATGACGATATCGGCGATGTCGGCCGTTTCGGTCATGAACTGCTCGTGGACGGCAACGAAGAGGTCGTCGCGGGCAAAGCCGCGCCTGACGAGGCGCTGCTCGGGGGCGATGTTGGCCGGATTGGTGTTCTGGATCAGCATGGCCGTCACCGGGCCGCGATGGCGCAGCGCCACCGGATCGCCGGTCAACACCCGGCCGATCTGCGACTGGTCGAGCATGCGGATATCGGCATCCTTCATCGCCCGGCCGGTCAATTCCACATTGTTCATGCGGAAGATATCGGTGTTCGAATGGAAGGCGCCGCCGCCCTCATATTGCCAGGAGCCGAGAACCGTGGCGATCGAAGCGGCCGCATGCATGGCAACAGCCCCGTTGCGCTGGCGGGTAAAGCCGTAGCCCAGGCGGAAGAAGGTCTTCTTCGTCGTGCCGACGAGGCGGGCGAAGGCTTCGATCTCGTCGACCGAAAGGCCGGTGATCGCAGCCGCCCATTGCGGCGTCCTGGTCTTCAGATGCGCTTCGAGACCTTGCGGATCGTCGGCGTATTTCGTCATGTACTCACGGTCGGCATAGCCATCGCGGAAGGCGATGTGCATGACGGCGCAGGCGAGTGCCGCATCGGTGCCCGGCTTGACGATCAGCGCCATGTCGGCCTGCTTCATCGTCGGATTGTCGTAGATGTCGATGACGACGATCCTGGCGCTGCGCTCCTTGCGCGACTTGATGGCGTGGGTCATCACGTTGACCTGGGTAGAGACCGCATTGGTGCCCCAGATGACGACGCAATCGGTGCGGCCCATCTCGCGCGGATCGGGACCGCGCAGCGTGCCGGTCGCCACGGTGAAGCCGGTCCAGGCCGGGTTGGTGCAGATCGACGAGAAGAAACCGGAATAGCGCTTGGCATGGCGCAGGCGATCGATGGAATCGCGCTGCACCCAGCCCATGGTGCCGGCATAGAAATAGGGCCAGATCGCCTCGCTGCCGTCCCTCGCCTCGGCCTTCACGAAGGCTTCGGCGATCTCGTCAAGCGCATCGTCCCAGGAAATCTGCTGCCATTGCCCTGCCCCCTTGGCGCCGGTGCGGCGCAGGGGATGCATCAGCCGGTCGGGATGATAAAGCCGTTCGGAATAACGGGCGACCTTGGCGCAGATGACGCCCGAGGTGTAGGAATGATCGTTTGCGCCGCGCACGCGGCCGATGCGGCCATCCTCCGCTATCTCGACCTCCAGCGCGCAGGTGGATGGACAGTCATGCGGACAGGCCGTGTGGCCGACCTTGCTGTCCAGCTTCGGGGATTTGGCATGGATGGGGGTCGCAATGTTCATGGCCTTTGTATATTGCAAGGCTTCTGCGGCCAAAAGCCACAAAAACTCTCGATAACGCGAATTCATACGGGCATCAGCGAAAATGAACTACCGCCACATATATCATGCGGGCAATTTTGCCGATGTGCTGAAACATGCCGTGCTGGCGCGGCTGATCCGCTACATGCAGAAGAAGGACGCAGCATTCCGCGTGCTCGACACGCATGCCGGCATCGGGCTCTACGACCTCTCCTCCGAAGAAGCGCAGAAAACCGGCGAATGGCTTGAGGGCATCGGCAAGCTGATGCAGGCGGATCTCGGGCCGCAGGTTTCCGAGCTGCTGGAGCCCTATCTCTCGGCAATCCGCGAGCTCAACCCTGAGGGCGGCATCCGCTTTTATCCCGGATCGCCGAAACTTGCCCGCCTGCTGTTCCGGCCGCAGGACCGTCTGTCGGCAATGGAGCTGCATCCCGAGGATTATCTCCGGCTGCACCGGCTGTTCGAAGGCGATCACCACGCCCGCATCACCGAGCTCGACGGCTGGCTGGCGCTGGGCGCGCATCTGCCGCCGAAAGAGAAGCGCGGCATCGTGCTTGTCGATCCGCCCTTCGAGGAAGAGAATGAATATCAACGTCTGGCCGAGGGGCTGGAAAAGGCCTATCGCCGCTTTCCCGGCGGCACCTATTGCCTGTGGTATCCGCTGAAGAAGGGTGCGCCGATCAAGGAATTCCACGAGACGCTGCAGGCGCTCGACATCCCGAAGATGCTCTGCGCCGAACTGACCGTGCGCAGCGACCGCGGCATCACCGGACTGACGGGCTCCGGCCTCGTCATCGTCAATCCGCCCTTCACGCTGAAGGACGAGCTGCACCAGTTGCTGCCGGCACTGAAAGACCATCTGGCGCAGGACCGCTTCGCCTCGCACCGGGCCTTCTGGCTGCGCGGCGAGACCAAGGCGGTCAAGGATGATCGACTGGGGGACGATTGACGGACGGGGCGATTGACCGGGCAAGAGGCTTCGGGAATAGTCCGCCGCAGTTTTAAAAACTCGTCAGGTATCCCATGAAGCTTCTTTGGTCGTCCCCCTCGCCCTATTCCAGCAAAGTGCGGATGGCCGCGCATTTCCTGGGCCTGGAATTGAATGCCGTCCGGGTCGACACCAATGCCGGGCCGGCGATCCTGGTGGACAACAATCCGCTCGGCAAGATCCCGACGCTTCTGATCGATGACGGCGCCGCGGTCTTCGACAGCGTGGCGATCATGCATTATTTCGACCGGCTGGCGAAGGGCAAGCTCTACCCTTCCAAGAAGGGCAAACGCACCGATGCGGAAGTCCTCGAAGCGCTCTGCGACGGCATCTGCGACTGCCTGCTGGCGATCATGTACGAGCGGCGCTTTCGCGACGAGGAAAAGATCCACCAGCCGTGGATCGACCGGCAATGGAAGAAGGTCACGAGCGGGCTTGCGCATCTCAGCGCCAATCCGCCGAAAGCAGGCAAGAAACTCAACGGCGGACATTTCGCCTTGGCCGCCACGCTCGGCTATCTCGACCTGCGCTTCAAGGGCCAGTGGGAAGCCGATCATGCGCCGCTGATCGACTGGTTGGCGCAGTTCGAAAAGAAATTCCCCGCCTATCCGGAGCTCAAGACCAGCGCATAGCCTAGAGCATGTCGCGCAAAAGTGTGCGGCGGTTTTACGAGAACGACATGCGTAAAAACAAAGACCTAAAGCGCGAGGAGCGAATCTGAAAGATCGCGACGCGCTTTAGGCGTTTTGGGTCCTCCTTTTCCCAAGATTGACCAGTACCGCGATGACCACCGTCCCAGCGATGAACACGAACGCGGCGGCTGCGATGGCCGGACTGATATTTTCCCGGATGGTGGAGAACATCTGCCGGGCCAAAGTCCGTTGGTTTGGGCCCGCGACGAAGAGCGTCAGGACCACCTCGTCGAGCGAAGTCGCAAAGGCGAAGACAGCGCCCGAGATGATGCCCGGCATCGCCAAAGGCAGCGTCACGGTGCGCAGAACGACGTGGGGTGCCGCGCCTAGGCTCGCCGCCGCGCGTTCAAGCCGGCTGTCAATGCCTTGAAGTGAGGCAGTGACGTTTACGATGACAAATGGCACGGCCAGCACAGTGTGGGCGACGATCACGCCAATGTACGTGTTTGCGAGGCCATACTGAGCGAACATCAACTGCATTCCGACACCCAAAACAACGGCCGGCACGACCATGGGCAGGAGGAACACGGTTCTGATGAAGCCAAATACCAGCGAGAACGACGTCCCGCGGAGGCCAAGAGATGCAACGGTCCCGAGCACCGTTGCCAGCACGGTGGTCCCCGCCCCTATGATGAGGCTGTTGACGATGGACATCTTCCAGGCTCCGGCCGTGAACAGTTCAATGAACCACCGAAGGGAGAAGCCGGGAATGGGATAGTTCAAGAACACGCTGTTGGTAAACGCGAGCGGCAAAATCGCCACCAGCGGCGCCATCAGGAAGAAGACGGTAACGGCACCGAAAACCAGTTTCGAAATCGGCAGTAGCTTCATGCTCGCGCCTCCTCTGAGGAGAGTCGGAGGTAGACGACGTAGAGGGTGATGGTGGCCAGCAAAAGCACTAGCCCCAATGCTCCAGCCATTCCCCAGTTTGCCGCGCCCGTCGCGTAGTACGCGATCACGCCGCTGATCATCTGATCTTTCGCGCCGCCGATAAGCGCCGGGGTGATGTAGTAACCAAGTGCGCTCATGAAGACCAAGAGCGATCCGGACACGACGCCCCGCATCGAAAGGGGCATGAGGACGAGCCAGAAAGCCCTGATCGGCGGAGCCCCCAGGGAGGCTGCGGCGGGCATAAGGTTCCTCGGTACGGAGATCAGGACGCTGAAGATCGGCAGCACCATGAAGGGCAGCAGCACATGCGTCATTGCGATCACGACACCGACGCGGTTGAAGATGAGCGAGACCGGGCCGTCCGTGATCCTGAGAAATTCGAGTGCCGAATTAATGAGGCCGTTGTCCTGCAGCAGGATGTACCAAGCTGCCGTCCGCACCAGAAGCGAAGTCCAAAGAGGCAGAAGGACTGCTGCCAACAGGAGTTGCCGCCTCCATCCGGTGACGGACGCGGCCACCATGGCAAAGGGAAGTCCAAGCAGGACGCAGCAGATCGTCACGATCGCGGATGTGAACAGGGTGCGGACCAGAATGTCCCGGTTTGCCGATATACCTTCGGGGACAGAAGTGATGTTGCCTTGCGGGTCACGCATCAAATCGACGGCAGCCAGCAAGTTCCTATCGGTGATCGCCGATCTCGACGCGTCGCGCACTGCTATCCAAAAGGCCGGCTCAGCCCAACGCTCATCCACGGCCACCAAGTCGGCGAGATTCTCATCGGCCTCGGCGGCAGAACGTGTCTTGCTCATCAGAGTCCTGAATCCGGACTTCGCGCTATTCAGGCGTCGCACGAGATCGCCGAAGAGTTCAGGATCGTTGATCGCCCGAAGGTCGCGGACGAACATCTTCTGAACCTCGGCCGACGGGACCGATGCGCCGTCCCACCCCTTAAAGGCGGAGGCCGTGTTAGGAAGAGCTTCGGACGCGACCGGGTCGGACACCGCCGACGACATCATGTTCGCCAACGGTACCACGAAGAAGAAAGCCAGAAACAACGCCAGCGGTGCTATTAGCGCGAAGGATGTCAACTGCCTCCGGAAGCGAGCTTCGTGCGTCATGCCACAATCCAACACTGCTCGGCGGCAAAGGACGCGGTGACCTCGTCGCCGATCTGCGGCGGCGTCGCGCGGCGATCCGCCTTCACGATCAGGTCGAGGCCCTGCGCCGCAAGACGAATTTGGAGATGATCGCCGTGATAGACGATGTCAGACACTGTGGCCTTGAGGCGATTGGCGGAGGGCGAGCCGGCGTTGATTTCAACCCGTTCCGGTCGGACCGAAACCTTCACATTCTTGTTGTTGACCATATCCTGAGACGAATGAACATTCAGGTGCTGCCCGCCATCGAGCCTGACTTCGAAACTTCCGTCGCCGGAACGCGACACCTTGCCGACGAGAAGATTTGTCTCTCCGATGAACTGTGCGACGAACTGTGTGCGTGGACGATCGTATATTTCGGATGGCTCGTCGATCTGTTCGATCTTCCCGTGATTGAAGATCGCGATGCGGTCCGACATCGTGAGCGCTTCGGTCTGATCGTGCGTGACGAAGACGATCGTAAGGCCAAGCCGCCGATGGATATCGCGGATGTCGAGTTGCATCTGCTCGCGGAGCTTCTTGTCGAGCGCGCCCAACGGTTCGTCCATCAGGACGACCTCGGGCTCGAACACCAGTGCCCGCGCCAATGCCACGCGTTGTTGCTGCCCCCCGGACAACTGGATGGGACGCCGGTCCTGGAAGGCGGCCAGTTGCACCATGTCAAGCGCCCGGCCGACGCGCTCGACTGTTTCGGCCCTCGAAACACCTCGCATCCTGAGGGGGAAGGCGACGTTTTCCGACACGGTCATATGAGGGAACAGCGCGTAATTCTGAAAGACCACTCCCATGTTCCGTTTATATGGAGGTAACGCGTCGACGCGCTTGCCACCGACGGCAATGGAACCTTTCGACGGCCCCTCAAAACCCGCGAGCATCATCAGCAGCGTGGTCTTGCCCGATCCGGACGGTCCCAGCATGCTGACGAACTCACCCCTCGCGATCGTCAGGTCCAGGTCGTCGACGACCGTCATGATGCCGAAAGACTTGCTCACCTTCTCGAACTGGATAAATGCGTCTCTCATCTGGGCCCGCGATTTGGTGGTTGCCGCACGGAACTGACTACCTCATGCAGACAGTTCGAAGGGCGCGGGGTCGAAGCGGCCCCGCGCGATGTCTTACTGGCCGAGCCAAGCGTTGAAACGCTGCGTCAGCTCTTCGGAGTTATCGGTCCAGAAATCGACTTTTAGAGGGATCGCACCCTTCAGGTTTTCTTCCGTGGTCGGAAGCTCCTTCTTGTATTGATCCGGAACGAGCTTGGTCGCACCGAGGTTCGGAAGACCGTAGGCGATAAATTCCGGCAGCTTTGCCTGATTTTCAGCCTTGCTGGCATAGGCGATGAAATCCATCGCTGCGTCCTTGTTCGGACTATCCTTGAGGATCACCCAGTTGTCGATTGCATAGACGCTGCCTGGAAAGACGAAACCGAAATGCTTTCCTTCGGATCGGTTGATACCGCTGATGCGGCCGTTGTAGGCGGCGGTCATCACGACCTGACCGGAAGACAGCAACTGAAGCGGCTGCGCACCGGCATCCCACCACACAATGTCGGGCTTCAGTTCATCAAGCTTCTTGAACGCGCGATCCACGCCACCAGGGCCGCTCAGAACTTCATAAACCTTCTCGGCGGGAACGCCATCGGCCATGAGCGCGAACTCCAGGGCGTACTTCGGTCCCTTGCGAAGACCGCGCTTACCCGGGAATTTTTTGACATCCCAGAAATCGGCCCAGGACTTCGGCGCTTCCTTGAGCTTGTCGGCATCGTAGGAGAGACCGGTGGACCACACGATGTTGCCGACGCCGCAGTCGCTGACGGCCGCTGGGAGATACGCCTCCTTGCCGCCCAGCTTCTGCCAATCGATCTTTTCGTAAATGACGTCCGCGCAACCGAGGGCCAGTTCCTCGGATTCGACTTCGACGACATCCCAGTTTGGCGTGCCCGCCTTCACCTTGGCCCGCAGGACGCCGTATCCGCCATCCCAGCTTTCGTCGAGAACGGGCTTGCCGCTCTCCTTGGCGAAAGGCTCGAAGAAAATTTTGCGCTGTGCATCCTGGAAGTTGCCTCCCCAAGACACAACTGTGAGATCACGAGCGTGGACTGTAAGCGCGCCGCCCATGAGAATAGTGGATGCGATCAGTGTAGCAGTCAGGAATTTCATTTTTGGGGCTCCCCTGGTTTTCCTTCGACCGGGCGATAGGAAAACACGTTTCGAGGGATTTGGAAGTCGGCCTAACCGGCTTGGTGATTATTCTCACCACGACTTCCACGTGCCAGGGGCGCGCTAGTATGTAGGCGGCGTTATCGCGCTCAGTATTTCGCTCTCGCCATCGTGAACATTGCGGAACCTATGGGGCAATCGGCTGTCGAAGTAATAACCGTCGCCCGAACGCAGAACTTTCTTTTGATTCCCGACGGTTATTTCCACAGCGCCGGACAGGATCATCCCCGCCTCTTGCGCCGCATGGGTGAACTCCTCACCGGAGTCGGCCCCTACCCTGTACTTCTCGTGTAACATCAGCATCTGGCGGTTGGGATGGTCGAGACCAATCACGCGGTACGATATGGTGTCGACCTTTCCTATCTCGACGAGGTCCACCGCCGCGTAGAACGGTGTGTAGGGCAGGCTCGATTGCAGGTCGGAGAAAAAGCCGGGCAACGTCGTGCCGAGGGCATCGAGCACCGCTCCGAGAGTGTCGATGGATGGGCTCATTTTGTCCCGCTCTATCAGAGAGATCGTTGAGTGGGAGATGCCCGACCGAACGGCCAACTCCCGAACGCCCAGGTCGCGCCTACGTCGCAACTCCCGCAGCTTGCTCCCGATTTTCGGCATTCCGACCTCCTTGTTTCATGAAGTTGCCCGACGAACATGGCACCATGTCAGCGCGCTGGAAACTCGATGAAGCCGCGCACTTTCCAACCGGTGAAAATACTGAACAGGCGCCTTCGAGGCAATTGTCGGAATGAGTTCCGTGCGGGATGCTCCCGCCACCACGCACAAAGGGAGACACTCATGACGTCGCGGCTTGATGCACTCAAGGGCAAATTCACCCAGATCAAGGCTCCGAAACGGGACGCCGTTAACGACACGGCGGCGATCGAAAAGACCGTCAAGGAAATCATCGCCAATGTTCGCGAGCGCGGCGATGCGGCCGTTCGGGAATATTCCGCCATGTTCGACAAAGCCGACGTTGCGAACTTCGAAGTGACCGAGGAAGAAAAAAAGAAAGCGATCGCCGAGCTCGATCCCCAGACGCGCGAAGATACCGAATTCGCCATCGCGAATGTTCGCCGCTTCGCCGAGGCCCAGCTTAAGACCATCCTCCCGCTTGAGATCGAAAGTCTCCCGGGGCTCCATCTTGGACACCGCGTCATCCCAATCGAAATCGTCGGCTGCTACGTGCCCGGCGGCCGTTATCCGCTTCTCTCCGCCCCAGTCATGACGATCGTTCCGGCCAAGGTCGCAGGCTGCGATCAGATCATCGCCTGCCTTCCGCCGAACGCACATCCGGCAATGATCGCGGGTTGCCATCTCGCAGGCGCGGACCGTATCTTCCGGATCGGCGGAGCCCAGGCGATCGCTGCTATGGCCTACGGCACCGAGACGATTCCCGGCGTCGACAAGATCGTCGGTCCCGGCAACGCCTTCGTCAACGAAGCCAAGCGTCAGGTATTCGGGCAGGTCGGCATCGACCAGCTTGCAGGCCCGAGCGAAATCTTCATCGTCGCCGACGAGACTGCCAACCCGGCCACCCTCGCGACCGACATGCTGGCGCAGGCCGAACATGACGTCCGCACCCGCGTTGGATTGGTCACCACAGAGCGCAAGCTCGCGGAGGAGACGATCAAGGAAGTTGAGAAGCAACTGGAAAGCTTGTCGACCGCTCCCGTCGCCAGCGTTGCCTGGAAGGACTACGGCGAAGTGACCCTGGTCGAAGACGAGGCGGCGATGATCGCCTACTCCGACTACATCGCGACCGAGCATCTCCAGGTCCACACCCGCGATCCGCAAGCAACCGCGAAGAAGCTGCGCAATTACGGCTCGATCTTTATCGGCGAGCTGGCCAGCGTGGTGTATTCCGACAAGTGCTGCGGAACCAACCACACCCTGCCGACGATGGCGGCCGGCCGCTACACCGGAGGCCTTTGGGTGGGATCCTACGTAAAAATCGCCACCCACCAATGGCTCGACGAGCGTGGTGTCGCCGCCGTCGCCCCGGCAGCCGTTCGCCAGAGCGCCACCGAACAGCTCGAAGGTCACCGCCGTGCCGCCGCCCTGCGTCTGAGCCCACAGCAGCTATCCGCGGCGGAATAAAAGCCCCGCGTTTCTTTCCCAAGGTGAGCAGACAGCAAAAAGCCGGGTGATGAACCCGGCTTCTGCATGTTCGGAATGCTCAATCGGCTTAGAACTTGACGCCGATACCGAGCTTGACGCTGTTCTCGTCGTAACCGCGCGAGAAGCTGCCGGAGTCGAGGTCGTAGTCCTTGCTCTGGTAGTCGGTGTAGCGATATTCCAGGCGCGTCGTGATGTTGTTGGTCACGAAGGCTTCGACGCCGGCGCCGACCGTATAACCATAGTTGGTCTTGCTTTCGTCGGAGGTGCCGTCGGAAACCTTGACGTCGCCAATGGCCAGACCAGCCGTGCCGTACAGCAGGAAGGGGTTCATGTCGTAGCCGACGCGGCCACGGACGGAGCCGTTCCAGCCATACTTGTTCTTGACGCCGCCCTGCGAAACGTCGTCGCCGCTGTAGCCGAGATCGGATTCAACGCCGTAAACGATCTGGCCCTGCTGCCAGTTGTAGCCGGTGAAGACCTGGCCGCCGAAACCATAGGTGTGGCGGTCGGAACCGAAGCTACCCATGTTGTAGGTGCCAGCGCCGCCGAGGTAGAAGCCTTCCCAGTTGCCAGCCGGCTTGACCGGAGCATCCTGAGCGACCGGTGCTTCCGGAATCTGGTCGACGGCATCGGCCGCCTGAGCTGCCGAGATGCCGGCAATTGCAAAAACGGAGGCCATGAGGCCAGCAATGAGTACACGCATACTTAGTCTCCTTTCAGTCCCGCACCGCTTTTCATCTGTCTATCAGTGAAGCATTGGCGGGATATTGCCAGATGTCCCTTCCGGATCGAGACTGAAATTGGAACTCAAATGCGGATTTGAAAGAGCCAAATTGTGATATCATTGTGGCAGCCGCATGGCTGAAATTCGATGTTGCTTTGACGCAACATACATTTCATTAACCTTACTGAAGGGTTAAACTTAAAATACTTATTTTATGAAATCGCATTCTCAAATAATACATAGAATATCTCACCCGCGGGCGCAACCGCAGCGGCCTATTTATATAATCTTCGCCCGCCCCTATATAGTCGTCAGACAGACTCGCGGGATCAGAAGGCAGGATTTTGAACCACAAAAGACTTCGCTCAGCCCTTGTAACCGGGGCCGCCAAAAGAATAGGCCGGGCAATCGCCGAAGACCTTGCTGCAAATGGCTTTTCCGTCGCGATCCACGCGAACGGCTCCATCGGCGAAGCCGAAGAGCTGGTGGCGGAATTGCGGCGAAAGGGATATCGGGCGGTCGCGCTTCAGGCCGACCTGACCGATATCGGCGAAACAGGCGCGCTGGTCAAAAGAGCGTCGGAAGCGCTCGGGCCGCTCGATCTGCTGGTCAATAATGCATCGGTCTTCCAGCATGATTCCGTCCGCAGTTTCAACGCCGGCACATGGGCGCTGCATTTCGACCTGCATGTGCGCGCGCCCTCGATCCTGGCTGCCGCCTTCGCCCAGCAGATGCCCGCCGACGCGGCGGGGCTGATCGTCAACATCATCGATCAGCGGGTCTGGGCACTCAGACCCAGCTTCTATTCCTATACACTCTCCAAGTCGGCGCTGTGGACGGCGACACAGACGCTTGCCCAGGCATTGGCGCCGGGCATCCGCGTCAATGCCATCGGCCCCGGTCCCGCGATGCCGAGCGAGCGGCAGGCGCAGGAGGACTTCCAAGCGCAGGTCTCAGCCCTTATCCTGCAGCGAGGGCCGGCGCTGGAGGAATTCGGACAAACGATTCGCTTCCTTTACGACACGCCCTCGATCACCGGCCAGATGATTGCCCTCGACGGCGGCCAGCACCTCGCCTGGCAGACGCCCGATGTGGCGGAGATTACGGAATGAACGGACGAAAGCTGCCGGATGGCGGCGTTCTCTACGACGATACGGATGAGAGCGAAGACGATATCGAGGTGGAAGGCGACGTTTCCGCCGCTGCCCCGCTTGCGACCACGGTCGACTGGAACGCCGGCAGCCTCAACGAGACCGGGCTCGTCGGCGCCGAACTGATCGGCGAATTCGTCAAGCGGCTGCCGAACAGCCCCGGCGTCTACCGCATGTTCAATGCCGAGGGCGATGTGCTCTATGTCGGCAAGGCGCGCAGCCTGAAGAAGCGCGTCGGCAATTACGCCGTCGGCCGCGTGCATTCCAACCGCATCGCCCAGATGGTGCGCCAGACGGCGAACATGGAATTCGTGACGACGCGCACGGAAACCGAAGCGCTGCTCTTGGAAGCGAATCTGATCAAGCGCTTGCGGCCGCGCTTTAACGTGCTGCTGCGCGACGACAAGTCCTTTCCCTATATCCTGATCACCGGCGATCACCGGGCGCCTGCCATTTTCAAACATCGCGGCGCGCGGGCGCGAAAGGGCGACTATTTCGGCCCCTTCGCTTCGGCCGGCGCCGTCGGGCGCACGATCAATTCGCTGCAGCGCGCCTTCCTGATCCGCACCTGCACCGACAGCGTCTTCGAGACGCGCACACGCCCCTGCCTGCTCTACCAGATCAAGCGCTGTTCCGGCCCGTGCACCCACGAGGTCAGCGACGCTGGTTACGGCGAACTGGTGCAGGAGGCGAAGGACTTCCTGTCCGGCAAGAGCCAGAAGGTGAAGTCGCATATGGCCGAAGCGATGAACCAGGCGGCCGAGGACCTCGACTTCGAGCGGGCCGCGGTCTATCGTGATCGCCTGGCAGCACTCTCGCATGTGCAGAGCCACCAGGGCATCAACCCTGCCGGCGTCGAGGAAGCCGACGTTTTCGCCATCCACCATGAGGGCGGCGTCTCCTGCATCCAGGTGTTCTTCTTCCGCACCGGACAGAACTGGGGCAACCGCGCCTATTTTCCCAAGGCCGACCCGCAACTATCAGGCGCCGAAGTGCTGAACGCCTTCCTCGCGCAGTTCTACGACGACAAGCCGGTGCCGAAGCAGATCATGCTGTCGGAAACGATCGAAGAGATGGAACTGCTCGCCGCCGCGCTCAGCGAAAAGGCCGGCCATAAGGTTTCCATCCTCGTGCCGCAGCGTGGCGAGAAGCGCGACCTGGTCGATCACGTCGTCGGCAATGCGCGCGAGGCGCATGGGCGAAAGCTTGCCGAGACGGCGTCGCAATCGCGGCTGCTCGAGGGTTTCAAGGACACGTTCGGGCTTACCTATGCGCCGCAGCGCATCGAGATCTACGACAACTCGCACATCATGGGCACCAATGCCGTCGGCGGCATGGTGGTGGCGGGGCCGGAAGGCTTCGTGAAGAACCAGTACCGCAAGTTCAACATCAAATCGACCGACATCACCCCCGGCGACGACTTCGGGATGATGAAGGAGGTGATGACACGGCGGTTCTCGCGGCTGATCAAGGAGGAAGGCATTCCCGACCGGACGGCGCAGGCAGCCGCTGCCGATGCCGCCGACATGCCCTTCCCGGCCTGGCCGGATGTGATCCTCATCGACGGCGGCCAGGGGCAGATGACGGCGGTGCGCGGAATTCTCGCCGAACTCGGCATCACCGACAGCGTGACGGCGATCGGCATTGCCAAGGGCGTCGACCGCGATGCCGGGCGCGAGCGCTTCTTTCCGCCGGGACGCGAGAGTTTCACGCTGCCGCCGCGCGATCCGGTGCTCTATTTCATTCAGCGCATGCGTGACGAGGCGCATCGTTTCGCCATCGGCTCGCACCGGGCGCGGCGCAAGAAGGAGATGGTCAAGAACCCGCTCGACGAGATCGGCGGCATCGGGCCATCCCGCAAACGGGCGCTGCTCCAGCATTTCGGCACGGCGAAGGCGGTTTCGCGCGCTGCCCTTTCCGACCTGATGACGGTCGAAGGCATATCGGAAGCCGTCGCCAGGCAGGTCTACAACCATTTTCACGACGACGCCGCGAAATAACCGGCGTCCGTCGCAAATTCCACGCAAAGGCAGTGAAAAGACAGAAAGAATGTTGACGGTGCGCGGTCAAAGCCGTCATCTACCGCATCGGCCCGAAAATCGGAATCGATATCAGGAAAGCACGATGCGTCGGTTCAAAGTGTTACAGCGTCCTGAAAGACGCGCGGCGCTGTAGCGGCGCATCAAGTCAGAGAAACGATCATGGCATCGCGTGCGTACAGCATTCCCAATCTTTTGACCTACGGCCGCATCCTCGCCGTACCGCTGATCGTTCTCTGCTTCTTCATCGAGGGCAGGCTGTCGATCAGCAACACGGCTCGCTGGGTGGCGCTGTGGATCTTCGTCATCGCCTCGATCACCGATTTTCTCGACGGCTATCTCGCGCGCATCTGGAACCAGACCTCGAATATCGGCCGCATGCTCGATCCGATCGCCGATAAGCTGCTGGTTGCCTCGATCCTGCTGCTGGTCGCCGCCGACCAGACCATTGCCGGCTGGTCGATCTGGGCGGCGATCACCATTCTCTGCCGCGAGATCCTGGTGTCCGGCCTGCGTGAATATCTGGCGGCGCTGAAGGTCAGCGTGCCGGTGACGCGGATCGCCAAGTGGAAGACGACGCTGCAGCTGGTCGCCATCGCCTTCCTGCTCGCCGGCCCGGCCGGCGACGAGATTTTCCCCTATACGACCCAGGCCGGCATCGCGCTGCTGTGGATCGCCGCGCTGCTGACCATCTATACCGGCTATGATTATTTCCGCGCCGGGCTGAAACATATCGTGGATGACGAGGAATGACGCGGCTTGTCTATTTCGCATGGGTGCGCGAACGCATCGGCAAGGGCGAGGAGGAGATCGACCTCCCCTCCTCGGTCGTCACCGTCGCCGATCTGCTGAATCATTTGAAGACGCTGGGCGAAGAATATGAGACGGCACTTCAATATCCCGAGGTGATCCGCGTGGCGCTCGACATGGAGCATGTCGAGCATGACGAACCGATCGGCGCCGCGCGGGAGATCGGGATATTTCCGCCGATGACGGGGGGATAAGACGGTGACGGTGGTGCCGTGTCGCTACCCCCCTCTGTCCTGCCGGACATCTCCCCCACAAGGAGGGAGATTGGCTGGGAGCACGGACTTCCTCAAGCAATCAACGTCACAGCCCGGCAAAACTGTAGATGGGCACGATGGTGAAGCCGCTCGTGATCTCCCTCCTTGTGGGGGAGATGCCCGGCAGGGCAGAGGGGGGTTGGCACGGCACGCCCTCTCCATAGCCTCCCCGATGGCATCAAAGCAGTTGGGGATGTTATCATGACAGTCCCCCCCACCATCCGCGTCCAACGCGAAGACTTCGACCTGCAGGCCGAGGTCGACCTGCTCTCCAAGGGCAAAGCCGGCATCGGCGCCGTTGTGACCTTCTCCGGTCTCTGCCGCGATGAGGGCGGGACACTGGCAGCCCTCGAGCTCGAGCATTATCCCGGTATGGCCGAAGCCGAGATGACCCGCATCGGCGATCTCGCCATCGCCCGTTTCGGGCTGCTCGGCCTCACCGCCATTCACCGCTACGGCAAAATCGCCGTGGGCGAGAATATCGTGCTTGTCGTCGCAGCCGCGCCGCATCGGCAGGCGGCGTTCGACGGCGCCAATTTCGTCATGGATTTCCTGAAGACCGCAGCCCCCTTCTGGAAGAAGGAGCACGGCAAGGACGGTGCTACCGGCGACTGGGTCGCGGCGAAAGACGCCGACGATGCGGCGCGGGACAAGTGGAAATAAGTTAGAGAACAATTCGCTCCCTGCGGCTCATGACCAGGATCAGGACGAGCAGCGAGAAGATGACGAGATCGCGCCAGACGAAGGGGCCATAGGCGCCCCATAGGGTTTCGACGACGGCGAGGCCGGCGGCACCGCCTGCCGAGCGCAGCGGATCGGAATAACCGCCGACAGCGGCAATCAGCAGCACCTTCAACCCGAACATCAGGCCGGCGCCGAAATCCATCGAGCCGTAATAGAAGGTGGCGAGGATGCCGCAGATCGTGGCGACAAGGGCGGCGGCGGCATAAGCAACGAGGAAGACCCGGCTGGCGCTGGTGCCGCAGAGCTCGGCCGCCAGCGGATCGTCGGTGACCGCCCGCCAGACGCGGCCCCAGGCCGTGCGCCTGAGGATCAGCGTCCCGATCGCGACGATGGCTGCCATCAGCGCCGTGTCGATCAGCTGGATATGGGTGAGCGTCACCTTGAACGGACCGTCGCTCCAGAAGACCACCGTGCCGTTCAGAAACGGCGGCAGCCAGATGGCCCTTGTATCGGCGGCAAGCCTCGCGGTCTCCATCAGCACGATCATGATGCCGAGGGCGGCAACGATCACCGTATTCGGCGATTTGCTGGCGAGCGGCAGCATGATCGCGCGGCCGATCCATAGGCCGGCGGCCAGCGAATAGACGATCGCCGCACAAGCGCCGACGGCAAGGGCGGCCGGCAGCACCAGCCAGAACCTGACATAGGCAAGTTCGGTAAACAGCAGCAGGATCTGGCCGGAGAAAGCGAAGATCGCCCCATAGGTGATGTCGGCCCGCTTCGTCACGCCGAAGGCGACGGCATAACCGAAGGCGAGCGCGGCATAGAGGGCGGCAAGCGGAACCGCGTTTGCCAGCTGCTGCAGAAGATAGGCCATCCCGGACACTCCGCGTCGGGAAAATTATAACTGGTAAAACCTATTTCGCCAGTTATAATTTCATCATGAGCTTTTCTTGGACCCCTCACCGCTTTGCCGGTGGCGCACTGGCGCTCGATGTCGCCAACAGCGTCGTTCTGCGCGAGGATTCAGCGCGGCGGATCGACCGCTTCGCGATCGGGGAGCAGATGCGGGGCTTTCCGCAGGCGGCCGCAAAATTCTGCGCCGAACGCGCCCTCTTCGGCGATATCGCACCGGTCTCGGCGGAAAACGAGACGGATTTCATCGCGCTGCGGGAAGCAATCGACCTCTATTTCCGCAGGCGTATACTCAAGGGCAGCGATAACCAATTGCTGGCCGCGCTGCTGGAAGCGACGGCGAGAACGTTGCGCGACGCAAGTCCCGGCAGCCTGGCCACGGCCACCGCCCATTCGGTGCTGCGGCTGATCGCCATGCCCGATCCTGAGCGCATGAAGATCTGCGGCAATTGCGGCTGGCTGTTCATCGACCGCAGCAAGAACAGGAGCCGCGCCTGGTGCGACATGGCGGTCTGCGGCAACCGCGCCAAGGCGAACCGGCACTACCGCCGTAAGAAGGAGGAGACGCCATGAGAAAACATCTGATCGTCACAGCGGTTGCGACAAGCCTTCTGCTTTCCGCATGCCAGCGCCAGGCCGAAAATCTTGTCGAAGTGACCGGCCATCTCTTCGTCTTCAACTATCGCGTCGCGAGCGCCACCTATCTGCTGACGCTGAAGAAGACGGGGCCGATCCCCGACGGCTCTCTGATCATCGCCGAATTCGAAAATCCGCAAGGCGGCGATCCGCTGGTGCTGAACCAGAAAATCTATCCAATCGATGACAAGATCGCGCTGCAGAGCGAAAACCTGCACTGCGTACGCAAGGACCGTCCCTATTCAGTCAGTGTCCGACTGGTCGACAAGGACGGCAAGGTGCTGCAGGAATTGAAGACCGAGTTCCGCTCCGACCTCGACCAGACAGTGCTGCCGAGCAAGCCGCTCGTCGTCGGCGCGCTCTATGACAAGAATCCTGAGGTCTTCAAACCTGACGGCAGCGTCGATTTCTCGAACACCGACAAGTGCCCGGCATAGATGGCGGGCATAGAAAAAGCCGGAGCGAGGCCCCGGCTTTCGAGAGTCAATTCAAGGCATTGCGAGGCAATGCCGAAGCGTGGCTTCAGCCGACGACTTCGGTGTCGGAGAACCAGTACTTGATTTCCTGGGCAGCCGTTTCCGGAGCATCCGAGCCGTGAACGGAATTTTCGCCGATCGACAGAGCGTGAACCTTGCGGATCGTGCCTTCGTCAGCGTTTGCCGGGTTGGTCGCGCCCATGATTTCGCGGTTCTTGAGGATCGCGCCTTCGCCTTCCAGCACCTGAACGACGGTCGGGCCGGAGGTCATGCCTTCGACGAGTTCGCCGAAGAAGGGACGGTCCTTGTGAACGGCGTAAAAGCCTTCGGCTTCGCGGCGGCTCATCCAGACGCGCTTGGAAGCGACGACGCGCAGACCGGCATCTTCGAGCATCTTGGTGATGGCGCCCGTCAGGTTGCGCTTGGTTGCGTCAGGCTTGATCATCGAGAAGGTGCGTTCAATCGCCATAGTCAAATCCTCTGGTTTCTCGGGGAAAGTGGGCGGTCTTTATCCGCCCCGACGCCCGAAAACAAGAGGTCGGCGGCAATTTCACGCCGCTGTCACAGTCCGGCCGCGGCTTTCGTGGAGATCGAGGCAGCGTTCGAACCAGCCGATGACCGGATCATCGGCGGCCAGCATGGCCAGACCGGCACAGACACGCAGCCATTGCAGCGCGCCGAAGACGATATAGTCGGCAAAGAGCGGCGCCTGACCGCCGATGAAGGGTTGAAACTTCAGCATATGCCGCAACGGCTCCAGCTTGGCGGCGAAGGCGGCCCTCTCCGCTTCGCTGTCGGCGGCAATCACTTCCAGCGGCTTGCCGAGCCTCACCTCACGGCTTTCGCGGAAATAGGCCTTGTCTCCCTCGTCGAGGTTCGCATGGATGTCGAGAAGGGCGATGCGGGTGATGGCCGGATGGATGATCATCTGCGAATAGCCTTCGACCATGCGCGACAGCGCCTTGCCGCCCTCGCCATCGAACAGCGACGGCCGCTCCGGATAGGTCTCCTCCAGGTAGAGGGCGATGTCGAAACTGTCGGGGATCAATCGGCCGTTGTCGTCGAGAACGGGCACCGTCGACGAGACGCCGCCGCCGATCGCCCGGATGCGGGCATAGGTCGTCGGAACCTCCTCGAAATCGAGCCCCTTATGCGCCAGCGCCATCACCGCCTTCCAGCAATGGGGCGAGAAGAAGTGCCGTTGGTCGGCGCCGCAGAGGGAATAGAGGGCTCTGGTCATGACAGTCCTTTCGAGATCGAAGCTGCATCCATTCGACGACAGAAAACGCCCGTGATCAAATCAGGAAATTTCATGGGCGCATCACCGCGATTTGCGCGAGAAACGGGTTAGACTGGAGCGACGACCAGGGGAACCAGATGCTCAGACATTACAGGATGTTCGCCGCCTACAACCGCTGGGCCAACGCCCAAGTCTATGCGGCTGCGGCCGAACTCAGCGATGCGGAATTCCGCAGCGACCGCGGCGCCTTCTTCGGCTCGCTGCATCGCACGCTCAATCATCTGCTCGTCGCCGACCGGATCTGGATGAAACGCTTCACCGGCACCGGCGAAGCGCCGGCGACACTCGATGCCGTGCTCTTCGAAGAGCTGGATGCGCTTGCCGCCGCGCGCCAGGCCGAGGACGAACGGATCATTGCCTGGACGGGCACACTTGACGAGCCGACCCTGGCTGCCGACTTCACCTATGTGCCCGTGACGCAGCCGATCGAGATCACCCAGCCGCTGGCTCCCGCGCTCGCCCATCTCTTCAATCACCAGACCCATCATCGCGGCCAGTGCCACATGACGCTGACGGCGCTCGGCAAGCCGAGCCTCCAGCTGGACCTCATCTACTTCCTGCGCGGCGAGGGCCGCGAGTGGATGTGAGGCAACCCTCAAGACAGCATTAACCGCCTTTGCCGGTTTCGCCGCCAATACAGTGCTTCCCGCCCAGAGATTCAGCCTCTCTTAAAGCGTTGCAGGCATAGCGGATGAAAGGAAAGCCGGGCCGCGAGGGATCGTCATGCAGAATGCAAGCGCAAACGCATTGGTGCCGCGCAAGGCAGCACGCCCGTCGCCGACGACTGATATCCAGAGGATCGCCCAGCATATGGCGCGGCTGAACGTCGCCGCGCTGCCGCGCAACTACGAGCTCTTTCACGAGGCGATCATCGGACTCAATGCCGGGCTTGCGCAGGATATCGCCGCACTCGGACCTCAGCCGCAACAGGCGATGCTCGACGAACTCGGGCTGCAATACCGGCTCGTCGGCCATTGCGGACTGGCGGGCGAAACGTCGCGGAACGAGGCGAGCCGGATGCTGCGCGACGTTGCGGAGAGGCTTGCCGAAGGTCTCAAACACAGAGACGCCTTTGCGCGCGCCTGCGGTCAGATTCTGAAATCGGTCTCGAGCCACGAAGATCAGAGCCTTGCCGCCTTCACCAGCGAGGTCGACTATCTCTCCGCCTCGCTTGCCGCGGTACTTTCGGCGGAAATGGATATCGGCGCCAAGCTTCAGGAAGACATCAAGGCGCTGGAAGTGCTGGAACGCGGAATCTCGGCGATGCAATCGGCCACTGTTGCCGACAAAATCACCGGACTGGCGAACCGCATCGCCTTCAACCGGGTGATATCAGAGCTTTACGAACGCGAGGAAGGTGCGGCCGGCAACGCGCTGATCATGGTCGATATCGACAATTTCGCAGAGCTCAACGACAGGTACGGCACGCAGGCCGGTAACAAGCTTCTGAAGAAGCTCGCCGGCCTCTTCCGCAAATCGATCAAGAAGAACGACTTCGTCGCCCGCACGGAGGCCGACGAATTCGCCTTCCTGTTTTCCAATGTCGGCATGCAGGATGCGATGGCGATCGCCGAGCGCCTGCGTGCTTCCGTCGAGGACAATCTCGTCTTCGCGACATCCGACAAAGTCGCTCCCGGCGGGCTTACCATCTCGATTGGCGTGGCGCTGAGCGCCGACGCGGCATCTCCGGGACAGCTTCAGGCCAATGCACGCGTGGCGCTTTTCGCCGCGCAGTCGAACCCGCGCCAGCCGGTGCAGGCCTTCGGCCGCTAAAAGCGGACGAGAGGCCAACAAGCCGCCTTGCCGCGGACGAGCATGCGCTCTTGCCTTGGCGGGCACTTTCGGCCAAAACGCCGGCCATGATCACGATTACCGATATTTCCGCCCGTATCGCCGGGCGCCTGCTTCTCGACAATGCCAGCGTATCGCTGCCTTCGGGCACGAAGGCGGGGCTCGTCGGGCGCAACGGCGCCGGCAAGTCGACGCTGTTTCGCGTCATCACCGGCGATCTCGGTTCCGAGACCGGATCGGTGTCGATCCCGAAGGCCGCGCGCATCGGCCAGGTGGCCCAGGAAGCACCGGCAACCGAGGACGCGCTGATCGAGATCGTGCTTGCCGCCGACAAGGAGCGCACGGCGCTCGTCACTGAAGCGGAAACGGCGACCGACCCGCATCGCATCGCCGAAATCCAGATGCGTCTCGTCGATATCGACGCGCATTCGGCCGAAGCGCGCGCAGCGAGCATTCTTGCCGGCCTCGGCTTCGACCAGGCGGCGCAAGCCCGCCCCGCCTCCTCCTTCTCCGGTGGCTGGCGCATGCGCGTTGCCCTTGCCGCCGTGCTGTTTGCCGAGCCGGACCTGCTTCTGCTCGACGAGCCGACCAACTATCTCGACCTCGAAGGCACCTTGTGGCTGGAAGACTACATCCGCCGCTACCCGCACACCGTCATCATCATCAGCCATGATCGCGACCTGCTGAACAATGCGGTCAATTCGATCGTCCATCTCGACCAGAAGAAGCTGACCTTCTATCGCGGCGGCTACGACCAGTTCGAGCGGCAGAAGGCCGAGGCCGACGAGCTGCAGACCAAGGCCAAGGCCAAGAACGAGGCGGCGCGCAAACATCTGCAGAGCTTCATCGATCGCTTCAAGGCCAAGGCCTCCAAGGCGCGGCAGGCACAATCGCGCGTCAAGGCGCTCGAGCGCATGGGAACGGTCGCCGCAGTGATCGAAGACCACGTCACGCCGATCACCTTTCCCGAACCGGAAAAGCAGCCGGCTTCGCCGATCGTCGCCATCCAGAGCGGCGCCGTCGGCTACGAGCCCGGCAAGCCGATCCTGAAGAACCTCAACCTGCGCATCGACAATGACGACCGCATCGCCCTGCTCGGCTCGAACGGCAACGGCAAGTCGACCTTCGCCAAATTCATTTCCGGCCGGCTTGCGCCGGAAAGCGGCGAAGTGAAGCTGGCGCCGAGCCTGAAGATCGGCTTCTTCGCGCAGCACCAGCTCGACGACCTCATTCCCGAGCAGTCGCCGGTCGAACATGTACGCCGCCTGATGCCCGGCGCGCCGGAGGCCAAGGTGCGCGCCCGCGTCGCGCAGATGGGGCTGGCAACCGAGAAGATGGCAACGGCCGCCAAGGATCTTTCAGGTGGCGAAAAGGCCCGCCTGCTGATGGGGCTCGCCGCCTTCAACGCGCCCAACCTGCTGATCCTCGACGAACCCACGAACCACCTCGACATCGACAGCCGCCGGGCGCTGATCGAGGCGCTGAACGACTATGAAGGTGCGGTCATCCTGATTTCGCATGACCGCCACCTGATCGAGGCGACGGTCGACCGGCTGTGGCTGGTCAATGGCGGCACGGTGACGACCTTCGAAGGCGACATGGACGAATACCGCGACCTGATCGTTACCTCAGGTAAAAAAAAAGAAGAAAAGCCGCAGCTGATTGAAGACGCGACGTCGAAGGCGGAACAGCGCAAGCTCAATGCCGAAAAGCGTGCTTCGCTGACGCCGCTCAAGAAAAAGATCAACGAAATCGAATCCTTGACGGCGAAGCTGGAGAAACAGATTCAGGCGCTTGATGCGGAACTTGGCGATCCCGCCCTTTATGAAAAGACGCCCGCCAAGGCCGCCGAGAAGGCAAAGCAGCGCGGCGAGGCTGCCGCAAAACTGGCGGCCGCCGAGGAAGACTGGCTGATGCTTTCGGCCGAATATGAAGAAGCCATGGCGGGATAGCCGAGGCCTTTAGAAAGTTAGAACATGATGTCGCCCGAACACCGCTTACACTTTTCGGCATCATGCTCTCGCAAAAGCGTGGCGAAGTGCCGCGCATCGACACAATTGCGACCACTATCAACCAATCGTTAACCATAATTCGAAAGGTTGTCTCAACATTCGTTACTGATTTGTTGAGCCCTTTCGATGTATCGCTTTTTCGTTCTTTCCTGCATGGCCCTCACGGCCGCCCTGTCCGCCTGCAGCACCACCAAACCCGCCCCGGACACCTCGATCAAAACCGCCTCGGTGATCGCGCCCGAGGGACGGAAACTTGCCTATGGCGGCGACGATGCGGCACCACGCATGACCGGCTGGCACCATCTGGCCGGGCGGACGCTGGAGGTTTCCTCGCTTGCCGATCTCAAGCTGCAGGACAAGGAAGTGATCCTGAGCTTCGACGACGGCCCGATCCCGGGCCGGACCGATAAGGTGCTGGCGATCCTCGACCGGTTCGGCGTCAAAGGCGCCTTCATGATGGTCGGCGAAATGGCCGAACTGCATCCGGCGCTCGCCCGCAAGGTCGCCGAGAACGGCAATACGATCGGAAGTCACACCTATGACCACGCCAACCTGAGTTCACTCGATTTCGACGCGGCGATGGCCGAGGTGATCAAGGGCGAATTGGCGGTGACCAAGGCGACGGGAACCGACGTCTCCTTCTTCCGCTTCCCCTATCTTGCCGAGAGCCACAGGCTGCGTGCCGCCATCGCCATGCGCGATATGGTGGTCATGGATGTCGATATCGACAGCAAGGACTATTTCACCACGACGCCGCTCTCCGTGACGCAGCGGACGATGGACCTGCTGCACAAGCGCGGCCGCGGCATCATCCTGATGCACGACATCCATAAACGTACGGCAACCATGCTGCCGACGCTGCTTTCGGATCTCGAAGCCGAGGGCTACAAGGTCGTGACATTGAAATTCAAGAAGGCGCAGTCGCCGAACAACGTCTTCGCCGCGGCCGATTTCGTGACGATCCGGTAGAGGTCAGCTTTTCACGGAAGCGCGGAACCGCTCCGACGTTTGTTTTAACGCACCTCCCGGCAAAAGCGCCAGAAGATTCAGATCTTGAGCTGTGTGTTGGTTGGGGCGATTGCCAGACATCCGCACATGCGGAAGATTTTTCAACGAATGCACCCATTTCGAAAAATAAAATCTATATAATCTATCATAACAGTGGTCTTCTTTGAGAAAGAACGTTCCTTCTCTCTCAATGGATCACCATGCTCCCGTCCATCCAGCTGTCGTTTCGCGCCAAAATACTCGATGCGATCAGCGATCTCTTCTATCGGCGCGGGACTTATCTGGTCGGCATCGACGAGATCGTCCGGGAACTGAAGATTGCCCGCGCCACCCTCTACCGTCACTTCGGCGGCAAGGAGGGCCTCGTCGTTGCCTATCTCAAGCAGCGGCACACGTCTGTGAGCGGTCAGATGGAGACGCTGATCTCGGGCAAAAGAGGTGCGGCTGCGATTCTCTCCATTTTCGACAGTCTGTCCGACAAGACACGCAACGAAGCCTTCCGGGGCTGCGCCTTCCTCATCGCGGTGACAGAAAATCCCGGCTCTAGTGCGATACGCGACGTGGCCTGCGAGCATAAGGCATTTCTTCGTGAACTCTTCGGCCGGCTCGTCCCGCTCGGCTTCGCCCACGACGACCTCAGTGAGCAGTTGCTCCTTCTCTACGAAGGCGCGCTTGCCGGATCGGTGCTGCGGCCCGAAGCAAGGCCCGCAGACGTCGCCCGAAAAACGGCCGCGGCTCTTCTCCAAGCCGGCGGCGTCAACGCGCCTGAAGGTGAGCCATGATCGACATTGCCGCCGAGGTCCGTCTCGTCGCCAGCTTTCTCGGGGCCGCCTGCTTCCCAAGTGGCGAATGCCGATGGCCCAAACACTCAGTTCAAAAGCCTCACATTGCTCGAGGTCATGAACTGATCCCTCTGCCTTTCCTTCCAAAACGGAGCTCAAACATGTCACGTAAAATTTTCCCGAAGGCGCTCCTCGCCACGTCGATTTCGTTGATGGCGGCAACGCATGCATTCGCGGACGCCACGCTTGATCGCATTAAAGCCCGCGGCACCCTCACCGTCGGCGTCATTCTGTCGGGCGCGCCGTTTGGCTATATCGATCCGGCGTCGCAGACGCAGAAAGGATACAATCTCGATATTGCCAAGGCACTCGCCGACGATCTCGGCGTCAAACTCGAAACGGTCACGGTCACTCCCCCGAACCGGGTGCAATTTCTCCAGCAGGGCAAGGTCGATATCCTGATTGCGAACATGCAATACACGGAGGATCGCGCCAAAGTGCTTGACTGGGTGCCGACGCCCTATGATCGCAGCGGCGGCGCCGCCGTCGGACGCAAGGACAGCGGGCTGAAGGACTGGGCCGATCTCAAGGGGAAACCGGTCTGCGTTTCGCAAGGCTCGAATTTCACGCAGCCGCTCATCGAGCAATATGGCGCCGAAGTGAAGGGCTTGCCGAGCCAGCCGGAGTCGCTGTTGGCGCTGCAGGGCGGCAACTGCGTCGCAGCCGTCCATGTCGGCGCAACCGTCGGCCTGCTGCTGGAGGACCGACCCGAGGAGTGGAAGGACTACACCATTCTCTTTCCGACCGAGCTTCTCCCTTCGGATTCCGTAATCTGGGTGCGAAAGGGCGAAAAGGACACGGCCGACACACTCGATAAATCGATCCGGCAGTTCCATACGTCAGGAAAGCTCCTGGAATTTGCGAAGGCGAACAGGCTCCGCAATACCGAATATCTGGAGCAGGAGCGCCAGACCTTATCGGCCAGCAAGTAAGACAGGCAGCACTGGCGGATCGACATGCAGGATACAAGCATGACCAGTCTGTTCGTCACTTTGACGAACAGACTCGGCCTAAACTACGAGTTCCTGGCAACGGGCTATGAGGCGCAGATATGGCGTGACGGTTTCATCACCACACTTTATCTGATCGCTCTCCTGATCCCCATAAGCCTGATTGGCGGGCTGCTGTTTGCCGCCGGCCTGACATCGGGCAGGCTATGGCTATCGGCGCCGGTGCGCGCTTTCGTGGAAATCACCCGAAACACGCCGACGCTGGTGCAGCTGATGTTCAGCTTCCTGGTGCTCAATACATTCATATCGAACCTGGTCGGCGGAGCGCAGAACAATCCGCTGACGCCATTCTTCTGGGTGGTGGCGGTGGTCGGATTGCATATCGCCGCCTTGCATGCCGAGGCGATCCGCGCGGGGATAGAAGCAGTGCCATCGGCCACGGTGGAAGCGGCGCGGGGTATCGGCTTCAGCAAGCTACAGATCCTTCGTTACGTCGAAGTTCCCCTGGCGCTCCGGGCCTCGTTGCCGGCAATCGTCAACAACCTCATCAATCTCGTGAAGTTGACGACGGTGGGCAATGCGATCGCGGTCAGCGAAATTACCTATGCCTCCATCATGGTGTGGACGCAGCGCGACAACGTGGTGTCGCTGATGATCGTTATCCTGCTGTTCTTCAGCATCATCAACCTGGCCGTTGCCCGCATCGGCCTTTGGGTGGAGCGCAAGCTCGCCGTTCCGGGGTATGGCCTATGACGACTGCTGTGTTTTCGGAGCAGCGCAAGAGCGGACGCCTGCTGCGCAATATCGGCTTTTTGGTACTGCCGCTCATCACCCTCCTCTGGTCATTGGCCGACCCGACACTGGGACGCGAACTGGCGACGTGGGCCCCCTATCTCGCCTCGGGTTTCATGATGAATGTGATCATCAGCCTCTGTGCGATAACGCTTGGAACGGCCGTCGGAGCTCTGTTCGGCATATTGCAACTGGCTCCCTACAAGCTGGTTCGTTACCCGGTGGTCGTCTATGTGCAGGTCTTCCGCAATGCACCGCATCTCGTGCTGATCTTCGCGACGACTTACATCTTTCCCTTCGAGATCGTGGTGGCCGGCAACTACCTGCCCTTCCCCGATTGGCTGAAGGCGGTGATCGGCCTTGCCATACCGGCCAGCGCCTATGTGGCCGAGATCACCCGCGGCGCCATCCTTTCCATTCCGACCACTCAATGGGAAGCGGCAAAGGGGCTCGGATTTTCGCGCAGCGAGGCGCTGCGCTGGATCATCCTGCCACAATGCCTGCGGCGCTCGCTGCCGCCGTGGATGAACATATTGGCTTCCATCACCATGGGTACGTCGCTTGCCTCGCTGGTCGGCGTCCATGAATTGTTGCATGCGGCAACGGATGCCAGCACCTCCGTGCGCCGCCTCGATTTCACGATCATCGCCTATATCGTGGTGATGGCCGCCTTCTTCACGCTTTGCTACCCGATCGCCCGCCTGACGCGACGCCTCGAGCGACGTTTCAACGCGGCATGAGGATTTGAGACGATGAACACAGAAAACGACGAACCGATCGTGCGACTGGACGACGTGCACCTGTCCTTCGGCCAGACCGAGGTGCTGAAGGGCATAAACCTGACCGTCCACAGGGGCAATGCGGTTTCCATCATCGGCCCGTCCGGCTCGGGAAAGTCGACGATCCTGCGCTGCATCAACGCATTGGTGACGCCGCAGCGCGGCCGCATCACGGTCGACGGCACCCGCGTCGATCAACTGGCGAGGGAAAACGAACGCATCGCGCTGCGCAAGCGCGTCGGCATCGTCTTCCAGCAATACAATCTTTTTCCCCACCTGACGGTGCTGGAGAATATCGTGCTGGCCCCAACCCGCATCCTCGGCGTCGAGCGGCGCGAGGCCGAAAAGCTGGCGCGCGAACTGCTCGACAAGGTGAGGCTGTCGGAAAAAGCCGGCGCCTATCCTGGCCAGCTTTCCGGCGGCCAGCAGCAGCGTGTTGCGATTGCCCGCGCGCTGGCGATGAAGCCGGAGCTGGTGCTGTTCGACGAAGTGACCTCGGCGCTGGACCCCGAGACGGTGGGCGAGGTGCTGTGGGTGATCCGCGACCTCATTCGCGACGGCATGACCAGCATTCTGGTGACCCACGAAATGCGCTTCGCCGAGGAGATCAGCGACACCGTCGTCTTCACCGAGAACGGACGCATCATCGACCACGGTTCGCCTGAGCAGATATTTCACACGTTCGACAATCCGCGCATCCGCCAATTCGTTGGCGGCCTGGCCGGCGGGCGCGGGCCGATGCGCGGTGAAGTTATCTAGGATTTCGTCATGACGACCACATTCGCACCCCTGACTTCGGCATTCGCCCGGGCAATCATCTCTTCGGACCCGTTGGAAGATCCTGCGGCTGTGGATGCTGCCCGCACGGCGATCATAGATTTTCTCGCCTGCGCGATCGCAGGCGCCAGGGACCGGACGACCGGCATTCTGGCCGATGCCATCGGCGCCCGTCTACCGGGCGAAGCGATCCTGCTCGGAAGCACCCGCCGGACCGATCCGCTGATCGCGGCAGTCGTCAACGGCCATGCCGGCCATGTCCTCGACTACGACGACGTGCATGCAAGCGTGCGCGGCCATCCGACGACGGTGATCATCCCGGCGCTGCTGGCATTCGCCGCAGAGCGCGAATTTTCCGCTGAAGCACTGGTCGCCTCCTATATCGTCGGTGTCGAAGCCATGGCCCGGCTTGGATTGTCGCTCGGCTCGAAACATTACGAAAATGGTTTCCACGCCACGGCAACGCTCGGCACGGTGGGCGCGGCCGCTGCCATCGCTCATCTGACACGCGCCTCGATCGACGAGACCGCCATCGCACTCGGCCTTGCCGCAACGCAATCGTCGGGCCTGCGGCTGCAGTTCGGCACGGACGCAAAACCCTTTCATGCCGGCATGGCGGCGAGATCCGGGCTCTTGTCGGCGCGATTGGCAGCGGCCGGCTTTGGCGGAGCACGCGATTTCATCGATAATCCCACCGGTTTCCATTCGGCCTATGCCTTCGGTGCGGAACACCCGTCAGCCCTAACCGAAAACTGGGGTTCGCCATGGCAGATCGTGGCGCCCGGACTGACGTTGAAGGCCTATCCCTGCTGCACCGCCAGCCATCCGGTCGCTTCTGTCGGTATTGGCCTCAACGAGGAGGGCCTTCGCCCTGAGGCAATCGAGCGCATCACTTTCACCTACCCGCCAGGAGCCGATGCGGCCTTGGTGGTGAGCAAGCCCAGCAATGGGATCGAGGCACGCTTCAGCCCTGAATACGTGTTTGCCGCCGCCCTGATCGACGGCGCTCTGCGCCTCGACCATTTCGACGAACAGCCTGTTGCGCCGCGGCTGATGGAACTTGCCCGCCGCGTCCACCGGCGCCATGACCACACGGCGCTGCGCATGTCGAGCGATCCCCGGACCCGCTTCGTCATCGTCGATATCCTGCTTCGCGACGGCAGCACGATCCAGCGCCGCTACGACGGTCTGCCGGGGCTGACCGATCCGGCCGAAAAGTTTTACGGCGCAACCGCACCCCATTCCGCCTTCGCGGATATCCCGTCACTCGTCCTAACAATGAGCAGCGCTACCGACCTTCGCCAATTGCTGACGCTGCTCAACCAGGATGTCGCCCCAAACCTCGTTTGACGAAGGATTTTCCATGACCCGCAAAAGAGAAATCCACCTGGGCCTGTTCCTGCAGGGAGCCGGCCACCATGTATCCGGCTGGCGCCACCCTCACGCCGAGGCGGGAAGCGAGAATTTCGACTTGCTGAGGCGCGTTTGCCAGATCGCCGAAGCGGCCAAATTCGACATGATCTTTTTGGCCGACGGATTGACCAGCGGCGTCGATGCGCACCCCTCGACGATCGCGCGTTTCGAACCTCTGACCTTGCTTTCCGCGCTGGCTGTGGTGACTGGCAAGATCGGTCTGGCGGCAACCGCATCCACGACCTATGGCGAACCCTATCACACCGCTCGCGCCTTCGCCTCGATCGACCATCTGAGCCACGGCCGCGCCGCCTGGAACGTGGTCACGACATCCTATGCCCGCACGGCGAACAATTTCTCGAAGGCGCATCCCGAGCATGACGAACGTTACGCCGTGGCCGAGGAATTCGTCGACGTGGTGCGTGGTCTCTGGGACAGCTGGGACGACGACGCATTCATCAAGAACAAGCAGAGCGGCGTTTATGCCGACCCCGCCAAGCTCCATGTGCTCGACCACACGGGCAAGTATTTCTCGGTCAAGGGACCGCTGAACATCCCGCGTGCGCCGCAGGGTCATCCGATCCTGATCCAGGCCGGTTCGTCCGGCCCTGGCCAGGATCTGGCCGCCCGCACCGCCGACGTGGTGTTCACCGCGCAGCAGAGTCTCGATGAGGCGCAGGCCTTCTACAGAAGTGTCAAGGAACGTGCCGTCGGCTTCGGGCGCCAGCCGGACGACCTCGCCGTGATGCCCGGCTTTCTGCCGGTGATCGGCCGTACGTCCAAGGAAGCCGCGGACAAGCTTGCAGAGCTCGACAGGTGGACGGATATCAAAAGCGCGATGCCGCTTCTGGAAGAGCGCATCGGCCACAGCCTTGCCGATTACGACCTCGACGGCCCTCTGCCAGACCTTCCGATCTCCGACCAGTTGCGCAGCCGCGCCGAATTGCTGACCGCGCTTGCAAGGCGCGAGAACCTGACCATCCGCCAGCTGGCGCTGCGCGTTGCCGCCGGCCGCGGCCACCATATCGTGCTTGGCACACCAACCGAGATCGCCGACCGGATGCAGCAATGGTTCGAAAGCCGCGCCGCCGACGGCTTCAACGTCATGCCACCGTTTTTTCCCGAAGGGCTGGAAGACTTCACGCAGATGGTCGTGCCGATCCTCCAAGAGCGCGGCCTGTTCCGCACCGAGTACGGTGGCTCGACCCTGCGCGAACATCTAGGCCTGGCGCGGCCGGCATTATCTTCGTCGTAATCGTACGAAATGTTGACCATAGCGCCATACGTCTTCCAGATGTCCAAAGGACGCTGCGAGAGTTGAATCTACGCATCAGCCCGAAATCGATTTCGATTTTCGGGCTGATGCAGCAAGAAATGCTTTCGGTCGAGTGTTGACTGGACCGCAACGCCGCTGCTTCTATTCGAGAGGATGTTGGGAGGAAGTGGCTTGTTTCGTTATTCCTGTGGCGTGTTGTTGGCTTGCATGCCGCTGGCTACCGCTCATGCTGAATCTCCAAATTTCTGCAGAAACAGTTCCAACCCGAACGAAGCAGTCGAGTCACGATTCATGGGACTTGAATACGCGCTCATGGCTCATGTTCTCGCGGAAAAATATTGCGGGGCTGAACCGAGGCCGATGGGTCCCCGATTTCTAGGATACATCGAGAAGCAGGGATGCGATTCAGGAACTGAGATCTACACAGATGTTGAAGCAGGTATCGCAAAAATGGAGGGCGGCGGCCTGAAGCTGCTCGCCCAGGGTGGAAATCCCAAACTAACGATGTCCAACGAACAGGTGCAAGAATGGGCGTCGACTGCTGCGAAAGAGCTTGGGGGATGCGACGCGTTGAAAAAGGCTCATGACGCCGAACTTGGACAGTAAGCGCTCCACTTGTGCAGGCTCGCTGACATATTGAGCCAGCGTTGTCGCCGGATTGAAAATAAGCCCACTCCTTCCATAGGCTGTTCCAGGGATGAGCCATTTGAACAGTCAGAGCATGAAGGACTCCGAAAACCGCTCACGTCTAGCCGCATCATGCGATAGATCTGTGCGAAATCAACGAAGCCGGCAGGTCAGCTATGAACCTTCACCTCGAAACGGACGATGATCCGCGCACGCGCCAATTCATCGACGAACACAACGCGCTTTCCGACGCGGTATTGCGAACACCGCAATTTGTCGAAGATCGTGATGCGATCAAGGCGCTGATCGAGCGGCAGGATAGGCTGATCGTCCCGATGCGCCGCGGCGCGTGGCTGTTCGATTTCCGCCAGAGCAAGGACAATCCGCTCGGCGTCTGGCTCCGTCTGCCGGCGGACCAGGCTCCCCTGCCCGACGCAGCCTGGGAGCCGGTGTTCGATCTCGACGCCTTCTGCGCCGGCGAAGGCAAGCGCTGGAACTGGCGCGGCGCCGTCACCTGCCCGTGGGAGCCGACGCGGGTGCTGCTCACGCTTTCGGACGGCGGCTCCGACCTTCTCCGGCTGCTCGAATTCGACGCCGAGAGGAAACAGATTGTGGAGGGCGGTTTCGATACGCCTGCCGCGCGCTCGCACGCCAATTGGCTGAGCCTCGACGAGATCTGCTATTTCGGTTCCATCGACCGATATTCGGCGACCCGCTCGGGATGGCCGCGGGTCGGGCGGCGATTGACGCGCGGGCAGCGGCCGGAAGAGGCCGCCATCATGTTCGAGGCCGCCGACGAGGACGTCTACGGTTTCAATCTCGTCATCGACCCTGCCCTGTCGGGCGCCCCCGCGAATGCCGGACTGATCGACATTTTCGTCGCCGCCCATGAGATCGGCGTTTCAAGCGCGTTCCTGATCGGCAACGGCGGCGCGCGGCGGCGCATCGATCTGCCCGAGGAGGCGGATTTCCAGTTCAATCACGATCATTGCCTTTGGCGGGCAAAGACCGATGAGCGCGTTGCCACCGGCAGCCTCGTGCTGCAGCGCTTCGATCCGACCTCTGAGACGGCCGTGCTCGGGCCTGAACAGATCCTGTTTCAGCCTGGCGAGGGCCAGTCGATCTCGCAGATGATGCTGATGCGTCAGTGGTGCGTCTTCATCATCTCCGACCGGCTGCGTCCGCGCCTCCTGGTGCTGGACCTGACCAGGCCCGATGCCGAAGAGCGCGAGATCGCGCTGCCGGCCGACATGCAGACGGCTTATTTCAGGCCGCTGCACGCCGATCTGCACCTCGGCGACGATACGCTCCACATCGTCGGCCAGGGCTTCCTGCAGCCTCCGGCCTGCTACCGGCTGGAACTCTCGGATCGCAGCAAGGAACCCGAACCGATTTTCGTCGCGGCTGCGCCACGTTATTTCGACGCGACGGATATGTCATCCGAACTGCTGGAAGCGGTGTCGGAAGACGGAACAAAAGTGCCCTACCGGCTGGTCCTGCCGAAGCACTGGACCAAGGGCGCTTTGCCGGTATTGCTTTACGGCTATGGCGGCTTCGATGTCTCGCTATCGCCGACCTATTCCGGCGTAACAGGGCGCTGGCTGGAACAGGGCGGCGCCTATGTACAGGCCTATATCCGCGGCGGCGGCGAATTCGGGCCCGACTGGTATCGCAGCGCCAAGCGGCAGGGGCGAGACCGGGCGTTTGCCGATTTCGTCGCCATCGCCCGCGATCTCGTTGCCCGCGGCTATACCGTGCCGTCGCGGATCGCCTGCCAGGGCGGCAGCAATGGCGGCCTGCTGACCGGGGTGATGCTGACGCGTTACCCACAGGATTTCGGCGCCGTCTGGTGCCAGGTGCCGGTGCTCGACATGACACGCTTCCACCTGTTCAGCGCAGGACAGGCCTGGATGGACGAATATGGCGACCCGGAGATGCCGGAAGACCGGGATTTCATGCTCGGTTATTCGCCGCTTCACAATGTCAGGCCGGCGACGGAGATTGCCTATCCGCCGATCTATATCGAAAGCTCCGCCAATGACGACCGCGTGCATCCCTCGCATGCGCGCCGCTTCGCCGCACGGCTGGAGGAGGCAGGACACCAGCCGCTCTTCCATGAATTCGGCTCCGGCGGGCATGGCGGCGACGGCAATTCGCAAGAGCGCGCCGCCCGTGCGGCGCTGGGTTACAGCTTCCTTCGCCAAACTATCATGAGGTAGATGGGCCATCATGCGGTAGGATAGAAGAGAATGAAGGGGAGAGCTTGTCGACGCTCTCCTTTCTGCTAAAAGAAGCGCAATAAATCATACTTTTCACAGGCTCGAGCGAAACCATGTCTCCAATCAACCTCGCCATCGTCGGCGTCGGCAAGATCGTCCGCGACCAGCACCTTCCTGCCATCGCCAAGAACCCGGATTTCAAGCTCGTCGCTACGGCGAGCCGCCATGGCACCGTCGAAGGCATCAACAGCTATACGACGATCGAGGCGATGCTCGACGCCGAGCCTTCCATCGATGCCGTATCGCTGTGCATGCCGCCGCAATATCGCTACGACGCCGCCCATAAGGCGCTCGTCGCCGGCAAGCACGTCTTCCTGGAAAAGCCGCCCGGCGCAACGCTGAGCGAAGTGGCCGATCTCGAGTCGCTTGCGAGCAAGCAGGGGGCGTCGCTCTTTGCCAGCTGGCACTCGCGTTATGCGCCGGCCGTCGAAGCCGCCAAGGCGTTTCTTGCCGCGACGACGATCAAAAGCGTGCACGTGATCTGGAAGGAGGATGTCCGCCACTGGCATCCGAACCAGGACTGGATCTGGCAGGCCGGCGGTCTTGGCGTTTTCGATCCCGGCATCAACGCCCTTTCGATCGTCACCCACATCCTGCCGCGGCAGATCTTCATCACGGGAGCCGTGCTCGAATTCCCTGACAACCGCGACGCGCCCATCGCTGCCGACATTCGCTTCCAGGATGCCGGCGGCCTGCCCGTTCATGCCGAATTCGACTGGCGCCAGACCGGCAAGCAGAGCTGGGACATCGTTGCGGAAACGGCGGCCGGCCAGATGGTTCTCGCCGAGGGCGGCGCCAAGCTTTCGGTGGATGGCACGCTGACCTTCGCCGAGCCGGAACAGGAATATCCCTCGCTCTATCGTCGCTTCGCCGAAATCGTCAAAGCCGGCAAATCGGATGTCGATCTCGCACCGCTGCGCCACGTCGCCGACGCCTTCATGCTCGGCAAGCGCAAATTCGTCGAGGCGTTCCACGACTGATTGGCCAGATGCCACCACTCCGGCTACATGCTAAAGTGGCGGCCTAACGCTCGAAGGCCGCCTCCATGCAGCAGGAGCAGGATGAATCGTTTGGGCTGGGCGTCAGGCATCTGACGGTCAGACTTTCCGATCCCAATGCGAAATGGGGCGAGGCCTATCTGCTGGAGGAGACCAGGATTCGCGATGCGCTTGGCCCTCTGGCGCTCGATATCCAACATTTCGGCAGCACCGCCATTCCAGGCATCAAGGCAAAGCCGATCATCGACATCCTGGTCGGCATCCCCAGCCTTGAGGATGGGCTTGCCTGCATCGGGCCAATGGAAAAGATCGGCTACGACTATGCCGGTGCGGATATCGTGCCCGATGACCACCTCTTCGGCCGAGGTGTCATCGGCGAGACGCGCACGCATCTCGCCCATGTCGTCGAATATCAAGGTTTCAACTGGAGACGGAACATTCTCTTCCGCGACAGGCTACAAGGCGATACAACGCTCGCGCTGGCTTATGAGGAACTGAAGATCGGCCTGGCGCAGAAGTTCGCCGAGAGCCGCGCGGCCTACACCGGCGCAAAGAAGGTCTTCATCGACAAGGTTCTGGCCGAAGCCGGTTTTGCCTGACAATTCAGGCCTTCTTCTCCCACCGCCCTTCCGGGGTCTGCTGCCAATAGGTGAGGTTGTGCCCCTCGCCTTTCAGCTTCTTCCACTGCGCGCGGGCGGCCTCCAGCTGCTCCTGGTCGTGACCGTCGAACATGAAGACGATGCGCTCATAGGCCTCGACCGGCGGCGGCTCGGCGCCGTCGATGATGAAACGCACGGTCGCCGCATTGGCATTGCCTGACGTCACCGTCAAAAGCACCGGCTGGCTTTCGGCGAAATCGCCCTCGTCGATGCCGTGCGGCAGGAAGCTCTCCTCGCGGAAAGTCCAAAGATGCGCGTCGAGAGCATCGCGCCGCGCCGGCTCACGCGTCTGGACGGCAACGCGCCAGCCGCGCTCGACGCTTTTGTCGATCAGCGGCGGAAGCGCGTCTTCCAGCCTGGTTTCGGTCAGATGATAGAAGAGAACGTCCGTCATCAGGCTTCATAATGGGCGCGAACGAGTTCGTCGAGCAGGCGCACGCCGAAACCGGAACCCCAGGACTGGTTGATCTCATCCTGCGGCGAGCCCATCGCCGTGCCGGCGATATCGAGATGCGCCCAGGGCGTATCCTGTACGAAGCGCTTGAGGAAATGCGCCGCGGTGATCGAGCCGGCCTGCCGGCCGCCGGTATTCTTCATGTCGGCGAACTTGCTGTCGATCAGCTTGTCGTAGTCCTTGCCGAGCGGCATGCGCCAGAGCTTCTCGTTTGTGGAAAGGCCGGCTGCCGTCAGCCGGGCGGAAAGCTGGTCGTCATTGGAGAACAGGCCGGCATGCACGTTGCCGAGCGCCACGACGATTGCGCCGGTCAGCGTGGCGAGATTGATCATGAACTGCGGATTGAAACGATCATTGCAGTACCAGAGCGCATCGCAAAGCACGAGGCGGCCTTCGGCATCGGTATTGATCACCTCGATCGTCTGGCCGGACATCGAGGTGACGATGTCGCCCGGACGCTGGGCGTTGCCATCAGGCATGTTCTCGACCAGGCCGATAATGCCGACGGCGTTGACGGCGGCCTTGCGGGAGGCGAGCACATGCATAAGGCCGGTGACGGCTGCCGCACCCCCCATATCGCCCTTCATGTCCTCCATGCCCGCCGCCGGCTTGATCGAAATGCCGCCGGTATCGAAAACGACGCCCTTGCCGATAAAGGCGATGGGTCGATCCTTGGCCTTGCCGCCCTTCCACTGCATGACCGCCAGGCGCGGCGGACGCACGGAACCCTGGGCAACGCCGAGAAGGGCGCCCATGCCGAGACGGCGCATCTCCTTCTCGGTCAGGACCTCCACCTCGACGCCGAGCTTTTCCAGTTCCTTCGCCTTGGCGGCGAACTCGACAGGCCCGAGCACGTTCGGCGGTTCGTTGACGAGGTCGCGGGCAAGATTGACGCCGCCGGCGACCGCTTCGGAATCGGCAAACGCCTTCTTGGCGCCGGCGGGATCGGCGGTGACGATCGTCACCTTGACTAACTTCGCCGGCTTCTCCTCGTCGTCGCCCTTCTTCGTCTTATAGGTATCGAAGCTATAGGCGCGCAGCAGCAGGCCGAGGGCGAAATCGGCGGCTGCCCGCGCGCTCGTCTCGAGGCCGGGCACGTCGATGAAGATGGCGGCCTTGTCCGTATTCTTGATTTTCGCCGCCGCAGCGCCGCCGGCCTTCAGCCAATCATGGGGCGTGAGGCCGGCGGCCTTGCCGAGCCCGATGACGACAATGCGCTCGACGGAGGCGCCTTCCGGGGCGACAATATCGAGCGCACTCATGGATTTCGCGGAGAACCGGGCGATCCTGGCAGCCTTGGCGATCACGCCGGCCGGATCGACCGTGTCGGCGCCCGCAGGGCTGTCGGCGTCTGCGGTCTTCAACAAGATCGCCAGGCCGCCACTGAGCTTTGCCGACTTTGAGAATGAAATTTCGAACTTTGCTGACATGTCTTCTCCGCTGGGATTCTCGAAATCCGTCCCTGGCGGATAATTTCGCGTTTGGCGGGTCTGTCAATGGCTGGCGACAATTGTTATGGTCGCCCGCGGCCATCACGGCCCTCATGTTTTCGTCAGTTTCGTAGATATTCGCGTTGACAGTTTTCCCGAAAAATCCATGGCGGAGCCTGGCAATCCGCCTGCCGAAAACGACTTTCGGCGCATTCATGCTGCTGTTCTGGACGTGGTGGGTGCTGCTTGCCGTCTTTCGCGCCTTTCCCGCGATAGACATCTATTTTTCCCAGCTTTTTTTCCTGGCCACGGATTGCGACGCGACGGCGGCCCCCGGAAGCATCTGCGGCGGCTTTCCCTATCGCGATTCCGGAAATTTCGACCTGCTGCGCACCATCTTCTTCCGGCTGCCCTATGTCGTGGCAATCGTCATGGCGTGGAAACTCATCGAATGTTACCAGCAGCATGGCGCGACCTTCAACGCGGAACGAGCAAACAAGCTGAAGGTCTCGCTCGGAACGCTGCTGATCGGGCCGGTGCTGCTCGTCAATGTTATCCTGAAGGAACATTGGGGCCGGCCGCGGCCGATCCAGACGGATATTTTCGGCGGTGCGCTGCATTTCGTCGAGGCAGGTTCGCTTGCCGGAAAATGCGTTTCGAACTGCTCCTTCATCTCAGGCGAGGCAGCGGGCGCCGGCTGGCTCTTCTGCCTTCTTCTGTTCGTTCCGAAATCCCTTCGCTATGCAGTGGCAGCCCCCGTGGCGGCGATCTCGATCCTGACGCCGGCGATGCGGCTATCCTTCGGCGCGCATTACCTTTCCGACGTCGTTCTCGGATGGCTTTCGTCGCTTGTCGTCTTCGCCGCGTTGCTGGCGTTAACTGAGTCGCAACAGCATCGAAAAAATTCTGAAATTTGAATGAATTTTTGACACCAGCTTGTCGCAAAAGCGCGACAAAGAGCGTAGAGGGATTCTCCTGCAAAGCCGTTTGGGCGTGCAGGTGCTTTCAAGGGCAGGCATGAAACTACTCGAGACATACATATTGCGGCGCGTCGGCCAGATGTTTCTCGTGGCGCTCCTGCCCGTTCTGGCGATCATTTGGACGACACAGGTTCTGCAGCGCATCAACCTGGTCACCGACAGCGGCCAGTCGATCGGCTCGTTCGCCAAGCTCGCGACGATGATCCTGCCGTCGATCATTCCCGTCGTACTGCCCTTTGCCCTCGTTATCGCGATCACCCAGACGCTGACGACGATGAACAACGATTCCGAACTCACCGTCATCGACGCGGCGGGAGCGCGGCGCAGCGTGCTGATCCGCCCGATCCTGCTGCTTGCCGCCGTCGTCAGCGTGTTTTCCTTCTTCGTCGACAACGTCGTCGAGCCGCGCGCAAAGACCGTCGTGCGCCAGATGATCGCCGAGACCTATGCCGACCTGCTCTCTTCGGTGATCGAAGAGAAGACCTTCCGCAAGCTGGATGAAGGCCTTTATGTGCAGATCTCGAAGCGGATGGCCGGCCGTATGCTGAAGGGCCTTTTCGTCGCCGACGAGCGCGACCCGGCCTATGAGCTGATCTATTATGCGAAGGAAGGCGCCGTCGACGATACGGGCACGACGCTGATCATGCATGAGGGCGAAGTGCACCGCAAAACGCCGGACGGCAACGTCTCGGTGATCAATTTCGATTCCTACTCCTTCGACCTCTCCGACATGACCGAGAATCGCGGCCAGGCGACGCTGCGCGCCAGCGACCGTGACCTGTGGTTCCTGATCAATCCGGATCCGGCCGACAAGGACTATACGATCCGGCCGCAGAGCTACCGCGCCGAACTGCATCGCCGGCTGACGGACTGGATCCTGCCCGTGGTCTTCGCGCTGTTTTCGCTGGCGATCGCCGGCGATGCGCGCTCGCACCGCGAAGCGCGGCTGCATCCGATGGTGAGCGCGCTCGCCTATGCCTTCGCGCTCAGGTGGGCGGCCTTCTACGCGGCCAATCAGATCGACACCGACCCTGAATATATCGTCGTTCTCTATGCCATACCGATCGTCAGCAGCATCGTCTCGATCGTCTTCCTCGGCCTTCACAAACGACTGGCCATGCCTTCGTTCGTTCGCGACCGGATGTCGTCTTTCTGGAGACGGATGCAGGAAAGGCTGCTTGCAGCTACCGGCAGGACCGGCAGGGATGCCGCCCAATGATGTTCGGGACATTGTCGCGTTATTTCTTTCGCCGCTACCTGGTGACGATGGGCTGGTTCCTGATCGGCGTCTCGGCGATTTCCTTCCTTCTCGATTTCAGCGAGACGGCGGGCCGAATGTCCGGCCTCCCCGGCTATACGATCGGCGGCGGCATCCTGATGACCGCCGTGCGCCTGCCGCTCATCCTGCAGCAGACAGTGCCCTTCATCGCGCTGTTCGTCGGCATGACGGTGCTGATCGGGCTCAACCGCAAATATGAGCTTGTCGTCACGCGCGCAGCCGGCATTTCGGTCTGGCAGTTCATGTCTCCCTTCATCGCCGGCTCGCTGCTGCTCGGCATACTGACGATGACGGCGCTCAACCCGCTTGCCGCCTGGGGCCAGCGCCAGGCGCTGCTGGTCGAATCCGATTGGCGCGGCGAGAACGCGGTTCTGCGCAAGGCGCCGCAGATTCCGTGGCTGCGCCAGATCAGCGGCCGCGACGATGTCATCATCGGCGCCCACACGGTTCAGGAGAACGGAACCAAGCTGATCGACGCCGTGCTGATCCATTTCGATTCAAGCGGTCAGGTCATTCTGAGACAGGATGCTGCGACGGCGAAATTGGAAGATGGTTACTGGCAACTTAACAACGTTGTCGAGCGCAAGCCTGGCGAAATCCCCGTGCGTAAAGCTTCGGTTCAACTTCGCACCAATCTGAAACAGGACTTCGTCCAGGAGCGGCTGACGGCGCCGGAAACAATTGGTTTCTTTGACCTTTCCAACCGCATTGCCGCGGCCAAATCCTTCGGCATCTCGACCAAGGCGCTGGAGACTCAATTCAACTCGCTGTTGTCCCAGCCATTGCTGCTGGTGGCGATGACTTTCATTGCTGCAACAGTGTCCCTAAAATTTAGCCGGTTCAACCAATCCCGCTCCGTGATTCTGGGTGGCATCCTTTCGGGCTTCGTGCTTTATGTCATCACCGTGCTTGTAAAGGCATTCGGAAGCAGTGGAGTCGTGCCTCCCTTCGTGGCGACGTGGATACCGGTGGTCGTCGCGCTGGCCTTGGGTGCGACTATTCTGCTTCATCAGGAGGACGGCTAGTGGCGGCAGGCGACCGCAAGTATTTTAGTAAACAGTTGGTTGCCCTGCTTGTCAGCGCGGCTTCATGTTCCTATTTCGGCAGCGCTCCGGCCTCCTACGGCCAGGCCAGCGCACCCGAACAAAATATAGCGAAGAAGATTCCTGAAGAGGCCAAGCTTCTGCTTTCGGCCAATGAACTCGTCTATAACCGTGACGCCGACCTGGTGTCGGCGGTCGGCGGCGTGCAGATCAATTATGGCGGCTATAAAATGGTCGCGCAGAAGGTCGAGTACAATCAGAAGACCGGCCGGATGATGGCGCTCGGCAATGTCGAGATGGTCAGCCCGGACGGCAACCGCATCTATGCCGACAACCTTGACGTGACCGACAATTTTTCCGACGGTTTCCTCAACTCGCTGCGCATTGAAACCACCGACAATACGCGTATCGTCGCCGAAAGCGGCGAGCGCGTCGGCGGCACGAAGATGATTCTCAACAAGGGCGTCTACACCGCCTGCCTGCCCTGCGCCGAAGATCCGAAGCGCGCGCCATTCTGGCAGGTCAAAGCCAAGCGGGTGATCCAGAACGGCGTGACGCACACGATCCGTCTGGAAAGTGCGCGCTTCGAGCTGCTCGGCTATCCGATCGCCTTCCTGCCGTTCATCGAGGTTCCCGACAATACGGTGAAGCGCAAGTCGGGCTTTCTCTTCCCGACGATGAGCCTGTCGCAGAACCTCGGCTTCGGCCTTTCCATTCCTTATTATTACGTGATCTCGCCGAGCATGGACGCGACGGTCACCACCACCGGCTACACCGCCCAGGGCTTCCTCGTCGAAGGCGAGTTCCGCCAGCGCTTCGAAAACGGCACGCATATCCTGCGCGTCGCCGGCATCGACCAGGCAAAGCCGGACAATTTCAGCTCGGGCACCAGCGATGCCGAAGCCAGCCGGCGTGGCATGGTGGCGTCCAAGGCTGAATTCCGCATCAATCCGCGCTGGACGTTCGGCTGGGACGTCATGGTGCAGAGCGACAACAATTTCTCGAAGACCTACAAGCTGCGGGACCTGACCGGCACGGATCACACCAACCAGATCTACCTGACCGGGCTTGGGAAGCGCAATTATTTCGACATGCGGGCGTTCTATTTCGACGTCCAGGATGCCGACCGGACGAACACGGCCGAAAAGCAGCAGGCGATCGTCTATCCGTCGCTCGACTATCATTATGTGGCGCCGCAGCCGCTGGCGGGCGGCGAGCTTTCGGCCGACGTCAACCTGACCAATATTTCGCGCACCCATGACGACTTCTATACCGTCGACGGCTTCGACCGCTTTCGCGGCTTGAAGGGCCAGACCTCGCGGCTCACCGGCGAATTGGAGTGGAAGCGCACCTATGTCACGCCGACCGGCCTGGTGATCACACCGCTGCTGGCCGCGCGCGGCGATGCCTTCGCGCTTAATATGAACGACCCCACAGGTTACGGCGGCAATTATCTCGACGACAATTCCGCTACCCGTTCGATGTTCACGGCCGGGCTGGAGATGCGTTACCCGATCCTGATGACGACCGAGAACAGCACCCATATCCTCGAGCCGATCGCGCAGATCTATGCCCGTCCCGATGAGCAGCTCGCCGGCCGGCTGCCGAACGAGGATGCGCAGAGCTTCGTCTTCGATGCCACGTCGCTGTTCGACCGCGATAAATTTTCGGGCTACGACCGCGTCGAAGGCGGCACCCGCGCCAATCTCGGCGTCCAGTATACCGGCACGTTCGACAGCGGCTACAAGCTGCACGGCATCTTCGGCCAATCCTATCAGATTGCCGGCCAGAACTCGTTTGCGACCGACGACCTCGTCAATGTCGGCGCCGATTCCGGCCTTGAAACCACGCGCTCCGATTATGTCGGCCTCGGCGGCGTCGAGACGCCCTACGGCGTTTCGGTGACGGCCTCCTATCGTCTCGACGAGAAGGATTTCGAGTTCCGCCGCGGCGACCTGACGACGGCCTACCAGAACGACACCTTCCAGACGCAGGTGACCTACACCCATCTCAGCGCCCAGCCGGCATATGGCTTTGCCGAGGACAACGACGAGATCCAGACCAACAGTAAAATCAAGTTCAAGGATTATTGGTCGATCTTCGGCGGCATCGCCTGGGACCTGAACAATGACGTACTCAGCCGCAAGACGCTCGGTCTCACCTATGAGGACGAATGCACGATCTTCACGATCGCCTACACGGATACAAGGGACTCCAACGACGAAACGGCAAGTGACTGGACGATCGGCGCACGGCTGACCTTCCGCACGCTCGGCGATATCAAGATCGGCACAAACACCCTGGAATGACGGGCGGGCGGCGCGAACATGGCCTGAAGCCATTCTTTCGCCGTAAGCCTGTGCAGGACATTGCCGCCAGTCGATATCTGAGGCATAGGGGTTTCGCGCCGTGACGGAAGCGATGTCCGCGTGTCTCGCACTGTGATAAAAACGCCGCGAACAACGGCTCGCGACGCTATCGGGAGGTCAACGGATGATTGACGCGAAAAAAGCCATAACCACGTTCCTCGCCGGGGCTACGTTTGCCTTGCTGACGGGTGTTGCCGCTCCAGCGCTTGCGGCAAGCGAGGTCAAGGCCGTGGTGAACGGCACGGCCATCACCAGCGGCGATGTCGCCAAGCGCCAAGCCTTCCTGCGGCTGCAGCATACCAAGGCCGACGCCAAGGCTGCCGAGGAGCAATTGATCGACGAGTCGCTCAAGCGGCAGGAGGTCGCCCGCGTTCATATGTCGGTTTCGCAGCAGGACGTCGATGCGTCTTTCGCGCGCTTTTCGGCCGGCAACAAGCTTTCCGTCGAGCAGATGTCGCAGATCCTCGATCGTGCCGGCGTCGGGGTCGACCATTTCAAAGGTTTCATCGCCGTGCAGATGAGCTGGCCGCGCGTGGTCAACGCGCGCTACGGTTCGACCTCGCGGCTGTCGAACTATGACCTCGTCTCGCGCATGATGCAGAACAACAAGCAGAAGCCGGTGACGACCGAATATATGCTGCAGCAGATCATCTTCGTCATTCCGCAAGCCAAGCGCAACGCCATCGCCGGCAAGCGCAAGGGCGAAGCGGAGGCATCGCGCTCGAAGTTTCCGGGCTGCGATCAGTCAAAGGTCTTTGCCGCGACGATGCGCGACGTTTCCGTGCGCGATCTCGGCCGCATGCTCGCCCCCGAGATCCCGCCGGATTGGAAGCCGCTGGTCGAACAGGCCAAAGGCAATACGACAGGGACCCGCGTCACCGACAAGGGCGTCGAATATCTGGCAATCTGCAGCCAGCGCCAGGTTTCCGACGACCAGGCGGCCGAAATGGTCTTCCGCCAGGAAGATCTCGGCAAGTCCAAGGACAGCAAGGACGCCAGCCCGGAAAACGAAAACAGCAAGAAGTACCTGGATGAACTGCGCAAGAAGGCGCAGATCGCCTATCGTTGATCTGCGATGACGATACCGTTTTCGCGACCGCTTGCGCTGAGCCAGGGCGACCCCGCCGGCATCGGGCCGGATATTACGCTGATGGCCTGGCTGCGGCGGCGCGAACTCGGGCTGCCGCCTTTCTTCCTGATCGGCGATCCCGGCGTATTGGCGTTGAGAGCGCGCCAGCTCAACCTGGCGGTTTCGATCCGCGAGACCGATAAAGCAAGCGAGGCCGCCGGCATGTTTGCCGATGCGCTGCCCGTCATGCCGGTGTCTGCCGGTATCGAAGTGGTTGCCGGCGAGCCACATGTTGCAACGGCGAAAGGCACGATCGCGGCGATCGAGAAAGCCGTGTCGCTCGTCATCGGCGGCGAGGCGACGGCGGTCGTCACCAATCCGATCGCCAAGTCGGTACTCTACGAAGCAGGTTTCCGGTTTCCCGGCCATACCGAATTTCTCGCCGATCTCGCCACGAGAGCGACCGGCCGGCCGGTGACGCCTGTGATGATGCTTTCGGGACCGAAGCTCAGGGCCATTCCGGTCACCATCCACATCCCGGTCCGGGACGTGCCGCAGGCGCTGACCGGCGAACTGATCATGGAAACCTGCCGGATCGCCCATGAAGATCTGAGGCAGCGCTTCGGCATCGCAGCACCGCGGCTGGCCGTCGCCGGCCTCAACCCGCATGCGGGCGAAGACGGAACGATCGGCAGAGAGGACGAGGATATCATCCGCCCGGCGATCGAGCGCCTGCGCGACGAGGGCATCGATGCGATCGGCCCCCTGCCCGCCGACACCATGTTCCATGACGAGGCGCGGGCGCGGTACGACGTCGCCGTCTGCATGTATCACGACCAGGCGCTGATCCCGGCCAAGGCACTCGGTTTCGACGACAGCGTCAATGTGACGCTCGGGCTTCCTTTCGTGCGCACCTCGCCCGATCACGGCACCGCGTTCGGCATTGCCGGCAAAGGGCTGGCGCGCGAGCAGAGCCTGGTTGCGGCGCTGAAGCTTGCAGCCCAGCTCGGCCGCATTCAGGAAAGCCGTCGCTGATGGCAGCACTCGATGGCCTGCCGCCGCTTCGCGACGTCATCCAGCGTCACGGCCTTGATGCGCGCAAGGCGCTCGGGCAGAACTTCCTGCTCGACCTCAACCTGACGCAGAAGATCGCCCGTACGGCCGGTCCGCTTGAAGATGCGACGATCTTCGAGGTCGGCCCCGGCCCCGGCGGGCTGACGCGGGCAATCCTGGCGCTCGGCGCCCGGAAGGTCATCGCCGTCGAGCGGGATGCCCGCTGCCTGCCGGCGCTCGCCGAAATCGTCGATCATTATCCCGGCCGGCTGGAGGTGATCGAAGGCGATGCGCTGAAGACGGATTTCGAGGCGCTGGCGCCTGATGGGCCGGTCAAGATCATTGCCAACCTGCCCTACAATGTCGGCACACAGCTTTTGGTTAACTGGCTGCTGCCGAAAGCCTGGCCGCCATTCTGGCGGTCGCTGACGCTGATGTTCCAGAAGGAAGTCGGCGAGCGTATCGTTGCCGGTGAAGACGACGACCATTATGGCCGTCTCGGCGTGCTCTGCGGCTGGCGGACGGAGGCACGGATGGCCTTCGACGTGCCGCCGCAGGCCTTCACGCCGCCGCCGAAGGTGACGTCGACGGTGGTGCATCTGACACCTCGGGAAAACCCGATCCCCTGCGCTGTCGGCAATCTGGAAAAGGTAACGCAGGCGGCCTTCGGCCAGCGCCGCAAGATGCTGCGCCAGAGCCTGAAACCGCTCGGCGGCGAGAGCCTGCTCGTCAAGGCCGGGATCGATCCGGCGCGCCGGGCGGAGACCCTGTCGGTCGAGGAATTCTGCCTTCTCGCAAATAGCCTTTAGCGCCACATCTCCTGGTGGATGCAGAAGGACGCGCCTTAGGTCGAAGGCCGTCCTTTCGCACTGGCGATCGGACGCCAGGCTTGATGAGGCGCGCTTTGCTTGCAGATCGCTTGGGCAAGAAAGCCGCGCATCGCCTCGGCGAAGGGCGGCCGCATCATATGCTCCGCCATCTTACTTTGGTGACAGACGGCGCGGTGACAGACGGCGCGCGGATGCGAGAAGACGAGGAAACCGAATTTGCCATGATATGCGTCCATGCCGGAATGACCGACGCCGCCGAAGCGCAGGCTTCCGCCGTGGCGTGGCTCATGCAATCGTTTATGGTCGCGCCGCCGGAGGTGGGGCGTTGATGCGATCGATGACGTCTGCGACGTCACGATAGGGAAGAACCGGCAGAAGCAGGTGGGATCAAGGGTCAGCGTCGGTGGCAGGTGGCCTTCGGCCAAGAGTTTCTCAAATCCGTTGGCGCGGTCTGGGCGACTCCTCCTCAAGCACGGAAGTCCGTTCTTTCAGCGACCTATGCACCAGCTCTCTTCGCGATATGACCGCAGAAAGTTACTCTGCAACGTTGCGCTTTGCCTGATGTCCCGACGCACGACACTGTCTAAAAGTTTTACCAGAGCCGCAGGGGCAAAGGTCGCTCGTACGCCGTTGCAGTCGACTGACCAGCGGCAACAATATAGTGCTCGGCAAAATTGTGGCGAATGCTATTGTCACCTTTGCCGAAAACCCGGGAACGACGAACCCGCGGCCGGCCCTAAATCCCTGCCATGCCTTTTTCGCGACGTATTCCGCCCTGACCTTAGGCAAAATCTTGAACAAGGCTGCGCGGGCTGCACCCGAGTTACGGAGAAACTCAGTCGCCACAGGCCCTGGGGTAACGCAAGTCACAGTGACGCCCGTTCCGCGAAGCTCTTCATTCAGTGATGTTGAAAAGGAACGCACGAAGCTCTTACTGGCATAATAAAGCGCCATGTTGGGACCCGGCAAAAAGCCGGCGACAGAACCCAGGTTGATCACTCCACCCCTCCCTCTTGCCGCCATCGCAGGCAAAAATCGCAGGGTCAGATCTGTCAATGCGCGAATATTGAGATCCACGATGCCCAACTGGTCGGACCTCGGGATGATCGTCGCCGCACCACGCAAGCCGTAGCCAGCGTTATTGACGAGCACATCACAAAACAAACCACTCTCATCAAGAAACATTTCCAGCCGCTGGGATGCCCCAGGTGCGGCTAGGTCCAGCTCGAGTGTGACAGCGTGGCCACCGGCTGCTCGCACGTCCGCCGCTGCCGCCGCCAATCCTTCGACAGAGCGTGCAAGGAGAACGATGGTGGCGCCTTCGCCCGCTGCGATCTTCGCTATCGCGCGACCGATACCTCGCGAGGCGCCAGTGACAACGACGCTTGGATGGGGATTTTTATCCACTTTCATTGGTTATTCCCGCGAGGGATCGTTGCCACATCCGCTTCGTGAGCAGGTGCGCTTACTTCGTTAGCGATCTCCCCATTGAGGATCGCCTCGAAGCGTTGCAAAGCCCTTGCGACGATCGCGCCATCCATGACCCGGTGATCGTACAGGATGCGGACAGTGACGGTTGCGTCCTCGCTGATCGGCCCATAATTGAGTAAGGTGGTCAACGGCGTCAGGGGATTTAATGATTCCGCTCCCAGCCCTGAATAGACTGAAAATTGAAAAGTGCCGAAAAAGCGCGGCCGCTGCCGACCGAGATTCAGCCCGATCCACATAAGAAACCAGCGAAGCGGCGCCGGAAGCCGAGCGAACTTCAGGCTGCGGCGGAATTGCTTGATTTGCGCGACTGGTCGCGTACGGGCGTCCCGGATCAATGCATCGAGCTCGGCGATGGACTTGCGTTCGGGGTGCCGGATGGGACACAAAAGGACGATACGCTCACCCTCGTATTCGCGCTCGTGGGCCACCGACGCCACACTTTCGGGATATTCGTAGAACTGAGGCCGGGGCAGCTTCACATAGGCGCGGCGGAATTCCGGAACCTCAAGGGCAAGAAGCCCATAGCCTTTTATGAATAGCGCCGTCCACGAGGGACGCTCGGGCCGAGCTTGTCGTGCTGCCAGCAATGGGGCAAGATTCATTTGCCGCTGCACGGTCACCCTCGGCACGTGAATCGAGAATCGCATCAGGTCTCCGACAAGACGCCTAGCCGCCGAAAGCTTGATTGGTTTGCCCCGCATGAAGTTCCCTCAATAGATATAGGGGATGATGCGCTTGGTCTTGTCCATGTAATCGCGATATTGCGGGCCGAAGAATTCGATCATCATCTTCTCTTCTCTTTGCACTCTCAGGAAGAACAGGAATGCGAAACCGATCAGCCCCGCCACCCCGACAAACCAATTTGCCAGCAAGCATGCTTGGCCGAGCGCCATCAGCAGGAACGACGTGTACATGGGGTGGCGTATGACGCTGTATGGGCCAGTCGAGATCAGCTTGTGCTCCTCGCGGATCTCCAGCGAAATCGACCAGTTTCTGCCAAGTTCCTTATGCGTTCGGCGGAAAATCCATATCGCAGCCGCGTAGACGATCGTGCCCAGCGCAAGGGCCCAGCCGGCCAATGGATAGTCAAAGCGAGCTGGAAATCCCGAAAAGACATATATGCCTGGAACGACGGCAAGACCGATGATGGCGGCGACAAGACCCAAGCCGTCCCGCGCCGACCGTCTATTGTTGACTACCGCATTGCGCTTGGCGCGCCTCGCGGCCGGCCGGCGGACGAAGTACCAAGCGATGATTCCCAGTACCCAAATCGTCTTACCAAGCGTAATCAGCGAAAGGCTCACAGGGATCACCCACTTCGTTGCGGGCCGCTGATCGCAGAAAACGTGTCGGGGAAACAGCCCAATCGCCCATACGCCAACGAACAAACAGGAGGCAAGCTTACCCAGCACACGCAACCTAGGCAAGACGCCGACGCGCTCAGCCCGTATTCATTTCTCTGAGCTGAGTAATGTACTGTTGTGGTCTGAGCCAGATGCCGGGAGTTTTGTATCCCATGTGGCGAGCGATTTGCCCGGTCCAAGCGTTGCAATTATTGACGGTCGCCTCCCAGGTTTTGGACGTAGCCTGTAGTTTGCGAATGTAGGCGACGACATTGCTGTATTCCACCGGGCTAAGCAGCACACGCCAACTTGCGGATCGATATTGCTCTTCAAGATCCCCATCGGTCCAACCGGTCGAAGCCGGGACGGGCACGAAATGGCCAAGCACATAGTCAGCCGGACTGTGAGAAGCCGGGGCAAGTCCTGCCACCTCTGGATTGATCATGTTGCCGCTCTGGTCCAACTTGCCGAAAACCACATAAGTGTGGCCGTAACTCAACGCATATCTCGAGCGAAATTCGATGAAATACTGATTCCCGACAACCTTATTGGTTGTCGTTGTGGGAGCGTTCTTACTGACGGACGTAAAGCGCGGTTGTTGAGGCTTATCTGTTGATTGGCAAGAGACCAGCACACCTACCATCAGAATCGCCAGCCCCGAGCGACCATTTCCAAAGAGCATCAATACGCCCCATTGCTTGCCCTGCCACGCAGGTCGGAAATTGCCAACCACTCTTGAACGTCGAGCATCGAAAACCGACGAGCAAGCCTGACGGATTTAAGAAGAGGGAAGGACTATGCTAGCCCTCCCCTACTTGAATCGTATTTACTTATAGACAGCCGCAGCGGGCGGCGGCGCCTTACCTTTTCCCTTGCCTATGGTCCCGCAAGCACTCAGATTGGCAACAGCAAGCACTGCAAAGATCACGACTATGATTCTGCTCATCAAGAAGTCCTCTGCTAGTCTGGAGTGGCTATCGATAGAAACGAATCTAAGTTTAGCGGCAAACCGGTTCCTGACTAGTGCATAAAGAACACAATCTGCAACTTCGCTACTTTAGCAGTTCGAAATGCGAATAGCCAACCCTTCAGTTCAAATGGTTAACGTCGTCAAATCACCACTACCCGAGTACCCACCGGGACGCGATTGAAGAGATCAACGATGTTTGCGTTGGTCATCCGTATACAACCATTTGAAACAGCCTGACCGATCGACCAGGGCTCATTCGTCCCGTGCACACGGAACAGGGTGTCTTGCCCGCCTTGATAAAGATATAGCGCTGCAGCGCCAAGCGGATTAAGCGGTCCACCGGGAACGCCATTGGCATATTGCGCCAGTCGCGGCTTGCGCAGCATCATGTCCTCGGTCGGCCTCCAAGAGGGCCACTCCGCTTTCCGCCCGATGATTGCTTCGCCCTTAAAGCTTAGACCCTCCTGACCGACGGCGATACCATAGCGTGTCGCCCGTCCGCCGGACTCTACGTAGTAGAGAAATCGTTCCCCGGTGTTAACTATGACGGTACCTGGCGCTTCCCACCCGTAGTAAGCTACCTCCTGTTTGCGATAGCGCGGATTTTGATCGGGATCACCAGCGAAGACGGACCTTATCGTCCAGTCTTCCGGAGCGCCACATCCAGAAACTATAGTTGCAAGTCCACCCAACACGATTGCCCGGCGCGTAATGTGGTCTATCCCCATTCCACTTGCTGCCTTCTTACTCTCTCTCCGCAAGCTATCATTGCAGAATACGCCGACCATGCCAAGTGATGGTCCTGTAACGGCATTTTTTGAATTATAGGCTATTCGCTTGCGATGTGTTGTTATCTTATCAAGGAAGTGCGATGAGCCTCACGTTGCGGTGACAAGGACCAGCGAATGAAACTTGGCCTTCAGGGAAAGATTGCGGTTGTGACCGGCGGAGCTTCAGGAATAGGGGCCGCAATATGCCGACAGCTTGGCGGCGAAGGTGTGGGCGTGGTGATCGCCGATATCAACCTGGCTGGGGCAAACCGCGTTGCACAAGAGATTCGCTTGGAAGGTGGCATCGCTTTCCCCTTCTTTGCCGACGTCACCGACCCCGTTTCGGTGGAGCAATTGATCGCCTTCGCTGAAGTGGAATGCGGAGGGATCAATCTGGCCGTCAACAACGCGGGAATTCGCGGCCCGCATAAAGCGACGAGAGACTATCCGATCGATGAGTGGCATCGGGTGATCAAAGTCAATCTCGATGGGGTTTTTTACTGCATGAAAAGCGAGATCGCAGCGATGATGGCACGCGGCGGCGGAGCAATTGTCAACGTTTCATCCATTTTAGGCGCTGTTGGCTTACCGTTAACATCAGCTTACACAGCCGCCAAACACGGCGTACTCGGACTGACAAAAGCCGCAGCCCTTGAATATGCCAGGTTTGGAATCCGCCTGAACGTTGTCGGGCCGGGCTGGATCGAAACGCCGTTGCTGACAGAACAACAGGAACTTCCGATGCAGAAAAAAATCGAGTCCCTCCAACCGATGGGCCGGCGCGGCAAACCCGAGGAGGTTGCAGCCCTCGTCTGCTTCCTTCTCTCCGAGCAGGCGAGTTTCATCACAGGTAGCTACCATGCGGTCGATGGGGCCTACACCGCGCACTAAGTGCAAAGGCCGCTAGCGCAGCCTCGACCAGGGCACGAATCCGCGCAATCAACTCGCTAAAGCATTTCCGCTTTTCTTCGAATCGCGAAAATGCTCTATCTCTTTGTTTTTACGCAATTCCTGACGCAAAACCGCTTCACACTTTTGCTGGAATTGCTCTAGAGCGACGGCGTCTCTTCCAGCAATTCGCGGACGAAGTCGAACATGCCGTGGCGGCGGTCGCGACGCAGGCGTTCTGCCTTGACGATCGACTGGACGGCGTCGAAGGCGGCGTTGAGGTCGTCGTTGACGATGACGTAGTCGTATTCGCGCCAGTGGGCGATCTCGGCGCGGCTGTTGGCGAGGCGCGTCTGGATGACCTCCTCGGAATCCTCGGCACGGCGGTGCAGCCGCGACTGCAGCTCGGTCATGGTCGGCGGCAGCACGAAGATCGAAACCACGTCGGCCGACATCTTCTCCTGCAATTGCTGGGCACCCTGCCAGTCGATATCGAACAGCATGTCACGGCCTTCGGCCATGGCCTGCTCGACCGGTTCGCGCGGCGTGCCGTAGAAATTGCCATGCACCTCGGCCCATTCGAGCAGCGCGTCGCTGTCGCGCATCCGCTCGAACTCGCGCACGCTCTTGAAGTGGTAATGCACGTCCTCGATTTCGCTCGGGCGGCGCTGGCGCGTGGTGACGCTGACGGAGAGGCCGATTTGCCTGTCCTTCTCCAGCAGCGTGCGCGCGATAGTGGACTTGCCGGCGCCGGACGGCGACGAGATGACGAGCATCAGACCGCGGCGGGCGATCTGCACGGGCGAGGATTTCGCCGGTTTCATGTCTTACTCCAAATTCTGGACCTGCTCGCGGAACTGGTCGATGACGACTTTCAACTCGATGCCGGCAGCGGTGACCGCCGAGGCATTCGACTTCGAGCAGATGGTATTCGATTCGCGGTTAAATTCCTGTGCAAGGAAGTCCAGCCGGCGGCCGGCCGGGCCATCTTTCACCAGGAGATCGCGCGCTGCGGCGACGTGCGCCTTCAGACGATCGATTTCCTCGCGCAGATCCGCTTTGGTCGCCAGCAATGCGGCTTCGGCATGCAGCCTGTCGCGGTCGAGCGCGGCCATGCCGTCCATCAACGCGGCAACCTGCGCGGCAAGCCGCGCAGCGATCTCCTGCGGCGAACGCGAAGGATCGGCCTCGATCGCCCGTGTCAGGCCTTCGATCGTCGTGACATGGTCGTGCAGAATGCGGGTCAGCGCCGAGCCTTCCTGTTCCCGCATCGCTCTCAGATCGGAAAGTGCTGCCAGCAGGCCGGCAGCGATATCGGCGTCACGGGCGGCGAGCGCCTCTTCGCCGTCCTCCCCTTCGCGGAATTCGACGATCCCACGCACCAGAAGCAGCGTATCGAGCTTCAGCGGCGACGGATCGATGATACCGTCCAATTGCTCGCGCATGGCAAGCACGGCGGCGAGTGCCTGCCTGTTGAGCACGGCTTCGAAGCGGTTCTCGTCGGCGGTGACGGATAAGGATGCCTGCAGATTGCCGCGGCTGAAACTTTCGCCGGCCAGGCGGCGCACCTCTGCCTCCATGCGTTCGAGGCCGGGCGGCAGGCGCAGCCGCAGGTCGAGGCCCTTGCCGTTGACCGAGCGCAACTCCCATGCCCAGCGCCAGCGGCCGCTCGTTCCCTCGCGCCGCGCAAAACCGGTCATGGACTGCAAAGCCATGCGAGCCTCCAGAAAGTATCAGTTGATCTTCTTTTTCTTCGGCGGCACGACGGTCGCGCCACTATCTGCCGGCTGTTCTTCCGGCTGGCCGTCGACTGCGATGTTCGGGTCGGAGCCCTTGTCGGCTTCGAGCTTGCGCCAGCGCTTGACGTTGGCATTGTGCTCCTCGAGCGTAGCGGCAAAGACATGACCGCCGGTGCCGTCAGCAACGAAATAAAGGTCCTGCGTCTTCCAGGGATTGGCGACGGCTTCGAGCGCATCCTTGCCGGGATTGGCGATCGGCGTCGGCGGCAGACCCTTGATGACATAGGTGTTGTATGGCGTGTCCCGCTTCAGATCCGACTGGTAGATCGGACGGTCGGCCGGTTTGCCGTCGCCGCCGAAGAGACCATAAATAATGGTCGGATCGGACTGCAGGCGCATGCCTTTGCCGAGCCGGTTGAGGAAAACGGAAGCGACATGGGCACGTTCGTCGGCAACGCCGGTTTCCTTTTCGACGATCGAGGCGAGCGTCACGAATTCTTCCTTGGAGCGCAGCGGCAGCGAAGAGTCGCGCTTGTCCCAGATCTGATCGACGATCTTCTGCTGGGCCGCCGCCATCTGCTGGATGATTTCCGAACGCTTGGTGCCGCGGGAGAACTTGTAGGTATCCGGGCGCAGGCTGCCCTCGGCCGGAAGGGCGGCCGGCAGATCGCCTTCCAGCACCTTATCCTCCAGCATGCGGTTGAACATCTGGCGGACCGTCAGGCCCTCAGGGAAGGAAACGGAATAGAGAATTGATTTGCCCGATTTCAGGAGCTCCATGATATCGCTCATGGAAGCTCTGGCCTTGATCTCGTATTCACCGGCCTTCAGGCTCTCGCCGGCAGAAAGATGCGTTGCGGTGAGATAGCGGAAGATGCGGGCATCGCTGATGATCGCGTTGCGCTCGAGGTTCGAGGCGATTTCGGCCAGACCAGCGCCATTGCGGATGATGAAATTGGTGTTGGTCTGCAGCGGACCGGGGTTCCGATAGGTCGATGTGGCATAGTAGAAGCCGATAATGGCGACAACGCAGACCAGAACCGCCATCGTCATGATGAAGTTCAGGAAAAGAACGACCTGCCCGCGGGCTTTCTTGGACCGTTTCGGCGGTTCCGGAACACGCTCCGGACGCAGGGCTTCGCTCGGCGACTTCGGGATGATCGGTCCCTTCTGTCCTTGCGTCTCGTTGCTCTGGTTCGTCGTATCGCTCACCGGCAATCCTCTAAAACTTGACCCTCACTTCGCTATTTCGCGAAGCAATGCGGCAAAAGCAGGTTCTGCCGCCGTTCAACGGCGCCGTCGCCGGTCGTTATGCTCCCGCACGCCCACGCGACGCAACACAGGGAACCGGCCGTTGCGGCGTAAGGGACACCCGTTACGCCGCGCAGGACTTTTTATTGCGCGTAACGGCGCAGGAGGAGTGACGCGTTCGTGCCGCCGAACCCGAACGAGTTGGACAGCGCCACATTGATTTCTCGCTCACGCGCCTTGTGCGGAACAAGATCGATCGCCGTCTCGCGTTCGGGATTGTCGAGATTGAGCGTCGGCGGCGCGACATTGTCGCGGATGGCGAGCGTGGTGAAGATCGCCTCGATCGCACCGGCAGCACCGAGAAGATGTCCGGTCGCCGACTTGGTCGAGGACATGGAGATCTTCGACGCCGCATTGCCGACCAGCCGCTCGACAGCGCCGAGTTCGATCGTGTCGGCCATGGTCGAGGTGCCGTGGGCGTTGATGTAATCGATATCGGCCGGCGTCAGCCCGGCGCGCCTCAGCGCCATCGCCATGCAGCGGCCGGCGCCCTCGCCGTCTTCGGAGGGCGCGGTGATGTGATAGGCGTCGCCCGACAGGCCGTAGCCGACGATTTCCGCGTAGATCTTGGCGCCGCGAGCCTTGGCGTGTTCCAGTTCCTCGAGCACGACGATGCCGGCGCCCTCGCCCATGACGAAGCCGTCGCGGTCGCGGTCATAGGGGCGCGAAGCCTTCTGCGGATCGTCGTTGTGCTGGGTCGACAGCGCCTTGCAGGCGGCAAAACCGGCGAGCGAAATGCGGCTGACGGGGGATTCCGTACCGCCGGCGACCATGACGTCGGCATCGCCCAGCGCGATCAGCCGCGCGGCGTCGCCGATCGCATGCGCGCCTGTCGAGCAGGCGGTGACGACCGAATGATTGGGTCCGCGCAGCTTGTGGCGGATCGAGACCTGGCCGGAGACGAGATTGATCAGGCGGCCGGGAATGAAGAAGGGGGAGATGCGGCGCGGGCCCTTGTCGCGCAGGGTGTAACCTGCCTCGACAATGCCTTCGATGCCGCCGATGCCGGAGCCGATCAGCACGCCGGTGGCGATCTGGTCCTCATCGGTCTCGGGATGCCAGCCGGCATCGGCGAGCGCCATGTCGGCGGCGGCCATGCCGTAGATGATAAAGGGGTCGACCTTGCGCTGCTCTTTCGGCTCCATCCACTGATCGACATTGAAGGTGCCGTCGGTGCCGTCGCCGATCGGAATGCGGCAGGCGATCTTGGCGGGGAGGTCGTCGACCTCGAACTCGGTGACGAGGCGGGCGCCGTTCTGGCCGGCAAGCAGCCGGGACCACGTCACCTCGGTTCCGCATCCCAAGGGTGACACCATGCCGGTACCTGTGATGACGACACGTCTCATCGCGTGCTTCCCCCCGTCTCTTATGTTCTATGGAGAAATATGCCGAAAAGAAAAGGGCGGACTCCTGGCCCGCCCTTTCTCAAAATCACAGGATCAGGCCTGGGCCTTCTCGATAAACTTCACGGCATCGCCGACCGTCAGGATCGAGTCAGCAGCGTCGTCAGGAATTTCAACGCCGAATTCTTCTTCGAAAGCCATGACCAGTTCGACCGTGTCGAGCGAGTCAGCGCCCAGATCGTCGATAAAGCTGGCGCTCTCGACGACCTTGTCGGCATCGACGCCAAGATGATCAATAACAATTTTCTTTACGCGTTCTGCGATATCGCTCATGTCGGTTTCCTCGACCTTATGTCCTGATCGGAATGCCGTTGCGGCACCCCTACCCTGTTTCAGCCTGCGATGCTTTCAGACATCCTCGGCAAACTCGTTTACCCGGCTTCAGAGAGGTCCCAGGCTTGCGAAAAGCCCGCCGGTCCGTCTGCTTTCTCGGGACGACTGCTGACAGTCATTGGCCCGCTTAACATGCTTTATGCCTGCCGCAAAGCCAGAAAATCAACGGTTCGTGATTGCTCAACATGCTATTGGCGGAAATATCCCCATGCCGGCGGTTTGTCGTTTCAGATCATCGCCATGCCGCCGTTTACGTGCAGCGTCTGGCCCGTCATATAGGCAGCCTCGGAGGAGGCGAGATAGGCGACCGCCGAAGCAACCTCGCCGCCCGTGCCCATGCGCTTCATCGGGATCGCCCCCATGATCGCTTCCTTCTGCTTGTCGTTCAGCTTGCCGGTCATGGCGCTTTCGATGAAGCCGGGCGCCACGCAGTTGACCGTCACGTTGCGGGTGGCGATTTCCTGCGCCAGCGACTTGGTGAAGCCGATCATGCCGGCCTTGGAGGCGCAATAATTGGCCTGCCCCGGATTGCCGGTGACGCCGACGACGGAGGTGATGTTGATGATGCGGCCATAGCGGCGGCGCATCATCGGATGCGTCAATTCGCGCGTCAGGCGGAAGGTCGACGTCAGGTTCACTTCGAGAACCGCGTCCCAATCCTCGTCGCTCATCCGCACGAACAGGCCGTCGCGGGTGATGCCGGCATTGTTGACGAGGATATCGACACCCTCGAGTTCGGCTTCGGCCTTCTGGCCGAGCGCCTTGACCTCATCGCGGTCGGAGAGGTTTGCCGGGAAGATCTTGACGCGCTCGCCGAGTTCTGCCGCCAGCGCTTCCAGCTTCTCGACGCGGGTGCCGTGCAGGCCGACGATGGCGCCCTGCTTATGAAGAAGGCGGGCGATTTCTTCGCCGATACCACCCGATGCACCGGTGACGAGAGCCTTGCGGCCGGAAAGATCGAGCATGGAAGCGTTCCTTATATCTGGAGATAGCAATCAGGCCATGAGGGCGGCGACGGCCGCGTCGATATCCGCCGGACCGTTGACGGAGATGCCGTTGATCGTCTTGTCGATGCGGCGGGCAAGGCCGGTCAGCACCTTGCCGGAGCCGAGTTCATAAAGCGTCGTCACGCCATTGCCGGCGAACCATTCCACCGTCTCGCGCCAGCGGACCTGACCGGTCACCTGCTCGACCAGGAGGCCGGCGATCTCGTTGGCGCCGGTCACCGGGGCCGCGCGGACATTGGCGATCAGGGGCACGACGGGATCGGACTTGGCAACCGTTGCCAGCGCCGCGCGCATGGCCTCGGCCGCAGGGGCCATTAGCTTGGAATGGAAGGGAGCGGAAACCGGCAGCAGGATGGCGCGCTTGGCGCCCTTGTCGGTCGCAAGGCCGGCGGCTTTTTCGACGGCTGCCTTCTCGCCCGAAATGACGATCTGGCCGCCGCCATTATCGTTGGCGATCTGACAGGCGCCGGTGGCGGCCGCTTCCTCGCAGACGGCAACGACATCGGCATGTTCGAGGCCGATGATCGCGGCCATGGCGCCGACGCCGACGGGCACAGCCGCCTGCATGGCATTGCCGCGAATGCGCAGCAGCCGCGCGGTATCGGCAAGCGAAAAGGTGCCGGCGGCGCAGAGCGCCGAATATTCGCCGAGCGAGTGGCCGGCGACGTAGGCGACCTTGGACTTCAGATCCAGCCCCTTGGCTTCGAGAACGCGGACAACGGCGATCGAGACGGCCATCAGCGCCGGCTGGGCGTTGGCCGTCAGGGTCAAAGTGTCCTCGGGACCGTTGAACATGACGTCGGAAAGCTTTTCACCGAGCGCCTCATCGACCTCGTCGAAAACGGCGCGGGCTTCGGCGAAATTCTCGGCCAAGTCCTTGCCCATGCCGACGGCCTGACTGCCCTGACCGGGAAAAGTGAAAGCGATGGTCATGTTCATGTCCCTGGCTCTTGCCCCTGATTGCGCCCCTTGAGGCTGTTTTGCCTCCAATTGACATTCTTTCCGGCAGAGTCAAGTGGCGGCCCGTTCTGCGCAAAGCCTTTCGCACACGCGCAAAAGCCAGGTTTTTGCTCTTGCGCTCCGCCAAATCGAGCCTAGATTTGCCCCATCCTTCCCAAGGCTTCAGCTCCCTCCCAAGGCTTCACCTCTCTCAAGGTTTTCTCATGAAGTACAAAACACTAGGCCGCACCGACATTTCCGTTTCAGAGATTTGCCTTGGCACCATGACATGGGGCTCGCAGAACAGCGAAACCGACGCGCATGCGCAGATGGATTACGCCGTCGAAAAGGGCGTCAACTTCTTCGATACAGCCGAACTCTACCCGACCACCCCGCTTTCGGCCGAAACGCAGGGCTGGACCGAAGACTATATCGGCAGCTGGTTCGGCAAATCCGGCAAGCGTGGAGATATCGTGCTCGCCACCAAGGTCGCCGGCCGCGGCCGCGACTATATACGCGGTGGCGAAGGCGCGGATGCGAAGAATATCCGCCTGGCGCTCGAAGCCAGCCTGAAGCGGCTGAAGACCGATTATATCGACCTCTACCAGGTCCACTGGCCGAACCGCGGCCATTTCCATTTCCGCCAGAACTGGAGCTACAATCCCTTCAATCAGGATCGCGACAAGGCCGTCGCCAACATGCTCGACATCCTGGAGACGCTGGGCGCGCTGGTGAAGGAAGGTAAGATCCGGGCGATCGGCCTTTCCAACGAAACCACCTGGGGCATCCAGAAATATCTGACGCTATCGGAACAGAAGAGCCTGCCGCGCGTGGCCAGCGTCCAGAACGAATACAATCTGCTCTACCGCCATTTCGACCTCGATCTCGCCGAACTCTCGCATCACGAGGATGTCGGGCTGCTCGCCTATTCGCCCCTCGCCGGCGGCATCCTCACCGGAAAATATGTCGACGGCGGCAGGCCGAAGGGGTCGCGCGGCTCGATCAACCCCGATATCGGCGGCCGCCTGCAGCCATTGCAGGAACCGGCGACCAAAGCCTATCTGCAGATCGCCCGCAAATTCGGCCTCGACCCGGCGGCCATGGCGCTTGCCTTCTGCCTGTCCAGGCCCTTCATGGCGTCGGCCATCATCGGTGCCACCTCGATGGAGCAGTTGAAAATCGATATCGGCGCGGCCGACCTGACGCTTTCGGACGAGGTGCTCACGGAGATTGCCAAGGTGCACCGGCAGTATCCGCTGACGCTGTAATTCTGTTCCTTTAGGCATACCCGACGCTGATTCAGTGAGAGCGTGATGTCGCCCCAAAACCGCTCGCAGTTTTCGGCATCACGCTCGGCCACTGGCTTACATCCGGTTTCCGGCGTCCGATTGCGCTTGCCTTTGCCCGAAAAATCCGTATAAGCCGCCCTGTTCGTTAACCCGGTCTTCTGGCTGGTGGCTGAACGGAGGGCCGGTTTCCATGCGGAAATCGTTCGGAACGGAAGCGTTCCAGCCTCTCGTGTCTCCGCTCTCGACCGTCTCGGAAAACGCTTTCTTGCCTGGGTCCGCCCAATCAGGAGCAGTCGTTGAGGCTTAGCCGCCGAATATCGGGTTGAACCAAACGCAAGAAAGGCAAAGCTGTCATGGCTCTTTATGAACATGTATTCCTTGCCCGGCAGGATATTTCCGCTCAGCAGGTCGATGCCCTCGTAGAACAGTACAAGGGTGTGATCGAAGCTAACGGCGGTAAGGTCGGGCGTATCGAGAACTGGGGCCTCAAGTCCCTCACCTACCGCATCAAGAAGAACCGCAAGGCGCACTACGCCCTGATGGACATCGATGCACCGGCTGCTGCCGTCCAGGAAATGGAACGTCAGATGCGCATCAGCGAAGACGTTCTTCGCTACATGACCATCGCCGTCGAGAAGCATGAAGAAGGCCCGTCTGCCATGATGCAGAAGCGCGACCGCGACGACCGCGGCCCGCGCGAAGGTGGCGACCGCGGCCCGCGCCGCGACTTCGGCGACCGTGGCCCGCGTCCGCCGCGTGAAGGTGGCTTCGGCGACCGTGAAGACCGTCCGCGCCGTCCGCGCGAAGACCGTGCATAAGGGAGATCTGAGATATGTCTGAAACTTCCTCCGCTCCGGTCCGCCGCCCGTTCCATCGCCGCCGCAAGACCTGCCCGTTCTCCGGCGCCAATGCGCCGCGGATCGACTACAAGGACGTACGCCTGCTGCAGCGCTACATTTCCGAGCGCGGCAAGATCGTTCCGTCCCGCATCACGGCCGTTTCCCAGAAGAAGCAGCGCGAACTCGCCCAGGCGATCAAGCGCGCCCGTTTCCTCGGCCTGCTGCCTTACGTCGTCGCCTGATCGGCCGACGTGACCAACTGATGAGGGAAGGCATTCGTGCCTTCCCTTCTCCCTTCTGCGATGGGCGCGGATCGGAACTCTTAAAACCCATGTTGAGACGTTTCTGAATTCGATTCAGCAACATCCTCTAACTGCTTGATGAAGCAGGACAGCGACCTTGAAACGACCGAACATTAGAACGCTGCTGATCGGCGCACTCGCCGGCTTGACCGCCTTCCTGCTGATGCTGGGGGCGAGCATGCAGCCGTCGTTTTTCAGCGCGCTTCTCTATACGGCCTCGGCACTGCCGATCCTGATCGTCGGGCTCGGCTGGGGCAATGCCGCCGCGATCGCGGCGGTCGTCGTGGCTGCAGCACTCGGCGCGATCGTCATGTCGCCGTCCTTTGCGCTGATCATGACGCTGGTGACGCTGCTGCCGGCCGGCTGGCTCAGCCATCTCGCCAATCTCGCGCGTCCCGCTTCCGAACTCGGCGGCCCCGACCATCTGCTTGCCTGGTACCCGCTGTCAGATATTCTGCTGCATCTCTGCGGCCTGGTGACGCTCGCCGTCATCGTCATCGGCGTGATGATCGGCTACGGGCCTGCGGTCACCGATCAGATCGTCGATCTGCTGATCGCCTCGGTCAAGGAACAGCAACCGGACTTCATGCCCGATCCGGCAGCGACCGCGCAGACCAAATCGCTGATCGTGCTGATGCTGCCAGCCGTGCAGGGCGGCATGTGGGTCTCCATGCTGTTTGCCGCCTATTATTTTGCGGTGCGCATCGTCGCCGCCTCCGGCCTCGGCCTTCGCCCGCGCGAGGACATTCCTTCGTCGCTGCGCATGAACCGCAACTCGATCTTCATCTTCCTCGCCGGGCTTGCCGCCTGCTTCTTCGGCGGCGTTCCGGCGCTGATCGGCGCGACCGTGACGGGGACTTTCGGCGCCGGCTTCATGCTCTCCGGCTTCGCCTCGCTGCATTTCCGCACGCGCGGCAAGGACTGGCGTTTGCCGGCCCTCATCCTCAGTTACCTAGCATCGATGCTGATGCTGCTGCCCGCTTTCCTCATCCTCGTTCTCGGTCTCAGCGATACGCGCAAAGCGATCGCGCTGACCCCGACGAAAGATGCCGATGCCCCCAAACAAACCGATACGAAAATCTGAGACACAAGAAAGGTAAAGAAAATGGACGTCATTCTTCTCGAACGCATCTCCAAGCTCGGCCAGATGGGCGAAACCGTAAAGGTTCGCGACGGCTTTGCCCGTAACTACCTGCTGCCGCTCGGCAAGGCGCTGCGCGCCAACGCCGCCAACAAGGCCCGCTTCGAATCCGAGCGCGCAACGCTCGAAGCCCGCAACCTCGAGCGCAAATCGGAAGCCCAGAAGGTTGCCGACGTTCTCGACGGCAAGTCCTTCATCGTCGTTCGCTCCGCCGGCGAAACCGGCCAGCTCTACGGTTCGGTCGCTGCCCGTGACGTCGTCGAGATTCTCGCCGCCGAAGGCTTCAACATCGGCCGCAACCAGGTTCACCTGAACACGCCGATCAAGGCGATCGGCCTGCACAAGGTCGAGCTGCAGCTGCATGCCGAAGTCGAAATCCACGTCGAGCTGAACGTTGCCCGCTCCGCCGAAGAGGCAGAGCGCCAGGCAAAGGGCGAAGAGCTCACCTCGGTCGACGCGATCTACGGCGTTGACGAAGACGCGCTGCGTCCTGAGGATTTCTTCGATCCGGAAGCCGACGGCATCGACGAAGACGAAGCATAATTCTCGTCGGAGCGATCCGCGACAGAAAGCCCGGCCATCGTGCCGGGCTTTTTCGTTGGGGATTTTCAGGATGTTTTTGCTGCGAGCTTTGTCGCGTCGCGGTAAAATAGTGTTCTCCGAAACGGATGGGCTGAGTCGGCGCCATACCGTGTCGTGCGGGTGACACTGCCAGTATTTCTCCACTGTGTCGCCCAGGACTGTGGAGAAGTCGAACAACGTGCACAGCGTTCAGGATTTAACCGAAGCGAGCCGCCGCTCCTTTCGCAGCCTCTTGATTTTCGCGTCCGGAATTGCAAATCCGGAACTGGAAAAAGACAGAACGGATGATGATGAACGACGCCGCTCGAAAGATTGCAGCCGTTGCTCCGTCGGAGCAGCACTATCGCGAAGCACCCAACAATATCGAAGCCGAGCAGGCGCTTCTGGGTGCGATCCTGATGAACAACGACGCCTATTACCGGGTGTCCGACTTCCTCAAGCCGATCCATCTCTATGAGCCGCTGCACCGGAAGATTTTCGAGGTTGCCGGCGATATCATCCGCATGGGCAAGATCGCCAATCCGGTGACGATCAAGACCTTCCTGAAGGCCGACGAGAAGGTCGGCGACATGACGGTTTCGCAATATCTGGCAAGCCTCGTCAGCAATGCCGTCACGGTCATCAATGCCGAGGATTACGGCCGGGCGATCTACGATCTGGCGCTGCGCCGGGCGCTGATCACCATCGGCGAAGACGTCGTCAACATCGCCTATGACGCGCCGCTCGACATGCCGCCGCAGTCGCAGATCGAGGATACGGAACGCCGCCTTTTCGAGCTCGCCGAAAACGGCCGCTACGACGGCGGTTTCCAGGCCTTCAACGATGCGGTGGCGCTGGCGATCGACATGGCGGCCGTCGCCAAGGAACGTGACGGCGGGCTTTCCGGCATTTCCACCGGCATCCATTCACTGGATTCCAAGATGGGCGGCCTGCAGCGTTCGGACTTGATCGTGCTGGCCGGACGCCCCGGCATGGGCAAGACCTCGCTTGCCACGAACATCGCCTACAATATCGCCGCCGCCTACGAGCCCGACATTCAGGCAGATGGCTCGACAAAGGCGAAAAACGGCGGCGTCGTCGGCTTCTATTCGCTAGAAATGTCGTCCGAACAGCTCGCCACCCGTATCATCTCCGAGCAGACGGAAGTCTCGTCCTCGAAGATCCGCCGCGGCGACATCAACGATGCCGATTTCGAAAAGCTGGTCGCCTGCTCGATGATGATGCAGAAGGTGCCGCTCTATATCGACCAGACCGGCGGTATCTCGATCGCCCAGCTTTCGGCGCGCGCGCGCCGTCTCAAGCGTCAGCGCGGCCTTGACGTGCTTGTGGTCGACTACATCCAGCTGATGACCGGCTCGGGCAAGTCAAGCGACAACCGTGTGCAGGAAATCACCCAGATCACCACGGGCCTCAAAGCACTCGGCAAGGAGCTCAACGTTCCGATCATCGCGCTCTCGCAGCTTTCGCGTCAGGTCGAAAGCCGCGACGACAAGCGGCCGCAGCTTTCCGACCTTCGCGAATCCGGCTCGATCGAGCAGGACGCCGACGTCGTGCTCTTCGTGTTCCGCGAGGAATACTACGTCAAAAATTCGGAGCCGCGCGACATCCAGGATCCGAAATATCCGGAATGGGAAGCGCTGTTCGACAAGGTGAAGGGCACGGCCGACGTCATCATCGCCAAGCAGCGCCATGGGCCGACGGGCACGGTGAAGCTCGCCTTCCAGTCGGAATTCACCCGCTTCGCCGATCTCGCCGATCCCTCCTTCACCCATTACGAGGAACATTGACGCGGTTTCCCGCGTCGATTTCCCTTAGAGCCCAACGGCCCGCAACAGCGCAACCGTCGTCACGCCAACCACGACGCTTGCAAGCATCGGCAGGCGGCGTGCAGCGATGGCGGTTACCGCGCAGGCCAGCGTCTCCGCCCAACCGACCGCAAAGGCGGTTGGGGCGATGACGGCCATCAGCACGGCCGGCGGAATGGCTTCGATCGCCGTTCTCCGCCGCTCGTCCATCTCTATGTAACGGATCAACACGAGGCCGCTAACGCGGGTGAAGACCGTTGCGGCAGCCATCGCGAGGATGGCGATAAGGGTGTTGAAGTCGAGCGTCATGCCGCTTGCTCCCGCGCCCTGCCCTGCCAGAGGGCCATTGCCAGCCCGGCCAGCGCACCGGCGGCGATATACCAGACCCCGGGGACGAAGTGATGAACCGCAACGGAGGCGGCACCGCTTGCCGCGAGGACGGCGCCGGTTTCCGGGCCTTTCCAGAAGCCCATGACGAGCACGACGAAAACCGCCGGAAAGGCGAAGTCGAGGCCGATGACGGCAGGATTGCCGAGAAAGGCGCCGAGCAGAGCGCCCGTCAGCGACGAGCCGACCCAGGTGAGGTAGAACGGCGCGACGATGCCGGCATACCAGGCGGGTGTCAGCCGTGTGCTACCGGCGCGGAATTCCGCCATGGCCCAGAGCTCGTCGGCGAGGAAGAGCATGGCGATATAGCGTTTGATGCCGGGGAAGGACTGCATTTTCGTGCCGATCGACGCGCTCATCAGCACGTGGCGGATATTGACCAGCAGGGCGGCGAAGCCAATACCGATCCAGCTTGCCGGATGCGTCCAGATGTCCATCGCCACGAATTGCGAGCCGCCCGCAAAGACAAGTGCGCTCATCAGCGTCGTTTCCAGCGGCGAAAGGCCCTTGGTGGCCGCGACCGCGCCGAAGACGAGACCGATCGGCAAGACAGCGACGACAAGCGGAAAGATGGCGCGCATTCCGGCAAGAAATTCGCCGATAGAAAATTCACCGGATGGCCGGCTGTGCTGCAACATGGCAACCTCCTGATCAAGATCGCGGAGGGTTAGCCCAGCCCGCCATGGCTGTATTGAACGAAAGTGATCAGCCGGTGCGGAATTGGCCGGGGGTTACGCCCGTGCGCGCCTTGAAGTGCCGGGTGAAATGCGCCTGATCGGCAAAACCGCATTCGAGCGCGATGTCGGCCGGCATGCGCCCCTGCCGCAGCAGGCGGCGGGCCACCTGCACGCGCCGATCGGTGAGGAAGGCATGCGGGGTGATGTGATATTCCTTGCGGAAGGCGCGGATGAGGTGAGCGCGGCTCAATCCCGCCACGCCGGCCAGTTCCTCGAGGCCGACATCGCTGTCGAAATTCTCGATGAGATATTCGCGGGCGCGGGCGACCGCGCTTCGTTCCTGCGTATCGACAGGCACGACGATCGTGCTGCCGTGGCGCGCGAAGATCGCCGCCAGCACCGAGAACATGCTTTCATCGGCCTCCAGCGCGCCTGCTCCCCTTTCGAGCGTGCGGTGGGCGGCATGAAACGCATTGGCAAGTTGCGGATCGCGCGGAAGCGCACTGGAGAAAGACGGCGTCGCGTGGAAGGCTTTGCCCGTGACATCTTCCAGAATATCGACGAACAGCTTGGTATCCGGATAGATCATGCGATAGCGGTAGCCTTCGCCGCCGGGCGTGCCGTCATGAACGACGCCGGGATCGATGAGATAAAAATCACCCGGGCCGGTTTCCTCTTTCCTGCCGCTGAGAGTAGCGATCTGAGTGCCGCTTTCGATCGCGCCGATGCTGAACGTATCGTGTGCGTGCGGCGCGTATTCGTGCGTCAGGAAAGTGGCGCTCAGGCACTCCATATCGCGGAAGCGGCCATCCCGCCAGAAGCGGGCCGTTTCCACGTTGGCAAGCGGCATGGCGTCTGCCGCCTCTTTCTGCGATACGTTGTGCATCCGGTTAGATTAACGCCGAAGCCAGCATGCGTCTTGAACAAAAGTGATCGTGCAAGAAGCAAAGAGTGGTATGTGGCTGCCTGCGCTTTCCCTTGACCGCAATGCTCTCTAGACTGGTCCCAAGCGGTTTCCTTCCACTCTTTCACGGCGATTCATGACAGATTTTCCTATTCCCTTCGAAGACGACGATCTTTTTGCATCCGCAGGCCTGCGGCTGACCGTCGACCTGGCGGCCTTGACGGAAAACTGGCGCGACATGGCGCGCCGCTCCGGTGCGGCGCGTGCTGCGGCCGTCGTCAAGGCGGATGCCTATGGCATGGGCATCGAGGATGCCGGCGAAGCGCTCTATATGGCAGGCGCCCGCGACTTCTTCGTTGCGACCGTCGACGAAGGCGTGACACTTCGCCTCTATGCGCCGGATGCCCGCATCTTCGTGCTGTCAGGCATATGGCCAGGCACCGAGCGGCGCTTCTTCGACAATGATCTGGTGCCGGTGATTTCCTCCGACGAGCAGCTTGCCTTCTGGATGGCCGTGCTTGCCGATTACGGCGACTACCCCTGCGCGCTGCATGTCGATACCGGCTTCAATCGGCTGGGGCTGCACATGGACGATGCGATCGCGCTCGCCGACGACGTCTCGCGGCCGGCGAGTTTCGCGCCGGTGCTCGTCATGAGCCATCTTGCCTGCGGCGACGATCCCAGCCATGCGATGAACCGGCGGCAGCTCGAATCATTCCGCAGGGTTAGCGCCGCCTATGAAGGCATCGATTCAAGTCTTGCCGCTTCGGCCGGCATCTTTCTCGGCGAGGATTATCACTTCGACCTGACGCGGCCGGGCATTGCGCTTTATGGCGGCGAAGCGGTCTGCGGCATGGCAAACCCGATGCGGCCGGTCGCAACGGCTGAAGCCCGCATCATCCAGGTGCGCAGCGTCGAGGCCGGCGAGACCGTCAGCTATGGAAGGGCGCTGCAGCTTCGCCGCGACAGCCGGCTGGCGATCGTTTCGGCCGGTTATGCCGACGGCTACATGCGCAGCCAGTCGAGCGGCGGCGTGCCGCTGCGCCAGGTGGTACCGCAAGGTGGACAAGGCTTCATCGCCGGACACAAGGTGCCGGTCGCCGGCCGGATCACCATGGACCTGACGATCTTCGATATCACCGATTTGCCCGAGAACGCCGTGCGCGCCGGCGACTATGTCGAGCTGTTCGGGAAGAACGTGGCGCTTGACGACGTGGCGCGGGCCGCCGGCACGATCGGCTACGAGATCCTGACCAGCATGGGTCTACGCCACGAGCGGCGCTATGTTGCCGAGGAATAGGAATATTCTCGGCTGATTGCTATATATCCGGCAAAAGGAGTCCGCCATGACGACAATCCGGCTCAACGCCGCCGAAGAAGCCTTTGTCGAACAGCAGATCAAGGCTGGATATTATGACAATGCCGATGACGTGGTTCAGGCCGGTCTTGAGCTTCTGCGCGAACGCGAAACGAAGACCGCGAAGCTCCGCGCCCTCATCGAAGAGGGCCAGGACGATATCGATAAAGGGCGGGTCGTATCGTTCGACAGCGCCGAAGAGTTGACGGCATTGATTTTACGAGAAGCTGCGGAGACCGATCATTAGATCCCGCCGCCTCACCCTCTCCCGCAAGGCCATTGACGATCTGACATCCATGTTCCGCTATATCGCAAGGGACGATCCCGTCGCGGCCAAGCGCCTCATCGATCAGATCGGCCAGAAGATCGAGCAGATCGCGCGATCGGGTTTTACGGGCGTCAATCGCAACTGGTTGAGCCCAGGGCTCAGAGCCATTATCCACAAAAATCGTTGCATCTATTTCGTCGTCCGGGACGACGAACTTCATGTGCTGCGCGTCCTGCATGGACGGGAAGACGCCTCACCTGAAGATTTTATTGAAAGCAGTCACTGATGGCGAAGGCCAGGACACAATTCATATGCCAGAACTGCGGCACGGTTCATAACCGCTGGGCCGGCAAGTGCGAGAACTGCGGCGCGTGGAACACCATCGTCGAAGAAGACCCGATGGGCGGGATCGGCTCCGGTCCAGGCAAGACACCGAAAAAAGGCCGGCCGGTAACGCTGACGGCGCTGTCGGGCGAAATCGAGGAGGCGCCGCGCATCCATACCGCCATGTCGGAGCTCGACCGGGCGCTCGGCGGCGGCTTCGTGCGTGGATCGGCCGTGCTGATCGGCGGCGATCCCGGTATCGGCAAATCGACGCTGCTGATGCAGGCGGCGGCCGCTCTTGCGCGGCGCGGCCACAAGATCATCTACGTCTCCGGCGAAGAAGCCGTGGCGCAGGTCCGGCTGCGGGCACAGCGCCTTGCGGCGGCCGATACCGATGTGATGCTGGCGGCCGAGACCAATGTCGAAGACATTCTGGCGACGCTGGCCGAGGGCAAGCGGCCGGACCTCGTCATCATCGATTCCATCCAGACGCTGTGGAGCGAACTTGCCGAATCCGCGCCGGGAACGGTAACGCAGGTGCGCACCGGCGTGCAGGCGATGATCCGTTTCGCCAAGCAGACCGGAGCCGCCATGGTGCTGGTCGGCCACGTCACCAAGGACGGGCAGATCGCCGGGCCGCGCGTCGTCGAGCACATGGTCGATGCCGTGCTCTATTTCGAAGGCGATCGCGGCCATCACTACCGCATCCTGCGCACGGTCAAGAACCGCTTCGGCCCGACCGACGAGATCGGCGTCTTCGAAATGTCGGACCGGGGACTGCGCGAGGTTGCCAACCCCTCGGAGCTCTTCCTCGGCGAGCGCAACGAGAAATCGCCGGGTGCTGCGGTCTTTGCCGGCATGGAGGGCACGCGCCCCGTGCTCGTCGAGGTGCAGGCGCTGGTGGCGCCGACCTCGCTCGGCACGCCCAGGCGTGCCGTGGTCGGCTGGGATTCGGCCCGGCTGTCGATGATCCTCGCTGTGCTGGAAGCCCATTGCGGCGTCAGGCTCGGCCAGCACGACGTCTATCTCAACGTCGCCGGCGGTTACCGCATCACCGAACCGGCGGCCGATCTTGCCGTCGCCTCGGCGCTCGTTTCCTCGCTTGCCGGTATTGCCCTTCCTGCCGATTGCGTCTATTTCGGCGAAGTCAGCCTGTCGGGCGCCATCCGGCCGGTTGCGCACACCGCCCAGCGCCTCAAGGAAGCCGAGAAGCTGGGCTTTTCCGCAGCGCTGCTTCCGTCCGCCTCCGCCGAGTTGCCGAAGGGCTCCGGCGGGCGCTGGAGCGAAGTCGAAAGCCTGCCGGATCTGGTTGCGCGCATTGCCGGGTCGAAGGGAGCGCTGCGTGTGGAAGACGAGGTTTGATCCTTTCATTGCCAAGATTGGTGATGATATAGGAGGCACACGATAAGGCACGACACGGCCGTCAAGCGGCAGTCCTGGAGTTGAAATTACATGCCCATTACGATTTTCGACGGTATTGTCATCGGCGTCGTGCTCTTCTCCGCCGTGCTGGCGATGGTCCGCGGCTTTTCGCGCGAGATCCTCTCGATCGCGAGCTGGGGCGGTTCGGCGGCGGCGGCCTATTACCTCTATCCCTACCTGCTGCCCTATGCGAAGAAATACACCGATGACGACCGTATCGCGATCGTCGGCTCGGCAGCGGTCGTCTTCCTGATCGCGCTCATCGTCATCTCCTTCATCACGATGAAGATTGCCGATTTCATCATCGACAGCCGCGTCGGCGCGCTCGACCGCACGCTCGGCTTCCTGTTCGGGGCAGCACGCGGCGTGCTGCTCCTGGTCGTCGCCGTCGCCTTCTGGAACTGGCTGGTGGATGCCGATCACCGCCCGGCCTGGGTCAACGACGCGAAGTCGAAGCCCTTCCTGGATTCGATGGTCGTGAAGCTGAAATCGGTTCTGCCGGAGCAATTTGCCCAGATGATACCGGCGAGCATCCGTGATAAGCTTCAGCCGCCGGCACAGGGCGCTGAAGGTACCAATCCGCCGGCGGGCGACCAGGCTCCGGCGGAAGACGCACCCGCCGCGCCTGCACAGCAGCCAGCGAATTGACACAGTGTTCAAGAGCTTGACCCGCCTTTCGGCAATTGCCATTTGAGCGGGACGTAAAATGAGGGGGGGCCGGCCGGGCATTTCAGCTCAGCCGGGCCTCAATTGTTTCTGGAAATGCCGATCCATTCTTGTGAGAGCAGAGGCCCGCAGAAATGAACCAGTCCCATTCTATCCCGACCGACGATCCGCTCGACGGAGATACGCTGCATGAAGAATGCGGTGTTTTCGGAATTTTGGGACATCCCGATGCCGCAGCACTCACGGCTCTCGGCCTGCATGCGCTTCAGCATCGCGGACAGGAAGCGGCCGGCATCGTCGCTTTCGACGGCAAGCGCTTTTACCAAGAGCGCCATATGGGCCTCGTCGGCGATCACTACACCAATCCGATGACGCTCGCCCGCCTGCCCGGCAGCATGTCGATCGGCCATACGCGTTACTCCACGACAGGCGAAGTGGCGATGCGCAACGTCCAGCCGCTGTTTGCCGAGCTTGAGGAAGGCGGCATCGCCATTGCCCATAACGGCAATTTCACCAACGGCCTGACGCTGCGCCGCCAGATCATCGCGACCGGGGCCATCTGTCAGTCTACCTCCGATACCGAAGTCGTCCTTCACCTGATCGCCCGCTCCCGCCATACATCCACGGCCGATCGTTTCATCGACGCCATCCGCCAGATGGAAGGCGGCTATTCGATGCTTGCCATGACGCGCACCAAGCTGATCGCCGCGCGTGACCCCACCGGCATCCGGCCGCTCGTGATGGGCGAACTGGACGGCAAGCCGATCTTCTGCTCGGAAACCTGCGCGCTCGACATCATCGGCGCCAAGTTCATCCGCGACGTCGAAAACGGCGAAGTCATCATCTGCGAAATCCAGCCGGACGGCTCGATCAGCGTCGATGCGCGCAAGCCGAGCAAGCCGCAGCCGGAGCGACTCTGCCTGTTTGAATATGTCTATTTCGCCCGGCCGGATTCGGTCGTCGGCGGCCGCAACGTCTATACGACGCGCAAGAACATGGGCATGAACCTCGCCAAAGAATCGCCGGTCGATGGCGACGTCGTCGTGCCGGTGCCGGATGGCGGCACGCCGGCGGCACTCGGCTATGCGCAGGAAAGCGGCATTCCCTTCGAATACGGCATCATCCGCAACCATTATGTCGGCCGCACCTTCATCGAGCCGACCCAGCAGATCCGCGCCTTCGGCGTGAAGCTGAAGCATTCGGCCAACCGGGCAATGATCGAAGGCAAGCGCGTGGTGCTGGTCGACGATTCCATCGTGCGCGGCACGACCTCTCTCAAGATCGTCCAGATGATCCGCGAAGCCGGGGCCCGCGAAGTCCATATCCGCGTTGCCAGCCCGATGATCTTCTTCCCGGACTTCTACGGCATCGATACGCCCGATGCCGAAAAGCTGCTGGCAAACCAGTATGCCGATGTCGAAGCCATGGCCAAATATATCGGCGCGGACTCGCTTGCCTTCCTGTCGATCAACGGGCTTTACCGCGCCGTCGGCGGCGAGGATCGCAATCCGGCCCGCCCGCAATTCACCGACCACTACTTCACCGGTGACTACCCGACCCGCCTGCTCGACAAGAACGGCGAGTCGATGGGCAACAAGCTTTCGATGCTTGCCAGCAACGGCTGAGCCGCTTCCGCTTTGACTTTCCTATCAGGGGCGCTTATTGCGCCCCTTACCTTTTCAAGCACATCCGGAACCGGGGCAGATGAACATCAATCTTGAGGGCAGGATCGCACTCGTCACCGGTGCGTCGCGCGGTATCGGCTATTTCACGGCGCTGGAACTGGCAAAAGCCGGCGCCCATGTGATTGCCTGCGCCCGCACAGTCGGCGGGCTCGAGGATCTCGATGATGCGATCAAGGCCATCGGCGGCACCGCGACGCTGGTGCCCTTCGACCTTGCCGACATGAACGCGATCGACGCGCTCGGCGGCTCGATCTTCGAGCGCTGGGGCAAGCTCGACATTCTCGTCGCCAATGCCGGCGTGCTCGGGGTGATTTCGCCGATCGGCCATATCGAGGCGAAGGTGTTCGAGAAGGTGATGACCATCAACGTCACCGCGACATGGCGGCTGATCCGCTCGGTCGATCCACTGCTGGCGCGCTCGGATGCCGGCCGCGCCGTCATCCTGTCCTCTGGGGCCGCACACAAGTGCCGTCCCTTCTGGGGCGCCTATTCCGCTTCCAAGGCCGCCGTCGAGGCGCTGGCGCGCACCTGGGCCGGCGAGAGCCAGTCAACGCCATTGCGCATCACCAGCGTCGATCCAGGCGCGACCCGCACCGCCATGCGGGCGCAGGCCGTGCCCGGCGAGGATCCGCAGACGCTGCCGCATCCTTCCGAGGTCGCCAAGGCGATCCTGCCGCTGCTGGGGCCTGGTGTGACCGAGACGGGCAAGCTGTTCATCGTGCGGGAAAACAAGCTCGTCGATTACCGGCTGCCGGAATAGGCCGGACGTCTCACTTGGCTGCAACGGCTGGGAATAGATGCGCCAAGCCCGTTTCCGACGGGCATAGCGCATTGAGGTCCACCGCTCCCTGAATGCCGTCGACAGTGCCGTTGTCGGCAAATTGCCAGATCGACCAGCGACGGCAGCCTTGCTGCGCCGGCTCCTTGAAGACGCTTCGCAGCCAGAGATAATGCTCGGGGAAGCGGGCTTCATTGCCTTTCAGATACTGATCGAAGAATTCCTGCGTGACGTAGAAAATCGGCTTTTCCGAGAAGGTGCCTTTCAGCTCGGTGAAGAAGGCGTTCACCTCGGTTGCCATTTCATCGAGCGTCGGGACCTTGTTGCAATTGCCGACGAACTCCAGGTCGACGGCAATCGGCAGGGTTCCCTCCTGCTTCGGCACGGTCGCCAGAACATTCTGCGCCTGATCCTTGCCCGGACGGCAGAAGGTGAAGAAATGATAAGCGCCCCTGACCACGCCGGCCTCTCCCGCGCGCTGCCAGTTCTCGGCGAACCTGGAATCCTTGTGATCGCCGCCTTCGGTCGCCTTCATCATCGCAAAACGTACGTTCGGCTGTGCGGCAACCGTCTTCCAATCGATGTCGCCCTGGTGATGGCTGACATCGATGCCTTGGATCGGATGGCTTGATAAAGACGGATTGTTGAAACGAAGCATTCCGAAATCGTATGCGAAATAAGCAGCGGATGCGACCATCAGAATTGATGTCGCCCCGATCGTTCCCCAGAGAAAGCCTCTCACTCATTCCCCCCTATTTTCAGCAGCCTGCCAACTGGCTATTTGCGATTTGTGCCGTGAAAATGGCGGACGAGCCTCAGGGCGCGGACTGTGTCTTCGGGGGGAGTTCGTCCTTGCATTCGCGGTGCCGGATAAGTCGCTTCGGTTGCCGCCGCATCGCTCCCCGCCCCTCTTGACCAAATGCCATTCCCACGCCATAAATCGCGCCATGAAAACGGTTACCTGCATTATCTGCCGGAAGATTATTCGCTAGCGCAAGCGCTGGCCCGGCCGTTTTCGTCTCCCAGATAGTCAAGATGCGAAACGCCCCGGCCCGCCGGTCGCGATATTTGTCTGATCGTGCATTTGGGAGAATGGAATGGACGCGACGCCGGAACTGAAGCTGTACAACACGCTGACGCGGGAGAAATCGGTGTTTTCGCCGATCGATGCCGAGAACGTCCGCATGTATGTGTGCGGCCCGACGGTCTATGACTTCGCCCATATCGGCAATGCCCGGCCGGTCATCGTCTTCGACGTGCTGTTCCGGCTGCTGCGCCATATCTATGGCCAAGATCATGTCACCTATGCCCGCAACATCACCGACGTCGACGACAAGATCAATGCGCGGGCGTTGAGAGATCATCCGGGCCTGCCGCTGAACGATGCGATCCGCGCCGTCACCGAAAAGACCGAGACGCAGTTTCACGCCGATGTCGCCGCGCTCGGCTGCCTGGAGCCGAATGTCGAGCCGCGCGCCACCGACAATATCAAAGAGATGACCGAGATCATCGAGAAGCTGATCGGCAACGGCCACGCCTATGTCGCAGCCGGCGAAGTGTTGTTCGACACCAAATCCATGGCGGATTACGGCCAGCTTTCGAAGCGCCCGCTCGACGAGCAGCAGGCCGGCGCCCGCGTCGCGGTCGATGCGCACAAGAAGAACCCGGGCGATTTCGTGCTCTGGAAACTGTCGAGCCACAACGAACCCGGCTGGGAGAGCCCCTGGGGCCGCGGCCGGCCGGGCTGGCATATCGAATGCTCGGCGATGAGCCGGCGTTATCTCGGCGATGTCTTCGACATTCACGGCGGCGGGCTGGATCTGATCTTCCCGCATCATGAAAACGAAATCGCCCAGTCGCGCTGCGCCCACGGCACCGAGGTGATGGCGAATGTCTGGATGCATAACGGCTTCGTGCAGGTCGAAGGCCGCAAGATGTCGAAATCCGAAGGCAATTTCGTCACCATCCACGATCTGCTGCACACGCAGATCTTCGGCGGGCGGAAATGGCCGGGCGAAGTGCTGCGCCTTGCCATGCTGATGACGCATTACCGCGAGCCGATCGATTTCTCGATCAAGCGGCTGGAAGAAGCCGAACGCCTGCTCGCCAAATGGCCGGCGACGGAAGCCGGCGATGCCGCGCCGGATGAGAGCGTGCTGAACGCGCTGGCCTACGACCTCAACACGGTGGCGGCGGTGCAGGCGCTGCATGCACTGGCGCAATCCGCTCATACGGATCCCACCGCGGGCGCCACCTTTGCCGCAACGGCTTCCCTCCTCGGCCTGTTGCCGAAGAAAGCCGAAATCGACGAAGCGGTTGCAGCCGCAGTCGATGCGCTGGTTGCGATGCGGCTCGAAATGCTGAAGGCGAAGAACTTCGCCGAGGCCGACAAGATCCGCGACGAATTGACCGCGAAAGGCATCCAACTGAAGGACGGCAAGGATGCGGTGACCGGCGCGCGGGTGACGACCTGGGAGATGAAGCGGTGAGAGCGGTGTCCGGGGATAAGGCCCCTCCCCAACCCCTCCCCACAAGGGGGAGGGGCTACGGTGCCGCACTGCTCCGAAAACACCTCACCGCAACCGCAAACATTCGAAGCGGAAGCGAAGACGGCGCCGCGAGAGAGCCCTCCCCCTTGTGGGGAGGGTTGGGAGGGGACTTGGCTTTTAGCTCTGAGGCCCAGCGGAGGAAAAATCGATGACCACCTATACCGGCGGCTGCCAATGCGGGGCGATCCGGTTTCGGGCGCGGGGGACGCCGCCGGATTCGTCGATCTGTCATTGCCGCATGTGCCAGAAGGCATTCGGCGGCTATTATGCGCCGCTGGTTTCTGTGCGGGGGATGGAGTTCGAATGGACGCGGGGAACACGTAAGACCTTCCGCTCCTCGAATTTCGTCGAGCGCGGCTTTTGCGCCGATTGCGGCACCCCGCTGACCTATGAAGCGCCGGATGGAATGGCGGTGGCCGCGGGTGCATTCGACGATCCGTCGTTGCTGCCGCCGACCATCCAATGGGGTGTAGAAGGCAAGATCGGCTTCGTCGATCATCTGCACAAACTGCCCGCAGAGCGAACCGAGGCGGATCTGACGGCCGGTTCTTTCCTGCACGAACTGGTTTCCTATCAGCATCCCGACCACGATACACCTGTCTGGCCACCGGAGGATCGCGCATGACGAAAACGGCAGGGCATACGGGCGGATGCCAGTGCGGCGCAGTTCGCTATCGCGCGCGCGGTGAACTCGGTTATCCCCATATCTGCCATTGCCGCATGTGCCAGAAGGCGGCCGGCAATTATTTCCTGCCGCTGGCGGTGGCCAAGCGTCAGGATTTCGAACTGACGCGCGCAGAGCCCAAATGGTTCCGCTCGTCCGATCTCGTGCGGCGCGGCTTTTGCGGCGATTGCGGCACGCCGCTGTTCTACGACATTCCGGAAACGGACTTCATCAACATCGCGCTCGGCTCGCTTGACGAGCCCGAGGTGGTCAAGCCCGTGATGCAGTCGAATACCGGCCGCAAGATGTCCTGGTTTCACGCGATCGACGGCCTGCCGCTGGAACCCGAGCCGGACACGTCCGAGCGCGAAGATGCGATCGCGGCGAGCAATCATCAGCATCCCGACCATGATACGAAAAGCTGGCCACCCGGAGAAACCCCATGACGGATAAAATCAGAACAGGCGGATGCCAGTGCGGCGCCGTGCGTTTCCGCATATCAGGCGCGCTCGGGCGTCCCTCGATCTGCCATTGCCGCATGTGCCAGAAGCAGTTCGGCGGCTTCTTTTCCGCGCTCGTCACCACGCCCGAGGAAGGAATGGAGTGGACGCGCGGCGAGCCGAACTATTTCCAGTCCTCGATCAATATCGAGCGCGGCTTCTGCAGCAATTGCGGCACGCCGATGACCTACCGGCATCCGGGCGGCCTGGAGCTTGCCATCGGCACCTTCGACGACCGCAGCGATCTCGCACCGCAGATCCAGGTCAATTACGAGGCCCGCCTGCCCTGGGTCGAGGAAATCTTCGACGCCCCTGTTCACAAGGACCCGGATTTCTACGCGCGGCAGGAGGCGATCATCTCCTTCCAGCATCCCGATCACGACACCGCCGTCTGGCCCGCGAAAGGCGTGAAGATATGACCGAGAGACTGCGCACGCTCTATCCCGAGATCGAAGCCTATGCCTCCGGTCATCTCGATGTCGGCGATGGCCATGTGATCTACTGGGAGCGCTCGGGAACGCCTGGCGCCAAACCGGCCGTCTTCCTGCATGGCGGCCCGGGCGGCGGCTTTTCACCCGCCCATCGCCGGCTCTTCGATCCCCATCTCTACGATGTCATGCTGTTCGACCAGCGCGGCTGCGGCAGGTCGACGCCGCATGCGGATCTCAATGCCAATACCACCTGGCACCTCGTCGCCGATATCGAGCGGCTGCGGGAGATGGCCGGCGTCGAGACATGGCAGGTGTTCGGCGGCTCCTGGGGGTCGACGCTGGCGCTCGCCTATGCCGAGACGCATCCGGAGCGGGTCTCCGAGCTCATCCTGCGCGGCATCTATACGCTGACCAAGGCCGAACTCGACTGGTACTATCAGTTCGGCGTCTCGGAGATGTTCCCCGACAAGTGGGAGCGCTTCATCGCTCCCATTCCGCCGGAGGAACGGCATGAGATGATGCATGCCTATCATCGCCGCCTGACGCATGAGGACAGGAATGTGCGCCTTCAAGCAGCGCAGGCCTGGAGCATCTGGGAAGGCGAAACGATCACGCTGCTGCCGGAACCTTCGACGAGCGGCAAGTTCGAGGAGGCGGAATTCGCCTATGCCTTTGCCCGCATCGAGAACCATTTCTTCGTCAATGCCGGCTGGATGGACGAGGGACAATTGATCCGCGATGCCGGCCGGCTCAAGGATATTCCCGGCGTCATCGTGCATGGCCGCTACGATATGCCCTGCCCGGCAAAATATGCCTGGCGGCTGCACAAGGCCTGGCCGAAGGCGGAATTCCACCTGATCGAAGGCGCGGGCCATGCCTATTCGGAGCCGGGCATTCTCGATCGGCTGATCCGGGCGACGGATAAGTTCGCCGGGAAGCCAGACTGATCACTGGGGGCAGCCCCTCACCCTAGCCCTCTCCCCGCTTGCGGGGAGAGGGGACGTGCCCTGCGAAACGATGCGGCATATCCCTTGTCCCCGTCAGAAAGGGGAGAAGGGATATGCCGGATGCGGGGCAGCATCCGCAGTACAACAACACCCGCTCGCCGGGAGGAAACGACATGAAAGAACGCATCTATCTCTTCGACACGACGCTCCGGGATGGGCAGCAGACGCCCGGGATCGATTTTTCGGTCGAGGACAAGATTGCGATCGCCGCGATGCTCGACGAGTTTGGCTTCGACTATGTCGAAGGCGGCTATCCCGGCGCCAATCCGACCGACACCGCCTTCTTCAGCGAGAAGCGCACCGGCCGGGCCAGTTTCGTCGCCTTCGGCATGACCAAGCGGGCGGGTGTTTCGGTCTCCAACGATCCCGGCATTGCCGGATTGCTGCAGGCGAAAAGCGACGCCATCTGTTTCGTCGCCAAGAGCTGGGATTATCACGTTGCGGTAGCGCTCGGCTGCACCAATGAGGAAAACCTCGAAAGCATTGCCGAAAGCGTCAAGGCCGCCGTCGGCGCCGGCAAGGAAACGATCGTCGATTGCGAACACTTCTTCGATGGCTTCAAGGCCAATCCGGCCTATGCGCTCGCCTGCGCGAAGACCGCCTATGAGAGCGGCGCCCGCTGGGTGGTACTCTGCGATACCAATGGCGGCACGCAGCCACCGGAGGTGCGGGCGATCGTCGAGGCGGTGATCGCCGCCGGCGTTCCCGGCCACTGTCTTGGCATTCACGCCCATAACGATACCGGCCAGGCGGTCGCCAATTCGCTCGCCGCGGTCGAAGCCGGTGTGCGGCAGATCCAGGGCACGCTGAACGGCATCGGCGAACGCTGCGGCAATGCCAATCTGGTGACGCTGATCCCGACTTTGGCGCTGAAGAGCGCTTATAACACCCGTTTCGAAACGGCGATCGACGAGGAGCGGCTGCTCAACCTCACCCGGCTCTCGCATGCCTTCGACGAGCTGCTCAACCGCTCGCCCGACCACCAGATGCCCTACGTCGGCGCTTCGGCCTTCGCCACCAAGGCCGGCATCCACGCTTCGGCGCTGATCAAGGACCCGCGCACCTATGAACATGTGCCGCCGGAAACCGTCGGCAACTTCCGCAAGGTCATGGTCTCCGACCAGGGCGGCAAGGCGAACTTCATCAACGCCCTGAAGCGGCGCGGTATCGAGGTCGCCAAGGACGATCCAAAGCTCGACCTGCTGATCTCGATCGTCAAGGAACGTGAATCCATCGGCTATGCCTATGAGGGAGCGGATGCGAGCTTCGAACTGCTGGCGCGCCGCACGCTCGGCACGATCCCGGAATTCTTCACCATCGAAGGCTTCCGGGTGATGATCGAGCGCCGCTTCGACAGTCTCGGCCGCGTGAAGATCGTCTCGGAGGCGGTGGTCAAGATCACCATCGACGGCCAGACGCTGATGTCGGTTGCCGATGCAGAAGGCCCGGTCAATGCGCTCGACCTGGCGCTGCGCAAGGATTTCGGCAAATATCAGCACGAGATCGACGATCTGGTGCTCGCCGATTTCAAAGTCCGTATCCTCAATGGCGGCACGGAGGCGATCACCCGCGTGCTGATCGAATCAACCGACAGCGACGGTGTGCGCTGGTGGACGGTCGGCGTGTCGGAGAACATCATCGACGCCTCGTTCCAGGCACTGATGGATTCCGTCATCTACAAGCTGATGAAGAACCGGCAGTTGGCCGGCAAGATCGCGGCGGAATAATCTGTTCCGCCGGTTCGGCTAACCGCGGGCGAACGCCGCCAGCGTCTCGCCCGCCATCCTATAGCGGATCCATTCCTTCTGCGGCTCCGCGCCAATCGCCTCGTAGACACGGATCGAGGGCTCGTTCCAGTCGAGCACGCTCCATTCAAAGCGGCCGCAACCCTTCTCCAGTGCGATCTGCGCCAGGCGCCGCAGCAGCGCCTTGCCGGCGCCCGAGCCGCGCGCGTCCGGTGTTACGTAGAGATCCTCCAGATAAAGACCGTTCTTCGCTTGCCAGGTCGAATAGCTGAAGAAATAAACCGCCATGCCGATGGCTTGCCCCTCGCGTTCGCAGATCAGCGCATGCGTGACGGAACCGTCGCCGAAGATCGCCGCACGGGTGCTCTCCTCGGTCGCCTCGACCTCGTGGATCGCCTTTTCATAATCGGCCAGTTCGCGGACAAATCGCAGGATTGTTGCCGCGTCTGAAGGCGTTGCCGGGCGTACGGTAAGGGTCATGTGAGAGGCTCCTGATCTGGCATTTGGCGTTCCAGATGAAAGAACCTGCCCGGCCTGTCAACTGAATGCGCAGATCGTATCGGCGGGTTTGCTCTGCCATCCGCTTCAAATCCTCTTAGCCTTCATTCAACGAAATGAATTGGCCTATTCACGGCGCTTAAGCTAGGCCGGATCAGAAGAAGAACAAAGATGGAAACGCCCGATGTCGACCGATGTATCCGTTCCGCTGGCCAAGAACGAAGACAGTCCGCGCGGTTTCGCCTTCGCGCTGACCGCCTACCTGCTCTGGGGCTTCCTGCCGATCTACATGAAGGCGGTGGCGCATATTCCGCCGGCCGAGGTGATTGCCCATCGCATCGTCTGGTCGCTGCCGCTGGCAGGCATCGTGCTGATCGTGCTCGGGCGCACCAATGATATCGCGACAGCGCTGCGCTCGCCGCGAATGCTGGCAATGGCAGCGCTGACAGCCTCGCTGATCACCGTCAACTGGGGCACCTATGTCTGGGCGATCGGCGCCGGCCATTCGCTCGATGCAGCGCTTGGCTATTTCATCAATCCGCTGTTCAGCATCTTCCTCGGCGCGGTGCTGCTGAAGGAGAAGCTGCAGCCGCTGCAGATCGCGGCGATTGCGCTTGCGGCGCTTGCCGTCGCCATTCTCGCATTCGATAGCGGCGGCATCCCGTGGGTGGCGCTGACGCTGGCGATCAGCTGGGGTTTCTATGCGCTATTCCGCAAAACGCTGCCGCTCGGGCCGAACCAGGGCTTCTTCCTCGAAGTGCTGATCCTCAGCGGCCCTGCCCTGCTTTACATTCTCTATCTCGAATTCGGCAGTGGCCAGGGCCATCTCTATCGCACCGGCCTTGCCGACACGTCACTGCTGCTCGGCTGCGGCGTCATCACCGCCGTACCGCTGATGATCTATGCCAACGGCGCCAAGCTCCTGAAGCTTTCGACGATCGGCATCATGCAGTATATCGCGCCGACGATGATCTTCCTGATCGCGGTCTTCGTCTTCCAGGAGCCGCTCGGCACGGCGCGCATGGTTGCCTTCACGCTGATCTGGGCGGGGCTGTTCCTCTATAGCTGGTCGATGCTGAAGGGAAGCCGCGGAAGGATGTAGCCATTCTCTCATCGCAAGCCGGAGCGTTGGCTCAAAGCCAGGATAGCAGCGCTGTGCGGACGAGAATTCCGGTCAATGCGCTCAAGACGGCAACCCCCGCCACCGAGCGGAGCGCCGGTACAGAAGCGACAAGAATGGAAAGGCCGGGAAGATCGAGAGGGTTTAGCAGAAATGCGGATCCGTGAATGATTTTCTCCGGCGGAAGGCTCAGTTCCTTGTGGGTGTTAAGCAACAGGGTGACCGCTGCGCTCGATCCTGCCAGGCACTTTGTGAGCAGGAAGAGGACATCCTGCTGCGAGGCGCCGAGCAGCTGAAGCAATGGCTGCGCAGCGGACGTGAAAGCGGAAAGTGCGCCTGTGCTTTCGGTAAGCCTTACCAGAGCCAGTGAGATCACGAGCACCGGCAGGATCGCAGAAACGACGCCGATGGCATCTGCGCCACCGCGATTTATCGCCGCCAGCAGATCGCGCCTCGCCACGTCGTGGCCATCCGCCCTGTCGGAGGAACAGGCTTTTCCGGGCAAGGAACGGCGCCCAACGATCCAACAGGCGAGAGTGGACGCAACGAGCGCTCCGCAAACGCCGTTTATTATGATTAAACCGGGATCGATACCGATACTTGCGAGCGGAAAACTGGCATTTGCCGGCGCAGCCGCAAGGACCGCAGCAAAGGCGGCGGCCATAAATTTCTCCGATGTTCTTTTGTGCGCCATCAACGACAGGGCAGCAACCGGGGCGGCCGAACTTACGAGGCTGAGTTGGATGATCGCCAAGGCCCCAAAACCGTCCAGGCCGAAAAGTCTAAAGAGCGGGTTGGCCTTGGCGGCGATTGATCGCAGTGCGCTCATGCCTTCGAGGTAACGCATCAGCGAAAATGTCACGATCATCAGCGGCAGAAAGGTGAATATGGCGATTTCGACGGCACTTCGTCCGGCGTCCAGGATGGTGGTGATCAGAATTGTCATGGGAACGACTGGTTTGATGAACGATGAACGCGCACCCGGCTTGATGGAGGAAGCGGGCTCCGGATTCGATCCCGGAGCCACGTCGTTCAGACCTATTCCGGTTTGAAATCTTCCTCGAAGAAGCGGGCAACTTCGGAATAGACCTGCATGCGTTGGCTCTCCATGAGGGCGAGATGGGTCGCCTCCCCGATTTCCACCCATCGCCTGTAGGAGGCACCGGTCAGTTGCTCGAAATAGGCCCGCGCCAGATCGAGCGGGACGTCGATGTCCCATTCGCCGTGCAACAGCAACACCGGCGCGCGAATCTCTCTCGGCCGATAATAAGGAGCTCCAGCTCTCCAGTAGGTGCGGATGTCCTGGATCGGCCCATTGGTGGCCCGGAGTTTGCCTTGCTCTCTGTCGGCCTGCGACGGCTCCTCCGAGAGGGTCAGTGCGGCCCAGAGGTCGAACCAGCCCTCGGGCACAAGACGTTCACGCGCGTATTCGGGTGCGGTGCCCAACCAACGCGCCAGGGCCGCATGGACGGGAACAAGCCTGTAGGAGCCGAGCGCGCCGCCCTGATCGATGGGGATGGCAACGTCACTGAGCCATTGCGGCGCGAGCAAGGAGAGCTTGACGACCTTGTCGGGGTTGCGCGCAGCATATGCACCGGCCACGGTACCGCCCCACGACATTGCAAAGACGTTAACGTTCTTGAGGTCGCGAAGTCGAAGGACGAAATCGATGGCCGTTGCGAAGTCGGTGACGCCGGTGTCTGTGGCGACAAGAGGCGGGTTGAGATCGGGCGCCGCCTGCATCTCTGGCGGGCGGGTCGATCTTCCATAGCCCCGGACATCAACCGCAAAGACATCGAAGCCTCGATGAGCGAGGAAGTCGATGAAGGACATTCCGTTGAAAGGAACATCGTAAAGACTCCCTGATGAGAAGGTTGCCCCATGCACCATCACGATCGTCTTTTCGGCGAGAAAGGTCTTATGGTCTTTCCGCCGCTTGTTGCGGACATAGAGTTTGATGCCGGCGGTATCGCTATCGACATAGTGTTCTTCGAAGACGATTTCCTTTGTGTCGAAACCCGAAGATGTAAGCTCATTCTTAGACATAGGACCACCTAAACTTTTCGCCGTCGCGGGTGATGTATCCTGCAGACGAGCCGGGGAAATGGGTGGAGAAATACATGGCGGGATTGTCTGCCGCGAGGTCGAGCACACGCCGCCTGGACTGGGTCGCCTGTTCAAGAAACTCGCAAAAGACCGTATTCAGGTCGGGACGCTCTACCTGGATCGGATGGTGCATGACGTCTCCGGCAAATATCGCCGCCTCATTGTCCGACTCCAGCAGAACCGACATATGACCAATGCTGTGCCCCGGGGTCGGCAAGAAGGTAAATCGATCCAGGAAGGGACCACCTTCGCTGTCGATGAAATCGACAAGACCAGCATCGATGATCGGCTGGACGCTGTCTTCGTAGACGCCAGAGCTCGGAATATTCACGTCGTTGTGGCTTGCCGTGGACGAATAATATTCCTGCTCGGCGCGCGGGAAGATGTAGCGCGCGTTTTTAAAAGTGGGGGCCCACTTTCCATCCTGGAGTACGGTATTCCAGCCGGAATGATCGACGTGGAGATGGGTATTTATGACGAAGTCGACGTCTTCGGGCTCGACACCTGCCTGGCGCAACCTGTGGAGAAACGGGATGCTCTGCTGATGGAAGGCGAGATTGCGCGGTCTTTCCTTATCGTTACCCGAACCCGTATCGATGAGGATGACATGGTCGGGCGTCCTGACAAGCCAGCTATGGATGCTTACCACAAGGGCATCGCGGCCCTCTTCCATATCGACGGCGGAAAGACGTGGCTCGACCGCCTTGATCTCCTCAGATCCGGCAGTCGGGTAAAGAAATGAGGGCGGAACGTTGTGCAGATACTGCTCCTGCACCTTTCTGACCGTCACGCCGGCAATACGATATTCCTTTCCAAGATCGCTCATGGAATTTCCTTTCGAGTTGAACTGAACCGGGACAGCGCTGTCTGATGGCTATGGACAGTAGGGAAAATTCGTGCAACGATCAAATCGATGAATGAAATTGTCTCCATCGATCATTTCAATTTGTGGTCTTTCGACCTGAACCTGCTCGTCGCCTTCGATGCCCTCATGAAGGAGCGGAGCGTGACGAAAGCGGCTGTCCGGCTGAAAATCCAGCAGCCCGCCATGAGCCATAATCTCGGCACTCTCCGGACCTTGCTTGAGGACGAGCTGTTCGTGCGTGTCGGCCAGGTCATGCAGCCGACCCATCGGGCGCTGCGTTTCGCCGAAGCCGTGGAGCAGATACTTACCCGCACGCAGCAGGCAATCGTAACGCCGGCGACTTTCGAGCCGGGCCGGGCTGAGCAAATATTCCGCATCGGCTTTTCCAGCGAGCTCGAGGTGCTGCTCGTGCCGCGTCTCGCCGCTATGTTGAGCGAGACTGCCCCCGGTATCAAAGTGCTTGCACGAGCGGTCAACCCCGAGCTGGTCCATAAGCTCCTGGACGACAATGTCATCGACCTCGGCGTCGGCTGCTACGATGACGGCAACAACAGACACCGGCGGAGCCTGCTGTTCGAGCAATCGCTGATGTGTTGCTACAATCCGAAGCTTCTTGATCTTCCCGAAACTTTGGACCGCGACAGCTATCTCGGCCTGAAGCATGCCCTGGTTTCCCAGAAGGACGCCATCGAAGGCTGCATTGATGACGCGTTGAAGCGGATCAACGTGCGGCTCGACGTGTCTGTGGCAGCGCCGGAATTCCTGACCGTGCTGACCACCGTCCTCGAAGCGCCCCTGATCGCCACCCTGCCAACCAGAATTGTGAAGCGCTATGCCGGCCTGTTCGGCTTGGCGATCGCCGAGGTTCCCCTCGATTTGACGGTGAGCCCGATATCGATGGTCTGGTCGGCGGCAGGCGACAATGATCCCGCAAACCGATGGATGCGCTCTCAGGTGACTGAGCTTGTTTCAACCTATAGCTGAATAGGTCCGCGAAAAGCTGGTCAGCGCCAGGGGCTGCCGCGCCTACATCTTCGAAATCACCTCATCCTCGCCGTCACGATCGGCGGCGAGCTGGGCTGCCTGGGCCATGATCGCCGGAATGATGCCGGAGATTTCGTCGACGACGAGCGGCTGCACCCGGTGGGCGGTGTGCAGGAAGCCTTCGTCCGTCATATGGCGCATCAGTTCCATCATCGGATCCCAGAAACCGTTGATGTTGGCAAAGACCATCGGCTTTTCGTGGCGGCCGAGCTGCGCCCAGGTCATGATCTCGACGATCTCTTCCAGCGTGCCGATGCCGCCGGGCAGCGCGACGAAAGCGTCGGAACGCTCGAACATCGTGTGTTTGCGCGCGTGCATGTCAGGGGTTACAATAAGCTCGTTGAGCTGACCGAGCGAGTGGCGAGTCGCTTCCATATCGATCAGGAATTCGGGAATGATACCTGTCACCTGACCGCCGCCTGAAAGCACCCCGCTTGCAACCGCGCCCATGATGCCTTTGGTGCCCCCGCCATAGACGAGGCGCAGGCCGTATTCGGCGATCTCTCTTCCGAGAGCACGCCCGGCCGCCATGTGGGAGGGATCGCGTCCCGGCCTGGAGCCGCAGTAAACGCAGATGGATCGAATCGATACAGATTGCTCGGTCATAAGGGGCAAACAACTATTCCATTTCAATGCAGTCAAGAAAATTGACTGAAAAGCAGCGTGCCTAGCTTGCCTAATTGCTTTGAATGCTTGTGAAAAGCAACGGGAATCGCTAGCAATTTTGGTTACTACGGCAAATTGCCGCCTGGGGAGACATAATGATGAAGAACCGTGCCGGCTTGCTGGCCCTTGCAGTCCTCGTAATCGCAATCCTACTGATGGTGTTTTTTGTCATGCCGCGCATCGGCGGCGATGCAGCCAAGGTCGGCGACGCCATCAACCAGGCGAGCACGGAGCTCAAGAACACGGTTAACGAAGCGGCAAAGACATCGCGCTCGACCGTCGCCGACGCGGCTGCGGTCACCGACAAGGTGGGACGCCTGTCGACCGATGCCGGCGTGTCGCTCAGTGAACTCAAGGCGCTGTTTGCCGACGGCAAAGGCCCTGCCGACGATGTCTTCACCGCCGCCAAGACCAAGGCTGTCAAGGCGCTGACCGCCCTTGCCGATTTCGCAATCCCCGAGGGGCTCGATCCCGCGACCCAGGCCATTGCAACCAAGGCTAAGGAAGGCGGCGCGAAGGCGCTCGCCATCATCCAGACGCTGCCGGAGAACATTGCCGATGCGCTTGTCGCCATCGCCAAGGCCGAGGCAGCATTGACCGGTGCGCCCGAGCCCGCCCCTGCTGCAAACAACGCAGCGGCGACTGCCGGCCCGAAGCTTCCGGCCTTCGACGTCTTGCGCGTCGAGCCCGACGGCTCGACGGTGATTGCCGGCTCCGCCGAACCGAACGGCAAGCTCGAAGTGCTTGACGGCGAGAAGGTGGTGACGACGGCCGATGTCGGTGCGAGCGGCGATTTCGCTGCCGTTCTCGACGATCCGCTTTCGGCCGGCGACCACCAGCTCGTGCTCAAGTTCACCGGCAAGGACGGCAAGAGCACGCTTTCCGAGGAGGTTGCGACGATTTCCGTGCCGAAGGACGGCAATGGCGCCAATCTGCTCGCCATGGTCTCCAAACCCGGCGCAGCAAGCCGCATCATCACCGCACCGAAGGCCGGAACCGAAGTCGCCGACGCCTCCAATCCGATGGCGGCGCCTGCCGACAAGCCGGCAACGGGCGAGACCGCGGCTGCGCCTGCCGCAACCGGCGAACTGGCGCTGCAGACGCCAAACCTCAGCGACGCCGCCGCCTCCGACAATGCTGCGACGGCACCGGCCATTCCCGGCACCGCCGCACCCGACAAGACCAATGCGCCCGATGTGATGGTCAATGCCGTCGAAATCGAAGGCGACAAGATCTTCATCGCCGGCACGACGCGCTCCAACGCCAAGGTCATCGGTTATGCCGACGACAGCCTCGTCGGCCAGGACACGGCCGGTTCCGACGGCCATTTCGTCATCGACGGCGTGGTGGCGCTTTCGGTCGGCGACCACAAGATCCGCGTCGATGTCGTCGATCCCGCCGGCAAGGTGATCGTGCGCGCAGCGGTGAATTTCAATCGCCCGGCCGGCGATCAGGTCAGGGTCGCCGCGCAAGCCGGTCCCGCCGACGCGGATGGCGCTTCCACGATGGTGCCGCTCGACGAGGGCGAGCTCGGCAAGCGCAAGGCCGAAGCCGGCAAGGCTTTCGGCCTGCTGAAGGGGCTGTTTGCCGACGGCAAGCTGCCCGGCGCCGAACAGCTTGCGGCGGCGCGCTCGGCAACGGAATTCGCGCTGCGCTCCGTCGCCGACTTCCGCCCGGCGGCCGATGCGCCCGACGCCTTCAAGCAAACGTCCGGCTCCGCCTCTGAGGTCGCCGGCAATGCGCTGAAGCTGCTGCAGAGCCTGCCCGGGGATGCGAAGTCCGTCGGCGCAGCACTCGACAAGCTCGGCAGCCTGATCGCCGAGCTCACCGCGGCACCCCAGCCGACTGCACCCGCTGCCAACGAGGTCGGAAGCAACCAGCCGAAGACGATCGAACAGGCGCCGCTGACGGCAAACAATGCGGCGGTCATCATTCGCCGCGGCGACACGCTGTGGCAGATCTCGCGCCGCACCTATGGCCTCGGCGTTCGCTATACGACGATCTACATCGCCAACGAGGACAAGATCGTCGATCCCGATCGCATCCGTCCCGGCCAGATCTTCGGCCTGCCGAAGGATGCGTTGCCGAATGCCGAAGAGCTGCACCGCAAGCGGCTCTCCAAGCAGCATCTCTAACATCGAACCGAGGCGATCAAGCCGGGCGGGATAACCGCCCGGCTTGGCTTTTCCCGAACCCCGCACTTGTTGTATTCGTCCGGCCGGCACCCTATCTGGCGATGGCGGCTCGGAATCGCGGGAAACGCTTTCAGGCACGTCCCACGGCCCGCGCTTTGCCGGGCATCGAAGCGCCGCGACCGCGGCAAGTCCCATCCGGACTGGAGACAGGCATGGCAAACAGCAAGACAGTCTCGGAATCCAACCTGCTGCAGACGCTGCTCAACCTCTGGCCCTATATGTGGCCGGCCGGCCGCACCGACCTGAAGATGCGCGTCGTCTGGGCCTCGGTCTTCCTGCTGATCTCCAAGTTCGTGCTGCTGCTCGTCCCCTATTTCTTCAAGTGGTCGACCGATGCTTTGAACGGCAGGATGGATCTTGCCGGCACCGTGCCGCCGCTGCTTGCCGGCGCCATCGCGCTTGTCATCGCCTATAACGTCACCCGGCTGATCCAGCTCGGCCTCAACCAGCTGCGCGATGCGCTGTTTGCCAGCGTCGGGCAGCATGCGGTGCGCCAGCTCGCCTACAGGACCTTCGTGCACATGCACGAGCTGTCGCTGCGTTTCCATCTGGAGCGCAAGACCGGCGGCCTCTCGCGCATCATCGAGCGCGGCACCAAAGGCATCGAAACGATCGTGCGCTTCACGATCCTCAATTCGGTTCCGACCGTCATCGAATTCCTGCTGACGGCGGCGATCTTCTGGTGGGGCTACGGCTTCTCCTATCTCGCCGTCACCGCCTTTACGGTCTGGGCCTATATCTGGTTCACGATCCGCGCCTCCGACTGGCGCATCGCCATCCGCCGATCGATGAACGACAGTGATACCGACGCCAACACCAAGGCGATCGACTCGCTGCTCAATTTCGAAACCGTCAAATATTTCGGCAACGAAGAGATGGAGGCGAAACGCTTCGACAAGTCGATGGAGCGCTACGAGAAGGCGGCGACCGATGTCTGGACGTCGCTCGGCTGGCTGAACTTCGGCCAAGGCGTCATCTTCGGCATCGGCACGACGATCATGCTGGTGCTGTCGGCGCTGGCCGTGCAGCGCGGCGAGCAGACGGTCGGCGATTTCGTCTTCGTCAATTCGATGCTGCTGCAGCTTTCCGCGCCGCTCAACTTCATCGGCTTCGTCTACCGCGAAATCCGCCAGGGCCTGACCGACATCGAGCAGATGTTCGATCTCCTGGAGGTCAAGGCCGAGGTCAAGGACGCGCCTGACGCGACCGAGCTTCGGATCGGCCAGGGCGCGATCGCCTTCAAGGACGTGCAGTTCGCCTACGACCCGGCCCGCCCGATCCTGAAGGGCATCTCCTTCGAGGTGCCGGCCGGCAAGACGGTTGCCGTCGTCGGCCCGTCGGGCGCCGGCAAATCGACGCTGTCGCGCCTGCTCTATCGCTTCTACGATATCCAGAGCGGCACGATCACCGTCGACGGCCAGGATATCCGCGGTGTGACGCAGAAGAGCCTGCGCTCTCATATCGGCATGGTGCCGCAGGATACCGTGCTCTTCAACGACACGGTCGCCTACAATATTCGCTACGGCCGCACGTCGGCCAGCGACGGCGAGGTCTTTGCAGCGGCCGAGGTGGCGCAGATCGCGCATTTCATCGAGGCGCTGCCCGAGGGGTTCGAGACCAAGGTCGGCGAACGCGGGCTGAAGCTTTCGGGCGGCGAGAAGCAGCGGGTGGCGATCGCCCGCACCATCCTGAAGGCGCCGCCGATCCTGATCCTCGACGAGGCGACATCGGCGCTCGACACGACGACGGAACGGGAAATCCAGACCGCGCTCGACATGGTGTCGAAAAACCGCACGACGCTGGTCATTGCCCACCGGCTGTCGACCGTCATCGGCGCCGACGAGATCATCGTCTTGAAAAGCGGCGAGATCGCCGAGCGCGGGACACATGCCGCCCTGCTCGAACAGAACGGCCTCTATGCCTCGATGTGGAACCGCCAGCGCGAGGCGACGCAGGCGGAGGAACATCTGAAGCAGGTGCGCGAAAGCGACGATCTCGGCGTGATCACGCGGCTTGCTCCGGCCAGCTGAACCCAGGAGAAAGCTGAACAGGGAGAACGGCGCCGGCGGGCTTTTGTTGTTCAGAACCCCGGCGTCGGAACCAGTGCCGGGGCCACAGCATTGCCCCGGAGACGGTTTTTCGCTAACCAGCAAAAAACGACAACGCAAGGAGACCGACAGCATGAGCCTGTTCAACACGGTTCGCAACACGATCGTCCCCGTGCATAAGGAGGGTTATCCCTTCGTTGCCGCCTTCTTCGTCGCGTCGCTGATCCTGGGCTGGATCTTCAAGCCGCTCTTCTGGATCGGCATGATCTTCACGCTGTGGTGCGCCTATTTCTTCCGTGATCCCGAACGCGTGACCCCGCAGGACGACGATCTGGTGATCTCCCCCGCCGACGGCAAGGTCTCGGCGATCCAGATGGTGACGCCGCCGGCCGAGCTCAACCTCGGCTCCGAGCCGATGCTGCGCATCTCGGTGTTCATGAATGTTTTCAACTGCCATGTGAACCGGGCGCCGATGCGCGGGCGCATCGTCAGCATCAACTACCGCTCCGGCAGCTTCGTCAATGCCGAACTCGACAAGGCGAGCGAGGACAACGAGCGCAACGGGCTGGTGATCGAAACACGCCACGGCCAGATCGGCGTCGTGCAGATCGCCGGCCTCGTGGCGCGGCGTATCCTCTGCTGGGCAAACCCCAACGAGCCCGTCGATGCCGGCGAGCGCTTCGGGCTGATCCGTTTCGGCTCGCGGCTCGACGTGTTCCTGCCGGCCGGTGCGGCACCGCGTGTCTCGCTCGGCCAGACGGCGGTTGCCGGGGAAACTGTTATCGCCGAATTCGCCTCCGCCAAGGGTCCTGTCATCAGCCGCCGCAGCTAGGAAGATTGGAACGCGATATGGAAACGCCTTTTCCGCCTTTCGAGCCCAATGGGCCGGATGATTCTGCCCGCGGCCCGCGGCTGCGCGAAATCCCGCTGCGTCTCGTCTTTCCGAACCTCATCACCATCCTGGCGATCTGCGCCGGGCTGACCGGCATCCGGCTGGCTTTCGAAAACCGTTACGAACTCGCCGTCTCGATGGTGCTGCTCGCCGCCTTCCTCGACGGCATCGACGGGCGCGTGGCACGACTGATGAAGGCGACCTCGAAGTTCGGGGCGCAGATGGATTCGCTTGCCGACATCGTCAATTTCGGCGTCGCACCCGCCCTCGTCGTCTATGTCTTCGCACTCGACCAGGCCCGCTCGCTCGGCTGGATCGCCGCGCTGATCTATGCGATCGCCGCCGGGCTTCGCCTTGCGCGCTTCAACGTCATGGCCGAACGCGAGAACAAGGCGAGCTGGCAATCGGAATATTTCGTCGGCGTGCCGGCGCCAGCCGGCGCCATGCTGGTGCTGCTGCCGGTCTATCTCGGCTTCCTCGGGCTGGTGACGGATCGCACCTTTGCCTATCTCTCGTCGATCTACACCGTCGCCATCGCCTTCCTGCTGATCAGCCGGCTGCCGGTCTGGTCCGGCAAATCGGAAGGCAGCCGCCTGCGGCGCGATCTCGTGCTGCCGATGATGCTCGGCGTCGTGCTCTATGTGGCTCTGCTGATGAGCTACACATGGGAGGTGATGGTTTTCACCGTTGCCGCCTACCTCGTTTCGCTTCCCTTCGGCGCGCGGAGATGGCGGCGCAAATACGGAACGCTGACGATCGAGGAACCCGGCGTCGGCGACGACGACATCGGCCGCCACATCTGATCTTTGAGCATTTCCCGATTTTTCCGGCCGACGGGAATGCTTCTCGCTCTTCGTTGCGAAGGGTCCCCGCAAAAGTCTGTGCTTGGCCGGGGAAACTGTTTCGCGCTCTTTCCCCAGAAAAACTGCCTTCGCACTTTTCCTGGAACCGCTCCCTTCAGTAAGTATTAACCAACGTAGGCTTCAGTTAAGCCTCGCGATTTATGGTGCGCGTTTACAAATCCTGATAAGCTGCGTCCCCATTTTGTCGCTATTCGTGATGAAACTTCAAAAAACAAAATACCCAGGGAAGATCCAGGTAAGGAGAGTATCGTGACTTCGAAGAAGAGCAGTGCCGGTGAACAGCAGACCGCCAAGCCTGACCTCGCCGCCAACTATCGCCCGGTCGGCCTGAAGGCCGTTGTCGCAGCATCGCTGATGGCGAAGAACAAGCCGGGCAGCGTCAAGAAATCCGCCTAACGTGCTGCGCTTCCAACCGGAAAGGATAGGGCGCCGAGTGAAAATGGCGGATACCGTTTTCAGAAGAAACTGAGCTGGCCGTCGTCGGGCCTTTGCTTCTCGGGCGCCTTCAGCGGCTTTTCGACGACGACAGGTTCCTGCAAGTCCGGCCCCATATTCGCGACCTTGTTGACCCTGTCGGAGACCGGGATGGCCTCGAAGAAATCGTCCTGGACGGGCCGCATCAGGTCGACCACCTGGCGCGGCTCCTGCGTCTTGCAATCGAGCCAGCGCGAAAAATCCTCGGGCTTGATGACGACGGGCATGCGATCATGGATTGCCGATATGCCTGCATTGGCCGAGGTCGTCAGGATCGCGCCGGTATCGACTTCCGAGCCATCGGCCGAAAACCATGTCTCCATCAGCCCGGCAAAGGCGACGACCCCGCCCCGTCGCGGCCGGATCCAATAGGCCTGCGGCCGCTCGCCGCTTTCCTTGGACGGGCGATGCCATTCGTAGAAGCCGGAGGCTGGAATGAGCACACGGCGGTGGCGCATGGCCGCGCGGAAGGAAGCCTTGCCGATCGCGGTTTCGGATCGGGCATTAATCAGCAGCGGGAAGTCCTGGGGATCCTTGACCCAGCCGGGCGTCAGGCCCCAGCGCACGAGCACGGCGCGCCGGTCGGGCAAATTGCTGCCCTGCTCCCTGCCCTCGCCCGACATAACGACAAGGATCGGCTGCGTTGGCGCGATATTGTAGCGCGCCGGAAAATCGTCGAGATCAAGACCGGAGAAGAAATCGCGCAGGTCGGCGCTCGATATTGTCAGGGCGAAACGTCCACACATCGGTCTGTCTTTGCACCCGGCTCGTGCCCGGTCAAGGCGCCCAGCCTATCGGCCTGAAAGCGGAACGATTTTCGGAAACAGCGATGCGATAGTTGCTGCCCGCTTTGCGGGACATGCTCAGCCTCTCGGCCCAAAGAGAATGAGGCTCGTGCCGGCAAGGCAGATCAGCGCTCCGCCGATATCATAGCGATCGGGCACACGGGCTTCGATCAGCCAGAGCCAGGCCAGCGAAGCCACGATGTAGATGCCGCCATAGGCTGCGAAGGTGCGGCCGGCGGCTTCGCTCGGTACCAGCGTCAGAAGCCAGGCGAAAAGCGCCAGCGAGACCATGCCGGGCGCCAGCCACCAGAGGGGCTTTTCGAGCTTCAGCCATGCCCAGAAGGTAAAGCAGCCTGATATCTCGAAGACCGCGGCAAAGGCATAGATGATGTAGGTCACGGAAGCACCTTTCGAGCCCTTCGCATTTCTTCAGCGATATTCATCAGATAGGATGGGCCGTCACAGCAAGAGCAGCCCCATGATCTCCACCGCTAAAGCCGCCTCCTCCGCCATTCTTGAACGCGATGGACGTTTCCTTCTGGTGTTGCGGCGCAATCCGCCTTCCGCCGACATGTATGCCTTTCCCGGCGGGCGCGGCGAACCGGGCGAAACGCCGGAGCAAACGGCATTGCGGGAATTCCGTGAGGAAACCGGCATTTCGGTGCGCAATCCGCGGCTGTTTTCGACTTATGACCTGAAGACACATGCGGCCGATGGCAGCGTCAGCAGCCATTTCCTCCTGTCGGTCTTTCGGGTCGAGGCCGACGGAGACGCGGTGGCGGAAGCCGCCGACGATGCGGCCGCACTGGGCTGGTACACGGTGGACGAAATCCGGCTTCTGCCCGTGCCGCAAAGCGTGCTCGAATGCGCAGAGCGGTTGGATCAGGATGATTCGGCCGGATCGGCCTCAAATCCTGTCCTGGATTAAAAAGTTGGAGCCTGATGTCATAAGAAAATCGTTCGGCATCGTGCTCCGGCGGCCAGCGAATAGAAGTGGAAATTTTCGGGGGCGCCTTGTTGCCGTCATGCTCAGCGTATCAACTATCAGCATGATTCCCGTTCGACGCGTCTTCCTGCCCCTGCCTGTCCTGGCCCTGCTCGCGCTCGCCGGCCCCACCATGGCGCAGGGCGGCAAGAATACGCCGCCTCCGCAGGAGGAGATTGCACCGCCGCCGGCCGTGATCGTGCCCTATGACGACAAGCTGGCGCGGCTCGCCGAGGTGTTGGGTTCGGTGCATTATCTCAGAACGCTCTGCAAGGCGGCAGGCGGCGACGAATGGCGAAACGGCATGCAGCAGTTGCTCGATTCGGAGACCGGAGGCGAACAGCAGCGCAGGGAAAAGCTCACGGCGGCCTTCAATCGTGGCTACCGCGCCTTTGCCTCCGTCTATACGGATTGCACCCCGGCCGCCATCGTGGCAGAAGAGCGCTACCGTAACGAAGGTGCAACACTCGCCACAGAAATTACCTCGCGTTTTGGAAATTGACGTTTAATTAACCTGTTTTCGCATGCGGACGTGTCGTTTTGGGAAAAGGCTGTTAGTGTTGTTAACAGTGCGGTAAGACATGAGAAGTTCTGAGGAAAAGACAATGGAAGCAAGCCTCAACGAGATCGACGATATGATCGTCCATGAAAAGATGCAGGCGGCTCTGGAATACCAGAACGAGGCTTGGGCCGACGGTATGGCCGACGGAATCGAGACTGAGATCATCGCTGATGCCGCTATTGCGCATGCGCTGAGAGAGACGATCAGATTGCACGGGGAAAGCAGCGCCGAAGCCCTGCTTGATTCGCTGCGTGAGCGCATGCTTGCCGGCGAATTTTCCGCGAACCGCACCCTGCAATAATCGATATCAGAGAGTTTGATGCGCACCGGTAAAGAGAAAGTTTCGCGAATTCCGCTCGCGCCGGTGCTGCTTGCATTCAGCCTCGCCGCCGGCAATATCTCCCTCGCGCCGGCAGCCTACGCGCTTTCCGAACTGCACAAGATCCCCGGCCAGGCGGCCAATGACGCCCCGGCTGCGCCGGGAAGCGCTCCGGCACAGAGCCAGCCGCAGAGCGGAACCACTCCCGGCGTTCCCATGGCCGATCCGCTGGTTAAAAGCCAGAACAATCAGGGTGTCGACAAGACGCCGAGCGCTCAGGATACATCCAAGCCCGTCGAGGTGATCTACGACATCAGCAAGGTACCCGAGCCGGTTCGCAAGATGCGCGAGCAGATCGTCGAGGCGGCCGCCTCCGGCGATCTCGAACGGCTGCGGCCGCTGATGGGCACCGGCTCCGAGCAGACTCAGGTGACTGTAGGCGAGCCGACCGACGATCCGATCGGCACGCTGAAGGATCTTTCCGGTGATCCCGACGGAGACGAAATCCTCGCCATCATGCTCGACATCATCTCGACCGGCTTCGTGCATGTCGGCCAGGGCACGCCCGATGAAATGTATGTCTGGCCCTATTTTGCCGAGAAGGATCTGAAGTCGCTGACGCCGCCGGAGCGCGTCGAGCTGCTGCGCATCGTCACCGCAGGCGATCTTTCCGATATGCAGGAATTCGGCGGCTATAATTTCTACCGTCTCGGCATCAAGCCGGACGGCAAATGGAAATTCTTCACCGCCGGCGATTGACGCGCTTCGGCCTGCGCCCTTGGCGTCTCGCATGGCGCTTGCGATCCACCTCGCGAAGACATACCTCTGAGCGATGACCAACGCGACAGGTTCCGCCATGCCAGCCGTATTCCTGAAAAACCGCTCCTTGCTCACTGTCAGCGGCGCGGAAGCCCAATCCTTCCTGCAGAACCTGATCACCACCGATATCGCCGCGCTTGGGCCCGACGAAGCCCGCCCCGGGGCGCTGCTGACGCCGCAGGGCAAGATCCTGTTCGATTTCATGATCTGGCGGGAGGGCGACGGCTACACGATCGAAACGGACACCGACCAGCGTGATGGCCTGCTCAAGCGGCTGACGATGTACAAGCTGCGCGCCGCCGTGACGCTCGCGCCGCGCGTCGAGCAAGGTATCACCGTTTCCTGGGGCGAGGATGCCGACAGGATCGAGAATGGCCAAGATAGCCAGGGCGCCCGAGGCAGCCAGGGCGCCTGGGACAGTCGCTTCGCCAAGGCGGGCGTCACACTCATTCGCCGGGCGGGAAAACACGGCGACGGCGTGCAAGCGCTCTACGACGCGCTGCGGATCCGCCTCGGCATCGTCACCTCCGGATCGGACTTCGCCCTGCAGGACGCCTTCCCGCATGACGTGCTGATGGATTTCAACGGCGGCCTCTCCTTCCGAAAGGGCTGCTATGTCGGCCAGGAGGTCGTCTCGCGCATGCAGCACCGCGGCACCGCGCGCCGGCGTGTCGTGACCGTTTCCGCCATCACAGCCCTGCCGGGAACCGGAACCGAGATTACCGCCGCCGGCAAGCCTCTGGGCACACTCGGTTCGGTCGAAGGCAACCATGGACTGGCGATCGTGCGTATCGACCGCGCCGGCGCCGCGATGGCGGCAGGCACGCCGCTGCTCGCCGGCGAAACACCCGTTTCCCTGGTCCTGCCGGAATGGTCCGGCCTCGCCTTTCCCACCAGTGCCGACGAGGCCAGCGCGTGACAGCGGCGAAAGCTCCGCGTGCCTGGCAACGCATGCTGTCCGGGCGCAGGCTCGACCTGCTCGACCCCTCGCCGCTCGACGTCGAACTCGCCGACATCGCTCATGGGCTGGCGCGCGTCGCCCGCTGGAACGGCCAGACGTCGGGCGATCATGCTTTTTCGGTGGCGCAGCACAGTCTCGTCGTCGAAGATATTTTCCGCCGCGTCAACGATGCCCGGCCGCAGGAGTGTCTGATGGCCCTGCTGCATGATGCGCCCGAATATGTGATCGGCGATATGATCTCGCCGTTCAAATCGGTGGTCGGCGGCGGCTACAAGACGGTGGAAACGCGGCTGGAGGCCGCCGTGCACCTGCGCTTCGGCCTGCCGCCACATCCCTCGCGCGACCTCAAGGAGCGAATCAAGAAGGCCGACACGATCGCCGCCTATTTCGAGGCGACGGTGCTCGCCGGCTTCACGCCCGCCGAGGCGCAGAAATTCTTCGGCCAGCCGCGCGGCATCAGCAGGGAAATGCTGATGATGGAACCGCTGCCGGCGGTCGAAGCGCAGCGGCTGTTCTGCGAGCGCTTCGCGGCAATCGAAGCCGAGCGGGAGATGGTATCGTGAGCTTCATCGTCGTCTCACCGCTGTCGCGCATCACGGAGATGGCCGTGCGCCATAAGGCGCGTGACATGATCAGCCTGATCGCCAGGGAACAGGCTTTTCACCGACCGGGCGTGATCGCGGCCGATCGTCATCTGACACTTGCGATGAACGACATCGCCTTCAAGGGTACCGGCGGTCTCGTGGCGCCCGACGAGACGCATGTCCGCGGGCTTATCGACTTTGCCGCATCGTGGCGGCAGGAGACGCCGCTGCTCATCCATTGCTGGATGGGCGTGTCGCGATCGCCGGCGGCAGCCCTGATCGCAGCCCTTTCGCTTGCACCCGAGCAGAGCGAGGAAGGCCTTGCCCGCCGGCTGCGAACCGCCTCGCCTTTCGCCACTCCGAATGCCCGGCTGATCGAGATCGGCGACACCCTGCTGAACCGCGGCGGCCGGCTGGTTGCAGCGGTTCGAGCAATCGGACGCGGTGCTGATGCCGACGGCAACGCGCCCTTCGTGCTGGCGATCCGGGATGCCGCCTGCGGTTGACGCTGCCGCCAGCCGCTCCATCTAGGCCCCGATCAAGCACAACGACAGGGCCAGATCATGGAACAACAGGCAGCCGATGTCCTTCTCGCCACGCAAACGGCGCTCAGCCAGGCGAGCGCGCTGGCGGTGCAATATTCCTTCTCCGTCCTCGGGGCGGTGATCCTGCTTGTTCTCGGCTGGACACTTGCCGGTTTTGCCAGCCGCTGGGCCTATGAAGGCCTGTCGCGCGTCCATGGCATAGACGAGACGCTGGCGCGATTCTTCACCAATGTGCTGCGCTACGCACTGCTCATCCTGGTGTTCATCACCGTGCTCGGCCAATTCGGCGTTCAGACGGCTTCCATCATCGCGGCACTCGGCGCAGCCGGCCTCGCGATCGGACTGGCACTGCAAGGGACGCTGCAGAATATCGCCGCCGGCATCATGCTCCTGATCCTCAGGCCGTTCCGCGTCGGCGAATATATCGAGACCAGCAGCGTCGCCGGCACGGTGCGTGAAATCGGATTGTTTGCAACCGAACTCAGAACCACCGACGGACTTTATCGGCTGGCGCCGAATTCGACGCTCTGGAATACGCCGATCACCAATTTCAGCCGCGAGGCCACCCGGCAGAACGAACTGAAGATCAAGGTCGCCGATGAGGATGACCTCGATCAGGCGATGGAAAGATTGATGGGTCTGGCCAAAGCCGATTCGCGGGTGCTGCCATCACCGGCACCAAGCGTCTTCATCGACAGTATCGGCGACAACGCGATCGTCGTGACGCTGCGCTACTGGGCAAAGACCGGTGACTGGTGGGTGGTCAGCCGTGACATGGTCAAGCGGGTAAAACTCGCCTTCGACGAGAAGGCAAACGACAAACCGGCCGTAGTAGCGGATGTATCGGACGCTGCCCCGGCAAACATCTCCAGCGGCCGGGCGACGGCCAAAAGCCGGCGCCGACGCGGCAATAAGACATGCAGAATTTATGCCCAATCGATTCCGACTGAGGAACTTGTGCCAGCCGGTTATTGGATGACGCCGCAGGACAACCTTTCTCCGGCATCACCGGAAGGCTGGCTGCGATAATCATCCGAATTGGCGTGCACCATCAATGCGCGGCCGCGAATGCCGTCTGTCTTGCCGTCGAGCGTGACCATGCTGTCGAAGACCTGCGCCCGGAGTATCCCGTCCTGTCCGACATATTGATTGGGCAGATCGCCGGCATGCGGCCCCTTGGCGGCAAGGATGCCGTGCTCGGCCTTCCCGGGGTTGAAGTGGCCGCCGGCCGATTCGTGGTGAGTTGCCGCGTCGCAGCGGCCGGTCTCATGAACATGGAAGGCCACCCATTTGTTCGCCGGCAGTCCCGATATCTCGACTTCGATCAGGACGCCGCCATTGGCGGCAGCCGTCAGCTGCGCGCGGCCGTCTTCCTTGCCGTCCTTGCCGACGAAATTGGCGATCGCCGTCTGCTTGTCCTGAGCGCCCGCCGGCAATGCAACGGCAAGCAGGCTCAGGGCGGCGATGGTGCACATGGCTTTCATGGAGATCTCCTTCCGTCCGGTTGTCCTTCTGAACGTGTCAGCCCGGAAGGTGTTCCTGATCGAGGGACCTCAGACAGCAAAAGCCGGCCAAACGGCCGGCTTGCAGATCGCCCGATTCGGGAGTGGATCAGGCGACGGCGTTAAAATCGAACTGGCCGTAGGTATTGCGGTAGACCACGTCCGACTGCTCACCCGAGGCTGGCGCAGTCTGCTGCAAAGGATAGGGAACGGCGATATTGCTTGCTGTGCCGCTGTCACGCGTGTCCATCATCAGCGCAATCAGGCTGCCGGAAAATCTCGGCTGGGTCTCGTTGGTCCTGTCGTCTTCCAGGAGTTCCTTGATGATGCCGGGCTTCTCATCGGCGGCGCGTTCGCCGCGGCTGAGGACGCCGTCGCCATTGGAATCAAGCCGGGAAAGCGTCGCCAGATAAGCATATGAAGTATCGGAAACGGATGTGGTGCTGGTCATACAAACCTCCATTCACCGCCTTTTGCCGGTGGTGTTTGTACGCAATACGAAGGTGGAAAATCACTGTTGACTCGCTGGTTAAACTGATTTGCGCAGTGCGTCAATAAGTTGTTAACTTCTTATTAACGATGATTGACAACGGTTAACGGAATGCCGTGACGCCAGCCTTCCGCCTGCGTCGAATGAAGGGGACCTCGCGGTATTTCAGCGATTTTTCACATATAAAACAAAAGTCTAACGACGTGCCGTCGCTGCTGCACTGCAACCGAATATTAATCCGGCCCATCCAGAATAGGTGTCACGAGACACCACCCAGGCGTTTAACCTATAAAAAATCAATTCAATGTTCATTTTGGAAAGGCTTTCCGACGCCATGAGGTACGTCCATCAACAAGAGACTACCAATACCGCCGCAGCCGTCCTGCCGGAAGCATCTCCATGAAAGCTGAAGCGCTCTTCTGGCAGCAATGCAGCCAGGCCGTGACGGCCGATGGATCGGTCGATGCGCAGCGTCTGATGGAGCTTGTGATCGCGACCTATCGCGTCCATGAAAGTGACTATGACGAAGTCGAGCGAAGCGCGGAAACCCTGCTTCAGGAAAACCATGCGCTGAGAGGCAATATATCCGCCCTCAGCCAGGCGTTCGACGGACAGCAGAGACTCTTCGAAATCATTCTCAACAATCTGCCACTCGGCCTTAGCGTCTTCGACGCAGATCAGCGGCTGACGCTTTCCAACATTCGCTTCGCTCAACTCTTCGGCCTGACGCAGGACGATGTCACCGTCGGCGCGACCATCACCGATCTCATCGCCAAAATGCGCGGTGCGGAGGGCGCCGGCGCCAAGTCCGGCCGGCGGATCGGCCGACATTCCGCCGCGATCGCAACAAGCGGCAGTATCCGTCGACGCGAGTGGCTGATGGACGACGGCCGCACCATCCAGAGCATGGTGACCATCCTTGCCGACGGCAGCAGCATCGCCATGCATGCCGATATTACCGAGGATCGAAAAGCGGCCGAGCGTATCACCTATCTCGCCCACCATGATCCGTTGACCGGCCTTCCGAACCGTATCCATTTCCGCGAGCAGGTCGATGCGGCGCTCATCGAGCGCAAGCCGGACGGACAGATTGCCCTCGTTCACCTCAATCTCGACCGATTCAAATCGATCAACAATACGATGGGCGTATCGGTCGGCGACAAGATCCTGCAACAGGTCGCCGAGCGGATCCGAGCCCTGGCCGGTTCAAAGAACGTCCTGGCGCGCCTCGGCTCGGATGAATTCGCCATCCTGCAGGCAGGCAGACAGCAGCCGTGGAACGTGACCACCCTAGCCGAGCAGATCCGCGACGAGCTTTCGGAGCCATTTTTCCACGGCGAGAAACAAGTGGAGCTCAGCGTCTCCATGGGGATCGCAATTGCCCCTGGTGATGGCGAGGAAACCGATATCCTGCTGAAGCATGCCGGCGTGGCGCTGTCGCATGCCAAGGCCGACGGGCGCAAACGCCAGCGTTTCTTCGACAGTCAGATGGAAGCGCAGATGCAACTGCGCCACGCGCTCGAGGCAGATCTCAGAGCGGCCGTTGAGAACGACGAATTCGAGCTGCATTACCAGCCGCTCTATGACCTCTCGCAACGGCGCATCTGCGGCTTCGAGGCTCTCATCCGCTGGAATCACCCCGTCCGCGGCCGCGTCCCGCCGATGGATTTCATTCCGCTAGCCGAAGAAGTCGGCCTCATCGTCGATATCGGCCGCTGGGTTCTGCGCCGAGCCTGCAGCGATGCGGCGCAATGGCCGGAAGACATCAAGGTCGCCGTCAACGTTTCCGCAATCCAATTCAGCGGCAGCGACCTGACCAAGGACGTCGGCGAAGCGCTTGCCGCCGCCTCGTTGTCGCCGTCGCGGCTCGAACTCGAAATCACCGAGAGCGTGCTGATGGAGAATCTCGACGAGGTGCTGCCGATCCTGCATGCGCTGAAGGAGCGCGGCATCCGCATTTCGATGGACGATTTCGGCACCGGCTATTCCTCGCTGAGCTATCTCTCCAGCTTTCCCTTCGACAAGATCAAGATCGACAAGTCCTTCGTCAGCGACATCGCCGGCAACAAGGAAGCGCATGCGCTCATGCACGCGATCATCCTGCTCGGCGATGCGCTCGGCATGCGCGTCACCGTCGAGGGCGTCGAGACGGCCGCGCAGCTGACGCTGCTCGAATGCGAGGAATGCGACGAGATCCAGGGCTACCATATCAGTCCACCGAGACCGGCGCGCGACGTGCCCCACCTTCTCTCCCTGCCGCCGAGAACGGCGGCGTGATGCGTCTTCCTGAAACCAGGCGCTGAGATCGGCGCGATTGCGACTCGCACGGCAAGCCGCTAGAAAATCGACGGCGATTGCGGCGGCGTCCCTGTCGCATGCTTGGCGGTGTTGGCTTGCAGCCGATGCTTTAATCTTCCTCATGACAGGTGGCGCGATGTTCGAGGCTGAAGCCTTCTCCCCTCATGAAACGCTGGCGGCGGCGCTAATTGCGCATGCGGCCGATGGCGACGACGGCTCGCACGATCTTGCCCATATCCTGCGCGTCTTTCGCAACGCCATGCGCATCCATGCTGGAGAAGGCGGCGACGGGCGGATTCTTGCCGCTTCCGTGCTGCTGCACGACTGCGTCGCCGTCGAGAAGAATTCGCCGCTGCGGGCAAAAGCATCGGCCTTGGCGGCGGAAAAAGCATCGGCGATCCTGGCGGACCTCGGCTGGAGCGGCAGGGATATCGAGGCTGCGGCGCATGCAATCACCGCGCATAGTTTTTCGGCCGGGGTGGCGCCACAGACCCTGGAGGCGAAGATCCTGCAGGATGCCGACCGGCTGGACGCAATCGGCATGGTCGGCGCCGCCCGCTGTTTTTATATCGCCGGACGACTGGGATCGGGGCTCTACGATCCGTTCGATCCGGCGGCGGAACACCGCCCGCTCGACGATAAGCGTTATGCCATTGACCACTTCCAGACGAAGCTGTTCAAGCTGGCGGAAGGGTTCCAGACCGAGACCGGCCGCAGGCTGGCGGCCGCGCGCGACAAAAGCCTGCGCGATTTCCTCTCGGCATTCATGGATGAAATCTAGCGCCTGTCGCGCAAAACTGTGCCGCGGCTTTGCGATAACGACAGGCGTAAAACAAGAAGCCAAAGCGCGACGAGCAAATCTGAAAGTTCGTGACGCGCTTTAGAGCACGAGATCCAGGAGAACGGCATGCGTATCAGCGACCTCTTCATCTACCCGCTCAAGAGTGCCCGCGGCATTGCGCTGCCCGCCGCCGACATCGATGCCCACGGACTGTCCGGCGACCGGCGGGCGATGATCACCGATCCCGAGGGGCACTTCATCACCCAGCGCGAATTGCCGGATCTCGCGCGCATCGCGCTGCGGCCGGAACCCGGCGCCTTTCGGGTGCTGATGGAGGGAGGGCCTGAACTATCGGTGCCGCCGCCTCGGTCCGACACCCGCATGGATGTGACCGTGTGGAAATCGACCGTCAGCGCCGCCGTCGCCGATCCCGACAGCAACCGCCGGCTTTCCGAATGGCTTGGCCGCGAGGTGCGGCTGGTCTTCTTCGACGGGCAGGCGCGGCGGACGGCGAATGCCGAATGGGCTGGCGAAGGCACGCCGGTCACATTCACCGACGGCTACCAGATCCTGGTGACGACGACCGGTTCGCTGAAGGCGCTGAACGCCAATCTCGCCGCCCATGGCGAAGGCAGCGTCGGCATGGAACGCTTCCGTCCAAATATCGTCATCGATATCGACGAGGCCTGGCCCGAGGATCGCTGGGCGGCGATCGAAATATCAGGCATCCGCTTCGATCTCGTCAAACCCTGTTCGCGCTGCATCATGACGACGCAGGACCAGCTGACCGGCTCACGCGAGGTGGCCAACCCGATGCCGGCCATGGGCCGCATCCGCATGTCGGCCGACCGCCGCGTGCCCGGCCCGCTGTTCGGCTGGAATGTGACGCCGCGCGGCAGCGGCAGGATCACGATCGGCGACGAGGTGAAGATCATCGAGGCTCGGCCGGAGGGCTGGCCATTGAAGGTTCGCGCACGAGCGTAGGTCGAGTCGAATGCGGTAGGCTGCTTTGTTCCGCACGCGCTGTAACGTTCTCCCTCTCTTCCTGTGCTCGTCCCGGGAATCCAGTGCGCCCAAATCCTTGGGCGCCGACGCGCGGTGGCTGGATTCCTGTGACGAGCACAGTAATGAGGGAGCGTGGGGGAGTGTGACCAACCTTCACGCATGCCCGAGTGCGGCGTCGATCCCGGCCATGATATCAGCTGATAGCGGACCCTTCTCCAGCGCGCCGGCATTTTCCTCCACCTGGGCGACGGTGCGGAAACCGGGAATGGGCAGGGTGCGCGGCGACCTCGCCCAGAGCCAGGCAAGCGCCCCCTGTGTCAGCGTGCGGCCGCCCGATGTCAGGAGATCGCGGACGGCATCGAGCCTTGCGGCAAATTCCGGGGCCATGCGCCCGTCCTTGAAATAGACCATCCAGTCGAGGGCCGCGCCGCGTACATCCTTGGCGCCCACTGCCTTGTCGGCGGTGAACTTGCCCGTCAGGAGCCCCATGGCCAGCGGACCGCGATTGATGGAGATCAGCCCCTTCCCTTCGATCACCGCAATCATCTCCGGCACGGGTTCGAAGACGTTCATCGTATGCTGCACGGAGACATAACCCTGGCGGCCGGCATGGCGGGCGGCACGATCGGGAAAATCGGTGCTCCAGCCGAACGCATCGATCTTGCCTTCGGCGCGCAGCGCTTCCAGTGTATCGAAGACGGCATCCGACTGTTCCAGCGGAAAGTCATTGATGTGGAACTGCAGGAGATCGAGGCGGTCGCGCTTGAGACGACGCAGCGAGGTCTCGACCGAACGACGGATGAAGGCCTCATCGGCGAAGGCGCCCGTTGCCTGCTTGGTCTGCGGATCGGTGGCAAAGCCGAACTTGGTGGCGACGACGATATCGTCGCGATTGCCGATCGCCCGACCGAGCACCTCCTCCGAATGGCCGGCGCCATAGTTCGAGGCCGTATCGAAGAAGCGGATGCCGAGTTCGATCGCGCGGTCGATCGCTTCGACCGATTCATCGTCGTCGACTTCGCCCCAGCCAAGCGGCATGTCACCGGCGAAGAAGGGACCGCCGATCGCCCAGCATCCCATGCCGAGACGCGGAATTTCGCGGCCGTTCCAGAGCGTGATCGTCGTTGGTGATGCGGTTTTGGTCAGCATGAGATCCTCCTCGATTGGCGTCTCCAAGACATAGGAAGAGCTCCCATGCGGGTAAACCGCCAAATCCGGAGGATGTTTTGCACGGGTAAAAAATGCCCCGGAGAAAAGGTCAGGCGGAAATACCATCCGCAGCGGAAAGCGTCCGCAAGGCTGGATTGAGCGCTTTAAGGGCCGCCTGAACAAAGCCGTCGCGGGCTGCCACGGCTTCGATGCCGCGCGGTTCATAGACGTGGCGATGCAGAAAAAATCCCGTCAGACGGAATGCGGCTGCGAGACTATCGAAATCGGCCGCTTGATTGCCTTCGATGCTGAGGAAAGGCGGCAGCAGCAGCATCTTGTCCGCCCAGGGGGCGCCGGCGCTGCGGCTGACGGCGCGGCCGGATTTCGGCGAGACATAAGCGAGATCGGAACGGGCGCCGGTCGCGGCACATTCGGCAAGATCGAGGCCGAAGCCGAGATCGTTCAGCACCGCAAGTTCGAAACGCACGAAAAGCTCGCCGGCATCGGCCGGGTTGTGCAGGTGATCGAGGATGACCTCCAGCGCATCGAAGAGGTGCGGATGCGGATCTCGCTCCGGCAGCAGCCGCAGCAGCGCGCCCATCGCCTGGACACCGTAAACGGCGGTCGCCGTTTCCATCAGGCGGGCGGCGCGCAGCGTCACCGGCTCGACGCGGAATTCACCGAGATGCTCGTCCAACCGGGCACGCCAGAGGACCTCGACGGCATTGCCAGCCTGCAGTACCGGCTGCATGGCGCGCGAGCGGCCGGAACGCACCAGGCCGAGATGGCGGCCGCGATCACGTGTCATCACCTCGGCGATGACGCTCGTCTCACCGTGGCGCTTCACGCCCAGGATGATCGCATGGTCCTGCCACTGCATCGAAAGAAGTCCTCACCGCTGACGAATCCATCCTAATCCAAGGCCTGACTGCTGTCATCGCCCCCGCTGCAGTCATGGACCGCGTCAGGCGACAGCCGGGAAAAGCCTCAGCAGGAATTCACGCATCGCCGTTTCGTCGAAAGGCTTCACCAAAAGCGGAATGGACTGCAGGTCGGGCGGGAAATCGCCCGTATCGGAATAGCCGCTGACGAAGCCGAAGGGTATGCCGATATCGAGGAGATGACGGGCAAATCCGAAGCTCATGCCCTCGCCGAGATTGACGTCGAGAAGGGCGAAATCATATGTCTCCGCCGAGATGGCAGCCTTTGCCTGTTCCACGCTGCCGACGATATCGATGCTTTCGACGCCGGCAAGGCGCAGCATATCCTCCGCCTCCATCGCGATGATCAGACTGTCTTCCAGAACCAGAACACGGATTGCGCTCATCAATCCATGCCCTCCGTCGGACGCCTGTCGCAGCGCCCCGGCTGTTTCGCCAACATCATTGCCCTCCGGTGCCCCGCATGGCACGCTATCGGTGAATTCCGCCACCATCTTTGAATAAAACATTTTTCTGCCCGGTCGATAAGAATCAAATCGGAGGAACGATGACGGCCAACCTTATTTTCCCTGCCGCTAATGCGCATTTAAAAAAGACATAAGCAAGCGGGTTGGCCACGGCATGACGCTGAGAAACCGGGCAGGCTCCAGAGCTCTTTCGCGATATCGTCATCCGGCGACGATCAGATGAAGGGACGTTTGCTTTCCCCGAGCCCTTCCCAGCCGGATATGGTCATCAATTCCTCGCCGTTCAGCACCTCGCAGCCGCGCTCCTGCCAGCGGATCAGCCCACGTTCACCGAGCTTTTTCAAAGTCTTGTTGGTGTGAACGATGGAAAGGCCAAGCGTGTCGGCAATGTGCTGCTGGGTGATGGGAATGAATGTGCGGCCACTGAAGAGGTTAAGCTTCCGGCCACGCTCAAACAAAAAAGCGATCAGGTAGGCGGCTCTTTCCAGCGCTGTGCGGCGGCCGATGGAGAGCAGATGCTCGTCCAGGATGCGTTCCTCGCGCGCCGCGATCCAGGTGATGTCGAAGGCGAGCGAGGGGTGTTTGTTGTAGAGCGTCATCAGCCTGTCGCGCTCGAAGACGCAAAGGGAAACCGTTGAGAGCGCTTCGACCGAATGCTGCATCTCGCCGGCGATCGTTCCCTGCAGACCGATCAGGTCGCCCGGCATGATATAATTCAGAATCTGGCGGCGTCCGTCCTCCAGCATCTTGTAGCGAAAACCCCAGCCGGCAAGCACGGTGAAGAGGTGAGCGCTGTGGGCGCCCTCGACAAGGATGGTGGAACCAGCGTCGACGGCCAGCTCTCCCCTCTTGAAGGTCGAGACGAATTCCAGCTCATCGCGGCTGAATTCCCTGAAATGCGGCAGCGGCCGCAAAGGACATTGCTGGCAAGGGGTCTTGAAAGAATTGATCGATCTCGACGTCGCCATGTTTGCCCTTGCCGCCGCAAAACCGGCGCGCCTTCGCGGGCGCGCCGTTCGGCAAGAAATGCGCAAGGCTTGGATTTGTTCCACGCCAGGCGCATTTTTAATGCGGAAACAAGGGGCTGGCGCCTGCCGGGCGAAATCCCTGCCTTGGCTATTTCGGGAAATCGAGGCCCATTTCGCGGAATCGTTCGGGATCATCCCCCCAATTCTCGCGAACCTTGACGAACAGGAAGAGATGGACCGGCTGCTCGAGGATCTCCGACAGCTCCTTGCGCGAGGCGGTCGAGATCGCCTTGATGGTTTCACCACCCTTGCCGAGCGCGATCTTCTTCTGGCTGTCACGCTCGAGATAGATCACCTGCTCGATACGCACCGAGCCGTCCTTGCGCTCTTCCCACTTCTCCGTTTCGACATGCGAGGCGTAGGGAAGCTCCTGATGCAGGCGCAGAAACAGCTTCTCGCGGGTGATTTCGGCAGCGAGCTGGCGCATCGGCAGATCGGAGATCTGGTCTTCCGGATAGTACCACGGCCCCTCCGGCAGCGTGCTGGCCAGATAGTCCATGACATCGTCGCAGCCGGAACCGTTTTCGGCCGAGATCATAAAGGTGCGTTCGAACGCGATCTTCTCGTTGGCGCTCGCGGCCAGCGCCAGCAGATCCTCGCGATTGACCCGGTCGATCTTGTTCAGCAGCAGGATTTTCGGCTGCCGGACTTCCTTGAGGCCTTCGAGGATGGCCTCGGCATCGCCGCGCAGGCCGCGCTCGCTATCGATCAGCAGCACGATCAGATCGGCATCCTTGGCGCCGCCCCAGGCCGAGGTCACCATGGCGCGGTCGAGCCGGCGGCGCGGCTTGAAGATACCCGGCGTATCCATGAAGACGATCTGAGCGTTGTCGTGGATGGCGATGCCGCGGACGATGGCGCGCGTCGTCTGCACCTTATGGCTGACGATCGACACCTTGGCGCCGACGAGGCGGTTGACCAGCGTCGACTTGCCGGCGTTGGTCGGCCCGATCAGCGCGACGAAGCCCGAATGCGTCGGACCACTGGTTTCTGCGGCAGCTTCGGCCGCGATATCTTCTTCTTGTGTCATTGTCCCGTCAGTTTCCGGCAGGCGATTGCTGCCAAATGCCTTCGCGCTCGAGCATCTTGGTCGCCGCAACCTGTTCGGCGGCACGTTTGGACCGCTCTACGCCGGTTTCCGGCTTTATGCCAGCAACTTCCACCGTCACCTTGAAGCGCGGATCATGATCCGGTCCGCTGCGTTCATCAACCCGGTAGTTGGGCGTGACGCCGAATTTTGCGTGCGACCATTCCTGCAGCTCGGTCTTGGCGTCGCGCTTGGCGCCATCGGCCCTGACCGCCCTGCCCTGCCAGTAGCGCAGGATGAAGCGGCGCGCGACTTCAAGGCCGCCGTCGAGGTAGATTGCGGCGATCAGGCTTTCGACGACGTCGGCGCGCACGTTCATCATGCGCTTGCCGGTCAATTTCTTCACATCGGCGCCGGTGCGGATATAGAGGTGAAGATTGAGTTCGTCGGCAACCGCCGCGCAGGTTTCAGCGCTGACGAGCTGGTTGAGGCGCACCGAGAGTTCGCCTTCCCCCGCCGTGCCGAAGGTACGAAACAACAGTTCGGCGATGCAGAGCCCGAGGACCCTGTCGCCGAGGAATTCCAGCCGTTCGTAATTGCCGCCCTTTTCCGTGCGGGCGCTGGCATGGGTCAGCGCCCGGTCGAGGCGTTCCTTTTCGGCGAAGTCGTGACCGATCAGGCCTTCAAGCTTTGCGCGGTCCGCCGCAGAAAGCGTCTGCGCCTTACTCATTCAACAACCTTGAAGAGGCGGTCCCAACGCATGTTCGTCGGCCACTTCCAGATTTCGCGGAAGGAGGTGTCGTTGCCGAGCGAGAAGAAGATCACGCTGGCGCGGCCGACAAGATTTTCGGCCGGCACGAAGCCCACGTCAAAGCGGCTGTCGAGCGAGTTGTCGCGGTTGTCGCCCATCATGAAATAATGGCCTTCCGGAACAATGAATTCACGGGTGTTATCGCCGCGCGACACAGGAGACTGATCAAGCGTGTCGTAGGTCTTGCCGTTGTCGAGTGTTTCGCGGAAGACCGGCACATCGGCGCCCGGATCGAGCTTGTAATCCGACGTAAACGTACCGTCCGCCACTTTCGGCACCGGCTTTCCGTTGACGTAGAGCACGCCGTCGGTCACCTGGATGTGATCGCCCGGCAGGCCGACGCAGCGCTTGATGTAATCGACCTCGGGATTCGGCGGGAAGCGGAAGACGACGATGTCGCCACGCTTCGGGTCGGCGCCGAACAGGCGGCCGCTGAAGATGTCGGGCGAGAAGGGCAGCGAATATTTCGAATAGCCGTAAGCGAACTTATTGACGAAGATGTAATCGCCGACGAGCAACGTCGGCATCATCGAACCGGACGGAATCGTAAAGGGCTGGAACAGCACCGTTCGGATCACCATCGCCAAAATCAGCGCCTGGATGATGACTTTGATGTTTTCCCAGAGGGCATTCGGCTTGGCTTGGACTTTTTCGGACACGCAGTCTTATTCCTTCAAGACGCCGCGACGGCGCAATTTTTCTGTCGTTCTCTCTAGCGGCTTCGGCCGGTTGCGGCAATGGCGACAACGCCAAAAGCGACGAGAGGTCGCGTTGAAACGCTTCCGTGGTCTCGTTGACCGCTTCCGAGGTGGCGTCAATCGCTTCCGAGAGCACGATCAGAGGTTCTCGGGCAACGCTTCGATAATCACGAAGGCCTGCGCCAAGGGATAATCATCCGTTATTGTCAAATGAATGGCGGGCCTATGGCCCGCAGGCAGCATCGATTCGAGGATCAGGGCGGCAGCACCCGACAAAACCATGGTCGGCTTGCCGCTCGGCAAATTAACGACGCCCATATCCTTCCAGAAGACGCCCTGGGCGATGCCGGTGCCGAGCGCCTTGGAACAGGCCTCCTTGGCGGCGAAACGTTTGGCGTAGGATGCGCCGCGATTTGCCCGGCGGTCAGACCGCGCGCGCTCGATCTCGGTGAAGCAGCGATGGGTGAAGCGGTCGCCGAAGCGTTCGATGGATTTCTCGACGCGGCGAATGTCGATCAGATCGCTGCCAATGCCGATGATCATTCGGGAACCTTCCGTCGCTTAAGAATTCTTGATGAGGTTCATACGCTCGGCATGTCGCCGGCAGGGCTTGCCAGACGCAGACGCGCCCGCTCCAACAGCCGTGTGTGGCGGCGCGTCTGAAAACCCTTCACGGTGTAGAATGTCAGCGCATAGAGCGCAACGGAGGTGACGGTGGCCGGAGGAATGGCGCCGACCAGCATCGGCTCCAGCACCGGCTTCCATAGCTCCATGAAATTCAGCTTGTGAAAGAGGGCGGCCAGATCGACCGTCTGACCGGCCAGATGATCCTCACGGCTGAGCAGCAGATGACCGATCTCCCAGGTGATGCCCCAGATGAAGGGATAGGTCAGCGGATTGCCGAAGGCGGCGCAACCGAGGGCAGCGGCCACCATGCTTCCGGAGAGGAAATAGGTGATGACAAACGCCATGATGAAATGCACGCCAATGAAAGGCGTCCACGAGACGAAGACGCCCGCAGCGACGCCGGCCGCAACCGCATGCGGCGAAGCGCTCAGGCGCAGGATGCGCATTGAGAGATAACGGATCGGGCGAAGGAAACCTTTGCGAGGCCATAGAAGCTCTCGCATCTTTTCCTTGAATCCGGCGGGTTTGCGACGGCGAAACAACATGGCCGGTATTTAGTGCAGCGCACATGACCATGACAAGAGCGGCAAAATGCTACCGCCGAAAAAACAACTCAGCTCCGCTCAGCAGCGAGGAGCTTCTTCACGCCGAGGGGCGTCCGCTATGGATAACGTCCCTCACTCATCTCAAGTATAAAAGTCCAGTATCAGCGATTACGGAACAGACCGCGATCGACCTGGCGCTGACGAAACTCGAGATCGATACGATCGAACGAGCCGTTCAAATAGGCCATTTCACGTTCCTGGGCAGTCGGGGCGCGAAGGGCGCGAGCAATTTTCCTGATAGGGTCAAACATTACCTTGTCTCATCTTCTGTTTGCGTTTCGATGACCAGAAGATAGTCCCGGCAAAGGTTAATTACCACCGCCGCAACATGGAGACAGCCATGCGTTGTCTGCATTGCTTGCCTTTTGGATGCGCTGTCGCGACCACAAAACGATCACAAAATGTGCAATTTTCCGATCAAGCACGAGACAGGCTTAACAAAGCCTACTCGTAGAGCCGCCGCACCGTGGCGATGCAATCCAGATCCTTCATCTGGGCGAGCAATTGATTGAGCTGACGCAGGTCCCAAACCTCGACCTCGAGCATCATTTCGGTGAAATCGGCAGCGACCCGCACCGTGTTCAACAAGCGGATATTGACGTCGAGGCCTGCAACCGTCTGGGCGACCTTGGCGAGCGTGCCGGGTTCATTCAACCCATTGACCATGATGCGCGCCATGAAACGCGACTTGTTGGCCTCATCCAGATCCCAGCGGACGTCGATCCAACGATCGGGCTGATCGTCGAAACGCTGCAGGCTCGGCGACTGGATCGGATAGATGGTGATGCCCTTACCCTGATCCATGATGCCGACGATGCGATCGCCGGGCACGGCGCCTGTCGACGCGAACTTGACGTCGACATTGCCGGACAGGCCGCGGATCGGCCCGATATCGACGTCGGTGTCGACTTCCGGATGGCTGCCGTCGAGACCGGGCTTGGCCTTGCCCGGGATCTTGAAGATCATGCCGGCGGCGCTGCGGACGTTGAACCAGCCGTCGTCGCCGGAGGGCTTGACGGTGACGCGCTCGTCCTGATGGTCGGGATAGACGGCGCGCAGCACATCGAGCGAGGACATCTCGCCGCGACCGACGGCGGCGATCGCATCCTCGACATCCTTCTGGCCGAGACGGTGCAGCGCCGGCTTCATCGCCTCACGCGAGAAGATCTTGCCGGCCCTGTCGAAGGTGCGCTCGAGAATGCGGTGGCCGAGGCCGGCATATTGCTTGCGGATCGCCATGCGGGTGGCGCGGCGGATGGCGGCGCGCGCCTTGCCGGTGACGACGATCTCCTCCCAGGCAGCCGGCGGGACCTGGACGCCGGAGCGGATGATCTCCACTTCGTCGCCATTGGCAAGCCGCGTCACCAACGGCATGATGCGGCCGTTGATCTTGGCGCCGACCGTGGTGTCGCCGATATTGGTGTGCACCGCATAGGCGAAATCGATCGGGGTGGCGCCACGCGGCAGGGCAATGAGCTTGCCCTTCGGCGTGAAGCAGAAGACCTGATCCTGGAAGAGCTCGAGCTTGGTGTGCTCGAGGAATTCTTCCGGGCTGTCGCCCTCGGCCAGAGCCTCGATCGTGTGGCGCAGCCAGGAATAGGCATTGGATTCGCGCGACAGGATGTCGCCGTCGGCATTGGTGGCGCCGTCCTTATAGAGCGTATGGGCGGCGATGCCGAATTCGGCGATCTCATGCATGCGCTTGGTGCGGATCTGCAGTTCGATGCGCTGGCTGGAGGGGCCGACGATCGTGGTGTGCAGCGAGCGGTAATCATTTTGCTTCGGCGTCGAAATATAGTCCTTGAAGCGGCCGGGCACGACACGCCAACGGGTATGGACGATGCCGAGCGCCCGATAACAGGAGGGGATGTCCTCGACGATCAGACGGAAACCGTAGACATCGGAAAGCTGCTCAAAGGACAGCGACTTCGACTGCATCTTGCGGAAGACCGAATAGGGCTTCTTCTGCCGGCCCTTGACATAGGCGCTCGTCAGGCCGCTTGCGACGAGCAGGTCGCGCAGTTCTGCCTCGATCTTCTTGACGATGCCCTCATTGCGCTTGGAAAGCTCTTCCAGGCGTTTGGTGACGGTATCGTAGGCTTCCGGGTTCATATGGCGGAAGGAGAGCTCCTCCAGCTCCTCGCGCATGTCCTGCATGCCCATGCGGCCGGCGAGCGGCGCATAGATTTCCATCGTCTCTTCGGAAATGCGGGCGCGCTTGTCGGCCGACATGTGGTCGAGGGTACGCATATTGTGCAGGCGATCGGCGAGCTTGACGAGCAGGACACGCACATCGTCCGATATGGCGAGCAGCAGCTTGCGCAGGTTTTCCGCCTGCTTGGCCTTCTTGGTGACGAGATCGAGTTTCTTGATCTTCGTCAGGCCCTCGACCAGGCGGCCGATATCCTCGCCGAAGAGCTCGTCGATCTCGGCGCGCGTCGCCGTCGTATCCTCAATCGTATCGTGCAGCAGCGCGACCGCAATCGTCGATTCATCGAGATGCATGTCGGTGAGGATGGCGGCAACTTCGAGCGGATGGGAAATGTAGGGATCGCCGCTCGCGCGCTTCTGCTGGCCATGTTTCTGCATGGCGTAGACATAGGCTTTGTTCAGCAGTGCTTCATTGGCATCGGGCTTGTATTGCTGAACCCGCTCCACGAGCTCGTACTGCCGCATCATTCCAAAGCCACTCCATAAAAATAAAAGCGCGCCAATCAACGATTGGCGCACACATGGGCAATAATATGCCTAAGCAATAAAGGCGCAAGATTGACGATTGGTAATCATCGCTCTTTTGCATCGCATGAAACCTTTTCCGATCCTTGCGAACCGGGGGATCGCACCAAGGCGATCCCGGGATCAGCCTGCGCGCTTAGTAGTCGTCGCTCTTTTCCGGCGGCACCAGGCCTTCGATGCCGGCAAGCAGTTCTTCTTCCGACATCTGGTCGAAAGTGATCGTTTCCGGCAGGTCGTCCTGCTCTTCGCTGTCGGCTGCGGCAACACCGCCGGCGGCGATCATGCTTGCCGGATCGGGCTCGGGCTCGTCGACTTCGACATGCTTCTGCAGCGAATGGATCAGATCTTCCTTGAGATCATCGGGCGAAAGCGTCTCGTCGGCGATTTCGCGCAGGGCCACGACCGGGTTCTTGTCGTTGTCGCGATCGATGGTGATCGAGGCGCCCTGGGAAATCAGCCGGGCGCGGTGGCTGGCGAGCAGAACCAGCTCGAAGCGGTTCTCCACCTTGTCGATGCAATCTTCAACTGTGACACGGGCCATTGCCTGTCCTTTACGGTCGTCATTTCGGGATTAGCACGCCCGATACAATTAAAACCGGGCAAATACAAGTTTTTCATTCCGGCTCCCCTCGTCTTTATCCGCGGCCGAGCTAAATTTCCATGGAGAACGTCACAATTCCACCTATGGTTGCTTGGAATATGCCGAATCGTGCCCTAAATCTCTCATATATGAATAATTGATAAAGTATGGATCAGATCGAAATAGAAACAGAAGTGATTGTTTTTATTGAATTTAGCTCCTGCTGATTTCGATTGCTCTCATTGGATTGGTAAGCCATGTTTGACCCACGCGAAAAAATTGCACTCTTCATTGACGGCGCCAACCTCTACGCTGCATCCAAGAGCCTCGGCTTCGACATCGATTACCGCAAGCTCTTGAAAGCATTTCAGAAACGCGGCTATCTCCTGCGTGCCTACTATTATACGGCTCTGATCGAAGATCAGGAATATTCGTCGATCCGGCCTTTGATCGACTGGCTCGACTATAACGGCTACAAGGTCGTCACCAAGCCCGCCAAGGAATTCACAGATTCCATGGGCCGCCGAAAGATCAAGGGCAACATGGACATCGAGCTTGCGATCGACGCCATGGAACAATCGGAAACGGTCGATCATCTCGTGATCTTCTCCGGCGACGGCGACTTCACCAACCTCGTCGAGGCGTTGCAGCGCAGGGGCCGCAAGGTCTCGGTGATCTCGACCATGGCGACCCAGCCGCCGATGATCGCCGACGACCTGCGCCGCCAGGCCGATCATTTCATCGATCTCTTGTCGTTGAAGGCTGAAATCGGTCGGGACCCCGCCGAGCGCGCGCCACGCCAAGCCGAAGTCGCCCCGGCGAGCGACTTCGAGGACTGATCTTACCGCTTATCTCGAATCGAGCGACAGCAACGCCACGATTGCCGTGCGAAACGGCAATCGTCAGTCAGCCGATGTGGTCAGCCATTATCTTTCAGCAGGCGGCTCTTCTGCCGGTTCCAATCGCGTTCTTTCTCCGACTCGCGCTTGTCGTGCAATTTCTTGCCCTTGGCGAGCGCCAGCTCCATCTTCGCCCGACCGCGGTCGTTGAAATAGATCTTCAGCGGGATCAGCGTCATGCCCTCGCGGTTGACGGCAGAGCGCAAGCGATGGATCTCACGACCCGACAGCAGCAGCTTGCGGCGGCGGCGCGGCTCGTGATTGAAGCGGTTGGCCTGCAGATATTCCGGCAGGTAGGAATTGATCAGCCAGATTTCGCCGTCCTCATCCGATGCATAGGATTCGGCGATATTGGCTTTGCCTTCGCGCAACGACTTGACCTCGGTACCCATCAGCACCAGGCCCGCCTCATAGGTATCGATGATCTCGTAGTTGAAGCGGGCCTTGCGGTTTTCGGCCACGACCTTGTTCACCACGCGCTGGCTGCCTTTGGGGGCCATGACGACATTCCATTGCTTAGCGCATCGTCCTTCCCAATCGGATCGTTTCCTGGGGAACGCGATGCGCAGTCTCAACTGTGCGGTATCCCCTGCCCGTCCGAAGACACACGGTTCCGCAGGGCGCGACAAGCCGCGCCCCATTCATTGCCCTTATGTAAGGGAATGGCCCGGCCTTGTGAAGACGGCCGGTCTCTTCAGTTCAGCAGGCCCGCATGGCGCAGGGCGGCATCGATCGCCGCTTCCGTTGCCGGCTCCAGCGTCGACAGCAGCGGCGAACGGACGTTGCGGCTCATGCGGCCAAGCCTGGAGAGGCCGTATTTGGCGCCGCAAAGACCCGGCTCGAGGAAGATCGCCTTGTGCAGCGGCATCAGCCGGTCCTGATATTCCAGCGCACTGCTATAGTCGCCTTTCAAGGTTGCCGCCTGGAAATCGGCGCAGAGGCGCGGGGCGACATTGGCCGTCACCGAAATGCAGCCGACACCGCCATGGGCGTTGAAGCCGAGCGCGGTGGCGTCCTCGCCGGACAGCTGCCGGAAATCCGTACCGCAAGTGATGCGCTGTTCGGAGACCCGTTCGATCTTGCCCGTCGCATCCTTGACCCCGACGATATTCCGATGCGCCTTGGCAAGCGCACCCATCGTTTCCGGCGTCATGTCGACCACCGAGCGGCCGGGGATATTATAGATATAGATCGGCAGATCGACGGCCTCTGCAATCGCCGAAAAATGCGCGATCAAGCCCTTCTGCGTCGGCTTGTTGTAATAGGGGGTGACGACCAGAACGGCGTCCGCGCCGACCTTTTCGGCGTGCTGGGCAAGTTCGATCGCCTCACGCGTATTGTTCGAACCGGCGCCGGCCATGACCGGAACGCGTTTTGCAGCAACCGCGATGCAGAGTTCCACGACCCGCTTGTGTTCGGCATGCGACAGCGTCGGAGATTCGCCTGTGGTGCCGACCGGAACGAGACCGCCGCTGCCTTCCTTGATCTGCCAGTCGACATGCGCGGCGAAGCTGTCTTCGTCGATCAGTCCGGCATCTGTGAAAGGGGTGACGAGGGCGGGAATGGACCCATTGAACATGCGAAGCTCCTCACGACCAAATCCTTGCTTCGGCCGCATTCCATGAATATTTTGCGCACCATAGAGCGCCGAAATCACGGCGACAAGCGCGTAGAGTTCGGTTTAGGGCAAATTCCGATAGCAGATGTGAATGAATTTTACCTGGTACGGTAAGGTTTCGTTAAGATGCCTCTAGCCAAATGGCAGGGCGTGTTTTCGTTGCGAGATCCCGGATGAAGAAAGCTGTCCTGATTCTGTCCGCCTTCGGCTTTGTTGCCGCCGCGTGGGGCAGTGTAGCGTCGCCGCTTCCGGGCGAGAGCACGCCCGTGCCCGGCGTCAAGCCGCTCGGCTTCATTCCCGAAACGTCAATGCCGGAATCGATCACAACAGGCGCCATTCCGCGCAATCCGGCCGTCGCGCCTGTCAACAGCGACCTGAAAGCCGGCCTCGACGCGCTTTCCGACAAGAACCCGCAGCTGGCGCTGTCGATCCGCGACAGCATGCCCGACGGTACGCTCGACCGCCATATCCTGACCTGGGCGATCGCCGTTTCCGGATTGAAGGGCGTTCCCTCCTATGAAATCGCCAGCGCCGGGCAAGAGCTGAAGAGCTGGCCCGGCCTTTCGCGGCTGCGCGCCTATTCCGAACGCGCGCTCTATGACGAAAACCCCGCCCCCTCAGCCGTGCTCGCCGCCTTCGGCGATACCGCGCCGGAGACGATGCAGGGCGCCGTCATCCTCGGCCGGGCGCTGGTTGCCTCAGGCAGGCAAGCGCAGGCGGCAAAATATATCCGCAAGGTCTGGCGCGGCGAGGCTCTCGACAAGGCGACCGAGGACAAGATCCTCATCGAATTCTCAGCGTTGCTGACGCCGGCCGACCACAAGGCGCGGATGGACTATCTGATGTATCGCGGCCGCGTGGCGCAGGCCAAGCGCTTCGGCGACATGGGTGAGGCGCAGTCGCTCTACAAGGCCTGGTCCGCCGTCGACGCCAAGGCCGGCAATGCCGGCGCACTGCTCAACGCTGTCGATGCAAAATGGCGCGGCGATCCCGGCCTGCTGTTTGCGCGGATCGAATATCTGCGCAAGCAGGACAAATATGCCGAGGCGGCAGCGCTTCTGGAGCAGATGCCGCCCGAGCGCAGCGAACTCGTCAATTCCGGCGAGTGGTGGAACGAGCAGCGTATCGTCAGCCGCGGTCTGGTCGACCAGGGACAGTTCAAGCCTGCCTACCGTATCGTCGCCAATTACGCCGCAACGAGCCCGACGGATATCGTCGAAGCCGAGTTCCATGCCGGATGGTACGCGCTTCGCGGCCTGCAGGATCCGACAACCGCGGAAAAACACTTCCGCAAGATCCTCCAGACATCAAACGGGCCCATCTCGGTTTCCCGCGCCTGGTATTGGCTGGGTCGAGCGGCAGAAGCCGGAGGCCCCGGCAAATCCGACGAATTCTATGCGAAGGCTGCGACCTTCCCCGGCACCTTCTATGGCCAGCTCGCGGCCGAACGGCTGGGCCGAAAGACGTTGAACGTTACCTATCCCGCGCCGAGCACGGCCGACCAAGAGCGCTTCCAGGCACGCGAAGCGGTGCAGGCGATCGCCCGGCTGGAGGCCGCAGGCCATGGATGGCGGGCCGACATTCTCTATCTCGCACTCGCCGACCAACTGCAGAGCCCCGGCGAGTTGGCCGTGCTTGCTGCAAAGGCCGAACAATCCGGCGACCATCATCTATCGCTGCAGATCGGCAAGATCGCCTATGGGCGCGGCATCGATGTCGCTGCACTCGCCTTTCCGGTCGGCGTCATCCCGGCGAATGCCAATATCTCCGGCTCCGGCAAGGCACTCGCCTATGCCATCGCCCGACAGGAAAGCGCCTTCAACCCAGCCGCCGTTTCCGCGGCGAACGCGCGGGGATTGCTGCAGCTTCTGCCGGGGACGGCCCAGGCGGTGGCCAAGCGCCACAACATCGCCTATTCGAAAGACAAGCTGACGGCCGATGCCGGTTATAACGCCACGCTCGGTGCTCATTATCTCGGCGAGCAGATCGACGCCTTCGGCGGCTCCTATATCCTCACTTTCATTGCCTACAATGCCGGACCGAAGCGGGTGCCGGAATGGATCGGCCGCTACGGCGATCCGCGCGGCAAGCCAATCGACGAGATCGTCGACTGGATCGAGCGCATCCCCTTCCCCGAAACGCGGAATTACGTCCAGCGGGTGATGGAGAATTACGAAGTGTACAAGGCTCGCCTCGGCCAGTCGACCGACATCGAGCGCGACCTCATCAGTGGACGCAGCGCTTCCTGAAGCCGTTTGGCGCGGGTGGAAAAGCAGGCTACATCTTCGGGATCGAACAGATCTCGAGGGATGCCATGCCGGATACTTACGCAAGCGGTTTCCAGGAACGATTTTATACGTCTTCCGATGGACTGAAGCTTTATGCCCGCGACTATAGCCCGAGTGAGGCGGCAACCGCGGGACGGCTGCCGGTCGTCTGCCTGCCCGGCCTGACCCGCAATACGCGGGATTTTCATCCGCTGGCGCTGCTTCTCTCCCAGGACGTAACAGCACCACGCAGGGTGATCGCTTTCGATTCGCGCGGGCGGGGAAACTCGGCATGGGATGAGAACAAGGCGAACTACAATCTCGCCATCGAGGCCGGCGACGTCGTCGCTGCCTGCCAGGCGCTCGGCATCGAGCGGGCGGTCTTCATCGGCACGTCCCGGGGCGGGCTGATTCTGCATCTGATCGCGGCGACACGGCCGGATCTTCTCGAAGCCGTGATCCTCAATGATATCGGGCCGGTTATCGAGGCCAGGGGGCTGGTGCTGATCCGCGACTACCTCAACGGCGGCAGAAGTCCTGCGGACTGGCGCGAGGCGGTCGATATACTGCACGAAATTCATGGCACGTCGTTTACCACGCTTGCAGAGCAAGACTGGCGGGAGATGGCGCTTGCCCTCTATCGAGACGTCGGGGGAAAACCGGTCGCCGATTTCGACCCTGCGATCGCCGAAGCACTGAAATCGATCGATTTCAGCCAGCCCCTGCCCGATCTCTGGGAACAGTTCGAGAAGCTGAACCAGCTGCCGCTGATGCTGATCCGCGGCGAAAATACATCGCTGCTCTCACAGGAAACCGCAAACGAAATGGCACGGCGTCATTCGACGTTGATCCTTCACGCTGCCGAAGGACAAGGACACGCGCCGCTGCTGCATCTCGGCGATACCTCCGCGGCGATTCGAACCTTTCTCGCCTCTTGCCGATAATCTTATTGAAGCCAAAGTAGCTCGCATCAAGAGCCCGCCGGCTCGTTCGCCATGCGTCGAAATCGGCATAGGGGGCGATCGCTGTGATCGCACCCCTGCCACACCACCCGGCATGCGGGTCCGCACCGGGCGGTTCGAGAGATTGAGGTTTATGC
>NZ_JACIFY010000022.1 GCF_014197615.1 Rhizobium esperanzae
CCTCGGTGAGATCGTCGCCCTCTTCTCAGTCGACGAATGCCTGAATTTCTTCAGAGCTGCCGGATATGAGGCAGAATAAGTGCGACACGCTTTAGGCGAGTTCAAGGAAGGCGGTAGGTTCGATTCCTTTCAAATTCCCGCAACCACTTTGGAACAGCGGGCGGTCGGTTCAGCCACCCAGCGGCCGTGTCTCTCGAAATAAGATCGATCAGCAGGCGCAACGCGGTTGGAACCTGCAGGCGGCTGGAATAGTAAGATATAAGGCCGGCCTTGTCCTCGTCCGCCAGAAGCCAGGGGCGGCCACAGGCGTGATGATCATCACCATCGAGGACGAGACTGGTTTGGCCGACCTCGTGGTCTGGCCAGCGCTTTTCGAAAAACGATGGGTCGTCTTGATTCTTCGATGGTGGCCATCAACGGACGGATACAGCAGTAAAGGGAGGTCGTGCATCTTCTCTCGCAGCAGCTGTTCGATCTGTCCGGCGATCTTGTTGGCCTTGCTGATCGCGACAGTGAATTCAAGCTGCTGGCGGGCAGGGGTGACGAATTTGCGCACGGCGGAGGTCACGATCCACGTGATAACCCGAAGCCGGTTGTGCAGCCGCGGGATATGTGTCCGGGATCTCCACATAGATACCCTTTGGCAGGAGATATCAGCTGCTCTCATAGCCCGCTCCCATCAACCGGAACAGCTCCCGGTCGGTCGCTTCTTCGAGATAGGCGTCCTGGACGCGCGGCAAGAGTTCGGATTCTGCGAAAGCCGCAGCGGACTCGCGGATCATCCGCTCATCTTCGGTCAGCTGGTCGTCGAGCAGAAAAGGATCGTTCCAAGAAAAGGCCAAGTTCATCGTCCTCCCGTTGAGGTTTTCGGCAGGGTGGCTATCGATTGCGCGGCTCGAAGATGTGGATCTCGAACTCGCCGATCGCCGATGTCTTCGTCGTCTGGGCAAAGTCCGAGGCCCATGACAACGATATTCGCGGCTTCGTCCTCGAAAAGGGCATGAACGGCCTTTCGGCTCCGAAGATCGGCGGCAAGCTTTCACTACGCGCCTCGATCACGGGCGAAATCGTGATGGACGGCGTCGAAGTCAGCGAGGATGCGCTTCTGCCCGGCGTTTCCGGTCTCAAGGGACCGTTCGGCTGCCTCAACCGCGCCCGTTACGGCATCTCTTGGGGCGTCATGGGAGCTGCCGAAGATTGCTGGTTCCGCGCTCGTCAATATAGTCTTGCCCGCAAGCAGTTCGGCAAACCGCTCGCGGGCATGCAACTATATCAGAAGAAGCTTGCCGATATGATGACCGAGATCACGCTCGCGCTACAAGGCTCGCTTCGCGTTGGCCGCTTGATGGACGAGCACAAGATGGCGCCGGAAATGATCTCGATCGTCAAGCGCAACAACTGCGGAAAGGCGTTTGAGATCGAACTAAGAGACCTCCTGACCGAACAGTTTCGGCAATTCGCCCGCAAGAGCGTCGATGGCCAGCCGCGACCGCAGCGGCAGATGCTGCGCTGCCGGCCAGACTACGTAAGATTCTACCGCAGCGCTTGGCCGGTCCGCCCAGAGTTCGACCAGATTGCCGGCGCGTATGCGATCGCTGACGAGCCAATAGGGTTGCCAGGCAAGCCCCATGCCCTCGACCGCGGCGTCGGTGATGGCCTCCAGATCATCGAAGCGCAGCCGGGAGGTGACAGGCACATCAATGAGGTTGCCGGCCAAGTCCGGGAGCCGCCACGGCAGTGCATAGTCGTGGCGCCAATAGACGAGCATATCGTGATCCCCGAAATCGCCAAGGGAGTGCGGCTGTCCGCGAGCCGCCAGATAGGCCGGAGAGGCGCACAGCACCTTGCGCTGGCTGACGAGCCGCCGTGCGCGCAGTGACGTTCCATTGCCGAGCGTGCCGTTGCGCACGGCAAGGTCAAAACCATCGGCGATCATATCGACCTGGCGGTCATTGAAGCTGAGCTCGAGTTCAAGTTTCGGATGCTGGCGAGCATAGGCACGCAGGATGGGCGCGACACAGTAGCGGCCGAACAATACCGGCAGCGAGACGCGAAGTTTGCCGACGACCTCGCGCCGCCCGGTTTCCAACAGGGATTCGCCCGTGCGCAATTCTTCGATGGCACGCACGCATCGCTCGTAATATTGCTGGCCGTCTTCAGTCAGACATTGGGTGCGGGTCGTTCGTTGGAACAGGCGCACCCCCAGTCTGTTTTCGAGACGCGCAATGGCCTTGCCGACTGCCGAAGGTGTGAGGGAGAGACGGTCGGCCGCTCTTTTAAAGCCCCCAGCTTCGACGGCTTCGACAAAAACTTCTATCCCGTCAAATCTATCGCGCATCCCAAACCTTTTTCAGACGTTATGATGCGATTGCGGAATTTTAGGAAATAAACAAGTGAAAAACAATCACCACTGCTGAATACAATTCTACGATATTGATCAGCTCAAGCAAATGACATTTTCGGAGTGACCGGGTCAGCCCGACCAAATCGTCCTCCCGTCATGCGCAGTTTCGTTGCAGGAAGGCGATCAAGTTGTTGATTTCAATCGTATATGACAGTGGCTTTGGCCACACCGCACGCGTCGCCGAAGCCGTCGCCACCGGCGTCGGCGAAGTCCAGGTGGCTGAGGCGAAACTTATCGCAGTGGCGGACGGTCCGATGGACTGGGAGACGCTTGAGCGAAGCGATGCTATCATCTTCGGGTCGCCGACCTATAACGGTCTGATCAGCGCCAAGTTCAAACAATTCTTCGAAGATTCGACCAAGGCGGCCTGGTCGGCCCAGAAGTGGCGCAACAAGATCGCCGCCGGTTTCACCAATTCCGGAGCCCAGCACGGCGACAAACTGAACTCTCTCATATCGATGGCGCTGTTTGCCGCCCAACACGGGATGATCTGGGTCGGCCTCGATATGATGCCCGGCAATAGCAGCAGCACCGGCAGCGTAGACGATCTCAACCGGCTGGGAAGCTGGCTGGGTGTCATGACCCAATCAAACGTAGACCAGGCCCCGGACGTCGCGCTGATCGGCAGCGACTTGAGGACGGCTCATTACCTCGGCCGGCGCGTGGCCGAGACCGCCAGCCGGTTTCAGCCCGCCTAACACAAAACCCAACCTCAGGAGCCCGAACATGAAAATGCTTTGTCTTGACGTCCCGCAGTCCGGCGCCTCGCTGGAGAAATATCAGCCGTATATGCAGGACGAGGCCCGGCATGCCTGGCAGATGTACAAGGGCGGAGTCATCCGTGACATCTATTTCCGGCAGGACCGCCCCGGTGTCGCAATCATCGCTGAAGCCCAGTCCGTCGAAGCGGCCAAGGCGGCGCTTGCCGAATTCCCCCTCGCCAAGGCCGGGCTGATCGGCTGGGAGGTGATCCCGCTTGGCCCCTTTACGAACTGGGAATCGCTGTTTTCCCCCGGCAACGCCTGATTCCGCTTATGCGGTGGGCTATTGGGCGCGCCGCAAAGCCGTGTGGCCATCAGCCTGCAACGGCAGAACGACAATTCGGAGTAAGCACCATGAACGCACTGGGCTTCGCAGCTCAAGCGGCCAGCGGTCCGCTCGAACGCTTTGCCTTCGAACGACGCGCGCCGCGGTCCGATGACGTCGTCATCGACATCCTCTATTGCGGCGTCTGCCACACCGACGTCCATATGGCCCGTAACCACTTTGGTTTCACGGCATATCCGATCGTGCCGGGCCACGAGATCATCGGCCGGGTGCGTGAGGTCGGAACGGCAGTGTCCCGCTTCAAGGCCGGCGACATGGTCGGGGTCGGCTGCATGGTCGATTCCTGCCAGCACTGCAAGCCCTGCCTGAAGGGCTGGGAGCAGGAATGTGTCGAGAGCCCGACTTTCACCTATAACGGCAACGACCGGCAGGATGGCGACATAACCTATGGCGGCTACTCGGATTCTGTCGTGGTACGCGACAAATTCGTGTTGTCGCTGCCGGATGGGCTCGATCCGGCGGGGGCTGCTCCGCTGCTTTGCGCGGGCATCACGACCTGGTCTCCGCTGCACCGCTGGAATGTCGGCAAGGACAGCAAGGTCGCGGTGATCGGCCTGGGCGGGCTCGGTCATATGGCCTTGAAGCTCGCCAAGGCGCTCGGAGCCGATGTCACCTTGTTCACGCGCTCGGCGGGCAAGGAGCAAGACGCCTTCCGTCTCGGCGCCGATCATGTCGTGCTGTCGAGCGATGCGGAGCAGATGAAAGCCGTTGCCGGCCGCTTCGACGTTATTATCGATACTGTTCCTTACGATCACGACGTCAATCCTTACATGCCCACCTTGGCGCTGGAAGGCGTGCTCGTTCTCGTCGGTTATCTGGGGCCGCTCGGTACGCCGGTCAACGCCGGCGGGCTGGTGCGGGGCCGCCGGGCGATCTCGGGCTCCTTCATCGGCGGTGTGCCGGAAACCCAGCAGATGCTCGATTTCTGCGGGCGTCACGGCATCGTCTCGGACATGGAGATCATTCCTATCCAGCAGATCAACGAAGCCTATGAGCGCATGTTGAAGAGCGACGTGAAATATCGCTACGTCATCGACATGGCCTCACTTAAATCCTGAGGAGACCGAAACATGTCACATGCGATCAAGCCCGTCCTGTGTGTGGTGACCAGTCACCCGATCCGGGGCGACAGCGGCGAGCCGACCGGCTTCGCGATGGTCGAGCTTACTCATCCGCTCGAAGTGTTCCGGGCGGCCGGCATCCCAGCCGAGATCGCCTCGATCCGCGGCGGCCATCCGCCGATCGATTTTTTCGATCTCTCCGACCCGGTCAATGGCCGCTTCTGGAAGGACAAGGAATTCCGCGATGCGCTGGCGCACTCGCTGGTGCTCGGCGACCTCGATCCCTCACGCTACTCGGCGGTCTTCTTCGCCGGCGGCCACGGCACGATGTGGGACTTTGCCGACAGCTCGGCCGTGCAGAAGATCATTCGTGAAATCTGGGAAGCAGGCGGTATTGTCTCTGCCGTCTGCCACGGCCCGGCGGCGCTGGTCAATGCGACGCTGTCCGACGGCAGCTATCTCGTCGCCGGCAAGAAGTTTGCCTCTTTTACCGATGAGGAGGAGGCTGAGGTCCAATACACGAAGGTGGTGCCTTACCTGCTTGCGACCACTCTCAAGCAGCGCGGTGCAATGCATCAGGCCGCGCCCAATTGGTCGGAGAATGTCGTGACCGACGGGCGTCTGATCACGGGTCAGAATCCGGCTTCTGCGCACGGCGTCGGTAAAGCACTTGTCGATCAGTTGACCACGACTGGCTGAAGGACGATCTCCGGATATTCCGGTTCTATTGGGGGAACTTCTTATGAGAGGCCTTTTCTGGTCGGAGCGGAGCGCGACAGGGCAAAACCATAATGGCGGCTCCGCTTGGGGGTGCCTTTCCTGCGCGGTGCGTGAGGGCTGATGCGACCGCAGATCGAAATGGCGAGGACACGGAGGTACTCACGCGTCGGGTCAGCGCGACAAGCTGGCTGCCGGTCGAAAAGCATCGGGGCGGGCGGCGAGGTTCTCGACGACGAAATCGACGAAGGCGCGGACTTTCGGTGAAAGCTGGCGATTGGATGGCCAGACGAGCGAAAGCGAACCGAAGGGCACCATGAAGCCGGTGAGGACGGGGGTCAGACTACCGGCCTGGATATGGGACGCCGCGACATAGACGGGCAGATGCGCGAGCCCTAACCCATCCTGCGCCGCCCTCAGCCCCGCATCGGTATTGTTGAAGGTCAGGCTTCTCGGCAAAAGCAGCCGCTCATAGGGAGGATGGAATGCCCATGGGGCGATGCGGCCGCTGGATGGATATTTGAAGTGAATGCAGGTGTGCCGGGAGAGATCGTCCGGCGTCTCTGGTCGGTCATGACGCTTGAAATAATCGGGGCTTGCGCAAACGACGAAATGCTGATCGCCGAGATGGCGGGCGATCAATCGGGCGTCGGCGAGATCGCCGCTGCGGATGACGACATCCAGCGCTTCGGCGACGAGGTCGACGACCCTGTCCTCGAAATCCATATCCAGTTCGATCTCCGGAAAACGCCCGGCAAACATCGGCAGGATCGGCATCAGCAGGTGATGTCCGACAATATGGGGCACGCTGACCCGGAGCCGTCCCCTCGGGCGTTCCCGGCTCCGTAAGATGGTTGCCTCGGCGTCATCCATATCGTCGATGATGCGTTTATAGCGCTCGTAGAGCAGGGCGCCTTCCGCCGTCAGGCTGATGCTGCGCGTCGTGCGGTTGAAGAGCCGCACGCCCAACCGGCTTTCGAGACGCGCGACGGCTTTGCCGATCGCCGATGGCGAAACGCCGGCGACGCGAGCGGCTGCGACATAGCTCTGCTGTTCCGCAGCGTAAACAAGAGCAAAAACGCTCGCGAGGCTTTCCATACGACACCGGATTAGAGAGATTTTGTCCTTAATGTAAGGCCATGAGCCACCATTGCTCAATATTCCATAAGAAATATCCTTGTTCCCGGAGCCGCAGCCGTCACGCGATGCGCGGAAGGGCTGCCACTATCGAAGGAGAAAGCGGCATGCGGGACTTTGCGAAGGAATTGCCCGAGCACACGACGAAATTTATTGGAGAGAACGACCTCTTTCTCGAGGTCTTTTATGGGGTCGGCAGTTCGACACGGTCCGCCCGGCCGCCTCTGCTCTTTGTTCACGGCGCCTTCACCGGAAGCTGGATGTGGAGCAAATACATCCCGCATTTCATATCGGCCGGATGGACGGCCTATTGCCTCAATTTGCGCGGCCACTACAAAAGCAGATCGGTGGATTTGACCAAGGTCGAATTTGAGGACTACCTGGACGATATCCGCCAGGCGATCGCCGAAATCGTTGAGGAATATGCAGTCCCGCCCGTCGTGATCGGCTTCAGCATGGGAGGGATCCTGAGCCAGAAGCTGGCGGAAAGTTTTGGCATTGCCGGACTGGTGTTGATCGATTCCAGCATCTGTAGACAAGTGCATGACGAGGTGCCGTATGACGGTCTTGCATCAATAATACCGGGTCTCGTTGTGCCGGCGCCGGCGCGCGACGAGCAAAGCAGTGCCGATGAAACGCGCGAAGATATCGAATTTCAGCGCAAGTATCTGTCGATGGAATCTGCAAAGGCGTTCGCTGCATTTTCCTTTCATTTCGGGATGGAGGGGATTTCCGTCGAAGGCGCCAAGATCACATGCCCGAGCCTCGTCATCTCAGCCGTCAACGATACAGCCGATGATCGCCGCGGCCGGGCGACGGCAAGACATATTGGCGGCGAGTATCTGGGTCTTCAGGGGACGACCCATACGGGTCTGCTGGTCGGGCAAAGATATTGCGAAGCCGTCAGCCACATGATGATTTGGCTGGGGCGTTTCGAAGAGTGATCAGCCTTCCAGGCCGAGGCTTGCCAGCAACCGGCCGACATAGGCTTCCAGGCCGCCGACCATGTCGAAGCGATCGGGGTCGCGCAGCCAGAGCATTTGCAGCCCGTCCATCACGGCGATCAGTTCGGCGGCCAGCGCCTTGCCGTCGATCCCGCTATCGATCGAGCCTTCGGCGACGGCCCGTTCGAAGGTCGAGGCGAAATTATCCTGCATCTCGGTGGCGCGATCCAGAAACCATGCCTTGGCAGGGTGGTCCTTCATCAAGCTTTCGGCATTGAGAATGGCGAAGGCTCTGACGACCTCGATCATATCGGCGTTGCGGCGGAAGATCGCGACCATACCCTTCAGCAGGCGGCGGAGATCGGAACCGTGCAGCCCGATGAAATCCGCGCTGTCGAGGTCGCGCTTGGCGAGGATCGCGAGCAGCAGATCGACCTTGGTCGGGAAGTGGTGCAGCAGGCCGGGCAGCGACAGGCCGACATCGCGGGCGATGTCGGCGATCGCCGCATTCTGGTAGCCGTCTTCGGCAAAGCGCCGCATCGCCGCCGTCAGGATTTCCGCGCGGCGTGTCTCACCCTTGCGGGATCGGCGCCCTCGCTTTTCCTCTCCGGCCTTCTGTTCTGACAATTCTGCCATCGTCTCCTCTGCCCTTTGGAGCGGCGATCGGCACGCGCCTCGGCCGATTTCTCCCATGCTCTCCATCCATACATCAGGCCTGCCCGATTGACATCTTAAAAATACCGAGTAATCGGTAGGTTTAAGGGTTTCCTTGGGAGGTGTGCATGATCGATTCCATTCTCGACCAGATGACCCTCGAGGAGCAGGTCTCGCTGCTGTCCGGCGCCGATTTTTGGACGACGGTTCCCGTCGAGCGTCTCGGCGTGCCGAAGATCAAGGTGACGGACGGACCGAACGGCGTGCGCGGTGCGGGTTCGCTGGTCGCCGGCGTCAAGGCGACCTGCTTTCCCGTCGCCATCGCGCTCGGCGCCACTTGGAATCCCGAACTCGTCGGCCAAATGGGCGCAGCCCTTGCGCGCCAGGCCAAGAGCAAAGGTGCCGCCGTGCTGCTGGCGCCGACGGTGAACATTCATCGCTCCGGCCTCAACGGGCGCAATTTCGAATGTTATTCCGAAGATCCGATGCTGACATCAGAACTCGCCGTCGCCTATATCGAGGGCGTGCAGGGCGAAGGGATCGCGGCAACCATAAAACACTTCGCCGGCAACGAATCCGAGATCGAGCGGCAGACCATGTCGTCCGATATCGATGAGCGGACGCTGCGCGAAATCTACCTGCCGCCTTTCGAACAGGCCGTCCGCCGCGCCGGCGTCATGGCCGTCATGTCCTCCTATAACCGTCTCAACGGCACTTATACGAGCGAGCATCACTGGCTGCTGACCGAGGTGCTGCGCCAGGAGTGGGGCTTCGATGGCATCGTCATGTCCGACTGGTTCGGCTCGCATACGACGGCCGAAACGATCAATGCCGGTCTCGATCTCGAAATGCCGGGTCCGGCGCGCGACCGCGGCGAGAAACTGGTTGCCGCCGTGCGCGAGGGCAAGGTCGAGGCCGCGACGGTGAAGGCCGCGGCGCGGCGCATGCTGCTGCTGCTCGAACGGGTCGGCGCCTTCGAGAAGACGCCTGACCTCACGGAGCGGGCGATCGACCTGCCGGAAGACCGGGCGCTGATCCGCCGCCTCGGCGCGGAGGGCGCGGTCCTGCTCAAGAACGACGGTATCCTGCCGCTTGCCAAGACCTCGCTCGACCGCATTGCCGTGATCGGACCGAATGCCGCCACCGCGCGCGTCATGGGCGGCGGCAGCGCCCAGATTGCGGCGCATTATACGGTGAGCCCGCTCGAAGGCATCCGCGCCGCCCTTGCCAATGCCAACAGCATCAGCCATGCGGTCGGCTGCAGCCATAACCGTCTGATCGACGTGTTCAAGGGAAAGATCACGGTCGAATATTTCAAAGGACGCGGCTGCAAGGGCAATCCGCTTCATGTCGAGATCGTCGACAAGGGCGAGTTCTTCTGGTTCGAGCTGCCGTCGGGCGATCTCGACCCCGCCGATTTCTCGGCTCGGATGAGAATGCAATTCGTGCCGGCGGAGAGCGGCGATCATGTCTTCGGCATGACCAATGCCGGCCTGGCGCGGCTCTCCGTCGACGGCGCGCTGACGGTCGATGGCCATGATGGCTGGACGCGCGGCGAAAACTATTTCGGCACGGCCAATGACGAGCAGCGCGGCACTGTCGCACTCGAAGCCGGCCGGGCCTATGCGGTCACTATCGAATATGAGCCGTCCATCGCGAGCGCGGAGGGCATCAACCTCATCGCCGTTCGTTTCGGTGTGGAAAAGCCGCTCGGCGAGGCCGATATCGAGGCGGCCGTCGAAACGGCTCGCAATGCCGATGTCGCGCTTCTCTTCGTCGGGCGTGACGGCGAATGGGATACGGAGGGGCTTGATCTGCCCGACATGCGGCTTCCGGGCCGCCAGGAAGAACTGATCGAGCGGGTGGCCGCCGCCAATGCCAATACCGTGGTCGTGCTGCAGACCGGCGGTCCTGTGGAAATGCCCTGGCTCGGCAAGGTCCGCGCCGTGCTGCAGATCTGGTATCCAGGGCAGGAGCTCGGCAATGCCGTCGCCGACGTGCTGTTCGGCGACGTCGAGCCCGGCGGGCGCCTGCCGCAGACTTTCCCGAAGGCGCTGGCCGACAATTCCGCCATCACAGGCGATGCCGCCGTCTATCCCGGCAAAGACGGGCATGTGCGCTACGCCGAAGGCGTCTTCGTCGGCTACCGTCACCACGACACATGCGCCGTCGAGCCGCTCTTTCCCTTCGGCTTCGGCCTCGGCTATACCCGCTTCAGCTGGGGCGAGCCGCGGCTTTCGGCCGGCGAAATGGGGCCTGACGGCGTGACCATCAGCCTCGACCTGACCAATATAGGCGACCGGGCAGGCTCGGAACTGGTGCAGCTCTATATCCGTTCGCCGAAGACCAAGGTTGAGCGGCCGGACAAGGAACTGCGCGCCTTCGCAAAGCTTTCGCTGCAGCCCGGCGAGACCGGCACGGCCGCAATGAAGATCCGGCCGCGCGATCTCGCTTATTTCGATGTCGAGGCCGGCGCCTTCCGGGCCGAGCCGGGCGACTACCAATTGGTCGTGGCGGCGAATGCGGCGGATATCAGGTTCATCGTCGACCTGCCGTCGCCATCGGGCTATCTCCTGCCGCCTTCTTCCTGAAGGCGGGTTGGCGCGACCGCATCGTCGGCGCAAGCGTTGAGGTTCGAGCGGCGATCAGACCGCGTCGGGCTGGGTGCGCAGATTGGTGACGACGCGCCTGTTCTGCACCCGGCAGGATCGATCCGTGCAGTCGCGGACTTCGCGGTCGTTGCCGTAGCCCTTGGCCCACATGCGCTTGGCGTCGACGCCCTTCGAGGCGAGATAGGCCATTGCTGCGTCGGCGCGCTTCTGCGACAGCGTCTCCATTTTGGATGCGGAACCGGAATCGTCGGCAAATCCCTGCAGCTTGAGCAGCCAGGTCGGATTCTTGTTCAGCCAGGCGGCCTGGTTGTCCAAGGTTGCCATGGCGACGGAATCGAGCGCAGCGGAGTCCTGCTTGAAGTAGATCCGCCGGCCGACATTGAGGATGAAATCCTCTTCGCTGCCCGCCGCGACATTCTCGAAACCGGGCGCGGGATCGTTGGTCTGGCCGGTCATCGGCGCTGCGGTGGGTTCTTCCAGGGAGGCGACCTCCGTGGTGGAGCAGGCGGCAAGCGCCAGGAGCATGGACGCGGCGAGAAGCCGCCTTGTAAATTCGGTCGCAGCAGACATCAGGGTGATTTCCTATTCGACCGGGGTTGTTGTTTGGCTGACCTGCGCGGCGCTTTCGGCCTGGTCGGCAATATGCGGCAGAACCTGTACCGCCGTACCGATGGGGCAACGCTGATAAAGGTCGATGGCATCCTCGTTGAACATGCGGATACAGCCGCTGGAAGCATCCTTGCCGATGCTCCATGGCTCAAGCGTGCCGTGGAAGCGATAGCCGGTGTCGACGCCGTCGCGATGCAGATACATGGCGCGGGGACCGAGCGGGTTCTTCGGCGAGCCTCCCTCCACGAATTCGGGCAGTTCGGGATGGCGTTTGCGCATCTCCGGCGGCGGTGTCCAGCGCGGCCAGAGAGATTTGGCGTCGATCGTGGCGCGGCCGAACCATTTGAACCCCTCGCGGCCGACGCCGACGCCGTAGCGGATCGCCGTCTTGTTCTCCATGATCAGGTAGAGGAAATGGTGCCTGGTATCGACGACGACGGTGCCGATCGGCTCGCTGCTGAAATATTTGACGACCTGACGGTGCCACTTCTTGTCGATCTTGGCGAAGTTCGTCGCCCGAAACGTGACGCCGTTGTCGACGGCGATACCGGCAAAAAAGGAAGACGCCTGAGCCAAAGCCGGCCTGCCGACCGCGCCGGCGCCAAGTAACGCCAATCCACCAAGCACAATATCTCTGCGGGTCCACGGCATCGGCAATATCCCCCTCAAAGCCAAGCAGCGAGGCGTCAGTAAAGCAGATTTTTCATTTGCGACAACAGAAAATTATTCTCCTGCTCTTGCCGTTACTCCAGGAGGGTAATGTTGGCCCAACAAACCCCAGGTCATTTGTCTCCGCTCGGCCCGAGCAAATTCAGGGGAAAAGATCGGGGAGCAGGGAGTGTGCGATGGGTCGCAACCTGACCGCTTCCGCCGCGTCTATCGAACGATAGGGAAAACGCAAACGGGTGCCGACGGGTCCCCAATTGCCGATGGCGCTCAGAAGCTTGTCGAGAGCGGCGTTCGAATAGCCGAGGTCGCGGCGGAAGGGGACGATATGCGCGTCCATAAACGCACAGATGCGTCTTTCCAGATCGAGTGCGGCGTCGATGTCGTTTCGCATCGAGGCCGTCCAGATCTGAGCGCCGCGCGGACTGAGGCAGGCCACATTGGAAAAGGCGCCTGCCGCGACGCCTTCTCTGATGCCGGTTGCGAGATGATGGCCGGGAACGAAGAGCGAAAGCCCGGACAGATGCCGGCGCGCCTCGGCATACCAGCTGTCGTCGCCGTCGGCGAGCTTGATGCCGATCACTTCAGGCACTCCGCCGCAGACCGCGCCCAGCTCCTGTGGCGCCAGCACCCGTTTTGCATGCGGCGGATTGTAGAGGATGAGCGGAATTCCGTCGGCAGTGTCGGCCGCCCGTTTCAGGAAGTCGACGGCCTCGGCATCGCTGAGCGGCCACCAGTCCGGCAAAATGACCTGAATGGCGCGGGCATCGAGGGCGGCGGCGCGGCGGACGCGATTGAGCATGATCAGCGGGTCGGGCTGGCAGGCGCCGATGACGAATGGGGTAGAGGAAACCTTGCAGCGCTCGGCCAGCATCGCCTGGATCCTGTCGAACTCCTCCTCCGTCTGATTGTGGAATTCGCCTGATGTGCCGTTCGAATAGATGCCGTCGACGCCGGCCTCGACGAGGATGTCAATCTCTTCACCGAGCTTGTCGAATTCGATGCCGTCATCGGCTGCGATCGGCAAAAGCAGGCTCGCCCAGTTTCCGCCGATGGCGGGATGCGGCGTCTTGTCGGTCATCATCTCGTCCCCGATGGATGGCGTATCAGTTCAGGTCGTCGCGGATGCAAGCCATGAGGTGGCCGGGCGCCACTTCCCGCAATTGCGGAACGGCGCCGGCGCAGGCCTCGAGCGCGCTCGGACAGCGCGTGCGAAAAACGCATCCGCTCGGCGGATTGGCGGAGCTCGGAATATCGCCCTTCAGGATCTGCCGATTGCGGCGGGCACCCGGATCGGGCGACGGAATCGCCGAGAGCAGCGCGCGCGTATAGGGATGCTGCGGCCTCGCATAGAGATCGGCGCTCGGTGCGATTTCCATGATGCGGCCGAGATAGAGCACGATCACTCGGTCGCAGATATATTCGACGACGGCGAGATCATGCGAGATGAACAGCATGGTCAGGCCGAGCCGCTGTTGCAGGTCGCGCAGCAGGTTGATCACTTGTGCCTGGATCGATACGTCGAGCGCCGAGACCGGCTCGTCGGCGACGATGAATTCGGGCGACAATGTCAATGCCCGGGCGATCCCGATGCGCTGGCGCTGGCCACCGGAAAACTCATGTGCGTACCGATTGATCGCGTCGGCGGGCAGATCGACCTCCGCCAAGGCCGACCGCGCCCGCTCCAGCCGGTCGCGGGTGGTGCCGATCCCCTGGATCTTCAGGCCCTCCGTCAGGATTTCGCCAATCGTCATGCGCGGCGACAGGCTGGCGAACGGGTCCTGGAAAATATACTGCATGCGCGGCCGCTGGCGTCTGAGCGCCGAGGCGGACAGCGCCGTCAGTTCATTCCCGTCGAAGCGGACGCTGCCGGACGAAGGCTCGACGAGGCGCAGGACGGAACGCCCGATCGTGGTCTTTCCACTGCCGGATTCGCCGACCAGCCCGACCACTTCCCCCTTGCCGATATCGAAGGAGATGCCTTCAAGAATGTTCAGCCGCCTGCCGCGGGAGGTATAATGTTTCGAGAGGTCGCGGACGGAGAGCAGCGGCGCGCTCATCTAGATCTCCTGCCATCTAATGCAGCGGCTGCGGTGCTGCGGATTGACCTGTTCGAGCGGGGGAGTTTCGCCGCGACAGGCATCGATTGCGAATTTGCAGCGTGGCGAAAAGGCACAGCCGCTCGGCATGTTCGTCAGGCTGGGAACCATGCCGGGAATGGCAGCGAGCTTTTCACCGGCCTGCTTCATCCGCGCGGCGTCGCCGAGGCGCGGCATGGAAGCGAGCAGGCCCATCGTGTAGGGATGTTTCGGATGGCGGAAAACCTCGCCGACCGGCCCCTCTTCGACGATCCGGCCGGCATACATCACCGCGACGCGATGGGCGATTTCGGCGACCACGCCCAGATTATGGGTGACGAAGAGCATGGCCATGCCGCGCTCGCGCTGCAGCTTGAGCAGCAGATCGAGAATCTGTGCCTGAATCGTTACGTCGAGCGCCGTGGTCGGCTCGTCGGCGATCAGCAAAGCCGGATCGCAGGCGAGCGCCATGGCGATCGTGGCGCGCTGCCGCATGCCGCCCGACAGTTCGTGCGGATATTGGCCGGCACGGTGCCGGGCGTCCGGGATGCCGACGCTTTCAAGCAGCCTGACGGCCGCGTCGATCGCCGCCTTGCGGTTTGCGCCGCGATGGATGCGGATCGGCTCGGCGATCTGGTCGCCGATGGTGAAAACCGGATTGAGGCTCGACATCGGCTCCTGGAACACCATGCCGATATCGTCGCCCCGGATCCTGCGCATGCTCTCTTCGTCGAGGGAAACAAGGTCCCGCACCGCGCCGCCCCTCGTCGTCAGGCGGATGCTGCCTGCGGCGATCACACCGATATTGCGGGTGAGCAGCCGCATGACCGACAGGCTGGTGACGGACTTGCCGGAGCCGGATTCGCCGACGAGCGCGACGGTCTCGCCAGCGGCAACGGTCAGATCGATATCGTTGACCGCGGTGATTTCGCCGCCGCGGAGGCGGAAGATCGTTCGCAATCCCCTGATGTCGAGTACGGGTTCGGCGGTCTGTTCCATCCGACGGCTCAGTTCAAAAGGCCGGTTGCACGCAGGATCTCGTCGATCCGCGCGGTTTCCGCATCGTTCAGGCAGGCGCGCGGTCGCGGCATGACGGCGGTGTCGATGATGCCGAGGCTCTGCATGGCGGCCTTGAAGGCACCGATGCCGGCGGCACCGCCGCTGACGCGGCCCTGCGCCACCCAAACGATTTCGAAGAGGCGGCAGAGGCGTTCCTGTTCCTTCTTCGCGGCGGCCCAGTCGCCGCGCTGGGCGGCATTCCAAAGCCTGACATAGCCGTGCGGATCGACATTGGCGATGCCGGGAACGACGCCATGGGCGCCCATCAAGAGGGCGTTGTCGACGACGATCTCGGAGCCGGTCATCAGGAAGACGTCCTTGTGTTCGGTAAGGTCGAGCAACGCATAGCGGAAGTTGCCGTCGTCGCCGCTGGAATCCTTGAGGCCGATGATGGCGCCTTCGCTCGCAAGGGTGACGATGGTCCGGCGCTGCAGCTTGACGTGAACGCAGACCGGAATGTCGTAGGCAACCAGCGGAACGTCCACCGCGTCTCTGATATAGCGGAAATGATCGAGGATCTCGGACTGGCTGGTGACGGTATAGAAGGGGGCCGTCACCACGACGGCGTCGGCGCCGGCCGCCTTTGCCACCTTCGCATGGGCGATGACACGATCCGTGGTCGGGTCGATGACGCCGACGATCAGCGGCACGCGGCCATTCACCACCTTGGCGGAGTGTTCGATGATTTCGCGCCGAGTCTTGTCGTCATGGAAGATGACTTCGCTGGTCGAGCCGAGCACGAAGACGCCGTGGCAGCCGGCATCGATCAGATGTTCGAGCACCCTGGTATAGGAGGGATAGTCGACGGTGAAATCCGGATTGAGCGGTGTTACGACGGGGGGAACGACACCCTTGAATTTGGCCATTTTCGCTTTCTTTCGATTGTCAGTTCAGTTCGGCACGCGGGTCGAAGGCATCTCTGAGTCCATCGCCGATGAAGTTGATTGCCAGCACGGCAATGATCAGCGCGGCGCCGGGGAAGAGCCATTGCCATGGATATTGTTCGAGCACGGCGGTGGAGCGGGCTGCGTTCAGCATGTTGCCCCAGCTTGCCGCGGGCGGCGCGATGCCGAGACCGAGGAAGGAGAGGCCCGCCTCGAGCAGGATGGCATTGGCGATCTGCAGCGTCGCATAGACCACGAGGATATCGATCGAGTTCGGCAGGCCGTGGCGCAAGAGCAGATGTGCGATGCCGGCGCCCATGCCGCGGGCGGCCATGACGAAGTCGCGCTCACGCAGTTCCAGCAGCCGGGCGCGGATCATGCGCGCCAGCAGCGGCCAGGAGAGCAGCGAGATGACGAGCACGGTCGGCCAGATGCCGGTGCCGGCAATCGAGGCGAGCACGAGCAGGAAGATGACGGGCGGCAGGGTCATCACCAGATCGACAAAGCGCATGGAGACGGCGTCGGTCCAACGTCCCGCAAGTGCGGAGATGGCTCCGAAAAGAAAGCCGATGACCGCCGAAAGCGCGGTCGATGCGACGGCGACCAGCAGCGAAATCCGGCCGCCTTCGAGCACACGCGCAAAGACATCGCGACCGACGCCGTCGGTTCCGAACCAGTGCGTTGCCGTCGGGCCGCTATTCATCGCCAGCAAATCGATGTCGTTCGGCTGGAATGCCCACCATAGCGGATAGGAAAGGATCAGCAGCAGCATCGGAATGGCAATGCAGACGCCGGCAACGGCTGCGCGGTTGAGCAGAAAGCGGCCGAAGGCACGGGTGAGCGGCCCCGGGCTGCGATGTCGGGGGGAGCGTGCCAGCATGGTCAGCCCACCTTGATGCGTGGGTCGACGACCGCATAGGTTATGTCGGTCAGAAGATTGACTGCGATGACGCAGGTGCCGATGACGAGCGTTGCACCCATGATGACGGGGTAGTCGCGGGTCTGAACGGCATCGACGAGCAAAAGACCCATGCCCGGCCAGTTGAAGACGCTCTCGATGAAGATTGCGCCGCCGATTGCAAGCCCGATGGTGGAGCCGATCAGGGTCACGATCGGAAGAAGCGCATTGCGCAAGGCGTGTTTGGTGATGACCCAGAACTCGAGAACGCCTTTGGCGCGGGCCGTGCGCACGTAATCCTGGTTCAGGACCTCGAGCAGCGAAGCGCGCATGTAGCGCATGATCAATGCGGCTTGCGCGACGGACAGAAGGGCGGCCGGCAGGATCAGATGGTGGAGCAGGTCGCCGACCGAAAATTCCTCGCCGGGCGTCAGCATGCCGCCTGACGGCATCCAGTGAAGGCGGACGGAGAAAACATAAAGGCCGATCAGTGCGCTCAGGAATGCCGGGCTCGAAATGCCGGCAAGTGCTGCGACCGACAAGGAGAGATCGGCCAGCGAATTGCGGCGGACGGCGCCGATCACCCCGCAGGCGATGCCGACGACGATGGCGAAGGCAAGCGCGGTGCCCATCAACAGCACCGTCGGCCCGATCCGCGACAGCACCAGGGCCAGAACCGGCTGGTCGAGACGCTTGATCGAATAGCCGAGATTGCCCGTCAGCGCCTGCTGCAGCCAACCCAGATATTGTACCGGCAACGGCCGGTCGAGCCCGAGGCTTTTGCGCAGATCGGCAAGATCCGACGGCGACATCGGCAGGTTCGGATCGATATAGGCATCAATCGGATCGCCGGGTGTCAGGCGCAGCAGCAGGAAAATCAGCATGCTCAGGGCGACGAGCATGCCCATTCCTATGATCAGGCGTCTAAGGCTGTATCGGAGCATCGTCAAATCCGTCGGTCTGGCCGCCTATCTGGCCGTCGGTCTGGCCGTCTCGTCAGGGTGGCCGAAGCCACCCTCGAGGCTTTGCGTAAACGCCTATTCGGCGATCGACCATTTCTGCGGGCCGGCCTGGTAAGGGCCGCCGCCCGGCGCCGGCGTCCAGACGAAATCCTTCAGCTTGGTCGAGACGATGCCATAGCGGTTTGCCACCCAGAGTGTTGCCCAGGGCAGCTCAGCGTTCATCACCTTGCAGACGTTCTGATAGGCCGCATCCCGCTTGGCGCTGTCGGGCTCGGCAAGCGCGCTGTCGAGCGCCTTGGTCAGATCAGGCATGCGAACTCTGGCGACGTTCGGTCCGGCCGGAGGGATCTGCTTTTCGTTGAGGCCGACATTGATGCTGCCGGCATCCGGCCCGTTCTGCAGCCCGGCGTAAACCATCTGGAACTGGGCAATATCCGGCGTCGCACTGAGCACGATGCCGTTATAGGTCGGCGCATCGACGGCGCGCGGGACGATGTTGATGCCGACCTGGGCAAGCATCGCCTGGACGGCGGCAAGCACGTTGGTGGCAAGCGGCGTGGTGTAATAGGTCAGGAGCGTGATCGGCTTGCTGCCGTTGATCTGGTCCCAGCCGGCTTCCTTCAGCAGTTGCTTGGCCTTCTCAGGATCGTAGGGGTAGCTATCGATGCCCTGCGGTACCAGCTGTTCGGCGACATAGGCGCAGTTGGCCGGCTTGGCGGCGCCGCCATAGAGGCTCTGGATGATGGCGTCGCGATTGATCGCGTACATCACCGCCTGGCGGACGCGCAGATCCTTCCAGATCGGCGAATCATGGTTGAAGCCGAGATAGTTGACGACGAAAGAGTTGCCTTCGATGACCTTGAAGTCCTTGTTGTCCTTGAAGGTCGGCACGTCGTTGGAATCGACATAGGTGAATTGGATCTCGCCGGATCTGAGTGCCGCAATCGCTGCGGCCGGGTTGGCGAAATAGCGATTGATGACGCGTTCGAGTGCGGGTTTGCCGCCGCGGTAATCGGTGTTTGCGGCAAGCTCGACATACTGATCGGAGACATATTTGGTGAATTTGAACGGGCCGGTGCCGATCGGCGCAGTGGACCACCACGTGCTCTTTGCCAGCTGATCGGCCGGTGTCGAGGCAAGTGCATGCTCGGGCAGCATCATCACCTTGGTCATCGTGTCGGGAAAACTGCTGCTGGGGGCGCTGAGCTTGATGACGACAGTGCGATCGTCCGGCGTCTCGACGGATGATATGCCCTTCAGCCGGGCCGCGAGCACCGAGCCGGTCTTCGCGTCCATCGCCAGGCCCATGGTGAACTTCGCGTCCTTGGCAGTGAACGGTTTGCCGTCATGCCATTTGGCGTCGGCCAGCTTGAAGGTGTAGATCATCTGGTCCGGGCTGACCTCGTAGGAGCTTGCCAGCGCGCCCACGACCTTCTGAAGCTTCTCGTCATAGGTGATCAGCGGCTCGTAGTAGATGCTGAGCCAGGTGAAGCCGGCGGTCGCGGCAAGCGGATTGAAGTTGCCCTGGAAACCGCCGGGGCCGACATCGAAACCGCCGGACAGCGTGGCTGCCCGGGCCTGGATTGCAACGCCCGGCACGAGAGCCGGAACGGCGGCCGTCGACAGCAGGGCGCCAAGCGCGATTGCGGATAATCTAGACAGTCTTTTCATGTGTTCCTCCCATGTTTGAGCTTGTCTTGTTGTTGGCAATCACCCGGGCAATACCCTCGTAGTGACGATCCAGGCGCCGGCGCGCCTCCTCCAGATCCTTTGCCTCGATCGCATCGACGATTGCGGCGTGATCGCGCCACGTCGCCATCGGATCGGTATTTTCAAGATTGACGAAATCCGAGGCCTTGTAGAAGGCGAGCCAGAAGACATCGATCAGCCGCACGAGCGTTTCATTGTCCTGGCAGCGAAACAGCAGCCGGTGGAACAGCTGGTCGTCGGCCGCAAAGGTTTCACCCCGTTCGGCATGGGCGCGCATTCGCCCGACCGTGTCGCGCAATTCGGCGATGTCTTCTTTGCCGATCACGTCGATCGTCTTGCCGATCAACCCCACCTCCAGCGTGCGCCGGATTTCGAGCACTTCCTCGATCTGCCGCAGGGCGCCGCCGAGACCGTAAGCGAGGTTGTCGAGCAGCGGCTCGAAGGAAAACGCCTTGACGAAGATGCCGACGCCGCGCCGCGTCTCCAGCACGCCGAGCGATTCCAACGCCTTGATGCCTTCCCTCAGCGAATTGCGGCTGACGCCGAGCTGGGTGGCAAGCTCTCCCTCCGCAGGAAGGAGGGTTCCGGGCGCAAGGCCATTGTCGTCGATATAGGCGCGCAGGCTTTCCTGCACGGAGACATGCAGCAGCGGCGCGCGCGTCAGCGGCTTCATCGATTTCAAGGCCATGCCGGTCACTTTCTAGCGTCGTCAATTAGATGCGCCTTACATATAGACTTGTAGGATATCTGTCAAATGGTCAAGTTGGATGTGACGTCGCCCCGGCTTGTAGCCGCTTAAGGCGCTCGGTTCCGGGCAGAATTTTGCAGGGTTGCTTCAGCCGGCCAGACCGGCTTCCGGAGTGTGAACCACCACGCGGTTGCGGCCGGTCTTTTTCGCAAGGTAGAGTGCCGCATCCGCCTGGTGCTGCATGCGCTCTGCGGACACGGCGTCGCCATCTTGCAATATCGCTATTCCGATGCTGACAGTGACCCAGGGAACGACACGCGAGGTGGGATTTGGAAGAGAGGCGGCTTCAACTCGGCTGCGGATTCTCTCGGCGACCGCCCTGGCCTCCTGTTCATCGGAGCCAGGCAGAAAGACGAGAAACTCTTCGCCGCCGTAGCGGGCGACCTGATCCTGCTCATCTCTCATACTGCTCTGAATGATGCCGGCAACTTTCACCAGGCAGCGGTCGCCTTCGGCATGCCCGAGATTGTCGTTGAGATGCTTGAAGTCATCGAGATCGCACATCAGCATCGCCGCGCCGCTCGTCCGCATCAGCTTCTCGTTCCAGAAATGATGGAGCGTTTCCATCATCGAACGCCGGTTGGCGACACCCGTCAGCGGATCGGTCCGCGCCAGCAATTCCAGCTGCGAGTTGGCGTCGGTCAGCTCTGCTAGGCGGCTTCGATCGCGTAACTCGAGCAGGAAAGTCTTCTGGGCGAAGATGTTGGTGGTGCGGCGGGCAACAACGGTCGCGGCCACACCGCTCGCGAAAAACAGCGTCCCGGCGAGAGCGCTTCCCGCTTCGATGCCTGGATTGCGCAGCTGAAACACAAGGTAGAGACCGAGGGCGGAAGCCCCGATCGCCATCGCCCAACCGAGCGGAACGGGAAAGATGATGATGGCGGTGACGGCAACAAAAAGCATGATGGTCAAATGCCGCTCATAAAACTCGCCGCCGCTGTTCACCCCCACCAAGGCGACGGACAGCAGGATGAGAAAAACCGCCGGGAGGATGAAAACGCCCTGCAGCCACAAAGCGTGCGGCCGCCGGAAGACCATCACGGCGACAAGGGCGGCGGGGGGAAGGATAGAAGCCGGCCAAAGCATCGACATGACGGTTTCGGCCGGAAGCAGGATCGCGTTGAGGCCCAATGTCAGGATGTCGAGCACGATAACCCAAACCATCCACGCGCGGATGATCTTGGCCGTCCGCGGCCAGGAGCGTTCGCGAAAAAGCTGAGCCAGTTCCCCATGCAGGCGGATATCGCGCGTGCGCCCCCCGAGCAGGCGCTCGACTTGCTCCATAATGGCCGGGCTCAACCTCTGCAGAGGTTTTCGCGAAGACGCGCTTATCGATTTGATAGGAGCTGTGGTTCGCTCGGTATCCATGCGTCGAATTTAGGAAGAAGGTGACCGGAGACAAGACGGGCTGCGGAGTTCACCCGAAAAGAGGATGTACTTGCCCTAATGATTTGTGCCGGTTGAGAACAGCCTGTCGTCAACATGCGTCACATCGGGTCAAGCTTACCGATGCCGTGCGCTTTAAAAACCGCGATTGCCGAGCAAGGCTAACAGCGTCTCCGTCCGCACTTGGCCTCACGCACGACAAAACCGCCCCTCCATCGGCAATTACTCGGCGGAGAGCGCTGCGGACTTCCATGTTGCGTGCAACCTGCTCGGGAGAGGCAAGCGCGGAGATTTTATCGGCTAAAAGATGACTAAAACAATCACCTTATGTTGACAAGGGCAAATTCGCTCCATAGGTTCCGCGCGCATCTGTGACGTAGGGACCAAGTGATGGCGCGTGTTTTTTTGAATGTTTCTAATAATCTACCGCGAATTTATAGAGAGAGCCTATTTGCCACGACGGCAGTCGTTCTGATCGGCATTGCAGCATCGCCGGCTTCCGCCCAGAGCGCCTCCGCAGGCGATACTTCGACGACGCTGGAACCAATCGTCATTCAGGGTTCAGCTTCTGATAGCAAGACCGACCGGACGTCGGTCACCGCCAAGAACAGCGCGGGCGCGACCAAGATCAGCACGCCGCTCGTCGAGACGCCGCGTTCGATCTCCGTCACTACCGAGAAGGAAATCGAGCAGCGCGGCGCGCAGTCGGTCATCGAGGCGGTGCGCTACACGGCCGGCGTGACGACAGGAACGAGCGGTTTCGATCCGCGTTTCGACCAGATCTACATTCGCGGCTATAACGCCACTACGGTCGGTGACTATCGTGACGGATTGCGCCAGCCCTACATCAATTACGGCACGTTCCGCACCGATCCCTATCAGTTGCAGCGTGTCGAGGTGATCAAGGGGCCGGTCTCCGTTCTCTACGGCTCGGGATCGCCGGGCGGCCTCGTCAACAAGATCTCGAAGCTTCCGACTGAAGAGCCGATCCGCGAAGTCGGCATGTCCTATGGCACCAAGGACCGGGTGCAGGGAATGTTCGATTTCGGCGGGCCGATCAGCGAAGACAACGACGACTTTCTCTACCGCATCGTCGGCCTTGCCCGCCGCGGCGATACCAATTTCGATATTGCCGACGACCGCTATTTCCTGGCGCCGTCCTTCACCTGGAAGCCGGACGAGGGCACGTCTCTGACAGTGTATGGTCTGGCGCAGTCCGACGAGACCGACGCCAATGTCGGCGCGATCACGACGGTGGACGGCAGGATTCTCGATATCAGACAGAGCGACCCCGACTATGACTACCAGAAGGTCAAGCAGCAGCAGGTCGGCTATCAGTTCGAGCATGAATTCGACAACGGCCTGACCTTCCGGCAGAACCTGCGTTATTCGCATCTCGATCTCAGGGCCCGCTACCTCGGCATTACCAGCTGGACCGGGACCGTCGCGCATCGCGGCACGAATGCGATCCGCGACGAAATGAACGTTTTCCAGGTCGACAATCAGCTCGAGGCGAAGTTCGATACGGGTCCTGTTGCGCATACAATGCTGTTCGGGCTCGACTACACCAATCTCAAGTCGAGCTTTGGCTATGGCTTCGGAGCCGCCGATCCGGCATTCGACTTCGATATCGCCAATCCGACTTACGGAGTCTCGGGCTCAACGCCGGACTATAATTTCCTGGCTTCCGATGCCGATATGCGGCAGGTCGGCATCTACGCCATGGACCAGGTCGAGGTCGGAAACTGGCGCTTCAACTTCGGCGGCCGGCAGACCTGGGTGGACCAGACGCGGGATTCGACCTTGCCCACCGTCAGCTCGGAGGATGTCGACAAGAACGCCTTCTCCGTACAGGCCGGCGCGCTTTACCTCTTCGACAACGGCATCGCGCCGTTCGTTTCCTACGCGACCTCCTTCGATCCGGTCACCAACCGATCCGCAACCAACACAATTCTTCCGCCGACGAAGGGCGAGCAATACGAAGTCGGCGTGAAGTACCAGCCTCCCGGCTCCGACATACTGCTATCGGCGGTCGCCTATCACATCGTCGAGCAGAATAAGCCGAGGCTCGCCGACCCGCTGACCTTTGCCTATGACTCCCAGGGCGAAGTGACTGGAAAGGGTATCGAGCTTGAAGCCCGTGCGGCAATCGCCGACGGTCTCGATATCATTGCGGCCTATACCTACAACGACTCCGAAGTAACGGGGGGCAACAACGTCGGAAATACTCCCGCCGTCACCCCGACCCATATTGCAAGCCTGTGGGCGAACTACACCTTCCAGGAAAGCAATCCCTTCAATGGTCTGTCGGTTGGCGCCGGCGTGCGCTACATCGGCGAGACCTGGACGGATGTTGCCAACACCTCGAAAAATCCTGCGACTTTCTATGTCGATGCATCCGCTTCCTATGATTTCGGCGCGGTCGACAAGAAATATGAGGGCCTGACGGCAGCCTTCGCCATCCGCAATATCGCGGACGAGCGAGAAACGGTTTGCGAAGAGGGCTTCTGCTATCTCGGTCAGGGCCGCAACATGACCGGCACACTGAAGTATCGGTGGTAAAGGCATGGGCCGCCGAGACGAACAGGACGTCTCGGCGCCCGACTTCGATTGCTGATCGTCCATCGCCCACCAGGCCGCCTATCTTGACGGCCTGGTGGGCGATGACCCATTCTCCTATTGCCAAGGCAAATTACTTACCGCAGACGGGCATCGTCACCCTTCGGCTCCGCCAGATTCGTTCCCCAAGGCATTGAGCGCCTATGCTGCGTACCCGCGGCCGAAGGCGGCAGCCACTCTGTTGCCGAGCGTCTGCACTGCCGATGAGGATGGCGCGGTGGGCTCACGTCGCAGATCCTGCCGATCACCATTCAATTTGAAACGCTCGACCAACTGAGTGAGCATCTTGGCTTCATTTGCCAGAGATGCGCTGGCGGCAGTCGTTTCTTCAACCATGGCGGCGTTCTTCTGAGTGACTTGGTCCATTTGGTTGACTGCGACATTGACTTCGCTCAGGCCCACAGATTGCTCTCGTGCAGAGGTCGCAATAGCCTCGATATGATCGTTGATCGTGGCGACATCTATCTCGATCGTTTTGAGAACCTCGCCGGTCTCGCTGACCAGCTTGACGCCATCGCCGACCTCGGCATTGGAGGTTCGGATCAGCGCTTTGATTTCCTTGGCAGCCGTCGCCGATCTCTGCGCAAGCTCCCGCACCTCCTGTGCCACGACGGCGAAGCCTTTGCCAGCCTCGCCCGCCCGCGCGGCTTCCACTCCGGCATTCAATGCCAGGAGATTTGTTTGGAAGGCGATTTCATCGATCACTCCGATGATGTTGGAGATTTGGTTCGATGACTCTTCGATCCGGCTCATGGCGTTGACTGCCCTTGCAACGACCTCTCCGGATCGCAGCGCACTGGCATTCGCCTGGTTCGCCACCACTCGCGCTTCCTCGGCGCGGTTCGATGAATTGACAACGTTCGTGGTGATCTCGTCGAGTGCCGCAGCCGTTTGCTCGAGCGAAGCAGCCTGCTGCTCCGTTCGCGTTGAAAGATCGTTGGCTCCCTGGCTGATTTCGCGCGTGCCGCCGTCAATGGTCACGGTAGCCATTGAGATTGCCGAGAGAGTGGCGGCCAGTTGTTGAACCGAACTGTTGAAGTCGTGACGCAGAGCTTCGAAATCGGCCGCAAAAGCGTCGTCCAACTGAAATGCCAGATCCCCGGATGCCAGGCGCTTCAGTCCTACCGCCAGGCCAGACGTTGCTATACGAAGCCTTTCGGCCGCCTCGGCCTCGGCCTGCTGCTGAGCGGTAATGCGATCTTTCTCGGCTTGCGCCCGAGCCTGTTCTGTTTCGGCTTCCAACTGGCTGTTGGCGATGAGGGCCTGGCGGAACTTTTCCACAGCGACAGCCATGTCGCCTATTTCGTCGCTACGCTCGCGTCCGGGGACCTCGCGCGCCGTGTCCCCACCCCGCAATGCGTTCATATAAGTGGACATCCGGAATAGAGGCGCAATAACACGCAGATGGCTGAGGACGATCGCGGCCACACCAGCTGCGAATGCAATCGCAAGCGCAACGATGGCAGAGGTGACGCTGAACTCGACAGCCGCGTCGGCCGTCGTCAGGTTGCTGTTGTTGTCGGCTACATTTATGTCGACGTCCTTCTGGATCAGGTCGCCGGCTGCGTCATAACTCGTTCTGCCCTCGCCGAGCAGCAGCGCCATCGCATCGTCAGGCTTGCCGGTGTCTGCGAGCGTCTTGGCTCGCCGCCATATCTGCTGATAGGCCGCGTCTGCGCTTACGAAGTTCTGGTAGATCGTCCGCTCGGCGTCGCTCGTGATGGCTGGCTGATAATCCTGCAGGTCTTTGCTGATCTGCCCGGCCGTATTGCTCAAATCGGAAAGAATCTCCTGGCGCGTTGCGTCGCGGGCGAGGACATAACCGAGATGCGCGACGCGCATATCGCCGTAGTCGACGTTGAGTTGGCTGAGCGTCAACATGGAAGGAACCGTATCGAGGGCGATCGACCGGCTGGCGGTCTTGATCGTGGATAGGGATCGCAACCCCAGAATACCTTGTCCAAGTGAAATGGCGACCAGAGTTCCAAAAAGTCCGAACAAAGTAAATTTGAGGGTTATTCGCATGATGTGCTGCTCCTTAGTCTTGCCGAGATAGCCTCGTGCGAGAACGGGAGCATCGGGATCCGTAAATTTTTATTAATCATGCGGCTTCCTCGTTTCAGCCGCTCTTTCCGCATTCGGAATGTGGATAGGCGTTCGCGTTGGGGATAGTTGCAGTGCGCCTCTTCTGTATTAGCCAAGCAAGACATGTTGTATTCAGTTCGGCGGTGACGTTGCCGGCGGCGGCGTGGGGAGTTGGCCGATCAGGGAGGAATTCATGGAGGATGATCAGAGCTTGCCCCTCACCTTTCGGTATCGAGGCGCCTCATTCGATAATATGATCGAAACCCTTGGCAGCGCATTCGGCACATTCTCCGCCGAGCCGGCGGGACGCAGCAAAGAATTCAGCTGGGGGATCGATCTTGCGGTGACCAAGAGCACAATTCTGGTGCGAGGCTCACACCAGGATCAATTCACATTTCGGGTCGAGCCGATTTCGGAAACGGCTCAATACTTGTGCATTATCGTTCCGCGCAGCGGTGGCATGGGTATCACTCGCGGCTCGCGTTGCGGTCAGGCTTCCGCAAGCCAGCTTCTTCTCTACACCAATTATGAAGCTGGCGAAGTCGCGATGTACGGTCAGAACAGTCTGATCGATGAGCTGTTGATCGACTGGTCGGTCATTCGTCAGACCGTGGCGCAAATTTTCGAAAAGCCGTTGGATGGGTCGCTGGAATTTCTGTTCGAATTGGAAGGGGCGACGGCGTGCGGCGCGACGATACAAAGACTCGCCGAGACGATCATCGACGGTATGAATGAGGATGGTCTCTTGATGAGCTCTCCAATTGCGATGGCGAATCTCACCCAGGCGATGGCCGATCTCGTGGTTCGCCAGGTACCGCACCGCCTGACGCCGTTTCTCGGCAAGAAAGTGCATATGATCGCACCGCGGCATGTTCGACGGGCGATCGAATTCATGCATGAGCATATCGATCAGCCGATCACCATGCCGCTTGTGGCCGAATTCGCCGGAGTTTCAACCCGAGCCCTCGAAACCGGCTTTCGCATGTTCAAATACGTAACCCCGGCAGGATACCTGCTTGCCTTGCGCCTGCAGGCAGCTCGACGAGATCTTCTCAATCCTGCAAACGATGAAAGCGTCAAAGCCATTTGCTTGAAATGGGGCTTCTTCCACTTCGGGCGCTTTTCGGCCGTCTACGCGTCGACTTACGGAGAAAAACCGTCCCAGACGCGACTGCGCTCCCGAGCCTTAAACTAGCATGCCTGCCAGAGAGGGCGGCAAGAGGTCAGAAAGCACGAAAAAGCCTGTCCCACAATGCTCGAGCCGGTGATGCCAGTGGTTTCGACTCGTCGTTCGCAATCTTGATATCCGGGCCGCTCCTTTCTGTCATGAATGTCGCAGTCATCCGGGCAAAATTAGTCGCCACCTCGGCAAAACGCATTGATCCGCTTTCGCCCAACACTTTCCGGAGCGTCGCTAAAGTCAGGTCGAAGTTCCTGTAAATCTGCTCGAACCGTCCGCAGCTTCTTTTTTCTACGCGCACGGCGAGATTGCCGTCCGCGAGCGCCGAGACGATCCGGCTGATCTCGGAATAGCTTTCCTGCAGGACGGCGAGCAGTTCGTTGAAAGTTTCGGCACTTCGATTGAACTCGGGATCTTGAAAGTTCTGCCGCATTCGTCGCGAGAAATCTCCGTGGGCAGCAGCGCTGGCCGCAGCATCGAGTTCCAAGCGGAATCGACCGGCTTCTCCGTCCGTCCGGAGCCCTTCAGTTTCCAATACTTCAAGTATATTGGCGCTCGTGTCCTGGTTGTTCACTGGGCCGATCTCCTATGAAGCCCACGATTGCCGGACTGCGGCTTAAAATCGTACCTGATTAGCATGTCTTGGAACCGCACAGTGATGTTGGCTTCTCATATTCACGTTCGCGCGAACCGGCGTTTTCCTGCCGCTTTGGCAGGTGCGAGCTAGGTTACGATCAACGGCTTGGCCCGATGTCCGTCCAGCGCCTCATCCTGTCGATCCACGCATTGGCTCTCCCGGGCTGCGGTGTATGCCGTATCGGATTCTGTTCGCGCTGCATGGGCGAGCCATGTCAACTTCTCGAACATGGCGACCAGTTGATCCATCACCGCTGCGATATTTGCCCGGGCTTCTTCCAATTGCGCTGCCGGCGAACCCGGCTCCTTTGCATGGCCTGACGGATTTGCTTGCTTCTCGGGGAACGTGATTATGTTGCTCATGGAGCTCCCTATGAAATTGGTGGCAGATGAACTGCAAGCGTGCCTGATCATCTGGGTGCCCATGCCTCGTGCAGGGCCTGCCTCTGCATTGATGGAGCTATGCTTTAGGTTGGATGAAGAACAAGCGGTGCGAGCAGATGACTTCGGAGATCGGATACTGTTTTGCGCATTTCTGCGGATTGTTGAACGTCGCAGGAAATGAGACTGGCGGTGACTGGCCGAGCTTGGTCCGGCCGCCCCTCACCTCCGCCGGCGCAGAACGATCAGCAGCATCGGGGCTCCCACAAGAGCCGAGATCAAGCCGGTCGGCACCTGATAGGGAAAAGCAATCATGCGCCCAGCCCAGTCCGCGATCACGAGCAGGGCCGCCCCGATGAGGGCGGCGGCGAGGAGTTGGGTGGAGGGCCGACGAAGACCGAGCCCCTGGGCAAGGTGCGGCGCCATCAATCCGACAAAGCTCAACGGGCCGACGACGAGCGTCGCTGCTGCCGTCATGATCGCGGAGAGCCCGAACAAGACCGCGCGCGCGGGAACGATCCTGAGGCCGAGTTCGCTTGCCGTCTCGGTTCCAAGTTGCAGCAGGGCAAGCCAGCGGCTGGCGAGAAAGGCGGCGATCAGGCAGGCGAGTGCAATCAGCAGGGCGCTTGCCGCCACCGCATTATCGACGAAATAGGTCGAGCCCGCCATCCAGCGGATCAGCGCCAGGCCGCGCGGATCGCCGCTCGCGGCAAGGACGCCGATCCCGGCGTCGAGGATCGCGCCGAAGGCGATGCCGGCGAGCAGCACGCGGTTCGGGCCGAAGCCGGAACGGGCGCTCAAAAGGAAGATCAGCGTCAGCACGATGAGGGCGCCGCCGCCGGCGCAGGCAAGCTGCAGCGGCAGTCCCGGTGCGGCAAAGGTAAACATGGCGGTCGCAACGCCGAGCGTTGCTCCTGCCGAGACCCCGAGCACTTCCGGGCTCGCCATTTCGTTTCCGGTCAGCCGCTGCAGGATCAGTCCCGTCACGCCGAGCACGGTTCCGGCGCCGAATGCAGCGGCGACCCGCGGCAGCCGAAGGGGAAGGATTTCATCCCATGCGGCGGCCGGCAGCCACGTCCAGGCTCCGTCGGGTGCGCGGCCGAAGAAGATCGCGGCGATCGCCAATGCGATGACGCAGGCGAGCAGGATGGCGAATGATGTCGTTCTGTTGCCGATCACAGGCCGGGGCAATGCAATAGCCGGCAGCGTGCGCGAGATTGTGGCGAGACGGGGCAGGAGAGCGATCAGGATCGGCCCGCCGAGCAGCGCGGTCACCGCCCCGGTCGGCACGAAATCGCCGGGTGCAAGAAGCTTGATCGCCTGATCCGTCAGCAGGAGAAGGCCGGCACCGGCTACCGGCGACCAGATCAACTGGCTGATGATGCGCCTTGCGCCGGCGAGCCGCACGATCTGCGGGGCGACCAGCCCGATGAAGCCGATGACGCCGACGGCGCTTGTGACGAGGGCGCAAAGGGCAATGGCAATCGCCAGGATGAAACTCCGCGCCCATTTGATCGGCAGGCCGAGGCTCGTTGCGCCGGCATCGCCGAGTTGGCTGAGAGCGAGCGGTCTCGTGGCGAGAAGCGCAAGCCCGCAGAGCAGCGCCACCTTCGGCAACAGCGACGTCGGGATCGCCCAGCTTTGCTGCGACAGCGATCCGGCGCCCCAGATGAAAATCCCCGAGAGATATTGGTCGTTCATCAGCACCAGGATGGCTGCCGCCGCCCCGCACCAGAGGCCGACGATCATGCCCGACAGGATGAGAGAAAAGGGCGAGAAGCCGTGCCGGGCGCTGATCGAAAAAATGGCGAAGGCAGCAAGCGCACTGCCTGAAAGCGCCACCGCGTCCCGGCTCCATCCAGTCAGTGAGGGAAAGGCGAGCATGGCGGAGACCAGCGCCAGATTGGCGCCCGTGGAAATTCCGAGCGTCGTCGGTGAGGCCAGCGGATTGCGCAGCACCTGCTGCAGGATCGTGCCGGAGAGTGCGAGTGCGGCGCCTGCTATCAGCGCCGTCGCCATGCGCGGAAGCGTCGAATAGAGGAGGAGAAGGCGTTGCGCATCATAACCGCCGGTCGCAGCCTCAAGGTGAGGCAGCGCCGGCAACACTTCCAATAGGGCAAGGCCCAATCCGGAAAGGAGCAGCAGCACCGCAAGTGCGGGCGCCCCGAGATGAGAAAATCGAGCCTTCATCGGGCGGCAGTCTCCAGGGTATCGACGACGAGGGTCGAAAACCGCAGCGCCTCCTCGACCATACCGAACATCAGAACGCCTGGAATGACCGAGATTCGCCGCTGTCTGACGAAGGGAAGGCTGGTCCAGAGTGGGCTGTCGGAAAGCTGCGTGAGGACGTCGGGAGGAAGCAGCGGCGAAACGACGATCAGATGCGCCTCTTTGTCGAGTTCGGCGAGCTGTTCCAGGCCGATCGTTTGAAATCCCCAGTAACTGGCCTCGCCCTTCCAGGCATTCTCGAGGCCGATGCGCTTCATGGCACCGCCGAAAAGCCCGGGGCCGCCATAGATGCGTGCATGCCTGCTGTCGATGAAATTGATGACGGCTACCGGAGGCGCAGACAGGCTTTTTGTCCGCTCCCGCAACCGATCGAATGTGGCGTCGGCATCGGACAGAAATGCCTTTGCTTCCTGTGGTCGCCCGATCATCGTGCCGAGCCGCAGCGTTTCGGCGTAGGAACAGTTGAGCGCCTCTGCGTGCTCGGCGTAGACGGTGAACCTCTCCACAGGCGCGATCCGCGCCAGTTTTTCATCCAGTGCGGCAAGGAAAGGGGTGCTGAGAATGAGCGACGGCCGGATGCTGGTGAGCACTTCGAGGTTGATCTCCGACGTGGTGCCGAGATCGACGACATCAGGCGGCATGGCCGGCTCGACGACCCATTCCGCCCAGTTTCTCAAGGAGACGACAGCGCGCGGTATCTCGCCGAGCGCAAGCATCGTCGATGCCAGTCCATAGTCGAGCGAAACCACCCCGCCGCCGCCAGCGCGCACGATAGCGGGTGCGCCGGTCAAGGCCAAGGCGCCAAGCAGAAAGTCTCGTCGTTTCAAAATGCGGTCTCACCTGCCTGGACCGCAGCGAGCGGCTTGACCATGAACAGACACGGATGATCCTCGTGCCAGAGCGTTGCAAAGACCTCTGCCCTGACGAAGCCATTGCGATCATAAAACCGCCGCGTCGCCTCGAATTGCGGTTCGTCGAGGCCGCGCGGGGCGAGCGTCTTGACCGTCAGCAGCCGGGCACCCGATTGATGGCCGAAGCGTTCGGCCTCGTCGAGGAGATGGCGTCCGGCACCGCGACCGTGATATTCGGGGCGCGTCGCAATCAGCGCGATTTCGACGGCGCCGGGCAGATGCGGCTTCAAGGCCATCAATGCCGTCACGACATCCGCTTCGACATAACCGAACACCGGCAGATCCTCGACCGCCGCCGCACTCGCTTCGATGACCTCCGGTTCCGAAAACCAGTCGGGCAACGCCCCCATGATCGAGCGGCAGAGCTCCGCCTTGCCTGTCAGGATCTCGACTGTTCTTCCCATTTTTTTCTCGCCTTCACCTGGTCGATTTAAACTTGACTCTTGTTATCACCTTAAAATAGACACTGCAATCAAATCGTGCACTTTCGCTCAAAATAGGAGCGTCAAGACTGAACCGACCAGCAACGACAGAGCCTGATTTTCCATTTGTAAAAAAGGTACAGGACTATGCGAGCATCGCATCGTGATGTGAACGGAAATGCCGTGGTCAACGCTATGATCGAAAACAAGGAGAAACTTCTCAAAACGATTGAAAGCGTTGTCAAATCAAGATCATATTCAGAGGATATCTTTCAGGACGGGGTGATTAAGGCCTATGGGGTGAAAACCGACGGCATTCGTTGCCCGATCGGCTATGCCTTTCGCATGGTTTATAATCTCGCGCTCGACGAGAGCCGCCGGCGGCGCCAGCGGCTGAACAACTATAGGTCGATCGATCAGGTTCAGGAGATAACCGCTCCCATCCCCACCGTGCTCGACCAGCTTGTCGCTGCCGAAACCTTGCGCGATGTGCTGGCCTCACTCGAGGCCCTGCCGAAGCGGACCAACGACGCCTTCATCCGCCACCGCCTCAACGGCGTGCCGCAGAAGGATATCGCCGCCGAACTCGGCGTCTCCCGCACGCTCGTCAATTTCATGATCAAGGCGGCGGAGCAGCATTGCCATTCGGCGATCACCGAACCCGCCGGCCCCGATCATGAACATCGCCGGGATACTACCGCCGTGCGGCGTGCAGCGCCTGCTGCAGGTCGCTCCACAGCAGTTCCGGCTCTTCCAGCCCAACGGCGAAACGAATTGTCTGTTCGCTCACGCCGAACCGGATGAAGGTGGTCATCCGGTCAGGGATCTGCAGCGCGATCTTGGCCGGAACCACGAGCGTTTCCGGTCCTCCCCAGCTGACGCCGAGGCGGATCTCGCGCAGCCCGTTGACGAAGCGCGCGACATCGATGTCGGGCGTGAGGTCGAAGGCGAAGAGCCCGGCATAACCCGACAGCGTCGCCCGGCCGGGATGATCCTGAAAGGCCGGGTGGCGGACGCGGGCGATGTCGGGATGCTGTTTCAGCCGCTCGGCGAGCAGAAGCCCGCTGCGCTCATGCTCCTTGAGACGGACGCGCAGCGTACGCATGCCGCGCAGCAGCAGCCACGCCTCGAACGGCGAAAGCTTGGCGCCGACATAGGGATAGGAGGTCGAGTTGATCCTGGCGATCGCTTCCTTCGAGCCGACAACGACGCCGGCGACCGTATCGCTGTGGCCGCCGAGATATTTCGACGCGGCGTGAACGACGATATCGACGCCGTGCTGGATCGGCTTCTGGAAGAGCGGCGTCGCCCAGGAATTGTCGATGACGGAGGTGACGCCGGCCTCTTTCGCCATGGCCGACAGCGCCACGATGTCCTGAAGTTCGAAGACGAAGGAGGAGGGGTTTTCGAGATAGAGCAGCTTGGCGCCGGGCAGCGCCTTGCGCACCTCGTCATGGTCGGAGGGATCGACGAAATCGACGGTGACGCCGAGCCTGCCGAGCAGCTTCACGAGAAGGCGATAGACATCATTATAGAGGTGGCGGACGGCGACGACCCGGTCGCCGGCCTCGACGAGGCTGAGGATCGTCGCGGTGATGGCGGCCGTTCCGCTCGAAAAGGCGCGTCCGTCCTCCGCGCCCTCGAGGCGGGCGACTAGCAGTTCGAATTCGCGAACGGTCGGATTGTCGCCGCGCGAATAGATGTAGTTGCGCGCCCGGCCGGCAAAGACATCCTCCATCGCTTCGTAGCTGTCATAGGTGAAGAGCGACGTCTGGAAGATCGGCGGTGAGACGGCGTTGAATGCCGCCGGATCGACAGGCGTAAAGAGATCGTCGGCGATCGAATGGGCGCCAAGGTCGTGCGGGTTGATCGACTGGTTCATGGTCATCCTCTCATGGACAAAAGCTGGGGTAGGGACGGATCGAGGCCGGATGCTCGGCAGAACGCTGCCGGAGCGCTCTGAGCGTCCTCATCAGGCAGACGGCCGACATCAGGCCGGTCAGAGCGGAAGCGAGGAACATTGCTCCGAGCAGGCCCGCAAAACCGAAGAAGGGCGGCAGGAGCGCAAGCAGCGGAAAGAGCAGATAACCATTCTGCGCCAGGCCGACGACCAATGCAGCTTTCGGCTTGCCCTGCGCCTGGAAGAGGACCAGCAGCGTTTGCCGCAGGCCGAACAGCAGAAAGGGAAGATGGGTCGCGACGATCGCTTGCCCCGCGATCGAAATCACGGCCTGATCCCTGGTGAAGAACGAGGCGAGCTGTTCGGAAAAGACGATCGCCGCCAGACCATAGGCGCCGCCGATGGCGCTCGTGACGGCCGTCAGGATGCGGGCTGCCGAAAGCACCCGTGATATATCCTCTCGGCCCCAGGCAAAGCTCAGGATGGACTGGGCTCCGAGCGAAATGCCGATGACCGGGAGCGTGCCGACCGCAAGCAGCCGCAAGGCGATCCCGACGCCGGCAATGCCGTCCTCGCCATGATAGGTGCCGGCGACCGACAGCATCGCGGCGATTGCGCCGGCCGTCGCAAGGCTCGTCAGCGTCGTCGGCGCGCCCACGGCCAGCACCGGCCTGAGATGCCTGAGATCACCGAACCGCCAGCCCAATCTCAGTCGGATCGTGCCGAGCCGTCTCGCGTGATAGGCGCCGTAGATGGAGAGCGCCACGAGCTGGGAGAGGATCGTTGCGATCGCCACCCCCTGCAGACCGACGCCGAAGCCGAAGATCATGATCGGATCGAGGACCATGTTCAGCGTGAAGCAGGCGACCAGCGTCCACATGCTGAAGCGGGCATTGCCCTCGGCGATCGCTAGGAAATCGAGAATGATCTGCGCCATCGTTAGCGGGATCGAGACCGCGATGATGAGGAGATAATGCTGGGCAAGCGGCTGAAGGGCGGGTGTGGCGCCGACCAGCAGGAAAGATGGAAATGCGACGATGGCGATCGCGCTCGCCGCGCCGAAGACGACGCCGGCGGCAAGGCTGACCGAAGCAAGCGTGCTCGCCCGCGACCGATCGCCGGCGCCGAGTGCCCGCCCGACCTCGGTCGCCACGCCGACACCGATGCCTTCGCCGAAGGCGGCGACGAGCATCAGGATCGGCAGCACGATCATGATCGCGGCGATCTGATCTTCGCCGATCATGCCGACGAAGATCATGTTGATCGTGTGATGCGCGGCATTGATCGACAGGCCGAACATGGCGGGCAGGCCAAGCCGCAGCAGCAGCCGGAAAAGCTGCGGGCTGGCAAGATCTTCCGGGGCAAGCCGCCGTTTCCGCAGGCTGCCGCTCATCTCGCTCATGTCGTTCATGATGCGGGCACCCAGAGATGATCGCCGAAGAAGCGCTCGCGGGTCAGCATGACGAGAAGCGCCCGCTTGTGCGGAAAATCGAAATGCTTGACCTTCGCAAAGCCCGAGCGGTCGAGATTGCGGATCTGCTGCTCGTGGCTGGCGCGCGGCTCGCCGACGATGCGCCTGGTGCGGGGATCGTCGAGGAAGATGAAATGCATCAGCGAGGGAAGCCAGGCGCTGATCCATTTCTTGCCGCGATAATCGGGCTCGCCGATCGCGACATGCCATCCACGATCGTAATCGTCGGCATCATAATAGGGACCGAGCCTGTTTTCCTTGGCCCAGTAGACCTCGAAATAGCCGAAGGGAATATCGGCGAAACTGCCGATCAGCGGCAGGACTTGCGGATCGGCGATCCTTTCCTCCAGGATCTCCCGGTGCTTGTCGATCGAGCCCGCATCCTCCCAGATCGTGTTGACCTGCTCGTCGTTCATCCAGCGATGGAAGGCTGCAAGATCGGTTTCGGGATCGGCCACCCTGAAGCTGATATCCCGCTCCAGCCATGGGATGAAGCGCTGGTAGACCGTGCCCTTCGGCTTCGCCGGCCGGCGCGGATGATAGCGGCCTGCCGTCATCTCCTGCACGGGCGGCAGCGGATAGGACATCTGCGGCAGCCACAGCGACGGCCATTGCCAGAGGATTGCGGAATCGAGCCTTCCGTCGACGCCTGAAATGTGCCGGGGAAGGCTTGCCTGATGGCCTTCGAAAGCGACCGATTTGATCGAGCGGTCTTGCGCCGTCACCGCTTCGGCGGCCGCCATGAGAAGCTCCGCCGATTGCACGGGATTTCCCTCGTAGAAGGTCAGCGAGGCGATGCCGGCTTCGACTTCGAGGGCGACTTCGTGATTGCCGTGTGCGGTCTTGAGATGGACGATATTGGGGGCAAGCCTGACATAGCTGCGCGCCTGCAGAACCCGCCTCTGTTTGGCGGCGTCGAAATCCATGATGTTCTCCTTGATCGGCAGGGCTTTTGATGCTGCGGGCATGAAGCCCGCTCCTGCGCCGATTTGGTAGAATGACGATCCATCCCTGGGCGGATTTAGGGGTAAACGAAGAAAAAAATACTCAGCAATTTTCTAAACTCCAGCAGGGGGGATCCGTCATTTGCGCATGACGACAATCTCTGCAGGAGCTTCGAATGGACAATCTTGAGCCCCGCGACGATCTCTGGATCGTCGTCCTCGACACCGAGCATCACTACTCGATCTGGCCGCAGGACAAGCGGATTCCGGTGAGCTGGCAGGCGGCGGGTTTTGCCGGTTCGCGCCAGGAATGCCTTGCCCATATCCGTGACGTCTGGGCCGATCCGCGCCCGCTTTCCTTGCGCTCGGCCATATCAGCCGATGCGCGTCTCTGAAAAGGTCTGGATGGCAAGATGAGTAAGCAGATTACCAATTTCGCCGATGCCCGCCCGACCGATGCTGTGGACGCCGTCTTCGAGAGCTTTCCGCTGACGATCGCGCAGAAACGCATCTGGTCGCTGGAGCAGATCGGCAACTACACCGTCTTTCCCGACCAGGTCATCGGGCTGCGGTTGAGTGCCGCGACCGACGTCGAGACGCTTACCGGCGCCTGCCGCGCGCTCGTGGCTGAGAACCCGTCGCTGGCCACCCGCTTCCGCCGGCTGGCGGGCGGCCGCATCGAGCAGTATCGCGGCGCGTCGAACGCCGTGCCGATCGAAATCCTCGGCAAGGAAGGAGCCGCTCTTTCAGAGGCTGAAGCCTTGGCCGTGCGAAAAGCCTTCCGCGACAAGCGCTTCGATCTGCTGGAAGGCCCGGGTGCACGCATCCAGATCATCCCGCTTGCAGATGGACAGTCGCTGCTGACGATCGTGCTGCATCCGATCATCTCAGACGACCGGGAAAAATCCGTTCTTGCCGCTTCGCTGGCGCGCATTCTCGGCGGCGAATCCGCCGGTGACATGCGCCCGGCGGAAATTTCGGCCGGAACGCGGGAGGAAGAATGGCTGGAGACGGATGCGGCGCGCGAAGCGCTCGCCTATTGGCGCGAGACGATCGGTCTCGACTATGCGGCCTCGACCTTTCCCACCCGCTTCAATAGCGGCGGCCTTGCCGGCGTGGCGCGTGCCGAGCATCGGTTTGCAATCGAGCCCGAGCTGTGGGGCAGGCTCGAACAGCATGCGCAGGGCAAGGGATATCAGGTCGAGCGCGTGCTGCACGCCGCCTTCTGCGCGCTGCTGGCGCGTTACAGCGGCAACTATGCTTTGCTGACCGGCCTCCTTGTTGCGCGCGCCCGCAACGAGCATTTCGCCAGCCGCGGCCGCGCCGAACAGGTGCTTCCCCTCGTCCTGCCGCTCGCCTCCCGGCATTCGCTCGCCGATGTCGTCGCGGCGATCTCCTCGGTGACGGAGGAGGGGCTTCGCCGGCTCGTGCCGCTGGAGCGCATCACGCAGGAGCTGGTCGTCGACGAGGCGGCCGCTCAGGAAGCCGTGATCAAGGCGCTGTTCGAATTCCGCGAACCCTATCCGGTGCCGGGAGATGCGACGAACCTGGAACCTATAGGCGCGCGCGCCGACAGCGAGCTTTCCCTGGTCGTCGAGGCGCGTCCGGAAGGCGGCGCATTCGGGCTGGTCGACTACGCCCAGGATCTTTACGACGGCGCGCTAATCGCCCGCGTCGCCAAGCATTTCCGCCTGGTGCTCGAACAGATCGTCGCGCAGCCAAATCTCAGGATTAGGGATATCGAACTCGTCGGTAGCGACGAGCTCGACTGGTTGTCTGCCCCCTACGAAGACGATGCCGTCAACGACGACCGGCCGGTCCACGAACTGATATCGGCCCATTCGCGCCGGACGCCTGAGAAGACGGCGATCGTCTATGGCGACGAGGAGTGGAGCCATGGCTGGCTGGAGGCGAGCACCAACCGCCTCGGGCATCGGCTGCGGCAGCTCGGCGTTCGCGCCGAGGTGACGGTCGCGATCTTCATCAAGCGTTCGCCGGAGGCGATCGTCGGCATTCTCGCCACGCTGAAGGCGGGCGGCGCCTATATTCCCGTCGAGCCCGACCATCCGCCGGCGCGCAACCACCACATCCTGCGCGACGGCGGCGTCAAGATCGTCCTGACCCACAGCTGGCTGCGCCATCGCCTGCCGGAGGAGCTGGATGCGATTATCCTCGAACTCGACAAGCTCGATCTCGACGGCGAACCGGATACGCCGCTCTATCTTCCCACGCATAAGGATCAGCTCGCCTATGTCATGTACACGTCGGGATCGACCGGATTGCCGAAGGGTGTGGCCGTCGAGCATGGTCCGCTGACGCACCATCTGCAGAATACCTCGCGCGTCTACGGCATGAGCTCGGAGTCCCGCGAACTGCCCTTCCTGCCCTTCAGCTCGGACGGCGGCCATGAGCGCTGGATGAACCCGCTGATGGAAGGCGGCAGCATCATCCTTCCCGACCAGCCGCTCTGGACGCCGGAAGAGACGCTGACGGCGATGCGCAAGCATGGCGCCAACAATGCGAGCATTCCGACAACCTATCTGCAGCAACTGGCGGAATGGGCCGACATTACCGACGGCGCGCCGCCGATGCGGCTTTACTCCTTCGGCGGCGAGGGGCTGGCGCAATCGACCTTCGACCTCCTGTCGCGGGCGCTGAAATCGGAATGGCTTATCAACGGCTACGGTCCCACGGAAACCATCATGACGCCGATGGTCTGGAAGGTGAGGGCCGGCACCAAGTTCCAGGGCGTCTACGCCCCGCTCGGCCGCGCCGTCGGGCTCCGGCGCGTCTATGTGCTCGACCCCGACCTCAATCTGTGCCCGATCGGCGTGACCGGCGAACTCTATATCGGCGGCGAGGGCATTGCGCGGGGTTATCTCGGCAAGCCGGATACGACGGCGGACCGCTTCATCCCTGATCCGTTCTCGAAAGAAGGCGGCCGGCTCTACCGCTCCGGCGACCTCACGCGCTGGCGCGAAGACGGAACCGTCGAATTTGTCGGCCGCGTCGACCATCAGGTGAAGCTGCGCGGCTACCGCATCGAGCTCGGCGAGATCGAAGCAGCGCTGCTCCAGCAGCCGGGCGTCGGCGAAGCCCTGGTCGTGCTGCGCGACGACGATGCCGGCGAGAAAGCGCTGGTCGCCTATGTCGTTCCGAAGAAGGACGAGAGGCTCGATGTCGAGACTGTTCGATCCGGCCTCGAACGCAGCCTGCCGTCCTACATGGTGCCGGCGGCTGTGGTCGAACTCGAAAAGATGCCGACCAATCCGAACAGCAAGCTCGACCGTTTCGCGCTGCCCGCACCCCAGCCGGTCAAGCGCGCCATCGTCGAGCCGGCGACCGCGCTCGAAGAAGAGGTGCGGGATGTCTGGCGCCAGGTTCTCAAGCTGGAAGCGATCAGCGTCGAGGACAATTTCTTCGCGATCGGCGGCAATTCGCTGGGCGCGATCCGCATCCTGTCGCAGCTGCGGCAGCGCCGTCCGAAGATCCCGCTCACCGTCGCCGATATCTTCAACAACCCGACCATTCGCGCCTTTGCCGGCGTGATGGAACAGGGGGAGGAGCGGGATCTTTCCGAGGTGATCGTGCTGCGGGCATCAGGCGCCAAGCCGCGGCTCTATTGCTTCCCCGGACTTCTCGTCAGCACCCGCGAATATGTGAAGCTCGTCGATTATCTCGGCGCAGACCAGCCGGCGACCGGCTTCATTTGCCATTCGCTGTCCGAGAAGAAGGAAGTCGGCGCGCCTGTCGAAGAGATCATCGAGAGCTATGTCGACTATATCAGGAAGCACAGCGGCGGCGCGCCCTGCACTTTCCTCGGCTGGTCCTGGGGGGGGCTCCTGGCCTATGAAGCTGCCCGCACGCTTGCCAACGAGGTCGACGTCAGGATGATGGCGATGGTCGATGTTTGCGACCTCGGATCGGAATTTGCGATCGGCGCCAAGCCGAGGTTCCGGCCGGGCGAGCGCGACGCGCTTCACCGGGACGTGCAGGCATGGCTGCAAAAGACGGCGATGCGGCCCGAATGGGACCGGCTGCTGTCGACGATGGATGCGGATACCTATGAGCAGTTCCTGCGCTTCGTCGGCGATGAGAAGGACCCGCTTCCCACAGACGGGCCCGATATCAGCAGCCGCGAGCATACGTTCTGGGTGCTGATCGATAATGCCCTGATCTTCCGCAAGCATCGGCTCGTTCCCCATGACGTGCCGATCTATCCGTGGGCGGCCGACGACAGCCTCAACCGCGGCCTCAACCTGATCGATTGGCGCCGCCTGTCGCCGCGCGCGCATGCGGCCGAGATCATCACCGGCACCAACCACCTGCACATGATCGGGTCGCCCGCCTTCCACTCAAGGCTTGCCCTGCGTCTCAAGGAAACAGAGAAGGATAACGCATGACCGTCGCTTTTACCCGCAGGGATGCCCTGAACGAGCCGCTCGATCTTGCCGGCATCGGCATCGGTCCCTCCAATCTGAGCCTTGCCTGCCTGCTGGAATCCGTGCCCGAGGTCCGCAGCCGCTTCTTCGAGCGGCGCGGCGCCTTCGACTGGCATCCCGGTATGATGATGCCCGGCGTCGAGCTGCAATCGTCCTTCCTGAAAGACCTCGTCACCCCGGTCCTGCCGACCAGCCGCTGGTCGTTCATCTCCTATCTGGTCGCCCATAAAAGGCTCTACGCCTTCCTGAACGCCAATTACGAGGCCGTTCCCCGACAGGAATTCGCGCGTTACCTCGCCTGGGTCGCCAAGGGCGTGGAGGGCTTGCGTTTTTCGAGCGAGATCCGCGATGTCGAACACCGCGACGACCGCTTCGTCCTGCGCTTCGACAACGGCCAGGAAGAAGCGCGCAATCTGGTGATCGGCACCGGGTCTTCGCCCTTCGTGCCCGACTGGGCGAAACCCTTCCTCGGCGCGGATTGCTTCCACAACAGCGAGGCCAAATCGCGCCTCGGCGATCTCGGCGCTTCCCGCATCGTCGTGGTCGGCGGCGGCCAGAGCGGCGGCGAGGTGGTGGAAGCGCTGCTTGGCGATCCCGGTTCGATGACGGAACTGACCTGGATCAGCCGGCGCCACAATTTCGAGCCGATCAACGACACGCCGTTTTCGAACCAGGTCTTTTCTCCGGAATATGTGCAGGCCTACCTGAAGCTCAGCGGCGAGCAGAAGCAGGCGGCGCTGAAGAACTCGATCCTGACCAGCGACGGCCTGTCGATTTCGACGATCCATTCGATCTACCGTCGCCTCTATGCGCTGCGTTACCTCGAGCCGGGCACGCTCAACGCATCGCTGTCGCCGAACCGCGACGTGATCCAGATGGAGCGGAACGGCAATGCCTATCGGCTCATCGTCCGAAACCATTTCGACGGCGGCATAGAAGTGCTGCATGCCGACGCCGTGGTTCTGGCGACTGGCTACAGGTTCCGGCTGCCGGATGCGCTCGGCTCGCTCAGCGAAAGGATCAGTCTCGACAGAAACGGCTATCCCACCCTGAACGACGATTACACCATGCAGTGGACGGGGCCGAGAACCAACCGGCTGTTCGCGCAGAATGCCGGCCGATATTCACACGGCATCGCCGACTCGCAGCTCAGCCTCATGGCCTGGCGCAGCGCCGCCATCGTCAACACGCTTCTTGGCCGGCAGCATTTCGATGCCGAACCCGACAATGCGCAGCTTGTCTGGGCGACGGAGGCTGCGGCGATGCCGCATCAGCTGCGCGCCGGCTATTCGGAAGGCATGCTGTCGTCCTGAAACAGGCGTGTATGAATGCCGGGGAGCCCGGATCGGGAGCAGACGGCCAGCGCGACGACGTGCTGGCTGCCGCTTTCGATCAGGCGGTGAAACCAACGCCGGTCGCGCTTTCCGTCGTGGGCCGCAACGGGCAAGCTGTCCTCCCAGGAAAAGGTGACGTTGCGAGGGTTTTCCCGCAGGCCCACGCCAATCGCCTTGAGATGGCTCTCCTTGAGCGTCCAAAGTTCAACGGCGGCTCGCGCACGTTCATGCGCGGGCAATTCATCGAGCCAGCGTCGCTCATCCACGCTGCAATAGGCGTCCAAAGTCACCTCTTCGATCTCGGTGTCGGCGCGCTCGCAATCTATTCCGATGCGCTCGCAGCCCGACGCAACCGCGACCGCCACCAGCCCGTCGGCATTGGACAGGCTGAATTGCGGCCTGTCGCGACCCTCAAGGCTCAGCTTGCCGTGTTCGTCCGCGACCAACACGACCTTGCTCGGCGCTGTCGCGACATACCCGCTCAATAGCCGCCGCAAGAGATAGCGGCCGGCAATGAACGAAGCTCGATCCCGGTCGAACCGATAGGTCGCCGCCCGATCCCGTTCATCCGGTGAGAGCGACTGCACCCAGCGGTTCCGGTCACGTTCATTCATGGAATACTGCCAGAGAGAGATTTCGATGCCGGCCGGTTGGTTTTCTGATAGCTGCATGGATCCAGTATGTGTTCCCGGGGCCGATTGGCAAGCGCGCAACTGCCTGCCGACCTTTCGGACGGCAGGCGGCGGCCTCCCATTCCCTGGCGGGTGCTACACAAGTTAATTTCATGACCTCTTTTGGCTCAGCTCCACGGCCGACGATCGGCGCCGTGCCGATCTCGGCCAAGAGGTATTTTCACTCGCGGTGGCTGTTTTTTCCCAAAGTTTCCATGAACTTATGGTCGTGCTTCGGCTGTGACTAATCGCAGAAGTGTCGGTCGACGCAAAGTTTTCTAAAAACGACACCGGCGCCGCTGTTTAGTTAATACTAAATTATCGAATCCGGTGCGAGATTTTGCATCAACCGGAAAGCCGGTCGTCCCAGTAAACCTTCGAGGAGACCCGCATGAAGCGCCCGAGTATCAAGCAGGCCCTGATCTTAAAGCTGACAATCATCAGCCTGTTCATGATTGGGCTATCCTATGTTTCGCTGACCACGATGTCGACGCTGAGAGCCAATGCCGAACAGATCGGGACCTTCTGGATGCAGCGGCTGGTGACGGCTCGTGAGATCAAGGACAACTTCCTCGATCTGAAATTGAGCTATGCCCAGTATCTCCTGGAGGACACGGCCGAGGAGCAGAAAGCCGGAAAGCACGAGATCGACGCCGCCGGCATCGCGCTCGACAAAATTGTCGCCGAATATGAAAACGGCGTCCGCACGGCGCGTGGGCGCGAACTGATCAATCAGATCAAGCCGGAACTCAGCAAATATCGCGAACTGGCAGATCACATGATTGCGCTCCAGACCAGCGGGAAGACCCCTGAAGCCGTTCGGTTCTTCAAGGAAAATATGGAGCCGCAAGCTGCGCTGGTGAACAAGGCGGTAGCGGATCTGGTTGCTTTCATTCTTAGCCAGGCCGAAGGCTTCGTCGCCGCAAGTGGGACTTCTGCTGATTCCGCTTTCATCTTGACGGCAGCAATTGCAGCAATCGCCGTGCTCGTTGCCGTGGCGGGTATCGTGTTTGCCATATCAGGAATTGCCAACCCGATCCGAAGAACCGCATCCGCCATGAAGCGTTTGTCGGATGGTGACCTCGACAGTGATATTCCCTATGCCGGCCGCGCCGACGAAGTCGGCGAAATGGCCAGCGCGGTCGAGATCTTTCGTCAGAACGCCCTCAATGTCGTCAGGCTTGAGAAGGAGGCCGCCGACTCCCGCAGTGAGAGCGAGGCGGCGCGTAAGGCCGCCCAGCAGCGCGCCGAACGCGAGGCTGAACAATTGCGCTTCGCAACCACGACATTGGGCGGAGGCCTGCGTCGGCTTGCGGCAGGCGACATATCCTTCCAGCTCTCGGAACAGTTTGCAGCTGAATACGAGACCCTGCGCGAAGACTTCAACGCTTCGCTCCGGCAGTTGGGTGCGACGATCGGTGCGGTGCTGCAGACCGTACACAGCATAGACAATGGCACCGGTGAAATTGCATCTGCTGCGCAGGACCTTTCCAAGCGTACCGAACAACAGGCAGCTTCTCTTGAGGAGACGGCCGCAGCCTTGGACGAGATCACGTCGAATGTGACGATGGCGAGCAAACGCACCGATGAGGCACGCCATGTGGCCGTGGAAGCCAATATCAGCGCTCAGCGGTCGGCAACCGTGGTAGCGGAGGCCGAGCAGGCCATGCGGCGTATCGAGGACAGTTCGGAACAGATTTCGAACATCATTGGTGCAATCGATGAAATCGCCTTTCAGACGAACCTCTTGGCGCTGAACGCCGGCGTCGAGGCTGCCCGTGCGGGTGAGGCTGGCAAAGGTTTTGCCGTGGTCGCACAGGAAGTCCGTGAGCTTGCCCAGCGCGCCGCTCAAGCAGCCAAGGAAATCAAGGGCTTTATTCAAAAGTCGTCAACCGAAGTGCAAAATGGCGTGAAACTGGTTCTCGAAACCGGAACGTCGCTCAAGTCGATCGGCGAGTATGTCGTACAGATCAACCAGCTCATGGACGCGATTGCCACTTCGGCGCGCGAGCAGTCAACCGGGCTTGCCGAGATCAACACCGCCGTCAATCAGATGGACCAGACGACCCAGCAGAATGCGGCAATGGTCGAGCAGTCGACGGCTGCCGCCGCATCTCTATCCTCCGAGGCAGGCCGTCTGCGGGATCTGGTCAATCAGTTTCAATTGGACGGCGACAAAGGCGCGGCGGACGCGCAGCGCGGCGGACGGGCTTTCGAAGGCGATAGGCCAATCCGGTTGGTCACTCCGCGCCGCGCGATGCAAAGGTGACGCGCGACTGACGCCAGGAGAAAGGGGGCTGAGGCCAGCGCCCATATCGATCTCTGTGGATCGCGAATTGTCTCGCCGGAGAAGGATCTACCAGCGGAGCAGGCGAGGACCAGTGAAGACTCCAAACGCGCCGGTCAGCAGGATGCCGAGGGAATACCATATCAGCACAAAGGGCATGCCGTTTTCGGTGCAGAACCACGAATAGACCCAAGCGCCCGCTGCTCCCGCGGCAATGCCGGCGACGAAGCCGGTGAGCCTCAGATCCGAAGGTGCTGCGCGACGCAGCGCCCAGACCACGCCGGCATAGACCGGCAATGCGAAGCCGATGATCAGCAGCGGGCAATGGAGCGCCGAGGAGCCGAGGATCAGGACTCGGAAAGACCCCGCGGGAGCCATTATGAGCTGGATGGCTGCGACTCCAGTCATCGCGGCAAAGATCGTGAGAAGCAAACCGAAAAAGCGTCCTTCGGAACCGTCGGGGCGGGAAAGCCGAACGACGGCGAGGAGAGCCGTGACGGCAATCAGGGCATTATAGGCCGATTTGATCCAGAAGACCGGCAGCATCAGCACACCAGGCATATCGACCCTGAGGCCGAGTATGGCCAGCATCAGCAGCAGCGAGAACCCGAGGGCAGGCAACAGACCAAGCGCAAAGCGACGGCACAGCGCATTGCGCGGGACCGGCTTCAGGTCGCTGACCAGGCTTTCGATGATGTCGTCCGTCTTGCTCACGATGCGCCTCGCAATCTCTCTCCGAGCGCCTTCAGCGCCCGGTGGATGCCGACTTTCACCGCCGATTCGGACTGGCCGGTGCGGGTTGCGGTGTCGGCGACCGATCGGCCTTCGAGTTTTACCTGTCGGATCAGTTCCTGCTGTCTCGGTGGCAAGCCGTCGAGTAGCCGCTCGACATCCATGCGGGCCGTCAGCGTGTCCTCGCTGAAGTCGCTTTCGATTTCCTCGCCAAGCTCGATCTCGGCCAGCTTGCGTCCGCCGTGGCCACGGTGATGGTCGATCAACTTGTAGCGGGCGATCGAGAAAAACCATGCCGTGAAGGGTCTGTTTCGGTCATAGGTGGATCGGCGGGAATGCAGTGCCAGCAATGTCTCCTGGACCAGGTCTTCCATGTCCGCCTTCGTCGCCGCAGCCATCCGGCGGCTGTAATAACCGACAAGCAGCGCCCGCAAAATCGTCAGCAAACGCCGATAGGCGGCCTCGTCCCCGTCAAGGGAAAGAAGCATCAAGGCTTTCAGGGCTTCTTCCGAACGGGCTGTTGTCATGCTGTCGGAGAGTTCATTCGGAAAAGCAGCCAATCGGTTACAGGGAAGATCAAAAACAATATCGGCATCACAGTCCTATCACATGCGCGTGAGGCTGTAACGCATCCCGTCGTTGCCTCGAATGGATTGATGTGAGCCGTCGGCAGACCGCCGGCGGACACGACAATCCCATTCCAGGAGAGTTCCATGACCAAACTTGTTTCCAGCCTTGCAGCCTGCGCCTTCATCGTCGGCCTTTCGCTCGCCGGTGCGGCGTCGGCTGAAGACGCGATGAAGTCCGATACGATGAAGAAGGACACGATGCACAACGACGCAATGTCGAAGGATGCCATGAAGATGGCGGGCACCAAGAAGGACTGCATGCACAAGGCCGGCATGGAAAAGGATGCGATGAAAAAGACCGATATGATGAAGGCTTGCGACGCGATGAAGTAGGCGTTTCAGATCGGCGCGGCCGCTGAAACTTTATCCGCGGCGGCTGCGTCTTCTCTTCTCGAAATGTCCATTCCTCCGGAGAACCATCATGGCGACGATCGATGCCGGAACGAAAACCGGCCGCATGCTTGTCTACCGCCACAGCCTTGCCGTCCGTCTGTCGCATTGGCTGAACGTGCTGTGCCTGACCGTACTGCTGTTCAGCGGCCTGCAGATATTCAATGCGCATCCCGCACTGTATTGGGGCCAGTATGGCGCCGACAACGACCCTTCCTTCATTGCCATGGAGGCTGTCGAAGACGGCAATCGGGTGAAGGGGGTGACGCATGTCGGTTCACTCACCTTCGATACGACAGGTTTCCTCGGCCTGTCGAACGTCGACGGCGAGGCGACGGCGAGGGGTTTTCCGAGCTGGCTCACGGTTCCCAGCTATCAGGACCTGTCGACCGGCAGGCGCTGGCATTTCTTCTTCGCCTGGCTCTTCGTCTTCAACGGCCTCGTTTATTTCTTCTACGGGCTGTTCAGCCGGCATTTCCGCCGGGATCTCGCCCCGGCCGGCAACGAACTCAGGCTCGCCCATCTCGGCCATGAGGTCGTCAACCATATCAGGCTGCGCTTTCCCAAGGGAGCCGAGGCCCGGCATTACAACACGCTGCAGAAGCTGACCTATCTCGTCGTGATCTTCCTGTTGCTGCCGTTGATGATCGCCACGGGGCTGACCATGTCGCCGGGTTTCGATGCCGTGGCGCCCTGGCTGCTCGATCTCTTCGGCGGCCGGCAGTCGGCCCGCACCCTGCATTTCCTCACGGCCTTTTCACTCGTCGCCTTCGTCGTCGTGCATGTCGCCATGGTGATCCTGTCGGGTCTCTTCAACAATTTGCGTTCGATGATCACCGGCTACTACGCCATCGAACGGGGAGACGAACAATGAGCCGCCTGATCACCCGCCGCCGCTTCCTGATCGGCTCGACCCTGACCGCCTCCGCATTGGGACTGAGCGGCTGCGACGCATTGGTCGAAAACGACCGGACGAAATCGGTCCTGAAGATCGCCGAGGGCTTCAGCATGAAGGCGCAGCGCTTTCTGCTCGGTGACGATGCGCTGGCCCGCGAATTCAGCGAGGCCGACCTGTCACCGGTCTTTCGCTCCAACGGCACCAGCATGCCCGATAACCCGCAATATCTCGACTGGATGAGCCGGCAGTTTTCGACCTGGAGGCTTGATGTCGGCGGACTGGTGGAAAAGCCGTCGCAATTCTCGCTGGCGCAGCTGAAGGCGATGCCGTCGCGCACCCAGATCACCCGCCACGACTGCGTCGAAGGCTGGAGCGCGATCGGCAAATGGGCAGGCGTGCCGCTCGGTTCTCTGCTGCAATCGGTCGGATTGAAACCGCAAGCGCGCTACATCGTGTTTCACTGCGCCGATGAATACGAAAAGACGCTGGATAGCAGCGGCTGGTATTATGAGAGCCTTGACTTAGTCGATGCCTTCCATCCCCAGACCATCCTCGCCTATGCGATGAACGGCCGCGACCTGGAGGTGGCGCACGGAGCGCCACTCAGGCTCCGGGTCGAGCGGCAGCTCGGTTACAAGCAGGCGAAATATCTGACCCGCATCGAGGCGGTGGCGGATCTCGGCCAGCTTTACGGCGGCAATGGCGGCTTCTGGGAGGATCGCGGCTATGAATGGTATGCGGGGATATAGCGGCTCTCCTCCCGCCGCAGATCCCACGAAGGATTTCCCATCTCCCGGTCTTTCCCGTTTAACGTTTATGCGGCGGATTGACGCATAACCCTAGCGATGATACCTATGCGCCAATTGGTCAGGCCAGTTGACCAGATGCGTGCTTGAGGAGAAGCCGCCGGGGAGGCCATCATGTTTTCGCCTGTTGAATCACGCCGCCTCTATCGCCAGGTGGCGGACCAGATTCGTTTGATGATCGCGAGCGGTGAGCTTGCCGTCGGCCAGAGACTGCCGGCCGAGCGTGACCTGGCCGAGCAATTGTCCGTTTCGCGTCCGACCGTGCGCGAGGCGCTGATCGTTCTGGAAGTCGAGGGTCTCGTCAATATCCGCATGGGATCCGGCATCTATGTTGTGCGCCAGCACGCAGCCAATGCGCCGGCAAGCGAGCGCGAGCCGGTGGAGGGCCCCTTCGAACTGCTGCAGGCGCGCGCCATCATCGAATGCGCCATTGCCGAGGAGGCCGCAGGCTGCGCCGAGCCGGAAGGCATCGCGCTGCTCGATGACGCGCTGACCCGCATGAGCGGCGGCGTCAACGATGCCGGCGCGGTCATTGCCGCCGACCGCGCCTTCCATACCGGCATTGCCGCCATTGTCGGCAATGCGACGCTGATCCGGGTGACCGGCGAGATGTTCGACATGCGCATGAGCCCCTATTTCGAAAAGCTCGCGAGCCATTTCGAGGGCCCGATGACATGGCGTAGTGCCGTCGACGAGCATCGGGCCATTCGTGATGCGATCGCTGCCGGCGATGCCGCGGGCGCCAAGGCGGCCATGCGCGTCCATCTCACCATGTCGCAGAAAAGATTTTCCGAGAGCTTCGGGGAGGAGTTTTCGGGAGAGGAGGAGCGCGGCCGCAGCAGACGGCCCGCGAAAGGAACGATCAAGACTTAAACATGAGCTCGGAGGAGAGAGCGATGAAGAGCAGACTGGCAACGATATTCTGCGCCGCAGCCGCGATCATGGCGAGTACGGCACTCGCCCAAGCCCAGACCGTGCTGAAATGGGCGCATGTCTATGAAACGTCCGAGCCCTTCCACACGGATTCCGTCTGGGCCGCCGAAGAGATCGCCAAGCGCACCGGCGGGCGCTACAAGATCGAGGTCTATCCGGCCTCGCAGCTCGGCAAGGAAGCAGACATCAACCAGGGTCTCAAGCTCGGCACCGTCGACATCATCATCTCGGGATCGAGCTTTGCGGCGCGCGATTACAAGCCGATCGGTGTCACCTATTTCCCCTATATTTTCCGCGGCCCCGATCACCTGATCGCCTATACCAAGAGCGACGTCTTCAAGCGCCTCGCCAAAGGTTATGAAGACAAGACCGGCAACCACATTGCCGCCGTCAGCTATTACGGCACGCGCCATACGACATCGAACAAGCCGATCGCCAAATGCGCTGACATGCAGGGCTTGAAGATCCGCGTGCCCGACGTTCCGGCCTATCTCGCCATGCCGCGCGCCTGCGGCGCCAACACGACGCCGATCGCCTTTGCCGAAGTCTATCTGGCGCTTCAGAACGGCACCGTCGAGGCGCAGGAGAACCCGCTGACGACGATCGAGGCGAAGAAGTTCTACGAAGTGCAGAAGAACATCATCCTCACCGGCCACATCGTCGATCACTTGAACACAGTGATCTCGAAGACGCGCTGGGCGAGCCTGTCCGACGAGGACAAGAAGATCTTCGGCGAGGTCATGCAGGAGGCGGCCGAGCGCACCAGCAAGACGATCGCCGGCAAGGAAAACAGCCTCGTTGCGACCTTCAAGGAGAAGGGGCTCAACGTCGCCGAGGTTGATAAGGCCGACTTTGAAAAGAATGTGATGGAGAAGGTGAAGTTCGAGGACTTCGGCTACGAGAAAGCCGATTGGGAAGCGATCCGGGCGATTCAGTAAGCGTCCGCTAACAGACGATTGCCCCTCGCCCTCTCCCGGTAAAAACGGGGAGAGGGGACGTGCCAAACGCAACGTCGAGGTGGAGGAAGCCGGCGCGGCATCTCCCTTCTCCTCGCCTGCGGGGGTCCGAAGGACGGGTCGAGACCCGTGGCTCGACCCCGGTGGGTGGCGGCAGCCGGATGAGGGGCAGGCGCCGCCGAACAACGAAGAGATCTGTCGACACATAAGGGCGCCCCCACGCCGCCGCCCTTCTTCCCCAACCGCAACAAGGCCGATCATGTCGCAAGAAATCCACACGCCAATCACGGCCGAAGAAATCGGTCACGAGTTCGAAGGGCACGCGCCGACTGCAAACGTCTCGGACTACGCCGTCGAAGACTGGATCACGCTGGTCGTCTTCTGGCTGATGGCCGGTTGCGTCTTCCTGCAGTTCTTCACGCGCTATGTGCTGAACGACAGCTATGCATGGACCGAGGAGATCGCCATCAACTGCCTGATCGGCGTCGTTTTTCTCGGTTCCGTCATGTGCGTGCGCACGTCGCGGCACATCCAGGTGGATGTGTTCTATCATTATATGCCTGCAGGCCTGGCGCGCGTGCTTGCCACCTTCGTCGATATCGTCCGCATCGTCTTCTTCGCCTATGGCTGTCATCTGATGTGGCGCTATGTCGACATCGTCGCCGACGAGCAGATGGTCACCATCGACCTGCCGCGCAACATCGTCTTCTACGCCGTTCTCGTCGCTTTCGTGCTGATGCTGATCCGCGCGGTCATCGTCTTCACCGCCAATATGCGTCGCGGCTACTCCGTTCTGGAGCGCCCCGAAGAATTCCAGACCGTCGAGGAGTGATCCCATGCTGCTGCTTCTTGGTTCGTTTCTGGTGCTGATGCTGGTGGGCTTGCCCGTTGCCATCTCGATGGCCGTCGCCTCGGTGCTTTACATCGTCCTCTATGGCGTTGCCCCCGACATCATCGTCGCCCAGCGCATGATCGCCGGTGTCGAAAGCTTTCCGCTGCTGGCCGTCCCCTTCTTCATCCTCGCCGGCAATCTGATGAACTCGGCCGGTGTCACCGGCCGCATCTATTCCTTCGCGGTGGCGCTCGTCGGCTGGATGAAGGGCGGGCTGGCGCAGGTCAATATCATCGGCTCCGTCATCTTCTCCGGCATGTCCGGCACCGCGCTTGCCGATGCGGCAGGCATCGGCACGATCGAGATCAAGGCAATGAAGGATCACGGCTATCCGGTCGAGGCGGCGGTCGGCGTGACGGCGGCTTCGGCAACGCTCGGGCCGATCTTTCCGCCGTCGCTGCCTTTCGTCATCTACGGCATGATGGCGAATGTCTCGATCGGCGCTCTTTTCATGGCCGGCATCCTGCCCGGCGTCGTCATGACGCTGCTGATGATGATCACCGTCGCCGCCTTCGCCTATTGGAAACGCTGGGGTTCGGACGCGCCGTTCGATGTCAGGCAGCTGCTGTCGGCGGGAATGGAAATCGTCGTCGTCCTGGCGGTGCCGCTGGCGATCTATCTGCTGATGCAGGCTGGTGTATCGATGAATGCTGCGGCTGGCATTGCCCTTCTCGTGCTTCTCGTTCTCGACTGGTATTTCCGCTTCTCCGCGGTCATGGCGCTGATGACGCCCGTCATTCTGATCGGCGGCATGACGATGGGCTGGTTCACGCCGACCGAGGCCGCCGTCGCAGCCGTTCTCTGGTCGCTGTTCCTGGGGCTGGTGCGCTACCGCACGATGACGCCCTCGACGCTCGCCAAGGCAAGCTTCGATACGATCGAGACGACGGCCTCCGTTCTCTTCATCGTCACGGCGGCATCGGTCTTCGCCTGGTTGTTGACGGTCAGCCAGGCAGCACAGCTGCTGTCCGATGCGATCCTGTCGATCACCGACAACAAATGGGTGTTCCTCATCCTGGTAAACCTGCTGATGTTGTTCGTCGGCTGCTTCCTGGATACGATCGCGGCGATCACCATCCTCGTGCCGATCCTGCTGCCGATCGTCGTCAAGTTCGGGATCGATCCGGTCCAGTTCGGGCTCATCATGACGCTGAACCTGATGATCGGCCTGTTGCATCCGCCGCTCGGCATGGTGCTTTTCGTGCTGTCGCGGGTGGCGAAGCTCTCGGTCGAACGCACCACCATGGCGATCCTGCCTTGGCTGGTGCCGCTCTTCCTGGCGCTGATCCTGATCACCTTCGTGCCCGCCATATCGCTCTGGCTGCCGCAGCAGCTCGGGTTGCTGAGGTAGGAGCGGGGTCATGCAGACACGTCTGGCACGGCTTTACGAAAAGGGCGATCTCAGGGTCGAAACCGCTATGGTCGCGACGCCCGGTCCGGGTGAGGTACTGCTCAAAATGGCAGCCGCAGGGATCTGCGGTTCCGACCTGCATTATTATCAGGATGGCGGCTTCGGGCCGGTCAGGGTTCGCGAACCGATCATCCCGGGCCACGAGGCATCGGGAATTGTCAGCCAGGCCGGAGAGGGTGTTGATCTTGCGACCGGCACGCTGGTGGCGGTCAATCCCAGCCAGCCCTGCGGGCGTTGCGAATATTGCCGGCGGGACATGCCGATTCATTGCCTGGAAATGCGTTTCATGGGCAGTGCGATGCGCCTGCCGCATGAACAGGGCATGTTCCGGGAGTGGCTGGTGGTGCCGGCCAGGCAGTGCTTTGCGGCAGGAGCAGCAACGACGGCTGCGGAAGCGGCCTGCAGCGAGCCGCTCTCCGTCTGTCTGCACGCTGCATCACGCGCAGGAGATTTTGCCGGCAAACGTGTCCTCGTTACCGGGGCCGGCCCGATCGGGGCCTTGATGGTTGCCGTTGCCCGTTATCACGGCGCAAGCGAAATCGTCGTGACCGATCTTGCGGACGCGGCGCTGGACCGAGCCAAAGCGATGGGTGCCGATCGCACGATCAATGTTTCCCGGGATGGCGCAGCACTTGCGGAGTTCGAGGCGGGAAAAGGGTATTTCGATCTCGTCTTTGAATGCTCGGCCGCCGTCCCGGCGATCCGCGGCGCGATCGCCGCCATCAGGCCGCGCGGCACGATCGTGCAGGTCGGCGTCACAGGCGAGATCCCGATCCCTCTCAACGCCATTGTCGGCAAGGAACTCCACATTCACGGAACGCAGCGCTTCCATGAGGAATTCGCCATCGCCGTGGAGCTGATTTCCAGCCGCAGGATCGACGTGCGTCCGATCATCAGCCACAGCCTGCCGCTCGAACAGGCCGACGCGGCTTTCATTCTCGCGGGCGACCGCGCTGCCGCCTGCAAGGTGCAGCTTATCTTTTAAGCCATGCAAATCAGGTGAGTTCGGCGGAAGGTCGGCGAGCCATTCGCAGGCCGGGTTGCCGCACCATGCCGGCGACTTTGCACGCTTCCCCCACAACTTAAGGCTCGACGGGACAGGTTCTAACTCCAAAGGAGTATTGACGCCTATCTTATGTCTACATATTGTCTTCTAAAAGTAGGAGGCAATGAGATGGATGCCGAGACCAACCCTGACCGCAAAGGCAATCTTGGCCTTATGCTCCGCAGGCGCATCTTGACGATGGAACTGCCGCCGGGGGCGGTGCTGGATGAAGTGGCGTTGAGTGAAGAGTTCGGCCTGTCCCGTCCGCCGGTTCGCGAGCTGATGCGCCAGATGGCCGGCGAAGGCTATATCGAGCTGGAAGCCAACCGCGCTGCGCGCGTGAGTTCGATGAGCTACCAGTCGCTTCGCGACTTCTTTCTTCTTGCGCCGATGATCTACATCACCGCCAACAAGCTGGCTGCCGAGAACGGAACGCGTGGGCAGCTCGACGTGCTCAAGCAGATTCAGCAATCGTTTCGGCAGGCGGTCGACAATTGCGATGTCGAGGGTCGCGTCTTCTACAACGACCAGTTCCACCGCCAGATCGGCGAGATGGCGCACAATGTCTATCTGGTTCCGAGCCTGCGGCGGCTGCAGATCGACCATGCGCGCATCGGCAAGGTTTTCTACACGCACCCGAATACGCCTCGCATGCAGGAAGAGCTCGAGCTCGCCGCGCAACAACATGACGAGATGATCGAGGCCATCGGGAAACGGGACCCCGACGCAGCCGGAGAGCTGGCGCGGATTCACATCGAACTCTCACGACGAAACATGGCCATGTACGCGGCCCCCGAGGGCCTGGAGACGCCGACCCTTTAGGGCCGGTGTTTTGAAGAAACATCGGATCGCAGCCGCAAAGATCAGCGAGCGAACTTTCGAACAAACAGGAATACATCAGGCTGAAGCCCTTGGAATTCCACCCTGGGCAGCCTAACGCGGGACTAGAGAAAGAATGTCTGACTTCCCATTTCAAGGCCTGAACCTTGCCATCACCACGCCGTTCGACGCTGCCGGACGCATCGATTACGACAGGCTCGAACAGAATGTCGAGCGCTACCTTGCCGCAGGCGTCAGGAGTTTTCTGTTCAGCTCCGGCACCGGTATGCACGTCTACCTTTCCAGGCAAGAATCCGAGGAACTGATCCGGCGCGGAGCGCGGATGGTCAACGGGCGGGCGAAGGTGATCGCCCAGACGTCCGCCCTGCTTGTCGAGGACGTCGTCGAGCGCACCAGCCGCGCGCGCGATGCCGGCGCCGATGGTGTCATGGTTCTTCCGCCCTTCTTCGAAGGGCCGACCGACGACCAGGGCATCGTCGATTTCTACAGCGAGGTTGCCAAGGCAGGCCTTCCGGTCATCGGCTACAACGTCCCGCAGGCAGTCGGCGTCGCCGTCACGCCCGACCTTCTCGAACAGCTGAACCAAATCCCCGGCTTCTGCGCCGTCAAGGACAGCAGCGGCGATCTTGCAAAGCAGGCAGCCCTTATCCGCACCGGCCGCTTCGTCATGAACGGCGCCGACCCGCTGGTTCCCTATGCGCTCTATGCCGGATGCGACGGTCTGATCTGGGGTGGGGCGAACTTCGCTCCGAAGACCTGCGTCGCCCTCGTCGAGGCCGCTGCCGAGCGCAAGTGGGATGAGGTACGCGCGCTCTGGAAGATGCTGGAGCCGTCGATGGGACTGATCTGGGAAGGCGATTACGTGCAGTCCGTCTACGCTGCCGCCGATCTCATCGGCTACGGTGCGGGCGTTCCGCGCAAGCCGCTGCGCGCGCTCGCCCCGGAAAAGCTTCCCGTCCTGCGCCGTTCCCTCGAAGCGCTCATGGAGCGGGAGGCGATCTAACGTGGCCCAGACCGCAAAGAACGTCTTCGTCGCATCCAGGCTTCCGAAACGCGCAGGCGTGTCGGGTTGGGTGGCCACACTTCAGCCGCGCACGCCGCGGCCCGCGCTGAACGGGCCGGTCATTGCGGATGTCGCCATCATCGGCGGCGGTTTCGCGGGCCTTTCCGCGGCGCGGCGCCTATCACGCCTCGACCCGGCCGCCAAGGTCGCCGTGCTGGAAGCGGGTGTTGTCGGCGAGGGGCCTGCGGGCGCCAATTCCGGCTTCATCATCGACCTGCCGCACGAGGTTTCCTCCGACGATTTCAGCGGAGAGTCGGAAGCCAAGTTTAGGCAGTCCGTGTTCATACAGCGCTCCGCCATTGCTCTGGCGAGGGAGATGGCGGCGGAAAACGGCTGGGGCAAGGAGGTGTTCGATCCCTGCGGCCGATACAGCGTCGCCATCAGCTCGGAAGGTGACAAGCACCTCGAGGATTATGCGGCACAGCTGACGAAAATGGGCGAAGACCATCGGCTCCTTGACGTCAGGGAGATCCAGGCGGTGACCGGATCGCCGGCCTATACCTCCGGTCTGTTCATGCCCGGCACGGTCATCGTGCAGCCCGCAGCCTATATACGCGGGGTTGCCGACTGCCTGAAGGAGCCGGTCGCCCTTTACGAGCGGACGCCAGCGCTCTCGTTCGAGCGCCTCGGTACGGGCTGGCTTGTCAAGACGCCGCAAGGCTCCGTGCAGGCGGCAAAGATCATCATGGCGAATAACGGACATGCGGAGAGCTTCGGCTTCTTCCGTGGACGGCTGCTCCATGTCTTTACCTACGCTTCCCTCACCGAGGCGTTCGACCCTTCGCGCCTCGGCGGAGAGCGAAAATGGGCCGCCACCCCAGCCTTGCCGATGGGAACAACCGTCCGCCGCATCACCACGGGTGGCGGCGACCGAATCCTGGTGCGCTCTCGCTACAGCTACAATCCGAGCATTGCTGTCGGCGATGGCGCGGTCCGGCGGGCCGGTCATCTGCACGACGGCAAGTTCTCCAAACGTTTTCCCAGACTTGGCGGTGTCGCGATGCAGTATCGCTGGGCCGGCGCGATGGCGCTCACACGCAATCATGTCCCGGCATTCGGCGAGATCGAGCACAGCGTCTTTTCGGCATGCGGCTGCAACGGCCTTGGCGCGTCGAATTCGACGGCGGCGGGGATCGCAGCGGCGGAACTGGCGCTCGGACACGATTCCGAACTCGGCCGCATCTACGCCCGTCTGGCTGCCCCGACGGTTTTGCCGCCGCAGCCCTTCACGACGATCGGAGCCAAAACCCATCTCGCCTATCGCGAGTGGCGCGCAGGATCCGAGTGACGCGGAGCATTCTCCGATCTGCGCGTCGTCGGCGTCGTCGAGGCGCCGCACACGATCCGAGGCAGCCCGGACGCCACCATTTCCCCTCCCGCCTTAAACCTTCGGCACGAGGGAGAGCGGACATGTTTTGCGGGAGGAGTTTCGCCTCTTACTGGCAGGGAGTCAGGCCGCCCGGATTGCGAATGGCGGCAAAACCGACGCCGTCGATCGTGTTGTCGTTGCGGGCAATGAAGCAATAATCGTCACTGGCATGAGGGGCTGCGACGACGCAGGAGTTGGATCCGGCAGGAATGACATAGGTGTCCAGATTGTTGATCGCAAATATGGAAGCGGTTCCGTTCGGATGAGGCGCCGGCTGTTTGGTGAACAGGATCGCATCCTGTGGCGGCGCGACGGCGATCGGTTGATGGTTCCGGCAATCGGGCGAAAAGGCGAGCTGCGCGGCGGCGGGCAACGCGGTTGCCATGAGAGAGAGGGTGGCAATGGCGAGCGCGGCGAACTTACCGCGGCAGACTGTTTGGCCGGCGAATTTCGAGATATTCCGTAGCATGGCTGTTCTCCTTTTGGTTCAAGCGTTTGATGGTCTGCTCGATCGTCGGTGATGAATGGAATTTCTGGATCTATGGTCCTCCCGTCGCCGAAAACGTTCCGTCGGCGTTGTAAGTCACGGTGTAGGTCCCGTAGCCGGTGGAGAAATCGCAGCGGGCGGCGTTGGTCTCGTCATAGGGCACGACCGTTCCTGCGGGCTGGTAACTCGTCTTCACGAAAAAGATTTGCTGCGGGATGCAGTTCATGACGGCATTGGGGACAGGGGCGACGAAGCTCGACAGGATGATTGCCTGGTCGTTGTTCAAGGCGGCGACGCCGCAATAAAGCTCCGGAGCCGGTAAGGGCGTATAGGTGGGCACGTTCATGGCAAAGGCGCCGACCGGAACCCCGGATTGGTAAGCGGGCGCGGAAAGCCCCAGCGGATCGAGCGTCAAGCTCGTGCAATTGTTCGGCTCGCCGCTGGCTGTAGTGAGTGTAATCGCGCGAGCCGCCGTGGTGCTGGTGACGATCGATCGCGTGGTGGCATCGAGCGCGATGAGCGCAATAAGCTGCGAGGAAGGCGCCGATTGCATCGTGCTGAGGGCGCCTGCGTAGATCTGTCTGTCCAGACCGAAATTGATCTGGGCTCCCGAATTTCCGTAATTGCCGACGCTTTGGGAGCCAAGGCTGCTGCTGAAAACCGAGGGGCTGACCAAAGAAGGGAAAGCGGCCTGCTTCTGGAAGAGATAAAAATATTGCGTTGTCTGCGACAGGTTCCGAACGATAATCTGGTAGGACGAACTGGTCATGGCGTACGACACTCCCGTCTGAGATCCGGCATATCGGTTGCCTGGGCGGGCGGCGGTGATCGCGTGGATGGCGGCGCATGCGGGCGAAGAGTGACGTTTCTCCACCCGCATGCCAGATGAGGCTTACTGGAGCTGCGTGCTCCAGGTGCCGTTCGCATTCAAGGTGATGTTGCAGACCGTGTAGCCGCCGGTGAAATCGGCGAGCGCCGCGTTCACGCTCGATTGCGTGAAATTCATGACGGTGCCCGGCGTATAGGCTCCGGTCTGGACATAATATTTCAGGATCGGCTGGCAATCGGTGTTGCTGGCCGGGTTTGCCTGCACGAAGTTGGAGAGCACGATGCCGCCATTGACGGCGACCGCCGAGCCGACATTGAAATAGGGGGGCGAGTTGAAGACCGGCGTGGTGATGCGGAAGGCGCCGGGCTGCACGCCTTCGCCGTAAGTCGGGGCCGAAAGACCGAGCGGATTGATGGTCGCCGTCGTCCAGTCGTTCGGGTTGCCGCTGCCGCCTGAACTCGGAGCGAGATCGATGGCGCGGCTGGCTGACGCGTAGCCGGAAGAAGCACCGATCTGTGGCGGCGTGTTCGCTTGCTGGATACCGGCATAATATTGCAGGTTAACCTGGAAGGTCAGGATCGAGCCTGTGCCGTCGTAATTGCCGAGCGACTGCGAGAAAAGGCTGTTCGAATAGACTTGCCCGCCACCGGTATAAACGGCGGGCTGCTGAAAGAAATAGAAGCCTTGTGTCTGAGCTTCGAAATTTTTCACATTGATGGTCAGCAAAGTAGACATGGTTACGACCCTTCTCGGTTGAGAGTGAAACAAGGGTTTCGGCGGCGGCGAGGGCAGGCGGATAAGCCACTCGGCCGATTGATGAAACCCTGACTAGAAAGATCGCCTATTCGCTATCATGTAGCAACTTAAACGTGTTGAGCGCAGATTGAAAAATCTGCGCAAATTTGCGCTTGGCGTTACAGACGCTCCGGCGGGATGGATTCGACCAGCCCGATGAGGTTGGACCGGGCTGCCGCAGGCCGGTCGCGCAGTGCCTGAACCAATTGCAATTCCGTAGGGGAGACCGTGTCGCTCCGATGCCAGTCCATGGTCCCTCGTCCGAGCAGCAGCCAGTCGAGGGAGACATCCAGGAGGTGCGCCAGCGCGCAAGCGCTTTCGAGCGAGGTATGGCCGCCATTCTGCCAGCGGGAGACGGCGGCGACCGATACATTCAGTTCGGCCGCGAGCGCGTGAACTTTTCGAAACTTGCCGCGGGATATCGCCTCGCGAATGCGTTTGCCGCGTGCCAGGTCGTGCGTCATTGGAATCCTCCCCATGTTCTCTTGAATTTGGCGACCACGGAGAGCGTTCGGCCGATCAATATCAGAAGTCGCTTATGAAAATGAAGGGCAAAGCGAAGCGCCGGTCAATCTGGTGAAATATCCATATTGTCGCGGGTCGGCCTCCCGTTGTGAAACTTCGACGATGAGGAGGACGGAGATGTTGCGGATACTCACCAAAGATATGTTCGAGACCGATCGGCGTGCTTTCGACGAAATGTTTCGGGCTCGCGCCGCCGTTTTTCACGATCGGCTGGGATGGCAGGTCGATGTCAGGGATGAGTGGGAAAGGGATCGATATGACGAAACGGAAGATCCCGTCTATCTGGTGACGCAATGGCCTTCCGGCGCGCTGACGGGTTCGCTGCGCCTGCTGCCGACCACCGGGGCGACGATGCTCAAGAGCGAGTTCTGCCAGTTCTTCGACGAGCCTATCGATATCGACAGCCCGACGACTTGGGAATGCACCCGCTTCTGCGTTCATCCGCTGGCCGGACAGGCGGACTACAATTCGTCGCGCGCGGTCGCGACCGAACTGCTCTCTGGGCTTTGCGAACTTGCACTCGATACCGGTATCGAGAGTATCGTCGGCGTTTACGATGCGGCGATGACCGGCGTCTATCGCAGGATCGGCTGGAGACCGACCCCGCTTGCCAGATCCCGCCCTGAAATCGGCAATCTCTATGTCGGCCTGTGGGACGTGACGACGGACAATTGCCACACGCTTCGCGCCAATCTCTCCCGGCTTACCGAGCAGGCCTCCTGCACTCCTTCCGGAGCCGCTGTCGATGAGAGACATGGCGGAATCGGATGAACGGACGGCGCCATACGCGGTCGTTGTCGCGGCAGCGATCCGCCGTTCCAGGGAGACGGAGAGAACCGTCGCCCAGAGTGGGATATGCGGCACCGGGCCTTAACGCATTTTTCACGTCATGCGGGGGTATGGACTATTATCAGCAATCGCTAAATGATACCGATGCGAGCAGCAAAAGAAAAACGCAACCTCGAGTTCATCTCATGCTGAGCAGTTCTCGTTTTTTCTATAGTCTGGACCGGATTTCCGCATCGCCGACATTGCAGGATCTGGAAGCAACACTCGATGAAGTCCGCCACATCTATGCGATCTCGCATATGGTTCTCCATGTGACCCGTTCTTCCGGGGCCTCCGCCGACAATCCATTGCTGATGCTGACCTATCCGCCCGAGTGGGTGAAGCAATATCGCGAGCGGGATTATTTCAGCATCGATCCCATCGTGCGCCTCGGCCGGCGCGGTTTCCTGCCGGTAGAATGGTTCGCGTCGAAATGGGATTCAGGCAAGGCGCAGATCTTCTTCAAGGAGGCGATGGCCTTCGGCGTCGGCCGGCAAGGCATCACCCTGCCGGTGCGGGGACCGCAAGGCGAGCGATCGCTGTTTACCGTCACATCAAACCATCCCGATGCCTATTGGCGGCAGTTCCGGATGGACAGCATCCGCGATCTCCAGTTTCTCGCCCACCATCTCCATGACAGGGCAATGGTGCTTTCGGGCATGAGAAAGAGTGCGGATTTCCCGCAATTGTCGCGCCGCGAACTGCAATGCCTCGGTATGACGGCGAACGGCCTTCTGGCAAAACAGATCGGCGCCCGCCTGTCCATTTCGGTCAGCGCCGTGCAGCTCTACCTCGCTTCGGCGCGCCGGAAGCTGACCGTCGCCACGACGAGCGAAGCGGTCGCCAGGGCCACCGCTCTTGAGTTGATATAAGCTTGTTCACCGCCTGCCTTTCGTCCGTGTCGCGAGAACGTTGCGGATCGAGAAGCTGGAGTGAATCCTCAGCACGCCCGGCAGGGCCGACAAGATCTCCTTGTGGATCCGCTCGAATTCGCCGGCATTGGCGACCTCCACGCGCAGCAGGTAATCGGAGCCGCCCGTCATCAGAAAACATTCGCGGATCTCGGGATGCCGGCGGACCGCCGCTTCGAAGCGGTCGAGATAATCCTCCGTCTGCCGTTCCAGGGTGATGTTGATGATCACGGCGATCATCGCATCCGCATTGCTCGTATCGAGAAGGGCCGTATAGCCGCGGATCACCCCCGTCTTTTCCATGATCTTGATGCGCCTGAGGCAGGCCGAGGGTGAGAGCCCGACCTCGGCCGCCAGCTTGGCATTGCTCATGCGGGCGTCGAGGCGCAGGAGCCTCAGGATATTGCGGTCTGTCGCGTCGAGAGCGGTCATGATCGATTATTCCAGATTTTCACCGATCATGCGCATAATATGCAAATTCTGCAATAATCAACGACAAAATTGCAGGCAATTTCGCCCATTATTTCATAGACTCCCATAACAATAAGAGGGGGTGGATATGGACGGTGATCTTCTGGTTTCCCACGCACACACTGCCACGATCATGCAGGGAGCCACGGGCTACCTCAAGATCGACCTTGCCGCTCTCGGCCGCAATTATCGCAAGCTCCTGTCGATGCTGGCGCCGGTGCGCGCGGGCGCCGTCGTCAAGGCCGATGCCTATGGCCTCGGCGCCGAGCGGGTCGCCAAAACCCTATATGGTCAAGGCTGCAGGCATTTCTTCGTCGCCCAGTTCGTCGAGGCCGTCCGGCTCCGGCCGGCGCTTGCGCAGGACGCCCAGATTTTCGTGCTGAACGGCTTGCAGCCGGGCAACGAAATCGCCTGCGCCGAGATGGGCGTCGTCCCGGTCCTGAATTCGCTGCCCCAGTGGCGGCAATGGTCGGCGGCGGCGCGCGCGCTGAAGCGCTGCCTGCCGGCCGTCCTGCAATTCGATACGGGCATGTCGCGGCTCGGCTTTTCCCCGGAGGAAAGGGCCGAACTCGCGGCCGCGCTTCGCGACGGCGGCAATGTCGAGATCCTGTTCATCATGAGCCATCTGGCCTCGGCCGATGAGGTCGGTGGCGAGCAGAACGGCGAGCAACTGGCGGAGATGGCCGGCATCGCCGAGGAGTTTCCGGGCTTCGATATTTCCTTTGCCAATTCCGGCGGCGTTTTTCTCGGTGGGGCCTATCACGGTGTCCTCGCCCGGCCCGGCATCGCGCTTTACGGCGGCGCGCCCAATGCCGGCGAGAAGAACCCGATGGAGCCGATCGTCAGCCTCGACGTCGCCGTCGTGCAGACGCGCGCCGTGCCCTCGGGCACGAAGGTCGGTTACGGCGGCGTGCATGTCACACAAGGGGAAATGCGTCTCGCCACCATCGCCGCCGGCTATGCCGACGGCCTGCCGCGAAGCCTCGGCGACCGCGGCGCCGTCTTTTACCAGGGCATCCGCCTGCCGATCGTCGGGCGCGTGTCGATGGACAGCGTCACCATCGACATATCGGCCCTGCCGGAAGGCACGCTGACGCTCGGCAGCCTTGTCGAAGTGCTCGGTCCACATCAGACGCTCGAGGACATCGCCCACGATGCCGACACCATATCTTACGAAATCCTAACCGGTCTCGGCGATCGTTATCACAGACAATATCGCTGAGTCCGCGGCTCCATCATTGGGAAGATCATGAAAGTCATCGTTCTGGGCGCCGGCATCCTCGGCGTCACCTCCGCTTATCAACTCGCTAAAGCAGGCCATGAGGTGACGGTCGTGGACCGTCAGCCCGGCCCGGCGCTGGAAACGAGCTTTGCCAATGCCGGCGAAGTCTCCTTCGGCTATTGCTCGCCCTGGGCGGCCCCCGGCATTCCGGCGAAGGCCATGAAGTGGCTGTTCATGAAGCATGCGCCGCTCATCCTGCGCCCGAAATTCGATGTGGCCATGCTCTCCTGGATGGTGAGGATGCTGTCGAACTGCACCTCCGAGCGCTACGCGATCAACAAGAGCCGCATGCTGCGCCTTGCCGATTACAGCCGCATCGCGCTCGCCGAGCTTCGCGCCGAAACCGGCATCGCCTATGACGAGCGCATGCAGGGAACCCTGCAACTGTTCCGCACGCAGCAGCAGCTCGATGCCTCGGCCAAGGACGTCAAGGCGCTCGCCGCCGACGGCATTCCTTATGAAGTGCTGGATCGGGACGGCTGCATTCGCGTCGAACCGGCGCTGAAGCACGTGCGCGAGAAAATCGTCGGTGGTCTGCTGACACCGAAGGACGAAACAGGCGACTGTTTCAAGTTCACCAATGCGCTGGCCGCCAAGGCCGAAGCGCTCGGTGTCCGCTTCGCCTACGGCACGACGATCGAGGCGCTCGACGTCGAGGCCGGCCGCGTGTGCGGGGTCGTCACCGCTCGCGCTGGCAATCATGATCGTGGGCGCGAGCGCATGAGCGCGGATGCGGTGGTGGTCGCGCTCGGCAGCTATTCGCCACTGCTGCTGAAGCCCCTCGGCATCCGTCTGCCGGTCTATCCGGTCAAGGGCTACTCGCTCACCATCCCGATCACCGACGCCTCGCGCGCGCCGGAATCGACCGTCATGGACGAGACCTTCAAGATTGCGATCACCCGGCTCGGCGATCGAATCCGTGTCGGCGGCATGGCTGAAATCTCAGGCTATACCAACGATCTCGGCCTGGCGCGGCGCAGCACGCTGGAGCATTCCGTCACCGATCTCTTCCCCGGTGGCGATGTTTCCAAGGCCTCCTTCTGGTCGGGCCTGCGCCCGATGACGCCGGACGGTACGCCGGTCATCGGCCCGACGAAGATCAAGGGCCTCTTCCTCAACACCGGTCACGGCACGCTCGGCTGGACCATGAGCACCGGTTCGGCACGGCTGATCGGCGATCTCGTCAGCGGCCGCTCGCCTGAAATCGACGCCAAGGACCTTGCCGTAAGCCGCTACGGCTGAGTGCGCCCAGAGCAAAAAGGAATTGTATTACTATTTAAATCGGCTATCCCTAGCGTAGATCGTCTTGCGAGGGCATGCATGTCCGTTCATTCCGATAGGCATATCGTAGGCAGTTCCATCCGGCAGCCGGCTCTGCAGAGCATGGCGTTTCGGGAAACCGCGTGGAGCGGCACGGACCTGGACGAGCTCTCGGAGGCATTGTCGACGCCGAAAGCCGCGATCAAGATGACGGCGGAACGCAATACATCAATTGCATATCACTGCAATTTCATCTCGGTGGGAGATGTCAGCGTTGGCGATTGCTCCTATGAAGGCACGATCGTCGGCAAGCGGGACGGGGTCATCGACAGGATGACCATATTCCTGCCGACGCAGGGCAATATGTCGTTCGGCGGAAAACGGGAGCCAATCTATTCGGTGCCCGGTCGGGGTGTGATCCTGGAGCCGGGCAATGCCAGGGACACCAGCATCTTCGGCCCCCGCCGTCACCTCTGCATGTTCATCGATCAAGCGATGATAGCCAGGCGCCTCACCCATATGTTCGAGCGGACGATCAGCGGTGGCATCGATATCCATCCCGATATCGATCTTACATCAGGTCCGGGGCTTGTCTTGCAGCAACTCGTCTCGAACCTCCACAGCGGCCTTAGCGGCGACGGCCTGCTGCAGCGCTCACCGCTCGCCGTCAGCTCGTTCTGCGAGGCGGTCGTCTACCTGCTTCTGGAGACGTGTTCCCATCGCTATTCGGAGGAGTTGGCGCGCCCTGCTCCGGCTCCGGCTCCGCGCCATGTGAAACGGGCGATCGACTACATGCGGGAACATATTGCCGAGCCGCTTTCTCTTGACGACATCGCCGTCGTAGCGGAGGTCAGCGTTCGCACGCTGCAGCAGGGCTTCCGGCAGTTCAGGAATACCACCCCGATGTCATACCTGCATGAACTCCGAATGCAGGCTTTGCGTCAGGATCTGCTGGAATGCGACGGGAAGCAAAGCATTGCCGAGATTGCGCTCAGATGGGGATTCGTCCACCTCGGGCGGCTTGCGGCCGAATACAGGAAACGTTTCGGTGAGCTGCCTTCACAGACGTTGAAGCGCTGAACTCCCAGGGCATTCGGCTGCTCTCCGACATCCGAGATTGAGCAGCGGCCTCGGTTGCATAACCAGCCGCTTCTCTCGCGGCTGGCCGTGGTCACAAAGCGGAATTCCCGGGAGCCGCTAGGCGCGGCGGCTCGTCAGAATTCCTCCCACTCGCTTGCTGCGATAGCGGCATTGCCCTGGCTTGGGTAGGCAGCGCCCAGCTTTGCCCGCAATTCGCGCGCCGGAGACGGAACTGCCGCGTTTCCGCCTGTCCGCCCGGCGACATGTGGCCGGGATGCACGGGCTTTGCCGATGTTGAACGCGCTCAGCATCTGAGCGATGCGGCCGACTTCCTGAACCAGGGAATGGCTGGCGGCGGTGGATTCTTCGACCATGGCGGCATTTTGCTGGGTAGCCTGGTCCATGGCATTGACGGCCGTGTTGACCTCCTGAAGCGCCGTCGCCTGCTCGCTCGATGCCCTGACGATGGCGCCGATGTGACGGTCGATTTCCTGGACCTCGTCGACGATCACCGTCAGTGTTTCGCCGGTCTGCCCAACCAGGGACACGCCTGCCTTCACCTGTTCGCCGGAATTGTTGATCAGCCCCTTGATCTCTTTTGCTGCCTTCGCGGACCGTTGCGCCAGTTCGCGAACCTCCTGGGCGACGACGGCAAAGCCCTTGCCGGCCTCTCCCGCCCGAGCCGCTTCGACGCCGGCATTCAGTGCGAGAAGGTTGGTCTGGAAGGCGATTTCATCGATGACGCCGATGATGTTGGAGATTTCACGTGACGAGCTGTCGATCGCTCCCATTGCGGCGACGGCCTGCTGGACGATCTGGCCCGATTTCTCGGCGCCGATGCGGGCCTTTGCCACCAGTTGGCCCGCCTCTTCCGCGCGCCGGCTGGAGTCTTTGACGGTGGTCGTGATCTCCTCGAGCGCGGCGGCCGTTTCCTCGATGGAGGCGGCCTGCTGCTCGGTTCGCTTGGAAAGATCGTCTGCGGCAGAGCGGATCTCTTGCGACCCGGCATTGATCTGCGAAGCAGCCCCGTTGATCTGTTCTATGGTCGTCGCCAGCTGTTCCAGTGCATTGTTGAAGTCGTCGCGCAAGGCGTGGTAGGCGGCAGGCAGGTCGTCGTCGATCCGGTAGCTGATATCCTTGGCGGCAATCGCTGCCATGGCCTTGCCGAACGTGCCGCAGACGAGCTGCCGTTCCGCCTCGATCGCATCGGCCTGGGCCTTCTGCTTGGCGATCTCGGCCTCGTCGATATAGACCGAGATGGCGAGATCCATATCCAGCATCACGGCCTTGACGAGGCTTGCCAGCGCGTTGCCGAACTCGGCCGGCTTCATCGTTTTTTTCGAAAATACCCCACCCTTCGGGGCCATTTCCTCGACGGCGCTGTTGATCAGGTGGTCGACAATGATCGCGTAGCCGCCGATATACCATTGTGGCTCCAGGCCGATGCGAGCGTGGACGGTTCCGATCGTCCTGACTTTGCCGACATATTCCTCATTGAAGTTGCCGTCGGCGATATTGGCCCAATGGCCCATCTGGGCACCTTTGGCGCGGGCGATATTCTCGTCCGTGGAAAAGAAGCGGCTGACTTCCGGGCTCTTGCGAAGCTGCGCATAGAACTTGTCGAGGCCATGCGGCAGTTCGCGTTCGATCAGCGTCTTTAAGGATCGGATGCCGGCACGGCCACGATGGTCGAGCTGCATGAAGTCGAGGCGGCGTTCGACATTCTGGCTTTTGCTCTTGGCGTGGTGCGGTCCGGCGCCGCTGTTGTGACCATGGGCCGAATTGCTGCTGGCATGCATATGAAATTGACTCGACATTCCCGACCTCGAAGACTGGACTGAAACCGTAATTGGGCACACGTGCCTCAATCACATCGAAACCCGCCGTCATGTCGGAGCATGGCGTCCACCCGCCTGATCGATGACCCCAAAATTGGGGTATTTGGTTTATTTCCAGTTAACCAAACCCGACGCGAAAATTGGATTTCGTCAATTTTTTCGGTATCCGGATACGTTATTCGATTTCTGGATGAAAGAATTTGAGTAGAGCCCGTTCTCATATGCCTCTGAACGGCGACAGCTCCCGGGTAGGGAGCTGCGCTTGGAGGATATTCGGTTCGGGAGTTTCGATGTTCAGCTGATGAGCTGCCGACGGATTGCTTCGGCAATCGCATGGGCGCGATTGGCTGCCCCGAGCTTCTTCGTCGCGCTCTTGAGATAGCTGTTGATGGTTTCCGTTTGATAGTCCGACGCATCGGAAATTTCTTCGCTCGTCAGTCCTTTGCCTGCCAGCTCGAGGCAGCGAAGTTCGCCGCTGGTCAAGCGAAGGACGCCGGCCGCAAAACGATCCATCAGTGGTTTGGTGATCGCCCGATGCAGCGGCTCGGAAAAGAAGACAAGCAACTCCTGTTCGCTTGCGGTGAACGGCCTTTCCCGCGTGAAGCAGACCCCGCCGTAGACGACACCGTTCCTTGAAAGCGGAATCTGTATCCGCCGCCCGATCTCATAGGATCTCAGCAAATATTGGAGGCGTTGGGACGGGGGCAGAATGTCGAAGGCTTCTTCCTCCGTCAGTGGCGTCGTTCGGTTGAGCGACTGAACGACGAGCGGATCGGACAGGCCGAGTTTTTCTCCAAAGTAGGTATCGATGTAGGCGGGAGGCATATCGGTATCGATGGAGCGGCCCCTCCCGATCTGATATCCTTCCAGATCCAGCCCGCCGACGGCGATGTAGCGGAAATCGACGGCCTTCCTCAATTGTTCCAGCAGGTCGCTGTTGCGCAAGTGTCGATGGGCGGGAACTTCGCGAAGATCGCTGAAATGGCAAAGGCTTTCAATTGAGGCGCACCCCATCCTGTCCCCCGATTCGCTGGTTAACGATTAACCCGACTTTGGAGCTCGAGAGTTAATAATATGTTTACTTGTCGTCTTGGCACTTGCAGGGGCGCTATTCTCCTTCCCCGGGCGGGATTCAGCCGCCCGAGGACGTCGTGTCGATAATTCCGTCGACGGCTTACGCTGCACGCTTCAGCGCATCGCCGAGTGTCGAGACGAGCGTGTCGATCTCGCCTTTTTCGATGATGAGCGGCGGAGACAGCGCGATGATATCGCCGGTCACGCGGATCAGCAGGCCCTTGTTGAAGCAATCGACGAAGACGTCGTAGGCCCGTGTTCCCGGTGCACCGGCGCGGGGCGACAGTTCGACTGCACCGACCAGGCCGAGATTGCGGATGTCGACGATATTCGGCAGGCCTTTCAGCGAATGAAGGCCTTCCTGCCAGTGGTCGGCCAGATCGGCTGCGCGGGTCAGCAGGCCTTCTTCCTCATAGATTTCGAGAGTGGCAAGGCCGGCGGCGCAGGCGACAGGATGGCCGGAATAGGTATAGCCGTGGAAGAGCTCGATGGCGTTGTCAGGCCCGACCATCAGGCCGTCGTAGACCTTGCGGCTGGCAAAGACCGCGCCCATGGGGATCGCACCGTTGGTGAGCCCCTTCGCCGTGGTGACGAGATCGGGCACGACACCGAAATAGTCCACTGCGAAAGGCGTGCCGAGACGGCCGAAGCCGGTGATGACCTCGTCGAATATCAGCAGGATCCCGTATTTGTCTGCGGTGGCGCGCAGCTTCTCCAGATAGCCCTTCGGCGGCAGGACCACGCCGGCCGATCCCGACATCGGCTCGACGATGACGGCTGCGATGGTTTCGGCGCCGTGCAACTGCACCAGACGCTCGAGATCATCGGCCAGTTCCAGGCCGTGGGCGGGAAGCCCCTTGGAAAACGCATTGCGCTCGACGTCGAGCGTATGGCGCATGTGGTCAGCCGGAATCTGCGGGAAGACGCGGCGGTTGTTGACGAGGCCGCCGACGGAAATACCGCCGAAGCCGACGCCATGATATCCCTTTTCGCGCCCGATAATCCGGGTGCGCGTGCCCTGGCCGATCGCGCGCTGGTAAGCGATGGCAATCTTCAGCGCCGTATCGACCGATTCCGAACCCGATCCGGTGAAGAAGACCCTGTCGAGCTTGGCGTCAGTGCCGCCCGGCGCGTTCGCCGCCAGTTTCGCAGCAAAGTCGAAGGCGATCGGATGGCCCATCTGGAAGGTGGGGGCATAATCGAGCGTCGCAAGCTGCCGCTCGACGGCCTGGGAAATCTTCTTGCGGCCGTGGCCGGCATTGCAGCACCAGAGCCCGGCCGTGCCGTCAAGAACCTGATTTCCATCGACGTCGGTATAATACATGCCGTCCGCCGCTGCCAGAAGCCGTGGCGTCGCCTTGAACTGCCGGTTCGCAGTGAACGGCATCCAGAAATTATCGAGTACGGGCGCGTTCGTCTTGCCGATCTGGTTCATGCTGGCCTCCTGTGGTTGGCGCGAGAATGACAATTTCCCTTCGTCAAACAAGTCCTTTTCTTTGCTGGTGCAAGTAATTGAAATTAAATAAATGGGAAGATAGTCTTTTCGATATTCTGAACAACACAAACGGACCGCATCATGTCAGTCGATATCGGTAGCCGCCTTCGCCATCTCCGGATCGCCCATAAGCTTTCCCAGCGAGAACTCGCCAAGCGTACGGGCGTACCCAATTCAACGATTTCGCTGATCGAATCGAACGCCTCCAACCCCTCGGTCGGGGCCTTGAAGCGAATTCTGGACGGGATCCCCATCGGGCTGGCGGAATTCTTCGCCTTTGAGCCCGAGCGTCCAAGGAAGGCTTTTTATGCGGCCGAAGAACTGGTGGAGATCGGCAAGGGCGCCATCTCCTACAAGCAGGTTGGGGAGAATTTGTTCGGGCGCAGCCTGCAGATACTCAAGGAATGTTACCAGCCCGGTGCCGACACCGGAAAGATTCCGCTTGTTCACGAAGGTGAGGAGGGCGGGATCGTCCTCTCGGGAAGGCTCGAGGTGACCGTTGATGACGAGCGGCGCATCCTTGGGCCGGGTGATGCTTACTATTTCGAAAGCCGGCGCCCGCACCGCTTCCGCTGCGTCGGGCCGGTGCCCTGCGAAGTCATCAGCGCCTGCACGCCGCCGACTTTTTAGTCCTTGCCCTCGATGCGGGCGAGGACGCCGTCGAGGGCAGCGGTCAGCGCGGTGATGCCGCCGTTCTTGTCGAAGTCCGAAAGAACCTGCTCGTTCAGTCCGCCCTTGGTCGCGAATTCTCGACTCAATGCGCTGAACGGCTCGGCGGCGCCGGCGCTGTTCGCCTTCTGCCCAAGGCTTGCGAAAAGCGGGGCGATATAGGCCTGTCCCTTCGCCCTTTCGAGCCCGCTTTTTTCCAGCCAGCCGACAACCGATTCCATGATGCCGAAATAGGTGGACATGACGGCACTTGCGGCTGCGAGAAGATCATATTCCTTCCTGGACTGGCATTGCACGGCCGTTCCGAGTGTGTCGAACAGCGCCGCGACAGCCGTATCCGGCGGATAGACCGCAGTCACGCCCTGCCGGTCTGCGACGAAGGGCAGCGGGATGGCCTGAACGAGATTGACATCGGCACCGATCCACTCCAGCAGAGCCTGTCGCTCGGTCGCTGCAACGAGGCTGACGACCATCTGGCCGTTCCGGAAAGAAAGCTGTCGCACCACCTCCTCTGCGATCTGTGGCCGTATCGCCAGAAACACCATGTCGCTGCGTTCGACGACATCCTGGTTGTCGCGGGCAATCCTCACGGAGCCGAACTCGGTTGCCAATGTCTCGGCGATGTGGGCGCTTCGCGGGGAAAGGTGAATCTCGCTGATATAGGCCGGTTCTGCCAGAAGCCCGCGAACCATCGCTTCTGTGATGGCGCCGGTGCCGACGAATCCGATGCTGTTGGTGCTCATGTGATTACTCCGCAGCCCGCAGCGGCCCCAGCGCGCAGACGGGACCCATTGGGCCAGAAAAGCAGCCTGTCGGCAATGTAATTTCCTTGTCGACACGCTGTTGACAGTTCCTGTTGTTCCACTCGAGGCCGGCAGTGAAACAAGAGCCGATCGATCTTGAGGAATGAGATCGTCTACGATATCCCAAGGATCTTCGTCCCGTGGACATAAGGAGCTTGGGAAATGCCATTCAACACCGCACAGGTGACCGATCTCGGGAAGGCGCCCACGGCCTCTGATGTGATCCTGAAATACATCCGCGATTCGATCGCGGATGGTTCGCTTGATGAAGGCGAGCCGATCCGCCAGGACGATGTCGCCCGGCTGTTCAACGTCAGCAAGATTCCGGTGCGGGAGGCGCTCAAACGGCTTGAGGCCGAAGGTCTGGTGGAATTCCACCGCAACAAGGGCGCAATCGTCACGAGCGTCTCGGAGCCCGAGATCGCGCAGATCTTCGAGGTGCGCGCGATCCTGGAAACGAACGCCATCAAGCTCTCGATCCCTCACATGACGGAAGAGACCTTTGAAAAGGCGCTTGCCTATTGCGACGCCTTTGCACGGGAAACGGATGTCGCCCGGTGGTCGGAATTGAATTGGCAATTCCATAGCTGCCTTTACGAGGATGCGCAGCGGCCATTTCTTGTCAGTACCATCCGTTCGGTGAACGACCGGCTGGAGCGATATCTCCGGGTGCAGTTGACCCTATCGCATGGCCAGCAGACCGCCGATCGCGAACATCGGCAGCTTGTCGAAGCGTGCCGCGAGCGGGATGAGGAAAAGGCGGCAGCTCTGCTCTATGCGCACATCATGAGCGCCTGCCAATCACTTCTCCAACATCTTCCGGCAAAAAAGTCTCGCTGAGCGTCATTGCGCCGATGGCGGCAACCGTCAGGCGCCCGCGATCTTGACGACAGCTTCGAATACGGCGCGCGGCACTTTCAGCCCTTCCGTCGCCGGCCTTGGATAGTCGATGCCGCTGACGCTGACGCCGGGCACGAAGACACCGAGGCTCTGAAGGCGGTCGGCCTGGCGGCGGGCGCGTTCGACAAGACCATCGCCGGTGCGCCCCGGCATCATCGCGATGATGGTCAACCCCACGGCGGGGCTGGCGCTTCCCTCTCGGAAAGACGGCGTGTCCAACGACCAGGGTCCTCCGGACAGGCCGGCCGACAGCATTTCCACCATAAGCGCCACATTGGCGCCCTTGCGCCCGCCGAAGGGGAGCAGCGCGCCGCCGAGTGCTCTTGCCGCATCCTGGGTATCCTTGCCGGTTTCGTCGACGGCCCATCCCTGCAGGATGGCGCGCCCCTCGGCCGCGGCAGCGACGATATTGACATAGGCTGTCGCGCTGGAGGCCTGGTCGATGATGAGAGGCAGCGCCCCTTCACCAAGCGGAAAGCCGAAGGCCATCGGGTTCGTGCTGTAGACGGCCGGACCGCCCGCTTTCGCGACCACCATGGCATTGGCGTTGGTAGCTGCGATGCCGACGATCCCTTCGCCGGCAAGCCTGCGAACATAATAGCCCAGTTCTCCCGTGGTATAGCTGTTCGTCTGCGTGAAGACCGCGAGCCCGAAATTGCGCGCCGCCGCCACGAGATCGTCGAACGCCAGATCGAAGCCAAGCTGCGCGATGCCCCGATCGGCATCGGCGGCGAAGAAAGCGGGATAGGGACGCGCGCGTGTCGGCGTCGGATCGCCGTTGATACGGCCCTCGCGGAAGCTGTCGAGATAATCCACCATATGCGGAAATCCGAGCACGGCGGGTCCATAGATCGCGGCGGACAAGGTGGCGTCCACCAGGGAGCGGGCAGTGGCTTCCCCGGCGCCTGCCGCAAGGCAGGCTCGCATTGCTAGCGCTTCGGCTTCCGCCAGATCGAGCACGACCTCATCTGACATCTTGATCTCCTCCGTTTCTTCCTGGCCGACCGACCGGTCCGGGCCGTTCTGTGGCTTCTTTAGCAAAACTGGGGACACGCCAACAGGAAAATGTACATATATGTCCATTTTCCCGCGGACCCCGATTGACGAGTCTTAATTTTCAGATATCGTATACGATATTACAAAGCAACCTGCTTGAAGCGTTTCGTGACAAAAAAACCGAAGGCGGTCGGGCATTGCTCCCATCAGAACGAGCTCACAACCGAATAGAGGAGAATGGACATGGGATTCAAAAGGACGATACACGCGGTCGATACACATGCCGGCACACCGATGCGCGTGATCACGGGCGGCGTGCCGCATATTCCCGGCAATTCCGTCTACGAAAAGATGAAATGGCTGGAGAGCAATGACGATCAACTGCGCAAGCTGATGCTGCGTGAGCCGCGGGGCTATCCAGCCCATTGCTGCAACATCATCGTGCCGCCCTGTCATCCGGAGGCCGATGCCGGTTATGTTATCATGGAGCAGGTCGAATATCCGATGATGTCCGGCGGCAATACCATCTCGGTGGTCACGGTCCTGCTTGAAATGGGCATGCTCCCGATGAAGGAGCCTGTTACCGAGCTGGTGCTCGAGGCGCCGGCCGGGCTCATTCGCATCAAGGCCGAATGCTTGAATGGCAAGGTCAAGAGCGTGACCTTCAAGAACGTGCCGGCATTTGCCGCCCATCTCGATGCCGTCATCGACGTGCCGCATCTTGGCAAGGTCACGGTCGATGTCGGCTGGGGCGGCATGTTCTATGTCATCGCCGACGTCAGACAGTTCAAGGGCCTTGAATTGATCCCGGCGCATGGGCGGGAGATCGCGCGTGTTTCCGCGATGATCAGGCAGGCGGCCATCGAACAGTTGCAGGTTACCCATCCGCATTATCCCGGCGTTGGCATTACGATCTCACAGCTGTCGGGACCGACGGACGATCCGAACGCCGACTGGAAAAATACGGTGACGATGGCCACCGGTGACCTTTCCTGGGATGATCCCGCGACCTGGACGGGAGCACTCGATCGCTGCCCCTGCGGCACCGGCACCTGCGCGAAGATGGCCGTTCTGCATGCGAAGGGCGAATTGCCGCTCAATCAGGATTTCCGGCATCAGGGGATACTGGGCAATATCTATACCGGCAGGCTGGTCGAAGAAGCCAGGATCGGCGACAAATCCGCCGTCGTTCCGACGCTGACTGGCACCAGCTGGATCTCCGGCCTGAATACCCTCGTTCTCGACAATGACGATCCCTTCACCGAAGGGTTCACTCCTGGGGATATCTGGGCCTGAGGAACGGCGCGGGGCGGCATCGGCTTTAGCGACGATCCTGCTTTCGTTTCGGATTCGACACAGCCGGAAGTGAACGGAAGATCGTCGCCATTGGATGCCGTCGCCGACGAAATCGCCGAGCGGGGGCTTGAGCCGGCGCTGAAAAAGCGCCGGGCAAGCCTCTCGTTCATTCCACTGACGAAGTGAATGGGTTCAAGTTCAATCTATACGGCATCGTCAGGCTCCCGGAGTGAGCCTGACGGCTCAGGAGAGGCTGTGGTGATATCGAAACCGCCTCAATCGGTCTGCTGTTCCAGTGTCTTGGCAAACTCTTCATAGTGGCGGGCAGATCCCGCATTCTTTTCGGCGGCATATCGGGCGCTGACCAGTCGCGCTGCTTCGGCCGCGATACGGAAGGCATTGATCCTATCCTGCGGCTCAGTCTCGGCTTGCGCGCCAATGTCGCCGTCGCTGAAACTGCCAGCCCGAAATCCCTCCGTCAGATCGACGACGCCAATCTCGGGAACGCCGTCCTTCATCCTGCCGAAGAAGGCTGCTCCAGCCTTGTCACCGTCCCGGCGGCGCAACATTCCTTCCCCTGACGCTTTTCCCCCGATACAGGCGCCGATCCAGAAGGTGGGGCCGCTGGTCAGGGAGGCCGGTGCTACAAATTTGCAGTGGCTGCCCGGATCCTGCGACCATTGAAGCGCGGCCGGCGCCGCACCGGCAGGGGCTGGCGAATATAGTACGGCCGCCACAGCGGTCGCCGCAACGACCGGCAAACGTCCCATGCCGCCGCAAACTTTTCCTACTGTCATTTCCATACCTCTCGTCACCGAAGTGCGTCCTTGGCACGGTCTATCGGAATCGCGATCCTTGGATCGGCTGAAGCAATGCACCATTGTCGGCCCGGCGACAATTGCCACGGGAACGCGACAGAGCCTACGGCTCAATTGTATTTGATCGTGTCGCTGACTCTCGGGCGATTGAAGAAATAGCGATCGAAGCTATAGCCGTTCTGTCCGGTAAAGTTTGAGAAAAACGCCGAGACCGGTGTCGTCAACGTGTATTGAACACGGGTCAGAACGACCTGCACGCCTTTCTCCTGGATTGTCGAGGGGATAGCGGTCGCGCTCGGCGTGCCGGAATTCAGCGCCGAGGTGTTGAGGGCGGCAGACCAGTTGACGGTCGCACTGCCGCTGGCGTTGACATCGTTGACCGCCACCGTGAGCGTCAGCTTGCTGGTGTCATAAGGCTGCAGGATGAAGCTGGCGCCGGAAAGAAGCTTGGCGACGTCGGTTTTCGTCCAGGAACTTTGCTGGGCTATCATGTCGCCTGTTGACGAGGCGATCTCGTCGATCTTTCGGCTGACCGTCAGCGCATGGCCGAGATCGACGGTGCCGAACAGCAGCATCAGCAGGATCGGCAGGACGAGCGCAAATTCGACACCCGAAGCAGCCGACCGGTCGCGCGCGATATGTCGGATGCGGGACCGCGCAAAGCGGAAAAGGGACCTGCTCGATTTCTTGATCATGTCAGAAGGGCTCGTTACGGAACAATGCTGCAGATCCAAGCAGGTAGCGGCCGTCGGAAAGCTTGGCGTTCGACAGGCTGAGGAAATTGGCGACGGCCGTCCACGGCAGGAACGCTTGAACCAGGATGTAGTCGCTGCCCTTGCCGATATCATAAGTCTCGGTGACGGCGAGTTTGCCACTGCTGTCGATGGGATTGGTGCGGGCCGCGGAGGACATGTCGGAAAGCACGTTCACCTTGACGACGAGACCGCTGGAGCAGTCGAAGGTCAGAAGCATGTCGTCGCATATCTTGGCCTTGAAACCGGCCAGCGTGATTTTGGAGGACGCCGCCTCGCCGGTGCGGATCATCCGGGAAATCTTGTGAACCGAAGCGTCCAGTGCGGAGTTGACGAAAAACATCAGCGACACTTCGATAATGCCGAAAAGAATGATGAAGAGAGGCAGGGCCAGGATCGCAAATTCGATCGCTGCAGCACCCTTGTGGTCGCCGACCAGGCGGCGCATCGGTGCGAAGATTTTTTTTCGCGTCATTGGGTCAACCGAACGGCAGAGAGATATTGGGTGAAAAGCGTCGACAGCCCCGCCGTGATCTCGGTCGACGAGGATGCCGACAGGAACAGGCTCTTGGACGATGCGCAGGCGGCAAGCGCATAGGGGATGTAATCCCGGCGCGTGATGCTGGTCGACACGCTGCTATCCATCGTTCCGCCCCAGGTGTTCTTCCAGTTGGCGCTCGCCATGGTCGAGCCGACGGTTGCGTTGTAGCCCCAGTCCGAGGTGATCGGCAGATATTCGGTATAAAGCACGGCCATCGTATTGGATTGATTTTTCAGATAGCCGCACCAATCGGGATTGAGCGGCGCGACTTTGTTCCAGTATGCCCCGGATACAGCCTTCCCACTCTTCCATACGACACTGTCGGTTACCCATTCGCGCTTTGACTGGACGCCATCTGTCAGCAGGAGAACCAGTTTGAGCGGCGAGCCCGAGGAAGTTCCATCCCCTCCGGCGCCGACTTTCTGCTTGAGCGTGGCGAGCGAGACGTCGAAATAGGTGGCGGCCGTCGAGGTCGCGCTGGTGAGGCCATAGCTTGCAGTGGCAAGGCGGGTGCGCGCCGTGTCCGTGCTCAGCGTCGGGGCGAGAACCTCCGTCAGCGTATCACCCAGGCTATATAATCCGACCTTGATCCGTTCGTGATTCTTGTCGGATGTGTCGATCAGGCTGAGCACGTCCTTGACGGCGTCGCCGGCGACATCGGCGCGCAGCTTAATCTTCTTCTCCGCGCTGTATTCGTAGTTGTTGGCGTATGTCTTATTGCCGATGGTGTGGGCATCGCCGGTGTGGCAGGCAAACTGACAACCGATGCCGGAATACATTGTCGACTGGCCAGCCGTCGTTGCCGCCAGGAGCATCGACGGCGATGTGTCGATGACGATATAGACATTGAGATAGGAGGTCGCCGGCCCCTTGACGGCACTTGCCACGCTGACCGGAACGGTGTCGATGTTGGCGATCTTCATGAAGGTCGTCGGAACGGTGCCGCTCGCCGTCGCCGTGATATTGTGGTTGGCAGTATCGATGTTGATTTCGCCAAGCGTGTAGCTGTTTTCCACCTGTGCGTGGAACCAGTCGGTGACCTTGAGCTTGAGAGCGTCGGTGTCTCCGGTATTGTTGATCTGCTTGACTGCGGCAATCAGCGCCGCATCGAGGTCGCTCTGCATCCTCTGGCGGACATTGTAGCTGCGAATATAGTCGAAGCTTGCGCCGACTGCAACGAGCATCGGCACCAGGCTGAGAGCGACGATGATCCCGACGTTGCCGGTTCTGTCCCTTCTAAGACCGCGAAGGGCTTCGAAGGCCCGGCCGAATGAATATGAAAAAACCGACTTCAATAAAACACCGCCGTACAGAACATAAAAGAGTAAGGGAAAGATGTGTTAAGGACGCTTAAGTCTTTGTTAATTCTTGCTAGTTCCGGCCAAAACGGGACGCGGTTACGCCGTTTGGTGCGCGTATTGGATATGTTTGCGAATTATGGATATTCGTAAGGCCGCGTCGCCGGCATGGCGCGCGTGCAGCAGCGATCTGCCGTTCTCTTTCGGAGCAGGAGCAAGCTTTCCAGAGGATAAACCCGCGGTTGAGCCGCGGATTATCATGCTGATGGAATAACGCAACCGATCTGCCGACGAAAGGATGGATATCAGGCCTTGTCCACTTCGGCAAAGACTTCGCGCGCCAGCCGGAAGGCTTCCACGCCGGCCGGGATGCCGGCATAGATGGCGAGCTGCATCAGCGTATCCTTGATTTCTTCGCGGCTGCAACCGTTCGTCAGAGCGCCCTTCATGTGCAGTTTGAACTCGTGGCTCCGGTTCAGGGCGCCGAGCATGACGAGGTTCAGAAGACTTTTGTCGCGGCGGGTGAGGGCTGATCGCCCCCAGCCGGCACCCCAGCAATATTCGGTGACGAGGTTCTGGAAGTCCCGATTGAAATCGTCGGCTGCACCAAGCGCCTTCTCCACATAGTCGGCGCCGAGAACTTCCTTGCGGATCGCCAGGCCGCGTTCGAACATTTCTTGCGACATTACAAGTCTCCTTCATTGTCGACGGGATTGCCGGAAACACCTATAGCCGGGATTTCCACGGCGATGATATCCCCGGCCTCAATGAAGCCGATCTGGCGGCGAGGGGCGCGCCAGCCTTCATCCGTATCCGGCCGGAGCCGGCTTTCGAAGCGCGCGATCAACGCCTCGGCGGCAATCGCTCAGCGCTGCGTCAGCAGGTCGTGCAGGCGTTTCTGAACCTCTTGCGGAGACGTGTCCCTGTTGTTGAAAAAGTCGCCCACCACGGCGATCCAGCCCTCCGACATCTGGGTCGGCATGGCCTGGGATTGGGCGCTGACTTCGCCCTTCTTGGCCTTGATCATCTCCAATCCGAGCTTGCCGCATCGATCAAGTCCCGACGGGTCGACATCGGTGCGCACGGGCAGCGATCCCTTGATCCGGCTGAACGCCACCTGATTGTCCCGGTCTAGCACCATGCGGGCGAAAGCCTCCTGCGCCTCTGCCGTGCCGTCCCGATTGGTCAGCGGGAAGGCAAAGGCATCGATCACCATAAAATAGGCGATTGATGTGCCAGGAACCAGGCTGCAATCGAAATCCTTGTCGACGCGGTAGCCCCGCGCCGCAAGCTCGCCCTTGGCCCAGTCACCCATGAACTGCATGCCGGCCTTGCCCTGGCCTACCGCCGTCGTGGCATCAGCCCATGTCTTGTCCTTTCGCTGTTCGATCGGTTCGACATAGTTGGACAGGCGCAGCAGCACATCCAGGGCTTCGATCATGCGGGGGTCCTGCACCAGATCGGCGTCGCCGCTCATCAGGCGGGCATAACCTTCCGGGCCGAACTTCTGATAGACGATGTCATTGAAAATGAGCGACACCTCCCATCGTGAGGCGCCGAGCGCAATTGGCAGGCGTCCCGTCGCCTTGATCTTTTCGGCCGCGTCAAAGAGTTCTTCCCAGGTTTGCGGTGTCTTCACGCCGGCTTCGGCCAGCGCTGTCGTGCTCGTCCAGAGCCAGTTTTCAGCATGAATATTACTCGGCGCAAAATAGACTTTTCCCTTGTAGGAGATCCGGTCGAGAACCGTTGCAGGGATGACGTCCTGCCAATGATCGGCTTGCGCGACATCATCGATATCCTGCACGATGCCCATTTCCGGCAGTTCGCGCGATCCCTCGTTCGCATTCCACTGCATCACCGCCGGCGCATATCCGTTGGCGACGCGATCGCTCACCACCCGCTGGACGGCAACCTTGTTCTCCGCCGGCATGTCGACCCAACGGTTGCCGGCAGCGGTCCAGGCCTTGCGGTAAACGTCGAGCGCTGCGGACTCGCTTTTCGATACCCAGTAATGCACGACGTCCACCGCCAGGCCTTCTTCGGCAAAAGCCTGTGCCGCGGGAGCCGCCGCCGCGAGTGCCGCAGCAAGCCATGCCCGTTTGATTGTCCGGTTCATTCTCTGCCCTTCTTTCAATTGATCGATCCTGCCGCATCGTTTCTGTGCGCTGCGCTCAGGAGATGGATTCAACCCGCAATCTACGTGATCGCCCTGCTATCCCGCGCAGGGCCGGCCGCCGGGCCAGCCGTTCGACCGCTGCGAGAGCCGGTTCCGGCTTGGCGTAGAGATAACCCTGGCCAATCTCGCAACCGGCGTTCAAAAGGAAATGACGCTGGCTTTCCTCCTCGATGCCTTCCGCGACGCATCGCTTTCCGAGGTTGCGGGCGAGATCGATGATCGCCCGGATGATCTGCTCGGAGCGAATATCCTTGCCGATTTCGGCCACGAAGCTGCGGTCGATCTTGAGCTCGTCGAAAGGGAAGTCGCGCAGATGCACGAGCGAGGCGAAGCCGGTGCCGAAATCATCGAGCGAGATCGCCACCCCGTGCTTGCGGAAACGAGAGATGGTTTCGGCGATCTGATCGGCGCCGCGATTGAGGAAGACGTCCTCAGTGACTTCGATGGCAAAATCACGCCAGTCGAGCCGGTTCGCTTTGACCGCCGCTGCAATGAGGTCGTAACCGTCTTGGCTGACCAGAAGGGCTTCCGTCAGGTTGATGGCGACCGACCCCACGTTCAGCCCCGCAGCCTTCCATGCTCTCAGATCACGAGCGACGATGCCGATGATACAGCGCGTCATGCTGTTGATGAGATGGCCTTCCATGAGCGGCAGGAAGCGGCCGGGCGGCAGAATGCCGAGTTGGGGGTGGTGCCAGCGCACCAGCGCTTCAAAGCCCAGATGCTCGCCGGTCTGCAGATTGACCTTCTGCTGATAGTAGACGACGAACTCGTCGCGGTCGGCAGCAAAGGCGAGGGCTGCGGCGAGCCGGTTCTGCTCAAGCCGCTGGGCGAAGGATGCCTCATCGAAGATGACGGCAGTATTGCGCTTGGCCTTGGCGGCATAAAGCGCCAGATCGGCGATGCGCATGAGGGTTGCCTCATCGGATGCATGGCCGGGCACGACCGCGCCGCCGACGCTGGCCGAAACCGGCAGCAGCCGGCCCTCGAAGCGACATTCCGTGGCAATGGCTGCAACGGCGCGTTCGGCAATTCCTTCCAGCGTCGCCGTATCCGATATTCCCGGAATGAGAGCGGCAAACTCGTCGCCGCCAAGCCGTGCCACGACGTCGCCGGCGCGGAAAGTCTTCTGCAGCGCGCTCGCAACATGGTTCAGAACCGCATCCCCGGCCGGGTGACCGAAGCTGTCATTGATGGCCTTGAAGTGGTCGAGATCGACCAGCAGCATGGAAAAGCCGGCGCCCGTCCGTTCTACGGAGCTGAAAAGCCCGTTCAGCGCCTCATTGAAGGAAGATCGATTGCCAAGGCCCGTCAGCGTGTCCGTATGGGCCAGATGCGTCAGCTTGATCTCGAAATCGAGCGTCCGGCGGTGCTCGGTGCGCAGCTTTATCAGCAGCGGTATAAACAGAATGAGGGTCGCCAGGATGAGTGTTGCCGCAGTGAGGCTCAGAAGCACTGCGCTGATCAGGCGGGTGTGATCGATGCTCACATCGCTCCGGTCATGCGCGCTCTCGATCAAGGCGCTGAACTGACGCATGAGCATGCTGTCGGAAGAGACGGCGAAGTCGATCGGTCCCCAGAAACTGTAACGCTCCCGCCGGTCCTGCAATTTCGCGGTGACGACGCGTTCGGCTCGTTGAAGAAAATCTTCCAGCCGCCCGTCGAGTTCCAGGCGCAGCTTCTCCGATGCCGCGTCCCGCCCGTTCAGCCGTTCGAGAAGGTTCGCCTCGACCTCGACATTCAGCGCGTTCAACTGTGCGCTCATGGCGCGGATGTCGTCGATCGCTCCTTGAACGTCCTTGAGCATGGGCCGGACGATATATTCGGGCATATTCGGATCGGCCGAAGCGCGCATGATCGCCCGGGTCTGATTGCCAAGCTGCTGGAAGCGAATGAATTGGCGGCCGATCAGATAGCTGATGTTCTGCTGCAGGGAATGACGATCGAGTGCCACCTTGACCGTCAGGAAGGTTGCCCCGATCAGAACCGTCATGACGACGACGGCAAGCACGTAATGGCGCCCGATGGAGCGGATATATTTCGCCACGGAAGAGCGGGACTCGCCGGGCGGTGTCACCGTGTTTTCCAAATCCGAACCAACCCCCATTCGCGCTCCATCAGGAAAAGTATAAATTGGCCGAGCTGCCTTCAGCCCACCGGCTGTTCAGCCCGTTTTTAAAGACGGCTTGAATTTCTTGCTGCTGGAGCCCGCTGTTTGAAGCCGTCGCGTTTGCGCCGGATGGCAGCGTCACCATGATTTATCGGAGGATCGGCCCTCATGGCCTGAGTTCGCGCCGGAAAATGCAAGGCCTCACGTCATCGCTCGCTGGCAAGACTGGAGGCTCCCGGAGCGAGGCGGCTCCGCCCGTCAAGAGTTCGAGGCGACGGGGATATTCTGATCTGTCGGGCCGGATCGGCGCGCGCCGTCTGCGCCATATCGAGAAAAACTGCTGCCATGTGCATGCGAATTATTGAACATTTTCCCCCTCTGAGCGCATGCCGTCTGCATTGATGAGCAGCGCCTGTTTCGGCTTGTCCCGCAACCCGTCTTCATGGCGGAGAGGTACGGGCAGCACCTCGTTCGAATGGTTCAAAACTGCGGACAGTCTGGTTTCAGAAGCGTAAACGCCTTCGTGAAAAACTAACAAAACCAGATTCTTGCGAGAAGACCCGCACGAAAACATCGTGAATTGGCCACGCTGTTCGGATTCCGGATAAAAGCTATGTCCCTTTCCGGGCCAGTGGTGAAACCCTGGCAGGGCAAGTCGGCAATATCCAAATCGCGCGGTTCGATCCGGATCGCGCGTCGAATGTGACGCGCTGCGGGAGGACGCAGCGATCTCTTAATTTTCTGGCCGCATTATTCAGGTCTGAGTGACGTGCAGTGGTTGCAGCGGCCCGGCGCTCCTGCGGTCTCATCTTCATCAGTTTGCGCCTCAAATGACTTGGGCGGCTTTCCTAGAGAATTCGCGGTCGGATGAATGACACATCCAGCCGTACGCATGGTGAGGATATCCATGACGAAGTCGTCGTCCCAATCGCTCCAGCAGCCGGTCCTTTTCATGGAAGGCCGCGAGCGGGATGGAGCGCAACATCAGGACGCCGCCGTCGCCGGGCAAGCTCTTCCGGAAGTTTTGCTCGGCGTATGTCCCCTTCCCGTATTCTACAAGAACACGCATGGCCGTTATATCGGCTGCAACAAGGCTTTCGAAGACTTCGTTGGTCTCACGCGCGACGAGATCCTCGGGAAAACCGATTTCGATCTTCATCCGAAACATCTGGCCGAACTCTATTTTGCTGAGAGTGAGGCGCTCCTCCAAAGGGGTGGAGCCCAGTACACCGAGAGAAAGTTTACCACGGCAAATGGGGCCGTTCGGGACGTCGCCATCAACAAGGCAGTCTTGACCGGGGAAAACGGCGATCCAGCTGGCCTGATCGGCGCCGTCGTCGACATCACCGAGCACAAGCAGGTGCAGCGGGATCTCAAGAAGGCGCTCGAATTCGCAGAGGGGATCATTACTGCCATTCCGGATGTTCTGTTCGAAGCGGACGAAGACGGCCGCTATCTGCAGGTCTGGACGCGAAACCCCGAACTGCTGGCCCAGCAGAAGGAGATGCTGGTGGGCAAGACCGTCAACGACGTTCTTGCGTCCGATCAGGCGGCCATTGCGATGGAGGCGCTTCGGGCGGCCGGCAAAGAGGGCGTTGCCTATGGCCGATGCATCCGCATCTCGCTACCGAACGGCGAGACGCGCTGGTTCGAACTCTCTGTCGCAAGACGACCGGGCGGCGATCCCGCCGCCGCGACGCTCCTGGCATTCTCGCGTGACATTACCGAGCGAAAACAGGCGGAAGACGCCATCAATTCGGTGCGGACGCAGCTGCTCAGCGTGCTTCAGACCATGCCCGATATGGTCTGGGCCAAGGACATGGATGGTGTCTATCTGCTGTGCAACCACGCGTTCGAGCGGTTGACCGGAATGGCGGAAGCCGACGTCGTCGGGAAAACGGATAGCGAACTGTTCGACATCGAAAGGGCTCGGTCTTTTCGGGAAACGGACAGGGCGGCGATTGAGGCCGGAGAGTGCATCCTGAGTGATGAGGAATGGGTCGTTTCCCAGGAGAGCGGTGAATCCGTTCTTCTTGAAACGCGCAAGGTGCCGATCATGGATGCAGGTGGAGACGTCGTTGGGGTCCTCGGTGTGGCGCGCGACGTGACCGAGTTGAACGTCTCACGCCAGAAAATCCACCAGATGGCCTTTTTCGATCCTTTGACGTCGCTGCCGAACCGATCGCTTTTCAACGATCGGCTGCGGCAGATGCTCACCTCGGCCGGATCGCGGGGCCAGCGGGCCGGTGTGATGCTGATCGATATCGACCATTTCAAGGTGGTCAACGACACGATGGGACATCCCGTCGGCGATCAATTGCTCTGTCAGGCGGCCGCACGTCTCAATGCGAGTGTGCGCGACTACGATACCGTCGCCCGTCTCGGCGGCGACGAATTCGCGATCCTGCTGCCGGAGCTTCGGCAAGGCGACGATCTCGGCCGGATCGCCAGTAACATTCTCGAAAAATTCAGGGCAAGTTTCCTGCTGGACGGCCAGGAAGTCTTCATTTCATGCAGCGTCGGCATCGCGCTCTATCCCGATGACAGCACTGATGCCAACGACCTGGTGAAATACGCCGACTCGGCGATGTATCTCGCCAAACGCTCCGGGCGAAACAGTTTCCGCTTCTATTCGAAGGATCTGACCGCGAACGCCGAGGAACGCATGCGGCTGGAGTCGGAATTGCGCCGCGCCATCGAGCGCCAGGAATTGGAATTGCACTATCAGCCGAAGGTGCTCCTGGAGAACGGCGCCATGGTCGGCTCCGAAGCCTTGCTGAGATGGCGTCACCCTGAAATGGGCATGATTCCTCCCGCCCGTTTCATTCCGGTCGCCGAAGACACGGGGCTGATCGTGGAACTCGGGCGGTGGGTGCTGCGCGAGGCCTGCCAGACGGCGACCGAGTTGAACGCCGACGGCCGCTCACCGCACAAGGTGGCGATCAATCTCTCGGTCAAGCAGTTCCAATCTGCCGGACTGGTAAAGTCGATCGCCGAAATTCTCGACGAGACCGGCTGCCGCGCGGAATGGGTCGAGATCGAAATAACCGAAAGCCTTCTGCTCGATCAGAAGAATGAAACGCTGCAGGCGCTCTCTGAACTTCGAAGCATGGGATTTTCGATTGCCATCGATGATTTCGGCACCGGCTATTCGGCGCTCAACTATCTCGCGCGCTTTCCGATCGATACGCTGAAGATCGACCGATCGTTCATCAACAGCACCGACAGACGTAACGAGGAGCTGGTCAAGGCGATCCTGTCCATTGCGCGCTGTCTCGGACAGAGCGTGGTGGCAGAGGGCGTTGAAACCACCGAGCAGGCAGCTTTCCTGGCGGCAAATGGATGCGGTTCGGCGCAGGGGTTCCTCTACAGCAAAGCCGTGCCCAAGGCCGATATCATCGCGCTCAGGCTGCGCTCTGCTGCAAGCGGGGCCAACCCGGGCGAGACGCGGTCCTGCGGGTGAACGCCGCTGGAAAATGATGATTTGGGCGCGATCCGAGCGGCAGGAGCAGATGGCGCCGCGATCCGAAAATGTGCGATTGCCGCAGCCCTATCCACTTGGCGCAGCAAAGCTGTCATGGGAATTCCGGCCCGCGCAAAAATAGGAATTTGTTAAGGCTGAGGCGGTGTTTATGGCCGCACGAACACAGGCAACTCGCTGCAATGAATAGTGAGGATGTTCCGGGCGATCGGCATGAAATAGGCCATCCCTTTGAGCCATCGGATCCGGAGACATGAGCGTTTCCTCTCCGCCAGAACAACGAAACAAAGAATGCAAATGGCTGAAATCATCCCCTTTCCAAATCCGGTTCCCAGCACGTCGATGGAGCTTCACGACTCGCAGGCCTCGGGCCAACCGGCCGACGATCCGGAGATGGATCAGATCCTCCAGGCGCGTGCCCGGATCCGAAACGTTTTGGACGAACTCGATAGACTAACCGGCGCGCTGCAAGCCTGCTCCCCGCTGCCGGGGGTATAGGGGCGACCATTGTTGCCCGGCGGGCCGGCGAGTATGAGATCTTGTTGCGAGATGTCATGTCGGCTGCTGAAGGGCCGTAATGACGCGATCGGCCATGGAAGCGCAGCGGGCGCCATCGAAGGGGAACAGCGCCTGGAATGCGCCGGAGAGCCGTTTTTCGATCGACTGACGCATCATCTTTCGTGCCCGGTGCAGCCGTGTCCTGGCGGTTTCGGGCCTGATGCCGAGAGAGGATGCAGCCTCTTCGGTGCTCATGCCTTCGACATCACGCAGCACGAAGATGGCGCGAAAATCAGCCGGCAGTTCGTCGACTGCATGTTCGAGGAGCTGGCGCGCCTGGCTCCGCGACAGCTCGGTTTCCGGATCGGTTGCGGAGAGTGAGGACGGAAACTGAAGCACTTCGCCGCCCGGCGACGTCGTCTGCATGTCGATTTCCTCGAGCGTGGTGGTGTTCTTCTGTCGGCGCACACGGCCGAGCGCCTCGTTGAGCGTGATCCGGGTCAGCCATGTCGAAAGTTCGGCCTCGCCGCGGAACGTCGCCAGATTGGTGAAGGCCTTGATATAGGCGGCCTGCACGACGTCTTCCGCCTCCCCATCGTTGCGGATGACGGCGCGCGCGGTGCGGAACAGACGCTGGTTGTGGCGCTGGACGATGGCCCGAATGGCGGGTTCGTCGCCCTGCTTCGCGAGGGGCACGAGTTCGGTGTCCGATAGCGTCGATATGTGCTGCCGGTGTCGCGCGACCGGAACCGGAATGGCTGCCATGGAAATCTCCGCGTTGTTCGATCGGAGCCCGACCCTACGGCCGGGCGTCCAGTTTGCCCGTCATGGCCGGATGAAAACGGCAATAGAAATCGACAGCTCCCGCCCGGTTGACCGTCATCCGCGCTTCCGATTTCGGCGGCAGATCGATATCGAAACTTTTGTCGCGGGCCGTCGCCGTATGCCGGAATATATCATCGTTTCGCCAGATGATCACATCGCCGACACGCAGCTCGGCAGGTGCTGAGCCGAATTTCATGCCCGCGATGGTGACCTGATATTCCCCCGCCGAAGCGGCCCCGGCGCTCGCCCACAGCAGCGCAAACAGCAGGGGAAGCCGCAGCACCTTGATAAGTCGGCCCATCGCTGGCCTACTTGATCATCGAAGCGAGATGCTCGGCATGCATCTGATGCTGCTTGAACAGGGTCAGGCCCGTTTCCAGCAGCGACTTCAGCTCTTTATTCTGAGCCGAAGGGATCAGCACCTTGGCGAGCGCATCGTTGACCGACTTGTGATAGGCGACCTCGTTTTCGACATAGGCCTTGTCGAAGGCTGCGCCGTCGAGGGCGCCGAGCGTCGTCAGTTCCTTGCTCGCCTGGGTCGAGAGCGACTGGCTGATCTTGTTGTCCTCCGGCGTCACCTTCAGCTTCTTGACGAGCGCGAGCGCCTGATCGTTGACGGCCTTGTGATCGCGCTCCATGGTCTTGGCGAATTCGATGACCTCGGCATTCTTGCTCTTCTTCAGCGCCTGCTCCGCGGCAGTGACATCGATCTGCCCGGCCGTATAGGCGATATGGGCGATCTGAGGGTCGGTCGGCTTGGCATCGGCGGCGATCGAGGCGGTGCCGAGCGACGCTGCGATGAAGGTTGCGCCGAGAATTTGCTTGAACATGATCTGTCTCCTTTGTCGGATGGAAGCGAGCATTGGATGCAGATCGATCGAAAAGGTTCCCGGAAATTTTCGAAGCGGGAAGCGGCTGTCGGCCATAGCCGGACCTGCCGCTTGCAGGCCGCCGTCCTAAGCAAAATACGCCGGTCCTATCCGTTTCGCGCGCCAAAGATCCGGTCGCGGCAAGGCCGAAGGGTTTTTTTAAGCGTTGCCGCATTGGATGGGGTCGCGCGCTGCGGGCCGGGATAACCCGTCCGGCTGACGCAGCGGCGGGGGTCCAGCAGGCATATGGGAAACGACATGATAGATCGCAATTGTGCGCTTATGATCCGCGGCGGGTCATGCGGCTGCGGTGCATTGCGCTGAGGCTTGGGTGGGCATGGTCGAGATAACGAACGGCTCCGGGCGGAACAAGACGTACCAGGATCGAGATTCTGAAGATCCCGCAACGATGGAAGCGTCAGCCGACCTCAGCGATCAGAAAGCCAGGTTCTGCGCCGAGATCGCAGCCTTGGCGACGGCTGTCATGGGCGGAGATCTGACGCGGCGCATGCATGCCGATTATGCAGACCCGGATCTTGGCCGTTCGTCCGCCATCCTCAACCAGCTGATCGCTTCGATCGGCGATAATTTGCAAGATTTCAACGATGCAATGGCCGCTCTCGCCCAGGGAGATTTGCATCGCCGCGTGCGGGAGAAGCACCGCGGCGCCTTCGGGCCGTTGCAGAAGAATTTCAATCTGGCCATTGCAACGGTGCGTACGGTGCTGGGAGAGCAGGGTTCGGATCAGTTTACCGACAAGGCTGCGAAATTTCGCCGGATGCTGACGGCTTTCACGCGGGATGAGACCGTTTTCGCAATTCGCATCTCCGATGAGGATTCGCGGCCCATTCCTTCGCCTCCCCACGATCTGTGGCTGAAGCTCGCCGACGCATTGGATGGTTTCTCGGTCTAGAGCATGTCGCGCAAAAGTGTGCAGCGGTCTTGCGGCAACGACATGCGGAAAACAAAGACCTAAAGCGGCTAAGAGCGAACCTGAAAGATCGCGACGCGCTTTAGTCCATCGAAGCAGGCGAGCGATCAGCCTGCCCCTGTCAGTCCCTTGTCCTTCATGCTGCAAAATTCGATCAGCTGCTGCGAGCTCATCGGCCGCGCCAGGGCGTAACCCTGCAGCAGATGGCAACCGAGATCCTTCAGGATCTTCGCATGTTCCATTGTCTCCACGCCCTCGGCAACGATGTCGATGTTCTGTGACCGGCCGATTTCGATGATCGAGGAGACCAGGCGGCGCTGAGAGGGAGAGGCGATGATCGGCTTGATGATCTCCCGATCGATCTTCAGCCTGCGGGGCTCAAATCGAAGCAGGCTGACGATGCTGGCATGGTCGGTGCCGAAATCATCGATCTCGATTTCAATGCCAAGCTGTTTGACGGCGGGAATGATCTCGCTGAGAACGGGTTGAAGATGGTCGAAGGAGATTGTCTCGAGCAGCTCGAAACAGAGACGGCCCTTCGCAACCGGAAGCGCGGAGAGCTCGGCCAGCAGATCGGCCTGCGCCAGCCGGCGCGCCGATATATTCACCGAGACGCGCGGGATCTGCATTCCCAGGCTGTCCCATCGCGTCAGCTCGAACAGCGCCTTTTGCAGGATCAGCCTGTCCATGTCGCCGCTGCGCCCAAGCTTTTCGGCGACATCGAGAAATGCGTTCGGGCCGAGCAGACCCTTTCGCGGATGATCCCAGCGGGCAAGGGCCTCGACGCCGGCGATCGCCAATGTATTGGCATCGAATTGCGGCTGGAAGAATGCCACGAGTTCGTCGCTGTCGAGCGCATGATCGAATTCATCCGCCAGTTCTTTCGACTGGATCGCCGCGCTGCGCAGTTCCTCGGTGAAAATTGCCGCGCGGCCGCGGCCCGTCTTCTTCGCCTCGTAGAGAGCCAGATCGGCATTCAGAAGCAGTTGACCGAGGTCGCGCCCGCGCCCCTGTTCGGTTTCCCAGGCGACGCCGGCGCTCGCACCGACAACGCACTCCGCACCATCGATGAAGAGGGGCTGCTCGAGCGTCTCGACAATCTGCTGGACCAGTCCGTTGGCTTTCGGCGCGGGATCGCTGCTCCAGCTGGCGAAGATGAACTCGTCGCCACCGATCCGAGCCGCGACATCGGTCGGACCGGCGAGGTCAGCAAGGCGCAAAGCCGTCGTCTGCAACACCGTGTCGCCTCCGGCATGGCCTTTGGTGTCGTTGATCTCCTTGAAACGATCGAGATCGATATGGATCAGGATCAGGCAATCGTCCGCGCCCGGTCTTTGCGGCTGCGCGATCATCCGGTCGATAAACCGTCGATTGGGAAGCCCGGTCAGGGCATCGTGCAACGACAGATATTCCAGCCTCTGGCGGGCGCGAACGAGTTTTTTCTTGTGCAGGCGAAGCTTTTCGATGGTTCTCTGGCGTGATTTGGTGAGGAAGCCGACCCAGATCATCGGCGCGACGACGCACAGCGACAGCAGGCTCGCATAGAACTCGAAAATGCCGATCCCGTTATACGGAGCCCATCCGTGTTTGGGCACGGCGACGAGGGTCCATCGGCCATAGGTCATGTCGACGGAGGTCACGACCGGCTGCTTCGAAAAAGTGTCCAGGCTGCCGAGAAAAACTTGTTTGGGCGAATCCGGCTCCGGTACGGTGCTGATGGCGATCTCAAGCTCGCTCGAGCCAAGGCCGCTTTCCCCGTAAAGTCTCGGAATATCGACGATGCCGGAGAGAAGTCCCCAAAAGACCTGGCTCGTTCCGTCATTGATATAGATCGGGCACCTGACGACGAAAGCCGTTCCACCCTGGACAAGCTCCACCGGGCCTGTCAGCACGATATTGTGGGTGTTGCGCGCCAGCATCGCGGCAGGCCGCTGCTTTTCGTTCGTCCGGTAATCGAGGCCGATCGCCTTTTCATTGCCTTTTTCCGGATAGACCCATTTGACCACCATGCCGGGTGCGGCGGCAAAACTGCGCAATTGTGAATCGGGCTGCAGGATCTCAGCCGCAAGTTTGGAAAATGCCGCCTGGCCCATCTCCGGATTGACGGCGATCCCCGCCGCCAGGCCCTGCAGCAGCTTCACATTGCCGTTGAGGTTGGTCTGGAGCCGGGAGGATATGGTGGCCAGCTCGCCGGCGACCCCCGCGCGTTCATCGGCGAGCGATCGTTCCAGCCGCCAGTTCGTTGCCACCCAGACGACGATGACGGCGATGGCCGCCGCAAATATTGCCGGAGCAAATGCGCTGGTGTGGCGCATGATAGCGCCCACAAAGCCGCGCGCTACCTTTGGATGTCTTCGAAACTTCATCAGGTCGCCAGTGCAGATAACAGGCGCCTACCCTTGCACAGTTTGTTTAAGGCAACGCTAAACCCGACAAGGCACGATCGGGCAACGCTTCTTTTTGACCTGGATCGTGAAGCGCCCCGCCCCAACTCCTGGAGCGAAGGCGCTTTAGGTTCGGGTAAAACGCGCCGCAACCGCGATGGCCGCTGCGGCGCTCATGATTTTCAATAGTTTCGGGCGCCGAGCCGCAATGCCCCTCAGAAGGGATAATGCTGGGCGGAATCCTCGATGGTGATCCAGCGCAGGTCGGTGAATTCGGCGATTGCCGCCTTGCCGCCGAAGCGGCCGTAGCCGCTGCCCTTGACGCCGCCGAAGGGCATCTGCGCTTCATCGTGCAGCGTCGGGCCGTTGATGTGGCAGATGCCGGATTCGATGCGCGCCGCAACCGCCATCGCCCGCTGGATGTTGCGGCTGAAGACGGCGGATGACAGGCCGTATTCGGTGTCGTTGGCGATGCGGATGGCTTCCTCCTCACCGGCGACGCGAATGATCGGCTTGACCGGGCCGAAGGATTCTTCCGCATAGACGCGCATGTCGGGGGTGACGTGATCGAGCAGCGTCGCCTCGACCACCGTGCCGGAGCGTTTGCCGCCGGCCACGAGTTTTGCGCCCTTGGCGGTGGCATCGGTGATCAGCTCCTCCATCTTCCTGGCGGCGTCGAGGCTGATCAGCGAGCCGAGAACGACATGGCCGCGCGGGTCGCCGGCCGGCAGCTGGCCGGCGCGGGCGGCCAGCTTGGCAACGAACTGATCGGCGATTGCTGCGTCGACGATGATCCGCTCTGTCGACATGCAGATCTGGCCCTGATGCATGAAGGCGCCGAAAATCGCGGCATTGACGGCGCCGTCGATATCGGCGTCGTCGAGAATGACCAGCGGCGCCTTGCCGCCGAGCTCGAGCAAAGCGGGTTTGAGATATTTGCCGCAGGTCTCGGCGATGATCCTGCCGACCTTGGTCGAGCCGGTGAAGTTCACCCGCCTGACGGCCGGATGGGCAATGAGTGCGTTGACGATGTCAGGCGCATCCTCCGGCGCATTGGTCAGAACGTTGATGACGCCGGCCGGCAGGCCGGCTTCGGTCAGCACTGTCGCGATCAGCCGGTGGGTGCCCGGGCATTGTTCGGATGCCTTGAGGATGACGGTGTTGCCGCAGGCGATCGGCATGGCGATGGCGCGGGTGGCGAGGATGACGGGCGCATTCCACGGCGCGATTGCCAGACACACGCCGGCCGCCTGGCGAACGCCCATGGAAAGCGAGCCGGGCTTGTCGGAAGGGATGATTTCGCCCGAAATCTGCGTCGTCATCGCGCCCGCCTCGCGCAGGATATTGGCGGCGAGCATGACGTTGAAGCCGGCCCAGGGCGCGGTGGCGCCGGTCTCCTCGATCATCAGCCGGGTAAATTCGGCCACTTTCGAATCCATGATGTCGGCGGCTTTCATCAGGATGGCGCGGCGCTGGCCGGGCCCGGTCTTCGACCAGGCGCCGAAGGCGGCGGAAGCGGCGTCGACGGCGGCCGCGACATCCTCGAGGCTGGCCGCGGCGGCGCGGCTCGCAAGCGTCTCGGTGAAGGGGTCGATCCGGTCATAGGTCCGGCCGCTGGAGGCTGCCCGGTCGGCGCCGTTTATGAGCAGGGAAATATTCATCATGGGTCTCCTGGAAAGAATTAGAAGCCGAGAACGTCGGCGTTGATGGAGGCTTCGAGGCCGCCGTCGGCGGCAAGATTGGCGCCGTTGATCCAGCGTCCGCCGTCCGAGCAGAGGAAGAGCACGGCGGGCGCGATGTCGGCCGATGTGCCGGCGCGGCCGACGCGGGTGATGTCGCTGTCGACCCTGGCGTCGCCGAGCACGGCGCGGAACTGCTTGAGGATCGGCGTTTCCACCGGCCCGGGGCTCACCGCATTGACGCGGATGCCGCGGTCCTTGAACAAGGGCTGGTGGGCCGCGCGCATGGTCCAGAGCAGCAGCAGTTCCTTGGAGAGCGGGTAGCCTTGCTCGTCCTTGAGGCCGTGTTCGGCGGCAACGGCCGCCACATCCGGAAAGCCTTCGATCGAGGTCAGCAATTTGGCCCGCTCGAGATTGGCGCGCCAGCCGTAACCGGCGATCGAGGCGACGTTGACGATAGCGCCGCCTTCGCGCAGGCGCGGTGCCACGGCTTCCGACAGCGCACGCAGCCCGTAGAAATTGACGGCGAGCGTCGAGACGACGCCGGTATTGCCGGAAAGGCCGGCGACATTGGCGAGCGCATCGAGGCGCGTCGGCAGCTGCGCGGCGATTTCGGCAACGCCCGATGGCGTGGAGAGATCGCCCTTGATGAAGGCGGCACTTCCATGTGCCGGTTCGCGCACATCGACGCCGATGACCTCGGCGCCCATCTGGCCGGCCAGATCAGCCGTTCGGGCGCCGATGCCGGAGGCGACGCCGGTCACCAGGATTGTTTTACCAAAAAGCATGGATTTCACCTTTCGCAAGAAAGCCAGTAAGCAGGTCGGTTCATTCTTTCCATTTGATTTTCGTCGGGCCGGGCAGTTTCAGCCGGTAGCCGACGGGCAGAAGCTGGAGGTTGAAACGGCGTTCGATTTCGCCCCAGAGGCCGCGCGGCAGGTAGAGCGAGAAGATCAGCGCGGTGGCGCCAAGCCCGATCAGATACCAGACGCCGGCCGAGCCGAAGAACGTCTCGATGACGAAGAACAGGATGGCCCCGAGGATGGCGCCCTCGAACTTGCCGATCCCGCCGACCAGCACCATGAAGATCATGTAGGCCGTCCACTGGACGCTGAAATAGGTCTTCGGCTGGAAGGTCGTGGCGGTCGCCAGCCACAGGCCGCCGGCAATCGCGATGCCGAAGGCGGCGAGCACGAAGAGCAGCCGCTTGGTGGCGGTCACCCGCACGCCGACCGAGGTCGCCGCCTCCTCATTGTCGCGGATCGCCTGCATCGCCGCACCCGCACGGCTGCGCATCAGCATGAAGAGCGCGCCGAGCAGGGCGGCCATGGATGCGAGCGCAAGCCAGTAGATCGCCGCCCGCCGCGTGCCGCTGTCATAGACATTGAGCGAAATCAGCGAGGTTCCGGTTTCCCCCTGGATCAGCCGGTCGAGATTGACCAGCAGATGGGCGAGTTCGGCCACCACCCACATGCCGATCGCAAACTCGCCGCCCTTCAGCCGCAGCATGAACAGCGAAAGCGGGATCGACAGCGCCCCGGTCACGACTGCGGCGGCAAAGACCGAGACGAAGGGATCGAGCCCCGCATCGGCGAGCCGAATGGTGAAATAGGCGCCGAGGCCGAAGAACACCTGCTGGCCGACCGAGACCAGCCCGCCGAAACCGGCAAGCGCATTCCACATGGCGGCCAGGATCACATAGATGAATAGCGCCGTCATCCGGTCGATCGCACCGGCGCCGAGCACGGCAGGCGCAAGGATCAGCAAGGCAAACACCGCGGCCATGGAGCCAAGCGCCACCCGCGACGAGGTCGTCCAGCGCTCGATCGATATTCCGTTGGAGGCGAAGCTCGTATTGGGGCTCATGTCGGGCTCCGAAGGCGTGCGCGAAGGTTGAGGAGGGCGCCGGGTTTCAGAAGTGCTGCGATTTTATCGAAAACCGGCAGATGGGACCGGGACAGCCGGATGAAAAGCACCAGCAGGAACACGGCATGGCCGCCGATCAGAAAGCCCTGCGGATGCAATTGCGCGCCGAGCGATTGGGCAAGGCCGAGAATGATGCCGCCGGCAAGCGTGCCCCAGAGCGATCCGGCTCCGCCGATGACCGCGGCCTCGAAGGCAAAGAGCAGCTGCGGGCCGCCGGCATAGGGGCTGAAGGTCGCCCGCATGCCGAGAAAGGCGCCGGCAATGCCGATCGTGACCATGGTGATGGCGGTCGCCACCGCATTCACCCTGCGCGCATCGATGCCGACGAGCCCTGCCGTATCGGGATCCTCGGCCGTGGCGCGGATGGCGCGGCCGAGCGCAAAACGGCCGAGGAAGAATTGCAGCCCGCCGAGAATGAGGATCGCCGTCACCATCATCATCACGGCAAGCTTGCCGACGAAGATGTGGCCCGGCAGCTGCCAGGATGCATAGGAGAGGTTGCCGATGAAGGGCGCGAGCGACCTTGTGTCGGCGCCGAACTGTTCGAACAGCAGGTTGTCGATGACGATCGACAGGCCGAAGGTCGTCAGGATCGGCAGCAGCGTGCCGCCGCGGGCGCTGCGTTCGAGAATGAAGCGCTGCAGCAGCCAGCCGATCACCGCCATGACGGGCAGCACGATCAGTAGGCCGGCGAAGGGCGGGATGCCGGCCTTGGCGGCAAGCAGCCACAACCCGTAGGCGGCCGCGACCGCCAGGCTGCCATGCGCGAGATTGATGATCCGCATGACCGAAAACATGAAGGACAGGCCGCAGGCGATGACGGCGTAATAACCGCCGAGCAGGAGGCCCTGGATCAGGGTGTTGATCATGATGCGCTCCTTTCGCCGGATGACCGGTGCAATCCGAAATAGGCTTTGGTGACCTCGTCGCGGGTGACGGCGGCTGCCGGCCGGTCGAGCACGATGCGGCCTTCCAGCATGCAGATGACACGGCTTGCGACACTCATGGCGCGGCCGAGATCCTGCTCGACCAGCACGATCGTCGTTCCCGAAGTCAGCAGCGCCTGCAGCTGCGCATAGACGCGGTCGACGACCAGGGGCGAAAGCCCGAGCGAGACCTCGTCCAGCAGAAGAATATCGGGATTGCTCATCAGCGCCCGGCCGATGGCGGTCGCCTGCTGTTCCCCGCCGGAGAGGTGCCCGGTCTTGGCGTGACGGCGGGGTTTCAGGTTCGGGAAGGCGTCGAGCACACGGTCGATGTTCCACGCGCCCTTGCGCCCGCAGCTCTTGCCGAGAAGCAGGTTCTCTTCGACCGTCATCTGCGAAAACAGCCGCCGGCCTTCCGGCACCAGGGCGATGCCCTTGGCGATCCGCTTGTGGGAGGGGACAGTGGCCAGGTCTTCATCGCCGAGAAGCACGCGGCCGGAGGCGGGCAGATGGGCGCCGGCGATCGATCTGAGCAGCGTCGACTTGCCGGCGCCGTTGGCACCGACCAGCGCCAGCACCTCGCCCTTGACGATATCGAAGCTGACCCCGCGCACCGCCTGCAGCAGGCCGTGGCGGACGTCGAGATTCTCAATGGAAAGCAGGCTCATGCGGGCGTCCCTCCAAGATAGGCCTTCACCACCTCGGCATCGCTCATGACAGTCTTCGGGTCGCCGTCGGCGATGATCCGGCCGGCATCCATGCAGATCAGCCGTTCCGCCACCTGCAGCAGGATATGGACGATATGCTCGATCCAGACGATGCCGATGCCGCGGCGGCGCAATTCCAGGATGGTTTCGACGAGTTCGCTCGCCTCGCCATCGGTCAGGCCGCCGCCGATCTCGTCGAGCAGCAGCAGTCGCGGCTGGGTGGCAAGCGCACGGGCAAGCTCCAGGCGCTTGCGATCCAGCAGGCCGAGCGTATCGGCCTGGCGGTTGGCGACCCCGAGCATGCCGCAGAGCGACAGCGAATCCACCACCCGCTCATAGGCCTCGTCGCGGCTTGCCGCATTGCCGTGCGAGGCGGCGACGAAGACGTTCTCGAAGGTCGTCATGCCGCTGAAGGGCTTGGGGATCTGATGCGTCCGCACGAGCCCGGCGCGGCAGCGCTCCGCCGCCGTCCGGCCGGTGACCTCAGTGCCGTCGAAGGTGATGCTTCCGGCACTTGGGCGATAGGCGCCGGCAAGCACGCTGAGTAGCGTCGTCTTGCCCGCGCCGTTCGGCCCGACGATGCCGACCGCCTCGCCGTCGCCCATGGAGAAATCGAGATTCTCCAGCACCACAAGCGCGCCGAACCGCTTGTGGATCCCTCTGGCCGAGAGAAAAGCTTCCCCCGGCCGTCTTTGCGCTTCTTGCCTCTGCACTGCTGTTATCCGTTGTAGGCGGTCAGCTTGGCGCCGACCGGGACATTGGGATCGGTGGCGTTTTCGGTGACGACGTAGTCGAGTGCGAATTTCGAGCCCTCCGGCGCCTTCACCCATTGCGTGCCGATGATCGGCCCGGGAGAAACATTGGCGACGGGGCCGCTGGTGAAGTCGACCTTGCCGGCGATCGTCGTGGTCTTCAGCGTGGCGAGCGCCTTGGCGACCGCCTCCTTGCTCTTGACGTCGGTGCTCGCCTTCAGCGCATCGAAGCCGGCATCGAGCAGCGCCAGGCTCGCGCCGAGCTGCTGCGTCCACTGCTTGCCGCTGGCCGTTTCATAGCCGTCGGCAAGTTCGGTGCCGGAGACGCCGGTCAGCGTCGATTTGTAGGGGAAGGCCTTGTGCCAGTAGGCGGCGCTGCCGATGTTGAGACCAAGATCGCCGAGCGCCTCGATATCGGATGGGAACAGGCCGGTCTTGGCGACCTGGCAGATCTTGATCTGCTGGGTCAGACCCTGCTGTGCCGCCTGACGCCAGAAGGCGGCGAAATCGGGCGGGATCGGGAAGGAGTTGAAGATCTCCACGCCTTCCTGCCGGAAGAGAGCGATCTGCGCCGAAAAGTCGGTCGTTCCGGTTTCATAGGCGCCGGGATCGACAATGGTGAAACCCGCCTTGGCAAGGGCCGGCGCCAGATGGGCACGGATCGCATTGCCGTCGGCATCGTTCGGATACATGACGCCGACCTTCTTGTTGGTCTCGATCAGGCTCCATTGCGAGACATAGGCCTTGTGGAACTCTTCGACGCCGAAGCCGAAATGATAGGTCCATTTGAACGGCGAGGGCGCGCCCGGCTTGGCGCCGCGGCCGAAATACCAGGCTTCCCAGGGCATGACGGTGGAAAGGCAGGGAACGCCCGCCGCCTCGCAGGCATCGGCCACCGGATTGATGGTTTCCGGCGTCGAGACGGCGAGCATCAGGTCGATCGCCTCATTGTTGATCAGGTCCTTCGCCAGCTGCCCGGCGCGCGAGGGATCGGACTGGGTGTCCCGGTCGATAATCTCCACCTTCCAGGTCTTGCCGCCCGCCTGCAGGCCGCCCGCCAGCGCCTTGCGCGCCAGTTCCAGCACATAGCCGTCGGTCTCGCCGAAGCCGCCGAGAGGGCCGGTGCGCGGGCTGATGAAGCCGACCTTCAGCGTATCGCCGCCCTGGGCGAAAGCCGTGCGGCCGGAAAGCGCCAGCGCTGCACTGCCTGCGGCAGCCGATGCGATGAAAGAGCGGCGGGTCAGCGATGCCGTGTTGAGTTTGCCGTTGCGGAAAATGCCGTTCATGAAATTCCTCCCTCTTGATGCGGGCCTCCCAGCCCGTTTGCCTCGTTTGTCCCGGTCTGAACTCAGATCGGGTAGTGTCGTTTTCCCCCAGCCATGGTGATCCATCGGAGCTCGGTGAATTCGTCGATCGCGGCCTTGCCGCCGAAACGGCCGTAGCCGCTCGACTTGACGCCCCCGAACGGCATTTGCGGCTCGTCGGAAACCGTCGCCTCGTTGATGTGGCAGATGCCGGATTCAAGCCGCATGGCAACAGCCATCGCCGCATTGATGTCGGTGCTGAAAACCGCCGCCGAGAGCCCGTATTCATTGTCGTTGGCAACCGTCACCGCCTCGTCGACACTGCCGACCCGGACGATCGCCGCAACCGGCCCGAAACTCTCCTCGCGGTAGATGCGCATGGCAGGCGTCACGTGATCGATGACCGTCGCATCCATCAGCGTGCCGTTGGGCCGGCCGCCGCAGATAAGCACCGCGCCCTTCTGCAGGGCATCGTCGACGAGCGATTTCACGCGCCGCGCCGCCTCGGCATTGATCAGCGTGCCGAGCGGCGTATTGCCGTCGCCTGGATGGCCCGCGACGAGGGTTTCGGCCTTCACCCGGAACTTGCCGACGAAGCCGTCGGCGATCTCGTCCATCAGGATGATCCGTTCGGTCGACATGCAGATCTGGCCCTGGTTCATGAAGGCGCCGAAGGCGGCCGCCCCCACCGCCTCGTCGATATCGGCATCGGCGAGCACGATGAACGGCGCCTTGCCGCCGAGTTCGAGCAGGCAGCGCTTCAGATGCCGCGCCGCGGTCTCGGCGATGATCCGGCCGACACGGGTGGAGCCGGTGAAATTGATGCGGCGCACGGCCGGATGGGCGATCAACGCGTCGACGACGGCGGCGGCATCGCTCGGCGCATTGGAGACGACATTGACGACGCCGCGGGGAAAACCGGCGTCACGCAGGATGTCGCCGATCAGCCCATGGGTCTTCGGGCAGAGTTCGGAGGCTTTCAGGATGACGGTGTTGCCGCAGGCAAGCGGCATGGCGACGGCGCGGGCGCCGAGAATAATGGGCGCATTCCAGGGCGCGATGCCGACACAGACGCCGGCCGGCTGGCGCACCGCCATGGCAAGGTTTCCGGGAATGCCGGATGGAATGAGTTCGCCCGAGATTTGCGTGGTCATCGCCGCCGCCTCGCGGAAAATATCGGCGCCGAGCCGGCAGTTGATCGCCGCCCATTGCGCCGTGGCGCCGGTTTCGCCGGTCATCGCGGCAACGAGTTCCGGCGTTCTGATATCGAGCAGATCGGCCGCGGCGTTCAGCAGCCTGCGTCGCTCGCCCGGGCCGGTCTGCGACCAGTCGGGAAAGGCGGCCGCGGCGGCAGTGGCGGCCCGCATCATGTCGGCGATGGATCCGGCGGCGGCCGTCGTTGCGACGTCACCGGTCAGCGGATCCAGACGTTCGAAGGTCGCCCCCTCGGAGGCATCAATCGCCTCATTGTTGATCATCAGCTTTGCCGAAAACACCGTTCCACCCATTCCTCACGTGCTGGCGCCAAGTGCTGACACCCACATTGTTTGCCGGGGGAGAAGACGAGCGGACGCGACGGCCCAAAGGCCGCTTCAGCGTTCCCGCGTTGTCGGAATGCCTCCTCCCAAAGGCTGATGACGATAAGGTTACGCCGATCGATTGCGGATGGAATGCGATTTATTGGGTTAATATTGTAATTATCCGGCGATAAGGGCACTATTGGGCGGGAACGGAGGAGCAGCCTTGGCAACGGACGGAGGCATTCATCACTATGCCAGGGGCGAGTGGCACGCGCCGTCGCTGTCGCATCGGCGCATCCGTCTGCAAAAAGGCCTTTATGCCGATTTTCACCATTTCCTGCTGCTCGGCGAAGGCGCCGCCGAGCTTCATTTCGAGAGCGGCGAAGATCGCCCCTTGCACGGGCCGCTGCTTGCCTTCCTGCCGCCGCAGGCGCGTTGCGACCTGTCGATATCAGCCGGAAGTGCCGCCCATCTCATCGGCGCCTCGGCGCAGATCATGGTCGATGCGATCGGCGACAAGGTGGAATCCTATTCGCTGCGCCTCTTCACCGAGCAGCGCAAGCTGGTCGAGGCGCGCGATCCCTTGGCTGTGGCGGAAATCAGCCCGCTGATCTCAGGCTTCGTGCGGGAACTCGGCGATCCCGCCCGGGCCTCCTCGATGGTGGTCTCCGCCTATCTCAGGCTGATCCTGATGACGCTCTGGCGCGGCAGCGACGGCGAAAGAAACGAGCCGCGCGGGCAGGGCGAAACCGGCTCGATCCTGCAGCGCTATCGCCAGCTGGTCGAAGCCGGTTTCCGCCAGCACCGGCCGATCAGCGATTATGCCGCCGAACTGGGCGTCACCGCCGACCGCCTGCATTCGATCTGCCAAAGGACACTCGGCCGCTCGCCGATCCAGCTTCTGCATGAGCGCGTGGTGCAGGAGGCAAAGCTGAGACTGGAGCGCTCGGCCCGCAACATCCAGGAAATCTCCGACAGCCTCGGCTTCCGTGACCCCACCTATTTCAGCCATTTCTTCAAACGCAAAACCGGTCTCTCCCCCGCCGGCTACCGCGAAATCGCCCGGGCGTCGGCGGGGTCGGAGAATAGCATGCTGTCCTCGGGTTATGCGGATTGGCCTTAGGCGCGGGGCGTTGGGTAAAGCTGGAATTTGCCGGTCTTGGATCGCAAATCATGTTGTGTGGGATCCCGAACGGGCGGGACTGTGAAGAGCAATCCCCTCATGTCCGCCAAGCCAATTTGCAGTATCTTGCCTGACATAGCGATTCCCTAAGAGTGCGGGAGAATTCATGTATCTTGCCGAGATATTCGCTTCCGGTTTTCGTTGCTTTGCAGCCGAAGCTCCCTTGACTATCAGCGTGCAGCCCGGCCTGAACGTACTTGTCGGCCCGAATGATGCCGGCAAGAGTGCCGTCATTGATGCACCTCGTCACGTACTTTGGACACGGGGCGACGATTTCCTCAGGCTCGATCCGAATGATTTCCACGTAAGAGCGGACGGACGGCGCGAAACCGAACTTCTTATTCGCTGCAAGTTCGACGGTCTTACAGCTGCTGAACAATCCCGTTTTCTTGAATGGTGTTCCAATGAAGGGGGCACGTTACGGCTCTACGTTTGCGTTCGCGCGACATTGCGCAGGCAACGTGGCGGCGGTCACATAGTGATGACACAGTATCGGGCCTGCAAAGATGCCGACGGGCCACCGGTGGAAGGTGATTTACGCGAATATCTTCGGACGACCTATCTACGTCCGCTGCGCGACGCGGAGCGCGAACTTCGGTCGGGGAAGCGGTCTCGATTGTCGCGAATACTTGGCGCATTGCCGATTATGGCTTCACAAAGCGCGCCGGCAGCGGCCGGCGGGGCGGCTACACTTGTTGATACAATGAAAGCGGCAAACGACAGCGTTGAGAACAACGCCGCAGTCCAGAACATCGAGCAAGTCGTCAACACGAGCTACCTTGAAAGCCTGTCTTTTGCTGACGATCCGCTCACGGCAACCCTGAGCCTGGGAGCAAAAGGTTCATTCGATCAATTGCTGGAGCGGCTTGAACTTTACCTCAATGCGCCGCCCGGTCAGCTTGAACGTCTTAACCGCGGACTTGGCTATAACAACCTGCTGTTCATGGCAGCCGAACTGCTATTGCTGCAATCACATCCTGATCAAGTTCCGCTGCTTCTCATAGAAGAACCAGAAGCCCATTTGCATCCTCAACTGCAAACGTTGTTTATGCAGGTGCTTGAAGAACGGGCTGCGACTCCAGCGCAGGCTGATCATCAGCAAGTCCAGGTTCTCTTGTCAACGCACAGCCCAACCCTGGCGGCCGGATGCAGGCTTGATGCGATGATTATGATCATAGGTCACAAGGCCTATCCCTTAGCTCACGGAAAGACCAACCTAGCTGCTGATGACTACGAATTCCTCAGGCGCTTTCTTGATGCGACCAAAGCGAACCTGTTCTTTGCACGAGGGTTGATAGTGGTCGAGGGTGATGCGGAAAACATTCTCCTTCCGGCTATCGCAAGGAGAATGGGCAGGCCGCTTGGCAAGCATGGCGTATCGATCATCAAGGTCGGTCATCGGGGATTGTTTCGGTACAGCCGCATTCTCCAGCGTGCCGATGGAATGGTTATGCCGGTTCCTGTGGCCCTGTTGCCGGATAGGGATATCCCGCCGGACGCCGCAGCCAAGATTGTAGGTTCGCGCAAGACGGAATCGACAATCTTTCCGGCCAAGAAGCAGCAGCACCTCGCTGGCCTCAGGAAGGATGACGGCGGAAGCGTGCGAAGCTTTCCCTCCGAACAATGGACGCTGGAATTTGACTTGTCGCGAATGCCTGATCTGGCTGAACTGGTTCACGCCGCAGTTAAGCTCGTCAAGGGCGACCGCAGGAAAACGCGCGGTCAAATCATTGCCGATGCGAAGGCGAAGGTTGCTGCGTGGCAGGCTGACGCTAATAAATCGGACGACGATGTCGCAGTCCTCATATTTGCTCCCATGTCCAAAAAAGGCGGGGTCTCGAAAAGTGAAGTAGCAGAACAGCTTGCCCGGCTCATTGATGAACTGACTGATGCACCCGCGGTCTTTCGAGCGAAACTGCCGCCCTACATCGCCAATGCGATAGATTATGCGACCAGTAGTCCCGCGCCGCCCGCTGCGGGTGCTGCATGATCAAGGTCGCAGAACTGACGCCCGAAATCCTGGCAGCCCTAAGCGAAGAAATGGGAGGCTGCGACTTTTCCCAACCGAGCCAGAGAGCGTTTCTTTCGTCGGTTGAGTCATGCGATGTCCAAGCCGCACCAGGCAACGGGAAGACGACTTTACTTGTAGCCAAACTCAGTTTGCTATCGCGCACTTGGAATTCACGTTCGGAAGGCGTGTGTGTCATTTCACATACCAATGCCGCACGCATCGAAGTGGAAAAGCGCCTTGCTTCCCACGCCAGTGCATCTGCATTTCTGGGTTACCCGCATTTCATCGGAACGGTTACGACGTTCATCGACCGCTTTATCGCCCTACCATATCTGCGCGGCCTTGGTTGGCCCCTTCGGCGAATTGACGATGAGGTCTTCGCGGCGGTCGCGAAAAGGAGAGTTGCAAGCCGGCCAAACCTGCGAGCCATGGCGAGACGTCAGCCAAAGAACGTCGAGAACTGGGTTGCTAAACTGGAGTTTTCTTCTGCCTTTAACTTCCAACCGGGGCCCGTGCCGGATCGCATCGGCATCCGCGCACGTCCGCGTCAAGTTGGCCCGCACACAGATAGTGGCGCAGAGCTTGAGCAAATCAAGGCGAGTATGACCAGAGACGGCTACTATCGCTTTGGCGATATGACGGCTCTTGCCGCACGCGCAATGGAGCACTGCCCCGGGCTTGCCGATAAATTACGCGCGCGGTTCCCTCTGGTGATTCTAGATGAGGCCCAGGACACACATGGGCCTCAGCTTGCCTTGTTGCACCGGATCTTCGGTGGCGGCGGTGTGGCGTTCCAACTGCTCGGTGACCAAAACCAAACCCTTTATGAAGATCCTACACTTGCCCCAGGCGATTACTGGCAGCCAGCAGCCGAAGCTATACCTCTCAATGAGACTCGGCGGTTCGGAGAGCCTATTGCTGCTTTCGCCAGCCGCCTCACGGTGCGGCGACCACAGATAATAACCAGCCTGGAGAATTATCCCGCCCACCGCCACATTATCATGTTTAACGAAGCCAGAATCGGAGATGTCATTCCGACCTATGCAGAGAAGGTGCGGGATCACTGGGGGAACCGGATTCCTGACGGTCACGAGACCTGGGCTGTGAGTTCGCGTCACAACCTCTATCGGGACAGGCGCGGAGACTGGCCCAAAAGCCTTGTCGACTACCATCCCGCCTATCGTCCCGGTTCGTCAGGTAGCAGCAAGCCCACCTCATTCTGTGCAATTCTGCGGCAGGCAGCGACGCTGCATGCGGCCCACGAAACCCCGGCACGCATTGCCGAGATGCTTTGTCGGTCGCTCTCTGAACTCCTAGACATTGCGGGATATCAAGGGCCAGACGGACACCGGGTCAATAACGGTAATGTTTGGCGTATTCTTGCCGCTGACGGAGATAAGCACATAGCCGCCCGTCATCTGCTGTACCTCCACGTCTTAAATGGCCAGGCGGTTTGGCGCGCCGAAGCTTGGCAAGAATTCCTGGGAGCCTTGTCGGCGGCTCTGGGAATAGTCCTGGATGTCAACGGCAATGACGAGTGTGCTACTTTCGTGGCGTTCATCGATCAAGGTTCAGATAACGCGGTAGCAGCCGGCGCTCAGGTTTTGCGAAACGCCGTCACCGCAAATGGCGTCCTAGTTCAACTGGGATCGATTCATTCAGTCAAAGGACGGACGGTTGATGCCATACTTGTTTTAGAAACCGAAATATATCGTGGTCAAGCGGCCGACCAGCGAACCATGGATCTCACGACCGTCCTGCCGCACGCACTTGGTATAGAGGATCGTGACTTTGCGGCCAGCGATGCCCATCTGACCGCCGCCACGAATGTGTTTGTCGGAATTACCAGGCCTCGGACCTTGCTCGCTCTGGGTATTCGCAGGGCGAGTGTCAGTCCCGCCATGATGGAGGCCGCCGTCCAGCAGGGCTGGATACTCCAGGATCTGACGGTTTGATTGCGCCTTGCGCCATCCCTCAGCGACAGAATGTATCGCTTATCAAAGATGGGTATAACAAATCGGTGTTTTTTGATCCCTTTGAGGCCATACCGGCCGTCACCGCGTGGTACCGGCTCGGAAAGTGCCATCACGCCATCCCCGATGGTCTTGACGAACGCGCCGGCCCCAGTGGCGACGATCTACCCTCAAATGCATTTTCTTGGCATTGCCAACCATGTTATTTGCCACCTGCTTGCCAAAAGACCATAATTGTCTCACCTAGATCACCATCGACATCAGGCATTATGAATTGGATCAACGCTGAATGCGCATACCCTATGTTTTTCTTGCAGCATTTCTTGCCCTCGCACAGTCCGCATATGCTGAAGTTGCCTCGCCGCCTGCTTTGGCGCCGCTGAAGCGGCAGGCGCAGGCGGCTCAGTTGAGCGCGCAATTTCTCTCGCGATATAGCTACAAGCCCGTTCCGCTTGATGACGCCTTGTCGCAAAGGATCATGGACAGCTTCATCAAGTCGCTTGATCCGGACCGCATGCTCTTCCTGCAAACGGATGTCGACAAGTTCATGGCCGACCGCAGCGAGATCGACGATGCGATCGAAAAGCAGGACTTGAAGATCCCCTTTGCGATTTTCAACGCCTATGAACAGCGCGTCGTCGACCGCATGACCTATGCGCGCGGCCTGCTGAAGCAGGGCTTCGATTTCAGCACGCAGGAAAGTTTTTCGGTGCTGCGCGATAAAGAGCCGTGGCCGCAGTCGGAAGCCGAGAGCAACGAGCTTTGGCGCAAGCGCGTCAAAAGCGATTGGCTGCGGTTGAAGCTCGGCGGCAAGGCCGACGCAGCGATACGCGAAACCCTCGACAAACGTTACGAAAACTCGCTCGAGCGGGCTTACAAGTTCAAAAGCGACGATGTTTTCCAGTCGTTCATGGATGCCTATGCCACCTCGGTCGATCCGCATACGGATTATTTCGGCGCGGCCGCTTCGGCCGATTTCAATGTCTCGATGAAGCTGTCGCTGTTCGGCATCGGTGCCGTGCTGCAGGAGCGCGACGACTACACGACCATTCGTGAGCTCGTGCCCGGCGGGCCGGCGCAACTCTCCGGCAAGCTCGCCGTCGGCGACCGCATCACCGGCGTCGGTCAAGGCAAGGATGGGCCGATCAAGGAAGTCGTCGGCACGCGCCTCGATGAAGTCGTGCAGATGATCCGCGGGAAAAAAGGCTCCGTCGTGCGCCTGGATATCCTGCCGGCCGATGCCGGCGCCGATGCCGCCCATCGCGTCGTCAGCCTGGTGCGCGATAAGATCAGCCTCGACAAGCAGGCCGCCAGGAAAACCGTTCTCTCCGTCAAGGCGGGCGACACCACGCGCAAGATCGGGATCATTACGCTGCCTGTTTTCTACGAGGATTTCGAAGCCAAGAGCAAAGGCGACAAGGACTACAAGAGCGCAAGCCGCGATGTCGCCAAGCTTCTCGGCGAGCTGAGTGATGAAAAGGTCGACAGCGTTCTCATCGACCTGCGCAACAATGGCGGCGGTTCGCTGGATGAGGCGATCGATTTGACCGGCCTCTTCATCGGCAACGGCCCGGTCGTTCAGCAGCGCGGCAGCGACGGCAAGATCGGCGTCAGAAGCGCCGATTTTGCAGCACCCGTCTGGACAGGCCCGATGGGCGTCCTGATCAATCGCGGCTCGGCGTCGGCGTCGGAGATTTTTGCCGCGGCGATCCAGGATTACGGCCGCGGCGTGATCATCGGGGAACCCAGCTTCGGCAAGGGCACCGTGCAGACCGTCGTCGATCTCGACCAGGTGGTTCACAACAGCAAACCCGAATTCGGTGAGCTGAAAGTGACGATTTCGCAGTTTTTCCGGGTGAACGGCGGCACCACGCAGCTGCGCGGCGTAACACCCGATCTCAGCCTGCCGGGCCTGTCTGATCCCACGAGCTTCGGCGAAACCAGCTATGACAATGCTTTGCCATGGGCTGAGATCAAACCCGCGAAATACACCCCCTCCGACACGATCAAGACGCTGCTGCCGGCATTGCAGAGCCGCCATGATACCCGGGTCAAGAGCGATCCGGATTTCCAGCGCCTGTTGAAAGACATTGCCGACCTGAAGGCCCAGCGCGAGAAAGGGCTGATCTCGCTCAACGAAGCCGAACGCCGCAAGGAAGCCGCTGCCCGGGAAAGCCGCTTCAAGTCGCGAGCCCAGGGAGCCGATGACGAGGACCTTGGTGGAGATGACGGCCTGCAGGCAGACGAACGCAGCCTGAGCGCCGACATCGCCATGGAAAACGCCCGCAAGAATGCCAAGGACGTCCTCCTGGACGAATCCGCCGCCATTCTCGCCGACGAGGCGGACCTGCAGCAAGGCCCGTCACAGGCGGTTACAAAACAGTAGAGCCGCGGCACCTCACAGGCTGCACCGCCGCGCGGCTTGAGCGGCCTCGCTTTTGCCGTCGCGCAATCGCCGCTGTGGGGCCGCAGCTTCATCGCGCCGGCGAGGCCTGTGGTCCCGGGGCACCACCTCTCCTCCGTCATCCCAGGGCTTGATGTAAAGCCCGGATACATACCTGACAGATGTTCGGAGACATGCCTGACACTTTCGAGATGATTTTTCGGGAGGTCGGCATGGTTTGGCGGTCGAG
>NZ_JACIFY010000023.1 GCF_014197615.1 Rhizobium esperanzae
GAGCGCGAAGGGCTGATGGACCGGCTGACCGTGATCGAGGGCACGCTCGGCAAGGCCTTTGGCGTCATGGGCGGTTATATCGCCGCGTCGACGGCGCTTTGCGATTTCATCCGTTCGTTCGCTTCCGGCTTCATCTTCACCACGGCGCTGCCGCCGGCGCTTGCCGCCGGTGCGGTCGCCTCGATCCAGCACCTGAAGGTCAGCCAGTTCGAGCGCGCCCGCCATCAGGATCGCGTCCGCAAGCTGCGCTCGCTGCTCGACCAGAACGGCATTCCGCATATGCCCAATCCGAGCCATATCGTGCCGGTGCTGGTCGGCGATGCGGCCAAGTGCAAGTGGATCTCCGACCTCTTGCTCGACAATTGCGGCGTCTATGTCCAGCCGATCAACTATCCCACAGTGCCGAAGAAGACCGAGCGGCTGCGCATCACGCCGACGCCGCTGCATTCCGACGCCGATATCGCCCATCTGGTCGAGGCGCTGCATTCGCTCTGGTCGCGCTGTGCGCTCGCAAGGCATGTCGCCTGATCTTTCAATGATCGCCCGGGTTCAAACCGCGAATCGGGACCTCCGCCGGAGGTTCTGATTCGCGCTCGCTTTTGCGCACGCAAGTTCCCACCACAATCCCTGATCGCCCCCAAGCGTATTCGGCACCGCTGTGAGCAGCTGTGCCCGTTCTTTCCCTGCGCACCGTCCTCGTCGTGCCCGCACCTCCCTCCATCTTTCGAATTGCATGAGAAAACCTTTTCTCACTTGACAGTGAGGTTGGTAAAAGCTTTTCTCAAGCCACTTCAGAAGGAGGACGTTCTGAACATATCGGGAGGAAAAAGAGGCAGGATCACCATCCATGAGGTGGCGTCGGCTGCCGGGGTGAGCATTTCGACGGCGTCGAAGGCGCTCAACGACACCGGCCGGATGGGGGCGGAAACCCGCGAGCGGGTGAAGCGGATCGCCGGCGAAATCGGATATCGGCCGAATGCGCTGGCGAGAGGGCTTCTCAGCAAACGCAGCTTCACCATCGGGCTGCTGACCAACGACACGTACGGCCGTTTCACGCTGCCTGTGATGGCGGGTATTTCGGATGCGCTGGTCGATCACGGGGTTTCGGTTTTCCTGTGCGCCATCGAAGACGATCCGGCGCTCGCCCAGATCCATGTCGATGCGATGCTGGACAAGCAGGTCGACGGCATCATCGCCACGGGAAAGCGCCTGGACAGGCGCCTGCCGGTCGACCTGTCGAATTTGCATGTGCCTGTCGTCTACGCCTTCACCGAGGGGACGCAGAACAGCGTTACCTTCCGTTCGGACGACGAACAGGGTGCGCGACTGGCGGTGGAATGGCTCGTCAAGGCCGGGCGACGGCGCATCGCGCATATCACCGGGCCGGAGGAGTTCTTCTCGGTGCGCGAAAGGGCCGGCGCCTATCATGAGGTGGCAGGCCATCGCGAGCCGGTGCTTTACGGCGTCTGGTCGGAAAGCTGGGGCCATGAGGCGGTCGAACAGCTCTGGAAGAGGCCGGGAGAAAAGCCGGACGCGCTCTTCTGCGGCAACGACCAGATCGCCCGCGGCGCGGTGGACGGGCTGCGTGAGCGCGGCGTCAAGGTGCCGCGGGACGTTTCGGTGATCGGCTTCGACAATTGGGAGATTGTCGCGGCCCAGACACGGCCGCCGCTGACGACGGTGGATATGGAGTTGAAGGAGCTCGGGCGCCAAGCCGGATTGACGGTGCTGGCGCTTGCGGAAGGACGGCCCGTCGAGCCGGGTGTCCGGAAATTGCCGTGCCGGCTGATCGTCCGGCAATCATGCGGGGGCAATGCCCCCAAGGAATGAGAACCAGGAAATGAGCAAGGGCGCAGGGAGATGCGCCATATCGGGAGGAGTATCATGATCAAGCGTCTATTGGCGGCGACCAGCATCGCTACCCTATGTCTGTTTTCGGCCGCATCGGCGGCTGAAAATGTCGAAATGTGGGTTCGCTCCGGCATCGGCGACGCCTTCAAGAAGGTGGTCGAATCCTACAATTCGAGCCATGAGAACAAGGTCGTGATGACCGAAGTGCCGTTCTCCGAGCTGGTGCAGAAATATGCGACGGCGATTGCCGGCGGACAGGCGCCCGACGCGCTGTCGATGGACCTGATCTACAACCCCGCCTTTGCCGCGGCCGGCCAGCTGGAAGACCTGACGGACTGGGCAAAGTCGCTGCCCTATTTCAACTCGCTGTCGCCGTCGCATGTCCGCCTCGGCACCTATCAGGACAAGATCTATGGCCTGCCGCTTTCCGTCGAGACATCGGTCTTCGCCTGGAACAAGGATCTCTACAAGAAGGCCGGCCTCGACCCGGAAAAGGCGCCGGCCAACTGGGACGAAATCACCGCCAATGCCGAGAAGATCCGGGCTCTCGGTGACGATACCTACGGCTTCTATTTCTCCGGCGGCGGTTGCGGCGGCTGCATGATCTTCACCTTCACCCCGCTCACCTGGGGTGCGGGCGCCGATATCCTGTCGGCCGACAGCAAGAAAGCGACGCTCGATACGCCTCAGATGCGCAAGGCCGTCGATATCTACCGCAACATGGTCAAGAAGGACCTGGTGCCGGCGGGTGCGGCCAGCGACAACGGCGCCAACTTCCTGACGTTTACCAACGGCAAGATCGGCCAGCAGAGCCTCGGCGCCTTTGCGATCGGCACGCTGGTGACCCAGCATCCCGACATCAACTTCGGCGTCACCCTCATTCCGGGCGTCGACGGCAAGCCGTCGTCCTTTGCCGGCGGCGATAATTTCGTCATCACCAAGGGCACCAAGAAGATCGACGCGGTGAAGGAGTTCCTCGAATATATCTATTCGATGGACGGCCAGAAGATCATGGCGAAATACGGCAGCCTGCCGACCCGCGGCGATATCGCCGACAAGGTGCTGGAAGGTCTCGACCCCCGCATGCAGGTCGGCCTCAAGGCGATCAGCGTCGCCAAGACACCCTATACGCTGCAGTTCAACGACCTGATCAACAGCGCCAACGGCCCGTGGGCAACCTTTACCAACGCCGCGATCTTCGGCGACGATGTCGACGGTGCGTTCTCCAGCGCCCAGTCGGAAATGCAATCGATCATCGATAGCGGCCAATAACTCTCCCAGGGCCGCGGCCGGGGAGCGGTGGCAGCTTCCCGGCCAATTTCAATTGACAGATGCGGAGCGTTTGATGACCGGTTCCGGTTCAGAGACCCTATTGCCTCGGCGCAGGCGACGGCGCCAATCGAACTGGCGCGGCCTTGCCTATATCGCGCCTGCCATGGCGCTGGTCATCGTCTTCTTCGTCATGCCGGTGATCTTCACCGGATGGATGAGCCTGCACAACTGGCCGCTGATGGGCGCGTCGCGCTGGATCGGCCTCAACAATTATTACCGCATGGTCAACGACACCCGTTTCATGACGGCGCTGAATTTCACCGCCTATTATACCGTGATCGTCACCATCGCGATCTTCGCCGTCGCCTTTCCGCTGGCCATTTTCGTCGAGAAGGAACGGCAGTTCGTCAGCACCTACCGCACCATCATCTTCCTGCCGGTCGTGGTCGGACTGGCGACCGCCTCGCTGCTCTGGGTCTGGCTTGCCAATGTCGACAGCGGCTTCATCGGCCCGGCCCTGAAAGCGCTCGGTCTTGTGGAAAAGAGCCCCAACCTGCTGGCTACCTTCGACACCGCCTTCCTGACCGTCGTGGTGATGGTCGTCTGGAAGATCGCCGGCTTCACCATGATCATTCTTTTGACCGGGCTGCAGGCCATCCCCTCCGAGCTGACGGAGGCGGCGCGCATCGACGGCGCCGGCCGCTGGCAGCGTTTCCGGCATCTGACGCTGCCGCTGATGCGCAAGACGATTGCGCTGGCGCTGATCGTCTCGGTCACCGGCTCGATCCTCGCCTTCGACCAGTTCTACATCATGACGGCGGGCGGACCGCAGAACAAGATGATCTCGGTGGTCTACTACATCTTCAACCAGTCCTTCGTGTCGTTCAATCTCGGTTATGGCGCCGCACTCTCGATCGTGCTTCTCGCCATCCTGATGGCCATCAGCATCGTGCAGCTCTGGCTGCTGCGCGTCGGGGAGGAGCGTCCATGAGCACCTCAAGGCAACGCCGCGCCCGCAAGGCGCTCCGTGTGAAGTCGGCCTATCATCTCACCGGCATCGCCATCTCGATCTTCTTTCTCGCCCCCTTCGCGATCACGCTGCTCGCTTCCTTCCGGCCGGGTGCGGAGGCGAGCCTCCCACCTCTGCCGCCATGGCCGAGCTCGGGCGTCAGCTTCGATGCCTATGCGCTGCTCGATACGTTCGGCGCCGGCATCTGGCGGCATATGATCAATTCGCTGTTCGTTTCGGTCGCCACGGCGGTGCTGACCGTTGCCGTCAGCCTGCTCGCCGGCTACGGCTTCTCGCGCTATCGCTTCCCGATGAAGAATGCGCTCTTCGTGCTGATCATCGCCACGCTGATGATCCCGTTCCAGTCGATCCTGACGCCGCTCTTCATCATCCTGGCAAAACTCGGCCTCAACAATTCGCTGCTCGGGCTGACGCTCGTCTATGTGACGCTGCAGCTGCCCTTCTCGGTCTTCATGATGCGCAACGCCTTCGATGCGGTGCCGAAGGAAATCGAGGAAGCCGCGCGCATCGACGGCGCACGCGACCTCAAGCTGCTGGCGCGCGTGCTGCTGCCGCTGGTGCTTCCGGGCGTGGCGACGGTGGCGATCTTTGCCTTCCTCAATGCCTGGAACGAGTTTCTGGCCGCCCTCGTGCTGCTCTCCAGCAACGAGAAATACACTTTGCCGGTGCTGATGACGGCGGTTCGCGCCGGACGCCTCGGCGCCATCAACTGGGGAGCGGTGCAGGCCGGTGTCGTCGTCATGACGATCCCCTGCCTGATCGTCTTCCTGCTCCTGCAACGCTACTACATGCGCGGGCTGATGGCCGGCGCGGTGAAATGATCCCAAGAACAGGATGATTTCAGGCCGTCGGCCTAAAATCTGAATCCTGTTCTAAATTAAATAGTTAGAGCATGATGTCGTCCGAAAACCGCTCACACTTTTCGGCATCATGCTCAAGGTAGAGCCCATGACCAAATCAAGCAACGACCGCCAGTTTCGTCCCGTCGCCGTTCCCGATGTTGAGCTCGGCGGCTTCTGGGGCAAATGGCAGGACGCCGTCTGCAATTCCACCGCCGAAACCCTGCTCGATCGCTGCGTCGAGGCCGGCATGCTGAAGGCGATCGACGTCGACCAGCCAAGCCCCGGCGTCGTCATTCCGATTCAGCCCTGGGGCGGCACCACGCAGATGTTCTGGGATTCCGATCTCGGCAAGTCGATCGAGACCATCGCCTATTCGCTCTACCGCCGGCCGAATCCGAAGCTGGAGGCGCGCGCCGACGAAATCATCGACATGTATGAGAGACTGCAGGATAAGGACGGTTATCTCAATGCCTGGTTCCAGCGCGTCGAGCCGAGCCGCCGCTGGACCAACCTGCGCGACCATCACGAGCTCTATTGCGCCGGCCATCTGATGGAGGCTGCGGTCGCCTATTACCAGGCGACCGGCAAGCGCAAGCTGCTCGATATCATGTGCCGCTTTGCCGATTACATGATCAGGATCTTCGGCCATGGCGAAGGCCAGATATCGGGCTATTGCGGCCATGAGGAAATCGAGCTGGCGCTGGTCAAGCTCGCCCGCGTCACCGGCGAGAAGAAATATCTCGATCTTTCGAAATACTTCATCGACGAGCGCGGCACCGAGCCGCATTTCTTCACGGCGGAAGCCGCTCGCGATGGCCGGAGCGCTGCCGACTTCCATCAGAAGACCTATGAATACGGCCAGGCGCATCAGCCGGTGCGCGAGCAGACGAAGGTCGTCGGCCACGCCGTGCGCGCCATGTACCTCTATTCCGGCATGGCCGACATCGCCACCGAATATAAGGACGACAGCCTGACGGCGGCGCTGGAAACGCTCTGGGACGACTTGACCACCAAGCAGATGTACATCACCGGCGGCATCGGCCCGGCCGCTTCCAACGAAGGTTTCACCGACTATTACGACCTGCCCAACGATACGGCCTATGCCGAAACCTGCGCCTCCGTCGGCCTGGTCTTCTGGGCAAGCCGCATGCTCGGGCGCGGGCCGGACCGGCGCTACGCCGACATCATGGAGCAGGCGCTTTATAACGGCGCGCTGCCCGGCCTTTCCACCGACGGCAAGACCTTCTTCTACGACAATCCGCTGGAAAGTGCCGGCAAACATCACCGCTGGAAATGGCATCATTGCCCCTGCTGCCCGCCTAATATCGCCCGGCTGGTGACCTCGATCGGCTCCTATATGTATGCCGTTGCCGACGATGAAATCGCCGTGCATCTCTATGGCGAGAGCACCACCCGGCTGAAGCTTGCCAACGGCGCTGCGGTCGAACTCCAGCAGGCGACCAACTATCCGTGGGACGGTGCGGTCGCCTTCACCACCAGGCTGGAGAAGCCGGCAAAATTCGCGCTGTCGCTGCGCATTCCCGATTGGGCGGAGGGCGCCACCCTCAGCGTCAACGGCGAAAAGCTCGATCTCGGCACTGCGACCCGTGACGGATATGCCAGGATCGATCGGCAATGGGCCGACGGCGATCGTGTCGATCTTTTCCTGCCGCTTTCGCTTCGCCCGCAATATGCCAATCCGAAGGTGCGCCAGGATGCCGGCCGCGTCGCCTTGATGCGCGGTCCGCTGGTCTATTGCGTCGAAACGACGGACAATGGCCAGGATCTCAATGCCATCGTCCTGCCGCGCGAGCTGCCGGCGGCCGAAACCGTCGTGCTGAAGGACCTCAACGATGCCGTCGCCCTCGATCTCAAGGTCGAGCGCGAGGAGACGTCGAACTGGGGCGCGCCGCTTTATCGCAAGGCGCCGGCCGAAAGGCAGGTCGCCACGGCGCGTTTCGTGCCCTATCATCTCTGGGATAACCGCGCACCCGGAGAGATGCTCGTCTGGGTCCAGTCGGACAAGTAGGTCGTTTGGGGATGACGAACGGTATGGCTAACAAGAGCGTCGTGCTCCAGGACGTGCGAAAAAGCTATGGCAATCTGCAGGTGGTTCACGGCATCGACCTGACGATCGAGGAAGGCGAGTTCGTCGTCTTCGTCGGCCCGTCCGGCTGCGGAAAATCGACGCTGCTTCGCATGATCGCCGGCCTCGAAGACGTGACCGACGGCGAGGTCGAGATCAAGGGACGAATGGTCACCGATCTCGATCCGTCCGAGCGCGGCATCGCCATGGTTTTCCAGTCCTATGCGCTCTATCCGCATATGAGCGTGCGCGACAACCTGGCTTTCGGGCTGAAGATGGCGCGCACCCATGCCGCCGAGATCGAGACGCGGGTGAAGGCCGCGTCCGCCATCCTGAAGATCGATCATCTTCTCGACCGGCGGCCGGGCCAGCTTTCCGGCGGCCAGCGTCAGCGTGTGGCGATCGGCCGGGCGATCGTGCGCAAGCCCGATGTCTTCCTGTTCGACGAACCGCTGTCCAATCTCGATGCGGAACTGCGCGTTTCGATGCGCATCGAGATCGCCCGCCTGCATCGCGAGCTCGGCAATACGATGATCTATGTCACCCACGACCAGACCGAGGCGATGACGCTCGCCGACAAGATCGTCGTGCTGCGCGACGGCCGGGTCGAGCAGGCCGGAACGCCGCGGCAGATCTACGAGGATCCCGCCAATACTTTCGTGGCGGGTTTCATCGGCTCGCCGCGGATGAACCTGCTGAATGTCCGATGGAGCGAAGGAGGGCTGGTGGAAGTCGCCGGCCGGCGCATCGAAAGCGGCCTGCCGGCGGCAGACAGGCCGGTGGGGGCCGCGGTCACGCTCGGTCTGCGGCCGGAGCATCTGAAAGTGGCATCCGACCTATCAGGCAGGCTGACCGCCAGGGTCGATTTTTCGGAATATCTCGGCGGAACGCAATATCTCTATTGCCAGCTTGCCGATGGCCAGTCGCTCACCGTCGAGCATCGTTCGCCGGTCGGCATTGCGGCCGGCGAAGAGATCGGCCTGCTGTTTGAAGCGGCCGATTGCCGATTGTTCGACGAAGCCGGCAACCGGCTTAGGTGATTTCAGCCTTCAGCCGGCGATTGCCAGGTTCATGAGATCACCAGCTCTTTGCCGCGCCTGCCTGTCGGTGGCAAAGACGTCGTCCATGGTGGTGGCCGGCGGCAGGCCGGCCAGATCGTCCATGACCCGCTCGGTGATCTCGGCCATGGCGAGGAAGGGCAGACGCCCTTCGATGAAGGCTTCGAGCGCCACTTCCTTGGCGCCGTTCAGCACCGCGCCCTGAACGCCGCCGCGCGTCATTGCCAGCCGCGCCAGCCTGAGGGCCGGAAAGCGCGCCTCGTCCGGCGCCTCGAAATCCAGCCGGGCGAGCCTGGCGAAATCCAGCCGCTCGATCGGCAGGTTCGGCCGGCGCGGAAAGGACAGCGCATAACCGATCGCCGTGCGCATGTCGGGGGCGCCGAGCTGGGCCAGCACCGAGCCATCGGTATAACCGACCATCGAATGGATGATCGATTGCGGATGGATGATGACTTCGATCTGTTCTGGCGTCAGGCCGAACAGATGCCGGGCTTCGATCATCTCCAGCGCCTTGTTGAACATCGAGGCGCTGTCGATTGAGATCTTCAATCCCATTGACCAGTTCGGGTGCGCACGCGCGGTTTCCACCGTCACATCGGCCATCTCCTTGAGCGAGGCGGTGCGGAAGGGGCCGCCCGACGCCGTCAGGATGACGCGCTCGATGGCGTGGCGCTGGTTTTCCTCCAGCACCTGGAAAATCGCATTGTGCTCGCTGTCGACCGGAAGCAGCCTGCCGCCGCCTTGGTGGATCGCCTTGATGAAGAGATCGCCTGCCGAGACCAGGCATTCCTTGTTGGCAAGGGCGATATCGGCGCCGCGGCGTGCCGCGGCAAGCGTCGGCGCGAGACCGGCGGTGCCGACGATTGCCGCCATCACCCAGTCGGCCTCGCGGTCGGCGGCTTCCATCAGGCCGGATTTTCCCGAGGCAACCGCAATGCCGCTGCCGGAAAGCTCGCTCTTCAGCGATTCGTAATGCCGGTCGTTTGCCGTCACCGCCAGCCGCGCGCCGGATGATCTCGCCTGCCGGGCCAGCAATTCGACATTGCCGTTGCCGGTCAGCACGGAGATTTCGAAGTTCTCCCGTCCGCCCAGGTGATCGACGACATTGAGTGTATTCTGGCCGATCGAACCCGTCGAACCGAAGATGCTGAGGCGCCGCGGCGCGCTTTTGCCGGTCATCATGTGGAATTTCGCGAAAATTTCTCTCGTAGGCTCTGGCTCTACTAGGCTTTGGAGGGGGCGGCAAGTGTGCGGTGCAGCAGATTTCCGCCGTCGAGGGGTTTACATCGGGGCGGCTGGAGGCGATCCTTGCAGCATTGCTCGAGGAATCGAGATTCCCGCGGCCGGTCACACCGGCATGAGCAATTCGGGCGCTGCGGCGCCCGTCAGGAACAGGCCTTAGGCCAAACAATAAATCGAAGATGAAACCGGGATGAGCGGCTTGGCCGTGATCCCTATCGCGGGCTTGGCCGTGATCCCCATCGCGGCTTGGCCGTGATCCCATCGCGTTCGCTATGAGCGCTTACATGCGCTGTCGCTCCGGTTCTTATGTCATGACGATATTCAAAACTACATGCATGTTTTTCGCTATCCTGCCGCCGCTCGCTGCTGCTGCGAGGGCGGATGATCTGCTGATCTGGTCGCCGGCAAAGCTCTCCGACCGCTCCTACAAGGCGACGATGGGTTTTCGCCTGCCGGCGGAATGGGAAACGAGCGCCGGCGCCGATGTCGCGCTCGCCTCGACCAAGGGCGGCGCCTTGCTGCCCGATTCCGGCCAGGCCATGCTCTGGGGCCGCATCGTGAAGACGAGCGTCACACCGGCCGGCCAATCGCAGCGGGGCGCGAAAGTCAGTGTCGATACGCTGCGGGGCAGCGGCGCGCTGACCCTCAGCCGCTCGCGCAGCTGGATCTTGTCCGATTCGCTCGACATGCAATCGAGCCGGTCCATCAGTGTGCAGTTTGACGCGGTCGATACCAGGCAGACCTCGGTGACGGCATCGCAGGCGCTGAAGCTGATCTATCCCTGGACGGGAACGTCGCTTTCGGCCGGCACAGGCATCAGCAATGCTGGCGGCAATGCCGGCGGTGATTTCTCGACGACGGTGGCTGTCGGCCAGGCCATCCTGCCGAACCTCAACCTCGATGCCTCGGTCAGCAATCCGTTTTCACCAAGCGAAGCCGGCAGCGTCAATCTGCGCTATCGCCTGCAGTGGTAGCGGCGCTGAAACCAAATTCCACCGCCAGGCGTTCTTCCTGAGATTTATGACGAGGTTTCAAGGAGCAACGGATCATGGTTTTCAAAGAGCAGACATTTCACGGGCTCGAGCCTGAAATGGAGGTCGAAATCGCCAATCGCGCAAGGGTCGAGGCAGCCGTTGCCAATGCGCTGGCAATTGCCGGCGGCATCGATGCGTCCGATGTCGAGGTGACGATGGAGAAGGATCAGGTGGTGCTGAGCGGTACGGTCGGCACGGTCGGCGAGATCGAACGGGCAACCGCGGTCGCAAAAGCCGTCGAAGGCGTGCAGTCGGTGCACAATCGCATCCTGCTCGGCGGAGCCTTGGCTGAGGGCTCGCCGTGACGGTTATCGGAACATCCCGGCGCCGATAGACGGCGCCCGGTGGATCACCGGGGATCAACCGGCGAAGCGTTCGACCAGGAAGGACGAACCGGCCAGGCGATCCGTCTTCTGCATGGCGCCCGAGCCCTGCGGGTGATAGGCGATGGCAAGCAGCACGGCGCTGACGGCGACATAGGCGGCAGCCAAAAGAGTCATTTTGATACGCATGATGGTCACTCCCTGCGCCTATAACGCGGCCGATGAGGCGAAGTTCCGCATCCCCATATCAAATGAAAAACCCGGCTGACCGGCCGGGCTTTTCATGCATGGCGCCTATCGGCAGACCCGGGTTTCCCTGACGATCGTACGGCCATGACGGCGGATCTCTTCCGTCTTGGTGAAGCAGTCACGTGAGACGCGATGCGATCTCCACTGGTCGCGGTGATACGGACGGTGGCGATAATAGGGGCGTTCGGAATCGCCGTAATAGGGACGCGGATTATCCGTGGTGATGGTAACGCTCGCCGCTTGCGACGGCATTGCGGAAAAGACGGACGCCGCAGCGAGCGTACAGGCGAGGATGAACTGTTTCATGATAAGCCTCTCTTTCTCAGTTGCTCGCAGGAGCAACTCGTTGGTCGTCATGGGATCAACTCGCCGGAAGCGCTGTCGGTTCAATCACATAGAGTTACCGATTGTGTCGGGAAGAAACCTTTGCTGCCGTCAATCGTTAGCGCTCAGGGATCGCCGGAGGCACCGCTCATGGGATCGATTGCAAGGATCATCGCCATCGCAGCCGGGCTTGCCGGCGGCACGGTCTTTTCGCAGGCGCCGGAATTTGCCCAGCAATACCGCCAGCGCATCGGCGGCGCGGTCGACGAATTGCGCGTCATCGTCGAAGATTTCAGCCGCCAGGCGGCCGATCATCATCTCGATCGCCAGCAGGCGCTCAACGCCTATGCCCAATCCTCCGACGATTTCCTGCGCGACCGCGGCGTCTCGATGCAGAGCACGATCACGCGCTACGAAACGCTGCTGTCGCAGCAACTGAAACTCGGCACCGCCGCCCCCGTCGCCAAACCCTTCGTGCTGCTGGGAGAGCCGGACGACGTTGTTTTCGCCAATACCTGGCGGGATTTTGTGCCGGGTGTGCCGGTGAGCTTTGCGGGGCTGGTTTGGGGTGCGATTGGTTTTGTCGGCGGGTGGGTCATGACGGCGCTAACGGGGTTGGGTGCGCGGCGGATTGTGCGGAGACGGAAGGGCGTTGGTCAGGCGAGTTGATCGTGCGGCGAGCGCAGCCTGCTGGTCCGCATAGGTTGATTGCGTCCATCCGCCGATCATGGCTATCGAGCGCGCAGGAGAGATCGGCGGAAGGCTCTATAAGCCGGCTGCCTTTCGCAAGGCATCGTTCATCCTGGACTGCCAGCCTTTGCCGGTCGCTTTGTAGAACTGGATGATATCGGCATCGAGGCGGATATTCAGCGGTTGCTTCGGGTTATCAAGCTTGGGTCGCCCTCGGGCCGCGATGGTCTTCGCCATCTTTTCAGCAATGTCAGGGAACGCTTCCCTGAAGGGTTTGGCTCTTGCTATCTCTTCCTTGGACAGAAGGGGATTGTCGGAAACGGCATCCCAATCCTCCTTGGAGTAGCCGCGGCCGGGCTGGAACTCGGTCATTTTTTGGGCTTTGCTCGTCATCAGATCATGCTCCTTTCGTCCTTGCGGGCGGGGCGCATCGAAATGATCGACAGCGCCTCAGAGCCCAGATTTACGAAGATCACGACGATCGTTCCGTCAGCGAGGCGGCCTATGGCCTTGGATCGCCCGTCTTTGGCCGCAACGACAACGGATGACAGGAAGAACTCGAAAGTCACATCGGCGAAATCGAGGCCATGTTTCTCGATATTGGCAATCCGCTTCGGTTCGTCCCACACGATCTCCATAAAATGTATCTACAATAATTCAATGCCGAGGGCAATGTTTAATGTGGATACAAAAAAGATTTTGTCGATGTCAAACGGAGAACTGTAGTGGAGCCTGAATTGCTCCGGCCTCGCGGCCGCGGTGTAAGGACAGTCAAATTAACAGGGCAGTCTGTCGAACCCGAACGTCATCTGTTTTAAGATCATCAATTTTCATCACGAGAATCAGCTAGAGGTCGGGATGGCTTCGCATCACTTTGCGTCCCATGTCGGGGGGATTGACGGCAGCACGACCCAATCAACCAGGTCGGCTTAGAAAAGATGTGCCAATTCGATGAACGGAGAATACTGTAGCCGTTTGGAATTGCAGCGGTAGTCCTGGTGCATATAACCACTAAGGACAAACCCGTATCTTTGGTCATAGTGCAACGATTGTGTCGTCACGCTGGCGCGTTCGGTGAGTTGGTTTTTCGACTTAAACCTTATGCAAATGATCCGATCACCGCCGCTTAGCGTTAATGCGTTCGATATGGTTGCGTCGTTGATTTGACGCTCATTGTAGTATGTTTTTCGTGCATACTCGATGGCAGCTGATCTTTCGGCTGCTGTTGGCGCGGCCTGGTTCGAATACACCGGATCCCATCGCTCGGGAGGCCCGTAGCTGGTCAATAATATCGAGATTGCTAAAAGAGCTAGGCGAGCCATCTGCTCCTTTTTCGGTCGAAGAGCCTCCGTGGCGTATTGGCGATAGCGCCGATTCAGCCGCACCAGTCGTTCCTCCGTTTCGGGCTCTAGGTTCTCGCAAAGCCGTCCTTGTCGGGCATTTTCTCCGCCTCGTAGGCGGCAACGACGGTATCGCACTGCGGGCAATCAAATTCGCGCTTCGAAGCCGTTTTGGGGGGTGAATTCTTGCCCAAGAGTTAGCTGCCCTGGAGGTGTCTAAATGCCTCTGGCAACTCTGTTGGAAACTGGAGTCCATAATCATCGCTGGCCACGCGTTGAGTGTTCGCCCAATTGCCGCCCCTCAAACTCAGTCTATCGCTACGCTCCGGTGCCGGCCAAGACGCCCAAATGGTTTCGTTGATTAATTCGCACCATACCTCGATACCCAACAGATCATCGGACCAGAGGTGCTGGCAGTTTCCGTCATGCGAAGCATTACCATACGATGGGGTTGGAAATGATCCGAAGCGCGCCTGAGATGGTGCGTCTAACCACTCGTACACTTGCCTCGCACTTAGGGTGCGTCGAGCGTCGGCAGCGGCAAGCAGATCTTTGGAAGCCTTCGGCGGATGGATAAGAGTGACAAACATCCCCTCGTTGGAGAGCGCGTTTAGCAGAGGAGTGAAGTCAGCGTCTCCCGCAAGTAGACCCGCGACCGTCATATTGCGACGAATCGTGTGGATCATCATGTCCACAGTGATCATTACGTCGACCTTCTTTTGCTCCAAACCGCGCCCCTTCCGATAACGGGTGTCACCTTCGTTGACGCGAAAGCGATCAAGGGTGGCGAGTTTCGCATGGAGGTGTTCAGCCTCCTGGCGTTCAGCTTCAAAATCTTCCTCGGACTGATTAGGTTTTCGGGCCGGGAGCGCGTCGTAGTAAAAGATCTTCTCGTAGCCGGCTGAGAGGCTCCACCAGTTTATTTTGAGCGGCGCTCCTTCGCAGTAGCGGTGAGCAATGTCCTTGACGCGAGCGCGCAGACATCCCCCATCAAGAAAAAGGTACCGTGTCACAATAGCTGTCCCCTAGCAGTGCTGACTTTTTGCAATATGCCTTGGCGGATGTCGATAAGGCGCGATTCCGTAAGTAACGGTCAATGCGTTCCTCTGCGGCGAAGCGAGACATCAGCGCCGCGTTGCCAGCCACCAGAGTTCAGCGAGATCATTCAGCCCCAGCCGGAGCATATCCGCATCAAGCACACCTCTCGTCTCCATTGTCGTGATGGCGCTTTCGCGGATGTTCATCATCGCGGGAATCGTGCACGGGTTCGTCGCATCTGCGAATGGGCACGGTAGAAGTACGGATTCTCAGCGAGGGTGGGGCGAAGCTTCGGTGCGGGCATGTCGCGGAGAATGCCACAGCCGATCCGAATCGTCACTATTGAGCGCGACCAGAATTCTATTCCGTTAGCCCAAGCCACTTTCTTCCTGGTTTGTTGCCTCCATAAGGCACCTAAGTGCTGGAAACAAATGGTGATCCCGACGCGATTCGAACGCGTGACCCCCAGATTAGGAATCTGGTGCTCTATCCTGCTGAGCTACGGGACCACTTGCATGCCATGCATACAAAAGGCTTGGCGCGAAGCCAAGCCTTAATTCTTGTCAGAGGCCCAGGCGTTGTTCGGCAAGGCGGACCCAATAGGAGATGCCGTGGGCGATGGCTTCGTCGTTGAAGTCGTAGGCCGGGTTGTGCAGGCCGGCGCTGTCGCCGTTGCCGATGAAGATGAAGGCGCCGGGGCGGGCGTTCAGCATATAGGAGAAATCCTCGCCGCCCATCATCGGATCGATCTCGGCATTGACGTTGGCCTCGCCGGCAATGGCGCTGGCAACAGTCACCGCATGCTCGGTCTCGTCGGGGTGATTGACGGTGACGGGGTAGTTGCGGTTGAAGCTGATGTCGGCCTCGGCCCCGTGGGCTGCAACCATGCCCTCGATGATCTGGCGGAAGCGGGTTTCGGCGAGCGTGCGCATCTCGGGGTCGAGGGTGCGGACGGTGCCGGCGAAGGTCGCATCGTTCGGGATGACGTTATGGGCGAAACCGGCATTGAACTTGGTCACCGAAACGACGACCGAGCTGATCGGATCGGCGGTGCGCGAGGCGATCATCTGCAGGTTGGCGACGATCTGGGCGCTGATGGCGATCGGGTCGATCGTCCGGTGCGGCTGGGCGGCGTGGCCGCCGCGACCCTTGATGGTGACGGTGAATTCGTCGGTCGCCGCCATGATCGCGCCCTTGCGAGTGGCGAACTGGCCCACCGGCAGGCCCGGCAGATTGTGCATGCCGTAGACCTCTTCGATCTCGAAGCGCTCCATCATGCCGTCCTTGACCATCAGGTTGCCGCCGCCGCCGCCTTCTTCGGCCGGTTGGAAGATGACGGCGATATTGCCGTTGAAATTGCGGGTTTCGGCCAGATATTTCGCCGCGCCGAGCAGCATGGCGGTGTGGCCGTCATGGCCGCAGGCATGCATCTTGCCGGGCGTCTTCGAGGCCCAGGGCTTACCGGTGATTTCTGTCAGCGGCAGGGCGTCCATATCGGCGCGCAGGCCGACGGTGCGGCGGCCTGCGCCCTTGCCCCTGATCAGGCCGACGACGCCGGTACGGCCGATGCCGGTGACGATCTCGTCGACGCCGAATTCCTTGAGTTTTTCAGCGACGAAGGCGGCCGTGTTTTCCACCGCGAAAAGCAGTTCGGGCCGGGCGTGGATGTGGCGGCGCCATTCGGCGACTTCGTCCTGCAATTCCGCGGCTCTGTTCAAAATCGGCATATTCGCGTTCCTGTTATGAAATCCCGACGATCTTTCATCGCATCACGACGGTGTGAAGCTGGGGTATGAGGCTTTCGGAAATTACTTAGTCAATGACCTTTGCCATGTCATAGCCATATAGGCTAGATAGGGGAAGGTTTCGAGATTTTCCTGATATCCGAAGGACGAACCGTGTCGACGAGCCACTTCCGTTTGTTTGCCGTTTTGCGGCCGTTTAGTTTCGTGGTCGCCGCGACTGCCGGTTTCCTTGCCTCTGTTCCGCTCGCTGAGGCCAATCCGCATATCCTCGTCGACGTGCAGACCGGCCGCGTGCTCGAACATGAGGAAGCCTTCCGCAAATGGTATCCGGCCTCGCTGACCAAGCTGATGACCGTCTATACCGTGTTCGATGCGATCCGCGCCGGCCAGATCAGCCTCGACAGCCCCATTGTCATGAGCAAGCGCGCCGCCGCCCAGCCGGCCGCCAAGATGTATTTCAAGCCGGGCCAGAAGCTGACGCTCGACAGCGCGCTGAAGATCCTGATGGTGAAATCGGCGAACGACATCGCCGTCGCGGTGGCCGAAGCCATCGGCGGCACGCAGGAAGGCTTCGTGACGCGGATGAACGGCGAGGCGCTGAAGCTCGGCATGACGGATTCGCATTTCGTCAATCCGAACGGCCTGCCGGGCAAGGGGCAGTATACGACGGCCCGCGATCTTGCGGTGCTGACGGTGGCGCTGCGCCGCGATTTTCCGCAATATGCCGGTTACTTCGCGCTTGAAGGCTTCACCAACGGCCAGCAGAACGTGCCCAGCCTCAATATGCTGATCGGCCGCTTTGCCGGCGCCGACGGCATGAAGACTGGTTTCATCTGCGCCTCCGGCTTCAACCAGATCGGTTCGGCGACACGCAACGGCCGCACGCTGGTCTCCGTCGTACTCGGCACCGACAGCCTTGCGGCGCGCGCCGATGCGACGGCAAACCTTCTCCAGAAGGGATTTACCACGCAGTTTCCCGGCAATGAAACACTGGGTTCGCTGAAGCCCTACGGGCAGGGACAGGACCAGGTTGCCGACATCAGCGCCGACATCTGCAGCGCCAAGGGCGCAAAAATACGCAGCGAAACGCGAGACGAGGTCGGCCGCATGCGCGTGCAGTCGCCCTATATCCTGGAAATGGACCACGATCCGCGCTTCGTCTTTGCCGGCCTCATTCCCGGGCAGGATCCGCAGCCGGCCCAGCAGCCGGACAAGGTAGCGGCCGGCGATGCGGCCGGAACGCTCGCCAATGTGCCGGTGCCGATGCCGCGCCCGACATCCTTCTAAACTGCTGGGGTAAAGTGACATGAGCGCGCTCAACGACAGGATTCCGGTCACCATCCTGACCGGCTTTCTCGGGGCCGGCAAATCGACGCTGCTCAACCGCATCCTCAAAGACGCCGCGATGAAGGATGCCGCCGTCATCATCAACGAATTCGGTGATGTCGGAATCGATCATCTGCTGGTCGAAAGCTCCGGCGATTCCATCATCGAACTTTCGGACGGCTGCCTGTGCTGCACCGTGCGCGGCGAACTTGTCGATACGCTCGCCAACCTGATGGATGCGGTGCAGACCGGCCGCGTCAAGCCGGTGAAACGCGTCGTCATCGAAACGACCGGCCTTGCCGACCCTGCCCCTGTCATGCAGGCGATCATGGGCAATCCGGTCATTGCCACGAATTTCGAGCTCGACGGCGTCGTGACCGTCGTCGATGCGGTCAACGGGCTGCAGACGCTCGACAATCACGAGGAAGCGCGCAAGCAGGCGGCGGTCGCCGACCGGCTGATCGTCTCGAAAAAATCGATGGCCGGGGCTGGAACGGATGCCCTGGAAAGGCGGCTGCGGGCGCTCAATCCGCGCGCCGCGATGATCGATGCCGACAGCAGCGAGGCCGGCAGCGCCGCGGTGTTGGTCAACGGGCTCTATGATCCCGGGACGAAGATCGCCGATGTCGGCCGCTGGCTGCAGGACGAGGACGCGCACGAGGCACATCACGGTCATGACCATGACCATGACCATCATGGCCATGATCACGGCCACCACCACGATCATCACGGCCATGCGCACCAGCACGCGCACGACGTCAATCGTCACGACGCCTCTATCCGCTCTTTCTCGATCGTCGAGGAGAAGCCGATCGACCCGATGGCGCTCGACATGTTCATCGATCTCCTGCGCTCCGCCCATGGCGAGAAGCTCTTGAGAATGAAGGCGATCGTTTCGGTCTCCGACCGGCCGGAACGGCCGCTGGTGCTGCACGGCGTGCAAAGCATCTTCCATCCGCCGGTGCGGCTTCCCGCCTGGCCGGACCCCAGCGACCGGCGCACGCGCATGGTGCTGATTACCAAGGATCTGCCGGAAGCCTTCGTGAAGGATCTGTTCGACGCCTTTCTCGGCAAGCCGCGCATCGATCGGCCCGATCGTGCGGCGCTGTCGGACAACCCGCTCGCCATTCCCGGGATGAAAATTTAATGCATGTGGCCCGGAAGTGTGTAGCGGTTCCGGGATAGCGACATGCATAAAACAAAGCGCTTTAGCCCTTGCGGATCAGGAAGCGGTGGCCGTCTTCGGTTTTTTCGGCCTCGACCAGTTCGTGGCCGTCCTCATTGCAGAAATGCGGCATGTCGATCACAGCCATCGGGTCGGTGGTGTCGACGCGAATGACGGTGCCGCTTGCCATGGCGGCAAGCTTCTTGCGCGTCTTGATCACCGGGAATGGGCATTTCAGGCCGCGAAGGTCGTAAAGAACGGGGTTCAAGCCGTTCAGTTCCGCGCCCAGAATTTCCAGAACGGCTTCTTTGCCACGGCTTCCGCCGTTTCCTGCGGTTCGGGCGCCGCAAAGGCCAGCGGGTTCTGTGTCGGGATCGGCACGACCGCCGGTGTCGCGGCAGCGACTGCGGTTGCCTGTGGCTGGGCCGAGATCGCCTGCGGCGCGGCAGGCATTGCCGGCGTGGCGCCAGGCGCGGTCTTGGCGGCCAGCCCCTGCGCGGTGCGCTTGGCCATCAGGTCTTCGAGTTCGGCGACCTTGACCATGCGGCCGGCTTCCAGCGAGGTGCCGGTCGGGGCATAAGCCAGCTCGCGGCCCTTGCGCGTCTTGGCGACGACGGCCTTGCGCTCGGCTTCGGACGGGTCGTACCAGGCCATGCCGTCGAATTTGCTCATCGCCTTGGCATAGTCGGCATCATAGGTCTTGCCGTAGTTGGCAAGGGCCGCCGTCAGCGCCGGCGGCGTCGACATGGCGGGGCATTTGCCGGAGGCATTGAAGGCGCCGCCATCGGTTGCCTGCTGGTTGAAGACGTATTTCTTCTCGCAGACGTTCACATCGGGCGGGCGTTTCGTCACTTCGAAATTGTCGTAGCCGACCTTCAGCATCTTCCAGAAGTCGTAGCTCGAGTCGAGGCGATGCTTGACCATGTTTTCCGCCGTCATGCGGAAGGGGAAGGCTTGCAGCTGCACCGTCGCCTGGCCGCCCTTGAAAGCGTCGCGGGCGAAGGCATAGATCTCCAGCACCTGCTGGTCGGTCATCGAATAGCAGCCGGAGGACGAGCAGGCGCCGTGGATCATCAGATCGGAGCCGGTGCGGCCGTTCGCCGCGTCGTAGCGGTTCGGGAAGCCGGTGTTGATCGCCAGATAATATTTCGAGTTCGGGTTCAGGTTGGCGCGCGTCAGCTCGTAGAAACCTTCCGGCGCCTGCCGGTCGCCGGTCTTGACCTTCGGGCCGAGACGGCCGGACCAGGCGCAGATCTTGTAATCGGCGATCTTGTCGAAACGGTTGTCGGCCTTCGCCTTCCAGATCTCCATGGCACCTTCTTCCTTGAAGATGCGGATCATGATCGGCGAATTGCGGTCCATGCCCTTGGCCGCCATGGCGGTGAGGATGTGGGGGGGAAGCGGCTGCTCGACCTTGTTCTTGACCGTGGAAAGATCGACCTGCGCGGTTTCCAACGCATCATTGCAGCCGGTCAGAGCCAGCGCCATGAGGGAAACATAGGCAAAATGACGTATGCGCATCCAAACTAGCCCATAAAGATTGTGCGACCCGGTCCGCCTATGGAGTTCGGGCATCGGAAGGAATCATAGGTGGTTTATACTTTACAAAAGCTTACCAGCCTATGACGTGCCCTGAACATCCCCGCAAGCGCGAAAGTTACAGATAACATCAATGTGGCCAAGATTTGGCCCCAATCGATGAAGGCTCGAGTTGTCTACAGCATGTTGCGCAAAAGCGTCAGCGGTTTTCGGGCGACATCATGCTCGAACTCATTGAGAACAGGATTCAGGTTTCAGGCCGATCCGGCCTGAAATCATCTGTTCTAGAGGTTGCGGCCGATATTGAGGAATTTCTGCCGCCGCTCGTTGCGCAGCTGCTCGCCGGAACGGGAGGCCATTTCGCCGAGCGCATTGGCAATCATGTCGCCGGTCGCGGCGATGACGCTGTCGGGGTCGCGATGGGCGCCGCCGAGCGGCTCGGAAATGATGCCGTCAATGACGCCGAGCGATTTCAGGTCCTCGGCGGTGATCTTCATGTTGGTCGCCGCCTCGCGGGCGCGGGTGGAATCACGCCAGAGAATGGAGGCGGCCCCTTCCGGCGAGATGACGCTGTAGATCGAATGCTCGAGCATATAGACCTTGTTGCCGGTGGCGATCGCAATCGCGCCGCCCGAGCCGCCTTCGCCGATGACGACGGATACCAGCGGAACCTTGACGCCGAGGCACATTTCAGTCGAGCGGGCGATCGCCTCGGCCTGGCCGCGCTCTTCGGCGCCGACGCCGGGATAGGCGCCTGCCGTATCCACCAGCGAAATGACCGGCAGGCCGAAACGATCAGCCATTTCAAGGATGCGGATCGCCTTGCGGTAACCTTCCGGCCGGGGGCTGCCGAAATTGTGCTTCAGGCGGGTCTTGGTGTCGTTGCCCTTTTCCTGGCCGATGACGGCGACGGGCTGGCCGCGGAAGCGGGCAAGGCCCGCCTGGATCGCGGCATCCTCGGAAAATTTGCGGTCGCCGGCGAGCGGCGTGAATTCCTGGAACAGCGTCCTGGCGTAGTCGACGAAATGCGGGCGCTGCGGATGGCGGGCGACCTGGGTCTTCTGCCAGGGATTGAGCTTGGAATAGATTTCGACGATCGCCTCGCGGACGCGAACCTCGAGCCGGCCGATCTCATCGGTGGTGTCGATGCTCTCGTCTTCCGTGGCGAGCTTCTTCAGCTCGATAATCTTGCCTTCGAGGTCGGAGATCGGCTTTTCGAAGTCGAGATAATTGTGCATGAGGTGCGTTTCCGTTCCTTGTGCCCGGGGCGTTTTCCTGGCTCCGCCCCTTGTCGCCGGTCCTATTCGTGCTTTTTCGCCTGTTTGGCAAGGGGGTGATGTGTCTGGACAAGCTGCTGCAGCCTCTCTTCCAGCACATGCGTGTAGATCTGTGTGGTCGAAATGTCCGAATGGCCGAGCAGTTCCTGCACGACACGCAGGTCGGCGCCATTGGCGAGCAGGTGGCTGGCGAAGGCGTGACGCATGACATGCGGCGAGATCATCGACGGCGTCAGCCCGGCGCGGATCGCCAGATTCTTCAGGTCGCGGGCAAACACCTGGCGCGGCAGGTAACCCTCCTTCGAGGCGGCGGGAAACAGCCACGGGCTTTCCTGCGGATCCTTCACCGCTGCATTTTCAACCGCCAGCAGGCGCCCATAGGATTTCAGGGCCGATATCGCCGATCGCGACAGCGGCACCAGCCGCTCCTTGTTGCCCTTGCCGCGGATCATCAGGAAACGGCCTTCCTGGTCGAGCACGCGGGCGGGAAGCGAAACCAGTTCGCTGACACGCATGCCGGTGGCATAGAGCAGCTCCAGGAGCGCCAGCATGCGCAGGCGCTGCAGCTGGCCCGGAGCCGCATCCTGCGCCTCGGTCTCCGCCTGTGAAAGCAACTTGCCGACGTCCTCGACCCCCATCGTCTTCGGCAGCGGGCGGCCCTTTTTCGGCGCATCGAGAATGCCGGTGGGGTCGTCGGTCCTCAGGCCCTCGGCGTAGAGGAACTTGTAGAACTGCCGCATGGCGGCAAGCCGGCGCGCCTGGGACGAGGGTTTGAACCCTTTGCGGGCGAGCGAGGCGAGATAGGCGGCGAGATCTGTGGAGGCGGCTTCGGTCAGCCGGATGCTGCGTTCCTTCAGGAAGGCGCTGACATCGTCGAGGTCGCGCTCATAGGATTGCAGCGTGTTGGCGGCGGCACCGCGCTCGGCGCTCATCATCTCCAGGAAGGATTCCACATGGACGTGACCGAGGTCTCTCATGCCGCTCACTTCCTGGCCGGGTCGATCGCGCCCGTCGTAGGCGGATTGACCCGCTCGGACGGAATGCGGATCGTCACGTCGCGCGGCTCGGGCTCGACGAAGGTCACGAGCGCCCACATGGCTCCGTAGACCGTTCCGGCGAGGATCGCGCAGACGAACAGAAAACGGAACAGGGTCGGCATCCGGCAACTCCTTCATGCTCTGCTTCTGTTATAAGAAGCGTATCTGCAAGTGCAAGAAGCGCTCTTCAAGCCATGATTCCCTTGTCCGCGACTTGACGCTCCATCTGCATTTGTCGATACGGTTTGCAAACAAAGTGTGAATGGACCGATGAGTGAACCACTGCTGACCGTTGCTGACAGCCTGAAAGACAGAGCTCGCGCTGCGCTCGGTTCACGCAATCTGATCCTCGTCGGCCTGATGGGCGCGGGAAAATCCTCCGTCGGCCGCATCGTCGCCAGCCAGCTCGCCATTCCCTTCATCGACAGCGATCACGAAATCGAGCGGGTGTCGCGCATGACGATCACCGAACTTTTCGCCGCCTATGGCGAGGAAGAGTTCCGGGCGCTGGAAACGCGGGTGATGAAGCGGCTCTTGAAGAGCGGGCCACGGGTCGTCTCCACCGGCGGCGGCGCCTTCATCAACGAGCGGACGCGCAGGCATATCAAGAAGGGCGGCCTTTCCGTCTGGCTGAAGGCCGATCTTGACGTGCTCTGGGACCGGGTGAACAAGCGCGATACGCGGCCGCTGCTCAAGACCGAAAATCCGAAGCAGACGCTCGAAAGCCTGATGAACGCGCGTTATCCGATCTATGCGCAGGCAGATCTCACCGTGCTCTCGCGCGATGTGCGCAAGGAAATCATGGCCGACGAGGTGCTGAAGGCGGTGATCGAAGCTCAGAAGGAAAGTGCAGCCTCATGAATGCGACAATCTCCGCCTCATCACTCCAGACGGTGCATGTGCCGCTTGGCGAGCGCGCCTACGACATCCTGATCGGCCCAGGGCTGGTCGCGCGGACCGGCGCCGAAATCGCCTTGCGTCTCAAGGGCCGCAAGGCGGCTGTGATCACCGACGAAAATGTCGCGCCGCTCTATCTCGAGGCCCTGATCGCCAGTCTTGGTGAAGCGGGCATTGCCGCGGCCGAGGTCGTGCTGCCGGCCGGCGAAAAGACCAAGAGCTTCGAACATCTGATGACGGCCTGCGACAAGGTGCTCGAAGCCCGCGTCGAGCGCAACGATTGCGTTATCGCGCTCGGCGGCGGCGTCATCGGCGACCTCTCGGGATTTGCGGCCGGCATCGTCAGGCGCGGCGTGCGTTTCGTGCAGGTGCCGACCTCGCTGCTGGCGCAGGTGGATTCGTCCGTCGGCGGCAAGACCGGCATCAATTCCCGCCACGGCAAGAATCTGATCGGCGTCTTCCACCAGCCTGACCTGGTTCTGGCCGATACGGATGTGCTGAATACGCTGAGCGAGCGCGAATTCCGCGCCGGTTATGCCGAGGTTGCCAAATACGGGCTGATCGACAAGCCGGATTTTTTCGCCTGGCTGGAAGCCAACTGGAAAGCGGTTTTTGCAGGCGGGTCGGCACGCATCGAGGCGATTGCCGCCAGTTGCCAGGCGAAGGCCGATGTCGTCGTTGCCGACGAGCGCGAGAACGGCCAGCGGGCGCTGCTCAATCTCGGCCATACTTTCGGCCATGCGCTTGAGGCGGCGACCGCCTACGACAGTTCCCGCCTCGTGCACGGCGAGGGCGTTTCGATCGGCATGGTGCTGGCCCATGAATTCTCCGCGCGGATGAATCTCGCAAGTCCCGATGATGCGCGCCGCGTCGAGCGGCACCTGAAGGAGGTCGGTCTGCCGACCCGCATGGCGGAAATTCCGGGCGAATTGCCGCCGGCCGAAACGCTGATGGACGCGATCGCGCAGGACAAGAAGGTCAAGAGCGGCAAGCTCACCTTCATCCTGACGCGCGGCATCGGCCAGTCCTTCGTCGCCGATGACGTTCCGGCCTCCGAAGTGATCAGCTTTCTCAGGGAAAAACATCCTTGACGACGATCGAAGGCGCGCTGGCATTTCTCGCGACATATTGGCCGGAGATCCTTTCGATCACGGCGCTCGTGCTGATGTCCGCCTTCTTTTCCGGCTCCGAGACCGCTCTGACCGCCGTTTCACGCAGCCGCATCCATACGCTCGAGGCCAATGGCGACGAACGCGCCGGCCTCGTCCGGCAGCTGATTGAGCGGCGCGACCGGCTGATCGGCGCCCTGCTCATCGGCAATAATCTCGCCAATATCCTCTCCTCCTCGATCGCTACCAGCCTGTTCCTCGGGCTGTTCGGCAGTTCCGGCGTGGCGCTCGCGACGCTGGCGATGACCGTCATCCTGGTCATCTTCGCCGAAGTGCTGCCGAAAAGCTGGGCGATTTCGACGCCCGATCGCTTCGCCCTTGCCGTTGCGCTGCCGGTCAAACTCTTCGTCGTCGTGGTCGGCCCGGTTTCGTCCTTCGTCAATGCGATCGTGCGGCGGATCCTGGCGCTGTTCGGCATCAACCTCTCGCGGGAGGTATCGATGCTGACGGCGCATGAGGAATTGCGCGGCGCCGTCGACCTCTTGCACCGCGAGGGATCGGTGGTGAAGGCCGACCGCGACCGTCTCGGCGGCGTGCTCGATCTCAGCGAGCTCGAACTCTCCGACATCATGGTCCACCGCACGGCGATGCGGGCGATCAACGCCGACGATCCGCCCGAAGCGGTGGTGCGCGCCATCCTCGAAAGCCCCTATACGCGCATGCCGCTGTGGCGCGGCACGATCGACAACATTATCGGCGTCGTGCACGCCAAGGATCTGCTGCGGGCGCTTGCCGAGCCGCTCATGGAGCCGCAGAACCTCGATATCGTGAAGATCGCGCAGAAGCCGTGGTTCGTGCCCGACAGCACCAACCTTGAAGACCAGCTCAACGCCTTCCTCAGGCGCAAGCAGCATTTCGCCGTCGTCGTCGACGAATATGGCGAGGTGCAGGGCATCGTCACGCTGGAGGATATTCTCGAGGAAATCGTCGGCGATATTTCCGACGAGCACGATATCGCGATCCAGGGTGTGCGCCAGGAGGCCGACGGTTCGGTCGTCGTCGACGGCGCCGTGCCGATCCGCGATCTGAACCGGGCGCTCGACTGGAACCTGCCCGACGAGGAGGCGACGACGATTGCCGGCCTCGTCATCCATGAATCGATGATCATCCCGGAGGAGCGCCAGGCCTTCACCTTTTATGGCAAGCGTTTCGTGGTCATGAAGCGGGAAAAGAACCGCATTACCAAGCTGCGCATCCGCCCGGCCGGGGAAGACGGCGCAAAACCGGCCTGATCCGGCTTGGATCGCGGGCGATCGGTCTTATATAGGCTGTGTTACCAGCGGGTCGGTTCGTCGGGTGCTGCCGGTTCGACGGCCAGCGCATGCAGGCCGGCGTCGAGTTCCGGTTTCAAAAGCTCGGTGATCGCCCGGTGGCGCGCCAGCCGCGACATGCCGGCGAATTTGGCCGAAACGATCCTCACCCGCATATGGGTTTCGCCGGTGCCTGTCATATCGGGCTGATGACCGGCATGCAGGTGGCTTTCGTCGATGACGCTCAGGCGGTCGGGCGCGAAGGCTTCGACGAGTTTTTCTTCGATGCGGGTTCGCAGGGTCATCATCCGGTCTTGCTGTTTGGCGAAAAAGGTTCCCACCAAGCCAGCAACAAACCCATTTGTCAATTCTTGTTGTCGCGTCGCGACAGCCCCATAATTAGCGCCGTCATGAGACTTGATTCCAAATATTTCGATCGCATCCGAACACGCCGCAAACGCGAGCAGGAGACAGAGCAGGCACCGCCTACCTGTCAGTGGGACGGCTGCGACAAAAAAGGTTCGCATCGCGCTCCTGTCGGGCGCAATGCGGAAGGCCAGTTCTTTTTGTTCTGCTTCGAGCACGTCAAGGACTACAACAAGGGCTACAATTATTTCTCCGGTCTTTCCGACGGCGAGATCGCCCGCTACCAGAAAGAGGCGATCACCGGCCATCGGCCGACATGGACCGTCGGCGTCAACAAGTCGGCCAAGGACAGCCCGCTGCATTCGGAGGTCCGCTCCGGCGCCTATTCGCGGGTTCGCGATCCCTTCGGTTTCGTCAAGGAAGGCGGCAAGGGCAGCGGTCCGCGTTTTCCCCAGGCGCGCAAGCTGAAATCGCTGGAAAGCAAGGCCTTCGATACGATGGGGCTCGATGCCAGTGCGACCTCGGCGGAAATCAAGAGCCGCTACAAGGAGCTGGTCAAGAAGCACCATCCGGATGCCAATGGCGGCGACCGCGGCTCGGAGGAACGTTTCCGCGCCGTCATCCAGGCCTATCAATTGTTGAAGCAGAACGGTTTTTGTTAATTCCCGTCCTTGCTCTTGGGCTTCAATCGGGTATGGTCCAAATCGGCTGAGGCCGCAGGCAAACGCGGCTCATATTTGTGCGTTTTCCCGACATCGCCTCCGCCGACCTTCCGGACGCGGCGTTTCTTGTCCGGGACTCTTTCAAGAATGCTCGCATGCGGTCATTATCCCGCCGAGGTTTCGTTTCAGTCCCGGAGAAGTATCGCCGACGTTCCGACCTGGACGGGCGCGGAATAAAATCGCGGCGTCACGGTTGCGACATGGCCTGAGACAGTTTGGCCGGGTGGCATCACCCGCCTTGGAGACATGATGAGCAAGATCGACCTCGATATTTCACAACTGCCCGATACCACCGTTTCGGTCCGCGAGACCTTCGGCATCGATTCCGACATCCGCGTTCCCGCCTACAGCAAGGGCGACGCCTATGTGCCGGACCTCGACTCCGACTACCTCTTCGACCGCGAGACGACGCTCGCCATTCTCGCCGGTTTTGCCCATAACCGCCGGGTGATGATCTCCGGCTATCACGGCACCGGCAAATCTTCGCATATCGAGCAGGTGGCGGCGCGCCTCAACTGGCCTTGCGTACGCATCAACCTCGACAGCCATGTCAGCCGTATCGATCTCGTCGGCAAGGATGCGATTGTCGTCAAGGACGGGCTGCAGGTCACCGAATTCAAGGACGGCATCCTGCCCTGGGCCTACCAGCACAATGTCGCGCTCGTCTTCGACGAATATGATGCCGGCCGCCCCGACGTGATGTTCGTCATCCAGCGCGTGCTCGAATCATCCGGCCGCCTGACGCTGCTCGACCAGAGCCGCGTCATCCGGCCGCACCCGGCCTTCCGTCTGTTTGCGACCGCCAACACCATCGGCCTCGGTGACACCACCGGCCTCTATCACGGCACGCAGCAGATCAACCAGGCACAGATGGACCGCTGGTCGATCGTGACGACGCTGAACTATCTGCCGCATGATCACGAAGTGAATATCGTCGCCGCCAAGGTGAAGAGCTTCGGCAAGGACAAGGACGGCCGCGATACCGTCTCGAAGATGGTGCGGGTCGCCGACCTGACGCGCGCCGCCTTCATGAACGGCGATCTCTCCACCGTCATGAGCCCGCGTACCGTCATCACCTGGGCCGAGAATGCCGAAATCTTCGGCGACCTCGCCTTCGCCTTCCGCGTCACCTTCCTCAACAAGTGCGACGAACTGGAGCGTCCGCTGGTCGCCGAGCACTATCAGCGCGCCTTCGGCGTCGAGCTGAAGGAAAGTGCCGCCAATATCGTTCTCGGAGCCTGAGGCCCGACCGATCATGGCAGCTCGCGGTGACAATTCGAAAGCAAAGCCCGGCGCGCCCGTCGACGTCGAGCCATTGCGCCGGGCAATAACCGGCTGCGTGCGCTCGATCGCCGGCGACGGCGAGGTCGAGGTGACCTTCGCCAATGAACGGCCTGGCATGACCGGCGAGCGCATCCGGCTGCCGGAGCTTTCCAAGCGGCCGACGGCGCATGAGCTGGCGGTGACCCGCGGGCTCGGCGATTCCATGGCATTGCGCCTCGCCTGCCATGACGAGAAGGTGCATTCGACGATGGCGCCGCAGGGCTCGGACGCCCGGGCGATCTTCGACGTCGTCGAGCAGGCACGTGTCGAATCGATCGGCGCGCTGCGCATGGAGGGCATGGCATCCAACCTGCGCTCCATGACGGAAGAGAAATATTCCAAGGCGAATTTCACCGGCATCGAGCGCCAGGAAGACGCGCCGGTCGGCGAAGCCGTGGCGATGATGGTGCGTGAGAAGCTGACCGGCCAGCGCCCGCCGGCTTCTGCCGGCAAGGTGCTCGATCTCTGGCGTGGCTTCATCGAGGAGAAGGCTGGCGCTGAACTCGACAATCTGTCTGGCGCGATCAACGACCAGCAGGCCTTCGCTAAGGTCGTTCGCAACATGCTGTCGGCCATGGAAATGGCCGAGGAATACGGCGATGACGACAGCGAAGCCGACAATGACGACCAGTCGGAGCAGGAAGACCAGCCGAGCGGCGACGAGCAGGACCAGGACGAGGTCGACGAGGATGCCGGCACCGATGCCGCCCCTGTCGAGGACAGTGAAGTCGCCGACGAGCAGATGGAGGACGGCGAGACCGAAGGCGCCGAAATCTCCGACGACGACATGATGGAAGAGGGCGAGGACGATTCGGAAACGCCGGGCGAGACCCGCCGTCCGAACACGCCTTTTTCCGATTTCAACGAGAAGGTCGATTATCACGTCTATACCGAAGAGTTCGACGAGATCATCACCGCCGAGGAACTTTGCGATGCCGCCGAGCTGGAGCGCCTGCGGGCCTTCCTCGACAAGCAGCTGGCGCATCTGCAGGGCGCGGTCGGGCGCCTCGCCAACCGGCTGCAGCGCCGCCTGATGGCGCAGCAGAACCGCTCCTGGGATTTCGACCTGGAAGAGGGTTATCTCGATCCGGCCCGGCTGCAGCGCATCATCATCGATCCGATGCAGGCGCTTTCCTTCAAGATGGAGCGCGACACGCAGTTCCGCGACACTGTCGTCACCCTGCTCATCGACAATTCCGGCTCGATGCGCGGCCGGCCGATCACGGTTGCCGCCACCTGCGCCGACATTCTCGCCCGCACGCTGGAGCGCTGCGGCGTCAAGGTCGAGATCCTCGGCTTTACCACCAAGGCCTGGAAGGGCGGGCAGGCGCGCGAGACTTGGCTTGCCGGCGGCAAGCCGCAGACGCCGGGCCGCCTCAACGACCTGCGCCATATCATCTACAAATCGGCCGACGCGCCGTGGCGCCGGGCACGCGCCAATCTCGGGCTGATGATGCGCGAGGGCCTGCTCAAGGAAAATATCGACGGCGAAGCGCTGATCTGGGCGCATAATCGCCTGCTGGCGCGGCGCGAGCAGCGCCGTATCCTGATGATGATTTCGGACGGGGCGCCGGTCGACGATTCGACGCTGTCGGTCAATCCGGGCAATTATCTCGAGCGGCACCTCCGCGCCGTCATCGAGCAGATCGAGACCCGCTCGCCGGTGGAACTGCTGGCAATCGGCATCGGTCACGACGTGACGCGCTACTATCGCCGCGCCGTGACGATCGTCGATGCGGACGAGCTTGCCGGCGCGATGACCGAGCAGCTTGCCTCGCTGTTCGAAGATCAATCCACCCAGCCACGCGGCGGCCGGCTCCGTCGCGCCGGCTGATGCCAATCGGGGAAACGTCGGGAATGACAGGCAAACGCCTCCGCCGTGTGGCGTCGATCCTTCTCTGCATCGCTGCCGGCGCTTCCCCCTCATGGGCCGGCGACGTGCCGGTCATTAGCCGGCAAATATCCGATTTCAGGATCGGCTCTTCGCAGATGCACTTCGGCGCGCTGGAATTTCTCGGCGGGCTGGAGATGGTCTCCAGCAAAGCGCTGTTCGGTTCGCTTTCCTCCATCCGCTTCCGGCCGGATCAAAAACATTTCGTCGTGGTGCTCGATACCGGTCAGTGGCTGACCGGCAGCATCGAGCGCGACGTCAAGGGCAGGCTTTCCGGCCTTTCCGATGTCGAGATCACGCCGATGAAGAACATCGCCGGACGCAGCTTCGAGGGCAAGGGTTATATGGATGCCGAGGGCCTGGCGTTCGACGGCGACCGGATCCTGGTCTCCTTCGAGCAGGAACATCGCGTCGACGTCTATCCCGATCCCGGCTTTGCCCAATCGCGCGCCATCGGCACTCTGCCGATCCTCATCCCGCGCAAGATGCTGAGCGACAACCGTGGTATCGAAACCATCACCGTCGCGCCCGCGTCGAGCCCGCTCAAGGGCGGCGTGGTCATCGTTTCCGAACGTGGTCTCGACCGCAACGGCAACCGGTTGGCGGCCATTCTGAGCGGGCCGCTGAAAGGGCAGTTCGCGGTCGCACGCGACGGCAGCTTCGACGTCACCGACGGCGCTTTCCTGCCGAACGGCGACCTACTGCTCCTGGAGCGGCGTTTCAACATGGCCGAAGGCATCGGCATGCGCCTTCGGCGCATCAAGGGCGCCGATATCCGGCCCGGCGCCGTCGTCGATGGTGAGTTGCTGCTCGAAGGCGATTTCAATTCGCAGATCGACAATATGGAAGGGCTCGACACTTTCCAGGCCGCCGACGGCACGACCCATCTCATCCTGATATCGGACGACAACCATTCGATCCTGCAGCGCAATCTGATGCTGGAATTCCGACTTTCCGACAGTGTGAAGCAGGCTGCGTCAGACTGATGTCACACGCTTTGGCTATCGGATGAACCGCTGTCGGCCGATCTGAGCCTTCGTCCCGTCGCTGCTATCGGAGGGAAGTCATCGTGCATATCCATGTCATGGGCGCGTCCGGTTCCGGCACGACATCGCTCGGCCTTGCGCTTGCCGAAAGGCTCGATATCGCCCATCTCGACACCGACGATTTCTTCTGGCTGCCGACCGACCCGCCGTATACCGCGGCAAGGGACGCCGATGAGCGCATTCGGCTGCTTCTCGAGGCGGCGGCGCGCCATGACGGCTGGGTCCTCTCCGGCTCCGCGCTGAAATGGGGGAGGCAGATCGAGCCGTTCTACGATCTGATCGTCTTCCTGAGGATCGATCCGGAACTCCGGATGGCGCGCATCCGTGCGCGCGAGATTGCCCGATACGGAGAGAGGATCGGGCCGGGCGGCGACATGGAAGTCAAAAGCGGAGAATTCATGGAATGGGCGGCAAGTTACGATACATCAGGTCCCGAACGCCGCAGTCTTGCGGCGCATGAGCAATGGCTGGAAACGCAGACTGCGCCGGTGCTGCGGCTCGATACATCGCGAGAGATCGACGATCTGACGGCAGAGGTGCTGCTGCATCCTGCGATCGCCGCAGGCGCCGTCCGGCGGCGTCGGTGACGTCGTTGCTCAGCTGGCGCGTGCGGCCTGCATCGGCCGCAGCACGTTCATCAGCGCGCCATAGGGCAGCAGCATGACGAGGCCGACGATCATCTTGACGGCGAAATCGCCGAGCGCCCAGGAAATCCAGCGCGGCGCCTCCGTGGCGAAGACTCCGAAGATGGGAGCGGCTTCCAGCGCGAAGGGTTCGTTCGGGCCGAGGAAGACGAAAAACGCGGCGAAGGACAGCGAGAAGAACATCACCGTATCGAGCGCCGAGCCGATCAGCGAGCCGACGAGCGGCGCGCGCCACCAGGCCTGGCGGCGAAGGCGGTTGAAGACGGCGATATCGAGCAACTGGCCGGCGAGATAGGCCGAGCCGGAAGCGATGGCGATACGCGGCACTGACGTAAAGAAGGAGAGCGTCACGCCGACGACGAAGCCGGCAAAGACGACCTTGCGGGCTGCCTGCGGGCCGAACTGGCGGTTGGTCAGGTCGGTGATCAGGAAGGCGACCGGATAGGAGAAAGCGCCCCAGGTCAGGATGTCGGCCAGGTTGATGCCGGCGACTTCGGCGTTCAGCGGAAACTGCACGAGGAAGTTGGAAGCGACGACGACAAGCGTCATCAGGGCGACATAGGCGATCGTATAGCGCGTCTTCAGCATTTTTTTATCCTGGGTGATGCCACCAGTTGGAGTGCTCAGGCAAAGCAAAAGGCCTGACCGGGTTTATCCGTCCAAGCCTTTTGAAGCCGTATGAAAGAAGGGCAGAAGCTTACGCAGCAACAGCCGCTTCGGCGGTCTTCTTGACGATCTGACGGCGCAGCAGGCGCGCGCGCATCGACAGTTCGTTTTCGCTTGCCTTGATCAGGAAGGCATCGAGGCCGCCACGATGCTCGACGGAGCGAAGGGCAGCAGCCGAAACGCGAAGACGATAACGCTGGTTAAGAGCGTCGGAAATCAGCGTTACCTGGCACAGGTTCGGCAGGAACCGGCGCTTGGTCTTGTTGTTGGCATGGCTGACATTGTTACCAGTCAGGACGGCCTTGCCGGTCAATTCGCACACGCGGGACATGGAACACCTATTCTTGTTTTTCTCGGGCCATCGAATTGCCATTCCCGGCAAAACCGGGCGCGCAATCCAACGGGCATGATTGGAAAGTTGCGGTTCTATAGTCAGACCGGCCGCTCGCGTCAAGCCAAACCTTGGCCTTTCCCGCAATTCTGTCAAAAAGCTGCTGTTTTCTTCGCTTCACGGCAGGAGTATAGAGCGCTCGGCAAAGGCTGCCGGGGCGCGGCAAGACAAGGCTTCATTCATGGCTCATACGGGCAGACGGATTTTCATTTCGGCCATAACAGCGCTTCTTGCCATACCGGCATCGGCGGCCGAAATCCAGCATCGGACGGAATACCGGGTGGCGCTCGCCGGCCTGCCGATCGCGCGCGCGGCCTTCCTGACGGAGATCGAGGACGATCACAGCTACAAGATCGCCGGCAGCATCAATTCGGCCGGTCTTGCCGATCTCATCACGACGATTTCGGCCAAGACCAGCGTCACCGGCGTCGTGCGGGACGACAGGCTGCAGGCGCAGAAATATTCGCTCTATTACAAGACCGGCAAGAAGGCCCGCGTCTACGAGGTGAGCTACCGCAACGGCAACATCGTTTCGGCAACGACGACGCCGGCGCCGAAACGGCCGAAGAACTGGATCGACGTCACGCCGGGCGACATGCGCTCTGTGCTCGATCCGATCTCCGGCCTGGTCTTTACCGGCGACACCAAGGTCTGCTCGCAGACGCTGCCGATCTTCGACGGCGAGACGCGCATGGATCTGGTGCTGTCGCCGAAGGGCGACGAGGATTTCTCGACCGACGGCTTCAAGGGCAAGGCGGTCGTCTGCGGCGTGCGCTTCGTGCCGCGCTCGGGCTACAAGAAGGGCCGCAAGGACATCACCTATCTCAGCAAGAGCGACCGGATGGAAATCTGGTTTGCCAAATCGGACGCGGCAAATGTATACGCTCCCGTCTATGTGCGCATTCCCACGGAATATGGCATGGTGACGATCACTGCCGTCAAATACGGCAGCAACAGCTGACGGGGCTTCTGCCTGCGTGAAGGGGGACGGGTGAAGCTTCGCGCGACTTTGATCGGTTTCACGGCCATTCTGATGTGGTCGTTCCTGGCGTTGTTCACATCAGCTTCCGGCCGGATGCCGCCGTTCCAGCTTTCGGCCATCTGCTTTGCGATCGGCAGCATCCCCGGCCTCGCCGTGCTGGTCGTCAACCCGTCACGCCTGGCGCTCTTGAAGCAGCCGGCCAAGGTCTGGTTGACCGGTATCGCGGGCCTGTTCGGCTATCATTTCCTTTATTTCACCGCGCTCAGAAACGCCCCCGCGGTCGAGGCGGGGCTGGTTGCCTATCTCTGGCCGCTGCTGATCGTCGTCGGCTCGGCGCTGCTGCCGGGCGAACGGCTGCGCTGGTATCATGTTACCGGCGCCCTTGCCGGGCTCTGCGGCACCTTCCTGATTGTCGCCCGCAACGGCATCGATTTTAACGGCGCCTATGCCGTCGGTTACGGCGCCGCCTTTCTCAGCGCCTTCACCTGGTCCGGTTATTCGCTGCTGACCCGGCGTTTCGACGCCGTCTCCACCGATGTCGTCACCGGCTTCTGCCTTGCGACCTCGATCCTGTCGCTCGTCTGCCACCTCGGCCTGGAGACGACCATCTGGCCGGAAACCGGCTTCGAATGGCTCGCCGTCGCCGGGCTCGGCCTCCTGCCCGTCGGGGCTGCCTTCTATGCCTGGGATTACGGCGTCAAGAACGGCGATATCCAGATTCTCGGCGCTGCGAGTTATGCCGCGCCGCTGCTGTCGACGCTGATCCTGACGCTGTTCGGCTTTGCCGAGCCGAGCTGGCGCATCGCGCTCGCCTGCCTGCTCGTCACCGGCGGGGCGGTGCTCGCCGCCCAGGACATGTTTCGCCGCAAGATCCAGCCGGCCGTTGCGGCGGAATGATCTCAGCCGCCGGGCTTCCAGCCTGGTGGCGCCATCTCGAAGCTCGAAAATTCGAAGCCGGGCGCAACGGTGCAGCCGACCAAGGTGAAGTCGCCGAGGCTTTCGGCCGATTGCCACCAGTTGGCGGGAACGATCGCCTGCGGCCGTTCGCCGGCGGGAAGGTTCGTTCCGAGCGTCAGCGTCTCGCTCGCTGTTCCGTCTGCTGACAGGTGCAGTGAAAGCGGCGCGCCGGCGTAATAGTGCCAGACCTCGGCGGCGTCATGGACGCGGTGCCAGTGCGAGCGCTGTCCCCTGGCCAGGAGGTAATAGATCGCCGTCGAGTGGCCGCGTTCTCCGCCCATGGTGTCGCGGAAGGTCTGCACGTACCAGCCGCCTTCCGGATGCGGCTGCATGCCGAGTTCGCGGATGATCTCCTCGGGCGACATCAGAAATTGTCCTTGCGCTTGCGGATCTCGGCAAAGACTTCTTCGTTGGTCTTGCCTTCCATCAGCAGATTGCGGCGGATCGCCGGATCGGAGGCGCGCAGGAACGGATTGGTTTCCTTCTCCAGCCCCAGCGTCGTCGGAATGGTGAATTTGCCGTCGGCCCGCAAGGCCTCGATCTCGGCGGCACGGCTCGTCAGCCTCTCGTTGCCGGGATCGACCGTCAGCGCGAAGCGGGCATTGGAGAGCGTGTATTCGTGGCCGAAATAGACGGCGGTCTCATCCGGCAGCACGGCGAGTTTCTGCAGCGAATGCCACATATCGGCGGCCGGGCGTTCGAACAGGCGGCCGCAGCCGAGCGCAAACAGCGTATCGGCGGCAAAGAGCAGCTTGTCGTCGACGAAGTGATAGCAGATGTGGCCGGCGGTGTGGCCGGGTGTCTCGATGACATCGACCGTGTGATCGCCGAAAAGGAAGCTGTCGCCATCGGCCATCGTCCGGTCGAGGCCGGGAATGGCGATGGCCTCGTTGATCGGGCCGATGATCTCGCAGCCGAACCGCTCCTTCAGCGCCAGGTTGGCGGCGACGTGGTCGGTGTGATGATGCGTGGTGAAGATGTGGGTGATCTTCCAGCCGCGGCGTGCCGCCGCCTCCAGGATTGGCGCCTCCTCCGGCGCGTCGATCGCCGCGGTAAACCCTGTTTCCGGATCGTGGACGAGAACACCGAAATTGTCGGTGCGGCAGAGAAAAACGTCTAATTCCAAAGGTTTCATCGTTCAATAATCCCTTGTCATGCGAGTCTCGCGGAAATGTAGAGGGTCCGGTCTTGAAGTCCAACCGCCCGCTGATAACATTTATCGCAATGCACGCCGATATCGTCGACCTACGCCAGTTCTACCATTCCGAGCTCGGGCGTCTTGCCGAGCAGTCGATCGCCATGGCGCTGTCCTCGCTCTGGGTGCGGCTGCCGCAGGAGCGTCTGGTCGGCCTTGGTTATGCCGTGCCTTTCCTCGACCGCTTCCAGGCCGATACCGAGCGCACCTTCGCCTTCATGCCGGCCGGGCAGGGCGCGGTGAACTGGCCGATGGGTTCGCTCTCGTCGACGACGCTTGTCTTCGACGAGGAACTGCCGCTGCCGGATTCCTCGATCGACCGGGTGCTGATGGTGCATTCGCTTGAATTTGCCGAAAGCCCGCGCGAGACGCTGAAGGAGCTCTGGAGGGTGCTGGCGCCGGGCGGGCGGCTGGTTATCGTCGTGCCGAACCGGCGCGGCGTCTGGGCCCGCATGGAGCATACACCCTTCGGTTCGGGCCGCCCCTATTCGCGCGGGCAGCTGACGCATCTGCTGCGCGAGACGAATTTCACCCCGGGCGCAACCGCCGAGGCGCTGTTTTTCCCGCCGTCGAAGCTCAGGACCATCCTGCGGCTTCGCCGTGCCTTCGAGCGGATCGGCCGAACGCTGTGGCCGGCTTTTTCCGGCGTCATCATCGTCGAGGCGCAGAAGCGGCTCTATCAGGGGCTGCCGGTTGCGGCGCGCGCCTCCCGACGCGTCTTCGTGCCGGTTCTCGCCCCGCACGGCGTGCCGACCACACGCAGCCGCTGAGGCCGACCGGCTCTCGACAAGAACCGGATTCCGCTTTAATGCCACGGGGTCATTTTCCGGCAATTCCAAGGTCGATCCCATGAGCGTTGAGATGAGCAAGCCCGTTCCGCGTCCCGGTATTCTCGATATCGCATCTTATGTGCCGGGCAAGGAACATGTGCCGGGCGTTGAGCGCGTCTACAAGCTTTCGTCCAACGAAACGCCGCTCGGCGCCAGCCCTAGGGCGATCGAGGCCTTCAAGGCCGCTGGCGGCGATCTCGGGCGTTATCCCGACGGGCAGGCAGTCGAACTGCGCGAGGCGATTGCTGCCGTGCACGGGCTCAATCCGGCAAACATCCTGTGCGGCAACGGTTCCGACGAACTGCTCGGCCTGCTCTGCCATGTCTATCTTGGCGCCGGCGATGAGGCCGTTATCACCGAGCACGGCTTCCTCGTCTACAAGATCCAGATCATGGGCGCAGGCGCCACGCCTGTCGTCGTCCGGGAAAAGGACTATACCGTCGATGTCGACGCGATCCTGGCGGCCGTGACGGAGAAGACCAAGATCGTCTTCATCGCCAATCCCGGCAATCCCACCGGCACCTATGTTCCGGTCAGCGAGATCCGCCGCCTGCAGGCCGGGTTGCCGAAGCACGTCGTGCTCGTGCTCGACGCGGCCTATGCCGAATATGTGCGCCGCAACGATTATGAAGCCGGCATCGAGGTCGTGTCCTCCAATGCCAATGTGGTAATGACCCGCACCTTCTCGAAGGCCTACGGCCTTGCGGCGCTGCGTGTCGGCTGGATGTATGCGCCCGTCGAGATCGTCGACGCGTTGAACCGGGTGCGCGCGCCCTTCAATTTGAATGCAGCGGCAATCGCTGCGGGTGCTGCGGCCATCCGCGACCAGGCCTTCATCCAGCAGGCCGTCTCCTTCAACCAGATGTGGGTGGAGACGCTCACCCAGGCGCTCGAAGCGATCGGCCTGAAGGTGACGCCTTCCGTTGCCAACTTCGTCCTCATCCATTTCCCCGAGGTCGACGGCAAGCGCGCCGCCGATGCCGACGATCTGCTGGCGAGCCGCGGCTATATCCTGCGCGCCGTGCGCAGCTACGGCTTCGCCAATGCGTTGCGCATGAGCATCGGGCCGGAAGAGGCCAACCGCGGCGTCATCGCCACCCTCACCGAATTCATGGGACGCAACGCATGAACGTGCAGTTCGATCGTATCGCGCTGATCGGCATCGGTCTGATCGGCTCTTCGCTCGCCTACGACATCCGGCGGCTTGGCCTTGCAAGAGAGATCGTCGTCGCGACGCGCAGCCCCGATACGCTGAAGCGTGCGGAAGAACTCGGTCTCGGCGATCGTTACACGACATCGTCGGCCGATGCCGTCGAGAATGCCGACCTCATCATCGTTTCGGTGCCGGTCGGCGCTTCGGAAAGCGTGGCGAAGGAGATCGCGGGACGCTTGAAGCCCGGGGCTATTGTTACCGATGTCGGCTCCACCAAGGCCTCGGTCATCGCGCAGATGCTGCCGCATATGCCCGATCATGTGCATTTCATCCCCGGACATCCGCTGGCCGGTACCGAAAAATCCGGCCCGGATGCCGGCTTTCCCGGTCTCTTCGAAGGCCGCTGGTGCATCTTCACGCCGGTCGCCGGCACCGACGAGGCGGCGATGAAGCGGCTGCGCCGCTTCTGGGAAGCGCTCGGCTCGAAGGTCGACGAGATGGATGCCGAGCATCACGACAAGGTGCTGGCGATCGTCTCGCACCTGCCGCATATCATCGCCTACAACATCGTCGGCACCGCCGACGATCTGGAGACGGTGACGGAATCGGAAGTCATCAAATATTCGGCCTCCGGTTTTCGCGACTTCACCCGCCTTGCTGCCTCCGACCCGACCATGTGGCGCGACGTCTGCCTGCACAACCGCGATGCGATCCTCGAAATGCTGGCCCGTTTCTCGGAGGATCTCGCCTATCTGCAGCGCGCGATCCGCTGGGGCGAGGGCGACAAGATTTTCGAACTCTTCACCCGCACACGCGCCATCCGCCGCTCGATCGTCCAGGCCGGCCAGGACGTCGACGCGCCCGATTTCGGCCGCCCCCACGCGCTGGATAAGAAGTAACGGCCGACGCCGAAACGTCAGATCGGCGGAATCCGGCCGAGCGGGATGAAACCGCTGACGGTGGCGTTGCCATGATCGACGACGAGATCGACTGAGACCTTGTCTTTGCCGCCGGCGAGCGATTTCAAGAGCTTCGTCGCCGTATCGACGGTCGAGGCGACATCCGGGAAGGCCTGTTTCAGGCTGTGGCCCCAGGGACCGAGCTGTTCGATCTCCAGCTTGAATTTTCCGGAGAGCAGACCCTGCTCGTCAAGGGAGAAAGGCCCGGTGAGCGTCATCACCTTGCCGTCGCCGATGTCGGCGACGATGCGGCGCAGTTCACCGCTGGCACCGTTGAGACCGCTCGGATCACTGCCGTCGATCAGGCCGGCCTTGCCGGCGATGGTCAGATCGATGCTGGCGGAGAATTTCGGGAAGATCTGCGGCCAGTCCTTGATCGCCGTGTGGCCATCCTGCACCGAGATTGCGCCATCCAGATCGGCACCGTTCTGGCGCAGATGGATTTCGGTGCGAGCGGCATCGAAGCTGATGGTCTGGCCGGTGTAGGAGGAGACCGCCGTCGCTTTCAGGCCCTCGATCACGGTCGAGCTGCGGTTGATGCCCTTGAGCCTGGTTGCAAGACTTGCTTGCAGGTTCGCCCATTGCGCCGAGATCGAAAGGCCATTGGTGGTGCGGATTTCGGCCGGCGAATCAAGCTCCCAGACGATATTGCCGGGCGCGTAGACCTGGGCTGCCGAGCGCAGCGCGCCGAAGCTGGCCGAGACGCCGTTGACATTGTCGTCGACATCGATCTTGGAGCAGAACAGGCCGATACGGAAAGGATAGCCGCGGAATTCGATATCGCCGCATTCGCCGCTGACGCCCGCCGGATTGCCTGGTGCGATCGCTTTCAGCACCGTGGTCTTCAACGCCGATGCTGCATAGAACCAGCCGCCGGTATAGAGCGCGATCACCAGGAGGATGCCGCCACCCAGCAGCCAGAATTTCTTGCCGCTGCTGGATTGACCGCTGCCGGATCGGCTTGACGCTGCCATGATGTTCTCCAATGGTGAATCGCAAATGTGATTCCGGTCTGGCGTGCGATATGGACGAATTTTGGGTGTTTGGCTACGGTTCGCTGATGTGGAATCCGGGCTTCGAGTTTTTGGAACGGGCTGATGCTCTGCTGCATGGTTACAGGCGTTCGCTCTGCGTCCGCTCCTTCGTCCATCGCGGCACCCGCGACAGTCCGGGTCTCGTCCTCGGCCTCGACAGAGGCGGTGCCTGCCGCGGCATGGCCTTCCGTATTTCGCCGGGTAAATGGGACGAGGTGATCGATTATCTCCGCGCCCGCGAACTGGTCACCAATGTCTATCTGGAGCGGCGAGTGCGGCTGCAATTTGCCGGAGGCCGCAGGGTGGAGGCGGTGACCTATGTTGCCGATCGCGACCATGAACAATATGCCGGTACGCTCGACGCATTTGAGGCGGCGCGCGTGGTGAACGAGGCGACGGGCCAGTCCGGGCCGAACGATGCCTATGTCTTCAACACGCTGGCGCATCTGAGGCAGATGGGCATCCGCGATCAGTGGCTGGAGCAGGTCGTCAACGAAGTGGAGCGGCTACGCGCCTAAAACTAGAGCTTAGGCCGTTTCCGCCTTCACCCTACGCAGCTCCGCCAGCCTTTCGACCGCTGTCGGCGGCAACGGCAGATGCGGATTTTGCTCGACGGTCTCCAGAAGAAGCTCGTCGCTTGCCCGTTCCGATACCTCGATCAGATGGGCGAAAAAGGCGTCCGGATCCATGCCCGGCATGATCGGCGGCAGGATCTTCACCTTGAAATGGCCGGGATAACGGCGAAAGCTTCGCCGCGGCCAGAAGAGGCCGGGATGCATGGCGACCGGCACGACCGGGATGTTGAGGTCGCGGTACATGCGGGCGATGCCGTATTTATAGACCGGCTCCGCACCCGGTGGACGGCGGGTGCCCTCGGGATAGATGATCAACTGGCGGCCGGTCGAGAGCTCTTCTTTCGTGCGTTTCAGCACTTCCACCATCACCTTGCCGCGGGCGCCGCGATTGACCGGGATCACCCGCTGCTTCTTGGCGTACCAGCCGAACAGCGGAATCCACATCAGCTCGCGCTTCAGGATGTAGACCGGGTCTTTCAGCCAGGGCAGCAGCGCATAGGTATCCCAGAAAGACTGGTGCTTCGGCGCCAGGATGTAGCTGCCATCCGGCAGGTTCTCCAGACCCTCGATCTCGAAGGTCGTGCCGACGATCACCCGCATCAGCCAGTGGTTGGAACGCGCCCAGTTCTTCGGGATCGCATAGGCGGTCAGGCGCGGCGCCACGAAATAATAGGGCGAGAGCACGATCATCCGGATGATGAGGTTGGCGTAGAAGATCGTGTTGAAGAGAACGGAACGCAGGGCGATCATGAAATTTTCCCGAGGCATGCTCACGCGACCGGCCTACACGATATTGCCCGTCATAAAAAGCGTTTGCTGATGGGTTAATGCAAAAGCTCAGTCTGCGGCGGACACGCTTGCCGAGCGCAGCCCGGTGTGGCGGCCGAAGCCGGTGATGTTGCGGGCGCCGGCCAGCAGCACTTTCACATATTCGGCGAGCATGACGCGCATCGCGTTCGGATCGGTGAACCAATTGCGGGTTTTCAGATCCGAGTTGACGACGGGATAGGGAATGAACTCGATGTCGGGATCGACATAGGAGAGCTCGGCGAGGCTTCGCGGCATGTGGTAGTTGTTGGTGACGACGATGACGCTCCTGTAGCCCTTGGCATGGATCCAGTTGGAGGCTTCCTCGGCATTGCCGATCGTGTCTATGGCGTCGTGACCGATATCGACGCAGCAGGAGAAGAGATCGGCCGAACCCTGCGTCATCCTGCGGATCTGCCTCGGCGTCGTGGTCGGATGGACGCCGGAGATCAGCAGCCGTTTGCCAGCGCCCTTCTGCAGCAGCTCGACGGCCTGGTCGATGCGCTGGTAGCCCCCCGTCAATACCACGATCGCATCTGCCTTCGGCTCGGCCGGGGGCTTCAGCGTGGTGACGGAATCGGCGAACCGCAGGAAGCCGCCGAACACCAGCGCCATGGCCAACACGCAGGCGAACCCGCCCCAACGCAGCAGGCGGCGGATCAGCCCGCGCCGCGGCGCCAAAGGCGCCGGGCGATCAAGCTCCGGGTCCTGATGAATCGGGTTGGGTGTCGTATCTCCCATGGTCATGAATCGTGACTATACGCTGATTGCGGCGCGGAACAGACGCTTTCATGGCAAAACGGCATGGTCACGATCAACTCGCAATGCCGTCGGTGCGTGTCGGGTCCGAGCGTAGTGTATCGATTTCGTAGATCGTCCGCATGACGGTCAGACGCGCGGTGAAGGTGGTCAACAGCGCGATGACGATCATCGTTGCGAAGATGCCGGCATAACCGAGCACGCCGACGGAAAAGGTGCCGAAGAGTGCTGTGGCCTGATCCGTTTCCGGGGTGGCGAGCGTCCGGCTCTGCCAGAAACCCGCGGAGGCGAAAAAGAGAGCGGCAAGCGCGCTGCCGATCGCCGAGCCCTTGAGGCTGATCTTCAGAAAATGCTTCTGGAATTCGGTGGCGACGAAGGAGCTTTCGGCGCCGACGAAATGCAGCACTTCGACGATGTGGCGGTTGCCCGACAGCGCACCGCGCGTGGCGAAGACGACGGTCAGCACCATGGCCGAGAAAACCAGAAGCAGGATGCCGGTGCCGATCAGAACCGTCGTGTGCGCCATGGACACCAGCCGGTCGACCCAGGTGCGGTGATCGTCGAGGCTGGCCTGCGGGATGCTGTCCTTGAGCATCGCCCGCATTCCATCGAAATCCGGCGGATTGCTCTCGTCGATGGTGATGACGACGAGGCGGGGGACGGGCAGATCCTTGAGATCGAGACCGGGGCCGAGCCAGGGTTCGAGCAGGCGGGCGGTCGCCGCTTCGTCGACGATCTGGCCGCTCTTGGTGCCGACGAAGGTCAACGCCAGGTCACGCGCCTGCGTCAACGCCTTTTCCATGTCGAGGTTGTCGTCCGGCTTGATCTGGATGGTGATCTCGCGGGAAATCTGGCTCTCCCAGCTTGCCGCCGTCGAGCGCACCATGCTGACGCCGCCGAGCGTCAGGCAGGCGAGGAAGGCCATGATCGATATGACCACCATCAGGGCGTTGCCCTGGATGTTGGACGGCGGCAGGATCGGCGCGGTCGGGCGCACGCGCATTTCCGGCCGCTTCTGTTCCGCCTTGCCAGGCGCCATGTCCCGGTTTCTGGATGGGGGCTCAGTCATAGATATCGAGATGCCCCCCCGAAAGGATCATGCGGCGGGCTTCCACCTGTTCCATCAGCGCCAGGTCATGCGTGGCGATCACAACGGCCGTGCCGAGGCGGTTCAGCTCGAGAAAGAGGTTGAGCAGGCGCTTGGCCATCGGCGGGTCGACATTGCCCGTGGGCTCGTCGGCCAGCAGCACTTCCGGCCGGTCCATCAGCGCCCGGGCGATGGCGGCACGCTGTTTCTCGCCGCCGGAAAGCACGGGCGGCAGCACGTTGATGCGTTCGCCGAGGCCCACCCATTTCAGCAATTCCAGCACGTCCGTCTTGTAGGAGCTTTCATCCTTGCCGCGTACACGCAAGGGCAAAGCGACATTTTCATAGGTCGTCAGGTGGTCGAGGAGGCGAAAATCCTGGAAGACGATGCCGACGCGGCGGCGCAGCAGCGGCAGTTCCGGGCGGGGAATTTCGGAAATATCGCGCCCGAACATGCGGATCAGGCCGCGTGTCGGCTGCAGCGACATGAAGAGTAGCCGCAGCAGCGACGTCTTGCCGGCGCCCGATGGGCCCGTCAGGAATTGAAAGGATTTCTTCGGAATGTCGAAAGTCAGGTCCCGGAGAATCTCCGGGCCCATGCCATAGCGCAAACCGACATTCTCGAAGTGGATCAACGGGCAGCTCAGTCTGTTCTTGGTTTCACCGTGTGACTTGTTAACCAACAGGGTTAACAGCCGGTAAATTTGCTGGAAAGACGCCCGTTTGATGGCGATCTTTGCGAAGCATTAACCATTAAAATTTACGACTGAGGAGGATTCGTTTCAATGCCAAGATTTCTCCCGGCATCGAAACCATGTGGACATCTGCGAGGCAGTCACCATGGAAGCATCCTCCTTCAGCCGCCGGACGCCGGGCCAGGTCTATGATTTCCTGCCGCCGGAACCTGCTGCCCGCCAGTACCGCACGGCGCGGCCTGCCGATATTTCCGACGCCGAATTCGTCACCCTCGGCAAGGTCCGATCGACGGAATTTGCCGCAAGGACTTATAACGACAACCGCAAGCGCATGGCCGGTGCACAGGCTGCACAGTCGCCGCTTGCGGGGATGGCCGCTTCGGTTTTGCAGGCGATGGAATCCTTCCTGCAGCGCGCGTCGATGCGGAGTTTTTCCGCGTTGGTGCTGGCGCTCGTCGTGCTCGTCTTCGGGCTTACGGGTGGTTTTTCCGGCTTTTCCGGGGAGCCCGCCTATTCCGGCGCGCCGCTGCATTTCACCCATGTGACGGTGACGCCGCGCGACGCGAACGGCATGCGCGTACTCGTCATCAACGGCATCGTCGAAAACGACAGCGGTACGACACAGACGGTGCGGCCGATCCGTGCCGATCTGGTGACCGACGAGCGGCTGACCGCCAGCATCGTCATCAATCCGCCGTCCGATGTCATCTATAGCGGCCAGAGCCGGGGCTTCTCGGCCCGTGTCCAGCATACCGGCGGAAAAATGCCGGAAGTCAGGCTTTCGTTCCTGCCATAGAAATCTGGCCTGCCATAGAAAATCCGGGGCCTGTCGCGGCCGGCTTTCCGGTCACAACTCGCGCCAATCCCGTTAAATTTCAGAGGCGAGGCTGTTTCGGACCCGCATATGTGCTAACGGCTTACCCTTCTTTTCATGGAGCAAGCCCTTATGCCTGTCGTGCGCGGAAAAAATATCGAGCCGCTCTTCACCGCCGAACAAATCGCCGAGCGCAATCATTCGATGGCGCGGGAGATCGCCAACGGCCCGACCAAGGACCTGCTCGTCATCGCCGTGCTCAAGGGGTCGTTCATCTTCGCTGCCGACCTGATCCGTGCCCTGCATGATAGCGGGCTTGCCCCGGAGGTCGAGTTCATCACGCTGTCGAGTTATGGCATCGGCACTGTTTCGCAGGGCGTGCGCATCGTCAAGGATATCGACAGCGACGTGCATGGCCGCGACGTACTGCTGATCGACGATATCCTCGAATCCGGCCGGACGCTGCTGTTTGCCAAGGAATTGCTGTTCGAGCGGGGCGCACGCAATGTCACCATCGCCGTGCTGCTCGACAAGCGCGTCAAGCGCAAGGAAAAGCTGGAGGCCGACTATGTCGGTTTCGAATGCCCCGACTATTTTGTCGTCGGCTACGGCATGGACGTCGCCTATGCGTTTCGCGAACTGCCTTTCGTCGGCGTGGTGACCGGCGACGCCTGAGCGGCTGTAAGTCATTCCGGCGTCTTTCGAGGGTCCGAGAGAGGCCCGGCGCTCGCTTGCCGGTCGAGACGGGTTGTTAACCATCTCGTCCATCGCTTCCTCATCTTTACCGATCGCAAAGGAAAGTCTGGTGATTTCCGTCGCGGGGCTGAAGACGGAGCAATGCACATATGGCAAGAATTCTGATTACGGAAGACGAGGACTCCCTGCGGTCTTTCGTAGCCCGAGCCCTGCGGCTCGATGGCCACGAGACAGATGAAGCGGCCGATGGCGCCGAGGGGCTGGAGAAGCTCAAGGACGGGGCTTACGACCTGCTGCTTTCAGATATCCGTATGCCTGTGATGGATGGCATCGAACTTGCGCATCAGGCAAAGGACGCCTTTCCCGGCCTGAAGATCCTGCTGATGACCGGCTATGCCGAACAGCGCGAACGGGCCGACGATCTTGCCGAAAAGATCATCGACGTCGTCGCCAAGCCATTCGCGCTTCCCGATATCCGCAAGGCGGTTGCCCGGGCGCTTGTCGCTTAAGCGCGTTCATTATCGGAATTTCACGCGTAACCCCGAAAATCGATTTCGATTTTCGGGGTTACGCGCTTGAGAGCTACTGAATATCCAGCAGTCGTTCGAGATACCGCCGTTCCATTTCCTGGGGCGGATTGTTGCCGAGCTTCTCGCGGATCGCGTCTAGGATTTCGCGGGCGCGCTGAACGTCGATCTCATCGGGGACTTTCACGCTGTTGTCGCCGAAATCCGGTCCGGTGGGGCGTGGCCGGCCGAGTGGGTCGCGGCCGTTCTGGTCGCCACCCTGGCTCATCTGGCCGTTCGGACCCTGGCCTTGCTGGCCCTGCTGCGCCTGCATCATCTGGTTCATCATGTCGCGGGCGCCCTGACGAAGCGCCTCGAGCGCGCGGCCCTGGTTCTCGATGGCCGGCTGGCCGCGGCCCTGGCCGAGCTCGCGGCCGGCGCCTTCCATCTCGCGTTGCGCCTGGCCGAAGCCCGGGCCGGGTTTCATGCCCATTTCGCCCAGCTTCTTCTGCAATTCGCCAAGCTGTTTGCCGAGCGCATCCTGCTGGGTGCGTAGCTGTTTCAACGCCTCGCGCAACTGCTCGGCCGTCATCTGATCCGAAGGCTGCTGGCCGTCTTTGCCTTGCTGGCCCTGCTGCTGATCCTGCGATTCGCCGTTTTCTTCGGGGTTCATCTCGTCGAGCAGCGGATCGTTTTCGCCCATGTCGGGTTCACCGCGCTGCATGCGGTCCCTGAGCTGCTGATCAAGGCGGAAGGTCTGATCCATCAGCTTCTGCTGGTCACGCAGGATCTCGCCGAGCTTGTCGATCTGCTTGCGGGCCTCGCTGTTTTCCTGGCTCTGCTGGCCGCGCTGCGGCCTGCCGGCCTGCAGATTGTTCATCATGCGCTGCAATTCCGACAGCATCTGCTGGGCCGCGTCACGATTGCCGGAGCGGGCGAGATTCTCGATCTGGTCCATCATCCGTTCCAGATCCTGCTGGCGCAGGATGTTCTGCGCGTTCTGGTTCGGCTGCATCGGCGCGTTCTGCATACGCTGGGCAAGCTCGGCCATATAGTCCTGCATCGCCTTGCGCAACTCGTCCATCAGCTTCTTGATTTCCTCGTCCGGGGCGTTGCGGTTCAACGCGTCGGCAAGGTTCTGCTGAGCCTCGCGCAACTTGCGCTCGGCAAGCGAAAGATCGCCGTCCTCCATGCCGAGAGCGATCTCCCAGAGATACTGGGCCGTATCCTTGAGCGCTTCCTCACCCCTCGCCAGCTTCATGCGCGTCAAGGCGGATTGCAGCAGCAGATAGTTGGTGAGCTTGGGGATGGTCTCCTCGGGACGGATGGTCAGCGCCTCGTTCAGCGCGATCGCCTGTGGCATCTTGCGGGTGTCGAGCGCGAAAACCTGCCGTTCCTCGGCGACGGCTGCGGCAAGCGGCTCGCTGAAGGGCCGTGACGGCAGCGCCATCTCATGCGGCGGGCTGCGGCCGGTCTGGCCGGCGGCATCCTTGGCGACGAGTGTTACGCGCACGCGCTTGCCGGCAAGCGGATGGTCGGTCAGGTTGCGGCTGGTGACGCCCTTGGCGTCGCGGGCGTTGCGGCGGGGGATGTCCAGGCGGTATTCCGGCAGCGGATAGAGCGGCGTCGCCGTCGGATCGTTTTCCAGAGGAACGATCTCCGCATGCGCCTCCTGGACGCCGTAGTCGTCCTTGACGGTAAAGCCGATTTCAAGCGCGCCGTTGACGCTGGACTTCGGCAAGCCGTCGAAGGCGATCTCAGGCGCTTTGTCGGGAAGGATGTTGAAACTCCAGCGGCGGCCGTTGACTTCGAGCGCGCCGCTCTCCTCGAGTTTCATCATATGCGTCTGCGCGACGGGCGCCGGGCTGGCCGAGGCCGTATTCGGCTGTTCGCCGGCCGACACCGCCGCCTGCTGCGGTTTGCTATCCGCCTGCACTGATATATCCTGCGCCTCGCCGTTTGCCTTGCGGAACACCACCTTTTCGGCGGTCTTTCCGCCACTGACGCGGACGGTGAGGCCTGAAAATTGCGGGATGTCGATCGGCGCCTGCTCGCTGCCGTCCGCGGTCAGGTAGATCGGGGCGCGGCCGGTATAAGAAGGCGGCGTCACCCAGGCGTCGATGCGCACCGCAGGATCGACCGTGACCTGCTCGGGTGCCGCCTGCAGCGCATCACCGATCGAGCCGCCATTGATCGACAGCGAATAAGCGAAGGCGGTGACCAGCAACAGCGCCGGCACGGCACGCAGCGCAAAACGGTCATGTGCGGCGATATCCGGTCGCGGCAGGCCGGCATCGAGCGCTGCGATCTTTTCCGCCATGCGGGTCTGGTGCTCGCGCCAGAGCGCTTGCGCGAAAGGCGTATCCAAGGCCAGTTCGTCTTCCTGGACCGTCACCGGCTGGTGCGGCAGGCCGTTGCGCTCTTCCAGCATGCGGTCGGCCTCGCCGACATCAGGCCAGCGCAGGCTGCGGAAGGGGAGGAGCGAGACCAGAAAAACCGCGGCAAAGGCGATCAGCAGCAGGATGCGCAGCCAGTCCGGAACGCTGCGGAAGACACCGAACCAGGAGGCGGAGAGATAAAAGGCGATGACCGAGAGCACCGGCATCAGCGGCGGCAGCAACTGCTCGAAAAACAGCACGATGCGCGCCAGCAGGCGTTTCGTCGTTACCAGCCGGGCAAGCGAAGGGCGGAGCGCAAATGCACCTTTCTTCTGCCTCGAGGGGCTTGTCATCGATCCGGTCTCCGCGATCTGGCGTTCTGGAACAGAGGGCGCTTCCGGCGATTGCGGGGCAATACGCTCATGACTGACAAGGATAACACTCTTTGTGGCGAAGGCGAGGGCGAGCGGCCGGCAATACCGGCTTTTCACGTTTATTCGCCAAAAAGTGATGGCCGTTTAAAGCGCGTCGCGATCTTCCAGATTGCTCCTCGCGCTTTAACTCTTTGAATCCAAATCGCTTCCGATTTTCGGGCCGATGCTAGTCGAGCCAGGTCGGAACGGAGTCGAGGCTGATCAGTTCCGCATAGGTTCTGCGTGGGCGAATCACATGGAAATCGCTGCCTTTCACCAGAACTTCGGGCACCAGCAGGCGGCTGTTATAGGTGCCGGCCTGGACCGCGCCATAGGCGCCGGCCGTGCTGACGGCGATCAGGTCGCCGGGCTTCGGCATTGCCATTTCGCGATCGAGCGCCAGGTAATCGCCGGTCTCGCAGACGGGGCCGACGACGTCGGCGCGGATGCGCGGGGCGTTCGCCGCCGAAATCGTCACCGGGCGGATTTCGTGATAGGCCTCGTAGAGCGTCGGGCGGATGAGATCGTTCATCGCGCCGTCGACGATGACGAAGGTCTTTTCGCCGCCATCCTTCACATAGAGGACTTCGGTCACCAGGATACCGGCATTGCCGACGATCAGGCGGCCAGGCTCGGTGATGATCTTGCAGTTGAGGCCGCGGAGCTGGTTCTTGACGATCGCTGCATAGGCATCCGGCAGCGGCGGCGGATTGTTGTCGTCCTTGTAGGGCACGCCGAGGCCGCCGCCGATATCGACGTGATGAATGGTGTGGCCGTCGGCGCGCAGCGTCGCGACAAGGTCGTGCAGCAGCTTGAAGGCGTCGTCGAAGGGCTGCAGCTCGGTGATCTGGCTGCCGATATGCATGTCGATGCCGGTGACTTCGATGCCCGGCAGCTTGGCGGCATGGGCATAGATGGCGCGGGCACGCTCCCAGGAAATGCCGAACTTGTTTTCCTTCTTGCCGGTGGAAATCTTCGAATGCGTTTTCGCATCGACATCCGGGTTGATGCGGAAGGAGACGGGTGCCTTCTTGCCGGCGTTGACGGCGCGCTGGTTGAGGATTTCGAGCTCAGGCTCGGATTCGACATTGAAGCAGTAGATGCCGGCTTCGAGGGCGAAGTCCATTTCCTGCGGCGTCTTGCCGACGCCCGAGAACATGATGCGCTCTGCCGGAATGCCGGCGGCAAGCGCACGGCGCAGTTCACCTTCCGAGACGACGTCGATGCCGGCGCCGAGGCGGCCGAGCGTCTTCAGCACCGCCTGGTTGGAATTCGCCTTCATCGCGTAGCAGACCATGGAGTCGACATCGCCGAAGGCTTCGGAGAAGACGCGGTAATGGCGTTCCAGCGTCGCGGTGGAATAGACGTAGAAAGGTGTGCCGACCGCCTTGGCGATCTCGGGAACGGGAACGTTCTCGGCGTGAAGAATGCCGTCGCGGTACTCGAAATGGTTCACGGGCTTATGCCTTAAAGAAGAGGATCGAGAAGGAAGGGCTTGTCAACGGTTCCCGGCTGTTTCGTCGGCTTGGAAACATCGCCTTCCTTGGTTGCCGCAGCACTCGGCGGATCGAGATCGCCCTTGCGCCCGCATCCGGCAACGGCAAGGCCGATGACGGCGAGCACCGCCGTCAGGCGGATGAGATGCGGCAAGCTCTTCTGCATGGATATCCTCTTGTGCGGCATATGACGGACATCATTCATTTGAACGATGGCGATCTTCATAGCGAAGTTTATCCGCCTTGTGCACCCTGATTGTTGGACGCTCTGCCCTGCGGCAAAAGGCGAGGCGGCTGTCGCCCCGCCCCCTATCTCTCAGTTGCGGGCGCGCCAGAAGGCGATCTGCTTGCGCACCTCGGAAGGTGCGGTACCGCCGAAGCTCTTGCGGCTGGCGACGGAGGCCTCGACGGTCAGCACGTCGTAGACCTTGTCGGTGATGGCGGAATGGATCGCCTGCAGATCGGCAAGCGGCAGTTCGGCAAGGTCGCAGCCCTTGCTTTCGGCAAGCGCCACGGCGCGGCCGGTGACGTGATGGGCATCACGGAAGGGCAGGCCCGCTTCGCGCACCAGCCAGTCGGCAAGATCGGTCGCCGTCGAAAAGCCGGAGCCGGCCGCCGCCTTCATGCGTGCGGTATTGACCGTCATGTCGCGCACCATGCCGGTCATGGCGGCGATTGCCAGTTCCAGGCTCTCGGCCGCGTCGAAGACCTGTTCCTTGTCTTCCTGCATGTCCTTGGAATAGGCAAGCGGCAGTCCCTTCATGATCGTCAGCAGCGCCACCAGCGAGCCGTTGATACGGCCGGTCTTGGCGCGCACCAGTTCGGCGGCATCCGGGTTCTTCTTCTGCGGCATGATCGACGAGCCGGTGGAGAAGGCGTCGGAGAGACGGACGAAACCGAATTGCGGGGTCGACCAGATGACGATCTCTTCGGCCAGGCGAGACAGGTGCATGCCTGTAATCGCTGCGATCGACAGGAATTCGATGGCGAAATCGCGATCGGAGACGGTGTCGATGGAATTGCGGGTCGGCTCGCGGAAACCGAGCGCCTTGGCTGTCATGTGGCGATCGATCGGATAGCCGGTGCCGGCAAGGGCGGCCGCACCAATCGGGCTCTCGTCCAGATGCTCGATGGCGTGGCGCACGCGCGAGCGGTCGCGGCCGAACATTTCGACATAGGCCATGCAATGATGGCCGAAGGTGACGGGCTGGGCGGTCTGCAGATGGGTAAAGCCCGGCATGACGCTTTCGGCATGTTCTTCGGCGCGGTCGAGGAAGGCGGCGATCAGGCCGGTCAGCATCCTTTCGGTCTTCTCAAGCTCTTCCTTCACCCAAAGGCGGAAGTCGAGCGCCACCTGATCGTTGCGCGAACGGGCGGTGTGCAGCCGGCCGGCCGCCGGGCCGATCAGCGTCGCCAGGCGCGCCTCGATATTCATGTGGATGTCTTCGAGCCGGCGGGAGAATTCGAAATTGCCGCTTTCGATTTCTGACAGGATCGTGTTTAGCCCGTGAACGATCTTGTCCTTATCGTCTGAAGAAATGATGCCCTGATGGGCAAGCATCGTCGCATGGGCGATCGAACCGCGGATATCCTGGGCGAATAGCTTCTTGTCGAAACCGATCGAGGCATTTATCTCCTCCATGATCGCGTCCGGGCCGGAGGCGAAGCGCCCACCCCACATCTGGTTGGAGGATTTGGTGTCCGTGTTGCTCTCGGCCATGGAAGATGCCCGTCCTGGAGAATGAAATGACGACAAAAAAACCTTTCGGCCTGCCGTCCGTAAAATTGATCGCAATCGCCGCCGTTGCAGGCGTGGTTGCCGGTGCGGCAGCGGTATACGTGAAGGAGACCGGGATTGGCAATGGCGGCGGTGAAACCGCCTCGACCAAATGTCCATTGGCGAAGGAACGGGCTGCCAATCTGACCCCGCTGATGAAGGGGCAGGTGGCCGCCATGGTCGCTGCCAATGAGCCGCGCAAGCTGACCGGGGTGTCCTTCAATGGGCCGGACGGCAAGCCGCTGACGCTCGATCATTTCGCCGGCAAGACCGTGCTTCTCAATCTCTGGGCAACATGGTGCGTTCCCTGCCGCGAGGAGATGCCGGCGCTGAACGCGCTCGAGAAGCAGATGGGCAGCGACAAGTTCCAGGTCGTGCCGGTCAATATCGATAGCGGCGACGACGAGAAGCCGAAGACCTTCCTCGCTGAAACCGGTGTCGATGCGCTGCAGCTTTACCGCGATAATACGATCGCGGTCTTCAACAGCCTGAAAAAGGAAGGCCTCGCCTTCGGTCTTCCGGTGACGCTGCTGCTCGACGACAAGGGTTGCCTGATCTCCGCCATGAACGGCCCCGCCGCCTGGGATAGCGACGATGCAAAGGCGCTGATCAAGGGTGCTATCGGGTCGTAAGGAGACCGGTCAGGAGTCACCGTCTCCTTTGATGAGGAACACCCCCGCGAGCCCGATCAGGACGCAGCATTGCAGCAGGAACATCGGTGTTTCGGTCGACATGGCATTCCCTCCCATTCACGGCAAGGAAAGCATGTCGCGAGCGTCCGGTCCATTCGCCCTTTCTGATGATGTCTGCTTAAATCATGTCGCGCAAAAGTGGGCTGCGGTTTTGCGATCACGACATTCGGAAAACCAAAGGCTTTAGCGCGTCGGCACCGGCACTTCGCCGCGATAGTCGTAGAAGCCGCGACCGGATTTGCGGCCGAGCCAGCCGGCTTCGACATATTTCACCAGCAGCGGGCAGGGGCGATATTTCGAGTCCGCCAGACCGTCGTGCAGAACCTGCATGATCGACAGGCAGGTGTCGAGGCCGATGAAATCGGCAAGCTGCAGCGGCCCCATCGGATGGTTGGCGCCGAGCTTCATCGCGGTGTCGATGGCATCGACCGTGCCGACGCCTTCATAGAGCGTGTAGATCGCCTCGTTGATCATCGGCAGCAGGATGCGGTTGACGATGAAGGCGGGGAAATCCTCGGCGACGGTGATGGTCTTTTCCAGCGTGCCGACGAATTCCTTGGCGGCGGAGAAGGTCTTCTCATCGGTCGCGATGCCGCGGACCAATTCGACCAGCTTCATGACCGGCACCGGGTTCATGAAATGTATGCCCATGAAGCGTTCGGGGCGGTCGGTGGCGGCAGCAAGCCGGGTGATGGAAAGGGAAGAGGTGTTGGTGGCAAGCAGCGCTTCCGGCTTCAGGACCGGACAGACCTGGGTGTAGATCTTGCGCTTGACGGTTTCATCTTCGGTGGCGGCCTCGATGACGAGATCGGACGGGGCGAGATCATTGACATCGGACGAGCCCGAGATGAGCGACAAGGTCGACTTGCGTTCCTCTTCGGTCATCTTGCCGTTCGTCACCAGCCGGGCGAGATTGCCGTTGATGGTGGCAAGGCCGGATTCGATGCGGTCCTGCGAGAGATCGTAGATGTGAACCCTGTAACCTGCGGCGGCCGAAACATGCGCGATGCCGCAGCCCATCTGGCCGGCACCGATAATACCAATATTCTTCAACACCGCATTCATCTCCAAACCCCCACACGGCATCCGCCCCCGCGCTGCCGCATTTTTTAGCAATACTGCCGGGCAAATGATCGCCCGGCAGCAGTAGTAGCGCCATAAAAGATAATTTTCCAGTCATTCGCAAGTGCGAAAGAAAAGCATTTGGCGCGCTTAGAGCGCCTTCTGCAATTCCGGCAGGGCTTCGAAGAGATCGGCGACCAGGCCATAGTCGGCGACCTGGAAAATCGGCGCCTCCTCGTCCTTGTTGATGGCGACGATTACCTTCGAATCCTTCATGCCGGCCAGATGCTGGATGGCGCCTGAGATGCCGGCGGCGATATAAAGCTGCGGCGCCACCACCTTGCCGGTCTGGCCGACCTGCCAGTCGTTCGGCGCATAACCGGCATCGACGGCCGCGCGGGAGGCGCCGACGGCAGCACCGAGCTTGTCGGCAAGCGGCAGGATGACTTCGCGGAACTTCTCCGCCGAGCCCAGCGCCCGGCCGCCCGAGAGGATGATCTTGGCAGAGGTCAGTTCCGGACGGTCGGAAGCCGACAGCGCATCCTTGACGAACGTCGACAGGCCCGGATCGGAAGCGGCAGTGATCGCCTCGACGGAGGCAGAGCCGCCTTCAGATGCCGAGGCAAACGAGGCGGTGCGCACGGTGATGACCTTCTTGGCATCGCTTGCCTGCACCGTCTGGATGGCATTGCCGGCATAGATCGGCCGCTTGAAGGTATCGGCTGAGACGACTTCGATGATCTCGGAGACCTGGGCGACGTCGAGCAGGGCTGCGACGCGCGGCAGCACGTTCTTGCCGACCGAGGTGGCGGCCGAGATGATCGTGTCGTAACCGGCAGCAAGCGAGACGATCAGCTCGGCCAGCGGCTCGGCCAGATTGTTGGCGAGTGCGTCGCTTTCGGCCAAGAGCACCTTGGAGACGCCGGCGAGTTTGGCGGCCGCATCGGCCGCAGCCTTGGCGCCCTTGCCGGCAACCAGCACATGAACTTCGGAGCCGATCTGGCTTGCTGCGGTCAGCGCCTTGGCGGTCTGGTCGGAAAGGCTCGAATTGTCGTGATCGGCCAGAAGAAGAATGGTCATGGTGATAATTCCTTTCGAACCTTAGAGCACGCCGGCTTCGTTCTTCAGCTTGTCGACGAGTTCGGCGACCGACTTGACCCTGACGCCGGCCTTGCGGCCACTCGGCTCCTCGGTCTTCAGCACCTTCAGCCGCGGTGTGGTATCGACGCCGAAATCGGCCGGGCTCTTCTTGTCGAGCGGCTTCTTCTTCGCCTTCATGATGTTCGGCAGCGAGGCATAACGCGGTTCGTTCAATCTGAGATCCGAGGTGATTACCGCCGGCAGCTTGATTTCGATGGTCTGCAGACCGCCATCGACTTCGCGGGTCACAGTTGCTTTGCCGTCACCGATTTCGATCTTCGAAGCGAAGGTCGCCTGGGCCGAACCCAGGAGGGCCGCCAGCATCTGGCCGGTCTGGTTCGAATCGTCGTCGATCGCCTGCTTGCCGACGATGACAAGGCCAGGCTGTTCGGCATCGGCCACGCCCTTGAGGATCTTGGCAACGGCGAGCGGCTCGACCTGATCCTCGGTTTCGACCAGGATCGCCCGGTCGGCGCCCATGGCAAGTGCGGTCCTCAGCGTCTCCTCGGCCTTGGCAGGGCCGATCGACACCACCACGACTTCCTCGGCCTTGCCGGCCTCCTTCAGCCGTAGCGCTTCTTCCACCGAGATCTCGTCGAACGGGTTCATCGACATCTTCACATTGGCTAGCTCGACACCCGTGCCGTCCGGACGAACCCGGATTTTCACGTTGTAGTCGACAACCCGTTTGACTGGGACGAGAATCTTCATGGGGTCCTTCCTTCAGGGAAAACTGGCTTCAGAGGCTTTTCTAGAAAATGCGCGCTCAGGCGCTGCTCCGATTGTCGAATGGCGACATGGATACGCGTTTTTCCTCCAATTTCAACGCTTGCATGACGCAGGCAGGCGATTTGACCCGCAATATATTAACGTTTACGTTCACGTCAATGTCGCTATGAGCGCCGGCCCCAGGGAAAGCGCTGCGCTATCCGTCCGCCGGTTCCGGCGGCGATGGTCGGAACGGCGCCGGGACTGTTTCTCACGGCCCGCGGTGTGACGATCTCCCGGTCGAAGAGCGGCACGCCGGGCCGGCGCAAGACGAGGATTAAAAGAGCCCCGGCAATGATGCCGCCGACATGCGCGCCCCAGGAAACGTCGCTTTCGGGTGTGATCGCCAGCATGAAGAACTGCTGCCCGATCCACAGAAGCAGCGGTACGAAAGCCGGCAGGGGCAGCGGCACACGGAAGAACACCAGCACCCAAACCCTGACGCGCGGATGCAGCATGACATAGGCGGCAACCACGCCGGAGACCGCTCCCGATGCGCCGACCAGCGGCGCTTGCGACGTCATGCCGAGCAGGCCGTGGCAGAGCGCGCCGGCGGCTGCGCAGGCGAGATAGAACATCAGGAAGCGCAGATGCCCCATCGCATCCTCGACATTGTCGCCGAAGACCCAGAGGAAGATCATGTTGCCGGCGAGATGCCAGAAGCCGGCGTGAACGAAGGCATAGGTGAGATAAGTCAGCGGTTCCGGCACGATTTCGAGCCCCGGCGCCAGCACCGCATCGCCGAAGACGATGGCCGGGATGTAACCGAGCCCGACTGTTGTCGCCTGGGCTGCCTGCTCGCTCTCCAGGCTGGTGAATAGCCAGATTGCGACATTCAGCGCGATCAGCGAGAGCGTCACCCACTGAACCTTGATATGTTTCAGCGTATTGGCGTCGTGAAGTGGTATGAACATAAAGGCCCCCCGGCGATCGTCGTCGCGGCGAACCTATCTGTTTTTTCCGGGAACCCAAAGCACATCTGCTTGGCCCCGGTCATTTGCATGGCGCGCCGCGACGAAGAGGAAATCCGAGAGCCGGTTGACGTATTTCCTGGCCGGCTCGCTGACGATTTCGCCATCTGTGCGGGCAAGCGCCACCATCAGACGTTCGGCGCGCCGGGCAATCGTGCGGGCAAGATGCAGATGTGCGGCAGCGGGGCTGCCGCCCGGGAGGATGAAGGATTTCAGCGGATCGAGACCGGCGTTCAACTGATCGATATCGCGCTCGACGCGGTCGACCTGGGTCTCGACGATCCGCAGCGGTTCATAGGCCGGCGTCTCGCCGGTATCCGGTGTGGCGAGATCGGCGCCGAGATCGAAAAGGTCGTTCTGGATCGACATCAGCATGGCGTCGAGTTCGGGCAAGGCTGATGTGTGCAGCCGCGCCAGGCCGATCGCGGAATTGGCCTCGTCGATCGTGCCATAGGCTTCGACGCGCAGATCGTCCTTTGTCCGGCGCGGGCCGGACACCAACCCGGTCGTGCCGTCATCGCCGGTTTTGGTGTAGATTTTGTTGAGTTTCACCATGTTGCACCGCCTGTTGAGGGGAGGGCGTTTGCATCACACGGTTTCCCCTCATCAAGTCGGTTCAGCCCGGGGTTTGCTGCGCTCGCGGATGGTGCCGCTGACACTGTCTGCGCGATGAGTGGCTCCTTCGACCCGCCCCAACCTCCGTCATGCTCGGGCTTGACCCGAGCATCCGCACCGCATCCACCCGCAGCGGGCATGGATCCTCGGGTCAAGCCCGAGGATGACGGAGAGCGGGGTTGGCCGTCTTGCCAAGCTCTCTCCGGTATACTGACGCACACCGCGTCGAGATGGTTCCTCAAGCCGGCGCTCACCTCTCCGCCATCATTCCTGTCTGCGCCCATCATCGAAATCCCCACTCCATTGGTCATCTCAGGTCGGCCGGCCGCCGCCGGTCAGCCAGAGCGTCACCATGATCAGGATGACGGCGATGGCCTGCAGCAGGACGCGAAGCTGCATCAGCTTGTTGGAACGGTTGGCGTCGCCGCCCTTCATCATGTTGAAGAGGCCGCGGATCAGGACGAGGGCGACGGCGCCCATGACGATGATCGCAAGGATATAGGTGACCGTGGACATGGCATTCAGCTTTCTCAGTCCGTCCAGCGCATCAGGCGGTAGAAGAGGTCTGCCGGAAGCAGCCGCTTCAGGACCATGCCCTGTTTAGCCGGCGTCGTTACAGGATAATGTGGTTTTGGATTTTTAGAGTTCAATGCGTGTTTCAAGACGGAATAGACCGCCTCCGGGCCAAGCTTGTGGCGGTTGACCGGCCCCGATCCGTCGAGCCTTGCCAGTTGCCTGACATAGTCGGCGGCGTGCGGTGAATTGTCGACATCGATATGCTCCCTGATCTTGGCGAGCGCATTGGCGGTGAAACGCGTGGCGATCGGCCCCGGCTCGATCAGGCTCACATGGATGCCGCTGCCCTGCAGCTCCATGCGCAGAGTGATGCTGAGGCCTTCGAGCGCGAATTTGGAAGCGGTATAGGCGCCGCGGTAGCGATAGGGCACGACGCCGAGGATCGACGAGCATTGCACGATCCGTCCCTGTCCGCGTTTGCGCATCGCCGGAATCACCTGCCGCGTCAGTTCGTGCCAGCCGAAGAAATTCGCCTCGAACTGGGCGCGCAGCGCCGATGTCGAAAGATCCTCGACGGCGCCCGGCTGGCCGTAGGCGCCGTTGTTGAAGAGCGCGTCGATGCGGCCGCCGCTGCGTTTCATGACGCTGTCGACCAGTTCGGAAATCGTCTCGGTCCTGGCATAGTCCATCAGGAAGGCTTCGATGCCGTCAGCTTCCAGGCTCGCCAGATCCTCGGTTTTGCGCACCGTCGCGAAGACGCGCCAGCCATCGGCTTTCAGTGCCCGGGCGCAATGAGCGCCGATCCCGGACGAGCATCCGGTGACGACGATGGTGCGCTCTCCCGCCATGGAATGATTCCTGTACAAACTGGGACTCGTTTCCCATATTCGGCCAGAGGATACAATCTGGAAAGCCGGAGACGGAATGCCGAAGGTGCTGCGCACGATCTACGACGTGGTCTACGACGCGATCTGTCATATGATCGAGGATGACGGTTTCGCCATGGCGAGCCACGTGGCGCTGTCGAGCCTGCTTGCAGTTTTCCCCTTCCTGATCTTCGGCACGGCACTCGCCAGCTTTCTCGGCGCCGATCAATTCTCCTCGACCGCCATCCACCTGATCTTCGACACCTGGCCGGAGGCGATCGCCAAGCCGCTCGCCGACCAGGTGCTGCAGGTGCTGACCATTCAGCGCGGCGGGCTGCTGACGATCTCGGTGCTGGCGGCCGCCTATTTCGCCTCGAACGGCGTCGAGGCGCTGCGCATCTCGCTCAATCGCGCCTACCGGGTGCAGGAGACGCGGCCGTGGTATTTCACCCGCCTCGCCAGCCTCGGCTACGTGCTGATCGCGGTCATCATCTTTGCGGCGATCAGCATCCTGCTGGTGGCCGTGCCGCTGGCGCTCGATTATGCCAGGAAGTGGCTTCCGCTGTTTGCCGATACGCTCGACGTCGTCTTCAGCTGGCGCATCTACGGCACGCTGGTCGTTCTGACCGTCGGGCTGCTGGTCGTGCATCTGTGGCTGCCGGCCGGCAAGCGGCGGGTCTTCGATGTCATTCCGGGCGTGCTGCTGACGCTGCTTCTCTGGCTGGCCGGGGCGCTGATCTTTGCCTATTATCTGGCGACCTTCGCCAATTATACCGCCACCTATGCCGGTCTCGCCTCCGTCATGATCGTGCTGATCTTCCTCTACATGGTCGGCGTCATCTTCATCATCGGCGCGGAGATCAATGCGGCGCTGATCAAATTCCGCGTCTTCAGGATGTTCTCCCACACGCTGTCGATCGTCGGCAGGCAGCGTGTCGAACGGCGGTCAAAGCCCGACAAGACGGCGAATATCGGCCCCTGACAGGCCGCGGGCGCGCAGTTCCCCAAGCCCGCTGTCGCCTTCGCTCTTCGAAAGCTTGCGGCCGCTCGCATCGAGAATGAGACGGTGATGGTGATAGAGGGGCTGCGGCAGGTCGAGCAGCACCTGCAGCAGCCGGTGCACCGATGTCGCCGGGAAGAGATCGAAGCCGCGCACGACATGGCTGACACCCTGCAGCGCATCGTCGACGACCACCGACAGATGATAGCTCGACGGGGCGTCCGAGCGCGACAGGATGACATCGCCCCAGACTTCGGGCTCGGCGGCGATCTCGCCCGATCTGCCGTCGCCGGTTTCCGTCCAGAACAGCAGTTCACCGATCAGGTCCAGCGCCTTGCGCATATCGAGCCGCCAGGCATGTTTCTTCCCCGAGGCCAGCATCTCCCGCCATTCCTCTTCCGGGCGCTCGCGATCGTTGGCGGGATAATGCGGCGTGCCGTCGGGATCGCGCGGCCAGGAGGCACCGGCCGCCTCATAGGCGGCGACGCGCGCCTTCACCTCGCCGCGGGTCAGGAAGGCCGGATAGACCAGGCCGCGCTCGATCAGCGCATGCAGCGCCGCCTGATATTCGGGAAAATGTTCCGACTGGCGCCGTACCGGACTTTCCCAATCAATCCCCAGCCAGTCGAGATCCCTGAGGATGCCGGCTTCGAATTCGGGTGTGCAGCGCGTCTGGTCGATATCCTCGATGCGCAGCAGCAGGCGGCCATGCGCGGCTTCCGCCATGTCATGGTTCAGGAGGGCCGAGAGGGCATGGCCGAGATGCAACTGTCCGTTCGGGCTCGGCGCAAAACGAAATACAGGTTTTTGACGCTCACTCGTGATCATGCTTTCTTCTGCCACGGATTTGAGTTTCGAACCACTGGGAGGCAATGTGCAGATCATCCGCAACGACGACGATGTCAGTCGGGGGCTGGAGGCGCTGCTTGGCATCGATCCGAGCCTTGCGCCGATCGCCAGGGATATCGGGCCGCTTCCGTTGCGGCTGCGCGAACCCGGTTTTGCCGGCCTTGCCCATATCATCGTCTCGCAGATGGTATCGCGCGCCAGCGCCGAGGCGATCTGGCGGCGGATGCTGCCGGCGGACGGCCTTCTGACCGCCGAAGGCTACGTGCTGCTTCATTCGGAGGCCTGGCGGGAATTCGGGCTGTCGCGGGCCAAGGCCGAGACGCTCGCGCGGATCGCCGAGGCCGTTGCCTCCGGCCGCCTCGATCTTTCCGGGCTCTGCCTGAAGCCGCCTGAAGAAGCGCTTGGCGAGCTGACGGCGCTCAAGGGCGTCGGTCCGTGGACGGCGGAGGTCTATCTGATGTTTTGCGGCGGCCATGCCGATGTCTTTCCGGCCGGCGATGTCGCGCTGCAGAATGCCGTCGGTGCGGCATTCGGTCTCGCGGCACGGCCGCAGGCAAAGGCGCTTGCCGCGCTTGCGCAAGCCTGGTCGCCGTGGCGCTCCGTGGCCGCACGGCTTTTCTGGGCCTATTACGCCGCGAAAACGCGCCGCGACATGGTGCCGACGGCCTGATCGGCATCACTCTTCAAATTGCCTTTATCCTCTGAATTTATTGGACTTCACAATCCTGTAACAACCGGCCTAATATACAGGTGCAGATGCCGAATCGATCAGGAGAGTCCCTTGACGATTGCAGTCTCCCCCCAGGCCCTGCCAGCGCTCGTTCTGAACGCTGACTACCGGCCGCTGAGTTATTACCCCTTGTCGCTGTGGTCCTGGCAGGACGCGATCAAGGCGGTATTTCTCGACCGTGTGAACATCATCGCAGAATATGAGCATTCGGTTTCCTCACCGAGCTTCTCGATGCGGCTTCCGAGCGTCGTGTGCCTGAAGACTTACGTTCAGCCGTCCCGCAATCCGGCTTTCACCCGGTTCAACGTCTTCCTGCGCGACCGGTTCGAATGCCAGTATTGCGGCGCCCATGACGACCTGACCTTCGACCACGTCATCCCGCGCGCCCATGGCGGCGAGACGACCTGGGAGAATGTCGTGGCAGCCTGTTCGCCCTGCAATCTGCGCAAGGGCAGCAAGCTTCCCAAGCAGGCAAGCATGTTCCCATCGCAGAAGCCCTATCAGCCGACGGTGCAGGATCTGCACAATAACGGCCGGCTGTTCCCGCCGAACTATCTGCACGACAGCTGGCTCGACTATCTCTACTGGGATACCGAACTGCAGCCCTGATCGCAGCCTGAAGCGCGTCGCGGTCTTCTCGCTCGCCGCACAGTTTGCGCGACAGGCTTAAGCCGATTTGCGGACGCCGACGAAGGCGAAGGCTGCAAGCAGAATTCCCGCGATCACGTTCCAGCCTGCAAAAGACAGGCCGAGCACCCGGAGCGCCGCATCGGTGCAGGACGGGCCCTTGATCGTATTGAGCTCGGTGAGCAGATCGCCGGCATTGCTCGTCATGCTGTTTGCCGTCGTCGAGCAGGTGGCAGGCCCCGGCCAGAAATGCCATTCGACGCCGGCGTGATAGACGCCCATGCCCGCCGTGACCAGCATCAGGATGCCGGCGGCGAGAATGAGCGCGCGGGTGATCCAGTTCGGCAGGCCGACGAGCTCGGAGATGGCGGCGAGGATGGCGATCGGGATGGCGTAATAATAAGGCTGGCGCTGCAGCAGGCAGAGCGCGCAGGGAATATAGCCGCCGATATATTGGAAACCGAGCGCCGTGCCGACCGCCGCCGCCATGCCGATGGCGAGCAGTATGGAATAGACAAAGCCGGGGCGGGCAAACGGCGAAGAAGTGGCAGTCATGGCGGAACTCCGCGAAGGTGGGCCTAATGAGCGAAAGAGCGGTAGCCGACGTATAGCAGGATCGCGGCGCCGGCGCCGATGCCGACGAGCTGGCCGAGGCGCTTCTCGACGAAATCCCGGATCGGCTCACCGTAGCGGCGCAGCAGCCAGGCGAGAAACAGGAAACGCGCACCGCGCGCGACGATCGCCGAGACGATGAAAAGCCCGAGATTGACGTGGATGACGCCGGACAGGATGGTGACGATCTTGATCGGCGGCAGATGTGCGAGACCCGAGGTGACCAGCAGCAGCAGGATCCATTCGTAGGTGACGTAGGCCTTCATCTGCTCGAAGGCTTCGAGCTTGCCGTAGAATTCGAGAACCGGCCGCGCCACCGTCTCATAGGCGTAAAAGCCGAGCGCCCAGCCGGCGATGCCGCCGAGCACGGAGGCGACGGTCGCAATCAGCGCGTAGCGATAGGAGCGTTCCGGCTTGGCAAGCGCCATCGGCAGGAAGAGCACATCGGCGGGGACGAGAAAGACGGAGCTTTCGACGAAGGCGATGACGGCGAGCCAGACTTCGGCCGATTTGCGCGCGGCCAGAGACATGGTCCAGTCGTAAAGTCTGCGGAGCATTCCGTTTCCTTCCTGTTGCGGTGCAAAAAGCTTTAGGGGCCGTGGGCGGCGCTGTAAATGCTCGCCCGTGTCCTTCGTGCCACCGCCATCCAAAAATTTTCGTGATGCGAGGGGGCGACGCCTCTCCCAAGATTTCACGGGATGGCGAATCGGTCATTCTGCGGCAGGCTGCAGAGCATGATGCCGAAAAGTGTGGGCGGTTTTCGGACGAGGCCATGCTCCAGCTGAATTGGGTCGACGTGCAGGGTGGCAAAAGAATGTTCAAAGTGATCGAAGGCGGGCTGGGGCGGGCCGTGCCAATGAATGTCCAGGCCGAAGCGGGCGGCAGGCCGAGCCCCGACGACGTGCGCCGAGAAGCGGCGCGGCGGCTCAGCGAAAGCGGCTGTCATCTGCAGCGTATCCGGGAGTTTGCGACCGGCATGCCGATGCTGGCGGCTCTCAAGCACTTGTCGCTGCAGATCGATTTCGCCGCGGAAGCCTTGTCGCGGCTCGACCCGATCCCCGAGGATTTCCGCTCCGACGGCTATTGGCCGGCGCGCTGAGATTTTCAGCCAGCCGGTTTTGCCGCAGGGGATTATTCCACCTGCGATTTGCGATTCAGGACAGATCCATCGACTTTTCCCACTGCTGACGCAGGACGTTCATCTCCGTGCGCTTCTGGGCCATCTCGCTGACGGCGGCGCGCAGATTGGGATGGTGTGACATGAACATGTTGAAGTCGCGCCGCTCGAGCACCTCGAACTGGCAGAAATCGACGGCGATGACGTCGGCGGTGCGCCGTCCGCCGGTGAGAAGCGCCATTTCGCCGAAGAAGGCGCCCGGCTCCAGGCGGATCGCGCCGCTCGCAAGCCGCACCTCCACCGCTCCCGACGAGATGAAGTACATGCTGTCGCCGCGGTCGCCGCGGCGAATGACGCGTTCGCCAGGAGGGGCGGAATTTGCCTTGAAGAGCAGCAGCAGCTCCTCCTGCGCGTCCTCGCTGACCTGAGAGAACAGCGGGAAGGTTTCGATCAGCTGCTGCATCTTCAACTGATGCTGGCGCTCGCGTTCCTCGCCGAGCGCCCTGATCTTTTCCAGTTCCTTGCCGAGCGTCTTCTGCCTCTTTCTGCCGTAGTTTTCGAAGAGCGAGGGCCATGTCGAATGGGCGTATTTTTTCAATCCGTCGGTCGCGAGAATGACGATCGGGTTCAGCGTGATCGACAGGATGGCGGCGGCCAGGATCAGATCCTGGCCCTCATGCGGCAGCAGCCCGAGCGACACGCCGAGGCCGGCGAGGATGAAGGAAAATTCGCCGATCTGGGCAAGGCCGCCGGCCAATGTCAGCCCCAGGCCGATCGGATATCGCAGCAATATGACGAGCGCGAAGGTGATGATGCCCTTGCCGAGGATGACGAGCGCCAGCGCGCCGATCACCGCCAGCGGCTGGCGCACCAGGATCGACGGGTCGAAGAGCATGCCGACGGAGACGAAGAACAGCACAGAGAAGGCGTTCTGCAGCGGCAGCGAATCGGCCGCCGCCCGGTGGCTGAGCTGGGATTCGCTCATGACGACGCCGGCAAAAAAAGCGCCGAGCGCAAAGGAAACGCCGAAGATCGCCGCCGAGCCGAAGGCGATGCCGAGCGCGATTGCCAGGACCGTCAACGTGAACAACTCCCGCGAGCCGGTGCGGGCGATCATCGTCAGCAGCCAGGGCACGATGCGGGGACCGAGGAAGATCGCCATGGCGGCGAAAGCCGCCACCTTCAACAGCGTCAGGCCGATCGTCAGCACCAGCGGCAGCTCGCCGAGGCCGTGGTTGGTTGTCGCGGCAGCGTTGCCGCCCAGAAGCTCGGCGAGCGCCGGCAGCAGCACCAGCGCCAACACCATCACCAGATCCTCGACGATCAGCCAGCCGACTGCAACACGTCCGCTCGGAGCGTTGACGAGATTGCGCTCCTCCAGCGCCTTCAGGAGAACCACGGTGCTGGCGACCGACAGGCTGAGGCCGAGGACGATGCCGGCGCCGAGGCTCCAACCCGAGAGTTTGCAAAGGCCGATGCCCAACAGGGTGGCGAGAATGATCCGTCCGATCGCGCCCGGCACGGCGATGCCGCGCACGGCAAGCAGATCGGAAGCGGAAAAATGCAGGCCGACGCCGAACATCAGAAGGATGACGCCCATTTCGGCGAGCTGGCCGGCAAGAGCGGTATCGGCGACGAAGCCCGGCGTGAACGGCCCCATCAGGATGCCGGCCAAGAGATAGCCGACGAGCGGGGGCAGCCGGAGCCGATCGGCGCCATAGCCGAGAATCGCCGCGAAAACGAAACTGACGGCAACCGTCGCGATGAGTCCTACTTCCTGATGCACGTCCGGCCTCTCTTCTTTAGCGGCGGTCACTTTGGACGAAGCGCGCGCAAAATTAAACAGGTGATTTGGATGGCGAGCGCTTAGTCGTTCCGCGTCCTGCCGGTGAGACGCAGCTATAGTCTGCCGTCGCCTGCCAAGTGACCGGGCGCTCGGCGCTGTTGGAACCAGTTGGGTCTTTTGTCGTTGCCCTTTCATCAAGAAAGGAGAAACGACATGCGGAAGATCATCCTCAACTGTACTGTGGCGGCCCTTGCCGCCTGCTCGTTTGCAGCGCCTGCTCTGGCCGACAGCGTCTATGTCAGGGAACGTTCCTATGACGATGGTTATCGTCACGAGCGGGTTCGGCCCGGCATTACCATCAGCGAGCGTGGCGTCACTTTCGGTGCGGTGCGCGAACGTGAGCACCGCCGCTATCGCGACAGCGGCTGCGAAACCAGAAGCGTCACCCGGCAGACCGACGAAGGCGAAGTCACCAGGACGGTTCGCCGTTGCGATTAACCGGACATGCACGAAAGACGAAGCCCGGTTCCCAAGAGCCGGGTTTCGTCTGTCAATATGGTGCTTTGTTGACGGTTAAGTCGACAAATCCACCGTTAATCATTCACAATCAGTCTGCGTCAAATCCAAACTGGGTCTTCCAGGGCAGGTTGTACTGGCGTTGTGGCGACTTTTTCAAAGCGGACACGATTTTTTTGTCTGAAAAATGCCGAGAATAAAAGGCAACTGCTAAAGCTGCTTCATATTCATTCAATCGATCTCGATTGTCTAGCGACGGGCGACGCCTATCTAGGCCGGCAGTTATTAGAGAAACAAGTTCCTTGCTTAGTGTTGGTCGCCAACTATTCCTGTTTGCGTTAATGCGTGACAGGGCAAAACTGGCCATTTCTTGGTGATTTTCTTGAGTCCATAAGTCCAAAAGCCGCTGAAGTATACGGGTGTCATACTTTACTTCGGGAAGCCTTGCGATCACCCATCCCCAAGCCCAGCACGCTGCTTCTATGACCTGTGGGTGCTCGCTGAATAAACGTGCTTCTATAACATCAATGAAATCGGTGATTCGATATTCAATGTGCTGATCGGCCCAATGAGAACAGCAGATTATCAGGAGCCCGGTGACTACCTCCCGCTCATTCTCGCTCGAAAGCAACTGAGTTAGAACTTCGTGCCCTCGGCCCTTAGACCAGTATTCCCGATCATGAGCGAGATAGGAGAGGAAGCCGTAAGTGTTCCGTATCCAGCATTCTTTCCAAACTTTCCTACCTACATATAGCTCCCATGCTCTGTCTCTCAACTCATCACCATAAGGTCCTCTTGCGAGAGCGCTCCAGCCGTTATTTGTTCTGCAGCCGCGAGCGAAATGGGCGAGGATATCAACCGCCTCTGCAAGCACACCATTGGATGCTTGAGCTCCTTCAGCGAGGCATTCGCATAGCAGCGAGATGGTGTCCGGTAGCTTCTCCCCGTCCTTCCACTTTTGAAATTCGGGAAATGACCTAGATTCAAGCAATCGCTTCTTTATCGTGTTGGCACCTGCTACAATTGCTTCCATCAGTGGCTCAGCGCTCTTGCCGGCAAGCACAGCCGCCATCGGAATTACCTCTTTCCATTCCTTGGTGAATAGGCGCTTCCGAAGGGGCGTAAGTAAATTGTCTCCGGTCTTGTATCCAAGGTAGTGTCCATCAACTGCGGCAATTGCAGCGAGGTATTCCTGAAACGTCAAATGTCGGAACTGATAGAAGGGAACAGGTTTGCTGCCTTGAAGCTGGTGCCCAGCTTCGACTAGAAGGCTCGACCGTAATTCTACCCTCTCCAAGAAAGTGGTAGCGTCATCCTTCGCTATTCGCTTGAGATGTGGGAACTCCTCCCTCGCAGCATCAAGAATTGTCGCCAACTCGCGAAATGTAGCAGTCTGACGTCCTTCAAGCATTAAATCAAAGGCGATCGCAGCCAGTTGCGGTACAGATTCTTTTACATTTAGCGCTTGATGGCCTTTAATGTTCCAGGTGTCCAGGAGGACATCGACCGCTCTATCGTAAAGACTAACTTTATCAGGCGGAAGTCGGCCGTTGCTATGTTTTACAACCAGCAGCATTGTGAGCAGTAAGGGATTTTCGGCAAGGCGACGTAGCGCATCCGTGTGCAAGATTTGTTGGGAAATCTGAGCAGCTTCTGTTTCAGCATCTGCGCGATTTGCTACCATTATTACATGCCAGTAACTCGATAGTAATTTTATGGTATCTGGCTGAAGAGGGGCTATTCGCCATTTCGTACAAAACCGCGAGATGGACGGTGCCACCAAGCTGAAGCTCGCTTCTCTGCTAGTTACGACGAGTCTCACGTTTGGGTAAGTCTCGACAAACTTCTCAAGGTTCTCTGTGAATGTTAATCTGAGGCCGTCATCGTGAATTTCATCGAGGCCATCCACCAATAGAAGAACATTTCCCTTCTCGAAATGCGGTAGCAACGCGTCTCTCAAGCCGCGAAGCTTCAAATTTCCTGTAATCTCGTCGATATGCTGAAGTAAACTTAAAATTGGTTTATCGATGAAATGGCGCCATTCTCGGCATCTAATCAAAACAGGAAGTAAATCAAGTTCAGGAAGATGGTCGTCGCTGCTACCTCGTCTTTTAGCGTCGGCATAGGCCACCGCTAACCTCTTTAGGAGGAAAGTCTTACCTCCTCCAGGCAATGCAAGAATTGCCATCTTCGGCGAGATGTCAAAAGCTTCGCCGAAGGCTGTGGTTTCGTGTTCTCGATGCCATTTGTTTAGTTTGGCCTCACGATCAGGATCGTTTGGTGAGATATCAGGCGGAATCGGATCCACATCGAGTGGTACAAAAAGCCGCTCTAAGTCAAATTTGCGCTGTGCGGTTTCGTTGTCGGCTCTGATGCCTTCCAGCGTCATCTGCCCACAATCTTTAATGAGGCTAGATAGATACTCGCTTATTACAAGCTGTGCTTGAGTGTCGTGATTAATCAGCGGTGCCATAACCGCTTGGCTTTCTAAGCCAACGCCGAACAACTTGATTAGAAAGTCTGGAAGGTCGGAATAGTGGTCGCCATAAGATAGCGGATCAACGAAGTCGCGCCACCTAGGATCGGTGTCGCGCATGAGTGCTTCAGTTGAGGAAACGAGAGCAAAATGTCTAGCGCCTACATCTGAAAGATTGGTGCGCAGCCACCCAATTAGATTCGAGAAATTCGGATCTTCGAAAGTGTCCCCGCACCCTATGAAGAGCAGGTTGTTGAATGCCCCCATATGCCGTTGAAAAAGGTCGCGGACATCGCTCCCAATTGCTTTTTGATAATCTCTTATCCCTAGGATGCACGACGAAGGCTCCTCCCAACACCCATGCAGGTGCATTATGGCAGGAGATGATTCCGTAACAAATGAGGCGAGATCATTCTTCCGTTCCAATAAGAAACTGCGCTTGCCTGTGACTTGCTCCGCCAATGTATCGTAATTCAGCGTGCAAATTTTCGCTCCACTCCCTCCGATGATGCTCAGTGCTTCAAACATCCGATTCTTAATTGGTGCGATATGCGAGAACGTATCCTGCATCCACCTCGCGTAGGTGTTACTGTAAGGTGCGTCCAGCTTTCTTCCAACAAATTCGGCGGCTCCAACTAATTCGTCGATATCGTCGGAATGAATTTGTCCAAACCATCGAGCTTGCTGCTCGCTCGTCAGAATGCCTTTTTTTACGGAATACTCGTATGCATTCGGATCAATCCTTTCCAGGACAACGCCTTCTCGGTTGCATCCGTCAGAGCTAGGCTAACACCTGTTCCGAGAACAACCACGAGTCGGCGGGATTTCAGGGCACCCTGAAGAATACTTATTTTTTTATCGTCATTCATACTGATTCATCCCCTGCCTGTCGCACTATTGTGGGGTTGCAGACGAAGTCAACTGTAGACTTTGCGTTGCCAGCCCGGATCCGATAATCAACGTTTGTAGCGCTGGCGCTTCCCGACCAGCATATAAGTCGGCGCTCATCACGATAATCGTCATGAGCGGGTCCGGCCCGGCATCACCGTCAGCGAGCGTGGCGTCACTGTCGGTGCGGTGCGCGAACGTGAGCACCGGCGCTATCGCGACAGCGGCTGCGAAACCAGAAGCGTCACCCGCCAGACCGACGAAGGCGAAGTCACCAGGACGGTTCGCCGTTGCGATTAACCGGACATGCACGAAAGACGAAGCCCGGTTCCCAAGAGCCGGGTTTCGCCTTTCCTGCGCCAATCTCTCAATACAGTGGTGAAAGTCGTCCGTCGGTGTTATGAGCACGCCTTTGGTAGAAGCGCACTCCCAGCGCAAATACCGCCTGCACAGGATTTTCCACGATGATTGAACTTACGCCGTCCCAGATCGCCGCACTGAAACTCGCCAGGGATGGAGACCTTTACCCTCAGCCAGCCAATAAATGGACGCATCAGAACGCGACAGTGACTTATGCAAAGAACGACCGTTGGAAAGAACGGCCGCAGAAAATCAAATCGGTCACTGCCAAGACGCTGGGCGAGCTGAAGGAGCCGGGTTTCCTCGAGCGGCGGCACCTGGATGACGACGGCGCGAAAGACGTCTACGGCATCACCATGGCCGGCAAGATGTGGCTGTTGAAGAACAAGTAGTTTCGGCTGAATGCGAATTCGTTGCGTGCTTCCGCGTCAGCTTGATGATGCGGAGGCGCGACGCGATTGTATTCGGGATGATGGTGCTGCTATCGGGAGCATGATCGAACCAGTCCGCCTTCGTTCCTGACGGAACTGCGGCGCGACAAGCCGAAGCTCATAGAGCGTAGGCTGGTGCCCCATGCCGGGGTCGAACCAGCACTTCTTTCGAAACTCGATTTTGAGTCGAGCGCGTCTACCAATTCCGCCAATGGGGCAACGGATACGGGCGGCTGTCTAACATGCGGGCGGCCGCAGATGCAAGACGGGCAAGCGAAGTTATCGGACTGATCCGGTAGAGAGATCCGGCCTCGTTTCGAGGCCGGAGGCTGTCCGATATCAATGGGCGCCGGCAGGCGCCGGGGCGCTCAGGCCGGATTTCTTCAGGGTGATCGCCAGGATCGAGGCCAGCAGGCAGAAGGCGCCGGCGACGAAGAAGGCAGGCAGGTAGCTCGAAAGCTCGGTGCGCGAGAGGCCGGCGCCATAGGCGGCGGTGGCGGCGCCCAGCTGATGGCCGGCAAAGACCCAGCCGAAGACGAGGCCGGCCTTTTCACGGCCGAAGCGGTCGGCGGCGATCTTGACGGTCGGCGGCACGGTGGCGATCCAGTCGAGGCCGTAGAAGATGGCGAAGATGGAAAGGCCGTAAAAGCTGAAATCGCTGAAGGGCAGGTAGAGCAGCGAGAGGCCGCGAAAGCCGTAATAGAAGAACAGCAGCCAGCGATTGTCGAAGCGGTCGGACAGCCAGCCGGAGCCGATGGTGCCGAAGAAATCGAAGATGCCCATGACGGCCAGCACGCTGGCGGCGGCCACCGGCACGATGCCGAAATCGCCGCAGAGGGTGACGAAATGGGTCTGGATCAGGCCGTTGGTGCTGAGGCCGCAGATGAAGAACGTGGCAAACAGGATCCAGAAGGTCGAAGTCTTCGAGATTTCCCTGAGCACGGTGATCGGCGTCATCAGCGCGGTGCCGAGAGAGGTGCTTGCCGGCGGCGGCGTTACATCGGTTTCGCCGAGCGAGGGCAGGTTGAGGTCGGCCGGGCGATCCCGCATGAAGGCAAGGACGGCAAAAGCTGCGACCATGATCATGGCGCAGACGAAAAACACCGTCGATCGCCAGCCGTAGCGCTCCGTCAACTCGGCCATCAGCGGCAGAAAGACCAGCTGGCCGGTGGCGGAGCTTGCCGAAAGCATGCCGACGACGAGGCCCCGATGCTTGGTGAACCAGCGGGTGGAGACCGTCGCCGCCAGCACCATGGCCGTCAGGCCGGTGCCGAAACCGACGACGATGCCCCAGAGCGCCAGCAGATGCCAAAGCTTGGTCATGAACAGCGAGCCGACGAAGCCGGCGCCGATCAGGGCGAGCGCGAAGACGATGACCTTGCGCACGCCGAAATAATTCATGAAGGCGGCTGCGAAGGGACCCATGAAGCCGAACAGAATCAGGCGGATCGCCAGCGCCGAGGAGATCTGCGAGGTCTCCCAGCCGAACTCGTCCTGCAGCGGCTTGATGAGCACGCCGGGTGCGCCCATGGCGCCTGCTGTCACCAGCATGGTGAGGAAGGTCGCGGCAACGACGACCCAGCCGTAGTGGATGTTGCGCCGGGCAAGGGTAGAAGCAAGGGCTGTGGAGACCATGGGGCGAAATTCCGTTGGATTCGGGTTCGGGAGAATAGAGGCCTGATTTACATGATGGTCATCATATTTGTTGCTTATTCATGATGGACGTCATATATTTTGTCAAGCGACTATTTCTGGAGATGAAAATGCGGGTCAGCCGCGAAAAATTTGCCGAAAACCGAGAGAAAATCCTGAGCGTTGCCGGCGTGCTCTTCCGTGAGAACGGCTTCGACGGGGTCGGCGTCGCCGACATCATGAAGGCGGCGGGGCTGACGCATGGCGGCTTCTACGGCCATTTCGGCTCGAAGGACGATCTGGCGCTCGAGGTCAGCCGTAATCTCATTGAGAAGGTCGAGACGCGCTGGAAGGAGCATATTGCGGAGGAGCCGGAGCGGCCGCTGGCGGCACTTCTCGATCATTATATCCACTGGCGCACGGTCGACGATCCGGGCGGCAGCTGCGTTTTCGCCACGCTGATCCAGGAGGTGAGCCGCAGCCGCGGCGCCGTTCGGGCCGTGTTCAGCGATGGGCTGTCGGTGCTGGTCGACACACTCGCCGATATCGTTCCCGGCGAGAGCGAAGAGGAGCGCCGCGCCAATGCCGCGACGACGCTGTCATCGATGATGGGCGCCGTCATTCTCGCCCGCGCGGTCGAAGACAGGGCGCTTGCCGAGCAGTTTCTGGTGACAATGCGCCGGCAGCTCGATCCCGGCAGCCGGGCATAATCTCAGGCTCGCAAGGACATTCGATCCCCTCTCCGCCTGTCGGTGAAGATGGGAACGTGCCTACTTGAAGCCGGCAATGGCGTGCGGGACGTAGGGCGCTTCCAGCGCGGCGATTTCCTCGGCGGTGAGCTTGACGGAGAGTGCGGCAACGGCGTCGCCAAGGTGGTTCGGCTTGGAAGCGCCGATGATCGGGGCGGTCACGGCGCTTTTCTGCAGGATCCAGGCGGTGGCGATCTGGGCGCGGGAGATGCCGCGGGCTTTGGCGATCTCCGCCACAGTTTCGACGATCCTGCGGTCGGCATCGATGGACTTGTTATAGAGCGTCTTGCCGAATTCGTCGGTCTCGCTGCGTGCCGTCGCCTCGTCCCAGTCGCGGGTCAGGCGGCCACGGGCCAGCGGGCTCCAGGGGATGACGGCGATTTTCTGGTCCTCGCAGAGCGGCAGCATTTCGCGCTCTTCCTCGCGGTAGAGCAGGTTCAGGTGGTCCTGCATGCTGACGAATTCGGTCCAGCCGTTCAGCCTGGAGATGTAGAGCGCCTTGGCGAACTGCCAAGCATACATGGAGGAAGCGCCGATATACCGCGCCTTGCCCGATTTGACGACGTCGTGCAGTGCTTCCAGCGTTTCCTCGATCGGCGTCGTGTAATCGAAACGGTGGATCTGGTAGAGGTCGACGTAATCGGTGCCGAGGCGGCGCAGGCTGTTGTCGATCTCATCGAAGATCGCCTTGCGCGACAGGCCGGCGCCGTTCGGGCCAGGCCGCATGCGGTTGAACACCTTGGTCGCGAGCACGATGTCCTCGCGCTTGGCGAAGTCCTTTATGGCGCGGCCGACGATCTCTTCCGAAGAGCCGTTGGAATAGGTGTTGGCGGTGTCGAGGAAATTGATGCCGAGGTCGATCGCCTGCCGGATCATCGCCCGGCTTTCTTCCTCCCGCAGGCTCCAGGCGTGATTGCCGCGGCCGGGATCGCCGAAGGTCATGCAGCCCAGGCAGATTTTCGAGACTTCCAGCCCGGTCTTTCCAAATTTCGCATATTCCATGAAACGACTCCGTGATGAATTCGACGATCCAATTCGATGCCCCCGGCGGCTTTTCATGATCTAGTGCGGAAACCGGCAAAGTCGCAGGGCGTCCGTCGAAGAATTCGTTCCGGCCCGCGCACAAGAATGCGTGATGGCTTTTCAGCCGCGCCTGCCACCGCCGGTCCGTCCGCTTGCGCATTTGCAGCATAAGGTGTTAGCTGGTGCAACATTCACCGGATTTCGCCTATGATACTGCCGCCTCATGATCGCTACGACGATCTCTATCGCGATTTCTCGTGGCGGATTCCCGAAGATTTCAATATCGGCCGTGCCGTCAGCGACGACTGGGCGGCCCGGGCGCCCGAACGCGTCTGCCTCGAACATTTCAGCCCGGACGGCGATCACCGGGCAATGACCTATCGCGTGCTCGCCGACCGTTCCTCGGCCTTCGCCAATGCGCTCGTCTCGCTTGATATCAAACGCGGCGATCGCGTCGCGCTGCTCCTGCCGCAATCCTTCGAGACGGTGATCGCGCATGTGGCGATCTACAAGACCGGCGCGATCGCGCTGCCGCTGGCGCTGCTCTTCGGCGTCGAGGCGTTGGAATACCGGCTGAAGGCGGCAGGCGTGGCGGCGATCGTCACCAATGGCTTCGGTCTCGAGCGCATCCGGCAGATCCGTGATCGGCTGCCGATGCTGAAACATATCGTCAGCATCGACGGGGTGAGTGCCGATGCGGCCGCCTTCGGCGAGCTGGTCGACGGCCATTCCCCTGTGTTCGAGGTTGCCAGGACCGGCCCGGACGATCCGGCGCTGATGATCTTCACGTCGGGAACGACGGGGCCGCCCAAGGGTGCCCTGCATGGCCACCGCGTCCTGCCCGGGCATATCCCCGGCATGCAGTTCGCCCATGAGGGTTTTCCGCGGGCCGGCGACAAGGTCTGGACGCCGTCCGACTGGGCCTGGGCGGGAGGGCTGCTCAACGCGCTGCTGCCGAGCCTGCTGCTCGGCGTTCCCGTCGTCTCGTCGCCGGCACAGAAATTCGATGCCGACATGGCCTACCGCATCATGGCGGAGATGAGGGTGCGCAACGCCTTCATTCCGCCGACGGCATTGCGGCTGATGCGCGCCGTTTCCGATCCGCGCTCGAAATATGACCTGGTGCTGCGTACCATCGGATCGGCCGGCGAGGCGCTCGGCCGGGAGACCTATGAATGGGCGCGGCGCGCGCTCGGCATCACCGTCAATGAATTCTACGGTCAGACGGAGTGCAATTTCGTGCTCGCTTCGAGCGCCGCCTATGCTGTGACCAAGGCGGGCGCGATAGGGCGGGCGGTGCCTGGGCATTGTGTTGCGATCGTCAATGATGCGGGTGACGAGTTGCCGGCCGGTGAGCCGGGCCAGATCGCCATCGCCAGTCCCGATCCCGTCATGTTCCTCGGCTATTGGAACGATGCGGCGGCGACCGAGAAAAAATTCGTCAAGGGCTGGATGCTCACCGGCGATATCGGCCGGCAGGATGACGAGGGCTATGTCACCTTCGAAGGCCGCGACGACGACGTGATCACCTCATCCGGGTATCGTATCGGCCCTGCCGAGATCGAGGATTGCCTGATCGGCCATCCCGCCGTGCAGCTTGCCGCCGCCGTCGGCAAGCCGGATGCGGTGCGCACCGAAATCGTCAAAGCCTATATCGTGCTGTCGCCCGGCCATCATCCAAGCGAGGCGCTGGCGGCCGACATCAGGGAATGGGTGAAGACGCGGCTTTCGATGCACGAATATCCGCGCGAGGTGGAATTCATCGAGGCCCTGCCGCTGACCACCACCGGCAAGGTGATCCGCCGGCTGCTGCGTGAGAAAGCGGCCGCCGAAGGTTAATGCACATCGCCCGGAAGTGTGCAGCGGTTCCGGGAGAACGATATGCATAAAAACAAAAGGTGTCAGCTCCGGCCGGCCAGCGACATGATCTTTTCGCGCAGCATCTTCGCCATGTTGCGGGTGCTGCGGTACATATGGAGCTGGGCTGTGACCTGGCGCATGTCGCGGTCGCTGTTCTGCGTCAGGCCGATCACCAGTGTTCCCATTTCCTCGCGCTCCTGCCAGAAGCGGCTCATGATCGGGTGGTCGGAGACGGCGCAGGAATCGGAGCGGACGATATTGGCGTCGTCGAGATGCCATTCGGTGAGTTCGCTCATCAACAGCTTGCCCGGCGAATAGCGGGCATAGTTCTCGTCATAGGCGGTCTTCCAGGTATAGGCCTCACCGCCCATCATCAGCACGACGATGGCGGCGATCGCCTTGCCGTTGAGATCGATCGTGTGAACGCGCACGGCATCGACGGCGGCAAGGTTCGACACCGCCTCGCGGGCGAAGGCCGTATGATAGCGATCGGTGACGAGAGCGCTTCGCCGCTTGCCCTTCCAGCCGCCGGCTTCCATCGCCAGGAATTCCTCGAAGCGGACATGGATTTCGCGCGGCTGGCGGGCGACGGCATAGACCGCCGTTCCCTGTTCCTCCAGCAGACGCCACTGGCGGCGCATCTCGCGCATATGCGAGGAGGAGATGGTGCGGCTGAGATAGGCCGGCGCCTCTTCGTCGCTCTGCAGCATCGGGCGCAAATAGGGATTGGTGACAGTGACGGGGAGATTGCGGCTGAGCGCCACGGCCTTGACCATGCGCACGAAGATGCCGTTCAGCCTGAGATCCGGCAGAACCATGATGCCGGGCAGATTGAGATCGCGCGCCGTCAGTCCCTCGAAGAGATTGTCGAGGGTCTCGGCGGCATCTTCGCTATCGACGAGCGGCGTGCCGAGCGGGCCGAAGCTGTTCGACCAGCCGCGGATGATCGACGGGCCGACGGCAAAGCCCGGCTTGTCGATCGAAAACGGCAACAGAAAGCGCATGCGGCTGCGGCCGGCATTGTGGTCGCGGATCAGGGCGAAGTTCACCTGCCGGTCTTCGAGCCGGGGCATGGCGGGTGCCAGGAAACGGCCGGAAAAGAAGACGTTCGGCTCCATTGCCCGGTTGGAGAGAAAGTCGAGCTCTTCCTGAAGCTCATAGCCGAGCTTGCCGGGATAAAGGCAGAGTTCGCGCCCCGGCCGGCCGATCTCGGCGCGTGCTTCCGCCTGCGGCGCCTCGAAATTCAGCGCGGCCAGATCATGCACCATGCGGTTGGCGGTGCTGTCGGTGCTTTCGGTCACGGGGGGAATACGCACCATCTATCGAACTCTCATTTCTGGCGTTGCGGCGGCGGGGCTGGCGAAGGCGAAAAGGACGATGTCGAGCGTGCGGCGGACGGCCAGATGCAGCAGGATTGCCTCGACCGCCATGGCCGAGGCCGTGGCAATCGCGGTGCCTTCGATGCCGTAATGCGGGATCAAAGCAAGGTTGAGGCCGACATTGGCGGCCAAGGCGCCGGCATAGAGCGCAACGCAGAGGTTCTGCTTGCCCGCCATCATCAGCAGCGTTTCGGCCGGGCCGACCAACGCCTTGGCAAGGATGCCGGCAAGCAGGATCGCCATGACCAGATAACCCGAGGTGAAGGCGCCGCCGAACAGCGACAGCAGAAGATGTCCGGCGGCAAGCACCGCAAGACCGACGGCGAGCGCCGGCCAGAAGGTCCAGCGGGCGGCATCGATGGCGGCGGTCGCGAGCTGGCCATGGTCGCCTTCGGCGATGATCGAGGAAAAGCGCGGGCCGGAGGCTGCCTTGACCGAGAAATTGATGAAATGCACCAGTGCCATCGTCTTGGCGGCGGCGAAGTAGATGGCGACGTCGTGCGGCTCGAGGAAAATGCCGACCACGACGACATCGGAATTGGTGAGCAGGAAGCTCACGCCCTCGATCAGGAAAATCGGAAAGGCGACGCTGAACCAGGCGAGGAAATCGACCTTGCGCGGGCCTTCGTCATAATGCCGTCGAAGGCGATAGAGCGTTGCGGCATACTGGCCAAGGGCGGTGACGAAGGTCGCGGCGAGCGCTGCCTGCATGGCGGTGACGGCCGTATGCTCGGCGCCGGCGGCAATGGCGATCAGCATGAAGGCGATGATGAGGATCGGTCGGACGATATAAACGGGGCTCAGCGCCATGACCGGCCAATGGTTGGCCCGCGACGTGCCTTCCAGAATGTCGCCGAGCGCGATCATCGGCATGGCGAGCAGGCCGAGGAAGATCGGGACGAGATAATAGACCTGGATCATATGGCCGAAGAAATGCAGTCCGAGCATGCCGGCGGCGAGCACCGCCGTGCCGGAAAGCAGCGCGAAGATGCGCGCCGTGCCGGTCAGGCCGCGGATTTCCTCGAAGGCGCCCGCTGCCCGGTATTGCGGCAGGAAACGGACGATTGCCGTGTGGAACCCAAGGCACGAGAGATCGCCGAAGACGACGACCAGCACCCAGACGAAAACGAAGATGCCGTATTCATATTCGCCCATCAGCCGGGCAAGCACGATCTGGGAGACGAAGGCGAGTGCCGCGCTGAGGATGCGGATCGCAAAAGCGGTCAGCGCCATGCGCTGGGCGGCCGCCTTCTCACCGCGTTCGGTGAGCACGGCCGCAAGCATGCGCAGCGTACGGCTGCCGATCGGGCGCAGACCCGCGGGCAGCATTTTCTCCGCTGTTTCTATGACTGCCATGATGAACACGCAAAACTCTAAAGGTCAGGCAAATCGTCGCTGAAGTCTTGACAGAACAGGGTTAAGAAACGGTTCCGGATCGAGCCTGCTGCCCGACGCCGACATCCCGGTTTTCCGATGGTGCCGCAAAAAGAAAATGCCGCCCGAAGGCGGCATTTTCGCAGTCTTTGCGGCTTGCCTCAGGCCTGCTCGAAGGCGCCGTGGCAATGCTTGTATTTCTTGCCGGAACCGCAAGGGCAGGTCTCGTTGCGGCCGACCTTGCCCCAGGTGGCCGGGTCATCGGGGTTGCGGTTCTCCGGAGAAACGATGACTTCCGACGCCTGGTAGACCGCCGGGGTGAAATCGTCCTCGCCGGTTGTCGGATCCAGGTGATGGGCCTGCATCAGCGGCGGTTCTGGCTCGGCAGGGGCCTGCTGCACCAGCTCGACGCGCATCAGCTGGGCGGTGACGGCCTCGCGCAGATTGTTGAGCAGCGCCGTGAACAGTTCGAAGGCTTCCGATTTGTATTCCTGCAGCGGATCGCGCTGGGCGTAACCGCGGAAGCCGATGACGGAGCGCAGATGGTCGAGATTGACGATGTGCTCGCGCCAGAGATGATCGAGCGTCTGCATGACGATCGAGCGTTCGACATAATGCATGATATCGTCGCCGAAACGCTCGGCCTTTTCCGTGAAGGCGGCGTTGGTCGCTTCCGTCAGGCGCTCGCGAATATCGTCCTCGCCGATACCTTCTTCCTTGAACCAGTCCTCGATCGGCAGATCGAGGTTCAGAATATTGGTAACGCCGGTCTTCAGGCCGACAGCATCCCATTGTTCGGCATAGGCGCGCTCGGGGATATGCTTTTCGACCATGTCCTCGATCACCTCACGGCGCATGTCGGAAACGGTTTCGGAAATATTGGTCGATTCCATCAGTTCGAGGCGCTGCTCGAAGATCACCTTGCGCTGATCGTTGAGAACGTCGTCATACTTCAGGAGGTTCTTGCGGATATCGAAGTTGCGGGCTTCGACCTTCTTCTGAGCGCGCTCCAGGGCCTTGTTGATCCAGGGATGGACGATCGCCTCGCCTTCCTTGAGACCGAGCTTGGTCAGCATGCTGTCCATGCGGTCGGAACCGAAGATGCGCATCAGGTCGTCCTGAAGCGAAAGGTAGAATTTCGAGCGGCCGGGGTCGCCCTGACGGCCGGAGCGGCCGCGCAGCTGGTTGTCGATGCGCCGGCTTTCATGGCGTTCGGTGGCGATGACGTAGAGACCGCCGGCGGCGAGCGCCTTCTGTTTGAGTTCCTTGATCTCCTCGACGATCGCCTGGATCTGGGCGTCGCGCTCGGGACCGGCTTCGACTTCGCCGAGTTCGCGCTCGATACGCATGTCGAGGTTACCGCCGAGCTGGATGTCGGTACCGCGACCGGCCATGTTGGTGGCGATCGTCACGGCGCCCGGCACGCCGGCCTGGGCAACGATATAGGCTTCCTGCTCGTGGTAGCGGGCATTCAGTACCTGGAAGTCGTCGAAGCCCTGCTTGCGCAGGCGATCGGCGAGCAGTTCCGACTTTTCGATCGAGGTGGTGCCGACAAGCACCGGCTGGCCGCGCTTATGCGCGTCGAGGATTTCCTCGATGATCGCCTTGAACTTTTCGTCGAAGGTCCGGTAGACCTCGTCGTCCTCGTCGATACGCTTGACCGGCAGGTTGGTCGGGACCTCGACGACGTCGAGATTGTAGATGTTGCCGAATTCTTCCGCTTCCGTCTGCGCCGTGCCGGTCATGCCGGCGAGCTTGTCGTACATGCGGAAGTAGTTCTGGAAGGTGATCGAGGCCAGCGTCTGGTTTTCCGGCTGGATCCGCACTCTTTCCTTGGCTTCGAGCGCCTGGTGCTGGCCTTCCGAATAGCGGCGGCCCGGCATCATGCGGCCGGTGAACTCGTCGATGATGACGACTTCGTCGTTGCGGACGATATAGTCCTTGTCGCGCTGGAAGAGCTTGTGGGCCTTCAGCGCGTTGTTGACATGGTGGACGATCGCGACGTTCTCAATGTCGTAGAGTGCGTTGCCTTTCAACAGACCGGCCTGGCGGAGCAGGTTTTCCAGCTTCTCGGTGCCCTCTTCGGAGAAGTTGGCCGAGCGCTGCTTCTCGTCGATCTCGTAATCGCTGGGGACCAGCAACGGAATGTAGGCGTCGATCGTATTATAGAGTTCGGAGCGGTCGTCGAGCGGGCCAGAGATGATCAGCGGCGTGCGCGCCTCGTCGACGAGGATCGAGTCCACTTCGTCGACGATCGCGAAGTTGTGGCCGCGCTGGACCATCTGGCTCTTCTCGTACTTCATGTTATCGCGCAGATAATCGAAGCCGAGTTCGTTGTTGGTGGCGTAAGTGATGTCGCAGGCATAGGCCGCGTGGCGCTCCTCGTCGGAGAGGCCATGGACGATGACGCCGGTGGTCATGCCGAGGAAGCCGTAGACGCGGCCCATGGTCGCGGCATCGCGCTGGGCGAGGTAATCGTTGACGGTGACGACGTGCACGCCCTTGCCGGAAAGCGCGTTCAGATAGACCGGCAGGGTGGCGACGAGGGTCTTGCCTTCGCCGGTCTTCATCTCGGCGATCGCATTCGAATGCAGGATCATGCCGCCGACCAGCTGTACGTCAAAAGGTCGCAGGCCGAGAACGCGGCGCGATGCTTCGCGAACGACGGCAAAAGCCGGCACCAGAATGTCGTCGAGGGTCTTGCCCTCGGCGAGCAGGGCACGAAACTCCGCGGTCTTTGCCGCGAGCTGCTCGTCCGTCAGGGCCTTGGTCTTCTCTTCGATAGAGTTGATGGCAGCGACGTTCGGCTGGAAGGACCGCACGCGGCGGTCGTTGGAAGACCCAAATAACTTGCGGGCTATACCGCCAAAGCTGACCATATGACTGGCCCTTTCTCAATATTCATCCCCGGCGTTTCTTGTTCGCGGCCCAGCCGAAAATCAGGCGCGCGCCTTAAAACGCCCGGAAACTGTTCTGGACGCGAGGTTGCGTGACAGATAAGAGGGGGGTCGAATGATGTCAACGGATTTGGCGGATACAGAAAGGCCACAATCCGGTGCTGATGGCTATTTTGGGCTGGATTCAGAGGATGCTGAAGCCGGCGATGTAACTTTGAAGGGTATTTCATGTTGAGCACCAACAAGCTTGCCGTTCTGGCGTTTGCAACTTTTGTTGCGCTCCAGGCCCCGGCCCATGCCGATGACGCCGTCATCGCCAAGGTCGGCAATCTGGAAATTCACCAGTCGGAACTCGACCTCGCGGTCGCCAATCTCGACCCGCAGCTGGCACAGCTTCCCGATGACCAGAAGAAGGTCGCAGCCCTTTCCGCCGCCATCGACGTGAAGCTGCTGGCTGCCGACGCTGCGGCCGAGAAGCTCGACCAGACCGACGAATTCAAGAAGCGCATGCAGTATCTCACCGACCGCGAGCTGCACAACGCCTACTTCAAGAAGCATGTGGTCGACATCGTGACGCCTGAAGAAGTCAAGGCCCGCTACGACAAGGAAGTCGCCGCCCTGCCGAAACAGGAAGAAGTCCACGCTCGTCATATCCTCGTCAAGACCGAGGACGAAGCCAAGGACATCATCAAGCAGCTCGACGCCGGCAAGGATTTCGCTGAACTCGCCAAGGAAAAGTCCACCGATCCGAACAAGTCGGAAGGCGGTGATCTCGGCTATTTCTCGCGTGGCCGCATGGTCAAGGAATTCGAAGACGCAGCCTTCGCGCTCGAGAAGGGCACCTACTCCAAGACGCCGGTCAAGACCGATTTCGGCTATCACGTCATCAAGGTCGAGGATAAGCGCGACGCCCCGCCGCCGCCCTTCGAGCAGGTGCAGGATCAGGTTCGTCAGCTCGTCATGCGCGACAAGTATCTTGAGCTTCTGAACAAGGCGAAGGCCTCGGCGAAGATCGAGATCACCGACGAGACGCTGCGCAAGGGCTACGACCAGGCCAACAAGCAGCCGGAGCCGGGCAGCGAGCCCGCCGCGCCGGCACCGAAGCAGTAATAATCGTATCTGGGCCCGGTTCTTCCGGGCCCTTCACTATCATCGTTGTGTCGCATTTCCGGAGGCGAGCCGGTTTCCCTTTCGCCTGGAAATGCTCTTTGGCAGGTGTCGCATCATGTCCGGTTCCGTCTCTCCGCTCGCTCCGAAATCCTTCGTCTCGATGCCGTCGCTGCGCGGCGTGCGTATGGCGACGGCCTCTGCCGGCATCAAGTATAAGAACCGTACCGACGTGCTGATGATGGTCTTCGACAGACCGGCCGCCGTCGCCGGCGTTTTCACCCGCTCCAAGTGCCCGTCGGCGCCGGTCGATTTCTGCCGGGCGAACCTTCCCCATGGCAGCGCCCGCGCCGTCGTCGTCAACTCAGGCAATGCCAATGCCTTCACCGGCCTGAAGGGCCGCCAGGCGACCGCGCTGACGGCGAAGTCGGCTGCGGCTGCCGTCGGCTGCGGTGAAAACGAAGTCTACCTTGCTTCGACCGGCGTCATCGGCGAGCCGCTCGATGCCACCAAGTTCTCAGGCGTCCTGGACAAGATGCAGGCTGAAGCCACCGGCGATTTCTGGTTCGAGGCCGCAAAGGCCATCATGACGACCGACACCTATCCGAAGGTTTCGACCCGCAGCGCCGAGATCGGCGGCGTCGCCGTCACGATCAACGGCATCGCCAAGGGCGCCGGCATGATCGCGCCCGACATGGCGACGATGCTCTCCTTCGTCGTCACCGATGCCGATATCGCGCCGGCTGCGCTGCAGGCGCTGCTGTCCGACGGCGTCGGCCCGACCTTCAATTCCATGACCGTCGACAGCGACACTTCCACCTCCGATACGCTGATGCTGTTTGCGACGGGGGCGGCGGCCGAGGACGGCCAGGCCCGCATCGAACGCGCCGACGACCCGCGCCTTGCCGCCTTCCGCGCGGCCCTCAACGACGTGTTGAAGGATCTGTCGCTGCAGGTGGTACGTGACGGCGAGGGCGCCACCAAGATGCTCGAAATCACCGTGACGGGTGCCGAAAGCGATGCCGCCGCCAAGCGCATTGGGCTGTCGATCGCCAATTCGCCGCTGGTCAAGACGGCCGCCGCCGGCGAAGACGCCAATTGGGGCCGCATCGTCATGGCCGTCGGCAAATCGGGCGAGATGGCCGACCGCGACCGGCTCGCCATCTGGTTCGGCGACGTCAGGGTCGCCGTCAACGGCGAGCGCGACCCGGATTATTCCGAGCAGGCCGCCTCTGACGTCATGAAGGCGCAGGATATCCCCGTCAAAGTCGATATCGGCCTCGGCGCCGGCACGGCAACCGTCTGGACCTGCGACCTCACCAAGGAATATGTTGCGATCAATGGCGACTATCGGAGCTGATCGGTCATTGGCGCAGGCATCCATTTCCCAACATAATCTGCCGCTGGTGCGCAGGCTGGAGGCCGTCGGCTTCCGTGCCTGGCCGGCGGCATCCGTGCAATATGACGGCAGCTGGCAGGTGCGGTTGACGGCCGGCCACCCGTCCAACCGGCTGAATTCGATCGTGCCGCTCGATCCGTCGGATCACCGCGACGTCGAAATCCGCCTGGAAAAGGCGAGCCGCAAGTTCGAGGCCTATGGTCGCCCCGCCGTGGTGCGCCAGACGCCGCTTGCTTCGCCGGTGCTGATCGAGCTTCTCCGCGCCCAGAACTGGACGCGGTTCGACGAGACTGTCGTGATGACCTGCGACCTCGCCGAGGCCGAGCTGCCGGATACGCTCGATCACCTGCCGACCCATGATGTCGGCCGTTTCGTCGACGCCAACCTCGCCGTCGAGCGGGCGCCGCTGAGCTTGAAGCCGGCGCTTGCCGAGATCATTTCGGCGATCAAGCCGCCGTCGGGCCTGTTCATGATCGAGAATGCGGCGGATGGTCCGCTGGCGACCGTGCTCTGCGTCCAGGACAACGACCTTGCCGGCATCATGTCGCTTTCGGTTTCCGAGACGCGGCGGCGCGAAGGGCTAGGCACCGAGATCCTGACCTCGGCGCTGCGCTGGGCGCGCATGCGCAGCGCCCGCTCGGCCTGGCTGCAGGTGAAGCTGTCCAACCGTCCGGCCATCGCACTTTACGAACGGCTCGGTTTTCGCGACGCCTATCATTATTGCTATTGGCAGCAGGAACCGCGATGAGCGAGCCTCTCATACAGCGCAATGGCCGGAAGATATTGCTGGTCGCCGCCTGCGCGTTGATCGATGCCGACGGGCGTATCCTCTTGGCACAGCGTCCCGAGGGAAAGTCACTGGCCGGATTGTGGGAGTTTCCCGGCGGCAAGGTCGAGCCCGGCGAAACGCCGGAGGAAACGCTGGTGCGTGAACTCGAGGAGGAGCTCGGCATCAACACAAAGATTGCCTGCCTCGCGCCGCTGACCTTCGCCAGCCACTCTTACGAGACCTTCCATCTTTTGATGCCACTCTATATCTGCCGGCGCTACGAGGGCATTCCCCAGGGCCAGGAGGGCCAGGCGCTGAAATGGGTGCGTCCGCAGGCGCTGCGCGATTACCCGATGCCGCCGGCCGACGAGCCGCTGATCCCGATGCTGCAGGATTTACTTTAAAGCGCGTCTCGTTGACCTTGATTCGTGCGACGCGCTTTAATTCTTTATTTTATTGCATGTCGTTATCCTGGAACTGCGGCACATTTCCAGGCGACATGCATTAGCGTTACCTGATTATTGTCGCGCCATGCCGTTTTCGGCTGTGGATATTAATGGATCGTTTAACACCTTCTGCCAAAGATCGGCCTCAATCAAGCATCTGGCGTGCGTGTATTAAAAGGCTTGACGTCATGGACGATGATTTCTGGAAAGCTGTCCGGGAAAAGGAACGGGTTTCGTCTGCCTCGCGCAGGACGGGTGCGCTCAATATCGCCCTTCTGTTCGGCACGGCGGTGGTGGCGCTGACACTCATCCTGACGCCGATGCTTGCGGATTCGTCGAAGAAAAGCGTCTTTGCCAGCGCGCCGGCTGAATTCGACACGATGACAACAGGATCAATCCCGAAGACCGAAAGCGGCAAGCGTTATACGATCCGCCGCAGCGTCCTCCAGGATCCGCCCGGTTCGGTCTGCGTCGTCCAAGGCTACGGTGTCGGCGCCGGTTGCTGAAAATGCCGGCCATCGCCCGATGGTCGTGGAATGGTCGTTTGCTGTCAGTTCGCGCTAAAGCGCGTCGCGATCTTTCAGATTCGCTCCTCGCGCTTTAGGTCTTTGTTTTTACGCATGTCGTTATCGCAAAACCGCGGCACACTTTTGCGCGACATGCTCTAGGGGTTGGGGTAATGCGTCTTTTAAAAGCATGTCTTGCAGATAACAGAGGTGCGACGGCGATCGAATACGGTCTCATCGCCGCACTCGTTGGTGGTGCAATCGTCTCCGCTCTTGGAATTTTCTCCGGCAGCCTGCAGGGGATTTTCAACTCGATAGGCAATAATCTGCCGGCGAATTGAACAAGCAGCCGGCCGTTACTGTCTGAGCTTGTGCTCGTCCACCTTCAGCGCATCGGCAAGGCGCGCCTTGGCCGAACCGGGCTTGAGCGGCTTTTGCTGACTCTCGTGCGGCGCCCATCCCGAGACATAGATGATCGAGAAGGTCGCGCGGATGCGCCCGTCGGGATCGGCGTAGCGCTCGGCGTAAATTTCGGCTGCGCGCAGGAAGAAGGCGCGCGTGAGCGCACGGCCGCGGGCTGCAAGCGGATTGCTCATGCCCATGGCTCTCAGATCCCGCATCAGCGGAAAGAGCGAATCATATCGCACCGTATAGTTTTCCGCATCGATCACCGGCAGCGCGAAGCCGGCGCGCTGCATGAGGCTGCCGACATCGCGCACATCGGCAAAGGGGATGACGCGCGGGCTTGCGCCGCCGGTCAGTTCGGCCTCGGCGGCCAGCAGCACGTCGCGCAATTCCTGCAGCGTGCCGGCGCCGGGGATCGCAGCCAGGAACAGGCCGTCCGGCTTCAGAGCGCGGCGGATCTGGATAAAGACGCCTGGCGTGTCGTTGGTCAGATGCAGGCTGAGGGGCGCAAGGATGAGATTGGCCGATTGCGGTTCGAGCGGTACGTCCTCGAGCGGCGCCTCGATCAGGGCCTCTCCCGGGATCGCATAGGCCCTCTCGCTCTCGACGCGGATCATCGCGCCGATCTTGCCCGTCGCCTGCGCGGCACGGGCGGCAGCACCCGTCGCGCCATGCAGTTCGACGGCCGTCTCGAAGGTCCGCTCGACGACTGCAAGCCGCTCGGCCATTTCTTCAGCTGCGATATCGAGCAGGAAGGCGGCTTTCGGGTCGTTGTTGACAAGCGCGCGATGGCGATGCGCGGCGATCAGGGCCTTGTCGAAAATCGTTTCCATGGCGATGTCCTTAGTCCCGCGCGGTTTAAGCGGCAAGACGATTTTCCTTTTCGAGATTATGCGTTAGCCTTGCCGGCATGGGGCCGATCGATTTCGAAAGTCCGTCAAAGGTCTTGCGGGCGCATCTCTTGCGGCCGTTTTCGGCACTTGCCGATTTCTTTTATCCACCGGCCTGTTCGGTCTGCGGCATTTCGACCGGCGGCCATCGCGGGCTCTGTGCGAAATGCTGGTCCGGCATCCGCTTCATCGAGCGGCCTTATTGCGAGGTGCTCGGCGTCCCCTTCTCGCACGATCTCGGCGCCGGCATTCTCAGCGCCGAGGCGATCGCGCACCCGCCGCCCTTCGATCGGCTGCGGTCGGCAGCGACCCACGACCATGCGGTCCGCGATCTCGTTCACGGGCTGAAGTATCGCGATCGCACCGATCTGGCGCCGATGATGGCCGCCTGGATGCTGCGCGCTTCCGACGGCACGGTCGAAAACTGCGATGCGCTGATCCCGGTGCCGCTGCACAGCACCCGCATGCTGACGCGCAAGTTCAATCAGGCCGCCGAGCTTGCCCGCCATATGGCAAGGCTTTCGGACAAGCCGCTGCTTGCCGCCACGCTCGTCCGCGTCAAACGCACCAGCCAGCAGGTCGGCCTTGGCGCGAAGGCGCGCGAGGACAATGTCAGGGGCGCTTTCGCGATTGCCAAGGGGCGCGAAAACGACATTTTCGGCAAGCGCATCGTGCTCGTCGACGACGTCTATACAACAGGGGCGACGGTCGCCGCCGCAAGCCGGACATTGCGCAAGGCGGGGGCGGCCGAGATCACGGTTTTAACCTTTGCAAGGGCTCTGTCCGAGCCTATATGACAGAAATACCCGGCATCGGTCTGGAGAGATCATGGTACCCGTCACCATCTATACACGGCAGTTTTGCGGTTATTGCAGCCGCGCCAAGTCCCTACTCGAAGAAAAGGGCGTCGACTATGTCGAGCACGACGCCACCTACTCGCCGGATCTGCGCCAGGAGATGATCGGCAAGTCGAACGGGCGCACCACTTTTCCGCAGATCTTTATCGGCGCCGATCACGTCGGCGGTTGCGACGATCTGTTTGCGCTCGATCGAGCCGGCAAGCTCGATCCGATGCTGGCGATCTGAGGACGAGCCTATGAGCTTCAAGGCCGCCGCCATCCAGATGTGTTCCGGGGTCGACCCGGTGAAGAACGCCGCCGCCATGGCGCGGCTGGTGCGCGAGGCGGCCGCAAAGGGCGCGATCTATGTGCAGACTCCCGAGATGACCGGCATGCTGCAGCGCGACCGCGCGGCGGCGCGTGCCGTGCTCGCCGACGAGGCGCATGACATCATCGTCAAGACCGGCTCCGAGCTTGCCGCCGAATTCGGCATCCACATGCATGTCGGATCGACGGCGATCGCGCTTGCCGATGGCAAGATCGCCAATCGCGGTTTCCTGTTCGGCCCCGACGGCAGAATTCTCAATCGCTACGACAAGATCCATATGTTCGACGTCGACCTCGACAATGGCGAGAGCTGGCGCGAAAGTGCCGCCTATACAGCAGGCTCGGAGGCGCGCGTCCTGTCGCTGCCCTTTGCCGAAATGGGCTTTGCGATCTGCTACGACGTACGCTTTCCCGCACTCTTTCGCGCCCAGGCGATTGCCGGCGCCGAGGTGATGACGGTTCCCGCCGCCTTCACCAAGCAGACCGGCGAGGCGCATTGGGAGATCCTGCTCAGAGCCCGCGCAATCGAGAACGGTGTCTTCGTCATCGCCGCCGCGCAGGCTGGCCGGCACGAGGACGGCCGGGAGACCTTCGGCCATTCGATGATCATCGACCCCTGGGGCACGGTGCTGGCATCGGCCGGGGCGACCGGCGAGGCTGTTATCATCGCCGAGATCGATCCTGCCGCGGTCAAGGCTGCGCATGACAAGGTCCCGAATCTCAGGAATGGCCGGGAATTTTCGGTCGAGAAGATTGCCGGGGCAGTCGCCGGAGGCGTGGCCGCTTGATCCGCTATTCCCTCACCTGTGACAATGCCCATGAATTCGAAGGCTGGTTTTCTGAAAGCGCCGATTTCGACCGTCAGGTCGCGACCGGATTCCTCACCTGCCCGGTGTGCCATTCCGCTGCCGTCTCCAAGCTCTTGATGGCGCCTTCGGTCTCGACGGCGCGCAAGAAGGATGAGAGGCAGACGCTGGCGATGGACGCCATGCGTCAGGAAGCCCTGCAAAAACTGAAAGAGGCGGTCGCGGCCGTCAAGGCCAATTCCGAGGATGTCGGCGCCAAGTTTCCCGAGGAAGCCCGCAAGATCCATTACGGCGAGGCGGATGCCCGCGGCATCATCGGCCAGGCGACGGTCGACGAGGCGCAGGCGCTCGTGGAAGAGGGCATCGAGATTGCCGCCATTCCGGTGCTGCCCGAGGATGTGAACTGACATGCTGTCCGCGCGTCTGGCCTTCTACAATTTCGGCCTGCACGTTGCGCCTGCCGAAAGTGAAGCGGTCGAAGGCTTCGTTCTGCGCGAGCCCTTGAATTTTGAGGCGGCCGCCCGCGCCTGCGGTTTTATCGGACGCTCCGGCTATGCCGGTTATCCCGGAGCCAGAAGCTGGGGCGTTCAGGTCTTTCCCCGTTATATCGAGGGCAGTGGTTTCACCTCCGCACCCTCCTCCCTTTCGCTCTGGGCCGACATCGAGAGCCTGATGGCCTTTACCTACAATGGTGTGCATGCCGAGGCGCTGAAACATGCGCGCAATTGGAATGTGAAACAGACATGGCCACCGCTGGTTCTCTGGTGGGTGTCTGGCCATCGCAGGCCGGATTGGCAGGAGGGTGTCGAACGTCTCGAATATCTCGCCGATCACGGGCCAAGCCCCGGCGCTTTTACGTTCAAGCAGCCTTACGGGCCTGACGGAGCGGAGACGACAATCGATCGCGATCGCGTCAAGGAACTTGCAGTTCGCAATACAGAAACCCAAAAGGATCTGCTTGCTCGCGTTCAAACGCTGAAAGTATAGCCGGCTTATTACCGGCGGAAATCATGCAGGCCGCTTTGCCAGCAGCATATAATTCACGTCCATATCCTTGGAGAGATTCCACTGGTTCGACAGCGGATTGAAGAAGACGCCGGTGCGGTCGGTGATCTCGAGGCCGCTTGCCGCGAGCGGCTTTTCCAGTTCTTCCGGGCGCACCAGCTTTTCATACTGGTGGGTGCCGCGCGGCAGCCAGCGCAGAATGTTCTCGGCGGCGAAGATGGCAAGTGCTGCCGCCTTCATCGTGCGATTGATGGTGGCAACGAAGATCAGGCCGCCGGGGCGGACCATTTTTGCGCAGGTCGTCATGAAGAATTCGACGTCGGCAACGTGTTCGACCACTTCCATGTTCAAAACGATATCGAAGGTCTCGCCGGCCTCGGCGAGTTCCTCGGCGGTGACGGCGCGGTAGTCGACCGAAACGCCTGAGGCCTTCGCATGCGTCGAGGCGATGCCGATATTCTTCTCGGACGGATCGGCGCCGGTGACGGCGGCTCCCATGCGGGCGACCGGTTCGGACAACAGACCGCCGCCGCAGCCAATATCGAGCACGCGCAGTCCCTCGAGCGGGCGCGCGCCTTTCGGATCACGGCCGAAATTCTCGCAGGCCTTGTCTCTGATATAGGCGAGGCGGACGGGATTGAACTTGTGCAGCGGCTTGAACTTGCCGGTCGGGCTCCACCATTCCGCCGCCATCGCCGAGAAGCGGTCCACTTCGCCCTGGTCGATCGTGCTTCTGGCGGTTTCCGTCATCGTCCACTCCTTGCGTTCGTGAGATGTGAAGTCGGACGATCGGGGGCATAAGTCAAGGGGCGTGGGTATCAAGGAGCGACGAGCGTGGAGGCGCTCGGCAATTGCTTTATATCGTGTGCTTGCCTCCCCCCGCCAAACTCGCTAAGAGACCCCGCAACTTGGGGCCTTCAGGGCCTGGGCTTTTAGAGCGGTTCCAGAAATTGGGAGTCCGGCTCTTTCGCCAAGCGGTCCGCCCCAGAGCTTTCGTGATGCCGGGTCGGCTTTCCGATTTCCGGCGCCAGTCGTGGTAGAGGCATATGGCACGCATCGTAATGAAATTCGGCGGCACGTCCGTCGCTGACCTGGACCGCATCAAGAACGTTGCCCGCCATGTGAAACGCGAAGTCGATGCCGGTCACGAGGTGGCGGTGGTGGTCTCGGCCATGTCCGGCAAGACCAATGAACTGGTCGGCTGGGTGCAGGGCATGCCGAAGGTGATCGGCGCCAACTCTCCGTTTTACGATGCGCGCGAGTATGACGCGGTGGTCGCCTCCGGTGAGCAGGTGACATCAGGTCTGCTTGCGATCGCCTTGCAGGCGATGGATATCAATGCGCGTTCCTGGCAGGGTTGGCAGATTCCGATCCGCACCGACAATGCGCATGGCGCGGCGCGGATCCTGGAGATCGACGGCTCCGACATCATCAAGCGCATGGGCGAGGGGCAGGTCGCCGTCATCGCCGGCTTCCAGGGATTGGGGCCGGACAACCGCCTGGCCACGCTCGGGCGCGGCGGATCGGATACGTCGGCCGTTGCCATCGCGGCCGCTGTCAAAGCGGATCGCTGTGATATCTATACCGATGTCGACGGCGTTTATACGACCGACCCGCGCATCGTGCCGAAGGCGCGCAGGCTGAAGAAGATCGCCTTCGAGGAAATGCTCGAGATGGCCTCGCTCGGCGCCAAGGTGCTGCAGGTGCGCTCGGTCGAGCTTGCCATGGTACACAAGGTGCGCACTTTCGTGCGCTCGTCATTCGAAGATCCCGATGCTCCGGGCATGGGCGATCTGCTAAACCCGCCCGGAACGCTGATTTGTGACGAGGATGAAATCGTGGAACAGGAAGTAGTCACCGGCATCGCCTATGCCAAGGATGAGGCTCAGATCTCGCTTCGCCGTCTTGCCGACCGGCCGGGCGTTTCCGCGGCGATCTTCGGACCGCTCGCCGAATCCCATATCAATGTCGACATGATCGTCCAGAACATTTCCGAGGACGGCTCGAAGACCGACATGACCTTCACCGTGCCGTCGGGCGACGTCGAGAAGGCGATCAAGGTGCTCGGCGACCATAAGGAGAAGATCGGCTACGACGTCGTGCAGAACGAATCGGGGCTGGTGAAAGTGTCTGTCATCGGCATCGGCATGCGCAGCCATGCGGGCGTTGCTGCCACCGCATTTCGTGCACTTGCTGAAAAAGGCATCAACATCAAGGCGATCACCACCTCCGAGATCAAGATTTCCATCCTGATCGACGGTCCCTATGCAGAACTCGCTGTCAGGACTTTGCATTCCTGCTACGGTCTGGATAAGAATTGATTCCCAGCGGGCGGCCTGCCCCTTCAGGTTGAGGAGACGAAGGCAGGCCTGCCGGGACTGAGTGCGTTGTTTCGGGAGCTTGAGACGCCATGAGAGACCTTTCCGGCGGTCCGCGCGTGCTGCTCAGGCGGCTGCGCGAGTTGATGGCAGAGCCGCTGGAGCCGCAGGATCGGCTCGACCGGATCGTCCGCCAGATCGCCGGCAACATGGTGGCCGAGGTTTGCTCCGTCTACGTGCTGCGCGCCGACGGCGTGCTCGAACTCTACGCGACCGAAGGCCTCAACCGGGAGGCCGTGCACCTGGCTCAACTGAAGATGGGGCAGGGCCTCGTCGGCACGATCGCCGCTTCAGCGCAGCCGCTGAACCTCTCCGACGCGCAGTCGCATCCCGCCTTCCGCTACCTGCCGGAAACGGGCGAAGAAATCTACCATTCCTTCCTTGGCGTGCCGATCTTGAGAACCGGGCGCTCGCTCGGCGTTCTCGTCGTGCAGAACAAGGCGAGCCGCAATTATCGCGACGAGGAGGTGGAAGCGCTCGAAACGACGGCGATGGTGCTTGCCGAGATGATCGCCACCGGCGAGCTCAAGAAGATCACCAAGCCGGGCCTCGAACTCGACCTGACACGATCCGTGACGATCGACGGCGACACCTATAATGACGGCATCGGCCTCGGTTACGTCGTGCTGCACGAACCGCGCATCGTCGTCACCAACCTGCTGAACGAGGATGCCGAGAAGGAAATCCGGCGGCTGGCGGAGGCCATGGGCTCGCTCCGGATCTCGATCGACGACATGCTGTCGCGCCGCGACGTGTCGATGGAAGGCGAACATCGCGAGGTGCTCGAAACCTATCGCATGTTCGCGCATGACCAGGGCTGGGTGCGCAAGCTCGAGGAGGCGATCCGCAACGGCCTGACGGCGGAAGCCGCGGTCGAAAAGGTGCAGAGCGACACCAAGGCCCGCATGATGCGGCTGACCGATCCCTATCTGCGCGAACGCATGCATGATTTCGAGGATCTGGCGAACCGGCTGCTCCGGCAGCTGACGGGTTATACCGGGCGGACGACCGCCGAAGGTTTCCCCAGCGACGCGATCATCCTGGCGCGCGCCATGGGGGCGGCCGAGCTGCTCGATTATCCCCGCGCCAACGTGCGCGGGCTGGTGCTGGAAGAAGGCGCGGTGACGAGCCATGTGGTGATCGTCGCCCGCGCCATGGGCATTCCGGTCATCGGCCAGGCAGCCGGTGTGGTGGCGCTCGCCGAGAACGGCGATGCTGTCATCATCGATGCCGACGAGGGACATGTGCATTTGCGGCCGATGGCCGATCACCGGCGTTCCTACGAGGAAAAGGTGCGCTTCCGCGCCAGGCGGCAGGAACAGTTCAGGGCGCTGCGCGCCGTCGAGCCGGTGACCAGGGATGGTCAGCGGATCGCGCTGATGATGAATGCGGGACTGCTGGTCGACCTGCCGCAGCTTTCGGAATCGGGCGCGGAGGGCATCGGCCTGTTCCGCACCGAACTGCAGTTCATGATTGCCTCCACCATGCCGAAGGCGGAGGAGCAGGAGCAGTTCTATCGCAATGTGATAAAGCAGGCTGCCGGCCGTCCCGTCACCTTCCGCACGCTCGATATCGGTGGCGACAAGGTCGTGCCGTATTTCCGCGGCCATGAAGAAGAAAATCCGGCACTCGGCTGGCGCGCTATCCGGCTGTCGCTCGACCGGCCGGGATTGTTGCGCACCCAGTTGCGCGCCCTCTTGAAGGCATCGGCCGGCACCGAGCTGAAGCTGATGGTGCCGATGGTGACGGAGGTTTCCGAGCTGAAGACGGTGCGCGAGCTGCTGCAGAGGGAAGTGCAGCATCTCTCGCGCTTCGGCCATGGGCTGCCGCGCAAGCTGCAGTTCGGGGCGATGCTGGAGGTGCCGGCACTGCTCTGGCAGCTCGACGAGCTGATGGAGGCGGTCGATTTCGTCTCGGTCGGTTCGAACGACCTCTTCCAGTTCTCGATGGCGGTCGATCGCGGCAATGCGCGGGTCTCGGACCGCTTCGATCCACTCGGCAAACCGTTTTTGCGTATCCTGCGCGATATCGTGCGGGGCGCGGATCGGAACAAGACGCCGGTGACGCTCTGCGGCGAACTCGCCAGCAAACCGATCTCGGCTATGGCGCTGCTCGGCCTCGGCTTCCGCTCGATCTCCATGTCGCCGGCCTCGATCGGACCGGTGAAGGCAATGCTGCTCGGGCTCGATGTCGGGGCGCTGACGAAGGCGATGGACGAGGTGCTGGACGATGTCCACGCCATGATGCCGATGCGCGAGGTGCTTGCCCGCTTCGCCGAAAGCCACAATATTCCCCTTTAGACAGATATAAGAAGAATCGGAGTGAAGGGTGGCGAAGCTTCCCGTTGAAAAGATGCGCGAGCTGGAACGCCGTTTCGGCGAGATCGAAGCGCGCATGTCGGCCGGCCCCGCCGCCGACGTCTATGTGAAGCTGGCATCCGAATATTCCGAGCTGCAGCCTGTCGTCACCAAGATCCGCGCCTATGAGAAGGCGGTCGCCGAGCTTGGCGATCTTGAAACGCTGCTCGAAGACAAGTCGGTCGATCGCGAGATGCGCGATCTCGCCGAACTCGAACTTCCCGAGGTGAAGGAGCAGATCGAGGCGCTGGAGCAGGAGATGCAGATCCTGCTTCTGCCGAAGGACGCGGCAGACGAAAAGAGCGCGATCCTCGAAATCCGCGCCGGCACGGGCGGATCGGAAGCCGCGCTTTTTGCCGGCGATCTTTTTCGCATGTACGAGCGGTTTGCCTCCGAAAAGAGCTGGAAGGTGGAGGTGCTCTCGGCGAGCGAGGGCGAAGCCGGCGGCTACAAGGAAATCATCGCGACGATCACCGGCAGGGGCGTTTTCGCCAAGCTGAAATTCGAATCCGGCGTGCACCGCGTGCAGCGTGTGCCGGAAACCGAGGCGGGCGGGCGCATCCATACGTCGGCCGCAACGGTGGCGGTGCTGCCGGAGGCCGAGGAGATCGACATCGAGATCCGGCCGGAGGATATCCGCATCGACACGATGCGCTCTTCGGGCGCGGGCGGCCAGCACGTCAATACGACGGATTCGGCGGTGCGCATCACCCACCTGCCGAGCGGCATCGTCGTCACCAGTTCGGAAAAATCGCAGCATCAGAACCGTGCCAAGGCGATGCAGGTGCTGCGCTCCAGGCTCTATGATGCCGAGCGGCAGCGGGCCGACAGCGAGCGCTCTGCCGACCGCAAGAGCCAGGTCGGCTCCGGCGACCGCTCGGAACGTATCCGCACCTATAATTTCCCGCAGGGGCGGGTGACGGACCACCGTATCAATCTGACGCTCTACAAGCTCGATCGGATGATGGAAGGTGAAATCGAGGAGGTCGTCGATGCGCTGATGGCCGATTACCAGGCCAGCCAGCTGGCACAGCTCGGCGAGCAGCAATGAGCTCGACGGTCGCCGACGCGCTTGCCGAGGCGCGCCGCCGCTTCACCGAAGCAGGCATCGTCGATCCGGCGACCGATGCGCGGCTGCTTGTCGCAGGTCTTTTGAAGCTGTCGTCGACCGAGCTGTTGACGCGATCGGGCGCGCGGCTTTCTCCCGAGCAGGCCGAGGTGATTTTCAAGGCGGTGGAACGGCGCCTCGGCCACGAGCCGGTGCATCGCATTCTCGGCGAGCGGGAATTCTATGGGCTGCCGTTACGGCTCTCGACGGAAACGCTGGAGCCGCGGCCGGATACGGAAATCCTGGTCGATACGGTGCTTGCCTGTCTCAGGGACCTTGCAAAGGGGCAAGACGATCTCCATATCCTTGACATGGGAACCGGGACCGGGGCGATATGCCTTGCGCTTTTGAGCGAGTGTCCCGAGGCATCAGGTGTCGGCAGCGACATATCGGCGGATGCACTTCAGACGGCAAGATCGAACGCGGAAAGAAACGGACTACAGGATCGTTTTGAGGCCATACAATCGAGATGGTTCGAGAGCATCCAGGGTTCCTTTCACGTGATTGTCTCAAATCCGCCCTATATTGCTTCCAATGTCATTCACGATCTCGCTCCCGAAGTGACGAAATTTGATCCGGTTGCAGCGCTGGATGGCGGCCCGGATGGGCTTGACGCTTACAAAGCCATAGCCAAGGATGCGGCAAGGTTCATGCGGCCCGACGGGGTCGTCGGACTGGAAATCGGCTACGATCAGCGAAACGATGTGACGGCGATCTTCGAAGCGAAAGGCTTCAAGTGCCTCAAATCCGTAAAAGATTATGGTCAGAACGACAGGGTGCTCGTTTTCGCGCTCGCGTGACAGGCGATAATTGCTGCATTGAACAGGACATTATTGTTATTGCGAAGAAAAGGCTTGGATTTCCCAGGGAAGCAATATAGGTTGCGGACACGTGTTGGGCAGATAGGAATGAACGAGATTCGTTCGGTACTTGGTTTGCCTCGGGGGTCCGCTCTTTTAAACGAGAGTTTCAACGGTTGAACACGACCCAATGCGTGAATCAGTCAATCTGACTTGAAACCAAGCGGCAGGTCGGCGCAAAGGCGCAGTATGCTCGCGGCACAAAGGTCCTGACCCGCTTTTCGGTCATGGCGGTTGGTGCCATGTATCCATCACAAACAGAGAATTCAGGTGAACGATCTATGAGGCCAGGACAGCAGAACAAGCGCGGTCGAGGGCGTGGCAACAATAATAACAACGGCGGCGGCGGCGGAAATAACAATAACAACAATTTCAACCGCAAGGGCGGCAACCCGCTGACCCGAACCTATGACAGCTCCGGCCCCGATGTGAAGATTCGCGGCACTGCCCAGCATATCGCCGAAAAATACGCGCAGCTCGCCCGCGACGCTCAAAGCTCCGGCGACCGCGTGATTGCGGAGAATTATCTCCAGCACGCCGAACACTACAATCGCATCATTGCCAGCGCCCAGGCGCAGATGCAGGAACGTTTCCAGCGCGACGATCGCGGCGAATACAATGACGCCGCAGACCGCGACGGCGACGAGATCGATAACAACGACAATGACGCTGATGATGTCGTCGTCGTCCAGCCGCCGCAGAACAGGCAGCATCAGCCGCGGCCGCGACCTGAGTCGCAGCCCCAGCCTCAGCCGGCTCCTGCCCCGGCGCCGGTGGCGCCCCAGGCCGAGGTTATCGACGGAACCGGCCCGCAGCCGGAGATCGAAGGCATTCCGGCCGAAGTTGCCATGGACGAGGAAGGTTCCGGCGGTCAGCCGCGCGAACGCCAGCCTCGCCGCCGCAGCACCGGCAGCCGTCCCCGTCGCCCGCGTCGCGGTGCGGAAGGGGAAGCCGCCGGCGAAGGCGAGGGTGCTTCTGCTGAAGCGCCCGTGCTGGCGGACGCAGCGTCGGAATGAGGATCCGGCGTCTCCTTCCGCGGAGGCGCGAGGTTCATGCCATCTGTTAGAATTGCAACGAAAATCCCCGGCCTCGCGCCGGGGATTTTCATTTTGTCGGCTCTTTAAACTCGCAGAACAGGCTACCATATTCTCCACGACTGCTTCGCCCAAATTCCAGACGGGCCAAGCGCGGCCTGCCTTTTCAGGGGGTCGATCTCAATCATCGGTCTGTGCCTAGAAAAGGGCAGAGCGATCCAGGAGGTAGAATATGAATATCGAGAAATATTCCGAACGGGTGCGCGGTTTCATCCAGTCGGCGCAGACCTATGCGCTGGCGCAGGGTCACCAGCAATTCACGCCCGAACATGTGCTGAAAGTCCTGCTCGACGACGATCAGGGCATGGCGGCGTCGCTGATCGAGCGCGCCGGCGGCGATGCCAAGGCTGCTCGTCTCGCCAATGACGCGGCCCTTGCCAAACTGCCGAAAATTTCCGGCGGCAATGGCAACATCTATCTGGCCCAGCCGCTCGCCAAGGTGCTTTCGACCGCCGAAGAGGCGGCTAAGAAGGCCGGCGACAGCTTCGTCACGGTCGAACGCCTGCTGCAGGCACTGGCGATCGAATCCTCGGCTTCGACGTTCACGACGCTGAAGAACGCAGGCGTGACGGCGCAGGGCCTCAATCAAGTCATCAACGACATCCGCAAGGGGCGGACGGCGGATTCCTCCAATGCCGAACAGGGCTTCGATTCGCTGAAGAAATTCGCCCGCGATCTCACCGCCGAAGCCCGCGAAGGCAAGCTCGACCCGGTGATCGGCCGCGACGACGAAATCCGCCGTACGATCCAGGTGCTTTCCCGCCGCACCAAGAACAATCCGGTGCTGATCGGCGAACCCGGCGTCGGCAAGACGGCGATCGTGGAGGGGCTGGCGCTGCGCATCGTCAATGGCGACGTGCCGGAATCGCTCAAGGATAAGAAGCTGATGGCGCTCGATATGGGCGCGCTGATCGCCGGTGCGAAATACCGCGGCGAATTCGAGGAGCGGCTGAAGGCCGTGCTCAACGAAGTGCAGGCCGAGAACGGCGAGATCATCCTGTTCATCGATGAGATGCACACGCTGGTCGGCGCCGGCAAGGCCGATGGGGCGATGGACGCTTCCAACCTCCTGAAACCCGCTCTTGCCCGCGGCGAGCTGCATTGCGTTGGCGCGACCACGCTCGACGAATATCGCAAACATGTCGAGAAGGATCCGGCCCTTGCCCGTCGCTTCCAGCCCGTCGTGGTCGACGAACCGACGGTCGAAGACACGATCTCGATCCTGCGCGGCCTGAAGGAAAAATACGAGCAGCATCACAAGGTGCGCATCGCCGATGCTGCGCTGGTGGCGGCTGCGACGCTTTCCAACCGCTATATCACCGACCGTTTCCTGCCCGACAAGGCGATCGACCTGATGGACGAGGCGGCGGCGCGGTTGCGCATGCAGGTGGATTCCAAGCCGGAAGAGCTCGACGAGCTCGACCGCCGCATCATCCAGCTGAAGATCGAGCGCGAGGCGCTGAAGAAGGAAACCGACGTCGCCTCTGCCGACCGGCTGAAGCGGCTGGAGACCGAGTTGACCGACCTCGAAGAGGAGGCCGATGCGCTGACGGCCCGCTGGCAGGCGGAAAAGCAGAAGCTCGGCCTGGCCGCCGATCTCAAGAAGCAGCTCGACGATGCCCGCAACGAACTGGCGATCGCCCAGCGCAAGGGTGAATTCCAGCGCGCCGGCGAGCTGACCTATGGTGTGATTCCGGATTTGGAAAAGCAGCTCGTCGACGCCGAGAAGCAGGATGGCGAACGCGGTGCGATGGTGCAGGAGGTGGTGACCCCCGACAATATTGCTCATGTCGTTTCCCGTTGGACCGGCATTCCGGTCGACAAGATGCTGGAAGGCGAACGCGACAAGCTGCTTCGGATGGAAGACGAGCTGGCGAAATCGGTGATCGGCCAGGGCGATGCGGTTCAGGCCGTGTCGCGCGCCGTTCGCCGGGCCCGCGCCGGGCTGCAGGATCCGAACCGGCCGATCGGTTCGTTCATCTTTCTCGGCCCGACCGGCGTCGGCAAGACGGAGCTCACCAAGGCGCTCGCCCGCTTCCTGTTCGATGACGAGACGGCGATGGTGCGCATGGACATGTCGGAATATATGGAAAAACACTCCGTTGCCCGGCTGATCGGTGCGCCTCCCGGCTATGTCGGTTACGACGAAGGCGGGGCGTTGACGGAAGCCGTGCGCCGCCGGCCCTATCAGGTCGTGCTGTTCGACGAGATCGAAAAGGCGCATCCCGACGTCTTCAACATCTTGCTGCAGGTGCTGGATGACGGCCGCCTGACGGATGGCCAGGGCCGGACTGTCGACTTCCGCAACACGATGATCATCATGACCTCGAACCTCGGCGCCGAATATCTGACGCAGTTGAGAGACGGCGACGACAGCGACACGGTTCGCGAGCAGGTGATGGAGGTCGTGCGTGGGCATTTCCGGCCGGAATTCCTGAACCGCATCGATGAGATCATCCTTTTCCATCGCCTGAAGCGTGAGGAGATGGGCGCGATCGTCGATATCCAGCTGAAGCGGCTGGTGGCGCTGCTGTCCGAACGCAAGATCGTCATCGACCTCGACGAGGAAGCCCGTCACTGGCTGGCCAACAAGGGTTATGATCCGGTCTACGGCGCAAGGCCGCTGAAGCGGGTGATCCAGAAGTTCGTGCAGGATCCGCTGGCCGAGCAGATTCTGTCCGGCCAGGTGCCGGACGGTTCGACGGTGAAGGTGACGAGCGGTTCGGACCGGCTGCAGTTCAGGACGAAACAGACGGTGAGTGAAGCGGCATAAACCGGTTTGCCGGATGCATGGGAAATGGCGGCTTCGGCCGCCATTTTTCGTTGGCGGGCGAGATCAAGACGAGGAACATCGGCTCGAGACTACTTGCTCGCTACCTGATCCGACGCCTGGTTGTTCAGCAGCGTATCGATGCGCTTGCGCTCATCCTCGAATTTCGCCAGTGCTTCGCCCTGCAGCGACTTGCCGCCCGGCAGGCGGATGCGCAGGGGATCGACCTTGGTGCCGTTGACGATCAGCTCGTAGTGCAAATGCGGTCCGGTGGACTCGCCCGTCGTGCCGACCCAGCCGATCACCTGACCCTGGCGGATCTTGGCGCCGGGGATGACGCCCTTGGCGATGGCGCTCTGGTGATTGTAGGAGGATTCATAGCCGTTGGCATGACGGATGATCGTCTGATTGCCGTAGCCGCCGGAATCCCAGCCGGCTTTTTCGACCGTGCCGTTGCCGGCGGCAATGATGGCGGTGCCGCGGGGGGCCGCCCAATCGACGCCGGTGTGCATGCGGGCAAAACCGAGTATCGGGTGGCGGCGCATGCCGAAACCCGATTTGAAGATGCCGTTCGGAACCGGATTGCGCAGCAGGAACTGGCGGATGCTCTTGCCGTTCTCGTCGAAATAATCGACCGTGCCGTCGTCTGGATCCTGGAAGCGGTAGAAACGCGTCTGCGTATCGCCGAAACGGGCGTTGACGTAGAGCAGCTCGGAATCCTCGGTCGCCTGGCCGGCGCTGTCGGCGACGGAGAAGAAGGCCTCGAGACTGTCGGTCGGCCGCAGCTGCGCCTGGAAATCGACATTGCTGGCAAGCAGCTTGATGATCAGCGCCGTCATATCCTTGGTCATGCCGTAGGAAAGGGCTGCGCGGTAAATGCCGTCATAGACGCGCGGCAGGTTCTGGCCGGGTGGCGGCGCGAAGGAATTGTCATCGAAGGCGGTGGCGATGGCGTCCAGCATTGGCGGCTCGCTTCCGGGCACATATCGGCCCTTGTCGTCGACGGCCACGGTGACGAGATGGCGCGTGCCGCGATAGACGCTGGCGCGGATGATCTTTGCCTGTTCGCCCTTCTGAATGATGCCGATGCGCAGCACGTCGCCCTTATCGAGATCGGTGGAACCCAGTTGCTGCGAGATAAAACCGGCAATGCCATCGGCATATTGCTGCGGATAGCCCGAATCCGTCAGCGCCTTGGCGATCGGCGTGTCGACGCGCACCGGCAGGATGTCGTCGGCGAACTCCTCGGTCTGCGGCGTGATCGATTCCGAGGCGGAGACCGTCATGTTCTGCTCGAGCACCCGAGCCGACAGGCCGGCGGTGAGATCGACATCGGCATCCTCAGCCGAAAAACGGCGCGGATCGACGTAATAGAGGGCTGCAAGCTGCGTGTTGCCGTCTGTCAGCACCGAGCCGTTGGAACGCACATTCTCTTCGACCTCCTCCAGCGACAGGCCGGACGCCATCTTCATGCTGGACTTGCCTGTGGGGAAGGGGATAGTCTTCAGGCTGACTTCGGATTCGACATCGGAACCGTAAATCGCGCCGGTGCGGCTTTGCGGGGCGGGCTGCGGCTCGTCGGCGGAAAAGATCGCCAGGGGATCGAAGTCGGGATAATCCTCGGTCGCCACATGATTGGCGGCCAGCGTCATCTTCACATGCGCGAAGGGCTGGCGGCGCACGACTTCCTTCTCGCCGTCGTGGACGACGGTCGAAACTTCCATGATGGCCCGGTCAGACGGTTTTGCGGCGATGGCAGGTGCAATCAGCCTTCCGCCGCGCACCACTGCCGTATCCTCGTGTGCGTCTGCCGCTGCACTTGCATAGGCTTCGGCGGGGATCGCCAGCTGCTGGCGGCCGTCAAGCGCGGCAAAAAGGGCGACGCCCATCAGGACGGAGGAGGTAATGCCGGTGAGGAACGTGCCCGAGAGCCAGCGCAGGGAAACCTCGCGCCGATCGGGCGCGCGCCTGCCATCGGCCAGAAGCGGAGGCTCGTTGCCCAACGAGCGGATCATCATTTTCTCCGTCATCATGGCAGTCGGGTCCGCGTCCTTACATCAGGCGTCTCTGGAAGCATTTCTCGGCCATCCTGGCTGGGGCAAAAGATGTGCATATTTTGGGCATGGAAGTCAAATCGCTCAGGGATAGGCAGATTGCCTGCTTTTGCCTGTGTGAATCATGCGTCTCTTAAGACCAGCAGATTGTGATGATGTCGGGGCGCGGCGACATGAAAGAGCGTTCTTTCCACGAAAAGTCGAAAGAGGTTCATTTTCCCGGCTGTCTCAAGCCGGTCGGAATCCGGGAAACGACCCCATTTCGGCGCTGCGGGAAAATTCCATTGTGAAAACAATTGGATAAAAGAAATCTCATTTTTTTCGAAAAGGGCTGTTGACTTGGAAAAGGGGTTAGTTCTATAAGCCCACTCACTGAACGAGGGCGGCGGCGCTGCTGGCGACGAAGTCTTTCGTTCTCAAGAAACTC
>NZ_JACIFY010000024.1 GCF_014197615.1 Rhizobium esperanzae
CCAGATAAGGCCTCTATTCGTCGCAAGATCAAGAAGGCTGGGTGGGATGATCAGTTCCTCATCTCTATCATCGCTCATATGCGATAGCCCTGCCTTGTGGGGGAGATGTCCGGCAGGACAGAGGGGGGTTCTCCGTGCCGCCAGGCAGACTAAGAGGCGTCACCCTCAACCTCTCGCATTCCTGTCTTCGGGCTTCGACCCGGACGGGCGATAACCATGCTTAGCCCGCCGGCTCCGGCGCCGGCCTCGTCAGCCGGAGGTCGAGAACGAGCGGCACGGTGAGCGCATAAACTGCGATGACCGACAGCCAGATCGCGCCCGGCCATTGCTGCCGGACGAGGAAATAGACGCTGGAGAAGCCGAGCGGTGCGATGATCGAGGCGAGGCTGACGGCCGACGCCAGCACGCCCTGGAATTGGCCCTGGCTGTTTTCATCGACCTGCCGGCTGGCGAGCGACTGCAGCGCCGGCACGCCGATGCCGCCGAGCGTGAAGACCGGCATGATCGCGAAGATCATCCAGCTCTTATCGGCAAAGGCCATGACGGCAAGCGCGGTCGAGACGCCGGCGACGCCCGTCAGGATCGCGCCGCGTTCGCCGAGCAGCCTGACCGCCGGCCCCGGCAGGAAGGCCTGGGCCAGTGCCTGGCAGAGGCCGAAGGCGCCGAGCGACAGGCCGATCGACAGCCCGTCCCAGTGGAAAGCGTCGCTGCCCCAGAGCGCCCAGCAGGTGCCGTAGGCCTCGCCGGTGGCGCTGAAGATGAAGAAGATGAGGATGACCGGCAGCAGGCTTTTGACCTCCAGCACCGAGCGCAGCGGCCTGAGCGGATTGAGGGCGGCGAGATCGATCTTCTCACGGCTGCCGGCGCGCGATTCCGGCAGGACGAAGAAGGCAAGCAGCAGGTTGGCGCCATTGAGCACGGCCGCCGCGATGAAGGGCAGCCGCAGCCCGTAATCGCCGAGCACGCCGCCGGCGACCGGCCCGACGATGAAGCCGAGCCCGAACATGGCGTTGAAAAGGCCGAAGCGGCGGGCCCGCGTCTCCTCCGGGGAAATGTCGGTGATATAGGCAGTCGCCACCGACATGTTGGCGCTGGTCAGCCCGGCGATGGCGCGGCCGAGAAACAGCGTCGCGAGATTGGGCGCGAAGGCGAGGAAGAGATAGTTGACGGCGGCGCCGGCGAGCGAAATCAGCAGCACCGGCCGGCGGCCGAGCCGATCGCTCAGCGCCCCGAGCACCGGTGCGAAGAGGAACTGCATGACCGCGTAAAGAGCGGTCAGCGCGCCGATGGAGGGGGCGACGTTTTCGGCATGGGTGACATCGCGCAACAGCGACGGCAGGATCGGGAAAATCAGGCCGATGCCGACGGCATCGAGAATGATGGCGGTGAAAATGACGATAAGGGATCTGGTCATGGTGCGTTCCGGGGTCGACGCAAGCCTGCAGCGCCCGGCGGAACGGTTCCCGCCTTCATCAAAGCGCGAAACGATTCCAGCCTTTGTGACGGCGCTATTCCCCCGGAAACACCAGGAGAATGGCTCGGGCACGCCGATGGCTCACGATGACGCCTGACACTGTCAGGACTTTGGTTTCTGGGAGGTGCTGGCCGAACCATGGCTGAAGCGCATGGATGGCGTGTACTCGACCGCCTGGACGACCATTCGTCCACCTGTTTACTCCGCCACTGAGCGGATCAAGGGAGGCAGCCGCTTTTCGCGACGGGCAATTCATACGCCGGATGGCCGCAGGCGGCAAGCCCCTTTTGCGGGAGCGAGGAGGCAGCCTCGACATGGCATGGGCAGAGGGGGGCGCGTCCCGCCACAACCTAAAAAAGCACCGTTCACCGGCCTCTCGCGAGGGCTGACCAAAACAAAACAGGCGGCACATCGGCCGCCTGTCTTCGCATCTCGGACAAACTGCCCGTTATTTCTGTTCGGGCGCCAGGAACTCGGCGCAATAGGACGGGCCGTCGACGCCCGGAATGTCGGCGACGGTGCGGATGTCGCGGATCGTGTAATCGGAGCTGGTGGTGATTTCGGCCTGGCAGCGCAGATAGGCGGTGCGGGCGGCGGAAATCTGCTTGCCGCGCTTGCCGTCGGCGCCTTCGGCGTATTTTGCCGGAATGCGCACGGTCTTGTAGCCGCCGCGCCAGGTATAGACGGTGGTGGCGCCTTGCTCGCTGTCGCTGATCGGCGGCCCGTAGGCGGCAAAGAAGATGCCGGCCGATTTGCCGACCCAGCGGGCCTCGATCGGATTGCCGGCGGAAGGAATGGTCGTGCATCCGGCAAGCCCAATTGCAAGCCCGGCCGCGGTCATCGTGCGGAATTTCATCGTGTCGTCCCTGATCTCTAGCGCATTGGCTGCGACGCCGCTTCTGCCGCGGTTTCGCCTGTCCCGTCGAGCCCTTTAGCGCGGAACCCGGCAAAAGAAAATTGCCCCTGTGGCACTTCCGGACGATTTGCTCCGGGTGTGTCTTTTTGCTGCAGCAGCCCATCGCCGGCCCTGTCATCAACCCGTCAAAAATTCCGCCGATTTTTTGGAATTTGGTGCTTGTGCAACCAGATAGGCTGTTCTATAGAAGCGCCGCTGGTCACGGAGTGTAGCGCAGTCTGGTAGCGCACCACGTTCGGGACGTGGGGGTCGAGTGTTCGAATCACTCCACTCCGACCAGCCGTAACCATCGGTAATTATTGCCGAAAATCATGGTTGCCGATGTTTCCCGAAATTTTCCATCCAATGAAATACCTGACGATACGTCTCGGCTGGTAACGATCCTGTCGTTCATGCGTAGTCGTGAAAAGCTGGTACGCAAACGAGCCTTGCGCAGCTTTCGTGAGGCTGTGAATAATTTCGTCCCACATCTTCGCCGCCTCTGAGATCGATTCGTCCATGCGCCACAGAGCTGGCTCGGATTGTCTGAACAATTTCGGGCACTTTGCTTAGTGGTTTCCGGCGCCATTTATGCCGCGAGTGGGATTGCTTGCACCTTTTGCCCCGCCAGGGAAAAAACATAGAGCTGCCAATAACCGTCATTGGCGCTTCGCGGGACGTTATAACCATTGCTGGCCTGTCGCGTTCGTCCCCGCGTGGACGGAACTGCTTTCATAGTTGGGCGTTTTTGTCAGTTAGTCGGGTACTGCTGGCATTCCGCCGGCACTGCCGAATGGGAGAAAAATCATGAGAACGATATTGATCGCGATAGGTGCGTTAACTGCTTTAGCCGGGTCTGCTTTTGCGGCCGAGCCTGCCAAGATGGTGGACACGAAAATGGGCAAGGTCCTGGCTACTGAAAAGGGCATGGTCCTTTACACCTTCGACAAAGATACAAACGGCAAATCCAACTGCGATAAGGATTGCCTGAAGAAGTGGCCGGCGTTCCACGCCGGAGCCAAGGCCAAGGCAGAAGGCGAATGGACTCTCGTCAAAGCTGCGGATGGCAAAGAGATGTGGGCCTACGAGGGCAAGCCGCTCTACACCTATGTCGAGGATAAGAAGGCCGGAGAAGCCAACGGCGATGGCGTTGGGGGTGTTTGGCACGCGGCCAAATAGCTGAACCGGCGACCGTTTGAACGGGCGGTCGTCGGATCGCCTTGAACGGCAAGCCCCAGAAGCCGCGGCCGATGCAACCTGCGGCGCTGTGCTGCGATCTCAGCCGCCGACCGTGATTTCACCATCGGCAACACGTTTGACAAATATCTTCAAACCTTCATGCCTGAGTTTCTTCCAGCCGCCGTCGGAGACCATTGATTTAGCCAGATCGGCAAACCCCTCGGTAAGGTAGGGAACCTGCGATGCCGGTCGTTTGCCGAGCGCTTGAACCAAGCAGTCGGTTCTTGGCGGGGACGAGAACGTGCTTCCGGAACGTTGCATGACGATCTCCAAATGATCTGTGCCGTCTGGAAATCGGATCGTCCCATAGCCGCACTTGGCCGCGGCATTCACTTCGGCCTTGGAGAGATTGTCTTGCAGAAGAAATGACAGCTGGCTGAAACTGTTCTCAGTGTAGTCGAACTGCCCCAGGATGATGAAGTCCAGTTCGTTCTGCCCCTTCTTGGCGCCTTTGATCTTGCCAAAGAAGTTGGAATTCACCCTGGTGTCTTTGCCTGTCTTCATGGCAAGCATTTCGCCCAGCTTGATATAGGTCCTCGGTTTTGACGAACCGTTTTCGGTGCCAGCCGCGGCGTTGCCTGAAGGCAGACTTGCGGTCTCCGGCCTGGCATAGGCGTCAGCGAAGGCTTGCAGCGTCGTCAGATTGAGCGCCTCAGGAAGCCCGCTCTCAAACTTGCGGCAAGAGAGTGCGGCCTGCCGTGTTGCCTTGTCAGGCTTGCCCTCGACATTCCCTGGCTTGCAGCCCAAAAGAACCAGTTGCTGTTGCAACGTCTTGAGCAAAACTGCTTGTTCGGCGGAATAGTCGCTGACACCGCGGGTCACACTGACATTGCGGACATCGATGCCGATACCATCCGGCTGCACCACGTCAAACTGGGACGTATGATGGTCATAGGTCTTCCATTCATTGCCCCAACCCATCATCACCGGGCCGAGAATGAAGTTGAATGATTTTGGGTCGCGGTTTGATTGCGGCTCGCACTCGTTCGATTCCCAGCAATGCGGAGCCTGGTTGGTTGCTTCACCTTCGGCGGCGTAGATCACCTTGTTGTCGCAGCTGGCCGTAACCCATCCGCTCTCATCGTTTGCCCATCGGATTTTCAGCGAGAATGTCGCCCATTTGCCGAAATCTCCCGGTTTTTGGCACTGGCGGGCGAGAAAGTTCACGCCGTTGCGCGTATCGGCTTTCAGCATGTAGATGAAATTGTGGATTGCCGGTCCTTCCCAGGACGCGAGGCGCAAATGGCTGTCCCAGCCATCGGGATAAAAGCCATTTGCGGAGTTGTTGTGCCAGCCCTTGTAGGCAAAAGTCGGATCGAGCCGGAAATCAGACTTGTATTCGACGCTTTCGCCAACCCTCATGTCTCGCATATAGCGAATCGTTGAGCGGACGTTGCCATTGCGGCAATCATTTTCGCCGCGTCCATCTCCATAGTCGACATTGGAACACTGGCGGTCGAATATCTCGAACCGGGTCACACCGTCCTTGACCTCCGGTCTGACCGATCCGTTGAATTTGTGGCGCTCGAAACCTTTGGGGAGCGGGTCGGCAGTCGCATCCGCGTGGGGCGCAAAAACCATAAGCGCGCCAACCGCCAGTCCAACTATGGGATTTTTCAGCATAACTCCCTCTCAGATTGTCTGATCGAGCGAGGCCAAAAGCGTTACGATCATAAGCGCGAGAAAAATCGGTTGGGTTCTCCGCTGTCCGTGCCCGTCTATCGTCCGGTCCGATGTCCTCCAACGATCGGCCACTCTCATGACGAGTGATCCTTCTTCGATCGGCTGACCGCAGTCATATTAGCTCTTTAGATCGCGAGTCCGGCCAGACGCCCGCAATTCATCGAGGGTCTTGTCAAGGCAATTTCCGCCTTCTGGGCTGCCTATTGCTTTGGCGTGCCCGTGCAAAGTGATGGTGCCCGCAATTCTCGCCGACCCGGCGTACGTCGCAACGCCATCCTGCGTTACGCGGGACAGTTGGAAGACGTGATAGGTGTCCTTAGTTTTGCAAACAATGACGAGTGGGAAATCTGCAAGCGGGTCCTGCGCGAAAGTTATTCCAGCGGAGGCGAACGCGACGAGAAAGCCAAAGATCAACGAGGGGATTGCGAAGGCTGGGTTCAATGGCGCGAATTTTCGATCTGACCTGGAAGTCATGGCTGATCCTTTTTAGCAAATTGAACGTCTCGGTTCTGGACCTATGCCGACGCCGCCTTCGCGTGTTCGAACGCCGGTCGTCAGCGACGATGTTGCTTCTGCCTACATCTTGAATGGCAATGAACAAGGATCATGACCGAAGCTTTGACTGAAAGGAAGTATGTTACGGTAAACACCCACCCCCATTAGTACTTAGAAAAATCTATCAAAGTGAAGCATCTTAGTATTTTTACATAGGTCTGCAGTCGGTTGAGAAGCGGGTAGATGTGCTTCTGGTCGAAAGCTTGAGAAACGGCCAGTGGGACTCCCTAAAGGGTAGTCGCCTGAACCAGATTCGCTACCCGCTTCCGAATCAACCGGAACGAGTCCCAAAGTGATTCGTTGAGTCGCGTTCCGTGTGAGATACTGGGCCATGAGCAAGCGACGACGCTTCAAACCGGTGAAGATCACCATCAATGGCAAGGTGCGGACGGTCTATAATGTCGTCCAGGCCGGCAACACTTTGCTGAACGATTGGCCCGAGCAGACGCCGGCGGCCAAGGTTGCCGAGCGGCTGGTGCTCGATGTCTTCAACGATGCCGCCGAGCCCGAGCAGGTGCGGCGAGCCTTCATCACTGCGGCCAAGGCGAGCGACATCAAGTTCAGCTCCTGAGCGGCGTTGGCAAACACCCCGGCTCACTTCCATGACACCTGCTCCTGGCGGCTGAGATCCTGATCCCTGAAGCGCGTCTCTATCCAGGCGGCCGAGATGAGGGCGGCGAGGAAGCCGAAGGCTAGGCAGGTGATCGCCTGCCTGCGCCATGACAGGAAGGTCACCGGCGCCGGGGTGAGAGGCTTTTCCGCGCATTCACCGGGTGGGCAGGCGCAGCCGGAAAAGGCCTTGATGATGCAATCGGCAGACATCGGCGTTTTCCTCAGGCGTAAAGCTGATCGTGATCGCTCATGCCCATGATCTCCCGGGCATAGCGGTAATGCGCCTCGACGGAGGCGCTCGCACCGCGCAGCCAGGACGGGCCGCGGACCGAATGTTCGGGACGGCGCAGGAAGGCGAAGCCGAGGGCGCCCATGCGCTGGGCCTCGATCGCCATATAGGCGCTGCATTCGCTGATCCCGCGCGCGCCGTTCCAGCGGGCGTCGCGCTTGCTCTCCTCGGTCTCGATATTGCGGATGTGCTGCATCGCCCTGTCCTCTGCCTGCCGGATCGGCTTGAGAAGAAAAGGTATATATAATACCCAATCACGTCAATCGTAAAAGGTATAAAAAATACCCCATAGATTGACGAGGTACGAATCATAGGCGTATGTCTGGATCCAGTGATTGGGCGACCGGGTGCAACTCCCGAGCTGACGAAGCCCAGCGGCGCGGGAAGCGAAAGTCCTTAAGTGCGCTGTCAGAAAATCAGGACGAGGGCGAAGCGAATGGCCCCTCTGGCACGTGTCCCATCCCGGCTCCGGCCTTCAGGACCCTGGCCAATGCTCTCCCGGCTTCATGGGCTTTGCTCATGGGGTAGGGGGAAGCTTTGGCCGGAACCCTCCCTCACCAGCCTTCAGGAGTGAAGACAGAGAGATAGAAATCAAAGCTATATCAAACTCTGATCCGCGAGAGAAAAAAGGCCGGTCATGCGCAATGAAATCGAAATCGCCGGCGACGTGATCGAGGCCGGCGATCACCACATTCTACGATCCGTAGGGGCGCTGCCGAGGGGCAGGTTGTTCGCAGCCATCTGCAATGCTGATGGCGATGGCGAAAATGTGCGACGGGGTCCGCTGTCTCGATGTCCCTCATGATCCTGGTCGCCGGATCGCGGGCGGGGAATCCTAGAGGCCGTACATCTCCCGCACGGCGCTGCAGGCCAGGAGAAACACCGCTGTCGTGACGATGGTAGACCAGAGCCTGCCGGCGCGTGAAGAAGGGCGGATCATGCTGTTTTCCCTGATGAAATAGATTTGATTCGCGGCATGGATGCCGAGCGCATGTCTACATTTCGATGATCGATCGGCGGACGCGGCCGACGATGGTGACGGCGCCCTGGAATTGCGGCGGCGGCACATCCTCGTAGGAAGCGGGCTGGAAGGGCGGGTCGTCGTTCGGGCGGTAGCGCTTGTAGGTGGCGGCCCCGGTTTCGTCGGCGACGACATAGAGCGCGTTCGGCGCCAGGCGCTTGTCGCGCAGATTGACGAAGATGATCGAACCCGGCGGCGAGATCTTGTTCATCGAATTGCCTTCGACCTCGAGCGCGATCCATTCGCCGTCGGGCAGATCGAGTGCGGCCACCGTCGGGAATTCCGAAAAGTCGGTGATCGGCGCCTGCTCGCTCAGCTGGCCGGCGCTGACCCAGGAGATCTTCGGCACGTCGGCGACGGCGACCGGCAGTTCATCGGGATCGAGCGCATTGCCGGTTCCGAACTGCAGCCAGTTGGGATTGACCTTGAAGGCGCGGGCATACTTCTTCGCATCGGCGATGCCGAAGCCGTTGCGGCCGGATTCGTGCGCCTTGTAGACGTTGACGTTCCAGCCGAGCCGATCGACGATCGCCTTCGGCCCGGCAAAGCCGGCGTTCTTCCTGGCCATGACCAGCCGCTTTGCGCGTTCTTCGCGCTCAAATTGTTCCTGATCTTTCAACATGATATAAATTATACCCTAAAAAAAGGTATATGTAATGCCCTATTGCGCTTGACAGTTCGGGTATTAATTGTACCCTAACGCCCATGACACAAAGCGAAATCATCCAGAACGGGCCGGGCCTTTCCGGCGAGATCCGGCGCTACGGCGCCCGCTACAGCGGTTGCCCGATCTGCGCCAAGGCGCTGTCGATCGCCGAGGTGATCGAGCGCCACTGCGAGGCCTGCGGCCGGCCGACACGCCCGAAAGAGATGCGGGAGATCTTGCCCGGCGTCTCTGCCATCACCGATCCCGACGGCGTCACCCCTCCCTGACGGCGATCGGCGGCCGGCGTCGCTGCCCTCCCTCGGCGACGCCGGCATCTTAATCCCTGCTTCTGCGGCCCAACCTGCTTCGGCGGGAATGACGAGCCGCGCTCGAAATCGAAAAGAAGGATGAAACGATGAGCATCCCCGCCAAAACAGCGCCAGCGCAGTGCGAAGACGCTCGCATGAGCGCCCTCGAGCTTTTCCGCACCGGCCGGGACTATATCGAAATCTCGGCCATCCTCGGAATGTCGGTGCCGTCGGTGGAAAGCGAGATCCACCGGCTGCGGAGCGCCGAGAAGGGCGACACCGCGGGGCAGGATCATGCCGGTGCGGAGCCCCGCCGGTTTCCCCGCCGTCCGCTCAAGCCGGGCACGCCGGTCAATTTTGCCGGCGTCCGGCGGCGGGTTTGAGGCCGGCCACCCCGGCCAGAAAGGAAAACGCATGGCGAAGCGAACAATGGCCAAGGAAACAATGGACAGGGACATCATGGACATCCTCAGCCCGGTGCTGGGGGAGGAGCTGGCGGCGGCCGTCATCGAACATCGCAAGCGCACGCTGAGGCGGCCGCTGACGGCTTACGCAGCCCGGATCCAGGCCAGGGAATATCTGCTGACCGGCGATCCGGCCGGTGCTGCCGAAATGCAGATCTTCCGCGGCTGGCAGGCGATCAAATGCGACTGGTACCTCAAGGAGAAGGCGCGGGAGGCCCAGTCGATCAACAGCAGCACGAGAAGGACGACAGTCGATGCCGCAAGAGATTTCCTCTCCGGTGAAGATCATAGCGGGGATGCTTTCGGGTTTCCCGGCATCATCAGCCACTGATCCCGACATGCAGATCCGCGCCTATCTGCTGGCCGTCGACGGCATCCCGCTGGAGGCGGTCTGGCAGGCCGCCAAACTCTTCATCTCCGGAAAGGTCAAGAACCATAACCGCGCCTTCGCCCCGAGCTGCGCCAGTTTCGCCGAGCAGTGCCGCCGTCAGCAGGCGGCAATCGAAGCACAAAGCCGCCAGCGCCCCGAGCGGCAGCAGGAGGCGCCGCAGCCGAAAGTCGCGGCCTACAAGATGCAGCTGCTGCGCGACGCGGCGAACGGCAGCCGCAACGCCCGGCGGGAACTGGCGAAGATGTTTCCCGACAACCCGATCATTGCAAAAGCCGCACGGCACGAGGAGGCATTGAGGTGAGAGGTCTATTCTGGACGGAAGACAAGATCGTCAAGGCGCAGACGCTCTGGCAGGAGGGCCTCTCGGCACGAGAGATCGCCAACCTGTTCGGATCGAAGAAGAACACCGTCATCAACATGGCGCGCCGCAACCGCGACAGGTTCCCCGCCAGGCAGGATGCCAGGCATGCGCTGCCCGAGACGTGCGAGGCGAAAGCGCCGATCCGCCATCCCGACCGGGTCACGCGGGTGACGCTGTCGGGTGCGCATGTGACGATGCCGCGCGTGCCCTGCATCGACGGGCCGGCATCATGAGCCCGGCCGTCAAAAGCAACGTCAGCCCGCGCGAAACCGAAATCATCGGCTGGATGGCGGCGGGAAAGACCGCCGCCGAGATCGGCACCATTCTCGGCATATCGCCGATCACGGTGAACACGCATATCGCCAACGCCAAGGCGAGGCTCGGCGTCTTTAGGGATACCGCACTTGTCGCCGCAGCACTTCGCAACGGCATCATTCGATAGAAGGACAATCAGCATGGGTGGCAAAGCAGCCAAGGTTAAGACACAACGGGCAAACAAGGGCGCCGGCCGGCCGCGCAAGGCCAATGTCGAGCGTTTTCCCTGCGGCAAGATCAAGCCTTTCGAAACCGAGAAGGACAATATCAGTGTCGCGATATCGGCCCGCCGCCGCATCCATGGCTTCGGCCGGACGGTGAGCGACGAGACGGTCAAAAGCCCATTCGCCGGTTATACGCTGGGGCGCATGTTCCTCGACGGCCTGATCACCGCCGAGCAGCGCCAGGCCGGCGACGACTATGCCGAGGCGATGGCCCGCTATCACAAGACCACCGGCATCCCGGCCCCGAGCCCCAGGGCACAGTCGCTCTTCGCCGTCAAAGGCCACGAAGGCGACGTGACCGACAGCCTCGCCGACCGCGCCCGCAAGGCCAGCAACCGCATGATGGCGCTGCAGGCCATCCTGCTGCGCTGCCAGGACGGCCCGCAGGTCAGAAGCACGGTCTATAACGTCACGGTGATGGACTACGAACATCTGCGCCAGATGCCGCCGCAGCAACTGTTGTGGCTGCGGCGCGGATTGACGGCGCTGCGGGGGGCGAAGGGCGGGTGATCGAGTGGGGCAGGGCTGCCAAGGCGCCTGGTGGCAAGGCTTCCGATGATCTCTTCGACCTCGAATGATCGCATTTTACGACGGAGCGAGTTTCGCCCCTTCCTCCATCCGCCTCGCTATCTGTCTCCCAAGCCCACCCCACTCTCCGTCCTCCTCGGGCTTGACCCGAGGACCCATGCTGGCCTCGATCTCATTTCCTCAGGCTGGGCTGCGAAGACCGTCAGCGTCGTCCGAACAGCGAGCCTTCAAGTTATTGGCCACTGACAGATAATAGTTTCGAGCAGTCGCGTTCATCTGGCGCTCTCCCAGCTCGCGCAGCGCCTTCATCTTGACTGTCATCGCCGCACGGTTGCCAGGCGTGAGGTCGAGCAGATAGTCCGCTTGTTCTGCGGCCCACTGAAACTCACCGGCTGCGAGCGCCGCTTCAGCACTTTCGAGCATTTTGGCGGAGCCGCCCGACATCGCCACAAGTTTTCCCGCTCGCTCTTTGGCAGGAAGGGGCCAAATGTTGGTTGGGTTGCCATCGAACCAGCCTGCATTCTGGCAGTAAATGCCACGGACCGACCACGACACGGTCCCATAAAATTCTTGTAGATAGGGATGCTGCGCCAGTTCTTCAGGAAGCTTGATTTGCTGCACCAGCTCGTCAGGGGTCATACCCTTGGCAATGCCTTCCATCGTCTTTTCGTACACGAACTTAATCGCATCCCGATAAGCCGTAAATGCGTTTCGAGCCTCGGCCGCATTCGCGATTACCCCCATGTGGCCGGGTACGATAAAATCCGGTTCGAGCGAGAGCAGCTTGTCCAGGCTTTCGATCCACTTATCGACCGGGCGCGTCGGCAGGCCGCGCAATGGAGCGATATTCGGAAAAGTCTTCAGCAAGACATCGCCGGCGATGAGCAGCTTTTTCTCTGGAAGCCATACCGAAATGTTGTCGTCCGCTTCTCCGGGTGTCGAAATCAATTGAAGTGCGATACCTGCGATAGTGATAGGTTCCTCATCACCATCGAATGTATTGGTCGGCGGCAAAAAGCCTTGGCGGGTATGGCGCGTCGTCCTGCCGTATTCCAGCTGCGTGCCGGCATTGATGAAATCTTCGGCGGGAAGATGCATGCCGAAGGCATCGCCGCCATCGCGCTGACCGCGACCCATGCTGGGTGTCGCAGAACGCAAAAGCTCGTGGCTATAAATTCCTGGGCTTTCATCACCCGCGAACACGGTCGCACCGCCCGTATGGTCGGGGTGATTATGGGTATAGATGATCGCCTTGACGGGACGAACGAGGTGAGAACCAAACGCCTCTATGATGGCCTTGGCATCGACAGGATTCGCGGCGGTATCAACGACAATCGAGCCTTCCCGGCCGGCGATCAGGGTGACGTTGCTCGCCGAGTAGCCGATGGCGACATATACCCCCTCAGTGACGTGGACGACGCGTGGCCGAAATTCCTCCGAATGGGCAATCAGCTTCTCCCTGCCGGTGAACTCGTCTTGAGAGCCGGTTTGGAGTGTAGGTTTAATCGTCATGGCATCCCGTTTCCGTCTGTCGTAACGAAGGCATCTTACTCATCGAGGGCCTGAGGTCGAGAACTTCATGGCTGATGAAGCCTTTGGCGACTGCTGGACGATTCCACGGCAGGAGGCCGCAACCGGGCTCCGCTTGTGGCCGCTCTTTGCCGGTGAGCTCACCCCACCCTCCGTCGTCCTCGGGCTTGACCGGAGGACTCACACCGGCATCCATCAGGAGCGGGCGTAGGTCCCAGGCTCAAGGCCTGGGATGACGGAGGTCGGGGCGGGTGTTCTCGCCGGACGTGGCAGGGCTAAGCCCGAATGGAACTTCACCGGTCCGCGCTACGTCAGGCAAACCGGAATGTGCCGGTCCGCCATCCAAAATTGGTGGTTCCACAAACGAGAGATTGCAGCTAAAAATTGCAACGGATGAGAAAATCCGGGAGCAGGATGCGCTACGTTTGGGTGATGATCGGGGCCGTCTGTCTCGTTTACGCCGCCTGGCATGCGGCGATGGTGCGGTCGACCACTATTCGGCTTGGGCCTGCTGGCTATCAGTTGACCTGCAACTGCCTGAGCCTGCAGTTCAGCCGCGCTGGCATGTCGCTGCTCTTGTCAATTCCACTGGTTGTGTGCGCCTTCCCGCCGAGGAGTATCATGTACAGATTGATTGTTTTTGCAGTGATCACGATCGCGGCCGGTTCCGCCTATGCGAGCGAGGTTCCGTTTTTCGCCAGTCCTGATGTGCCCGACTATACCGCAAAGATGATCACGCGTGACGCCTATGGCGCCAAAGGGGACCGCCAGCGGGTCGTCCAGCATCACAACGGCTGGACACGTGTTGAAGAGCAAGGAAACGAAGAAACGAACCTTTCTTACGGACATTTCTTCAAGAACGTGGTTCTGAGGGCGACCAGGAGGAATGGTGAAATCTCGTCATTTGAGGTCAGGCAGGTCGAACCATCTCAAGATTATGACGGCATCACGGAAGTCAGGGAAACGGATGATGTCGAGACCGTCGGCGGTGAGCAGTGTCGCTGGCGGCAGATCGTCCGGCGCATGGACAGGGACAAGACCAGTCCCAGTGAATTGACTTGCCTGACCGAGGACGGAATAGAGATCGCGACGAAAGTCCTTTTCTCCAGCGGGGAGGTCATGTCCGAGACGCGGCTGACGGATCTGCGGCGCGGGCCTGTGCCGGAAGCGGTGGTACGACCGCCTATGCAGCTTCTCGAAGCCGGGACCTGGCTCGCGCCCTTGCCACGTTACGACGATTACACCCCAAATCCCGGAGATTTCGAGGCGGAGCTGGTTAGCCACAGATCCAAGGAGAGGCTGTTGCGTCATTATCCCTGGTGGCTCCGACAGCGCGACCGTGGAGATGGATCGATCCTGATCACCGTCTGGAACGAGCTTGAAGACCAGGGGCTTCAATATTCCGCATCCAAGGGGGAACGCATGTTCGAAGCTGTCCGCTCCTCCTCGATTCTCTCGCCGAAGTTCAGGAGATTCGACGAGGTTTATGGGATGGTCGACTTGAGAGAGCAGGATCGGCTGCTCGGCGAGGACTGCGCGTGGTATGACCGGACACCGAATATGGCTGATGGTGGTCTAAGGCAATGCCTGACTTCGGACGGCATACCGCTGATTGACGCCCACTTGTCTGGCTGGGGAGACGGCGAGGGATTCAAGATAGTGACGCTGACGCGCCGGCCGGTGGGTGTGGATGAAATGCAGCCACCCCGTGATTACCTCGAGCCTGCTGCGTGGGGCTTCAGCCCTCCATACTAAAGCGCGTCGCGATCTTTCAGATTCGCTCTTAGCGCTTTAGGTCTTTGTTTTCCGCATGTCGTTATCGCAAAACCGCTGCACACTTTTGCGCCACATGCTCTAGGGATGGGGATATCATCTGCCGCCGGGCTCGGGGCCATCAGCTCGATCAGATGTGCCTTCCGGGCCGAGACTACGCCTTGCCCAAATGCTTCGGCCAGAACGCCCGATGCACCTCGGCAGCTTCGTCTTCGAGGGTGGGGCCGACCACGGTGACGGTGCGGGCGCCGGTTTGCAGCACTGCCCGGCTCGGCACGTTCAGGCCGATCCCGGCGATCTCGCCGAGCCGCGCTTCCGAGCAGGCAAACACCATGCGCCCGATCCCCGACCAGTAAATCGCCCCGGAGCACATCGCGCAGGGCTCGGTGCTGGTGTAGAGCGTGCAACCGGCGAGGAAGGCGGTGTCGTAGTGCTGCGCCGCCAGTTTGATCAGGTTCATCTCGGCGTGGTTGGTCATGTCGTGGCCGGTGAAGACGCTGTTTTCGGCGCGCAGGTGACGTCGCCGTCCTTCACCAGCACCGAGCCGAAGGGTTCGTCGCCTCGTTCCATCGCGGATTTCGAGAGGGCAATCGCCTCACGCAAAAACGGCTCGTGGTTTTCCATCAGCGCCTCCCCGAAAGCTCACAGCTAGAGCGCCACGATTTTGTCTTGAATCGGAGAGATTTCCAAGGGGCCGCAGATCCGTTTCGGCCTCACGCAATCAAGGCGGAATAGATGGGATTATTCATAAGGAAAGACCGATGCTGAGAGCGTTCCCGAATCCGCAGATGCGACTATGTGTCAAAGCAATCCTTGCTCTATTGATCATTGGTCTAAGGCCAGCCGCCGGGATGTCTCCATGCCCTCCCCAGAATGAACTGCTGGCGAAGGCGAAGACGGTGGTTGAGGCGCGGGTAAAATCGCTGTCGATTGGCGAATCCGGTTTGCTGGTGACGGAAGGGGCTCCCACACGCATGATACGGGTGGATTTGGAGATCAAAAGAGTCATCAAAGGCAAGTACCCTGGAAAGGAGGCAATCGTCTACGGCACCGTGTATCCTCCAGGGCCACTAAAGGAATTGACCATGATGGCGTTGATTGGCGGGCTCGGTGGCGACGACGCCTTCGAATGGGAGCTCGCGCGTCGAGAGATAGGTGATGGAGCGGCGTTCTTTTCGATGAGTAGCTGCAGCTATTACAAATTTCCGGCTTATAACGCTGGTCCCGACTGATCGATCTCATCCACGATTCTCTCCGTAAAGCTCCTTCCTCGCCTTGAATTTTGGCGCCAAAGAATTGGCCGACAGCTCGCACTAAGGGCGCTTAAGAAGGCGTGCCGTGCAGCCGGCGGCCGCATTGCCGATGCGGATCTCGCCCAATATTCAGGGTTTGGGCACCAGGCCGTCGAGCAGGAAGTCGAGACCCTTGCTGAAGGCGCCGTCCCAGTCATTGTCCATCAGCAGGCGAGAGCGTTCGATCGTCGGGTAGTGTTGGCTGAGATCGGTGAGGCGCTGCTGGGCGGCGGCTCTGTCGGCGTCGGAGAGGTCGAAGCTTGCCCGGGTGGTGGTGGCGCCGATCACATAGTTCCAGAGCGACCATATCGCGACGTTCAAATCCGCGTCCGCCACACCGGCGCTGGACAGGGTGCGGCTCAGCCGTTCCAGACGGGAGAGGATGTTCGGGCCGAGCGCCCGGCGCGGCAGCAGCGCCGCCGACCAGGGATGGCGCAGCATGCCGGCGCGCCAGTCTGTCAGCATATGAACGATTTGCCCGCGCCAGTCGTCAGGCGCATCCACTTGCGCCGGGCCGCGATATTCGAGCACCGAATCGAGCGCCAGATCAAGGACTTCGTCCTTGTTGCCGACGTGCCAGTAGAGGCTCATCGCGCCCGAGCCGAGGCGATCGGCCAGCCGGCGCATCTTCAATCCGTCCAGCCCTTCGCTGTCCAGCAGTTCGACCGCGGTCGCCACGATCCGTGGCAGGGACAGCGGCTGTTCACCGCGCGGCTCCCGCCCGGAGGGCGGCGAGGGCGCTTTCCGTTGAGACCGTTTGCTCTCAGCGCCACTGCCTTTGGCTGCCATGCGTTTTTCTGAAGCGCTTGGCATCACCGTGATGGATGCGAGGCGCTTTCGCCTTTTGTTTTCATGCATGTCGTGATCGCGGGACAGACGTCCCGATGGCATGCTGGTGCTGATCGGAATGTCGATTTAAGCCGACAATGCGATGAATGTCGATCCTGGCCGATTGACTCGTACGCTGTACGATGCAACTTAATCGTACAGCGTACGAGTCAATCACGCGAGCGACGAGAAAATCATGTCACGCACCATCAACCATCTGCTTATCGGAGGACTGATCATCATGGGCATTGCAATTCCCACCGCGACGACAGCCAATGAGGCCGGTCTCAAGCTGGAAATCGTCAATCCGAAAACCCTCTACGACCCCACGCCGAATGGCTACAGCACGGCAGTGATCGTGCCGCGGCAGGCGCGTCTCGCCTATATATCGGGGCAGGGCGGCCAGGACGCCACCGGCGCCTTGTCGCCCGACTTCGCCGTCCAGGTCAGGCAGGCCTACGCCAATTTGCGCACCGCCCTCGATGCGCTGGGCGCCAGGCCGGATCAGGTCGCCAAGCTGACGGTCTTCGTGGTCGATCACGATATGTCGAAGCTCAAGGTGTTGACCCGCAACGTCCAGGAGATGTTCGGCGCCGCACTGCCGGCGCAGACCCTGATCCCGGTTCCCAAGCTTGCCATCGACCCGATGCTTTTCGAAGTCGAAGCCGTCGTCATTCTGGAATAGTGGTCTGGAGTAGCGGGGGCTGTAGCTGAGGCGGCCCGCCCGCGGCACCTTACGAAAATGTATAATCCGGGCGAGGTCCCGGTGAGATTTGGGGCGCAGGCTTGGCGCAGTCATTTGCCAAGTCGAGGCCAGTTCTCATGAATATGCGTGCCACACCTGCCGCGCTTCTGCCGGCACTCCATCCGGTCAGCCTGCGGCTCGATACCTATCTGATCAATCTCGACCGGGCGCCGTTGCGCCGGTTTCGCATGGAACGGCTGCTGACGGATTTCGGCCTTGCCTTCGAGCGGGTGGCGGCGGTCGATGGCGCGGGGCTGAGCCTGCCGCATCCGGGCTTCGACGAGGCGGCCTATCTCAGCCGGCACGGCCGCCGGCCGAACCCTTTCGAGATCGGCTGTTATCTCAGCCACGTCGAATGCGCCAAACGCTTCCTCGCCGGCAATGCCGAATTCGCGCTCATTCTGGAAGACGATCTCGACTTCGATGACGATCTGACCGAGCTGCTCGAAGCCGCCCTCGAACACCACGAGCGCTGGGATATATTGCGGCTCTCCACCGTCAATTCAGGGAAAAAGCACAGGGTGGAGCCGCTGACGGCGTCGCGCTCGCTGGCCATCGCGCTGACCCGCGAGAAGGGGTCCGGCGCCTATCTCATCAACCGCAAGGCGGCAGGATGGATTACCGGCGCGCTTTTGCCCATGCGCCTGCCCTATGATCTCGCCTTCGATCTGGAGTTCGATGCAGGGCTGAACGCCTGTTTCGTCGATCCGCTGCCGGTCAGCCAGAGGGCGGATGGTCATTCTCACATCCAGCTGGGCCTTTCGGCCTACCGGCTTGGCCGCCGCCGGCCGTGGAGCGTTTTGCCCTATCGCACGGCGGCCGAACTGCGCCGGTTTACGCGCCGCTTCCGCCGTCTCGCCGCCTTGCGGATGAGCGGTCGGGACGTCTCCTCCGAGACCGGCGATTAGGAGGTCTCGGAGGGAAGCAGCGGAAAAGCGATCGAGAGGGTGAGGCCGGGGTGATTGTCGGCCATGCTGATCTCGGCCGAATGCAGGTCGGCGATCGCCTTGACGAGGCTGAGCCCGAGCCCGCTTCCGGGCGTCGTGCGGCTCTTGTCGAGCCGGTAGAGACGCCGGAAAACCTTGTCCCTTTCGCCGGCGGGAATGCCGGGGCCGGTATCGGCGACCGAGACGATGGCGCGACCGCCCCGGCAGCGGAGCGCAACCGTGATATCGGTGCCGGCAGGGCAGTGGTTGATCGCATTCTCCACCAGGTTGGCGATCATCTGCGTCAGCAGATCGCGATCGCCGCGGATGAGCGCCGGGCAGCGCTCCGTGATCCTCAGCGATTTCAGCGCATCTTCGGCGACATCGACATAGACCTCGGAAATGACGGCGAGCACGGCGTCGATATCGGTTGCCTGGAACCGTTCCTTGCGGGCGCCGGCCTCGATCTGCGAGATGCGCAGCAGCGCCTCGAAGGTGGCGTTGATCCGGTCACTCTCCTGCCTCGCCTCGTCGAGAAGGGGCGAAACGTCAGCCTGCCGGTCATTTCCCGCCACCGCGGCATCGAGCGTCAGCCGCAGCCTGTTGAGCGGCGTCTTGAGATCGTGGGCGATATCGGCGCTCACCTGCCGCATGCTCTCGACCAGTGTCTGCAGCCGCTCCAGCGCTGCGTTGATCTGGACCGCCACCGTGTCGAGATCGTCGCCATTGCCGCTGACCGGAATGCGGGCGTCGAGCGCGCCGTGCGAGACCTCGTTCATGGTCAGCGCCACCCTGTCCAGCCGCGCCTGGGCGCGAACGGCGAGAAACACACCGCCGCCGATCGCCGTCGCCACAACGATCGCGCCGGCCCATTCGAAACTGACCAGCACGATCCGCAGCATCTCGTCGACATCGTTGAAGTTTTCGGCGACCACCAGGCTGTAGGGGCCGATCGTCGACACCTGCATCCGGTAGCGTTCATGCCCCTTCAGCCCGACATCGCGCGAGGTGACGGTATAGACGCCGTTCTGGATCGGCGGCGCGGCAAAATTGCCGGCGAGTTTTTTGCCGGCATGGTCGGTCAGCGAATAAAGCCCGTCGGAGGTCGACTGGAAGCTCGCATAATTGTTCAGCGTGTTGACGAGATCTCCGGTGTCGCCGGGCTCGTAGGTCGAAACGATCAGCGAATGCATCTCGGTGAGCGACTGTTCGAGATCGCGTGAGAGGCCGAGGCTGAGCATGTGATAGATGATCGCGCCGCTCAAAAAGAAGGTGACGACGAAGAGCACGCCGAAGGTGACGGCAAGCCGGAACGGCGTGCTCCGGCGCAGGCTGGAGAACGATGCCGAAAGATGGGTGCGGCCCGAGATCATCCTGTTCAGCGCGGCGCGTGCAGGCTGTAGCCGGTGTTGCGCACCGTATGCAGCAACTGGGCCTGGAACGGCTTGTCGAGCTTGGCCCTGAGGCGGCTGATATGGGTTTCGACGACGCTGGTCTTCGGATCGAAGTGGAAATCCCAGACGCGCTCCAAGAGCATCGTCTTGGTGATCACCCGGCCTTCGCCGCGCATCAGCACCTCGAGCAGGGTGAACTCGCGCGGCTGCAGCTCGATCACCTGTCCGGCGCGGCGCGCCTCGCGCCGGATCAGATCGAGCTCGAGATCGGCAACCTTCAAGACCGTCCGCTGCTCCTGCACCGGCGGCCGGCGGCCGAGCGCATTGACGCGCGCCAGAAGCTCGGAGAAGGCAAAGGGTTTGGTGAGATAATCGTCGCCGCCCGCCTCCAGCCCCTCGACCCGATCGTCGACGCCGCCGACCGATGTCAGGAACAGCGCCGGCGCGCCGACCTTGGCAGCCCTCAGTGAACGCACGATCGCCAGCCCATCGAGGCCCGGCAGCATGCGATCGACGACGATGACGTCATAGGCCTCGCGCTGCGCCTGAAACAGCCCGTCGCGACCGTCGCCGATGACGTCGCAGACATGGCCGGCCTCGGAGAAGCCTTTGGCGACATAATCGGATGTCTTGGTATCGTCCTCGATAAGCAGGATTCGCATCGGCCCGATCGCTTTCGCCATGCCTGGAGCGATCAGATCTAACCGAGCGGGCAGCTTGGCCGCAACTTACGGATTGGTAAGGCGAGGGGGCAGTTCCCTCCGGCCCCGATCAGCTGGTTATCCGCGGGGCGCTGACGATCTTGCGGAACAGGGCCTCCATTGCCTCTTCAATGCCATCGGTGGGACTGACCGCGAAATAGAAGCCGGGGCTTGCGCATTCTTCCATTTTTCCGGCGATGCTGGTCTCGAACGGCTTCACCCAGTCCTTGTAGAAATTGTTGTCGGGCAGGGGCAGGTAGGTCGTATAGAGCACGGCGACCTTGATGCCGCGATCTTTAAGCTTCTTGCAATAGGTCGTGTCGATCGGTTCGATGCAGCGTCCGCTGTTGGCGCCTTTCGGGCTGGTGCAGCCGGCCGGCTTGTAGCTGTCGCCAACACCGTCCGCGACGAAAAAGACGATCTTCTGGCGATCGGCATTGCTGGTGCCGGTGCCGATATTGCCCTTGATTTCGTCTTCGATGCCTTTCAGCGCTTCGTCAAAGCTCGTCTGCTGGTCGTTGTAATAGTTCTGAAAGGGAATGCTCATCAGTTTGATCATATTCGTTGCGTCTGCCACGGCGCCAAGATCATAGTCGAGGTCGGAGACCTTGAAGAGCTTGGCGGCTTTGGCGTCCTGCGCGGTCTTGCCGAACGTATAGGCAGCCACCCGGAATTGGCTTGGCATGGACTGTGTGTCCTCTGCCTTGGCCATCAGGGCTTTCACGGCAGCGGCGACCACGTCGATACGGATGGTCACACCGTTGTTGCGTGCGACATTGTAATAGCTGTTCTTGTCCTCGACGCCCTTTTCCGAAACGATATGGCATGCGAAGGCGCAGTTTTTATCCTTGCCGCCATCATGGCCGTTTGCAGTGGCTTTTTTCATCGCGGCGATGTCGTCGGTGGTCGCGCCAACGCCCATCGACGGGGTATTGTCAAGCAACATGAAGAAATCCATGTAGGACGGCGTCTCAAACTGGGCGGTTGCCGCCCCGGTCACGGCGATCTCATCAAATCCCATCACCTGCATGAAGGTCGTGGGCATCGCCGCGTTGAAGGAAACGGTCGAGCTGAGCGTGCCGCCCTTTTTCTGAACGCTGATGTCGACGGTCACCGGCACGTCGCCCTGTTTTTTGGACATCTGCGAAAAGAAGATCTTCTGGGCTTCGGATTTTCCGAGCGTCAGCGACCCGTCGCCCGACATCGTGTTGGCCTGCGTCGCCGCCTGTGACGTCGGTGTGATCGATCCGACGGCTGCCGCGTCCGCAGCGGCATAAAGCTCGGTCCGCAGCGACAGGGCGTTGCCGAAATCAATGGCTGTACCGGCCGCCCCCAGCAGGGGAACGACGAGCAGCGCCGTCATGATTCCGAAATTGCCGGATCGGTCAGAGATGAAACGATGCAACATGCAAAGGCGGCCTTCCCGTGGTGGCTGTGTCACAGCCCGATCGCAATGCGGCGATGACTAGCAGCCGAACTTAAACCAAAGGCAAATACGTCTGGTTGTGTTCTAACTAAATTGCGCGGGAATTGGCGGTCGCCATTCTCAGTGCCGCGGTCGAATCCGTTTTTCAATTGGGCGAACGGCACGGGAGGCTCGCATGCCGGCAGATGGCGGCACGCTCCGGATCGGAAATCGCAGCGAGGATTGCCACAAGCGAAAGCCGCTCGACGATCTCAAGCCCGCCGGTCCCAGGAGCTCTTGACGGCAGCCGGACAGAAGAAGTCAAATCATCGGCATAATGAAGGGACGCTACACATTATGATCGATAGAATATCGCAACTGCTCGACGTTGACCAAAGCAAGGAGCTTTCCTCTCTGGAGCCAGTCTCGAAAGAGAAGCTGTCGAGCATCGCGGCTCTCTATCCCGCTATCTCTCAGCAGTATCTGGAGTTCATCCGCGTCATCGGCGTCGGCTCAACGACGAGAGGGTTCTACATCTACGAGCCGAGCCCGCATCCTTGGTTGAACAACATCCCTCGTTTCAGCTTTATCAATCTCCCAGTTATAGCGAGGTTTATGGAGCGCGCCCAAAAGGCGATTCCATTCCTGCCGATGCGGTCGCAATTGCGGACTGCGGAGCTTCCTGGCGCTATTGCCTCTGGCCATCGCGAGGAGAAGGTGTCTTTTGTCTGGATATGGCCGGCCCACAGTTCGAGCCGGAAACCGATGATTTCTTTTCTTTCGTGCTGGCCAACGTAATTTTGGATAAGGCGCTACAATAACATGGTCGGGTGGAAAGGCCGGTCCCGTCGCGATGAAACATAAGATGGAGATCGGCAACGCAAGCCTCCGCGGCTTTGTGATAGCCGCGCAGCTTAGCTTAGAAAAACTAAACAATCTTGAAAACGAGGGGTGTGGCAATGGCCGCGACATCACCTCGGGCGAGGTTCGGCTTTCAACGTCTCCAGATCGGGCATCTCCGATCCAAGAGCCTTGCCGAGCGCTTCGACGCCCTTATCAGGGAGCCTCAGGAGGCCATTGCAGAGGCCATCCTTCCACGAATCCCCTCGATCCCAGGCTTCCGCCCAAGCATCTGTCAGCTCGGAATCGTGGCGTGTCTCGACGAGGGCTTGGAAAAGCAGGGACGCCTGCGTGAGGTCTTTGTCGGCTTTTACGCGCCCCAGAATGTCGGTGAGCCTTCTGGACGATACGATGAGCTTATGGACGGCATATCGCTCGGGTGCGGGAACGAGGACGTTCACACCCTCGCGGAAGAGAAGCACCGTGCGGACAGGCTCGTAGATCAGGTAATCCAGGAAGCGCAGGTTTTCCGCGGACGCCCCGCCGAGGGCAGGCATGGGGGAGGGTTTGCCGGTATATTCATCCGATCCGCGGTTTCCCGTCAGGAATTCCACCCGATAGCCCCTGGCATTCTGAAAGGCGACAACCCTAGCCTTGTCGGCCCCATGGGGAATGGCCCGGAATTCGGGATCGACCGACTGGAGGACATCGAGAACCGGAGGCAGGCTGTCCTGGACACCTGCAGAAATAGCAAAGTCCTGCGCGAAGTCCGCGTCGCCGGTCTGCATGGCGGATGAGGGCAGGCGAACGCCGAGCATCCCCCTTTCGGCCGTGATCTCCAGTTATAAGTTTCTGCCAAAACCTTATAACCAATTGTCCTTCCAACATGCGTGGCAAGTCGCGAGTATGGATCCCAGGGTCATCAAGCCCTGGGATGACGGAGAGTGGGGTTGGCGTTCTCGCCAAACGCGCCGTCGGCGCAGCGGATAGGCATCGGGTAGCGTGAATGATGAAGTCTGGCAGCGAGATCAGAAAGGGTGATTGCATCAGGTTTGCCGAACCTCACCCTATTGCCGCAGGGCACCTCACACTCTCCGTCGTCCTCGGGCTTGCCCCGAGGACCAAGGCGAGCCACCACGGCTGCTATCGAGAGCGTTCTTGCCAAAGGGCCGTCAACCCGTCTTCAGTTGCTCGGGAAGCTGTCCGTAAGCGGTCAAAATCGCCCTGACCAGGCCGGGGAAGCGCTCGTCCAGCTCCGGGCAGCGGGTCTGATTGCGCATCTCCACCCCCTGGCGCTCGCTGCGGATCAGCCCGGATTCGCGCAGCACTTTGAAATGGTTCGACAGCGACGATTTGGGGATGACGCGGTCGCCGAGATCGGCGAGCGCTGAACAGGTGCCGCCGCAGGCGGTGCCGGCGAGCTTGGAGAAGATCGCAACGCGCTCGGGATCGGAGAGCGCATAGAGGATCGCCTCGGGCTTGATGTCCTCCAGGGCGGGGTGAAAGAGCGGTCGCATGAATTTTATATAGTGCCCCTTGAAACCGAGATCAACAGTTCCGAATTTCTGAACTACGGAACAAGGCCGCCAATTCCGGCGGCCGTCCGGATCAGAAGGAATGAGAGATGGCTAAGCTCACAGGGAAGGTCGCAGTGGTCACGGGAGCCTCCAAAGGCATCGGCGCCGCGATCGCCAAGGCGATGGCGGCCGAAGGTGCTGAAGTGGTGGTCAATTACGCCTCGAGCAAGGCGGGAGCCGACGCCGTGGTCGAGGCGATCGGGGCTGCCGGCGGCAAAGCCATCGCGGTGCAGGGCGACGTTTCCAAGGCCGAACAGGCACAGGGCGTGGTCGATGCCGCGGTCAAGGAATTCGGCAAGCTCGACGTGCTGGTCAACAACTCCGGCGTCTATGAATTCGCCCCGATCGGCGAGGTGACCGAGGAGCATTATCGCCGCATGTTCGACGTCAATGTTCTCGGCGTTCTCCTCACCACCCAGGCGGCGGCCAAGCATCTCGGCGAGGGCGGCAGCGTCATCAACATCTCCTCGGTGGTGACCAGCCTCGGGCTGCCGGCTTCCGCCGTCTACACTGGCACCAAGGGCGCCGTCGAGGGCATCAACAGCGTGCTTGCCAAGGAGCTTGGCCCGCGCAAGATCCGCGTCAACGCCATTCTGCCGGGCATGGTCGAGACCGAAGGCACCCACACGGCCGGCGTCATCGGCTCGGATCTGCAGCAGACCATGGTTGCCCAGACGCCGCTCGGCCGCATCGGCCAGCCGGACGATATTGCCGACATCGCCGTCTTCCTCGCTTCCGACGATGCCCGCTGGCTGACCGGCGAACGGCTGGTCGCCAGCGGCGGTTTCCGCTGAGACGTGAGTGAAAAGCGCGCGCTTCTCGAGCGCGCGCATACACCGATACCGGTCCACCCACCCTCCGTCGTCCTCGGGCCTGGCTCGGGGAGCCATGCCGGTCTTTTCGGCTGTGGCCATGGATTCCAGGCTCAGGGCCTGGAATGACCGAGGTTGAGGGTGCGTTTCCGCCCAACGCGCCGGCGGCGCGGCGCCTCGCTGTGACAGAGATGGCAGACATCCGCCGCCGGCGCATATCCGTTGATCAACGCTTGGGGATTGTCCCCGCCGGCTGTCACGTCTCCGGCAGGCCAGCCTTTCGGAAGCCGTCGACAAAGTGGTCTCGGACAGATGCATCGCGCAGCGGCTGGGAGCTCAGCCAATGACCGATCGTGAAATGAGGGTGGGCGATCAGGAACAATTCTGCTTCTCGCCGCGCCTCCTCACGCTGGCCCAGCTGCGCAAGCGCAGCAGCCAGGAATTTGCGCGAGTTGGTACGATACGTCTCTTTCCTGCGCAGTGTCGCGGTTGCCGCCTCATAGTCACCCGCGGCGTATTGCGCCTGCCCAAGATGACAAAGATACCAGCAGGCCGGATAGGGATTGAGCCGCAGCGCTTTTTCGATCTGCGCCAGTCCGTCGGCAATCCTGCCGTCCAGCACCGACATATCCGACATGGCGGCCCAGGTGTCGGCGTGGTTGGGGTCGAGTTCCAGGGCCTTGGCGAAGGCGGCCTCCGATTCTTCCCATCGCCGCTCATAAGCTAAAATGGTCCCCAGAACGTAACGGCAGCCGGCATCGTTGGGATCGAGGTCGACCGCCTTCTGCGCTGATGTCGCCGCCATCTTCCGGTTCGGATCTTCGGGCTCGCCGAAATGAGTCCAGGCAAGCCAACGGTTATAGGCGAGCAGACCGAGCGCCTCGGCATATGATGGCTCGAGCTTGACCGCGCGTTGGAGCAGCAAATAGGCCTCACGCTCGGTTTGCGGCGACTCTTCCGTCAGCAGGCGGGCGCGCACACACAGCTCGTACGCCTCGAAGTTCTTCGGCCGATTGCGCGGCGTCGGGATGGTCAGCCGGCCGACGAGAGCTTCGACAATCTTGGCGTTGACCTCATCCTGCAACTCGAAAACATCTTCCACCGTCCTGTCAAACCGTTCGGCCCACAAGTGTTGGCCGCCAAGCGTGTCGACCAATTGGGCATTGATGCGGACACGGCCCATCGCGCGTCTGGCGCTCCCCTCCAGGACGTAGCGGACGCCGAGCTCCTGGGCGACCAGCCGTACGTCGACCGCCTTGCCCTTGTAGCCGTAGACGGAATTGCGCGCGATGACGAACAGGCCAGCCGTGCGGGACAGGTCGGTGATCAGGTCTTCGGTCAAGCCGTCGACGAAAGGCTCGTCCGCTTCATTCCCACTCATATTCGTGAACGGCAATACAGCGATCGAGGGATTTTCCGGCAGCGGCAAGATGCTCTGCAGCGCATCCGGCCAATGCCACACGTGGACCGGGCGAGTGAGGTTCTTCAGGTAGCGTTCGCCTGCATCGAAGAACCGCTCGTCGATCTTGTCGAGGATCTCGCCGTGAACGCCGCCTGAAATGCAGATGCCTCCCGGCGCGGCCTGTCTCTCGAGGCGCGCGGCGACATTGACCCCGTCGCCGAGGACGTCTGAACCCTCGTCAATGACATCTCCGAGATTGACGCCTATACGCAAGAACAGGCGCCGGTCTGCGGAAGTCCCGACAGCAGCGGTGGCCCGTTGCATTTCCAACGCTGCTGCGACCGCTTCCACCGCGCTGCCGAATTCGATCAGGAAGCCGTCGCCCATGACCTTGAAGATGCGCCCTTTGTGGCGCATCACAGCCGGCTCGATAACGCCGGAACGGAGTTCCCTGAGGTTCTCCAGCGTGGCGACTTCATCAGCCTCCATCAGGCGTGAATATCCCACCACATCGGCAACGACGATGGCAGCAAGGCGGCGCTGAAGAGAATGATCCGTCATGTGAGGACAAGCCTAACGACCAAATTAGCAAGTTATTGTTCAACCGCGGGTGAGTCAACAAAGGTAAGAGGGAATGCCCAGGCGACGAGCTTGACCCGAGGACCCACGCCGGCGTCATCGGCTGTGGCCATGGATTCAGGCTCAAGGCCTGGAATGACGGAGGTTGGGGGTGCGTTTGCGCCCAACGCTGGCGGCGCAGCGCCTGACAAATCCTGCAGGATGGATCGTTTTGGATGTGTTTGCAGCCCCTGCGGTCAGCCCCGCTGGCAATTCGAGAACAGCTCCTGCGTCCGTCAAAGAGTTTCTCGAACTGAACACCTCTGGCGCCTTGCAGCGGTTCAGGGCATCCTATGATGGCCGAAAATTGTGTTCATGGCAGTTGGAGGAATGCCGATGCGCTGCTTTACCGTGCTTGGACCTTCGCAGACCGGAAAATCGACAGTCGTGGAAAAGCTCGGCTCCCTGGAGGGGGCGCCGAGAAAATCCAAGTCCCCGTATGGATTGAACCTCACGGAATTCACCTTTGGAAACGAGGCGTGGTGTGCACTGGACGCGCCAGGACCCAACGAAGCGTTGGCGCATGCACAGCACGCGCTTCTTGCCAGCGACGCCTGCATCCTGTGCGTTTCACCGGCACCGGAGGAGGCTGTGCTGGCCGCGCCCTATCTGCGGATCGTCGAAGCCTCGGGGACGCCGTGCATCCTCTTCGTCAACCGAATGGACGAACCGAGAGGGCGGTTGAGGGATGTGATCGCCGCGCTTCAAGACTACGCCAGCCACACGCTTTTGCTGCGCCAGATCCCGATCCGCGAGGGAGACAGGATCATAGGCAGTTGCGATCTGATTTCGGAACGGGCGTGGCGCTACCGGGAAGGCCAGACTTCGGCGCTCATCGCAATCCCCGAAAGCGCTGCCGAGCGCGAGCACGAAGCGCGCAGCGAGCTCCTGGAACACCTGTCCGAATTCGATGACTGGCTTCTCGAGGAACTGGTCGAAGATCGCGAGCCGCCCAGCGACGCCCTCTATGCCATTTCATCGCGGGTTCTGAGCGAAAACAGGATCATTCCGGTCCTCATCGGCGCCGCAAGTCACGGCAACGGCATGATGCGGCTGATGAAGGCGCTGCGCCACGAGGCGCCGCCGGCAGGGATTCTCAGACAGCGCCTGGCTCGTGCGGGCAGTATCGATGAAAACAAGCTGACCGCCGTCAGCTTCCATGCCTATCATCGTCAGAATATCGGCAAGACGGTGCTGGTGCGTGCGTTTGGCGAGGGACTGCGGCAAGGCGCATTGCTGGGCGGCTCCGGCCTCGGCGCCGTGCAGGATCCCGCAAACGGGCGGTCCAGCTCGGCGATCACGCCCGCACCGGGCGATGTCTTCGCAACGGTCAAGTCCGACCACTTGCCCGTCCCGTCGCTGTTGACATCAGGCGCGCCGATCGCCCCGCCCGAATGGACCGAGCCACCGACGCCGATGCTTGAAAGGATCCTGGTTCCGGGCAGCGATCGCGATGAAAACAAGCTCTCCGAAACGCTGGCAAAACTTTCCGAGACGGATCGCGGTCTTGTCGTTTTGCAGGAGGAGGGCACGGGCGCCCAGCTCGTCCGTGCCCAGGGGCCGGTACATCTGCGCGATCTCTGCCGAACCCTGTCCGACGTCTTCCACATCGATGTCACCGATCGAACGCCCAGCCCGATCTACCGCGAGACAATCGCCAAGCCCTCCGAGGTTCACTACCGGCATCGCAAACAGACCGGCGGTGCCGGGCAATTCGCGGATGTGAAGCTGAGCATTCGTCCCAACGAGCGCGGCCGGGGCTTCACCTTCAGCGAAACCGTCAAGGGTGGCGTCGTTCCGCGCAACTACATCCCTGCCGTCGAAGCCGGCGCGCGCGAAGCGATGGAGAAAGGGCCGCTCGGCTTCCAGGTCATCGATGTCGGCGTCACGCTGTTCGATGGGCAGTACCATGCCGTCGACAGTTCGGAACACGCCTTCAGGACTGCGTCGAAAATGGGAGTGCGACAGGCGCTTTCCGAAGGGGCGGCGGTTTTGATGCAACCGGTCTTCCGCAGCGAAATTCACATTCCGTCGATCTATTCCGGCAGCCTGGTCCAGATCGTCTCCGCTCTCAAGGGTCAGGTTCTCGGCTTCGACCGGGATGAAACCGCCAAGGGATGGGACATCTTCCGGGCACTTGTTCCGGGCGGCGCACTCGACGATCTGGCGCGGGCGCTGCGCTCGGCAACGCAGGGCATTGGTTACTTTTCCAAGACCTTCGATCACTTCGAGGAGCTATACGGCAAGGAAGCGGACGCCATCGTGAGGGCACGCGAGGAATCAGGCGTCGCACACTGAAACGTGTTTCCGCCCAACGCGCCGCCGCGGCAGGGGAAGACTATCGCGAGGTTTCCAGGCGGCGATCGCCCTGCAGCAGGTTCAGCCAGGCGCGCGACACTTTCTCCGCGCCCGAGCCCCCGATATGGCAATCGTCGTAGCGGTCATCTCCGTCGAGCAGCGCGTCGGAATTGACGCCCTCCCGGATACCGTGGCCGCTTTTTGACAGGGCCAGTTGCGCCTGTACGATCGGATTGTCCGGAATATGCTCCTTGAAGCCGCCGTTGCTCGGCTCGAGGCATTTCGATGCGATCGAAATATAAACGGGAGCTTCGACGCCGTGCTGACGCAAGGTGTCGACCATCGACATGAAACGTTCCTGATAGGCCTGCGCAGTGGTGCCCAAAACCAGGTCCGCTTCTCCCTGCACCCAGAGGACGCTCGTTATGCGGTAACCGGAATCCTGAAGCTTTTTCAGTGTATCGACCAGCACGGGATTGATGTCACCGCCCGTCGCCCATCGTGCGACCGGAGATCCGGAATAGGCGAGCGGCGCGAGCACGACGCTGTCATTTTGCCCCGATGCGATCAAATCATTGCCAAGCAGCGTCCAGTACTCTCCCTTGGTATCGGTCGATCCGAGAAGTGGCGACGCCGCGATGAAGCACTTGCCGTCAAAGGCATTGACGAGGTGAGCGCCATAATTCGACCGGTGCCGTTGTCCACCGTCATTGGCTGCGTTCGATTGGCCGAGAATGAGCAGCACAGCAGTTCGATCGGTTTGAACCGGGCAGGTCACAGGCGTTTTTGTCTCATCCCCGATCAATCGTTCCTTGTCGTCGAACGTATAACGGCTTGGAGCCGCTGCCTTCTGTCCGCCAACCATTTTTTTCAGCGTCGAAAGCTGTGGCCAGGGAAAGATCTCATGTCTCGCGCTCAGGCCGCCGAGAAAGTAGGTAGCAATCATGGCGATCAGGCCGACTGCGAGCGTTTTGCGCATGTCGTCACCTCTTGATCATCATCCGATGACGAATCGAGGCTGGCCCAGCCGCGAAGCTTCCTCTGCACCAGCCATATCTGCTTGCTCAGGCGGGATCGTTCAGGAAGAATGCGTCGTGAAGATCCAGGCCCGTCGCTGCTTTCAACTATAGCCCGGACCAGTGATTACAATCATCCTGTTGGGTGAGAGGTCGCAGATTGGCGGCGAGGACACCGCGGAAGCGGAGCGCCGGTGACAGCCGGAGCCTGACGATTGCGGAGGGCGTGATGATCGTTCTGGAAGGGGCTTACGGCCCGTTTCCTTGCAGCGCTTCCACGAAACGGATCACATCACCGATCATGCTGTCGTTCCACATATCGTTATGACCCGCGCCGTCATAAATCACCATCCGCTTGGGCTCGGGTGCGATACGGTACAATGCCTGGCCTGAAGAAAGCGGGATGCTGTCGTCAAGCCGGCCGTGGAGGAACAACTTCGGTTGTCTGACTTTGGCGATGTTGAGGTCCGAGCGAAAGGGATCCTTGAGCAGAGCCTCGACCGGCAGGAACGGATAATGCGTCTGCGCAACCGACAGAACCGACAGGTACGGAGACACCAGGATAACGCCCGCGGCCGGCCTGTTCCCGGCCGTATTCACCGCAACGCCGGTGCCAAGCGACCGGCCGAGAACAACGATCCGGCTTCCGGTGTGGGCCGAAAGCCAGTCGAACGCGGCGATGCCGTCCGTCAGCAGCCCCTGCTCGCTGGGCGAGCCGGTCGAGCCGGGATAGCCGCGATAGGAAATCGCCAGCAATCCGATCCTCCGCGTGGCCAGCGCCTGTGCGAGAAACCCGTAATTGTCGACGCGGTCGCCGTTTCCGAAAAAGAGGAGCACGCAGGGCTTGTCGCTGTCGCCCTGGCTGTACAGTCCCTGAAGCATCTCTCCGTCGGGCGTCTTGACATGGACCGTCTCGCCCCAGCTCGCATGCTCCGGAACCGGTGTGGCGCCGGCTCCGGGATAAAGCAGGGTTCGCTGAGAAAAATAGACGAGGCCCACGAGCGCCATGTAGGCGATGACCGCCATCAGCGGCAGGATCAGCAAGTACCTTATAGCGCTCACGACAGAATGTACCGCCGGTTTGAAGTGCCCAGAACTCGTTGCAGCAACCGCGGACCGTTGCGGCGTGGTGTGCTCGGCGTAGCGGCAATATATGCACGAAGCTTTCCAGGAGAGAAGAGGGGCGATTGCTGCGGCCTTGTTGCGCCCGCCTCGTCCTTCGAGGCTCCGGCCTTCGGCCTGCGCGCCTGAGGATGAGGCTCTCTTGGGCTCTTGCGGCGGCTTTGCCCGGGGAGCCTGCGGCAGGCCGCCAAGGAACAAATTCCGCATGGCGAGGTTGGGATTGCGATAAGCAAAAACCATCGGAGGAACTCATTCGGAAATCTCTTCAGTTCATCCTGGTCGGCCTGGCGGCCATGACCGGCTTGACGGTTTCGCCGACGATCGCGGCGGCGCAGGATCTGGAATTCCGGATCGGCCCCGGCGGCGCCGGCGTTTACGACCGGGATCGCGACCGTTACCGTTATGACGGATACGACCGCCGCCGGCCGCGCGGTTGCGATCCGGAAGATGCGCTCGATATTGCCCGCGGCGAAGGACTTCGCCGGGCGCAGATCGTCCGCATGTCGCCGCGCAGCATCGTCGTCCAGGGGATGACACGCCGTGGACCGGAGCGGATGTTCTTTGCCAACCGGCGCGGCTGCCCGGAAATCTGATCGGCGGATAAGCGGCGGGGTGAAGGGCAGGGCCGTTGAGGGCCTGGCGCGGAACCTTTGGCCGTTCCGGGCATTGCTGCCGATGCAGCGCTCCGCTTGGCTCGGCTGCGCGTTAACACCACGGGAGGATTTCATCATGATGAGCGGTCAATTGAAGGCGCTTCTCGCCGTTCTTGCCGTTGCCGGCTACCAGAACAGAGACAAGATCGGGGAACTCCTGCGCGGCATCCAGAACCCGCAGGCCAACCCGCAGCAGGGGCCTGAAGGTCAGCAGCCGGGCGGGCTTGGTGGTATCCTCGGCGGTCTCGCGGGCTCCGGCGGTTTGGGAGGACTGCTCGGCGGGCTGACCTCCGGCAGCATCGTCAGCGGCGGTCTCGGCGATCTCCTCAAGACCTTTCAGCAGAACGGCCATGGCGACACGATCGACTCATGGGTCAAGCCCGGGCAGAATGCCGAGATCAATGACGGCCAACTGGCCGAAGCCCTCGGCCCCGATGTTTTGAACGAGATCGCCAGAAATACCGGCCTCTCGCATGAGGAAATCCTCGGGCGACTGAGCCGCGATCTGCCGAAGGCCGTCGACGATCTGACCCCGCAGGGGAAGGTGCCCACGGCGGAAGAGGCGTTTTTATCTTCGGCGAGCCAGGCGACATCCGGGCGGCCGAGCGGCTTGTAGCCGAGCATTATATGCTCCAGCGATAAGGGCGTGCGACCCGGCGGGCATGGATTCCAGGCTCAAGGCCTGGAATGACGGAGGTTGGGGAGGCGGTTACGCCAAACCCGGCCTGCGCTCGATTTCCGCAGATTACCGGGCTTCAGTTCGCGAGGTAGTTTCGAAGAAAGGCGTGAACGCTGCGGATCGACTTTTCCGCGGCGTCTGGATTGTATTTTTCGATATGGCCCAGCACCCTTCGTCCCACCTTGAATTCCGGGGCATCGAAATCGTGGTAAGTGCCCTTGTAGATATCGAGCTCGATCGGCGGGCCGTTGTCGCTGAGCCGAGCAAGTCTCTTGCGGCAACGTTCAGTCGGGCTCCAATTGTCTCGATCGCCGGTCATGATAAGGGTTGGCACCGTCGCGTCGCCCTGATTTGCGTCACAGGCGGGGTAATAGGCAACCGCCGCCCTGAATTTGCGCTCCATCAGCTGTTCGTTGCCCTCGATTTTCGTGGCGTCCAGCGTCACCGTGCCGCCGGCCGAAAAGCCCATCAGCGCGACGCGCCCGATATCGACAAAACCTTGTTCCGACAGGAAATTCAAAGCGCCATAGGCGTCGAAGACGCGATCGGGGAGAGGGCTTTGACACGTGTCCTGAATGTTGCGGGTGGTGAAGCTGTCGACCACCAGCACGGCGTAACCCCATCGGACCAGCCGCTGCGGCCAAAGGTCTTTGACGCTCAGACGCAGGCCGTCGCAGCCATGCAGGATGACGACGGCCGGGAAGGGGCCGTCACCTTGCGGGCGGGATAGATATCCGAGCAATGGCGTGCCCGGCGGTTGGGAGAGAATTTCGCCTTGTTCGGCAGCCTTGCGGATTCGAAAGGCGCTGAGCTTGACGGGCACGCTTTCGAACCGCACCAATTCGTCGGCATCGGCCGGGTTTCCCGTGAGCGTGACGCCGAGAAACGCGGCAAGGCAAAGAAAGAGTCTCGCGGTTTTCACGCAACGCCTCCACCGTTGACCGAAGCCTGGTGATTGTACGCCGGAGCTGAACGGCTGGCAAAGGAGGGCGGGGCGTTCTGCTGCCGGGTGGGGAAGCTGGCGTGACCGACGATCGCGGTGGGAGGCTCTTGATCGTCCTGCCATTGTGGATTTGCCACGGAACTCACCTCTTGCTCCGTGTTCCCAGGGCTTGCCCCTGGGATCCATGCCCGCTGCTGGTGGAGGCAAAGTGGATTCCAGGCTCAAGGCCTGGAATGACGGAGGTTGAGGGGAACGTCCGCATATCGCGGCCGGCGCGGAAATCGATCGAATTTGGCGCTTGATCACCCCCCGGCGGATCACTTAAGACTGCCGTAAATCCAAGCTGCGAATTTTGAATCCGGAGGTGATGTCGATCAAGTCGGCGGCGCCCTTCGAACGTATGCGCTTTCGCCAAGGCTTGCGAACAGGGGCTTGCGAACCGTTCAGCGTCTGAGTTGCCCCCCGAAGATTTGCCAGGAAGCTTACCCCTTGCTCCGTCTTCCCAGGGCTTGACCCTGGGATCCATGCCCGCTGCTGGTGGAGGCAGGTGGATTCCAGGCTCAAGGCCTGGAATGACGGAGGTTCGGGGGAACTTCCGCATATTGCTGCCGGCTCGGAAATCGATCTGAGTTAGTGCTTGATCACCCCCCGGCGGATCACTTAAGACTACCGTAAATCCAAGCTGCGAAATTTGAATCCAGAGGTGATGTCGATCAAGTCGGCGCCGCCCTTCGAACGCATGCGCTGTTTGCCAATGCTTGCGAACAGGGGCTTGCGAACACGGGCTTGCGGACGGTCAGCGTCCGAGCTGCCATCTCAGATTTGCCATAGCGCTCACCCCTTGCTCCGTCTTCCCAGGGCTTGACCCTGGGATCCATGCCCGCTGCTGGTGGAGGCCAAGGTGGATCCTCGGGTCAAGCCCTGGGAGGACGGAGCAAGAGTTGAGCGCTGTGGCAAATCTACTGAAGCAGTATCGTGCGGCCGCATCGGCAGCGCATCCACCATCACAAGGAGAACTGCAATGGACCCTTCGATTGCTCCGGCCTCGCGGGCCGCCGTTGTGACGCCGAATGATACGGCGATTGTCGGGGCGCGTGCGCTCTATATCGGTACCGCTGGCGATGTGGCGATTGCGCTGCGGCGCGACGTGGATCCGGTCGTCTTCAGAAACGTGCCGGCCGGGACGATCCTGCCGGTGCATGCGGCGATCGTGGCGTTGACCGGGACCACGGCGTCCAACATCATCGCACTGTTCTGAGCTTCAGACGCAATCCCCATGGGCAGACCGACCAAGTTCACCCAGGCGCTGGCGGAAAAGATCTGCGAGCGCATCGCCGACCGGGAAAGCCTGCGGTCGATCTGCCGGGATGAGGATATGCCGGCGAAATCGACGGTGCTCTCCTGGCTTGCCGATGAAAGCAAGGCGGCGTTTCGGGCGCGTTATGCGCTGGCCCGCGAGATCCTCGCCGACGGTTTCGTCGACGAGCTGGTCGAGATTGCCGACGACCGCAGCAATGACTGGATCGAAAAGAAGAATGCTGCCGGCGAAACCACCGGCTGGCAGGAAAATGGCGAGGCGATCCGGCGCTCGCAGCTGCGCATTGCCACGCGGCAATGGGTCGCCGAGAAGCTGAAGCCGAAGAAATACGGCGCCAAGGTCGAGCCCGAACAGGGCGTCACCGGCGAAGTCTCGCAATTGCTGGAAGATATCAATGGCAAAACCCGCGGACTTCCAAACGGCGGTTGACCAGTTTTCCGACTGGCGCTGGCGGCTGAACAATCTCTACTGGATCACCGACAAGGGTGGGAAGCGCGTCAGGTTCGAGATGAATTGGACGCAGACGACGTTCTTCGAGCAGATGCATTATCTGAACGTGCTTTTGAAGGCCCGCCAGCTCGGTCTGACCACCTTCATCCAGATCTTCATGCTCGATGCCTGCGTCTTCAACCGGGATATCAGGGCGGGCACCATCGCCCATACGCTCGGCGACGTGCAGACGATCTTCCGGGACAAGATCAAATATCCCTATGACAATCTGCCCGAAGGCATTCGCAATGCCGTGCCCGTCGTCAGGACCAACCAGAGCGAACTGCTGCTCGCCAACAATTCGAGCATCCGCGTCGGCACCTCGCTGCGCTCGGGAACGCTGCAATATCTGCATATTTCCGAATATGGAAAGCTCTGCGCCAAATATCCCGAGAAGGCGAGGGAGGTCCGCACCGGCGCCTTGAACACGGTGCAGGCCGGCCAACTGGTCTTCGTCGAAAGCACGGCGGAGGGCCAGGAAGGGCATTTCTATTCGCTCTGCGAGGATGGCCAGGTCAAGCAGCGCCAGGCGGCGAAGCTGACCGAGCTGGACTTCAAGTTTCATTTCTTCCCCTGGTGGAAGGAGCCGCAATATTCGATCGCTGCCGATGGCGTCATCCTCAGCGATGCTTTCGTCAAATATTTCCGCCAGCTCGGCGAACAGGGGATCACGCTGACCGACGGGCAGAAGGCCTGGTACGTCAAGAAGGCCGAAACCCAGCTCGGCGACATGAAGCGCGAATATCCCTCGACGCCTGCCGAAGCCTTCGAAGCGAGCGTCGAGGGCGCCTATTACGCCGATCAGATGGCGGTGGCCGATGCCGAGGAGCGCATCGGGGTTTTCCCGCATGTCGTGGGTTATCCGGTTCACACCATCTCGGATATCGGCATGGACGATGCCAACAGCGTCTGGCTGTTTCAGGTGCTGCCCGGCCGTGTCAGGATGATCGGTTATTTCGAGCATACCGGCACCGGCATGGACGGCATGCTCGACGAACTGGCGCGGCGCAGTAGCGAACACGGCTATGTCTACGGCGTGCACAACATGCCGCATGACATCAAGGTCAGGGAATGGACGCGCGGCGGCATGACCCGCATCGAGATCATGCTGAAAGAGGTGAGAGCCCGCGGCCTCGGCACGGTGCGCAAGGTCGAACGCGCCTATGTCCACGACCGCATCAACGGCACGCGGCGCATTCTGGCAAAGGTCGAGTTCGACCAGGCCGGCTGCATCGAGGGCATCAAGTGCCTGAGGAACTACCGCAAGGATTGGGACGAGGATCTCGGCGTCTTCCGCGACGAGCCGCTGCACAACTGGGCCTCGCACGGCGCCGACGCGTTCGGCGGCCTGGCGATCATCTTCACCGGTCTGGCACCCGAACCTCTGAAGCCCGCCCCGAAGCCGCTGACGACCTTCCAGACGATGACATTCCACGAATTTGCCGATTCCACCCCGAAACAGAGCGAGCGTGTTTGATGGAAGACGAAACAACGGCTCCAGAGGGCGGAGAGCATTGGGACCCGGCAAAGGTCGGCGCCCACTGGCAGCAGGAACTCGAGCGCGCCCAGCGCTATTTCAAGTCCTGGCATGACCGCTGCGTCAAGATCGAGAAGATCTATCTCGACCAGCAGTCGGACCAGACGAGCGCGGCCAAGCGCCGGTTTCCGATGCTCTGGGCCAATACCTCGGTGCTGCAGCCGGCCGTTTATGCCCGCGTGCCGCAGCCGGTGGTCGAGCGCCGCTTCAAGGATGCCCAGCCGGTGGCGCGCATCGCCTCGGAACTCGTCGAACGCAACCTCGCCTATACAGGCGACGAGGCCGATCTCGATTCCATCATGCGGGCGGTGCGCGACGATTTCCTGCTCTGCGCCCGCGGCACGGTGTGGCTGCGCTACGAGGCCGATTTCGAGCCGCTCGACATGGGCGTCGAACCCTCGAACCCGCCGGCAGCCGAAGGTTTTGGCGCAGGCCTGCCCGGCGGCATCGGCGGCGAGACCGGCGCCATGGGCGGCCCTCAGCCTGAGGTGATCGCCGACGAGCGGGTCTGCATCGATTATGTCCACTGGTCGGATTTCCTGCATTCGCCGGCCCGCCGCTGGAAGGATGTCACCTGGGTGGCGCGGCGCGTGCCGATGACCGACGAGGAGATGGAGAAGCGCTTCGGCCGTGAGGCTATGGCCTCGGGTGCGGCCGAGGCTGCCGGCAGCCGCAAGGGCGAAAGCCAGGCCGAGCGCGCCGAAAACGAGGGCAAGACCCATATCTGGGAGATCTGGTGCAAGAGCGAGAACTATACCGTCTGGATCGCCGACGGCGCGCCGGTGGCGCTCGAAGTTTCCGAGCCGCCGCTGGATCTCACCCATTTCTGGCCGTGCCCGCGCCCGGCCTACGGCACCATGTCGACGAGCTCGCTGATCCCGGTTCCCGATTATGTCTATTATCAGCAGCAGTGCGACGAGATCGATCTCCTGACCAAGCGCATCAACAAGCTGACCGATCAGCTGCGGCTGAAGATCTTCTATCCCTCCGGCGACGGCGCGATCTCGCCGGCGATCGAGAAAGCGATGCGGCCCGAGAACGACATGGTCATGGTGCCGATCCCGGAATGGGCCGCCTTCACCGACAAGGGCGGCTCGAAGGCGATCGTGACGCTGCCGATCGACGAGGTGCAGAAGGTGATCGTCGCCTGCATGGCGGCGCGCAAGCAACTGATCGAGGATGTCTACCAGATCACCGGCATATCGGACATCGTGCGCGGCGACACCCAGGCGTCGGAAACGGCGACGGCGCAGCGGATCAAGAGCCAGTGGGGTTCGATCCGCATCCGCGACCGCCAGGCGGAGCTGGCGCGCTTTGCCCGCGACATCATCCGCCTTGCCGGCGAAATCATCTGCGACCAGTTCCAGCCGGAAACGCTGATGCTGGTGAGCGGCATCAAGCTTCCCACCATGGCCGAGAAACAGCAGGTGCAAATGCAGATGCAGCAGATGCAGATGGCGGCGCAGCAGGCGACTATCCGGGCGCAGCAGACCGGCCAGCCGGCCCCGCAGCCGCCCGAAATGCCGCCGCAACTGCAGCAGATGATGGGGCAGCCGACGATCGACGAGGTGGTGCAGCTCTTGCGCAATGACAGTATTCGCGGCTTCCAGATCGAAATCGAAACGGATTCGACGATCGAGCCCGATGAGGATGCCGAAAAGCAGCGCCGCATGGAATTCGTCCAGATGGTCGGCGGCTTCATGCAGCAGGCCGGCGCCATGGCGCAGCAGAGCCCGATGCTGGTGCCTGTCATGGTCGAGACGCTGCTCTTTGCCGCCCGCGGCTTCCGGGCCGGCCGTCAGCTCGAAAGCACGCTGGAGCAGGTGGGCGCCCAGCTCTCGCAGGCCGCCAGCGCCCCCAAGCCGGAGCCGCAGCCGGCACCCGGCGAGATGATCAAGCTGAAGACCGCTCAGGTGAAGGCCGGCGCGGAACAGCGCAAGGCCGAGCTTGGCGTGGCGCAAGCCGAGATCGAGCATCGCGCCACGGTGGAAAAGGCGCGCGGCGAGATGGCGGCGCAGGCGATCGATCAGATGCGCTCGGCGCAATCCCTCTACCAATAAGCGGCCGGGAGCAAAAACATGAGAGAACGCTATTGCCGCGTCTGCGGCGGCTGGCACCAGCTCGACCGCTGGCCGCACAGCTGCATGCCGGCGCAAAATACGGCGCAGTCGGATCTGCCGGCGCCGCATTTCGTCAGCGACAGCATCGATATCCGGTCGATGCATGACGGCCGGCATTACACCTCGAAAGCCAAGTTGCGTTCCGAATACCGCGCGGCCGGCGTGGAAGAAATCGGCAACGAGAAGCCCCGGCCGATCGAAAGACCGAAGACGGATCGCAACGAGATCCGCAAGGAGCTGCGGCGGGTTTACGCCGAATACAACGCCTGACGCATGTCGCCGGACAACGACATGCACAACGCCTGAACCGGGCATCAATCCCCGACATAGGAAATTTCCCAATGGATATGGAAGACCTCAACGAGGCCGGCAACGGCAGCGAAGATTTTGGTGCGTTCGACGACAAGCCCGTCAGCATCCGCGACAGCCTGAAGGCGGCGATCGACACCGTCGAAGGCACCGGACCGGGCGATACCGCCGGCCAGCCGCGCGACGGCGAAAATGGCCGCTTCCTGGCCAAGGGGCAGGAGCAGGCCGGCGCCCAGCAGGGGCCGCAGGCTGAGAGTCGCGGGCAGGGCGTCGAACAGCCTGCCGCCGGCGGCAGCCGGGTGCCGCCCGGCTGGTCGGCGGAAGCCAAGGCGCAATTCACCAGCCTTCCCGGCGAAGTGCAGGCGGCGATCGCCAAGCGCGAACAGGAGGTCGATAACGGCTTCCGCGTGCTGCAGGATTACAGGGGCCTCGAGGAATTCACGCCGCTGATCCGCCAGGCCGGCATGACCCATGCCGATGTCATGCGCCGGGCGATCGACTGGGAAAAGGCGCTGATCCGCGATCCCGTCAACACCGTTCTTCACGTCGCCAAGGTGGCCGGGGTCAATCTTCACGCCCTGGTCAACGGTCAGACGGGGGAGGCCCTGCAGCGCAATGCGCAGCAGGTGCAGCCGCAGCCTCGATCCATCAATGTCGAGGCCACGGTCGAACATGTTCTGCGGAAAAGGGACACCGAAACTCAAGTCGATGCCTTCCTTTCCGACCCGGCAAACGCGCATGCCGAAGATGTGCTTGACGACATGGTCGCCCTTATCAACGCCGGGCGGGCATCATCGCTTCAGGACGCCTACGACGCCGCTTGCTGGATGCGCCCGGACATTCGCCGCCAGTTGATCAGCCAGACTGCGCAGCCGGTCCACCAACACCAAGCCCAGAGGGCCGCAGCGGCAGATCAAGCCCGCCGCGCCTCGCGATCCATCTCTGGTTCTTCCGCCCCGGGCCCGACCCGCGACGCGGCAAGAGGCCAGCCCACCTCCATCCGGGACTCGCTGCGCGACGCCATGCGTTTTTCGCGCGGTCAGGTCTGATCAAAGGCCAATTCTGATCAAAGGAATGATCGATGCCCATCTCGCCCAATCTCTCTGAAATCGTCACCACGACGCTGCGCAACCGCAGCGGCACGGTCGCCGACGACGTGACGAAGAACAACGGTCTTCTCACCCGTCTCAACAGCCGCGGCCGCAAGAAGCCCATCTCCGGCGGCCGCACCATCGTCCAGGAACTGCAGTACCAGGAAAATTCCACCTTCAAGCGCTATTCCGGCTACGACATCCTGAACGTCCAGCCCTCCGACGTCATCACCGCCGCCGAATATGACCTGAAGCAGGCCGCAGTCGCCGTCTCCATGTCCGGCCTCGAACAGCTGCAGAATTCCGGCGAGGATGCGATCCTCGACCTGCTCGAGCAGCGCATCGAGAATGCCGAAACGACGCTGAAGAACAACATCGCGCTCGATTGCTATTCCGACGGCACGGCCGATGGCGGGCGGCAGATCGGCGGCCTGCAGCTGCTGATCTCGACCTCTCCGACATCGGGCACCGTCGGCGGCATCTCGCGCGCCACCTGGGGTTTCTGGCGCAACCAGAAATTCTCGGCCTCGGCCGATGGCGGTGCGGCCGCCACCAACGCCAACATCCAGAGCTACATGAACCGGCTCTATATGTCCTGCGTGCGCGGCTCCGACGCGCCCGATCTCGTCGTTGCCGACAACAACTTCTTCCGCCTCTACTGGGAATCGCTGCAGGCGATCCAGCGCATCACCTCGGCCGACAAGGGCATGGCCGGCTTCCAGTCGCTGCAATATATGGGCGCCGACGTGATTTTCGACGGCGGCTTCGGCGGCGGTGCGCCTCTGAACCAGATGTTCTTCCTCAACACCAAGTACCTGTTCTACCGCCCGCACCGCGACCGCGACATGGCGCCGATCGGTGACGAGCGCATGAACACCAACCAGGATGCCTTCGTGCAGCTCATGGGCTTCGCCGGCAACCTCACCATGAACAACGCCTTCCTGCAGGGCGTGCTGTTCGCCTGATCGAACGAAAGGAACAAGCAAATGTCGATCGCAACCATCCAGTCCGATCGTCTTGGCGCGAACCCGTTCGTCGTCGAAGGCCCGATCGTCTCCGGCTCCGGTATTCCCGGGCCGAACTTCGCCCTCGGCGCTATCGCCGGCGGCGATCGTGAATCCGAATGGGTCTATTGCCAGCTGGTGCTCGCCTCGCAGACGACGCTTCAGCCCGGCCAGTGGTTCCAGTGGACCCGGGATTATGTCGCCTCGCTGCTGACCACGGCGGCTGCCGTCGTCGGCCAGCGCTGCGGCGTCTTTTCCGGTGCCGCCCAGCCGCCGACCGCGACCGGCGGCCCGGTCGGTGCCGTCACCCTTGCGGCCGGCACCTATTACATCTGGCTGCAGCGCAACGGCCAGGCGCCGTCGCAGGTGGCGACCGCAACGGCGGCCCTCGTCGTTGCCGAAACCACCGCCACCGCAGGCCAGGCAAGTGCGCCTGCCTCGGCGACGACAACCACCAAGGCGATCGCCAACGTCAACTTTGCGGCCGCCAACCAGACCTTCACGGCAACCACCGTCAACGGCTCCAACCTGCTGACCAGCCTTTCCGGCCTCAATGCCGGTTCCGGCCCGTTCATCGGTGCGGCGGTTGCCGGCACCGGCATATCGGGCGGCACGACGATCTCGGGCATCACCTACAACCCGAACGGCGTCGTCCAGAGCATCACGCTCTCGGCCAATGCCACCGCTAACGGCACGGGCATCACCATCACGGCGACGGGCGTGCTCGAAGCGACGCTGATGCGGCCGTTTTTGTCGAAGGTGAACTAAAAGCCCAAGCGTGCCGGCCTTTCTATATGTGGCGTGCCCCTCATCCGCCTGCCGGCACCTTCTCCCCGTAAACGGGGAGAAGGGAACATGCCGCAACCTCTCCGTTCCCCGCAAACCCATCGCAGGGCACGTCCCCTCTCCCCGCGAGCGGGGAGAGGGTTAGGGTGAGGGGCACGTCACCGGCACGACGTCACATCAGGCGCATCCCTACCCATCCACATCTCCCCGCCATCAACAGCGAGCAAGCACCATGCCCGACAATACCGGAATTTATGCCTCCTTCAGCCTCGAGCCGGTCGAGCAGACCTTTCTGACCGAGAAGGAGGGCCGGCCGATTTTTGCCGATAAGGAATTCGTCCGCATCTTCATCGCAGGTGACAAGCATACCGAAGTCTACCGCGAGGTGACCGACAACGACAAACAGCGTTTTGCCGACGCCTATAAGCGCTTCAAGGAAGGGGCCGAGGCCCGCGAGCAGCTGACCGGCACGCCGCTTTCGCAATGGCCTTATCTGAAGCCCAGCCAGATCAAGGAGATGGAGGCGGTCAACATCTATACCGTCGAGCAGCTCGCCGCCCTTTCCGACACCGCCAAGCAGAAGATCGGCATGGGCGCCAACGAACTTGTCGCCGCCGCCCGGGCCTATCTCGCAACCGCCGAGAACTCCAGCGCCGCTTCCGCCTTTGCCGCCGAAAACGAGCGGCTGAAGGGCGAGGTCACCCGCCTGCAGGAGCAGATGAAGGAGATGGCCTTGCGTTTCGAGGCGATCGAAAAGGACGGCGAAGGCAAGGGCCGCAGCCGGCAGGCTGCCTGACGACGCGCTGAACCAACATCCTGCCTTGAACGGAGATCTCCCGCATGTCGCTCTTGACCATCATTCAGAACGTCTGCGCCGAGATCGACCTCGATCCGCCGGCGGCTGTCATGTCCTCGGCGGATCCGCAGATCATGCAGCTGCGCATCCTTTCCACCCGCGCCGGCCGCGACCTGATGCGCGAGCATGACTGGTCGGCGCTCTCGGTGGACAGGCAGTTCACCGCGACGGGTGTCAACCCCGAGCCGGCCGAGCCGCCCGCCGACTGGGACCGTTTTGCCGCCAATGCGAAGATCTGGAATGCCGCGCGCCTTTGGCAGCTGAACGGCCCGGTGGAACCGCAGACCTGGCAGCGCCAGACCATCCTGAACGCAAATCCGGTGCCGCAGATCTGGCGCATGGCCGGCGGCAAGCTCGACATCTACCCGAACGCCGCGGGCGAGACGATCCGATATGAATATATCTCCGGCTTCTGGGTGGCGGTGAACGGCGGGGCGAGTTTTGCCGGCAATTGGGCCAACGACACCGATACCGCCCGTTTCCCCGAAGACCTTCTCGAACTCTCGCTGATTTGGCGCTGGAAGCGGGCCAAGGGCCTCGATTACGGCGAGGAGATCGCCAGCTTCGAGCGCTCCAAGGAAGCCGCCATCGGCGCCGATCGCGCCGCAGCACCCGTCGACCTCTCGCTGCCGGCGAGGGGGCAGGCGCCTCAGAATTATTGGCCCGGCACGATCACGGTTGCAAATCCATGACCCGCAGACCTGTTCCCCCCAACGGCCGCACCGGCCGCGTTTCGCCGGGCAAAGACTGGACCGCGCCGATCGGCGGCTGGCGAACCGATGTCGAGATGGCGGATATGCCTGCCGACGCGGCCTTCCAGCTTGACAATTTCTTTCCCGAGGCCAACCGGGTTCGCGCCCGCTACGGCTTCCTTCCCTTCGCCACCGGTCTTGGCGGCGACGTGCAGACGGTGATTGCCTATTCCGGCGTCGGCAACAGGCTGTTTGCCGCCGCCGGAGACAAGATCTTCGACGTGACGGTCGGCGGGGCCGCCGGTGCGCCCGTCGTCTCGGGCCTCTCCAGCGCCCACTGGTCGGTGCAGCAATATACCAACCCGGCCGGCCAGGAATTCCTGCGCCTGGTCAACGGCCTCGACACGCCGCTGCTCTTCAACGGCGCCTCCTGGACCAACAATTTTCTCACCGGCACCGCAACGCTTGCCACCCAGAACGTCGCCGTCCGCAACACGGCCTATACGCTGAGCTTCTTCGGCACCGGCTCGGTGGCGCTTTCCGGCGCCTTCACCGGCACGCTGAACGGCACCGGCGTCAACAACCGGGTGTCGCTCACCTTCACGCCGGCGGCCGGCACGCTTGTTGTCACCGTGACGGGCTCGGTCACCAATGCGCAGCTGGAAAAAGGCGCGGCCGCCACAGCTTACGTTGCCTCGACGATGATCACAGGCATACCCGACGCCTCGCTGCTGATCGCGGTGACGGCCTATCGCTCGCGCCTGTGGTTCATCGAGAAGAACTCGACCAATGTCTGGTATCTCGCCACCGATGCCGTCAGCGGGGCGGCAACGGTTCTGCCGGTCGGCGGCAATATGAAATATGGCGGCACGCTGGTTGCGATCAACGTCTGGACGATTCCGGTTTCCACCGGCCTGCAGCAATGCCTGGTGCTGATCTCCTCGGAAGGCGAGGTGATCGTCTTCCAGGGCTCCGATCCGGCAAATGCCGCCAATTGGAGCCTGATCGGCACCTTCAAGCTCGGCCGGCCGCTTGGGCTCGATCGCTGTCTGCTGTCGGTCGGCGCCGATCTCGCCATCATGACGACCGACGGCATCGTGCCGATCACCAAGGCGGTACAGCTCGACCGCGGCGCCACCAGCCTCGGCGCGATCACCGCCAGGATCGGCCCGACATGGCGCGAGACGGTGGCCGCCACCGGCACGACCTCAGGGGAGTGGCAGCTTTCGAGCTTCCCGGCCAGGCAGATGGCGATCGTCAACCTGCCATCGTCTTTCGGCCCCTATCAATATGTGATGAACACCGAGACCGGGGCCTGGTGCCGCTTCGTCGGCATGCCGGCCTCCTGCTGGGCGACATGGCAGGACCGGCTGTTCTTCGGGGCGGCCGACGGCACGGTCTACGAGGCGGAGGTCGGCGCCAACGACAACGGCGTGGCGATCGACGCGCTGATGGTCGGCGCCTGGAGCCGCTATGGCGACGGGCTCTCGACCAAGCTTTCGAAGCTGATCGGCGTGACGGCGCAGATCGGCGTGTCCACGGTGATGTATGCCGGCATCTCCGTCGACTACCAGACGAAGATCCCGACAGCGCTTCTCTCCTCGGTCGAAAACAATGCGGCGGCGAAATGGGGAACGGCGATCTGGGGCGTGTCGAAATTCCCCGGCATTTCGCTGGTGCGCAAATTCGCCTCCGCCGGCGGGGCGGGCTCGGCGCTGGCACCGACGATCCGCGCGCTGATCTCCGGCTCATCCGGTTCCGTCTCCGAGGCCGCCGTTGTCGGCGGCTCGGTGCTTTACGAAAAGGGCGCGCCGATTTGATCGTCTCCCAACCCAGCGAGGAGATCGCCGCCTGGGTGGGCAGCAGGATCGGCGTCGCCTTCCACCCGCCTTACACCACACTCGCCCATATCGACCGCGGCCGGATCATCGCCGGCTTCGTCTTCAACGTCTGGACCGAACATGACGTCGAGGTTTCGCTCGCCGCCGACCGGCTGTCGCTGACGCTGATGCGATCGGTCTTCCGTTATGTCGTGCATCAGCTCGGCTGCCGCCGCGCAACCGCCAGGACACGTGCCGATAATGCCGAGGCCCAGCGGCTTCTCATGCGGCTCGGCGCCCGTCTGGAAGGCCGCCAGCAGGCCTATTTCGGCGACTGCGACGCGCTGCTTTACGCAATCATGAAGGAGGATTTTCCCTATGGTCTCCACGCCGAAGGCCCCGAAGGCACCTGATCCAAAGCAGACCGCAGCGGCGCAGACGGCCACCAACGTCGACACCGCCATTGCCAACTCCGGCCTGAGCTATGTCAACCAGTACACGCCTGACGGCGCGCTGGAATACAAGACTACCGGCTATCAGACGATGACCGACCAGAACGGGAAGACATACCAGATCCCGATCCGGTCGGCCTATCAGACCTATTCGCCCGAGAACCAGGCGATCTACGACCAGACGCAGCAGACGCAGCTCGGCCTTGCCAGGCTCGCCAACGACCAGACCAATAAAATATCCGGCGTGCTCGGCACCAATGTCGATCTCAGTTCGGGCAATGTCGACAAATACGTCAACGACCATTGGCAGTCCGGCTTCAATAACCAGTGGGACCGCGACCAGGCGAGCCTCGATCAGAGCCTGGCCGACAAGGGCATCTCGATGGGCTCGGCCGCCTACGACAACGCCATGCGCGATTTTTCCACCCGCAAGCAGGCCGCCTCCGACCAGTATCTGGGCGACATGTATTCGAACGCCCAGAACGCCATCCTGACCGAGCGCAACCAGCCGCTGAACGAGATTTCGGCGCTGATGTCGGGCTCGCAGGTGCATCAGCCAAGCTATGTCAATTCGCCGACGACGCAGCTGCCGACGGTCGATCAGGCCGGGCTGATCAATGAGAACTACAATCAGAAGATGGGTCAGTACAATCAGCAGCTCGCCCAGTCGAACGCCGCTATGGGCGGCCTGTTCGGCCTCGGCGGCTCGCTGCTGGGCGGCTGGGCGATGAAATCCGACCGGCGGCTGAAGGAAGACATCAGACGGGTCGGCAGCCTGGATAACGGCCTGCCGGTCTACGCATTCCGCTACAAGGAGGGCGGCCCGATGCAGATCGGCCTGATGTCCGACGATGTGCGCAAGCTCCATCCGGAAGCCGTACTCGAAGCTGCCGACGGCTTCGACCGCGTCGATTACGAAAGGGCCGTCGCATGATCCCAACCATCTCAGGCGGCAATACCGGCAGGACACAGGGCGACATCGACGACCAGCGCAAGCGGCTGGCCTACGCCATGCTGCAGCAGGGCATGGATACGAGCCCGGTGCAATCGCCGTGGGAAGGGGTCGCGCGGCTTGCCGAGAGTGGGCTCGGCGGCTTGGCGGTTCGCCAACAGCGGCAGGCGCAGCAGGCAGGCGCCGGGTCAAGGTGCCGTCGCTCCGACAGGCCTGCCATCCGCACCAGCGCCGGCCTCTCCCGGCTTCCTGTCGCTGTTCTTCGGTGGCGGACCGACGCGCCGGACTGGCGGCTGAATTAAGACATCTGCCGCGTCGGCGGAGGATAACGGCCTGCCGGTCGATCCCTACCGATACAAGGAGGCGGTCCGATCCGGATCGGCCTCGTGTTCAACAATGTGTAAAAAATCCATCCAGACAGACGGTTTCGACCGCGTCTTCTACGAAAGGGCAGTGGAGCAATGTCACTAGCGTCATTCATTTTCGGCGGCGATACCGGCAAGACACAGGGCGACATCAGCGACCGGCGCAAGCAGCTGGCCGATGCCATGCTGCAGCAGGGCATGGATTCAGGCCCCGTGCAATCCCCCTGGCAAGGGGCTGCGCGTCTCGTCCAGGCCCTCCTGGGTGGGCTGGCGATCCGCCAGCAGGAGCAGCAGACAAGCGGCGACGGCAGCGTGGCGCCGGCCGGCGACCCGGGCGACTATCCCTTCGCGCCGCTGCCTGACAACGGGCCTATTCCGCCGGAAAGACCCAGTCTCGATCCGCTGACGACGACGGACGATCGCGGCGGACAGCCCATGGCCCCGGCCGCCCAGCCCGGCGCCGGTCTCTTCGCGCCGCTGCCCGACAACGGGCCCATTCCGACGCCGAAGCCCTATCGCGACCCGATGGTCACGACGGATTATCGCCGGGAACAGCCCATGGCGGCCGGTCAGCCGCCGCAGTTTCCGTTGGAACACTTTGGCGATCCCGTCGCGTCGCCTGCCAATCCGCCCATTCCGACGCCGCGGCCCTATCGTGATCCGATGGTCACGACCGACGATCGCCGCGAGCAGCCGATGGCGACCGATCAGCCGGGCGACGATGCCTTCGCTCCGCTGCCTGACAACGGACCCATTCCTTCGCTGAGACCTAGCTATCGCGACCCGCAGGTGACGACGGACGAACGCCGCCAACAGCCCGCGGTGCCTGCTCCTGGCGGCGGCGCCGCCGGATCCGCAAACGACGGGGCAGAGCTTCAAACGATTCTGTCCGATCCCGTTCGTAGCGCCAAGCTGCCGGCCGGCATGCGCAACAACAATCCCGCCAATCTCAAATATGTCGGGCAGCATGGGCCAGGAATCATTGGCCCTTCCGAGAACACCGACCAGGGCGATCCGCAAGTCGTCTATGCCACGCCGGAAGCGGGCATGCGGCACAATGTCTGGCAGATCATGAGGAAGTATCGAAAAGGCATGCTGACCCCGAATCAGATGATCGCCGGAGCCAGCGGATGGACGCCTAAATCTTTCACGGCGGCCGCCAACATTGCGCAATTGATGGGCATCGGCCCTGACGACGATCTCCAATTGACCGACCCGGCAATGGCAAAGAAGTTTGTTCGCGCCCTCATCACTCAGGAGCAGGGAACATCGGGCGCTCTTTATCCGGACAGCATGATTGAAGCGGCAATCGCAGCACAGTCCAAGGGCGTTGCGCATGCCGTGCCGACCCAACCGGCCAAGGAGCCCGTTCCCACGCCGAGGCCGGAATATCCCGATCCGCAGATGACGACGGACGAGCGCCGCCAGCAGCCCGCGACGGCGCCCCAACTGCCCGGCGACGATCCCTTCGTTCTGCCCGATAAAGTGCCCGTTCCCACACCGAAACCCGGCCGCCACGATCGGCAGGCGGTAAGGGGCGCGCCCAGCCAGCAACCCGCCGACGCCGATGTCTTCCACGGCTTCATGGACACGGTGAAGAACGGTTACAAGACGAAGAATGGCTCGGTCATCCAGGTCACCAACCCCTACGGCCTGGCGGCCATCGCCTCGACGGGCCAGTCCGAAAGCCAGTTCTCGACCAAGAGAGCCAACAGTTCCTGGTCCGATCCGAGCGCGAGCGGAAAGAAGGGCACTTCGGGCGGCATCATGTCGTGGCGCAATACCCGCCTGCAAGCGCTCTACGACTTTGCGGCTCAAAAGGGTGAAAAGGTGGGTGCGATCAGCCCGCAGACGCAGGCCGAATTCTTCCTGCAGGAGAATCCCCATCTGATCGCTAGGCTGAACGCCGCTAAATCGCTCGAGGAAGCGCAATCCCTCATGAACCGAGCCTGGGCTTTTAAAGGCTACAATGAGCGTGGAAACCCGGAGGTCAGCAACCGGCTCGCCAGAGCCAGGAGCTTTATGCCGCAGTACCAGACGGAGGACACCGCCGATCCCTCCGCTCAGCCCGGCAATCCATCGAATCCTCCGCCGAGACAGGGCTCTCGCAACCCGCAGGAAACGATGAAGCGAGGTCGGAAACAACCGGCGGCGGACGCGCTCGTACACGCACTCCTTGGACGGCAGCAAAGTGGCCTGTGGTAGCCCGTCCAGGCTTTCGAGGGCAGCAATTCGTGAAAGCTCGGCGCCGGGCGCTGACCATGGCGCCCGCGGGTGGCGGACCAACGACTGCACAACACAAGGTCTCGCAATTCGTGGGGCCTTTTCCTTTGGAGAAGCTCAATGCCTAGAAACCCATCCACCGGCGTCTATTCCAAACCCGCCGGCACGACACCTTCCGTCGGCCAGGTCATCGACCCGGCGCCGTGGAACGCGCTGACCACCGATCTCGGCAACGAAATCACCAATTCGCTGCCGCGCGACGGTTCGGCGCCGATGATCGCGCCTCTCAAGGCCGCAGGCGGAACCGTGTCCGCGCCGGGCATCGGCTTTGCCTCGACCCCGCAGACCGGCCTCTATCTGAAAGGCGGCGGCCTGCTCGGCTTTGCCCAGAACGGCGTTGATGTCTCGTTCGATCACGCTCTGGTCTATGCGGCCAAGTCGGGCGATTACACCGCGCTTGCATCGGACGACAACGCGGTTCATCGATTCACCGCGGCCGCGACACTCACCCTGAGCGCAGCGGCGACGCTCGGCGCAAACTGGCACTATTGCGTCATCGCCGATGGCGGGGACGTGACGATCGATCCGAACGGCTCGGAGACGATCGATGGCGCGGCCACGCTCGTCCTCAAGGATGGCTATAGCATCAACATCATATGCTCCGGTGCGGCTTTCTTCACCAACAAGCTCTTCGCCAGGATCCAGAATAAAGCCGACAGCGCGGCGGTCGGTGATTTCGTCGTCGGGCTCATCCTTTCCAACAACGGCGGCAGCCCGAACACCCATATCGATTTCACCGCCGGCTCGGCCAGATCAGGGTCGAATTTCGTTTCCAGCGCAGCGTCGTTCACCAAGAGGGTAACGGGAACATTTGCGGCCGGAACGGGCGCGGGCGGCCTCGACGCCGGCGCGGTCGCGGCAAATGCGACATACTTCGCCTATGCCTTGCGCAAGGACGCAGACCTGTCTTTCGACGTTGTTCTCTCGACATCGGCAACGATCGGCGGCATCACCACGACACTGCTCGCCGGCTATACCGTCGTAAAATGCATCGGCGTCGTACTGACCGATGGAGGTTCGAACATTCGCCAGTTCGTCATGTATCCGCGTGACGAATATACGTTCGCCGCGCCGGTAAAGGATGCTGTCAATGCCGCTATCTCTACGACCTCAACGCTTCTGGCGCTAACAGTGCCAAATGGGGTTAAGGTCAAGGCGAAGCTGCGCTTTGAAGTCACATCGAGCGCGACGACCAATGCTCTACTGATTCACGATCCGGCGCAGGGTATTCTTGTTGCTGGCATCGCTGCCGATGGCGGTAACGCAGGCGCTGTCCAAGTTGCGGGCAACTATGCCGTAGGGGGGCAAGATGTCTGGACGAATACGAGCAAGCAAGTCCGACAAGTCGCTGGCGCTGGCGGCAATATCTGGGTTTGGACCGATGGGTTTTATTTCCCATGCGGGAGGAATGCATGATGCCATTTCTCCCAGCCGAGCGACAGTGCAATGAACGGTGTGCTGGAGCTTGCGGCGAGAGTATGCATCGCAGTCTCTGGCAATTATTGACGTCGTGAGCTAATGACCTCCGAACTCGGAGGAAATTATGGCAGCTGATAAAGCATCGTACCGGAATCGCGGAGGAGTTCTGCAGCGTCTCGTTACCGCGTACAAGCGATTTCGTTACTTCAGCCGCGCCGGTTCGAACCTGGTTGTCAAGCGTAGCGCCGAGTTTCGAATGGTGAACCATGCGGTTCTTGAAGTCGGTAGCAATGTGACGATTCAAGATCATTCGTTCTTTCAACTCACGATGCCTGAGCCGAAGGTGTTTATTGGAAACAATACGGTCATCGGGCGACGGAACATCATCACTGCCAAAAATCGCATCTCCATAGGCAACGACGTGCTGATCGGTTCAGATGTCCAGATCATCGATCATGGGCACGGCATGCGGCGCGATACGCCCATCAGACTTCAGAAGGCCGAAATCGGTTTTGTCCAAATTGGTGACGATGTCTGGATTGGCGCGGGTGCCAAAATATTGATGAACGTCACGATAGGGACTGGCGCGGTGATTGGAGCAAATTCTGTCGTTACAGTCGATATTCCCGACTATGCAATCGCTGTCGGCTCGCCGGCGAAAGTCGTTAAATACCGCGTTTAATTAGATTTGATAGCACGTGGCGTAGTAGTAGGGCGGTGCCGCCTCAAGCATTAGGAACCTCGCCAATGATAAACCCCAGGGGTAGCGCGATCGCTGCCGCTGCATCGGTCTCCAGCACTTTGAGGGGCTACGCGCCGTCGCTTATCGCGATCCGATCACGTTCTTCCAAGCGGCGTCTGGCCCCTAACTGCTCCATCTTTGCTTTGGCACGACGCGCGGCGGCATGGCACGGCTTCTCGATCTGTCGGTAGAATGGGTAGACGAGCGCCAGCGATAGGGCGCAAACGACCACAGGCGTCGTCGCGAACCATTCAATCGCTGCGGCCGCGATCACGTGGACGAGGTAAATTGAAAAGCAGGCGCCACCGATGGCCTCCAAGGCATTGATGGGGCCTCTTTCAGAGGCGTTCCTGATCTCGGCCAAAATCCAACAACCAGCCAGTGCCGAGAATGGCACCATGGTGAGGTAAAAACCGGCGGCGGTGTTCATCGTCGCCCAGTAAAGAGCGGAAGCAGTTGCGGCAGTCGCGACACGCCAGCCCCAAACACTGCCAGGAAGTTTCAGGCGGTGGAGATTTTCGGCGAGATAGCAGCCAAGCAGCCAGGCAGGTAGCCCGACGACCCAATTGAGCTGCGGCCCGTATTTCATAGCGTTCCCGTATTGGTCCGAGCCGAGGCCAATTGCGACACCGTAAGAGGCGATGGCCGAAACGGCGATAAGAACCGGCCATCCGATCCGGCGCGATATCGGTAAGATCAACGGGTAGAGGCAGTAGTAGACGGCTTCGCAGACGACAGACCAGAGGATATAGCCATCGACCGGGTTGTAAGCCCTTATCCCTATCGCTTGAGCCATGGTGAATGCCACGGCGGCTGGCGGCACGATCCGAATAAAGCGGCCGGCAAGAAATGGTCCTACCTGAAGCAGTCGCGTCCGATACGGGTAATGGATGCAGAAGCCAGAGACCACAAAGAAGGCAATTACCGCCGGATGGCCCGTGAATATGTATTTCGAAAGTCCGGGCATTGAGGGGCCCAGAAGGTGTGCGAATACAACAGACAGGGCAGCAACCGCTCTGACGGTATCGATACCTTCGACTTTGACCGAATTTTGAAGTGAACGCATACGGCCAAGTAACCTCGGCGCGAAGACTTTATCAAGAGACAACCAATAGTGTACTTGTTGGTACTCTAATAAAGGCGCCGATCCTGAGGCAAAAATCCCATGAAATTGATCCGCAACAAGCGCCGCGTGCTCACGTGGTCGCTGTCGATGTGGTGCGTCTATTTGGCAGGCTTGTTTGAGCTGCTGCCGTATGTCGTGCCGTACCTCGATGACTTCATCCCGAAATGGCTATCGATTGGCATCCTTCTGATGTCCCCGATTGCGCGCATCATCCATCAGGAGACTCTCAGAGATGAATAGGCTTAAGAAGGGTAGTGCCGCCGCAGCCATGGCTGTGGCGCTGGTCGGGTCGTTCGAGGGATTGCGGCAGAATGCCTATCCCGATCCAGCCACCAGGGGGCAGCCCTGGACGATCTGTTATGGCAGCACCCATGGCGTCAAGCCCGGGGACCGCAAGACGGTGGAGGAATGCAAGGCGCTCCTGGCGCTGGAGCTTACCACCTATGCGCGCGGCGTCGAAAGCTGTGTGCGCGTGCCGCTGCCGGATGCCCGCTTCGTGGCGCTGACCTCGTTTGCCTATAATGTCGGCGTCAAGGCGGCCTGCGGCTCGAGCGCAGTGAGGCTCATCAACCAGGGCAGGACGGCCGAGGGCTGCGAGGCGCTGTTGAAGTGGAACCGCGCGGCCGGCATCGTCTTTCCCGGGCTGACCCGGCGCCGGCAGAAAGAGCGGCAATTCTGCCTGGAGGGCATCTGATGCTCTCCGTTCTCGACACGCTCAAGATGGGCGCCGGCATCGCCGCCGGGCTGGTGCTCTATCACCTCTATGCCGTTTCGATCGGCTATCCCTCGGCGGCCCGGCAGGCCCGCGCCGGCTATGTCATGCTGGCCGAGAAGGCTGCGGCCGAGGCGCGGGCGGCCGAGATGGAGCGCCAGCGCAATGCGGCCTCGCTCGCCACCGAAGAGAATCGCAAGCGCCTTCTGGCCGCGGAGGTGGCTGAGCAGGCGGCCAGAGACACACTCGAAACAGAGATCCAATCCTATGAACGTCAGCTTTCGGAAAAGAACCGCGCTTGCGCTGTCACTGCTGCTGATCGTCAGTGGCTGCTCCGCCACTGAGCGGCTGAACAGAGCCTCAGCGATGAAGGGGCAGGCGGCGGCCGGCATCACGCTGCCGCCCTTGCCCGAGGATCTGCGCCGGCAGGAAGCGCATGCGCCCGTCGCCGAAGGCGAGCCCATCATCGCTATCCTCGCCCGCGAGCGACAGGCACTCGACCGCGCCAATGCCCGCCAGGGGCGCAGCGCGCAATTTTATGACGACCTCACCAGCAGATATGGAGCGCGCCGATGACGCTTGCACTCGCTATGGGACTTGGTCCTTCATTCGCGACCGCCATGGCCGATGGCCATCCGGATTGGGTGCCGGACCCGAACCGCTATATGCCCTTCTCGATGGGTTGGCGCTGGCCGGCCGGCTTCGTGATGGCGGCTGGCGCCGGGCTCGGCGCGGTCGGCGGAATTCTCGCTATGGCGAATGGGCCGTGGGACATCACGTCGCCGCGCTTCCATTTTTCGGGTTGGGCATGCACGGAGGGCGGCAACGCGCCGCAGGAGATTGTCTATCCGACGGCGGCGTTCGATATCGGCTGCGACATCTCGACTGACCGCATCAACTGGGTTCCCTTCGACTTCGCCGGCAGTGCAAGCTTCAATATGCCCGCGCAGAACCAGGGGACATGGGCTACGGCGAATATCACGCTTCCGAAGGACGCGATCTTTTATCTGCGTCCGAAGCTGCTGATCGCCGAGGGGCAGTCCTATATCGGCAACTACCGCATCCAGAAACATCGCAATGAGAAGATGTGGGGAGCGGCGGACTGGACCGCCCTGCAGGCATTGATGGACGCGGACGCACCGAACACCGCCGCGCTCGACCAGTTCTATAATACGGTCGGCAACGCCAGCAACAGCCAGCTCCTGCTCTATGGCCCCGATCTGATGGTCGGGCTCGGCTGGGATGGCCGGCCGATCCCGATCATTCTCAATGACAGCCTTGTGGAGCGCCAGGAGATAGCTGCCTCAGCGGACGCTCGCAGGAACCTTGGCCTGTGGCGTCGATGGCTGGATGAGCCCGATCAGAAGCAGGGCAGGCTCGTTGGCCTGATCATGGGCGTGCCAGGATCAAAGGCGGCGAACGAGTTGGCGGGCTCCGGCGGCACGATCGCGACAAGGCGATGGGCAATCATCGACGAGGTGAAAACGCTGAATGGCGGCAAGAACTGCTGGACGGGCGTTGCCGCGATCGAGGATGGGTCGAACGACAACAGCGCGACCCTGTCGACCTGGCAGAACGCCATCTACTCCTTGACCTCCACGCGATTTCTCGGCCGCTATCCCGGCACCAAAATGCTCGCAGTTGCGATGCCGGGGCGCACCAGCGTCGGCACGAGTCTCAACTTCCAGACTGTCGCGGGGCAGACGATCGGTTCGCCATGGAGCACGAACCTCGACACCATCAACGATGCGCTGCGCGCGGGCGGCGGCGGCCGTTTCGCCGACTATATCGACGCCTATGCGTTCACGATGGATCCCGCGAACCATGGAAAGTTCAAGGGTGCCGAAAGCTTTCCGATCGGGAATGTCTCCGGCGCGACGACGAGTTCCGCCGCGGCCAAGGTTACTCAGCCGATCCTTCCCGGGGCACGGGTCAATTTCGAGACCGTGCCAGGCACCACCTACACCACGCAGATCGTGCTCACCTGTGCTCCGGATGGAGGCGGCCTCTATGACGTCGTCCTGCAGGGCAACATGACCTTGCCCGATGGCGCCGCGGTTTTCGGTCGGACGACGGAAGAAGGCACGCATCTCGCCCTTTACGGCATCATGGATGTGTTGAGGCGTTGGGCTCAACGGGAAAAGGCAAAGTTCTACCCGGTGATTTGAACAATCGCTCATTGTCAGATGGCGCGCTGGCAAGATGCTCATCGGTACGCGGGATATGATCTGCCACTGAACTTTCATTCACTGGCGATTACAGCCTCGACGGTTTGGATACGCTAAACGGCACGATTTAAGCAACCGGCGGAAAGGCGAAGCTTTCATCTTGGAGCCGGTTGTGGCGATGATCCCGGCATAACCTGCCGGGGCTTGGTATCCGAGCGGCCGGATATGATTGTAGTCGTCGGCCTCGCTGATGCGCTGCGAGCATGACCGAGGCCGAAGAACACTTTCATTCAAAAGCTCGTCACGCATGCGGCCACTGAAGGATTCGACGTAACTGTTCTGCGGCGGCGACGAAGGGGTAAGCGGTGGCCAGAGTAGCACTTCCGCGGTTGCTCGACGATCTGCGCCGGCGGGAAGCGCAAGCGCTCGTCGTCGAAGGTGAGCTGTCATCGCGATTCCTCCCCCGCGAGCGCCAGGCGCTCCACCGCCCGAATGCCCGCCAGGGGCGCATCGTGCAATTCTATGATGACCTCACCACCAGATATGGAACAAACCGATAATACCATCTTGCTTGCCCCGAATCCGATGAGTGGAGCCCCGCCATGGGTGCTGGTCGATCTGGAGTCGATGACATCGACGAAGACCGGCATCACCCTCGAGCTGATGCTTGCGCCGCAAGACAGGGGAAGCAACTGACTGCAACTTGCTGATGTGGGACTGGCTTTCAGAAATTTGATATTTCTGTCGGAGCCCCACCCTCGACCATCTGGAGCTTTTAACGGCGTTGACAGCACATCACTTTAGCAGGAAGGAGGTAATTGGTTGTCATAGCCAATCATGGAGGAGTAATTGAGTAAACGGCCGAGATCGTCGAGCGAAATTCAAGACCAGCTGACGCGTTCTGTTAAATTCCTGGAGCGCTCAATAAAACACTTCGATGAAGGCGACGAGGAGGAAGCATCAAGAATTGCGGTTGAACTCCGCAAGTTGCTCCACGATACCAGAACATCCCATTCCATCTTAGAACAGCTTGGACTGAAAGACACGCTGAGGTTTCACGATTCAGGAAGATATAGAGAAAGGTTCGATGCCGCTGCAAGTCGCTTTGCAGAAATCGAGCTAGGCTCGGGCTATGAGATTGCCGGGCGCTCACCAGTTCAGGTAGGTCTCGTATTTCCGGGGGTCAATGGACGAGCCCCACTGTGGTACGCACCGCTCGGTCTTCGTCACGATAATCGGGATTGGCGAAGTGGCTCCTACCAAACTGGCCCAAGGCCTTTTGATGAATGGTGGAGTGATCCACTTATCGAAGGAAGTTCAGGCAGAAGCTTTAGCAGAAAAGATCTTGTGCTTTTGACTGCCAATCAGGAGAGCGGTGCCCACGTTGATCCGGAAATCGACATTGGATTTGACGATTTGTCGAAAGATATGATGGGAGTATCCTTTGCAATCTTCGGCAAGCGGCCTTCGGCGTTGGAACTGCACAACGTGCCTATGCTGCCGCCCACGAACAACATTATTTATCCCTCTATTCGACAGATTGCGCATGAGATTCTTAAGACGCTTGATCCGCACTATAGCCTCAGCCGATCGCCTCTTCCGGAGTTCTATACGTCATCAGGAGCGTTTTGCAGGCGAATCTAAGAGAATGAGGATACCATCAGCTAGTTGGTCGCCAAGGGTCGTCCCATCATCTGCAAAAGAAAGTGGTATTTCCTTCACCTTCTAGCGTTTCCTTTTCCGTCTATTTCACTTTTCTGCACTCCGAAGAATTTATTCAATCCATAAGCAGAGCCTGCGCGTGAGGCCTTCGGTCTCGTCACTTCGGCTCCGGTTGCTGGATCACCGGCGGCGGGGTTTCGCTCTTGCCGCCGCCTTGGTCGAACGGCTTACTAGGATGCCGAGGATCGACGCGATCCACAACGCCTGCGCGCGGCATGAATAGGCCGCTTCACAAGTTCCCAAGATTCAATAGCTCCGGCTAAAAACGTTCCATCCCACAAAAGAGCACCGACAGAGATGACATCCAATGACGATATTCTCCGCGCTCTTGGGCGCGTCGAGGGGAGGCTGACTGGCATCGAGGAAAACGTGGCGCTTCTGCGCAATGATGTCAGTGACGAAAAGGCCAATGCCCACGATTTCAGCGCCGTGATCCACGCGCGGTTCGACGAACAGGCAAGGCAGATCGCCCACCTCGATACCAGCGTGGCGATCGGCGGCGGCGCCGACGCCCAGATCCGCGAGGAGATCAAGAGCCTGAAGGAAACGGTCGAGAAGAACCAGGAGGTGGTGACACCGGCGCTTGAAGAGTGGAAACGAATGAAATCGATCGGTTACGGGATATCGGGGCTGATCGCCTTCGCCGGGCTGACGATCGGCGGGATCATCGCCTATGCCAGCGATGGCGCGGTGGCGGCGTTGCGGCATTGGTTGAAGATCAGTTGATGAACGCGTGACGTCCGTGGGTGACTTCTTGCCGGCTTCTTCACACAGAAGTCTTGGCTCACCAGTGTTTGCGATTAACTTTACCTAGAAGAGTTTCCAGTTGGCACTGGACAACCTGAGATAATTTCGCACAAGGTTCGGAAAATAAAAGAATCCGAATTCGAATGTACTGGGGGAGCCGTGAATCCTGCTGATCTAGATCACGCCATATTGGCGCACGTGAATGCTAAGGCGAAGGTACTTGAGGACGCATTAGCATCCGATGTTATTTGCTACTTTGGAACTATCCACCCGCAGATAACTCGACCCTTTCGGAATTTCGTTGAAGAGGTGAAAAAAGCTTCATCAAGGACGGAAAATACGCTCACGATTGTTCTTCGTAGCCCGGGAGGGTCGGCTGAGACCGCGGAACGTATGGTGTCAGTAGTAAGGCATCACTATGGCACCGTCAATTTCGTGGTCCCCGACCACGCTATGTCTGCTGGCACCATATTTTGTATGTCGGGTGACCGTATCTACATGGACTATTCGTCTGCGCTCGGGCCGATCGATCCGCAAGTCATGTCTTCTGATGGTAGTGGTTATATTGCGGCGTTGGGATATCTTGACAAAGTGACTGAGATTACGGCAAAGGCTGTGCTCACTCCGGCCGACGTGGTGTTTTTGAGGAGCTTGGACTTGGGTAAGCTAGCTCTATATGAGCAGGCGAAAAACCTTTCGATTAGCTTGCTTAAGAAGTGGCTGGTCGTTTACAAATTCAAAGATTGGACCGTGCACCGGACGACAAATCCCGGGGTGCCGGTCAGCTTGGAGGAGAAAGAGGCGCGCGCGGAGGAAATCGCGGCTGCCCTTTCGGACAATAAACGCTGGCATATGCATGGCAGAGCTTTGGGAATTGAGCGCCTTTTGGAACTTCGGCTTGAGATAGACGATTATTCAAAGGACGAAAATTTGCGCGTCGCGATCCGCGAATACAACGACTTGTTAACCGGATACGCCGATCGTCAAAATATGCCGATTTATCTGCACAGCCATCACACGGAGACGCCATGATGTTTTATACATCCAAACTCATATCCGATGCGACTGAAAGGCAAGAGCAGGCAGTTGAAGCGGCTCTGGCTTTTGCAGATCCACTAGTGCAGGCCATGGCGCTAGCCGATCACTTCGAGAAAATTCAAGCCGAAGAATATGTTATCCCTGAAACCGCCGGCTTTCAACGAGCCCCCGAAGTCCGATCTATCAAAATAGAGTGCCATACTGCGCTTTAAAGCTGGAAAGACACGGCTCGCTGCTGCTCTTCGACTCAAGGTTCTGTGATGCCTGATTGGTCCTTAGAGTTTCTGTTCTAAGTGCTTAGGGATGGTTTGGTGTTTGTTCCATTGGCAAATGCCTTCGCTTGTCATCCTTAGCGACTGGGAGAACAGGAAAGGTAGATTGCCCAGCTGGATCTCAGAGTGACGATCAGGGGCGGAGCGGAGCGCGCACACCCGCGAAGAGCAGCCCGTCAAAAAAACCAAGAGGCGGTCGGGTCGGCGATTGAATTCAAGCAAACAGCCCTCAAATTTTAGGCATCGCTAACGAACAAATGGCCGCCCTGCTGGTTCTCCTTTCAGGAGGAAACGGTCATGAAGAGCATGAACGATCGCCAAGTTCGCATTCCCGGTCCCCGGGAGCATGATGTTGCGGAACATTGCCGCAAGTTCGGGATCGGTCCGGCGGAGGAGAAGAAGCTGAAGAAACTCCTCGGCTCCCGGGCGCCGCTCCATGAGATCAGGGCGAACGCGCCGCCGCGTCAGCCGCGCTGGCGTTAGCCGCCGACCATTCACGGCGCGTTACGGCGATGATTCAAAGATTGAGCGGAGGGAGCAAGGCCGCGCAGGCGAGGGACGGAAATGCCGTTGCCGGGCTTGCCAGGTGATCGATGTTTCTGCTGATGCCGCTGCCACTGGCAGAAAACCCCGCTCCGGCGGGTTTTTTTCGGCGGCGGGGTGGTGCTCTTGATTTCTGCCGGCGTCGGGGCATACCAGTCTAACGATTGGAATATAACGGGAACAATTGGCGCTTGTTTCCTCGGCAGATGGGTCCGAGCGCCGGCTCATTATCAGCCCCGCATCCGTGGGAACTTCCGACAAACATCGGCGTTGTGGCCGACGGACCGTGCAGCAGGCCTCGTCTCCTGTGCCGTTGCTGCTACCCCTGCAGTTGCTGTGCGGTCCACTATCCCCCTGTGTCGAGGGAAGCGTTTTGCCTGGCCGGCAAGGGCCGGGAAAGCCCATGAGAGCGGGATGATTTTAAACCGGCCCGGCCTAAAATCATCCCGCTCGATGGAAGCGTCGGCGCATGATCTCGTCCGAACGCCGCGCACAGATTTCGGGCACCGGCTCTAACGCCCTTGCCGCGACAGCATGAGAATGTAGTCGTCGGCGATATCGGCAACCATCATGGCGGCTTCCGCCGGCTGATATCCCTTGCAGACCGCGTCGCTGACGATTTTCAGGACGGCCGATTCAAGCTCTTCCCGGTAGTCGGAAAGGCTTTCGGCCTGCGGGCATTTTGCACGAAATTCCAACACGTTGTTCACGGCATACCCTCCATTTGATCTTGCTCGATCCCGATGCCTGGAAGCCGGCCTCTCCGCCCGGAGGCGGGTCAGGGGTTCCGGCGAGCTGCTTCGGGAACCAGAAATATTGCCCTGATGACAGCATGGCATAGGGACAGGTGTATTCAAGCGTATGCTGATATTAAGGTAAGCCAGTAGGGTTAATTCGTCCGCCGATGTTGCATCGTGGCATCGCAAGCCGATGCAGGGGCCGGCGGCGGCGAAGCGCGTCGCATCGAGCGTGATCCATGCGACGCGCTGCAGCCCTTGTTTCAGGCGCTGATGCGGCGGCCGGCCTTGTCTGCTTCTTTGCGATTGGCACCATATTTTTCGACGATCTCCTTGGCATCCTCGTTGGAAATGCGGTGTTTCTTCGCGAAGTAGGCGACGTCGTAGGGTCCGTCGGGCGAGGCGGCTTTTTTCGTTTTGTCATTGGTCATGATTTTTCCTTTCATGGAAATCCCGGGCTGACTGTCGCGTCATCTCGGGATGCGCCGGCGCCATCGCCGGGGAGGCGAGGCGCAAGCATGCCGAACCGGCTCGGCCAAAAATTGATCCTGTTCTGGAGAAACCGGCATCACGTCAAACTCCGGCCGGCTTGGCTTCGTTCCCGTATGACCTTGGACGATGCGATGTGAGGAATGGCAGTCTGGGGGGAGCCGGTCCGGCAAGTCTGAAGGCTGCGGCTTAAGCCACAGGCTGCTCGATCCGGGTCAAGGCAGGTGATCCGGCGGAGAGACCAGGCGCAGATGGGGTCTGGTCTTGCCGGGCGGATGGCGGGGAGGGCGGAGCCCGGGGAAAACAATGCTTTCGCACAGCATCGCTTCGATCAGCTTCAGGCGGTCGAGTCTGCGTCGTTGAGTGTCGTAGAGTCTGTAAAGCAGCGCGTAGGCCGGTCCGGCGGGGCTGCCTTTGAGCTCCAGTGTCCTGATCATCATTTCCTGATCGGCAATGCGGTTCGCGGCCTTCACGATGTGGCAACGGACAAGCTTCAGGTCTTTCCGGCGGTATCGTGTGGAAACCATAGGCTTTGCGCCCCTGCGCTTCGCTGTGGAACTCTCCTGCCTGTAAAATGGGTCCCGCCGCGGGGTTATCAATGGCGGCCGGCGATGGCATGCGCTCAGGTGCAAAAGGGAAAAGCCCGCGTCAAGCAGGCTTTTCCCAGTGCGGCGAGTTCAGGCGATGGTTGGTCAGGTTGCGGCAAACGGCACAGCGACAAAGGTTTTACTGCCATCGCGTTCGACCAGCAGCAGCACCGATTTACGGCCGGATTTGCCGGCCTCGGCGATCGCGGCCTTGGCGTCGCGGGTGTTGTGCACCGGCCGGTCGTTGACCGAAACGATGACATCGCCCGGCTGGATGCCGGCGGCAGCGGCCGACTTGTCGGGATTGACGCTGGCGACCACCGCGCCGCTGAAGGCGCGCGGCAGGTCGAGTTGCTGGCGCATGTCGGGCGTCAGGTCGGCAAGGCCGATGCCGAGGCTCGGCTGGCCGCTGCTTTCGCCCTTGCTGTCCGGGCTTTCGGCGGCGGCCTGTTTCTGGCCGTCCTCATTGCCGCCGACGATGACATTGAGGTCGATCGTCTTGCCGTCGCGCCAGACGCTGAGCGATTTCTTGGCGCCCGGCGAAAGATCGGCCACCAGCCGCGACAGGTCCTTCGGGGTCTTGACGGTCTCGCCGCCGACCGACGTGACGATATCGCCCGGCTTCACGCCGGCGTGCGCCGCCGGCGTATCGGCGGTGACGGCGGCAACCAGCGCACCGCCCGGCCTATCGAGGCCGACGGCATCGGCGACATCCTTGGTCACCGGCTGGATCTGCACGCCGAGATAGCCGTGATTGATCGAACCGTCCTTCTGCAGCTTGGCGACGATCTCCCGGGCTTCGTCGGAGGGAATGGCGAAACCGACGCCGACGCTGCCGCCGTTCGGCGAATAGATCGCGGTGTTGATGCCGACGACATTGCCGCTGCGGTCGACGAGCGGCCCGCCTGAATTGCCGTGGTTGATCGGCGCGTCGATCTGGATGAAATCGTCATAAGGCCCGCTGTGCAGGTCGCGGCCGCGCGCCGAGACGATGCCCGCCGTCACCGTGGTGCCGATGCCGAAGGGATTGCCGATCGCCAAAATCTGGTCGCCGAGCTTCAGTCTGTCGGAATCGCCCCAGGCGATGGTCTGCAGCGGTTTACCCGCCTCGATCTTGACGACGGCGACATCGGATTTCGGGTCGGTGCCGATCAGCTTGGCCGGCAGTTCGGTGCCGTCGTCCAGCGTCACCTTGATGTCGACGGCATTGTCGATGACATGATTGTTGGTGACGATCACCCCGTCCGGGCTGATGATGAAGCCGGAGCCGAGCGCCATTGCCTGCTGCGAAGGCCGGTTTTTCGGTGCCTGGTGCGGCAGCGGGATGCCCTGATCCTCGAAGAACTGGCGGAATTGCTCGTCCATCGGCGAATCCTGCTCGCCGGCGCTGACATCGGTCGCCTTTACCGTCGTGGTGATGGTGACGACGGCAGGCTTGTCGGCGTCGACGATCGACGCGAAGGAGCCGCTTGCCGCCAGAACACCGCCGGTATCGGCAGTCGCGGCAATGGCATTCGACGTGTTGATGGTGAACGGCAGGCATGCGGCGCCGGCAAGGATGGCGGCCCCGACCAGGGCTGCGGCGCGATGTTTGCGGAGGATCTGTGACATGGTGGTGGTCCTTGGATGGGCGCCCCTTGCGAGAGCGCCGGCTTTGGATGGCGTCGGGCTTCCCCCTGGACCTGGCGTCGGATGGCGTTTGGCGCCAATGGCTCTCATCGCAGCGCAGTCGTTGGGGGGCGACCGGGCGAAAAGAAGAATTCGCGCTGGTGATTCATATGATCGCGGCCGGCGGATTTACAAATTAAATATTGATCATGTTTATATTGCCGATCTGTAAGACATGACTGGACGTTAATCTTTGTGCCGACGGCCTTTTGGATCGGCGGCCACGCTCTGGAAATTCCAGGCCGGCTTTGCTCCACCTCGCGCCCTCCGCGGCGGTCTCATTTGAAAATAAAGGGACTTATTCCCGAAGGCGGTGATCCGGCCGCCCGGCATGCCCGTATTTCCCGACAGACGATCCGGCGGCCCTTCCTGCCGGTTTACCCTCAGATTCTGTTGCTAATTTAAAACGTTAGTAGACTCTAAATTATTTCTTCTTCAGAAAGTAAAGGCCGCGAATCGAGGGTTGGTGAGTCTCGCGGGCAGTATTTGAGGGGCAATGAACAAGTCAGTGGGGCCGGGGCGCACGGCCAGGCGCGGCGCGCAGGTGAAATTGAGCGATGTGGCGAAGAAGGTGGGCGTCAGCCCCATCACCATTTCGCGCGCGCTTCGCAATCCCGGGATCGTCTCGGAAGATCTGCGCGAGGTGATCCTGCGCATGGTCGACGAGATGGGCTATATGCCCAATCTTGCCGCCCGGGCGCTGGCCGGCCGCCACAACGGCGTCATCGGCGTCATCACGCCCGCCTTGCATCAATCCGGCTTCACCAATGTGATGGTCGGGATCGAGGATCGCTTTCGCGACACCGAATTCACCGTGCAATATTCCAATACGCTGCGTCACACGGAGGGGGAGGCGGGGCTGCTCAAATCCTTCCTGACGCAGAAGCCGGCGGGTGTCATCATCGCCGGAGCCGAATCCTATTGCGATCTTCTGCCGCTGATCGAAAGTGCCGTCTGTCCCATGGCCCATATTGCCGATCTGAGCCAGGAGCCGCAAAGGCTGGTCGTCGGCCTCGATCATTATTCGGCAGGCACCGGGCCTACCCGTTTTCTGTTGTCGAGAGGCTATAGGAGGATCGCGTTCATGGGCCGCGGCGCCGATGTCCGCTCGCGCCGCCGTATCGAAGGTTATGAGGCTGTGATGCGGGAAGCCGGGTGTTTCGATCCCGATCTCATCATCGGCGGGGATGCGGCCAGCCGCACCGGCCTCGGCCGGGACCTGTTCGCCCAACTGTTGCAGCGTGTGCCCGATGTCGATGCCGTCTTTGCCCAGAGTGATGAAATGGCGCTCGGCGTGCTCATCGAATGCAAGGAACGCGGCATCCGCGTGCCGGAGGATCTCGGCATCTGCGGCTTCAACGATCTGGAATTCTCCGCCTTTACCGAACCGTCGCTGACGACGGTGCACATCCCGCGCTACGAGATCGGCTACCGCGTCGCCGGCATGCTGCTGCGCGCCGTCCGCGACGAACCGCCTGATGAGGACAAGGCCGACCTGGGCTTTACCATTATTCCGCGGGGCTCGACGCGATAATCTAATGCGCGTCGCGCGGATCGGAAGCGTTGGCGATCAAGGTATCAGCAGGATACTGCCCGCCGCGCGCCCGGATTCCATCTCTTCGTGCGCCTTCCCAACGTCGGCCAAACGGTATTCGGCACCGATTTGCGAGACGATCCCCGTTTCCATCGCCCGGATGGCAGCGAGAGCAGCCTCGCGATACTGTCCGACGTCAGCGCACCAGGCCATGATGCTCGGATGGCAGAGCGCCTTGCCCGGGCGAAGTTCCTCGACAGGCACGGGTGGAATGGCGCCGGCGGCCTGACCGATGGTGACAGCCATGCCGAATGGGCGGACAGAGCGAATGCTCTTGAGAAGCGTCTCGCCGCCTATCCCGTCATAGGCGACGTCGACGCCGAGCCCGTTCGTCAACCGCTTCACGTCCGCAACGATATCGGCGCCGCGTCCAACGATCAGATGATCGGCTCCACAAGATGCGGCGAGAGCTGCTTTTTCGGAGGAACCGACCGTTCCGATCACCGTGGCTTCGAGCGATTTGGCCCAGCGAACCAGGATGCTGCCGAGCCCGCCGGCGGCCGCATGGATCAGAACGTGGTGTCCTGCACGCACATTATAGGTCTTCTTCAGCAGCATGTAGGCGGTCATGCCTTTGAGCAGCGAACTCGCTGCCGTTTTTGCCGAAATGGCATCGGGCAGCTTGATCACCCTTTCAGCGGCGATGTTTCGCGTGGTGCGATAGGCGCCGACCGGAGGTCCGGCATAGGCGACGCGATCACCTTTCTCGAACATGGAGACGCCGGGGCCGACGTCCTCGACGATGCCAGCCGCCTCGGCGCCGATCACCGAGGGGTAGGACGGCATCGGGTAGAGACCTTTTCGGTGATAAATGTCGAGGAAGTTCGTTCCGATCGCCTCATGACGGATTCGGATCTCGCCATGGCCGGGATCCTCACACTGGTGCTGCTCGACATGGAACCGGGTGATGTCACCGGGGGCGTTCAGCCATATGATCTGGTCAGTCATCGCTCGTGTTCTCCTTGGATGGGACAAACTAAGCGATGGCTTAATGAGTGAAAATTCCCTATTGCTGCACAATGATTGGGAAAGATTTCACAAAGCTCGACTGGGACGACCTTCGGCATTTCCTGGCCCTCGCGCAATCGGGAACGTTGCTTGGCGCAGCAAAACAGCTCGGTGTCGAACATGCGACCGTCAGTCGGCGCGTTTCGTCGCTCGAAGCCGGTCTCGGACGCAAACTCGTGGACCGCCGCGGACGCCGCATCATCTTGACTTCGGACGGAGAGCAGGTTGCCAGGCACGCGGCTCTCGTCGCCGTCCAGACGGCTGCCATCGAGCAGCTTGGTCGCAGCAGCGCCACGGAATTGCGCGGCCATGTCAGGATCAGCGCACCTCCCGCACTCTCAAGCGTGCTGCTCGCAAAACCGATCGCAGCCGTCAGGCGAGACCATCCCGGCGTCGAGATCACGCTTGTCGGAGAAAAGCGCCTCGCCTCCCTGAACAGGCGCGAGGCGGATGTCGCCGTGCGAATGTCGCGTCCGGAGGAGGGAGATTACGCTATCGCCAAGCTCGGCGAGACAAGCTTTCATCTCTACGCATCGAAGGCCTATCTCGAAACGGTTCCGCCGTCGGACTGGACCTTCATCGGTTACGACGAAACCATGAACGCCTCGCCGCAACAATTGCGGCTGGCCGAACTGGCCGCCGGCCGGCCGATCGCCGTGAGGTCGTCCGTTCTGGAGTTTCAGGCCGCAGCGGCAAGCCTTGGTGCAGGTGTCGTCATGCTCCCCGATTTCGCCGTCGCGGAGTCCAGCGGTCTCCAGCGCATTGAAACCGATCAGCCGTTGACAAGAGAGGTCTGGCTGGTTGTCCACGCCGATATCAAAGACGTGCCCTCCGTCCGCGTCGTCGTCGATGCGCTGAAAAACGCTCTGGGGAGATAGTCCCGGCCTCCGCGGAACCGCCTCACTTTTCGCAAAGCCGCCGGCCGCCGGAATAGGGTTGATAGGTACAGTCGGATGGGCGGAAGGATCGGTAACTGCGCGAGCAGGCGCTGATGTTGCAGGACTGTGGCGCGCCTTGACCATCGACGGCTTCTTCACTCGATCGCACTCCGCTCAGCGTCGGCTCGACCGTCGCTTCGCGGACGAAGTCCCGCCAGATATGGGCCGGCAGGGCGCCCCCCGTCACCCCCTTCATCGGCGCGTCATCGTCATTGCCAACCCAGACGCCGACGACGAGGGCATCGGTGAAACCGACGAACCAGGCATCCCGATTGTTCTGGCTGGTGCCGGTCTTGCCGGCCGCAAAGGTGCCGGGATCGGCGCCCCGTCCAGTGCCGCGCTCGACCACCAGCTGCAGGAGCCCAAGGAGATCGGACTGGTAGGGCGAGAGATCGACACTCGGCTTCGATTGTGCGCCAACGCGGAAGGTTTTGGGCTGCCCTGCCGCTTGGAAATCGATGATGCCCCAGGGCTTGACAGGTGCCCTGCCGAGCTGGACGGACGCATAGGCGCTGGTGAGATTAAGCAGATTGACTTCGGAGGTGCCGAGCGCCAAAGACGGCGTGTTCGCCAGTGGCGCATCGATGCCGAGTTCGCGCGCTGCGGCAATCACATTGTCCAGGCCGACCTCTTGGGCAAGCGTCACCGACGCGGCATTGAGCGATCGCGCGAACGCCTCGGCAAGCGTGACCCAACCGTGATAATTGCCGCCGGAATTTTCCGGCGACCAGCCATCGATGTCGATCGGCGCGTCCAGCACCTGGTCGGACAAGGTGAGCCCGGCCTTCAAGGCTGCGTAATAGACGAAAAGCTTGAAGGTGGAACCTGGCTGGCGCATCGCAGTGACGGCGCGGTTGAACTGGCTGGCCTTGTAGTCGCGCCCGCCAACCATCGCAACGACCGCGCCGTCCGGCGTCATCGCAACCAAAGCGGCCTGCGATGCTCCCACTGTTTTTCCTTCGCCGTCCAAGGACCTCGTCACGATCCTTTCGGCGATTTGCTGCAACTGCGGCACCAGCGTGGTGCGCACCGCCGTCGAGCCTGGCGAGGCGCCGGCGATTTCGCTCGCCTGCGGCGAAATCCAGTCTGCAAACCAGCTTCCGGAGCGCGGCGTCGGCGTCGTCGGGTGCAGCCTGGCAAAGCTCGTCTTGGCCTCAGTCGCCTGTGGTTCGGTGATCTTGCCATTGGCCGTCATCGCGTCGAGAACGACCATGGTGCGCTGCCGGGCGCCGTCGAAATTGTCGATCGGGTTCCATTGGCTCGGCGCCCGCAGCAACCCCGCCAGCATCGCCGACTCCGGCAGGTTGAGGGCGCCGATATCCTTGTTGAAATAGATGCGCGCGGCGGCAGGCATGCCGGTCGCGCCCGCGCCAAGATAGACGCTGTTGAGATAGCGCGTCAGGATTTCATGCTTGCCGAGCTTCCACTCCAGCCAGACGGCGATGACAAGCTCCTGAATCTTTCGTTTTATCGTTCGGTCGCTGTCGAGATATTGCAGCTTGATGAGCTGCTGGGTGATGGTGCTGCCGCCCTCCACCACCGAGCCGGCCTCCAGGTTGCGCAGAAACGCCCTGCCGATGCCCCTCGGATCGACGCCGAAATGGTCCATGAACCGGCGGTCCTCGATCGAAAGCACGGCATCGATCAGTTGGGGCGGAAACTGGTCGTATCGCGCATATGGTCCTTGATAAGGCCCCTGTCTGACCAAAGGCGCGCCGTCGGCGGTTTCCAGCACCACGACCGGCTTCAGCGTTCCATCCCGGATTTCGCTCCAGGGCACATCCTTCAGTGCCCACACCAGCACGCTGGTGACGAGGAGGCAGGCAAGCAACACCGAGCCCAGAGCGAATTTCCGCCAGCCCGCCAGAAGCGGCCGGCGCTGGCGACTTTCACCCTCGGTACGCCGATCGCGGATTCTGCGTCCGGCTCTGGCCAGAGCAGTGGTCATCCACCGAGTTGGCGCTGACGTGGCTGCCAGCCGCCTCCGCAGCTTCCGCCTTAGAACCGAAGCGGCTGTCCTGGTCTTTGCCAACGCCGAACTTGCCTGCAAATCGTGACGCAGCGCACGCAACAGATTGCTCGCGGCCCGTCTGGTCTGGCCGAAAGATCCTTGGGGCAGTTGCGAGGCGTCGGCTTGGCTGATGTCTGGCGAAGCCGAGGCTGCGGCTTGTGGCGCCGAATCGACTGTCTGATTAGGACCCGAGCTCGAGCTGCCAACGCTTTCACTTGAGGATTCGGGGGGATTGGGCATCGTTTTCCGCTAAAAAGCCAACGCAGCATGACCTTTATAGCCGGGTGACGCCGCGTGTTCTACCGCAAAAGGCCGAACGATTCCCGTTTCCGTCTGGCCGCCGGAAGCAGACAGGAAGCTCATTTCGCAACGTAGTCCTGGGGGCCGGTCCTGCCGGCCCCAGATCCAATCAGATATCGCTGGCGGCACTCGACCAGAGGTCGGCGGCTTCGGCTGCCGTCATGCGCCGTACCTCGGCCTCATGGCTGCGGCTGGCGAAGAGTTCGCTTGCCATGATCTGTTCGGCAAGATCGGCCGGCAGCGAGAGGATGACGCGGCCTTCGCCATTGTGCAGGCCGCCGAGTTCGGTGCGCTTGCCGGTCACCATGCCGCCGGCGACCGTGTTGTTGGTCTCCGGATCGATCAGGATGAAGGAGCCGGACTGCCGGTTCTGCTCATAGGGATCGAAGATCGCCGCTTCGTCGAAGACGAGCCGGACTTTGCCGATGGCGTTCATGTAGAGCCGCTGGGCGACGTTCCATGTGCCGGTCTTCAGTTCCAGCTGGCTGAGCGGCTGCACCTGGACGCGCTGGCGGCGCGAACCGCTCTTCAGCCAGTAGCGCTTGCCGGGCTCGATGCCCTCGGGCTGGAGCGCGACGATCTGTGCGTCGAAGGCAAGGCCGACCTGCGGCTGGGCGTCGATCGAGACGATCATGTCGCCGCGCGCCACATCGACCTGGCGGTCGAGCACCAGCGTGATCGCATCACCGGCAACCGCGGCATTGCGCACGAGATCGAAGGTGACGATCTTGGAGACATTGGCGACCATGCCGGACGGCAGGATCATGACGCTGTCGCCGGGCTTGACCGAGCCGCCGGCAACCGTGCCCTGATAGCCGCGGAAGCTTTCGCCCGGACGCGAGACGCGCTGCACCGACAGGCGGAAGCCGACCGTCTGCGACGAGCGAACGGTCGCAAGCTCCAGCGTCTCCACCAGCGTCGGGCCGGTGTACCAGGGCATGGGGCCTTGACCGGAATAAACGACGTTTTCGCCCTTCAGCGCCGACATCGGGATGGCGGTGATCTGCTTGACGCCGAGCGACAGCGCAAATTCCCGGAATTCGTGGCTGATCTTGTCGAAGCCGGCGCGATCATAGCCCGTCAGGTCGATCTTGTTGACGGCGAGCACGAACTGCTTGATGCCGAGCAGCGACGCGATCGTCGCGTGGCGGCGCGTCTGTTCCAGAATGCCGAAGCGCGCATCGACGAGCAGGATGGCGAGATCGGCGGTCGAGGCGCCGGTCGCCATGTTGCGGGTATATTGCTCGTGGCCGGGCGTGTCGGCGACGATGAAGGAGCGCTTGTCGGTCGAGAAATAGCGATAGGCGACATCGATGGTGATGCCCTGTTCGCGCTCGGCCTGCAGGCCGTCGAGCAAGAGCGCAAAGTCGGGCAGGCCGAGATCGTTCTGCTTGCCGGTGGAATCGCGCTGCAGCGTGGCGGCCTGGTCTTCCTTGACCGCCTTGGTATCCCAGAGCAGGCGGCCGATCAGCGTCGACTTGCCGTCATCGACGCTGCCGCAGGTGATCAGGCGCAGCGGGCGCGAGTCGCGCTGGGCCTTCAGCGGCTCGGCGGCGGGCAGGGTGGCGACGGTTGCGGCCGAGACGGCGGTTTGGACTACGGTCATCTCAGAAATATCCTTCACGCTTCTTCTTTTCCATGGAGCCGGACTGGTCGCGGTCGATGGCGCGGCCCTGGCGTTCGGACACCGTTGCGATTTCGAGTTCGGCGATCACCTCTTCGAGGGTGGTGGCCTGGGAGCGGATGGCGCCGGTCAGCGGGAAATCGCCGAGCGTGCGGAAGCGGATCATGCCTTCCTGGCGCACTTCGCCGGGCAGCAATTCCAGGCGCGGATCCTCGGCCAGGATCATCATGCCGTCGCGCTCCACGAACGGCCGCTTCCTGGCGTAATAGAGCGGCACCAGCGGAATGTCCTCGGCCTGGATGTAGCGCCAGATATCGACTTCGGTCCAGTTCGACAGCGGGAAGGCGCGCACGCTCTCGCCTTTGCGGATCATGCCGTTATAGACGTTCCAGAGTTCCGGCCGCTGGTTGCGCGGATCCCAGCGATGATCGGGGGTGCGGAAGGAATAGATGCGCTCCTTGGCGCGGCTCGCTTCCTCGTCGCGACGCGCGCCGCCGAAAGCTGCGTCGAACTGGCCGGCATCGAGCGCCTGGCGCAGGCCCTCGGTCTTCATGATGTCGGTGAAGGCGGCCGAACCATGGGTAAAGGGCGTGATGTTTTCCGCCGCGCCGCGCGGATTGATGTGCTCGATCAGGTCGAGATCGTACTTCTTCGCGGTCTCGTCGCGGAAGGCGATCATCTCGCGGAATTTCCAGCCGGTATTCACATGTAAGAGCGGGAAGGGCACGCGGCCGGGATAGAAGGCCTTGCGCGCCAGGTGCAGCAGCACCGAGGAATCCTTGCCGATCGAATAGAGCATGACGGGACGCTCGAATTCGGCCGCGACCTCGCGAAAGATATGGATGGATTCGTTTTCCAGCGCCTTCAGATGCGGGTCGAGCGGCGCCTTGGCGCTCTGGGGATTGCTGAGTTCCGTATCCGGACGGCTATCGGGCATGTCTTACTCCAGGCTGTCGGTCGTTTGCGGCGGCCCGCAAACAATTCCTTGATGTTGGCTTTCCCAAGGCAGCGACGGTCGCCGCGCCTTGAATTGGGATAGCCGTGAAGTTGATTATACCGCGGCGACCGCCGCAGCCTCTTCGGCGACATGCAGGCCGCATTCGCGCGTCTCGTCCTGCTCCCACCACCAGCGGCCGGCGCGTTCCGGCTCGCCGGGTTTGATCGCCCGCGTGCAGGGCTCGCAGCCGATCGAGGGATAGCCGCGGCCATGCAGCGGGTTGACCGGCACACCGTTTGCGGCAACGAAGGCCTTGATCGCCTCGAGATCCCAATCGGCGAGCGGATTGACCTTCAACAGGTGCCGTTCGGCGTCGTATTCGGCAAAGGGCGTTTCGGCGCGGTTGGCCGATTGGCCGCGGCGCAGGCCGGTGATCCAGATCGTGGCACCTTCGAGCGCGCGCGCAAGCGGCTTCAGCTTGCGCACGCCGCAACAGGCGTGCCGGGCCTCGACGCTCTCGTAGAAACCGTTGAGGCCGTATTGCGCCGCATAGGCGTCGATATCGGCCTTTTCAGGCTCATAGCGCTGGATCTTGATGTCGTACTGGCTTTCCGTCTCTTCGATCAGCGCCAGCGTCTCGGCAAACAGCCGACCGGTCTGCAGCGTCGCGACATCGATGGGCAGGCGATGAGTGCCGATCTCGGCGGTGATCACCTGGTCCTCGATGCCGAGCGAAGTGGTGAACACCACGCGGCCGCCGAGGCCCGAGACCAGCGACAGGCGTGCGGCCAGGTCGAGACCCGCCAGCCTGTCATTCAGTGCCTCGGCTTCGGCAATCGAATTGATAACAGTCATGAGATTCCTGTCCTTTGTTGACCGGAGTATCGCAGTTCAATCCAGGATCGGACAGAAAAAGGGATTTCGAAAGCTGCGGCCGGAGGAGCAAATATCTCTCCTAAGCTGCCGCAATGCAAAAAAACAGCCGCCCGAGAATAAAAATCCCCGCGAACAGCCTGTATGTCTACAAAAATAGTAGAGTTACACGCAGCCTGTCAATCCGAAATCTGAAGTGATGCCGAAAAAGGTGCGAAACGGACCATTTTGGCGTAGATTGCCGAACGTTGGCCGAGGGTGAAAAACAAGGCCAAAATGCTTGTTCCTCAAGGCCTTTCCCGGCGCGTTCAAATTCCGTTCATGCTGGTTGTGCCATAGAGGCGAAAGTACTTCCGTAGCGGTGCGGAGAATCGCGCCGCCTGTGTGTGTCGATGGTCTGAGATGATTACGCAAAAGGCGAAATATGCGCTGCGGGCGCTGACGGCTCTGGCTGATGCCGATGCCGACGAACCGGTGATGATTTCCGATATCGCGGCGCAGCAGAAGATCCCGAAGAAGTTCCTCGAACAGATCCTGCTCGACCTGAAACATCACGGCATCGTCGTCAGCCGCCGCGGCAAGCAGGGCGGTTATCTCTTGCTCAAACCGGCCCATACCATCACCTTCGGCGAGATCCTGCGCATCGTCGACGGCCCGATCGCGCCGCTGCCCTGCCTGTCGATCACCGCCTATCGCCGGTGCGACGATTGCGACGGCGAACAGAACTGCCAGATCCGCCACGTCTTCGCCAAGGTGGCCGACGCCACCCGCAAGGTGCTGTTCTCCACAACCATCGCCGACGCCGCCCAGCCCACCCACAGCGCCGAAGTCACCCGGCTGCTGGCCTGAGCGTCAGTGGAAGGCAGCGGTTCCGGGATAACGACGTACGCAAAAACAATGGCTTAAGCACGTCGCATGCATCAAGTTCGATGCGACGCCCTTTTCCTGTCCGATAGTTCTCGATCGCTCACCGATCGCTGACCGCCGCCCGCGGATTGACCCAGGGCTCCTGGTTCGAGCGCGCCAGCGGCTGCTTGCCGAGGATGTGGTCGGCGGCCTTCTCCCCGGTCATGATCGACGGGCCGTTCAGGTTGCCGTAGGTGACGTGCGGGAAGATCGAGCTGTCGGCGACACGCAGGCCGTCGACGCCGATCACCCGGGTCTGCGGATCAACCACCGCCATCGGATCGTCCTTGGCGCCCATCTTGCAGGTGCCGCAGGGGTGATAGGCGCTTTCCAGGTGCTCGCGCAGGAAGGCGTCGATCTCATCATCGCTTTGCACGCCTTCGCCGGGCTGGATTTCCGCGCCGCGATAGTCGTCGAAGGCGCTCTGCCCGAAGAGTTCGCGGGTCAGCCGTACGCAGTGGCGGAATTTCTCCCAGTCCTCGGCATGGCTCATATAGTTGAAGCGCAGCACCGGATCGGCCTTGGGATCGGAAGAGCGCAAGCTCACGCTGCCGCGCGATTTCGACAGGTTGTAGCCGACATGCACCTGGAAGCCGTGGCTTTTCGCCGCCGCCTTGCCGTCATAGCTGATCGCGACGGGGAGGAAATGATACTGGATATCGGGCTGCTTCAGCCCGGGTGCCGAGCGCAGGAAGGCGCAGGCTTCGAACTGGTTGGAGGCGCCGAGCCCGCCCTTGGAAAGCAGCCATTGCGCGCCCGCCACTCCCTGCCAGAACCACGGCAGCCAGGAATAGAGCGACACCGGTTTGGTGCTCACCTGCTGGAAATAGAATTCCATATGGTCCTGCAGGTTGGCGCCGACGCCCGGCCGGTCGGCCTTGACCTCGATGCCCATCTCCTTCAGATGCTCGGCCGGGCCGATGCCCGACAGCATCAAGAGCTTCGGCGAATTGAAGGAGGAGGCCGAGACGATCACCTCGCGGTTGGCCTTCACCACCTCGATCCTGCCCTTGCGCTCGATCTCGACGCCGGTGGCGCGTCCGCCCTCGATGACGATCTTGCGGGCGAAGCCGTAGACGATGTCGACATTTTGCCGTTTCAGCGCCGGCTTCAGATAGGCGTTGGCGGCAGACCAGCGGCGGCCGGCAAAGATGGTCTGCTCCATCAGCCCGAAGCCCTCCTGCTTGCGGCCGTTATAATCCTCCGTCGTCTCGAAGCCTGCCTGCTTGCCGGCCTCGACGAAGGCCCGGAAAAGCGGATTGGTGAAGCCGCCGCGCTGCACGTGCAGCGGGCCGTTGGTGCCGCGCCAGCCGTCTTCGCCGCCATGCGAATGTTCCATCCGCTTGAAATAGGGGAGAACGTCGGCGTAGGCCCAGCCGCTGGCCCCGAGCTCTTCCCAGCGGTTGAAATCTTCGGCATGGCCGCGCACATAGACCATGCCGTTGATCGAGGAGGAGCCGCCGATCACCTTGCCGCGCGGCGCGGTGATGCGCCGGTTGTTGAGGTTCGGCTCCGGCTCGGAAAGATAGCCCCAATTATAGCGCTTCATGCTCATCGGCCAGGCAAGCGCTGCCGGCATCTGGATGAACGGCCCGAAATCGCTGCCGCCCGCCTCGATGACGAGGACGCTGTTCTTGCCGTCTTCGGAGAGGCGATAGGCAAGGGCGGAACCGGCGGAGCCGGAGCCGATGATGACGAAATCTGCTTGTTGCATGACGTTCCCTTAGATTCTTTTGCAACCGGGCACTAAGACCCCGCCCCAAACCCCTCCCCACAAGGGGGAGGGGCTTAACATGGGGCACCCGGCCACTCCCAAATCAGCGCCGCAAGCGCTGCGATCGAAGAAAGGTGAACCGGTGCCGCGCATTAGCCCCTCCCCCTTGTGGGGAGGGGTTGGGGAGGGGTCTTCACTCTCCTCAATAAGGTGCGGCCACCGGCCCCATGCCGACGTAAACCGTCTTCAGCTCGGAATAATGCTCGAGCGCGGCCAGCGAATTCTCACGGCCGAAGCCCGATTGTTTCGAGCCGCCGAAGGGGATTTCCACCGGGCAGAGATTATAGGTGTTGATCCAGAGCGTGCCCGCCTCCAGCCGGTCGACGATGCGGTGGGCGCGGGTGAGGTCGGCGGTGAAGACGCCGCCGGAGAGGCCGAATTCGCTGGCATTGGCGCGGGCGATCACCTCGTCCTCATCGTCGAAATCGAGCACTGACATGACAGGCCCGAAGATCTCCTCGCGAGCAATGGTCATGTCGTCGGTGACGTCGGCAAAGACGGTCGGCTGCACGTAATAGCCTTCGCCCGAGACATTGTTCGGAATGCCGCCGCCGGCAACAAGCGTTGCGCCCTCGGCCTTGCCCTTCTCGATATAGGCAATCACCTTCTCGCGCTGCGCCCAGGAGACCATCGGGCCGATCTGGGTCGCCTCATCCATCGGATCGCCGATCAGCATCGCTTCGGTGCGCGCCTTCAGCCGCTTGAGGAAGTCGGCCTTGATGCCCTTCTGTACGAAGACACGGGTGCCGTTCGAGCAGACCTGGCCTGTGGAATAGAAATTGCCGAGCATTGCCCCGCCGACCGCTGAATCGAGATCGGCATCGTCGAAGACGATGAGCGGCGACTTGCCGCCGAGCTCCATCGTCACATGCTTGAGGTTGCCGGCCGCCGCCGCCGCGACCCTGCGGCCGGTCGGTACCGAGCCGGTCAGCGACACCTTGGCGACGTCGGTATGGTTGACGAGCAGCGGCCCGGTGTCGCGGTCGCCCTGGATCACATTGAAGAGCCCCTTCGGCAGCCCCGCTTCATACAGGATTTCGGCAATCTTCAGGGCGCCGAGCGGCGTGTTTTCCGAGGGCTTGAACACCATGGCATTGCCGCAGATCAGCGCCGGGGCCGCCTTCCAGCAGGCGATCTGCTGCGGATAGTTCCAGGCGCCGATGCCGACGCAGACGCCGAGCGCCACGCGCTTGGTATAGGCGAAATCCTGCCCGAGCGGGATATGGGCGCCGTTGAGGCCGGCCGGGGCGACGCCGCCGAAGAATTCGAAAGCATCCGCACCGGAGGTCGGGTCGGCGACGATGGTCTCCTGGATCGGCTTGCCGGTATCGAGCGTTTCCAGTTCGGAGAGTGCCCGGTTGCGCTCGCGCATGATGTCGGCGGCGCGCTTGAGGATGCGGCCGCGCGCCATCGGGCTCATCGCCGCCCATTCCGGCTGGGCGCGCTTGGCCGCTGCAATCGCCCTCTCGATGATCGCAGGCGTTGCCGCATGCAGCCGGGCGATCACCTCGCCGGTGGCCGGATAGAGGCTCTCGATGACGGTGCCGTCGGTATCCTCGACATATTCGCCGTCGATGAAGTGCGAGGCTTTCGGCTGGGCTTTCATGTCATTTGTCCTTGGGGGAGATGGTGGATAGAAGTGCGTTCACATAATCCTCCGTCAGCGCGATCGAGGCTTCGATGCCGATCGGCGCGGATTTCAGACTTTGCCTGATATAGAGCCCGTCGATCATCGCCGCTGCGCCTTCGGCGATGCGTTCTGCGGCGTCGACGGGCAGCAGCGCCTTGAGATCGGCAAGCAGATTGGAGCGCAGCCGTCTGGCATAGATCACCAGGAAACGCCGCGTCTCCTCCGAACGCTGCGCCTCGGCGTAGAAGGCGAGCCAGGCGGCAATCGTCTCCGGCGCAAACTGGTCGGCATGGAAGCTGACGCGGATGATGGCCGAAAGCCGCGCCCGCGGCGTCTTGGCTGCCTTCAGAGCCGCCACCGCATCGCAGCGCAGCTGCCGCAGCAGCGAGCGGATCGTCTCGATCAGCAATTGGTCCTTGCTGCCGAAGTAATGATGCGCAAGGGCCGCCGAAACGCCGGCCTGGCGGGCGATATCGGACATGGTGACGGCAAGCGAGCCGTGATCGCCGATCACCCGCAGCGCTGCATCGACCAGCGCCTTGCGGCGCACCGGTTCCATCCCGACCTTCGGCAACGGACAATTCTCCCTGAAATCCAAGGGCAGAGTATTTTTGATTGACTGATCAATCAACAAAAATCTTTCTCGATTTGACCGAGATCAGATCTTTCCCTGAAAAATTGCTGCAACATATTCCAAAATCCAGGAGGTGCGCCATGGCCGATGTCTTCAACGCAGTGCCCACATCCCAGCTGCAGTCGAAATGGATCTGGTTCGTCGGTCTCGGCGTGTTGCTGCTGGTCTGCGGCCTGATCGCGCTCGGCAATCTGATGCTCGCCACCGTCGTCTCCGTTTATTATGTCGGCATGCTCATGCTGTTCGGCGGCGTGACCTATCTCGTCCATGCCTTCCAGGTGCGCGGCTGGGATCACGTGCTCTTCTGGGTGCTGAGCGGCCTGCTCTACGTGCTCGCCGGCATCTGCGCCTTCGTCAATCCGATCCTGACGTCGGCGGCGCTGACGCTGTTTCTTTCGCTCGCGCTTGTCATCGCCGGCGTCTTCCGCACCTGGGTCGGCATGCGCATGAAACCGACCAGGCGCTGGCGCTTTATCGTCGCCAGCGGCGTCATTACCGCGCTTGCCGGTTTCGTCATTGCTCTCGGCTGGCCGGTCAACAGCCTGTGGATCCTCGGCCTGTTCCTGGCCGCCGATCTCACCATCCAGGGCTGGACGATGATCGCCTTCGGCCTCGGCATCCGCAATGGACCTGTCGAAAGCGGTGCGCCTGCGTCGCTGTCCGATCGTTCTTTTTGACAAGGGGATAAGAGGGGATTAAACTTTAGGGGTATATGCGATCGCCGCAAATGGTCATGCGTCCCCCAAAGGCAGGGTTCTGCCTGAATAAAAAGGGAGGAAGTTCATGCCGATGGTCACTGTTTCCATCTCTCCGCAACAGGCAGCGGGCATTCGCGCCGCCGTCGACAACGGCGGTTATGCCTCCAGCAGCGAGGTCGTCCGCGAGGCGTTGCGCCTTTGGGATACCGCCCGCAAGCTCAACGAATTCAAGGCTGATGTCCTCGACGAGATTTCTCCGTCCGGCGGCAGATGCGTCGGCGACATGTTCGCCGATCACGAGGCGGCACGCCGTCGCTCCGCCTGAACAGCAAGCACATGATTGCATTGAGGGATTCGATAAACGCGGAACGCGTGGCGCTCCCTTGCGTCTTTCACAAAAGTTTCACATTGGCGAAAGGGTTCATTGATCCTTCTGCGGCAAGTTCCTGACGAAAAAGAACAGGTCACAGTGGAGATCGGCCCGCAATGAAGACGGGAACGTCCTTGTCCGCCGCCTTCGAGCCCGGCGTGCTGCGCCGCTATGCCAGCGATCAGATCGTCACGCTGGCCAAGCTCGTGGTCGAAAACGCCTTCCAGCCGATCGTCGAGGCCGGCACCGGCACGGTGTTCGGTTATGAATCGCTGATGCGCGGCCAGGAACGCATCGGCTACGACACGCCGGTCGAAATCCTCGACGAGGCCCATCAGGCCGGCCAGCTGCTGCAGTTCGAACAGATGCTGGCGAGCCGGGCGCTCGCCAAATTCGCGACGCTGTCGAATTTCTCCACGGCGACGCTCTTCCTCAATCTCGATGTCCGGCTGATCCCGCATGGCGAACGCCTGGTCGAGAACCTGCTGCAGCATTTGCAGAAGGCCAGCATCCCGCCGTCTTCCGTCTGTTTCGAATTCTCCGAGCGGTTCGACAATACCAGCGTGCCGGAATTTGCCGGCCTGGTTTCGAAGCTGCGCAAGGCCGGCTTCAAGCTGGCGATCGACGATTTCGGCGTCGGCCACGGCGAGATGAAGCTGCTTTGCGATCATCCCGTCGATTATCTCAAGATCGACCGGCATTTCGTCGCCGAGATCGACCGCAGCCCGCGCAAGCGCCATCTCTTGAAGAGCATCGTCAATATCGCCCATGTGCTCGGCACCCGCGTCATCGCCGAAGGCATCGAGACCGAGGCCGAATTCATCGCCTGCCGCGAATATGGCGTCGACCTCGTCCAGGGCTGGTTCATCTCCCGCCCGACGACGCATATGTCGGAACTGGCGCCGTCCTTCCCGCATCTGCAGGAACTCGGAAAAGCCAAGCGGGGCAGCCAGTCGCTCGACGAAATCCTCATCCGCAGGCAGATCGAACTCCTGCCGGCGGTTTATGAGAACGACAGCATCGACAGCGTCTTCGAACTCTTCCGCCGCAATCCGCGCCGGGCTTTCTTTCCCGTCCTCAACGCCAACGACGAGCCGCGCGGCATCATCCACGAGCAGCATCTCAAGGAATATATCTACCAGCCCTTCGGCCGCGATCTCCTGAAGAACAAGATGTATGAGCGCTCCATCTCGCATTTCGTCGAGATGGCGCCGATCGTCGGCCTCGACAGCGATGCCGAGCAATTGATGGCGATCTTTGCCAATATGGAAGGCAGCAACTGCCTGATCCTCACCGACAATATGCGTTATGCCGGCGTCGTCTCCGCCGCCGCGCTGATCAAGGTGATCAACGAGAAGCAGCTGAAAACCGCCCAGGACCAGAACCCGCTGACCGGCCTGCCGGGCAATCGCGCCATCCGTGATTTCATGCGCCAGTCCGGCCGTGACGGCGATGAGGTCCGCCATTTCTGCTATTGCGATTTCGACAATTTCAAGCCGTTCAACGATGCCTATGGCTTCCATCTCGGCGACCACGCGATCTCGCTGTTTGCCGCGCTGATGCGCCGCTATTTCTTCGCCGAGCGCCATTTCCTCGGCCATGTCGGCGGCGACGATTTCTTCATCGGCGTCGTCGGCTGGACGCAGGAGGAACTGACGGAAATTCTCGATCGGCTGATCGGCGATTTCCACGACGATGTGCTCGATCTCTATTCCGACGAGCACCGCGCCGCCGGCCGCATCCTCGGTCACGACCGCGCCGGCGCGGAAGCCCTGTTTCCGCTGATGCGCTGCTCGATCGGCGTCATCGAACTGCCGGAAGGCCTCGTCATCGACGATATCAACCGCGTCAGCGCCGAGATCGCCGTCATCAAGTCGGCCGCCAAGGAGAGCGACGAAGGCCTCGTCTTCCATCTCCTGGAGCGCCGCGCGTCTTGACGCAAAGGAGGCGGCAGCACCTATGCCGCGGGCGAGGCGAATTGACGCCCTTGCCACTTCCAGCCTTTCCAAGTCTCCGGGGCTGATCTATTCCGGTTGCCTCAGATCAGGGAGGGTCGCGCCATGTCACTGCCTCAGCAAATGCGTTTCGTCGATCTCAAGTCCTTCGGCGGACCGGAGGTGATGGTGATCGCCAGGCGGCCGCTGCCCGTGCCGGGTCAAGGCGAGGTTCTGGTGCGCGCCGAGGCTGTCGGCGTCAACCGCCCCGATGTCGCCCAGCGCCAGGGCAGCTATCCCGCGCCCAAGGATGCGAGCCCGATCCTCGGCCTCGAACTTGCTGGCGAAATCGTTGCGATCGGCCCCGGCGTCAGCGGCTATCGCATCGGCGACAAGGTCTGCGGGCTGGCCAATGGCGGCGCCTATGCCGAATATTGCCTGCTGCCGGCAGGCCAGATCCTGCCCTTTCCCAAGGGCTATGACGCGGTGAAGGCGGCGGCTTTGCCGGAGACCTTCTTCACCGTCTGGGCCAATCTCTTCCAGATGGCCGGGTTGACGGAAGGCGAGACGGTGCTGATCCATGGCGGCTCCAGCGGCATCGGCACCACGGCGATCCAGCTCGCCCGCGCCTTCGGCGCCGAGGTCTATGTGACGGCCGGCTCGCCCGAGAAATGCGAGGCTTGCGAGAAGCTTGGTGCCATGCGCGCGATCAACTATCGGACCGAGGATTTTGCTGCGGTGATCAAGGCGGAGACCGGCGACGGCGTCGACATCATCCTCGACATGATCGGCGCCGCTTATTTCGAGCGCAACCTTGCGACGCTGGCAAAAGACGGCTGCCTGTCGATCATCGCCTTCCTCGGCGGCGCCGTCGCCGAAAAGGTCAATCTTGCGCCGATCATGGTCAAGCGCCTGACGGTGACCGGCTCCACCATGCGCCCGCGCACGGCGGAGGAAAAACGCGCCATCCGCGACGATCTGCTCTCGCAGGTCTGGCCCCTCCTGGAAGCGGGCTCCGTCGCCCCCGTCATCCACAAGGTCTTCGCCTTCGAGGAAGTCGCCGAAGCCCACCGGCTGATGGAAGACGGCAGCCATGTCGGAAAGATCATGCTCGCCGTCTGAGGTCAGCTTCGGGCCAGCATTCGTGCGCAAGGTGGTATTGATCCTGGCCGTTTGTGAGTCTCCGGGATCGTTCAACAGTCGCCTGATCGAAACCCGGCCCCGAAACTGCGCATCTTGATGTGGTGTTGCTTGCGCGTTGTAAGGTCCCTACGAGGAATGCAATGGCTCTATTCCACGCCTGCCCGCTCTGCCGCAGCAGAATTCCGCATTTCGTACCGCTTCCGCGCTACTACATCGACAAGTCGGTCGAGCACGGCTTTCCCTATCGCGTCGATGAATTCGAAACGATCAACCATCAGGCCTATAGCTGCCCCAATTGTCATTCATCCGATCGCGACAGGCTGTACGCGCTGTTCCTGACGCCGGTGTTCCAACGCCTCAATCAGGCGCACCCCTTCCGGTTCCTGGACATCGCGCCGGGACGGGCTTTCAGCTTCTGGCTCAAGAGCCACCCGCATATCTTCTACCGCAGTTGCGACATGTATATGCCCGAGGCAGACGACAAGGCTGATATCCACAATCTGCCCTACGCCGACGAGAGCTTCGACTTCGTGCTTTGCTCTCATGTGCTCGAACATGTCGAGGATCCGGTGCGTGCCACCGCCGAAATCCGACGTGTTCTCAAGCCGCACAGCATCGCCATCCTTATGGCGCCGATCTGCCTGTCGATCGAGGAAACCTATGAAAATCCCGAGGTGACGACGCCGGAAGGCCGCTGGGGGCATTTCGGCCAGGACGACCATGTGCGCCTCTTCTCCAAGTCCGGCTTCATCGATGTGATTCAGCGCGCCGGTTTGGCGGTCCAGCAGGTTCCAGTCACCGAATTCCTGACGCCCGAGGTCTGCGATACCTACGGCATCGGCCCCAGCTCCGTCCTCTATCTCGGCGTGAAGCAGGAAGCCGTCCAGCAGGAACCGCAACCGGAGCGCAACGTCGCCTGAGACGCGCAAGCCGTTCAATTGTGAAGAGGCGCCCCGACCCAGAGGCGCCTTTTCAATTTCGGCCGCCTCTCAGCGTTATCGCCGCCGGACGTCGGGTCTTACTCCACCCTCCGTCGTGCCCGGCCTTGGGCCGAGCATCCACGCCACATCCACCAGCGGTCGTCACCCGAATTCCGGCGTGACCTAAACCCCGTTGGCTTTCGCGCCGCGACGCGGTATGCCTGCCGCATCCCGTCAGCACCTGGATGAGAGTTCATGACCAACCCCGTCACCGTCGAAGTCACCCGTGGCCTGCTCGTCGAAAGCCGCCATCGCGGCGCGGTGGCGGTCGTCGATGGTGATGGCAAGCTCGTCTTCTCGCTCGGCGACATCGACGCCGCCGTTTTCCCGCGCTCGGCCTGCAAGGCGATGCAGGCGCTGCCGCTGGTGGAAAGCGGTGCGGCCGACGCCTATGGTTTCGGCGACAAGGAGCTGGCGCTCGCCTGTGCCTCGCATAATGGCGAGGAAGCGCATGTGGCGCTTGCCGCTTCCATGCTCGCGCGTGCCGGCCGGAATGCCGGGGCGCTGGAATGCGGCGCCCACTGGTCGATGAGCCAGAAGGTCCTGATCCAGCAGGCCCGTACGCTCGATGCGCCGACCGCGCTGCACAACAATTGCTCGGGAAAACATGCCGGCTTCATCTGCGCCTGCTGCCATGGGGATATCGATCCCAAGGGTTATGTCGGTTACGAGCATCCTCTGCAGGTCGAAATCCGCGCGGCGATCGAAGGCCTGACCGGCGCCGTGCTCGGCGCTGCGAGCTGCGGCACCGATGGCTGCTCGATTCCGACCTATGCCGTGCCTCTGCGCAGCCTGGCCCACGGCTTCGCCAAAATGGCGACCGGGGCCGGCCTGGAACCCTTGCGCGCCAGGGCATCCCGCCGGCTGATCGAGGCCTGCATGGCCGAGCCTTTTTATGTCGCGGGAACCGGACGCGCCTGTACGGCGCTGATGCAGATCGCCCCCAACCGCATCTTCGTCAAGACGGGCGCCGAGGGCGTCTTTTGCGCGGCGATCCCGGAAAAGGGCATCGCCATTGCGCTGAAATGCGAGGACGGCACCACCCGCGCCGCTGAAGCCATGGTGGCCGCCACACTCGCCCGCTTCTTCGAGACGGAGAGCGAGGTGCATGAAGCCCTGATGGGCTTTGCCGCCACCTCGATGCACAATTGGAACGGCATCCATGTCGGCGATATCAGGGTGACCTCCGCCCTGACCGCATGAGCCGGCGCGCATGTCGCGTGAGCATGCTCCCCGGACACCGCAAGGGCAGGGCAGGCCGCAGGTCGATCACGCCACGGCGATGGTGCCGTTGAGGTCGCGATAGGGCTTCAGCCGCTCGGCCGGCATATCATCCGGCACGATCAGTCCCGCCACTTCGGAAATGCCGAGCACCGGGCAGGGCGAGACGAGGTCGAATTTTTCCTCCGTCAGCAGCACATGCGTTTCGGCCGAGCAGCGGGCGATATGGCGCTTGATTGCCGCCTCCTCGAAATCGCCGGTGGAAAGCCCATGCACGGGATGGGCGGCGGTGACGCCGAGGAAGAACAGGTCGGGGCGCAGCTGCGAGATTGCCGCCATCGCGGCTGCCCCCGTCGCCACCATCGAATGTTTGTAGAGCCGACCGCCGGCCAGGATCACCTCGGCGGTCGGATGGTGCTCCAGTTCGGCGGCGATCGTCGGGCTGTGGGTCGCAACTGTCAGCGGCATGTCGCGCGGCAAGTGCCTGGCGATCTCCGCTGTCGTCGTGCCGCCGTCGAGAAAGATCATCTGCCCCGGCCTGACCATCGCCGCAGCTTTGGCCCCGAGCCGCGCCTTGATCTGCGATGAAACGCTGCGTCGCGCCGAAAAATCCGGCAGCTCCGGCGAAAGCGGCATGGCCCCGCCATGCACCCGTTTCAGCAATCCTTCCGCTGCCATTTCCCTGAGGTCACGCCGGATCGTGTCTTCCGAAAGGGAAAAATCCTCGGCGACGCGTTTGGCGATCACCTGGCCGTTCTGGCGCAGGATATCGAGAATGAGGGCCTTGCGTTGCGTCGTCAGCATCGTCTCTCCGCACGAAATTAAACGATATGTCGCAAACTTGCACGAATAGACTCGACATTCAAGAAATATCATGCATTTTCGTGAAATCCCGTGCATGACGCCCGGGAGAGCGATGGAGTGGATCATGTTGATTTTGATTGCCGGGCCCTATCGGTCCGGAACGGGCGACGACCCGGAAAAGATGACCGCCAACCTGAAACGGCTGGAAGAGCCCTCGCACAGGCTGTTTGCGGCCGGCCACGTGCCGATGATCGGCGAATGGGTGGCGCTGCCGATCTGGCATGCCGCCGGCGGCAAGTCGGTCGGCGATGCGCTTTACGAAGAAATCTTCCACCCGGTCGCCGGCCGGCTGCTGCAGCTCTGCGAGGGCGTACTGCGCTTGGCCGGCGACTCCAAGGGCGCCGACAACGACGTGCGCATCGCCAGGGAACGCGGCATCCCGGTCTGGCACCGGCTGGAGGATGTGCCGGGCTGCGGGTGAGTGACGGTGCGGATCCAAAACCCCTCCCCACAAGTGGGAGGGGCTAGGCTGCGTGCCCCGCCAGTGACTAAAGGGAGAGGTGTTGCTGGCTGTTACCGTTCGACGGATTGGCTGCGATGGAGGGGTTACGTGAAGCGGTGCGGCACGTTAGCCCCTCCCCCTTGTGGGCAGGGGAATCGCATATGGCGAGTAAGCAGTTGTTTTATTGCGTCAAATAGATTCAAGGACTCTCCGTTGATTTGGAGGTTGCGATGGATCGA
>NZ_JACIFY010000025.1 GCF_014197615.1 Rhizobium esperanzae
GTCGCGCGGGGAAAATTGCCGCGGTGACGTTCGAGATCGGCAAAAACGCGGTAACGGCCCTCGGCATGAAGCCCGCCCAGTTCGTTTTTGAAAAATGCTTCGAAATCCATCATATGCTCCAGTATCGCGCGGCCGTTCTTGCCGACCGGACGTCCGCGCGTCAATGCTTACGCTTTGCTTTACCATCAACTGCGGCAAAAGGCCCAGTTTTTTGAATGATTCCAGATAAAAAATATAGGCGCCGCGATTGATGAGATCGATGCGGCAAACGCGACGGCAATTCGCCGCGCTTACGCGGTCGCCGACACTGCTCCTGCAGCAAAAAAATCAGGACAATGGTGGACAACCCTTTCTTCCGACATAGTTTTCGGGCTAGCGTGCCAAAAAAACAATAGGGACGGCCTATGCCCATTGGGCGACAACCCAGGAGAAAAAGATGAAAAAAGCTGTCATACTCGCATTGATCGGCCTGTCGATCGCAAGCTGCACCCCGACTCAGCAGGGGGCCGGCATCGGCGCTGCATCCGGTGCGGTCATCGGCGGCGTCGTCACCGGCGATGTTCGTGGCGCAGCAGTCGGCGCCGCTATCGGCGGCGTCTCCGGCGCCCTGATCGGCAGCGTCGCCGAACAGCCCGGCCAGTGCTACTATCGCGACCGCTATGGCCGCCGCTACATCGATGCCTGCCCGCGCTGAGACGCCCGCAGACCGAAAAATTCAGGAAATCCCGGACACACATCCGGGATTTTTTGTGCTGAAATAGCGCGCCGGCAATTTAAAATGGTACACCCGGCGCGATTTTGCCGCTAAGCTGTTCACGGCTGGGCAACGAAGCTTCATTGTAGACTTAAAAAGCGGCGGATGCGGATTAGAGGGACAGGCCCGAAAACAGGTACTGCGTATCGGCGAACAGGCACCATGATGGTGGTCGCAGCGACAGCTGCGTTCTCACCGGTCCTGATCGGCGACGCTTACGCCTTCAAGCTTTTCGGCATCACCATCTTCGGCAAGGAAAAGGACGAAGGCGAACAGGTGCCCGATCCGGTGCGCTACCACGTCGATCTCAAAGCCGATACCGCCGATCCCGACCTGAAGGAAGCGCTGGAAAACAGCTCCCGCCTCGTGAGCGACCAGAAGCAGCCGGTTTCCGGCGATCTCGGCATCGTCGTCAAGGCCCGTGACGACCGCGAACGGCTGATCGCCACCCTCTATGAAAAGGCCCGATATGGCGGCGTGGTGACGATCACCGTCGACGGCAAGAATATCGATGAGCTGCCGCCCAATCCGACCTTCGACCGGACGGGGCCGGTCCCCGTCACCGTCGACATTGCGCCCGGCCCGGTTTTCAAGGTCAGGGAAGTCCAGTTCGGCGGCGATGCCGCAAACCACAATCCCGCCGATTATGATCTTGCCCCAGGCGCTGAGGCCGGCTCGCTTGCCATCATCAGGGCCGGCGACAAGATCGTCGAGCAGTTGAAGAGCGAGGGCCGGCCCTTCGCCAAGCTGACCGAACGCAAGGTCGTCGCCGATCACAGAAGCGACACCGTCGATATCGTCCTTGCCGCCGAGGGCGGTCCGGTCGCTCCGATCGGCGATGTCGGCGTTTCCGGCGAAAAGACCGTCAAGCCGGCTTTCATTCAGCGTTATTCCCGGCTGAACAAAGGCGAGGCCTATTCCCCGGAAGCGCTGAAGAAAGCCGGCGAGCGGCTTCGCGCTCTCGGCGTCTTCTCGAGCGTCACCATTCACGAAGGCGATGCGCTGGCCCCGGACGGCACCTTGCCGATGACGATCGAGGTGTCCGAAGGCAAGCAGCGCTATTTCGGTGTCGGGGCGCAATATTCCACCACCGACGGCTTCGGCGTGCAGGGCTATTGGGGCCACCGCAACCTGTTTGGCGAAGCCGAAACGCTGCGGATCGAGGGCTCCGTTTCGCGGCTTGGCGAAACCACCGATCTCGGCAGCCTCGACTATTCCGCCGGCATCCTCTTCACCAAGCCCGGCGCCTTCTTCCCCGCCGCCACCCTGAAGGCCGGCATCATCGCCAAGACCGAAAATCCGGATGCCTATAATGCGACGCTCGTTACCGCCTCGCTCGGCCTTTCCTACGAACTGACAGACCGGGACACGGTCTCGGCAAGCGGCGAGCTCAGCTGGGAACGCGACGACGACGCCTTCGGCACCAATGACTATCTGACCTTCACCCTGCCGCTTCAATATGACCGCGACGCCCGCGACGACAAGTTCAACCCGACGGAAGGCTACCGCGCGACATTCTCGGCCAAGCCCGGCTACGAAATCTTCAACGCCACCCCCTATGCGGCGTTCGAGGGCTCGATTTCAGGCTATCTGCCGTTTGGCCAGGAAGACGGCTTGGTGCTGGCCGGCAAGGTGGCCGCCGGCGTCCTGATCGGCGGCGGCGGCATCGAAAACATTCCCGCCACGCAGCGCTTCTTTGCCGGCGGCGGCGGCTCGGTGCGCGGATACAGCTTTCAGGAAATCTCGCCCTATAACGACAATGGCGATCCCACAGGTGGCCGCTCCTACGTGACCGGTTCGCTGGAGGCCCGCATCAAGATCACCGATACGATCGGCGTCGTGCCCTTCATCGATGTCGGCACCGTCTCCGACAGCACCTTTCCGGGGTTTTCCGATATCCGCGCCGGCGCCGGTGCGGGAATACGATATGCGACGCCTTTCGGCCCGCTGCGGCTTGATTTTGCCATGCCGCTGAACAAGTACGAAGGTGGCACAGATTACGGAATCTATGCGGGCATCGGTCAATCCTTCTAGATTTGCCGTTAACTGCGTTTTTCGATCTGTGGCCGTCATGAAAACGGGGTAGTGTCCGCGCCGATGCAAATGCTGGCAAAAATCGTCACCTGGATCATACGGCTCACCGGCTATGTCGCCGGCGCCGCGTTGATTCTTACGGTCATAGCCCTTGCGATCTTCGGCTTCACTGCCTTCGGCGCCCGCATCGTCACCGAAAAGATAGCCTCGACGCTTTCCAACCGCGACATGACGATCACGGTGCGTGAACCGGAAGGTCTTCTGACCGGCGGGCTGCGCGCTGCCGACATCACCGTCTCCGATACCAGGGGCGTCTTTGCGGAAGTTCATGGGCTCGCGATCGACTGGAATCCGCTGGCGCTGCTGACCGGAACCTTCCACGCCAAACGCTTCGAGATCGAAGCGATCAACGTGCTGCGCAAGCCGGTGCGCACCCTGCCATCGCGGCCCGGCGCAGAAAATTCCGGCGGCTTCAGCCTTCCGATCAAGCTCGATATCGATCGCATCGCGCTGCCCGATATCAAGCTTGCCGAAGCCTTTGCCGGGCGCGCCTTCGCGCTCGCCGCCGAGGGCAGCCTTTCGGCGAACGGCGATGGCGGCGAAGCCGTCGTCAATGTCAGCCGTCACGCGGTTCCGGATGCGCGGCTTGCCGCCGACATCGCCTTTGCGCCGGCCGAAAACCGGCTGCGGCTGAAGGCACAGCTTTCCGAGCCGAAGGGCGGGCTGGTCGCCGGCTTCCTCGGCCTGCCGGACAGCCCCGCCGTCAACATCGATCTCGACGGCCAGGGGCCGATATCCGATTGGAAAGGCAAAGTGCAGGCCGCCCTCGACGGCCAGCAGCGCGCCGCAATCGAGGCCCGGCATCAGATCAGTGCAGACGGACTGCACCACCTCGACCTCAAGGGCGGCGGCGATCTCAGCTCACTGCTTCCATCGGCATTCCGGCCGCTTTTCGCCGGCCAGACCAATATCGATGTCGCCACCACCTTCGACAATCGTGGCAAGATCGATATCCAGACCGGCAATATCGCCACCGGCAGCGTCGTCATCGCCGCATCGGGCACGCTCGATCCGGCCGGCAACAACAGCCTGAACGCCAATCTGCTCGGCACGTCAGGCCCTGTCGATTTCCGCTGGCCCCTCGCCGAAGGCGAAGCGCGCTTCCTGATTTCGGGCCTCAACCTGGCTCTGACAGGCGACGCCCAGACCGCCCGACTGAGCGTCAGCGGCTCGCTCGACAGCGCAACCCTTCCACAGGCCGATATCGGCAACGTCAAGCTGACGGCAAAGAGCGACGCCTTCAATCTCGCCGCTCGTTCCGGCAGCGTTCAGCTGCGTCTGGCAGCCGGCGACGCGAGTTTTGCCGAGCCGAACCTCAACCGCGCGGTCCAGGGCCCCGTGACGATCGCCGCGCCGCTGCAGATCTCGCCCGCCGGCATCGGCTTCAACGGCACCACGGTCGAAAGCACCAATATCAATGGCAGCCTCAACGGCTCCTATAGGCCGGCCGATCAAACGCTGACCGGCAACGTCAAGCTCACCATCGCACCTGCAGCGTTGCCGGTTGCGGTGGCGGGCAAGTTCGACGGGCTGATCTCGCTCGAAAGCCAGGTGGTCGGTACCATCCCGTCGAAATTCGCACTTTCCAACCTCGTCCTGAAATCCGGCACACTGGAAGCCGCCGGCAACGTCGCGCTTGAGGGCTCGATGTTGAATGCCGACCTCTCCGGTCGGCTGCCCGACATCAGCAAACTCGTCGCCGGCGCGAAAGGTTCGGTAGGCTATGCGGTGAGAGGCGGCGGCGAGCTCCCGGCACTCTCGGTATCGGCCAATCTCAAGGCCGCCAGCCTTGAGATGGCCGACCGCGTGCTTGCCAACCTCAATATCGACCTGTCGGGTATTACCGACCCCAAGGCGCCGCAGGGCAAGATCACCGCCACCGGTACGATCGACGGCCAGCCGATCGGCATCAACGGCGACATCCGCTCCCAAGACGGCAAGACCGGCATTCCGGCGCTGACCGCCGATATCGGCGGCAACCGGTTGACCGGCAATCTGGAATTCTCACCCACCCTTGAGCCGACGGGCGCACTGACCTTCGACTTCCCCAATATCGGCCTGCTCGCAGCACTCGGCGGACAGAAGGCCGAAGGCGATCTCAAGGGGTCGCTCGGCATCGAGAGCAACAGCGGCAAGATTGCGTTGAAGCTGCTGGCATCAGGCGGCTCGATCCGCCGCGATACGCTCGCGATCGTCAAACCCGATATCGACGTCACGATCAGCGATCTCAGCGCGCTTGCGGCAAACGGCACAGTCAAGGCCGAGGAACTGAATGCCGGCGCGAACAGGCTCGCCGGTCTTTCGCTCGGTTTCACCAAACAGCAGAACCAGACCGATTTCGACCTTAACGCCGCCTATGACGGCAATCCGGTGCGGGCCGCCGGCAATATCCAGGCGCCAGGCGGCACGATCGCGGTAAATCTTGACCGCTTCTCCGCCAGCCCCCGCAACATCCCGGTCGAGCTTGCCGCACCGACTGCGGTCACGATTATCGGCGGCACCGCCAGTCTGAACGGACTGACGCTGAAAACAGGCACCGGCTCGGTGAGCGTCACCGGTTCCGCCGGCGAGACGCTGAAGCTGAAAGCCGACATCCACGAATTGCCGGCAGCCCTTGCCAATGGTTTCGTGCCGAACCTTTCAGCCGGTGGCACGATCTCCGGAACGATCGCCGTGACCGGCACGCCGGCGGCACCCGTCGCCGATTTCAAGCTCGACTGGAAGGATGCGACAACAGGCCAGACCAAGGGCGCCGGACTGGCGCCGCTCGGCATTACCGCCGGCGGCAAATTCGCTGACAACAAGCTCGATTTCGACACGACGATCGGCAATGACGACGGCCTGTCGCTGAAGGCCGCCGGCAATGTCGCGCTCGCCGATCCGAAGAACCCGGTCCTGGATGTCGACGCCGATATCCTCAGTCTGCCCGCCCGCATCGCCAATGGTTTCGTTGCCGATCTCGCCGCCGAAGGCGCGGTCTCCGGAACGATCTCGGCGACCGGCCCCCTTTCCGCTCCCGTCGCCAATTTCGATCTCGATTGGAATGGCGCCGCGACCAGCCACACCAAACGTGCTGGCCTCGACGCCCTCGCAATAAAGGCATCCGGAAAATTCGAAGGCAGCAAACTCGATTTCGACACGGCGATATCAGGCGCCGACAAGCTCGCGCTGAAGGCAAACGGCAATGTCGCCGTCACCGGCACGACGATCGGCAACGTCAAGGTCGATGCAACGCTGGCGAATATCCCGGCAAGCATCGCAGACAGCTTCGTGACCGATCTCGCTGCCGAAGGCGCGATCTCCGGAACGATCTCGGCCGCGGGCTCGCTTGCCGCTCCGACCGCCAATTTCGACCTCGATTGGAAAAACGCTGCGACCAGCCATACGAAACGGGCCGGCCTTGCCGCACTCGGCCTGAGCGCATCGGGAAAATTTGCCGACAACAAGCTTGATTTCAACGCAGCGGCCAGCGGCGATCAAGGCCTCTTGCTGAAGAGCACGGGCAATGTCGTCCTCGCCGGCACGACGGTCGAAAACATCAAGGTCGATGCCGAGATCGCCAGGATCCCGGCCGCTCTCGCCAACGCCTTCGTTCCCGATCTGGGCGCCGGCGGCACGATATCAGGCACCCTGTCCGCCGCCGGGACACCGGCGGCCCCGAAAGCCGACTTCAAGCTCGATTGGACGGATGCCGCGACCCGCCAGACCAGAAGCGCCCATCTCTCCGGCCTGGCGCTGACTGCATCCGGCCGCTTTTCCGACAGCCGGCTCGACTTCGATAGCAATCTCAGCGGCAAGGACGGCCTGTCACTGAAGGCCGCGGGCAACGTTGCGATATCGGGCACCGCGGTTAAAACCCTCGACGTCAAGGCCGATCTTGCCAACTTGCCTGCCGGCCTCGCCAACGGCTTCGTCCCCGGTCTTGCCGCAGAGGGCACCATCTCGGGAACGGCATCCGCATCCGGCGCGTTTCCGAAGCCCGCAATCGATTTCAAGCTCGACTGGAAGAATGCCGCAACCGCCCAGACCAGGAGCAGCGGCCTTTCGGGCCTGAATGCTGCAGCATCCGGCAAATTCGCCGATGACAGGGTCGATTTCGACGCCAACCTCGCCGGCAAGGACGGCGTGCTGGCGAGGGCAACCGGCGGCGTCACCATCGCCGGCACCGCCATTCGGGATCTTTCGGTCAATGCCGATATTCCGGCCCTGCCGGCCAATATCGCCAATGCTTTCGTTCCCGGTCTCGGCGCCGAGGGCATGCTTTCGGCAAGCGCCGTCACATCGGGAACGCCAGCCGATCCGATCGTCGATTTCAAGCTCAACTGGAAGGATGCCGCGACCAGTCACACCAAGGCTGCCGGTCTTTCCCGGCTTGCACTGGCGGCGACGGGAAAATACACAGGCGACAGGCTCGATTTCGATGCCGACCTCAGCGGCAGCGGCGGCATTGCGCTGAAAACCGCCGGCAATCTTTCGATCGCCGGCACGTCGATCCGCTCGGTCGACGTCACGGCGAATGCCACCAACGTCCCGGCGAGCCTCGCCAACGGTTTCGTGCCCGGTCTTGGCGCCGAGGGTGCGGTCTCGGCGACCGCCAAGGCGACCGGTGCGCTATCGGCGCCTTCAGTCGACTTCAAGGTCGACTGGAAGAACGCGGCGACCAGCCAGACGAAAGACGCCGGACTTTCGCCATTCACCATCGGCGCCTCAGGCAAGCTTGCCGGCGACAGACTGACCGTCGATACCAGCCTTGCCGGCGACGCCGGCATGTCGCTGAAGGGCGGCGGCAGCGTTGTGATCACGGGCAATCGCGCCATCGACATGCGCTTCAGCGGCAATCTTCCCTTCGCCGTGCTCGGTGCCCCGCTGGCGCAGCAGGGCCTCGTCGCCGACGGCGTCGCCACCGTCAATCTGCAGGTCGGCGGGACGGCCGCAGCACCCGTCATCAACGGCACCGTTGCGACCAATGGCGCCAAGCTCGTCGACGTCCGGCGCAATCTTGCCGTCAACAATCTGACGGCGGCAGTGACCTTCAACGGCAACCAGGCCGTGATATCGCGCCTCAGCGGCAATCTCGGCGGCGGCGGCACGGTCTCAGCAAGCGGCACCATCGGTATCCAGCCGGCCGGCGGTTTTCCCGCCGATATTTCGATCAAGCTCGACAAGGCGGTCTATGTCGACGGCACCCTTGTCGTCTCCACCGTCAGCGGAACGCTGGGCCTGCGCGGACCGATCATGAGCGCGACGCTGAACGGCAAGCTTCGGCTGGACAAGACCTCGATCACCGTTCCGGAAAAATTGCCGACCTCGCTCCGTGAAATCGACATCCGGCATAAGAACGCGCCGCGGGCGGTGCTTGCGCAACTGAGGGAAGACGGCGAGCGGAAACCCGGCGAGAAATCCTCGACAATCACACTCGATCTCGAAATCGACGCGCCCTCGCAGATCTTCGTGCGCGGCCGCGGCATCGATGCCGAGCTCGGCGGCAGTGTGACGATCCGCGGAACGGCGGCTGCACCCGTCGTGACCGGCGGTTTCACCATGCGCCGCGGGCGCCTGACCATTCTCAACCGCCGTATGGATTTCACCGACAAGAGCCGGATCACCTTTGCCGGAGACCTGACGCCGGCGCTCGATATGGAAGCGACCTCGACCTCCGGCTCGACGACGCTGACCGTCGATGTCGCCGGTCTCGCCACCGACCCGGCCATCACTTTCTCCTCCTCGCCGCAGCTGCCGCAGGACGAGGTGCTGGCGCAGTTGATCTTCGGCCAGTCGATGTCGAAGCTCTCGCCGGTGCAGATCGCCCAGCTCGCCGACGCCGTCAGCCAGCTGGCGGGCAACCGCTCCACCTCGCTTTTCGAAGGCCTGCGAAACCAGCTCGGCGTCGACGATCTCGACATCAGTACCGATTCCAAGGGCCAGACGAGCGTCAGCGTCGGCCGCTATCTCAACGACCGCACCTATTTCGAATTGCAGCAGGGCGGCTCTGCCGGCGCCAAGGCGATCATCAACCTCGACGTCGGCCGCGGCGTCAAACTGCGCGGCGCGGCGGGAGGTAACGGTGAGGGCGAAGCGGGCGTCGTCTACGAGCGGGAATATTAAGCCGGCTAATTCAGGGGAAGCATGTAGCTGGCTTGTCTGATTCGAACCTGCGAATTGCCCCTCACCCTAACCCTCTCCCCATTTTGACGGGGCGAGGGGACGTGCCACACGAGGCGCTTGCGGGGGACCGAGAGGGTGCGGCATATCCCCTTCGCCCCGTTTACCGGGAAAAGGTGCCGGCAGGCGGATGCAAGGGGCTAGTTCCGCAGATCATGCCCTAGAACCCGGTCTTGCTCGTCTTCAAGAGAATATTCGTCTCGGTCGAATTGATGCCGTTGATCAGCCGGATGCGGCGCAGCGTTTCGTCGAAGGAGGCGAGATCGCGGTCCTCGAGTTCGGCGACGAAATCCCATTTGCCGTTGGTGCTGTGCAGCGCGCGCACCTGCGGCAGGCCCCGCAACTGATCGGCCACCCGGTCGGCGAGCTTGCCAAGCACTTCGATCATGACGATGGCGCGCACGCCGGCCGACCGTGTCTCATGGCCGGTGCGGATGGTAAAGCCGACGATGGTGCCGCTGGCGACCAGCCGGTCGATCCGGGCGGCGACCGTGGCCCGCGATGCACCCGTCATCGCCGCAAGCGACGAGACGGAAATCCGGGCATTGTGGCGAAGCGCACTCAAAAGTTCGGTATCGAGATCATCCACGCCGATCACTTTGTCAAAATAGGTTTATCAATTTGCGCAATCATAGTCCATTTCTGACATTTTTCCATCTTTTTGCCGCCAGCCCTTTATCCCACTATCGGCCAAAACAGGCCTCAACACGGAGCCCTCGAAATGAATGCTCAATCGCGATCTGTCACCCTTATCGGCGCGCCGCTGGAAGAAGGCTCCGGCCGAAGGGGCGCTGGCATGGGACCGGCGGCGCTGCGGATCGCAGGCGTCGATCAGACGCTGATCGAGCTTGGCCATGACGTCGCCGATCTCGGCGATCTCAGGATCGTGCCGGCAATGGACCTACCGAACCATCCGAAGGCCCACAATCTGAGGATTGTCGGCGCCTTCACCCGCGCGCTCGAAAGCAGCGTCCATGACGTGGCCGCCTCCGGCCGTTTTCCGCTGATTCTCGGCGGCGACCACAGCCTGTCCATGGGCAGCGTCTCCGGCATGGCGCGATATGCCGCCAGCAAAGGCCGGCCGCTCTTCGTGCTCTGGCTCGATGCCCATGCCGATTTCAATTCTCCGGCGACCTCCCCTTCGGGCAATATTCACGGCATGCCCGTCGCCTTTTTCTGCGGCGAGGCGGAGTTCGCCGAGATCCTGCCGAAGGACCGCCCCTTCGTCGATCCGAAGAATGTTTTCCAGGTCGGCATTCGTTCGGTCGATGCACGCGAGCGCGAGGAAATCCACGAACACGGCGTCAATGTCTTCGATATGCGCGCCATCGACGAGCAAGGCATCGGCGCCATCATGCGGGATATCCTCGACGTCGTGACCAAGGCGAACGGGCTGCTGCATGTCAGCCTCGACCTCGACTTCCTCGATCCCGAGATTGCCCCCGGCGTCGGCACGACGGTGCCCGGCGGCGCGACCTTCCGCGAGGCGCATCTGGTCATGGAGATGCTTTCGGACAGCGGCCTCGTCTCGTCGCTCGATCTCGTCGAGCTCAACCCGTTTCTCGACGATCGCGGCAAAAGCGCCCGCATCCTGGTGGAACTGACGGCAAGCCTCTTCGGCCGCCGCATCTTCGATCGACCAACCCGCGCCGCATAAGACGGGTTTCGGCACTATACTCTGGAGGGAAAACGGCCATGAACACATCGGAAAAACTGATAGCCACGGAACAGCGGCTCGGCGCCCACAATTACAAGCCGCTCGATGTGGTGCTGACGCGCGGTGAAGGTGTTTATGTCTGGGATACCGACGGCAATCGTTATCTCGATTGCCTCTCGGCCTATTCCGCCGTCAACCAGGGCCATTGCCACCCGAAAATCCTCGCCGCCATGGTCGAGCAGGCCGGCAGGTTGACGCTCACCTCCCGCGCCTTCCGCAACGACCAACTCGCTCATCTCTACGAAGAGCTTGCTGCGCTGACCGGCTCGCACAAGATCCTGCCGATGAATTCCGGCGCCGAAGCCGTGGAGACCGCCATCAAGGCGGTGCGCAAATGGGGATACGAGGTCAAGGGGGTGCCGGAAGGCCAAGCGGAGATCATCGTCTGCGCCGATAATTTCCACGGCCGGACGCTGAGCATCATCAGTTTCTCCACCGATCCCGACGCCCGCACCGGCTTCGGCCCTTATACACCGGGCTTCCGCACCATTCCCTTCGGCGATGCCGAGGCATTCGAGGCCGCGATCAACGGCAATACGGTCGCCGCCCTGATCGAGCCGATCCAGGGGGAAGCCGGCGTCATCATCCCGCCGGCCGGTTATTTCACCCGCATCCGCGAGCTTTGCACCGATAACAACGTCACCCTCATCCTCGACGAGATCCAGACCGGTCTCGGCCGCACCGGCAAGCTGCTCGCCGAGGAACACGAAGGCATCGAGGCCGATGTGACGCTGATCGGCAAGGCGCTGTCCGGCGGCTTCTATCCGGTGTCGGCCGTGCTGTCGAATACCGAGGTTCTCGGCGTCTTGAAGCCCGGCCAGCACGGCTCGACCTTCGGCGGCAACCCGCTCGCCTGCGCGGTGGCGCGCACCGCCCTCAAGGTGCTGACGGAAGAGGGCATGATCGAAAACGCCGCTGTCATGGGCGACTATTTCCTCGAAGGCCTCGGGTCTATTCGCTCGAACATCGTCAGGGAGGTGCGCGGCCGCGGGCTGATGATGGCGATCGAGCTGGAACCCGAAGCCGGCGGCGCCCGGCAATATTGTCATGCGCTGAAGGAGCGCGGCCTTCTCGCCAAGGATACCCACGACCATACGATTCGCCTCGCCCCGCCATTGGTCATCACCAGAGAACAGGTGGATTGGGCAGTCTCTGAGATCGAAAAGACCATAGGCTGAGGTAAATCGGGACTGAAAACCTTCACAAAGCAGCTCCCGATTTAGATTTGGGCAACACTCTTTCGCTAATGTCGTCGTAACCGTAACGATGCTTCGCCGAGCGCAAAGCATCGCGTGGTGTGAAGGCAAGGCTTGTCAGCGCCAATGGTGGCGCAGCCGCTTCTGCTTTGGCTTACGACAGTTGGGAAGAATTCTAATGGCCACGATCAATTCCACTAGCTTCAGCGGCGATACGCTCGAAATCATTGCCTTCCGCCTGCATGATCAGGAATTTTGCGTCAAGACCACGACCATCCGCGAAATCCGCGGCTGGGCGCCCTCGACGCCGATCCCGCATTCGCCGGCCGACGTCATCGGCGTCATGAACCTGCGCGGCTCGGTGATCCCGATCATCGACCTCGCCTATAAGCTCGGCATGAAGAGCACCGTCGCCAACGAGCGCAGCGCCATTGTCGTCGCCGAAGTTCACAACATGGTCATCGGCATGCTCGTCGACCGCGTCTCGGATATTCTCACCATCTCGTCCAGCCAGGTCCAGCCGGTGCCTGAGGTGACCGCCTCCTTCGACCGCGCATTCTGCGAAGGCATCATTGCTTCCGAAAATGGCATGATCTGCTTCCTGAACCTCGCCAAGATGTTCAAGGAAAACGAGACCGATGAATTGGCGGCGTGATCCGACCAGTATTTCGAATTCGAAAACCGCCCGCTCCGGGCGGTTTTTTGTTACGGAAACACACGTATATCTGGATCGACCGTCTATCTTCAACTTTTTATAATATAAGCGATCTCTTTTATACGTAATATTAACCACGTTCCCTCAGCATGGTTGGAAAGCAAACGGATGACAAATCCGGCGCAACGGGAACGGTAACCGAATATCATTACTTCCCGGCACCGGCATACCTCGCCCGCCCTCTCGCTTCTTCAGCCGGAACAGCAGAAGCTGTGTATCTCAAAGGGACAGAAATGTTTGGTCTCACCTCCGATTCGAAGTATATTCTGGACGCCATCTCCAAATCTCAGGCGATCATCGAATTCGATCTCAAGGGAAATATCCTAACGGCGAACGAGAATTTCTGTAACGCGCTCGGTTATCGCCTGAACGAGATCGTCGGTAAACATCACAGCATGTTCTGCGAGCCGGCCTATACGGCGACCCCGGAATATCGCGCCTTCTGGGCCCGCCTTGGACGCGGCGAATACGACGCCGGCACTTATAAACGCCTTGGCAAAGGCAACCGGGAGATATGGATCCAGGCGTCCTATAATCCTGTTTCGAAAGGCGGAAAGCCGTTCAAGGTGGTGAAATTCGCCGCCGACATCACCGCCGCGAAAAAGCAGGCGGTCGAGGATTCCGGCAAGCTCGAGGCAATCTCGCGCTCGCAGGCGGTGATCGAATTCACCCCGAAGGGCGAAATCCTGACGGCGAATGAGAATTTCTGTCAGGCCATGGGATATTCGCTCGCCGAGATCACCGGCAAGCATCACAGCATCTTCTGCGATCCCTCCTATATCAGCACCGAGGACTACCGTAACTTCTGGCGGCGTCTTGCCGATGGCGAATTCATCGCCAACGAATTCGTCCGTTTCGGCAAGGGCGGCCGCGAAATCTGGATCCAGGCGGCCTACAACCCGATCGTCGATGCTGACGGCAAGGTCTACAAGGTCGTGAAGTTCGCAACCGACGTCACCCAGCGCATGAGCGCGATTTCCCAGCTCGGCGGTGCACTGCGGCAGCTTTCCGAAGGTGATCTGACGCGGACGGTGGATACATCCTTCGTCCCCTCGATGGAGCAGTTGCGCCACGATTTCAATACAGCAGTCAAAGATCTCGCCGAGACGATGAAGACGATCGGCGAGAACGCCAGCGCGATCGCCGCCGGGTCGAGCGAGATCGGCGGATCGGCCGATTCTTTCTCCAAGCGGACCGAACAGCAGGCCGCGTCGATCGAGGAGACTGCGGCCGCGCTGGAGGAAATCACCACTACCGTCAATGATTCCAGCCGCCGGGCCGATGAGGCGGGCCGCCTCGTCGCCGTGACAAGGCAGGGCGCCGAACAGTCCGGCGTCGTGGTCCGCAACGCCGTCGTCGCCATGGATCAGATCGAGCAATCCTCGCGCGAGATCACCAACATTATCGGCGTCATCGACGAAATCGCTTTCCAGACCAACCTTCTGGCGCTGAATGCCGGCGTCGAGGCGGCCCGTGCCGGCGAAGCCGGCAAGGGCTTCGCGGTGGTGGCCCAGGAGGTCAGAGAACTCGCCCAGCGCTCCGCCAAGGCGGCCAAGGAAATCAAGGCACTGATCAATACGTCGAGCGATCTCGTCAAAAACGGTGTCGGCCTCGTCGGCCAGACCGGCAAGGCGCTCGAGGAAATCGTCGCACAGGTCGGCGATATCGACGGCAACATCACCGCCATCGTCGAAGCCTCCAGGGAACAGGCAACGGGCCTCAAGGAAATCAACCAGGCCGTCAATACGCTGGATCAGGCAACCCAGCAGAATGCCGCCATGGTCGAGGAGAGCACCGCCGCCAGCCACAGCCTTGCCAGGGAAGCCGAAACGCTGCGTGTGCTGCTGGCAAGGTTCCGTCTACCGGGCCAGGCTCAGACCGCCGGCCGGCCCGAGACCAGACAGATGGCCTCACCGGCGTTGCATCTCGTCTCACGTGTCGCCAAGGCGCACGGCGCGGCCGTGGCAGCCGCGCAGAGTTGGGAAGAGTTCTGATCCATCCCCACTTCTTGATCATCTGAGCAGTATAAGACGAACGCGCCGCACGAGATCCATGCGGCGCGTTTTGATATCTCGGCCGAACAGCGCCAAGGTCGCCTTCAGCACTACTCAGACATCCCAGAGCAGCGGAATGCCGACGACAGCCCAGGCAAGCATCGCATTGGCGTAGTCCTCCCGCGCGCCGATCGTGATTACCGGGCCTGGTTGACCTCCGCCGCCGGTTTGCGGATCATCGGAGCGGCCTGGAGTACGAGCGCATCCAGGCCGTTTTCCTCCATCTCCAGAATTTCGAACAATTGCCGCCGCATGCGCGGCTCCCAGAATTTATTGATATGATTGGCGACCCCCTCCACGGCCTCGCTTGCCGGCTGGCTCTTGAAGAAGGTGGCGATCTGGTTTGCCATGTAGACGAGCTTGGACTTGGTATCATGCGACATCGGCGATGCTTCCGGGCGAGATGCGGTGCGGGTGGGTGAAAATCTCGAAATCCTCGCCGCGCACCAGCGCGACGAGCGTCATGCCGGCCTCTTCGGCCGTGCGGATGGCCAGAGCCGTCGGCGCTGAAATGGCGATGAGCACGGGGCTGCCGAGGATCGCCGCCTTCTGCACCATCTCGACCGAAAGCCGGCTGGTAACGACGACGGCGCCGTCGCCGCCTCTTTCGCCGGCGCCGATGGCGGCGCCGCAAAGCTTATCCAGCGCATTGTGGCGGCCGACATCTTCGCGCACGGCAGCAAGGCCCCTGCCGGGACGATAGAAGGCGGCGCCATGCACTGCCCGCGTCTCGCGATGCAGCGGCTGCGCCTCGTTCAGAAGCGAAACGGCGCTGACGATATCGGCATGCGACAACGAGAGTGACGATGCCGAGACATCCGGCACCGGCCGCACCGCCTGTTCGATCGATTCGATGCCGCAGAGCCCGCAGCCGACCGGCCCCGCCATGCTGCGGCGTCGTGCCCGCAGCCGATCGGCGACATCGTCGACGAGGCTCACCTGCACATCGATCCCCTGCTCACCCGCGACGATTTCGATGCCGGATATTTCGGCTCGGCTGGCGATGATCCCTTCGGCCAGGCTGAAACCGACGGCAAAATCCTCAAGATCGGCGGGTGTGGCCATCATCACCGCATGCGAACTGCCGCCATAGGAAAAAGCGATCGGCACTTCTTCCGGCACGATACGCGAACCGCTGTGCATGAGGCCGTTGCGGCGGGCGGTTTCGGGGGCGCGGGCGGTGGTCGGGAAAATCATGCTGCACGCCCCCTCTTCGGCAATAGTTGCCCGCCCTGCATCGTCACTCCGCCGCTTCGAGCTTGCCGGCAATGCGGCGCGATTGCCGTGCCTGTTCGTCATATTCCATCTGCCAGTCGCTCGGCCCGTTGGAGGGCGAGACCTGCACCGCCGTCACCTTGTATTCCGGGCAGTTCGTCGCCCAATCGGAGAAATCGGTGGTGATGACGTTCGCCTGCGTGTCGGGGTGATGGAAGGTGGTATAGACGACGCCTGGCGCCACACGATCGGTGATCAGTGCCCGAAGCGTCGTATCGCCGGAGCGGCTGACAAGCTTCACCCAGTCGCCGTCACGAATGCCGCGTTGTTCGGCGTCATGCGCATGGATTTCCAGCCGGTCTTCCCCGTGCCAGACGACATTTTCGGTCCGGCGCGTCTGCGCCCCGACATTGTACTGGCTGAGGATGCGGCCGGTGGTGAGCAGCAGCGGGAAGCGCGGACCGGTGCGCTCGTCGGTCGCCACGTATTCGGTGCGGATGAACTTGCCCTTGCCGCGCACGAAGCCATCGATATGCATGATCGGCGAGCCGAGCGGGTTCTTTTCATCGCAGGGCCACTGCACCGAGCCCATCTTTTCGAGATAATCGTAGGAAACAAGCGCAAAACTCGGCGTCGTCGCGGCGATCTCGTCCATGATTTCGGACGGATGACTATAGTTCCAGTCGAGCCCCATCGCCTGGGCAAGCTTCTGCGTCACCTCCCAGTCGCCGTAGCCGTTGCGCGGCGACATGACCTTGCGCACGCGGTTGATGCGGCGCTCGGCATTGGTGAAGGTGCCATCCTTCTCGAGGAAGGTCGAACCCGGCAGGAAGACATGGGCATAATTGGCGGTCTCGTTGAGGAACAGGTCCTGCACGACGACGCATTCCATCGCCGCAAGACCGGCGGCGACATGTTTCGTATCGGGATCGGACTGGAGAATATCCTCGCCCTGGACGTAGAGGCCCTTGAAGGAGCCGTCGACGGCCGCATCCAGCATGTTCGGAATGCGCAGGCCCGGCTCATTATTGAGCTTCACGCCCCAGAGCTTTTCGAAAATATCGCGGGTCGCATCGTCGGAAATATGCCGGTAGCCCGGCAGTTCGTGCGGGAAGGAGCCCATGTCGCACGAGCCCTGCACGTTGTTCTGGCCGCGCAGCGGGTTCACGCCGACGCCGGGACGACCGATATTGCCGGTCGCCATCGCCAGGTTGGCGATCGCAATGACCGTGGTCGAGCCCTGGCTGTGTTCGGTGACGCCGAGACCGTAATAGATCGCGCCGTTGCCGCCCTTGGCATAGAGCCGTGCCGCACCACGCAGATCCGCCGCCGGCACGCCGGTGAAGATCTCGGTCTGCTCCGGGCTGTGCGCCGGTTCGGAGACGAAGGCGGCCCAGTCCTCGAATTCCGACCAGTCGCAGCGTTCTCGGATGAAGCGTTCGTCATAGAGACCTTCGGTGACGATCACATGCGCCAGCGCCGTCATGACCGCGACGTTGGTGCCGGGCTTCAGCGGCAGGTGATAGGAGGCCTCGATATGCGGCGAGCGGACGATATCGGTGCGGCGCGGATCGATGACGATCAGCTTGGCGCCCTGGCGCAGCCGCTTCTTCAGCCGCGAGGCGAACACCGGATGCCCGTCGGTCGGATTGGCGCCGATGATGACGACCACGTCCGACTGCTCGACGCTGTCGAAATTCTGCGTGCCGGCCGAGGTGCCGAACGTCTGGCCGAGGCCGTAGCCGGTCGGCGAATGGCAGACGCGGGCGCAGGTATCGACATTGTTGTTGCCGAAGCCGGCGCGGATCAGCTTCTGCACCAGGTAGGTTTCCTCATTGGTGCAGCGCGACGAGGTGATGCCGCCGATCGCCTCGCGGCCGTATTGATACTGGATACGGCGGAACTCCGAGGCCACATGCGCGAAGGCCTCGTCCCAGCTCACCTCCCGCCAGGGGTCGCTGACCTTTTCGCGGATCATCGGGTTGAGGATGCGGTCCTTGTGGGTGGAATAACCGTAGGCGAAGCGGCCCTTGACGCAGGAATGGCCGCGATTGGCCTGGCCGTCTTTCCACGGCACCATGCGCACCAATTCCTCGCCGCGCATCTCCGCCTTGAAGGAACAGCCGACTCCGCAATAGGCGCAGGTGGTGACGGCCGAATGCTCGGGCTGGCCGATCTCGATCACCGACTTCTCCGTCAGCGTCGCCGTCGGGCAGGCCTGGACACAGGCGCCGCAGGAGACGCACTCGGATTCGATGAAACTTTCGTGCGCGCCTGACGAAACGCGCGAGCCGAAACCACGTCCCTCGATCGTCAGCGCGAAGGTGCCCTGCACTTCCTCGCAGGCGCGCACGCAGCGCGAACAGACGATGCACTTGGAAGGATCATAGGTGAAATAGGGATTGGACTCGTCCTTCGGCGTCCATTGCAGATTGATCTCACCGTTGTTGCGCGCCCTGACATGGTTGTCGCCGTCATAGCCGTAGCGTACGTCGCGCAGGCCGACGGCGCCCGCCATGTCCTGCAATTCGCAATCGCCGTTGGCAGCACAGGTCAGACAGTCGAGCGGGTGGTCGGAGATATAAAGCTCCATCACGCCGCGGCGGATATCCTTCAGCCGTCCGGTCTGGGTGTGCACCACCATGTTGGCTGCCACTGGCGTCGTGCAGGAAGCCGGCGTGCCGGCCCGGCCCTCGATCTCGACGAGACAGAGCCGGCAGGAGCCGAAGGCATCGATCATGTCGCTGGCGCAGAGCTTCGGCACGGTGATGCCGGCCTCCATCGAGGCGCGCATGATCGAAGTGCCCTCCGGCACGCTGATCTGCTGTCCGTCGATGGTCAGCGTTACCATCACCTCGGATGTCGAAGCGGGAGTGCCGTAGTCGATTTCATGGATGAGAGACATGGTCGGCCTCCTGTACGAAAATGGAATTGAGCAGGTCACAGCATGGGGCTTGGAAGATCATCACTCGGCCGCCTCCGCGATCGGCGCCGGCGAAAAATCCTCCGGGAAATGCGTCATGGCGCTCATCACCGGATAAGGCGTGAAACCACCGAGCGCGCAAAGCGAGCCGAATTTCATCGTGTTGCAGAGATCGGTGAGCAGCGCCCGGTTCTTCTCCGGCTCGATGCCGCGCGCGATCTTGTCGGCCGTCTCGACGCCGCGCGTCGAGCCGATGCGGCAGGGCGTGCACTTGCCGCAGCTTTCGACGGCGCAGAATTCCATGGCGAAACGCGCCTGCTTCAGCATATCGGCGGTATCGTCGAAGACGACGATGCCGGCATGGCCGATCAGCCCGTCTTTGGCGGCAAAGGATTCGTAATCGAACGGCGTGTCGAACAGTGCCCGCGGGAAATAAGCCCCGAGCGGTCCGCCGACCTGCACCGCCTTGACCGGTCGTCCCGTCGCCGTGCCGCCGCCGATCCCGTCGATAATATCGCCGAGCGACAGGCCGAAGGCGGTTTCGTAAAGACCACCATATCTGACATTGCCGGCGATCTGCAGCGGAATGGTGCCGCGCGAGCGACCCATGCCGAAATCGCGATAGAAGGCAGCACCCTTCTCCATGATCACAGGCACGGAGGCGAGCGAGATCACGTTGTTGATGACGGTCGGACAGTCGAACAACCCCTTATGCGCCGGCAGCGGCGGCTTGGCGCGCACGACGCCGCGCTTGCCTTCGAGGCTGTTCAACAGGGCCGTCTCCTCGCCGCAGACATAGGCGCCGGCGCCGGTGCGCACCTCGATATCGAAGGCGCGGCCCGAGCCGAGCACCGACGGGCCGAGAATCCCTGCCTGCCGGGCGATACCGATGGCCTCGCTCATCACAGCGATCGCATGCGGATATTCCGAACGCGTATAGACGAAGCCCTTGGTGGCGCCCGTGGCAAGTCCCGCGATCGCCATGCCCTCGATCAAGACGAAGGGATCGCCCTCCATGATCATCCGGTCGGCGAAAGTGCCGCTGTCGCCCTCATCGGCATTGCAGACGATATATTTGCGGTCGCCGGCCGCATCGAGGACGGTCTTCCATTTGATGCCTGTCGGGAAACCCGCGCCGCCGCGTCCGCGCAGGCCGGAATCGGTGACTTCCTTGACGATTTCGGCCGACACCATCGCGACAGCGCGGCGAAGGCCGGCAAGGCCGCCATGCGCCTCGTAATCGGCCAGCGAAAGCGGATCGATGACGCCGCAGCGGGCGAAGGTCAGGCGGGTCTGTTCCTTCAGGAACGGGAGGTCTTCAACCTCCCCGAGACAGAGTGGGTGATCGCCGCCGTTCATCATTCCGGCCTCGAACAGAGCCGGCACATCCCGTGCTTTCACCGGCCCATAGCCGATTCGCTTGCCGGCAAGCTCGACCTCGACCAGCGGCTCCAGCCAGAACATTCCGCGCGAGCCGTTGCGCACGATCTCGGCATCAAGGCCGCGGGCGGCGATCTCCTGGACAATCGCCTTTGCCACCTTTTCGGCCCCGAGCGCCAGCGCAGCGGCATCGCGCGGAACATAAATCCTGACTGTCATCGGCGTGCCTCCGCAACGAGTTCGGCCGCCAGCTGATCGTCGATCCGGCCATAGACCTCGCCGTCGAGCATCGCCGACGGGGCGCAGGCGCAGAGACCGAGACAGTAGACCGGCTCCAGCGTCACGCTGCCGTCGAGTGTCGTCTGGTGAAAATCGATGCCGAGCAGCGTCTTGACGCGCTCGGCCACTGCATCGCCGCCCATCGACTGGCAGGCCTCGGCACGACAGAGCTTCAGCACATGCCGGCCGGCCGCATGATCGCGATAATCATGATAGAAAGTCACCACGCCATGGACCTCGGCGCGCGAAAGGTTCAGTTCCTCGGCAATCACAGGCACCGCTTCCTGCGGCACATAACCGAATTCTTCCTGAACCCCGTGCAGAATGGGAAGCAGCGGCCCTTCGAGGAAACGAAGATCGGCGACGATGGCCCGAGTGCGCGCGGCAATATCGCCTTCGGCGATATGAATGGTCATAAGGCAGCCCTCCCGACGGCTTGCTCGTTGCGGAATGGCGGCCTCCCCAGCCCAAGTGCTATTCCTCGACCAGCATCGCAAGGAAGCCGCCGGCGATCAATAACGCTATCTTGTCGGTCGATAGATTTTTTCTATCAAAGTTCCTCATCCTGCACGAGCACTCGGGCTTCGTGCAGCAAGGCCGATACAAGTGGCGTGAAGGGTTCGCGATAAGGCGCGACAAGGCCGACAAGATGATGCGCCTCCGGCTCGACGATCGGAATCATGCGGATTTCCACCGGAAAACCAAAAGATATGGCAACATTGCGCGGCATGATGCTGGCCCAGCGCCCGGTCCTGACATGCGAGAACAGCACGATCATCGAATTGGATTCGAGCGTCGGATGCACGCTCGCGCCTGCCTCCGTCAGGTGCCGATTGATGATTCGGCGGTTCTGCATGTCGGCGGTCAATAGACAAAGCCGAAGATCGCCGACCTCCTTCCAGGTCACATTGTCGCGATCGGACAGCGGGCTGCCTGCGGCTGTGATCAGATGATAACGCTCGGCATAGAGCGGAACGCTCGTGACACGGCCGAGCGGCTCGTTTTCGAGATAGGTGATGCCGGCATCGATTTCGAGGTTTTCGAGCATGCTCAGCACCTGCAGCGAATTGCGCGAGACGATCGAGAAGGTCACGCCGGGATGCCGTTCCTGAAAGGGCGTGGTGATGCGCGAAAGCATGGCGAGCGCTGTCGGGATGGCGGCGAGGCGGATATGACCGGAAAGGCCGCGACGGGCGGCGCGCATCTCCTCGCGCATGGTGCGGGCGTCGCCGACGATGCGCCGGGCCCATTCGAGTACCCGCTGCCCCTCCGGCGTCAGCCCCTGGAACCGCGAACCGCGCTGTACCAGCATGACGCCCAATTGATCCTCGAGCTGGCGGATGGCGGCCGAAAGCGTCGGCTGCGAAATCCCGCACTCCTCGGCGGCACGGCCGAAATGCTTTTCATTGGCAAGGGCGATAAAGAATTCCAGCTTGTCGATCATCCCCTTATCTTCGACGCAGCAGCCGTGCTCCGCAAGGGCGGTTCTCAAGACCACCGCACAGTTTTGCCCGACGGGCTTTAAAGATTTTCTGCAATCGGAAAAAGATCGAACAGCGATTCGAGGAAGGCAAGCACGCTGACATTGCCGATGCTGTAATAGACCAGCCTGCCCTGGCGGCGCGTATTGACCAGGCCTTCGAGCCGCAAACGCGCAAGCTGCTGCGAGACCATCGCCTGCTGTATGCCGAGAATATTTTCGATCTCGCCGACCGTCCGCTCCTCTTTCGCCAGGATGCAGAGGATCAGAAGTCGGGTGTGATGCGCCAAAGCTTTCAGCAGATCGCTCGCCTCATGGGCTTTTCCAGCGAGTTTGTGCAATTCCTGGCCGGTCATCCCCGGCTCCGGTTTAGGCAACGGCATTCGATATCTCGGAAGGGCGGCGGTGAAATAGTTCAGCACAGTAGCATATTCGTAGAAGCGAATTCGCCAATAATGATGAAATACCAAAAAAGGTCTCAGTAAATCAGCAGATAAGCTGTCCGCCATTGATCTCGACCACCTGGCCGGTAATGTATCCCGAGAGCGAGGGAGCCGCCAGGAACAGATAGGCGGGAGCGCAATCCTCCGCCGTGCCGAGCCGCTGCAGCGGGATGGATTTTCTGGTCTGCTCCAGCTTTTCGCGGGAGGAATAGCGCTCGTGGAAATCCGTCTCGATCGTTCCCGGAGAGACGCAGTTGACGCGGATTGCATCCGGGGCGAGCTCGCGGGCGAGCGCCTTGGAATAGGTCGCAACGAAGGCTTTCGAGGCCGAATAGATCGACGAGCCGGGGCTGCCGCCGGTCAGCGCCGAAATCGAGACGGTGTTGACGATGGCAGCGCCCTCGGCAGCCTTCAATGCCGGCAGCAGGGCGCGCGTCAGCGCCACCACCGATGTCTGGTTGAGCCGTATGACCGCCTCATATTCGGCGTCGGTCAGGGTGGCGGCGGGAAACCGGCCAAGCATGGTGCCGGCATTGTTGACGAGCACATGCACCCTGTCGAAGAAGCCGAGAACATCGTCTGCAAATTGCGCCGCTCCGCCGACGGCGGCAAAATCGGCATGCAGCAGCAGCGCCCGTCTTTCGGTTTCAGCCGTCAGCAGGAAATCCGGCAGGTCGCGCCCGGGCTTGCGCCCGGTATGGACGATCACCTTGGCGCCGCAGTCGAGAAACTGCCGGGCGACTTCGAGCCCGATGCCGCGGCCAGCGCCGGTTACGACGACATTGCGATTTTCAAACAGTCTGGGATGAAACACGAAGCCGTCCTCCTGGAGCGTGACGCCGAAACTCTAGAATTTAGAGCAGGATTCAGATTTTAAGCCGACCCGGCGTAAAATCATCCTGTTCTAGTGAACAATGCCACCGGTTGCGCCATGCGCCCTTAACATATGAGGGCGCCGGCCGAAAGAAAGGCGCGGATCGATCTTTCCGCGGGGTTTGGTTCCGGCAAGGCCAGGCTTAGCTTTCGGCCTCCAGCAGCCGGGCGCCCGGCCCCTCCCTGCCGAGCCGGTCGCCGGGATTGCGCAGCGGACAGCTATCGACCGACAGGCAGCCGCAGCCGATGCAGCCGGTCAGGCGGTCGCGCAGCAGGCTGAGCTGGCTGATTCGCGCGTCGAGATCATCTTTCCAGCGGGCCGACAGCGTCTGCCAGTCGGCGGCCGTCGGCGTGCGTCCCTGCGGCAGCGATTCGAACGCGGCCTGGATTTCCGCAAGCGGAATGCCGACACGCTGGGCCACCTTGATGATCCCGAGCCGGCGAAGCACGTCGCGCCCGTAGCGGCGCTGGTTGCCGCGGCTGCGAATGCTCGAGATCAGTCCCTTGGTTTCGTAAAAATGCAGCGCCGAGACGGCAAGGCCGCTGCGTTCCGCCACCTCGCCGACCGTCAGGAGCTTGCCGAGCGGCACCGTGGGAATTGTCTCCATCGCCTCTTGACCTCAAGATTAGTTGAGGTTTTATAAGCCTTGCTCCAGCAGTCGTAAAGCCCAATCGCGAGAGGAGCGACGCATGAAAACATCCATCAGGCTAGCGGTAATCTACGGAAGCACGAGAAAGGGCCGCATCTGCGAGAGGGTGGTCAAATGGCTGACCGGGGAAATCGCCCGCTTCCCGCAATTCGATATCGACATCATCGACCCGCTCGAATTCGCGCTGCCGCCCAGCCGCGAAACGGCGCATCCCGAAATCGACAGGCTCGCCGGGCGGCTCGGCATGGCCGACGCCTTCATCATCGTCACGCCGGAATATAATCACAGCTTCACCGCCGCATTGAAATCGACCATCGATCTGTTTTTCGAGCCCTGGCAGGGCAAGCCGGTCGCCTTCGTTTGTTACGGCGGCATCTCGGGCGGCCTGCGCGCGGTCGAGCAGCTGCGCCTCGTCTTTGCCGAACTCCACGCCGTCACCATCCGCGATTCGGTCAGCTTTTCCACGCCATGGAGCCGCTTCGACGCGGCCGGACGGCTTCATGATCCGAGCGACGCCCTGCACGCGCTCGACCGGATGATGGCGCGGCTGGAATGGTGGACCCGGGCGCTGATTGCCGCGCGCAGCGATCGTCCCTATGCCGATATTGCCGCCTGAGGCAGAAGGCTGCGGTTCCGTTCCCGGCAGGTACGGAACCTCTGGGGACACCCGGACAGGACCTCCGTCCGGGTGTTTTCCCATCATGCCGGCCTCATCCCGGCCATGCGGACGGGTTGGCAATTTTGCGGTTGCGGGAAGAAAACCCCGGTGATAATTTCCGCGCCGATTAACAGGGGAGCTCCGTATCGCCGGGGCTGAGATGTGAGGCGCGAGCGTCCGGACCCTTCAAAGCTGATCTGGGTAATGCCAGCGGAGCGAGGTTCGGATGTTTTCAGGCGCACAAGTATCACTCTATCCGATGTCCGGCAGTTTCGTCGGTATCATTCTCGACGCCGTCAGGGCGCCCGATCCCTATCGCGACCGGCTGCGCATCGAGACCGACGCCGAAATCGAACGCTGATGACACCGTCGCAACCATCGGATTCCCGCCTTGCCGCGCTCCTCGCCGCTCTCACCCGGGGCATGCCCGCCTTTCTCGCCGGCTGCGCCTTCCTGGCGGCATGGGAAGTCTATGTCGATCTCTCCGGCATCAAACCGTCCATCCTGCCGGCGCCTTCGCGCATCGTCATCCAGGGCTGGCTGAACCGCGAGGCGCTGATAGCAAACACCTGGCCGACGCTTGGGGCGACACTCGGCGGCTTCGCGCTGTCGCTTGCCTTCGCCTTCGCCGCGTCGATCCTCATGGATTTCATGCCCTTCATGCGCCGGGCATTGCTGCCGGTCTTCATCGCCAGCCAGACCCTGCCGCTGGTGGCAATCGCCCCTCTCGTCGTCCTCTGGTTCGGTTTCGGTCTCGTGCCGAAGATCCTGCTGGTGGCGCTCGTCACCTTCTTTCCGCTGCTCGTCGCCCTGCTGCAGGGTTATGAATCGACCGACCGTGACATCGCCGAATTGCTGAACTCGATGAAGGCAGGCCGCTGGCGGATTTTCCGCCTGGCGCGCCTTCCCTCGGCGCTGCCCTATTTCTTCGCCGGCCTGAGGATCTCGATCACCTATGCCGTCGTCGGCGCGATCTTTGCCGAATATGCCGGCGCCGCCCGCGGCCTCGGCATTTATATTCTCAACGCCAAGAACAATTTCCGTCCCGATCTCGTGCTTGCCGCCGTCCTCGTCAGCGCCGTGCTGACACTCTGCCTCTTCGGGCTGACGCTGTTGATCGAGCGCCTCGTCATGCCCTGGCAGCCATCCGGGGAGCGACGCCGATGAGCGATGCAATGGTTGAACTGCGCAAGATTTCGAAGTCCTTCGACGGCATGCAGGTGCTGGGCGATATTTCGCTCGCCGTCGCAAACGGCGAGTTCGTTTCGATTGTCGGCCCGTCCGGCTCCGGAAAATCGACGATATTGCGATTGCTGACGCAGGCGCTGCGTGCCGATTCCGGCGCCTTGCTTTTCAACGGCGCGCCGCTGGAACAGGCGCCGCATTCCTTCGCCTTCATGCCGCAGCGCGATGCACTGATGCCCTGGCGCCGGATCATCGACAATGCGGCACTCGGCCTCGAGGTGCGGGGCATGAGCCGCCAGGCCGCCCGCGCCGCCGTGGCGCCGCTGTTCGAAAGCTTCGGCCTTGCCGGCTTCGAACGCCATTACCCCTCCGAACTATCGGGCGGCATGCGCCAGCGCGCCGCCCTGCTGCGTACCGTCGTCCAGACCCAGGACATGCTGCTGCTCGACGAGCCTTTCGGCGCGCTCGACGCGCTGACGCGCACGCAGATCCAGGAATGGCTGCAGGGCATGTGGACCGAGCACCGCTGGACGGCGCTGCTGATCACCCATGACGTCCGCGAAGCCGTGTTCCTCTCCGACCGCATCTACGTGCTTTCGGCCCGTCCGGCGCGTATCATACGCGAATTCCACGTTCCCCTGCCCCGCCCGAGAAGCCTTGCCGATCTCGGCTCGGCGGCGGCCCAGGCGATCGAGACCGAAATCCTGCAAACCCTGCTTCATCCGCAAGAACAGGATGATTTCAGGCCGGCCGGCCTAAAATCTGAATCCTGTTCCAATTTAAAGAGTTAGAGCATGATGTCGTCCGAAACCGCTCAGATTTTTCGGCGCCATGCTTTAGAGACCTAAGGAGGTCACCATGCTGCTTCTCACCCGTCGCCAGACGATCTTCGCCGCCATCGCGGCAAGCCTCGCCGGCCGCTCGGCCTTCGCCCAAGCGGCGCCCGCAAAGGTCCGCATCGCGCTCGACTGGACGCCCAACACCAACCATATCGGCATCTATGTCGCCAAGGCGAAGGGCTTCTATGAGGCCGCCGGCCTCGATGTCGAGATCCTTCCCTTTGCCGATGCCAGCGCCGGAACGCTTGTTTCCAACGGCGTCGCCGATTTCGGCATCAGCAGCGAGATCGAGGCCATCACCCAGCGCGCCGGCGGCGGCGACGTGAAGATGGTCTACGGCGTCGTCCAGACCGAAACCGCACGGCTGATCTTCAAGGGCGGACGCGACGACATCAAGAGCCCCAAAGATCTCGACGGCAAGACCTATGGCGGCTTTGGCGGCACCTGGGAAAGCGCGCTGGTCTCGGCGATGATCCGCAATGACGGCGGCAAGGGCGAGGTCAACACCGTCACCCTCGGCACCTCCGCCTACGAGGCGCTGGACAATGGCTCGATCGATTTCACCCTCGAAATCTACACCTGGGAAGGCATCGCCGCCGAGCTGGAAAAGCGCAAGATCGACCGCTTCCACTATTCCGATTACGGCATTCCCGACGAGCAGACGACGGTCATCGTCTCCAGCGACGCCTATCTCTCGGCAAGCCGCGAACATGCCCGCGCCTTCATCCAGGCGACGCGCCAGGGTTATGCCTATTCCGTCGACCATCCCGACGAAGCCTGCGAGCTGCTGATATCGGGAAGCAACGGCGCGCTGATGAACACTGAACTGGTCAAGGCTTCCCAGAAGGCGTTGATCGAGGGGCACTTCCTGAGGTCCGAGACCGGGGTGATCGGCACGCTCGACCCGGCAAAGGCCGAAGGCATCGGCGGCTTCCTGCTCGAGAACGGCATTCTGGTCGATGCCAACGGCGCCACCCTCAAGGAGAAGCCGGATTTTTCCAGCTATTTCACCAACGAACTGCTCGTCTGACCTCGAGCTTCGGCCTTGCCGGCCGCGGTTTTCCGCGGCAAAGGCCATCTGGCACTGCATGATTTCTTAAATCGGAAGCGATATAAGAAAAAAGGATGCAGCACTTCAAAGTGTTACAGCGCCGCACGGGTGAAGACGCGGCGCCGTAAGGCGGGGAACAGGATGCGACAACAGGAAAGACTGGTCGGAGCGGACTTTCTGCGCGCGACGGCCTGTCTGCTGGTGTTTATCCATCATCTGGCGATCCGGCTGGATATGCGCAGAATCCCCGACGAATTGGGGCCGGCCGCAAACATCCTCCGCTTCGGCAATTTCGGCGTCGCCATCTTCTTCGTGCTCAGCGGCTTCCTTCTTGCCCATCCCTTCTGGCGGGCGCTCGACAATGGCAGCAACATGCCGAGCCTCCGCCACTACACGATCCGCAGGGCGGCGCGCATCGCCCCGGGCTTCTGGTTCGCCGCAACCGTCGGCTTCGTTCTCAGCCTGACGCTGCTTGCCCTGCCGCTGACGCCAGAGCTTGCGCTGCGCTACCTCTCCGGGCTGCTGTTCATGAGCCAGTGGCATTGGCGCACGTTTTTTCCTGTCGAGACAGACGGGCCGCTCTGGTCGATCCCCTTCGAGGTCACCAGCTATGTGCTGCTGCCGGCCTGCTTCTTCCTGCTGTTCCGTTTGCCGGCCTTGAGGCAGCGGCCGCTCCTCGCCCGCTTCGCCTGGCTTTGCGCGATGTCAGGCGTGCTCCTCGCCCATGTGCTGATCCTCACCGTCTTTGCGCTCGACGACATCGGACGCGGCTGGCAATACGGCCTCCAGGGTGGGGCGAAGGAGTGGATGCCGAGATATAATCCGATCGGCTTCTTCGCCGTCTTCGCACTCGGCGCGCTTGCTGCCGGCGTCGAGGTCATGCTCCCCAGAAGACCCTCCCCCTGGTTCGATACCGCAGCGCTGCTGGCCCTTGCCATTGCCGGCTACCGCCTTGGCATATCGCCGGGCGGCACCCCCGAAGCTTATGGCTGGCTCGAAATCCCCTATGGCTTCCCGGTCTTTCCGCTGGCAATCGCAACGGCGCTCGTCTCGCTCTGCCATTCGCAATATCTGGGCAGATTGCTCGACAACGCTCCCGTCCGCTACATCGCAAAGATCTCCTTCGGCATCTATATCTGGCAGGAGATCATCCTGATATCGATCCAGAGGCTCGACCAGGGTTCGTTCGGCGTTTCCTCGGAAAACGTCGTCACCGGCTGGCTGCAGTCCTGTGGACTGGCGGCAGCATCTGTCTTTCTGGTCGCAAGCCTCAGCTACACACTGCTGGAAAAGCCGGTGATCGACATCGGCAACCGCCTGACATCGCGCCAGCCCAATCGGGCTACTCCTTTCAAAGTATAAATTCTCCGTCACCTCAACTACAGGCATTAAGGTTAACGAGAATTACTCCCATTTTTGGCTTCTTTGGGGTTACTGATTTCTTATTTAAACCGATGACAAACGATACGTGAGGATGTATCTGTCTCCCTGCAGTTCAGTATCGCATCTAAACTTGTGGGCCTTGCGTAATGAATGCTTATACTTCGAAGACGAATTCACGCTTCGATCCGTCTCAGCGTCAGGACAAAATCGGGTCCCTGGTTATCGCGAATTCCAACATTCGCCAGCCGGACAGCTTTTCTCATGTTGAAAGAAAGAGCGCTGTGCGGCTCGGCGTGAAGCGTTTGATCGACATTGTCGCCTCGCTCAGCGCCCTCATCGTTCTGGCGCCGTTTTTTCTGGCGATCGCGCTCTTCATCAAGTTCGACGACGGCGGGCCGGTATTTTTCCGCCAGATCCGCTGGGGACTGAACGGCCACAAGATTACCGTCTTCAAGTTCCGAACGATGCGCGCCGAAGCTTGCGATCCGAGCGGCGTGCAACAGACGGTCAAGGGCGACAGCCGGGTGACAGGCATCGGCGCGGTGCTCCGCAAGACCAATATCGATGAACTGCCGCAGCTTCTGAACGTCCTCAAGGGCGACATGTCGCTGGTCGGCCCGCGCTGCCACGCCATCAACATGCGGGCTGCCGGCCGGCTCTACGAAGAACTCGTGCCCGACTACCATCACCGACACATCATGCGTCCCGGCATTACCGGCCTTGCGCAGACGCGCGGATGGCGCGGTCCGACCGCGCGGCCGCTGCAAGCCCGGGCCCGCATCGCCTGCGATATATATTATGTCAGGAATTTCAGCCTGCTGCTCGACTTAAAGATTCTGTTGAAGACGCTGGTCATCGAACTGCGTGGCGGCACCGGCTTCTGAGACGGTTCACTGCATCGGCAAAGCCGCACGTGGTCCTACCTTTTCACTTATCAATCCGCCCGACAGGCCTGTCTTTCGTCAGCCGACAGATCGACGGACACAAAAAAGGCGGCTCTTGCAGCCGCCTTTCGTCATCGCAGTTGATTGCGATCAGTCCTGTTGAACGATGCCGCTCAGATGCGTCAGTTCCATGATGAAGTGCTCGAGCTTCGACTTGTGCTCGTGCAACTCGGCATGTTCGAGCTCCAGGCGGGCGGCTTCGATGCGACGGGTCAGCTCATCCTTGTGGAGTTCCTCGACCGGAACCGCGGATTCGGCAAGCAGGGTGCAGCCGGTCGGCAGGATATCGGCAAAACCGCCGAACACGACATAGTCCTGCTTCCTGCCGGAAGCCGAACGCACGCTCACGACACCGGGCTTGATCGTCGTCATCGTCGGCGCGTGGTGGGCCATGACGGTCATTTCGCCTTCAGTCGCAGGAATGACGACCTCGGTCACCATCTCCGACAGCAGCAGACGCTCCGGCGAAACGAGCTCAAAGTTGAAATTGTCAGCCATCAGTGACTTACCTTCTCGGCTATGGCTTTCGCATCTTGCAATTTAGTCCCGCAGAACGGGCAGTGCATTATTGCCTGGTCGAGGTAACCGAGGCCTTCCTCGCTCTGGACCAGACCCACCACCATCATCATCACGCCGTTATCGGCGCGATAGATGGTCGGCGCTGCCGGCTCCGGAAGATCCGCCACGACCCCTTTCAGGGAGTCGCAGCAGAATATCTCGTCCAAGGCATCGGTCATCAAGCAGCTGCAGAGAGCTTCTTGGCCTTTTCGATGGCTTCGTCGATCGAGCCGACCATGTAGAAGGCAGCTTCCGGCAGGCTGTCGTACTCGCCGTTGACGAGGCCCTTGAAGCCCTTGATCGTGTCTTCGAGAGCAACCAGCTTGCCCGGCGAGCCGGTGAAGACTTCGGCGACGAAGAACGGCTGCGACAGGAAGCGCTCGATCTTGCGGGCGCGGGCGACCGCGATCTTGTCTTCTTCGGACAGTTCGTCCATGCCCAGGATGGCGATGATGTCCTGCAGGGCCTTGTAGCGCTGCAGCGTCGACTGAACCTTACGGGCGACTTCGTAATGTTCTTCGCCGACGACCATCGGGTCGAGCATGCGCGAGGTGGAGTCGAGCGGGTCGACGGCCGGGTAGATGCCCTTTTCAGCGATCGAACGCGACAGAACCGTCGTTGCGTCCAAGTGGGCGAACGAGGTTGCCGGCGCCGGGTCGGTCAAGTCGTCGGCCGGAACGTAAATGGCCTGGACCGAGGTGATCGAGCCCGTCGTCGTCGTCGTAATGCGTTCCTGCATCTGGCCCATGTCGGTTGCGAGCGTCGGCTGGTAGCCGACGGCCGACGGGATGCGGCCGAGCAGAGCCGACACTTCAGAACCTGCCTGCGTGAAGCGGAAGATGTTATCGACGAAGAACAGAACGTCCTGGCCCTGGTCGCGGAAGTGTTCGGCGACCGTCAGGCCGGTCAGAGCGACGCGAGCGCGCGCACCCGGCGGTTCGTTCATCTGGCCGTAAACGAGCGCAGCCTTGGAGCCTTCGCCGCCGCCATGCTTGTTGACGTTCGATTCGATCATTTCATGGTAAAGGTCGTTGCCTTCGCGGGTGCGTTCACCGACGCCCGCAAAAACCGAATAACCACCATGCGCCTTGGCGACGTTGTTGATCAGTTCCATGATCAGAACGGTCTTGCCGACGCCGGCGCCGCCGAACAGGCCAATCTTGCCGCCGCGTGCATAAGGCGCGAGCAGGTCGACGACCTTGATGCCTGTGACGAGGATCTGCGCTTCCGTCGACTGATCGACGTAAGCCGGTGCGTCCTGGTGGATGGCGCGCTTGTGGGCGGTGACCAGCGGACCGGCTTCGTCGACCGGCTCACCGATGACGTTCATGATGCGGCCGAGCGTCTCGTTGCCGACCGGAACCAGGATCGGCTCACCGGTATCGGTGACTTCCTGGCCGCGAACGAGACCTTCGCTCGAGTCCATCGCGATGGTGCGGACTTCGTTTTCGCCCAGGTGCTGCGCGACTTCGAGAACCAGACGGTTGCCGTTGTTGGTCGTTTCCAGCGCGTTCAGGATCTTCGGCAGTTCGCCTTCGAAAGCAACGTCGACGACGGCGCCGATAACCTGGGTGACTCTGCCGACAGAGCCGGTCTTGGGGGTAGCTGCCTCAGCCATTTTCTGACCCTCTTTTCCTAGCTTCAGAGCGCTTCCGCGCCCGAAATGATTTCAATGAGTTCCTTGGTGATCTGCGCCTGACGCTGGCGGTTGTAGCTCAGCGTCAGCTTATTGATCATCTCACCAGCATTACGCGTCGCATTGTCCATCGCGCTCATCTTGGCGCCCATTTCGCCGGCGACGTTCTCAAGGAGCGCGCGGAAGACCTGGACTGAGATATTGCGCGGGATCAGATCGTCGAGGATCGCTGCCGGATCCGGCTCATATTCGTAGACGGCGCCGGCATGTTCTGCATCCTCGGCAACAACGTCGGGAGCCTGGGCAGGGATAAGCTGCTGCGCCGTCGGGATCTGCGAGATGACCGATTTGAACTCGGAGTAGAACAACGTGCAGACGTCGAACTCGCCGGCCTCGTACATCTCGATGAGACGCTTGCCGATCTGGTCGGCATTCTCGAAGCCGATCTTCTTGACTTCGCGCAGTTCCTTGCGCTCGACGATCAGCGAAGCATATTCGCGGCGAAGGATGTCGTAACCCTTCTTGCCGACGGTGAAAATCTTCACCGTCTTGCCCTCGGCAATCAGCTTGCGGACGTGATCGCGGGCAAAACGCGCAATCTGCGAATTGAAGCCGCCGCAAAGACCGCGTTCGGCGGTGCAGACGACGAGCAGATGGACCTGGTCCTTGCCGGTGCCGGTCATCAGCGCCGGCGCGCCATCGGCATCGGTGACGGCCTTGGCGATGTTCGCCAGAACCGCACCCATGCGTTCCGAATAGGGCCTGGCGGCCTCGGCCGCCTCCTGCGCGCGCCGAAGCTTCGCCGCAGCGACCATTTTCATCGCCTTGGTGATCTTCTGCGTCGCCTTGACGGAGGCGATCCGGTTTTTCAGATCCTTGAGTGAAGGCATCCGTTATCCGTCCTAACTTAGGGCCCGATTACGAGAAAGACTTTGCGAAGCTATCGAGAGCAGCATTGAGCTTGCCCTTGGTATCGTCGCTGATTGCCTTTTCCGTGCGGATTGCGTCGAGGATGGCGGAGCCTTCCGAACGCAGGTACGAAAGCAAGCCCTGCTCGAACTTGCCGACCGATGCGACCGGCAGCTTGTCGAGATAGCCGTTGACGCCGGCGAAGATCACGGCAACCTGCTCTTCCGTCTTCAGCGGCGAGAACTGCGGCTGCTTCAGGAGTTCGGTCAGACGTGCGCCACGGTTCAGCAGGCGCTGCGTCGCAGCGTCGAGGTCCGAACCGAACTGGGCGAAGGCGGCCATTTCGCGATACTGGGCGAGTTCGCCCTTGATCGAGCCGGCAACCTGCTTCATCGCCTTGATCTGCGCCGACGAACCGACGCGGGAAACCGACAGACCGACGTTCACGGCCGGGCGGATGCCCTGGTAGAACAGGTCGGTTTCAAGGAAGATCTGGCCGTCGGTGATCGAGATCACGTTGGTCGGAATGAAGGCCGAAACGTCGTTGCCCTGCGTTTCGATGACGGGCAGAGCGGTCAGCGAGCCGGCGCCCTTGTCGTCGTTCATCTTCGCAGCGCGCTCGAGGAGGCGCGAATGCAGGTAGAAAACGTCGCCCGGATAGGCTTCGCGGCCCGGCGGGCGGCGCAGCAGCAGCGACATCTGGCGGTAGGACACGGCCTGCTTGGACAGGTCGTCGTAGCCGATCAGCGCATGCATGCCGTTGTCGCGGAAATATTCGCCCATGGCGCAGCCGGCAAACGGTGCCAGGTACTGCATCGGGGCCGGATCGGAAGCCGTGGCGGCAACGATGATCGAATACTTCAGTGCGCCGCGCTCTTCGAGCACCTTGACGAACTGGGCAACGGTCGAACGCTTCTGGCCGATGGCGACGTAGACGCAGTAAAGCTTTTCGCCTTCCGGACCGTTGTCGTGAATGGCCTTCTGGTTGAGGAAGGCGTCGAGAAGAATGGCGGTCTTGCCGGTCTGGCGGTCGCCGATGACAAGCTCGCGCTGGCCGCGGCCAACCGGGATCAGCGCATCGATGGCCTTGAGGCCGGTCGACATCGGCTCATGAACCGACTTGCGCGGAATGATGCCCGGAGCCTTGACGTCGACGCGCGAACGGCGCGTCGCGTTGATCGGGCCCTTGCCGTCGATCGGATTGCCGAGCGCGTCGACGACGCGGCCGAGCAGTTCCGGACCGACAGGAACGTCAACGATGGCGCCGGTCCGCTTGACGGTGTCGCCTTCCTTGATGTCACGGTCGGAGCCGAAGATGACGACGCCGACATTGTCGGATTCGAGGTTCAGCGCCATGCCGCGGATGCCGCCCGGGAACTCGACCATCTCGCCGGCCTGGACATTGTCCAGACCATAGACACGAGCGATGCCGTCACCGACGGAGAGAACCTGGCCGACTTCCGAGACTTCTGCCTCTTTGCCGAAATTTTTGATCTGGTCTTTGAGAATTGCGGAAATTTCCGCGGCGCGGATATCCATCAGCCAACCTCTTTCAATGCGAGCTTAAGGGTAGAGAGTTTGGTACGAAGAGACGTATCAATCTGACGGGACCCGACCTTAACGATCAGACCACCAAGAATTGACGGATCAACCGTGACGGCAATCGTCACGTCTTTGCCGGTGACGCTCTTGAGTGCCGCCTTCAATTCGGTTTCCTGCGCTTCAGAAAGCGCATGCGCCGAGGTGACCTCGGCGGAGGTTTCACCGCGATGGTTCGCGGCGATGATGCGGAAGGCCTTGATCATGCCCGGCAGGGCAAACAGGCGGCGGTTGTTCGCCACGACCTTCAGGAAATTGGCGAAGAAGCCGCTGACGCCGGCCTTCTCGCTGATGGCGACGATCGCCTTCAGCTGATCCTCGGCAGAGAAAACCGGGCTTGCGACGAAGCGCTTCAGATCGGCGCTCTCATCCAGCATCGCCTGGAAACGGTCAAGATCGGCGGTTACGCTATCGACGGCGCCCTGCTCGAGCGCCAGCTCGAAAAGCGACGAGGCATAGCGCTCGGCAACACCAGATGTAAGCTGGGACGTGTCTGCCACTGGCACAAATTTCCCTGATTTCAACTCAAAATCCGGCTCTCGGCGGGCGCCGAACCTATGATCTTGAATTCGTTTTGATTTCCCCCAGAAATCACAAGAGAAGCCTCTTGCTTCTTCCGAAATTCGGGGTCCGTCTAACATAGGATGTTCGGACTCGCAACACGCGTAATGCCCGAATACGCCTTTCACATGAATTTCTGTTCGCAAAATTGCGCAACGGCCTGAAAGACGGCCAGGGAGACCGTCTGCCGGCCAGAAGATTCACGTTTGGATGAAGCCGAAAACATAGAGCAGCGGCAGGGCGGCCAAAGCAATCTGCACAACCAGAAGTAAATAGTTGACGAGATTACTCCCCTTATCGGACAGGATCGAGACGATGCGGGCAAAGGCGGCCATCACAAAGGAGGCGCCGAGCGCCATGTAGATCCAGCTCTGGGCGAGCATGATCGCCGAGGCTCCGAAGCCGAGATAGAAACCGCCCATCGAGCGCGCTTCGCCGAAACCTTCCGGCCGTCCCTCCCGCGCCTGCAAGCCGAGAAGACGCAGGGCGTGGCCCGGCGCAAACATCATGATGAAACCGGCGAACGCCGTGAAAGCGGCGGAACAAAAGGCAAGCTGCTCGCCAAGCTCGGTCGGAAAGTAAAATTCCATGCGTCAGCCCCAAATCGCCCGGATGATTCGGTGTTTATGGCATGGGCGCGAAAAGGAGGAAATGGCGGGGGTATGTTTTAGAGAAAACTCTGCGGATCGATGTCGAGCTGCACCTGTACCGATCCGCGTTCCTTGGGCGATTGCGACAGCATCGCCCGCAGGAAGCCCTGCATGTCGGAGTTCCGCCGGCCGTGCACCAGCAGGCGGAAGCGGTGGCGGCCGCGCACCAGCGCCAGCGGCGCTTCGGCAGGGCCGAGCACCGCAATGCCCGACACCTGCGGCGCCGCATTGCGCATGCCGCGCGCATGGTTTTCCGCGTCATGGCGGGTTTCGGCCGAAACGATGATCGAGGCGAGCCGGCCGAACGGCGGCAATATGGCGCGTTCGCGTTCGGTGATCTCGCGCTCGTAGAAGGCGTCGGAATCGCCCGACACGATCGCCTGCATCACGGGATGCTGCGGCTGGTAGGTCTGCAGCAGCCCATGACTCTTGAGGCCGGTGCGCCCGGCCCGGCCGGTCACCTGCGACAGGAGCTGAAAGGTGCGCTCGGCAGCGCGCGGGTCGCCATTGGCAAGGCCGAGATCGGCATCGACGATGCCGACCAGCGTCATCAGCGGAAAATTATGCCCCTTGGCGACCAGCTGGGTGCCGATGACGATATCGGCCTCGCCCTTGGCGATTGCATCGAGCTCCAGCCGCAGCCGCTTCACCCCGCCCATGATATCGGAGGAGAGAACGATCGTCCGCGCCTCGGGGAAATGCCGTTCCACCTCCTCGGCAATTCGCTCGACGCCCGGCCCGCAGGCGACGAGATGGTCGAGCGTGCCGCATTCCGGGCATGCTTCCGGCGTGCGCTCGGCATAGCCGCATTGATGGCATTGCAGCTGCTTGCGGAAGCGATGCTCGACCAGCCAGCTCGAACATTGCGGGCATTGGAACCGGTGGCCGCAGACCCGGCAGAGCGTCAGCGGCGCATAGCCGCGACGGTTGAGAAAAAGCAGCGCCTGCTGGCGCTTTTCAACCGTCTTGCCGATCGCCCGGATCAGCACCGGCGACAGGAAGCCGCCGCGCTCCGGCGCGTGCCGGCGCATATCGATGAGATGCAGGTCCGGCAGCGCCGCGTCGCCGAAACGCGTCGGCAGGTGGACGGTGCTGTAGCGCCCGCTCTGCCCGTTGACCTGGCTTTCGACAGACGGTGTCGCCGACACCAGAATGACGGGAAAATCACCGATGCGGCCGCGCACCACGGCCATATCGCGGGCATTGTAGAAAACGCGATCCTCCTGCTTGTAGGCGGGATCGTGCTCCTCGTCGACGATGATCAGACCGAGATCCTCGAAGGGCAGGAAGAGTGCCGAGCGGGCGCCGGCCACGACCCGCACCTCGCCGGTCACCGCCTGGCGCCAGACCTTTTCGCGCATGCGCGGCGCCAGATCGGAATGCCATTCGGCCGGCTTCGCCCCGAAGCGATCCTGGAAGCGCTCCATGAAACTCGCCGTCAGCGCGATCTCCGGCAGCAGGATCAGCACCTGCCTGCCGCGTTTCAGCGTCTCGGCAATCGCCTCGAAATAAACCTCGGTCTTGCCGGAGCCGGTCACCCCGTCGATCAGCGACACCGAAAACTCACCCTTGCGGATGTCGGACACGATCTCTTCGGCCGCCGCCTTCTGCGGCCCTTCGAGGCGTGCGGCGGCGAAATCCGGATCGGGCATCGCCACCACCGGCGGCGGCGGCAGGAATATCGTTTCGAAAATGCCGAGCGTGATCAGCCCGTCGACGACGCTCGTCGAAACCCCCGCCGCATGCGCCAGGCCGCTGCGCGTCCAGGAAAGCCCGTCGGAGGCCGTATCGAGCACCCGGGCGCGCGCCGGCGTCATCCGCTCCGGTTCGCCGCCGACGAATTTCAGCCCCTCCACCATCGGCTCCGGCTCGAAGGCATTCGGCGCCCTCAGCGCCATGCGCGCGACGAGGCCCGGCGGCGAGAGCGTATAGGTCGCCACCCAATCGATGAAATCGCGCATCTCCCGGGAAAGCGGCGGGCAGTCGAACACATGGCTGATCGGCCGCAGTTTCTTCGGATCGACACCATCCTCGCCGCCGTCCCAGACGACGCCGATCACCTGCCGCGGCCCGAGCGGCACCTGCACGACCGAGCCGGGCTCGACCGCCATGCCATCCGGCACCGAATAGGAATAGGGTTTCGGCGCCGGCATCGGCACCAGCACGGGAACCGTTCGGTTCGCGGGCGGTGCCTCGAAAAGCGCGCCAAAGAGATCGGACGAATCTGTGCTCATCGGGCGAGACCATGCCCGCAAATCGATGCAATTGGAACCGCAAAGACGAGGCGGCGTCTCTTGCATCCGTGGTCGCCTGCAGCCTGAACGAAAAGCTTGCCGGGCAAGCGATTGGCTGCATAGATTGCCGGACGATCTTGTTCGAAATGCCGAAGTACCGCTCTTCGGCCGCTGAATTGGAGAGCACCGATGGCCAGACTGACCGAAGATGCCAAGGGCGTCTATGTGATCGCCGTAACCCCCTTCACCGATGACGGCGCGCTCGATCTTGCAAGCATCGACAGCATGGTCGATTTCTACGAAGGCGCCGGCGTCACCGGCCTGACGGTGCTTGGCCAACTCGGCGAGGCGCCGAAGCTGACCGCCGAGGAATCGCGGACCGTGGTCGAGCGTGTGCTGAAGCGCCTCGACGGGCGTCTGCCCGTCGTCGTCGGCGTCTCGGCGCCGGGGCTTGCTCCGATGCGCGAACTTTCCGAAGCGGTCATGGCAGCGGGTGCTGCCGGCGTCATGGTTGCACCGCCCTGGACGGTCAAGACCGACGACCAGGCCTTCGCCTTCTACCAGTCGGTCGGCGAAACCCTGGGCGATACGCCCTTCGTGCTGCAGGATTATCCGCTCACCACCAATGTGACGATCGCGCCCAAGGTGATCGAGCGCATCGTCAACGAGGTGCCGAACTGCGTCATGCTCAAACACGAGGACTGGCCGGGCCTTGCGAAGATATCGGCACTTCGCGCCGCCAGCGACAAGGGCGGCATGCGGCGCATCTCCATCCTTTGCGGCAATGGCGGGCTTTTCCTGCCGGAAGAGATGAGCCGCGGCGCCGATGGCGCCATGACCGGCTTTTGTTATCCCGAGATGATGGTCGGCGTCGTCGAGGCCTATGCGGCCGGACATCCCGATCGCGCCCATGCGATCTTCGACGCCTATCTGCCGCTCGCCCGCTATGAACAGCAGCAGGGCATCGGCCTTGCCTGCCGCAAATATGTGCTTGCCAAACGCGGCGTGATCAAATCCGCCACCCTGCGCAAACCGGGCGCGAGCCTCTCGGCACTCGATATTGCCGATGTCGAGCGGTTGCTGGCGCGCCAGGCCATCCGCCTCCGCGAGATCGGAGCGTAAATCTCGACCCCGCCTGCGGATCGCACCGCAGTACGTTGCCCTCCATCAGCGGCGCGAATCCTTGACCGCTGGATCGTCGCGCTCACCCGGCCTAGGCAGATCGAGGCGATGTGTGTGCCCGTCCGGCCCGGTGGCCTGAAATCCGAGCGACTCCCAGAATTTCGCCGCATCGGCATTTCCCGCATGAACGGTGACGATGCTGCAGCAGGATCGCGCATGGTCGAGCAGCGCCAAGGCCAGCATCCGGCCAATACCGCGTCCGCGCATTGTCGGGCTGATGTAGAACCGCCGCATCCGCAACGCGCCCGGCATGGCGGCTTCAATGGTCACGCCTCCGACGCCGACGATCGCCTCATCGACATAGGCGCCCAGCAACCTTTCGCCGTCACGCTCGAACCTGACGGCGCCGGCCGACCAGTCATCGATCAGCCGGGCGATATGGGAATATCCTTCCCGCCGAGCCTCGCTTTCGAGATCGGCGATGTCATCGGGCAATCGATCGCGGATCATGCGGATATCGATCGTCATGGCAGCGCCGATCGATTTAAATGGCGGGAACCGGAAGCTCGCGAGGGATCGCCGCGGCCGGCGGGCCGACCGGCGCGAAGGTCGCGTCACCATCGGCTGCCATATCGTGCACCGTATGTTTCTCCAGCGCCTTCGTCACCTCGTTGAGATCGCCATCCAGATGTTCGGCCGGAATGAGATTGCCGATCACGAAATCGAAGCGGTCGCCGCGTTTGTTCAGCAATTCGTGAAACACCGTCATGTCGCGAAGTTCCGTCGACCACTTCGCCAGCCAATAGAACAGGCCGGAATTGCGCGCCGTCATGTGGACGGGAAGGATCGGCAGGTTGTATTTGCGCGCCAGCCCGACGGCCGAAGTCTTCCATGGGCGTTCGTTCAGCCGGCCGTTCGCCCAGTAGGCGATGCGGCCGGAGGGAAAGAGCACCGTCGCCTTGCCTTCCCGCACCGCGTGGTTGGTCAATTGCAGCGTCTCGCGCGCCTTCAGCTTGCTCTTGTGCTCCTCCCGCCATTCGACCGGGATGATCATCTCGGCAAAGCGAGGATTGACGCGGATCGCATCGCGATTGGCGAAGAACATCATATCCGGGCGGCGTGCCTTCAGGAGATCGAACACGGCAACGCCGTCGGCAATGCCCGTGGGATGATTGCTGACGAGGATAAAGCCGCCGCTACTCGGAATGCGTTCGCCATTGGTGATGCCGATGTCGAGTTTCAGCACGCCGCTCAGATATTCGAACGACTGGAAACCCGGCATTTTGGCAACCGCATTGGCGAATTCGATCGCCTTGTTGTAGCGCAGCAGCGTGTAGAGGAACGGCCGCATGACCGGCCAGAGCGGATGTTTCACGATCCTCTGGCCGCGTTCGGCAATCAGCGTGTCGACGATATGACCGGGCTTTCCCTGTGAAACGAGAGCGATCGCTTCCGCGAGCTGTCCGAAAGCCGTCATGGAATCGCGCCGTGCCATGAAAGATCCTGTCTATGGGGTATAAAGCTATCGCAGTAGAATATGATCTGGGGATGACAAAGGTTTGGCCGGCATTAGCAATTCCATAACCGTTCCTGCTTCAAATTGGCGGACTTGAAGGCAAATTCAAGGCCAGTGACGTGAACGAACTCTTGATCATCGCCGATCCCGGCCTGATGGCGGAACGGGCCGCATGGCTCGAAAATCTCGCCCGCGAACGCCGTCTTTCCGAGCATACGCTCGATGCCTATGAGCGCGACACCCGCCAGTTCCTGACCTTCCTGACCGGCCATCTCGCCGGCCCGACGACGCTTGGCGATATCAGGGAATTGCGCCCCGCCGATTTCCGCGCCTTCCTGGCGGCCCGGCGCAAGCAGGGCTCCGGCGCCCGCTCGCTCGGCCGCAATCTCGCCGGCCTTCGCTCGCTGCTGCGCCATCTCGAAAAGAAGGGCCTGGTCAATGCCGCCGGCGCCAGCGCGATCCGCTCGCCGAAGCAGCCGAAATCGCTGCCCAAGCCGCTGTCCGATACCCAGGCGATCACCGTCGTCAGCAACGAAGCCCAACTTCACGACGAACCCTGGATCGCCGCGCGCGACGCGGCCGTCATGACCCTGCTCTACGGCTGCGGCCTGCGTATCTCCGAGGCGCTGGATCTTGTTCCCACCGATCTGCAAAAGGGTGCCACGACACTGCGCATCACCGGCAAGGGCAACAAGACGCGGCTGGTACCGCTGCTCTCCGTGGTTTTCGACGCGGTCGAGAAATATCGCACACTCTGCCCATACGATCTGGAGGCAGCAGAGCCGCTGTTTCGCGGTGCGCGCGGCGGCAAGCTGCAGCCGGCAATCATCCAGCGCGCCATGCAGAAACTGCGCAGCGCCTTCGGCCTGCCGGAGACGGCCACGCCCCATGCGCTCCGTCACTCCTTCGCCACCCACCTGCTTGCCGGCGGCGGCGATCTGCGCACCATTCAGGAACTGCTCGGCCATGCCAGCCTTTCGACAACGCAGGTCTATACCGGGGTGGATGCCTCGCGGCTCCTGGAAGTGTATGATCGCGCCCATCCGCGCGCCTAAGCTTTCGTTAACGCATTCTCTTAAGGGAATATGCGCAAGCCGGGCGTAGAGCATGGCAGGCACAAGGCATGTGATCGGAAACACCATCATGACGATATCAATCGGCCGCCGGACGTCTTACCTTGCAGTGTCGGCCAATCTGCTTCTCTGGTTGATCGCAGCCTTTCATATGCTGCTGCTCGCGGCCTTGTTTGTCGCCTTCCTCGTGGCAAGGCCGGCAGCGGCCGAAGACGCAGCCTGCACCGGTCGCAACCTGATGGTCGAACTGCAGCAGAACGATCCGGCCCGCTATGCCGAAGCGGTGAAGGAAGCCGAGGCAACGCCGAACGGCAAGGGCATCTTCTGGAAAATCGAAAAGCCCGGACTTGCACCCTCGTGGCTGCTCGGCAGCATGCATGTCACCGATCCGCGTGTGCTGGCCCTGCCGCCGCGCGCCCAGGCCGCCCACGACGCAGCGAATACGATCATTATCGAATCCGACGAGATTCTCGATGAGCGCAAAGCGACCGCCGCCCTGCTCGCAAGGCCGGAGCTGACCATGTTCACCGACGGCACGACGATCGACAAGCTGCTTTCTCCCGAGGACTACAAGCGCCTCGAAGCAGGCCTCAAGCAGCGTGGTATCCCGCTCAGCGCCGTCTCCCGCATGCGGCCATGGATGATCTCCAGCGCCGTAGCCCTGCCGGCCTGCGAAATCGCCCGCAAGGCGAAAGGCGTACAATTCCTAGACCAGAAGATCGCCACCGACGCCGTTGCCGAGGGCAAACAGGTCAAGGGGCTGGAAACGCTGGCCGAACAGATCCAGGCCATGGCCGACCTGCCGATCGAATTCCATCTGAAGTCGCTGATCGAGACGCTGGAGCTCGGCGACAAGATGAGCGATGTGGTGGAGACGATGACCGACCTTTATCTCTCCGGCGATATCGGCATGACGATGCCGATGCTGAAGACCGTGACGCCGGAGGACAAGGATGAAAGCAACGACTACGCCGCCTTCGAACAGCGCGTCATCCTCGACCGCAACAAGGTCATGGCCGAGCGCGCCGCCCCCATTCTCGAGAGCGGCAATGTCTTCATGGCGGTCGGCGCCCTGCACCTGCCCGGCAAGGACGGCGTCATCGAACTGCTGCGCCAGCAGGGCTTTACGGTGACGGCGGTGAACTGAACCCGCCGGCGCTCAGCCGAGCGTCATCCGGCGAAGGACATTGGTTTTCCAATAGAACTGATGGACGAGCGCGCCGGCGACATGCGCCGCGATCAGCGCCCAAAGAATGATTTTCAGGATATCCGCGTGGAACGACCCGGCGGCATTGATGCCGAAATAATAGGCCGCGATGCCCGAAAGCGGCATGGCGAAGATCAGGATGTAGAGCCCGGCATGGGCAAGCTTCGCCGCAAGGCGAAAGAGCGCTGGTTCCTCCGCGACCTCGGCGGGCGCCCCCTTGATAAAACGCAGCCCGAGCCTGGCGGCCGCGAGCAGCAGGATGGCAATGCCGACATAGGCATGGATATTCGCCGACGCAATCTGCTCCGGCGTCGACACCTCGCCTCTGCGCATCAGCCGATGCCAGATGTTCATGCCGTCGGGAAACAGCAGGTTGAAGAAGATCAGCAGAGCCACCGCCCAGTGAAGAAGACGCTGGCTTAGGCTGTAACCCTTGGCGGATGGCTGCTGCATTTCTTCACCTTCATCAAATGCCGGACTCTGCGATACGTCACAAATAAAGCAGCCGCCTGCCTTGCGGCAAGCGGCTCCAGGCTTTGTTACGAAGATGTAAGCTTACATATGGATCGGCTTGAAGAAGGTCGCGAGCGCAGCCTCCTTGACCGCTTCCGACATTGTCGGATGCGCGTGGCAGGTGCGGCCGAGATCTTCCGACGACCCGCCGAATTCCATCAGCACGGCGATTTCGTGGATCATCTCGCCGGCGCCGAAGCCGACGATATGGCCGCCGAGCACCCGATCGGTTTCCTTGTCGGCAAGGATCTTGACGAAGCCGTCGGTGGCCAGCATCGCGCGGGCACGGCCGTTTGCGGTGAACGGAAACTTGCCGACCTTATAGGTAACGCCTGCCGCCTTCAGCTCTTCCTCGGTCTTGCCGACCGAAGCGATTTCCGGCTGGGTGTAGACGACGCTCGGAATGACCTCGTAATTGACGTGGCCGTGCTGGCCGGCGAGGATTTCGGCAAGCGCCACACCCTCGTCTTCGGCCTTGTGCGCCAGCATCGGACCCTTGACCACATCGCCGATCGCATAGATGCCGGCGACATTGGTCTTGAAGTGACCGTCGATCTCGACACGGCCACGATTGTCGAGCACCACACCTGCCTCTTCCAGGCCGAGACCCGATGTGTAAGGCTTGCGGCCGGTAGCGATCAGCACGACTTCGGCGTCGAGCGTCACCTTGTCGCCGCCCTTGACCGGCTCGAACGTGACCTTGGCGCCCTTGTCGCCCTTTTCGACGCCGGTGACCTTGGCGCTAAGATTGAAATCGATGCCCTGCTTGGCGAGCATGCGCTGGAACTGCTTGGAGACTTCGCCGTCCATGCCGCCGAGGATGGTGTCGAGATATTCGACGACGGTGACCTTGGCGCCGAGGCGCGACCAGACCGAACCGAGTTCGAGGCCGATGACGCCGCCGCCGACGACGATCAGCGTTTCCGGCACCTTTTCGAGCGCGATGCCGCCGGTGGACGAGATGATGGTCTTTTCATCGATCTCGACCTGTACCCCGGGAATGCCGGCAACCTCGGAACCCGTGGCGATGACGATGTTCTTGCCCTCGATCTCCTGCACCGCGCCATCGGCGGCGGTGACGGAAACCTTGCCGGCCGAAACGATCTTGCCGGTGCCCTGGAAGGTATCGATCTTGTTCTTCTTGAAAAGGAAGGCGACACCGTCGACATTCGCCTTCACCGTCGCATCCTTGTGGGCCATCATATTGCCGAGGTTGAGCGTCGGTGCCGGAATGTCGATGCCGAGCGCGCTCATGCCGTGGCCGGCCTGATGGAACATTTCGGAGGCATGCAGCAGCGCCTTCGACGGGATGCAGCCGACATTCAGGCAGGTGCCGCCGTAAGTCGCGCGCTTTTCGACGACGGCGACCTTGAGGCCGAGCTGGGCTGCCTTGACGGCGCAGACATAGCCGCCAGGGCCGGTTCCGATAATGATCACATCATAAGACATTTGTTTTTTCCTTTTGGATTATCGTTTAGTCCGCGCGCGACAGCGCGAGGCGGAAACCGAAGCCGACGAGTGCCGCTTCGGTGATGCGGTTGAACCATTTGCCGCCGGCGATGAAGCGGTCACGGATTGCTTTGACCGTGAAGACGGCCATCAGGCCGAGGAATTCGAGAATAGACTGCATGCTGTTTTTCGCCCTGTCGCTCTAGCGGCCGCCGCTTACATTGAGGATCGCGCCGGTTACATAGGAAGCCGAAGGAGAAAGGAGATAGAGGATCGCATCCGCCACCTCCTCGGGCGAACCCGCGCGCTGCATCGGGACCGACGGCGCCATTTCGCGCGCCCGGTCCGGCAGCCCGCCCGAAGCATGGAGCTCGGTTTCGATGATGCCGGGTCTTATCGCATTCACCCGGATGCCCTCGGCGGCAACCTCGCGCGCCAGCCCGATGGTGAACGTGTCGACCGCCGCCTTCGAGGCGGCATAATCGACATATTGCGTCGCCGAACCGAGGATCGCCGCCATCGACGAGACGTTGACGATCGCCCCACCCTGCCCGCCGTGCCGGCTCGACATACGCCGTATAGCCTGCGCGGCGCAGAGCATGGAACCGGCCACATTGACACGCAGCATGCGCTCGATCCGCTCGGCCGACATCTCGTCGACCCGCTGCGGATAGTCGACGATGCCGGCATTGTTGACGAGCCCGTCGAGCCGGCCGAAATGCCGGTCGACGGCCGCAAACATCGAGACGATATCCTGAGCCTTGCCGACATCGCCTTCAATCGCCACGGCCTCGCCGCCACCTTCGACGATCGCCGCGACGACGGCGTCCGCCGCCTTGCGGTTGGAGGCGTAATTCACCGCGACACGCCAGCCCTGGTGCGCAGCAAGGCGGCAGACCGCAGCGCCGATGCCCCGGCTTCCGCCGGTCACGAGAACAACAGGGGCATCGCTCATGTCGCACACTCCTTGAAAACAAGCACGTCCCAGGGCGCCACGGACGCCTTGCCCTCGCCCCAGGCGCTGGATTCGCGAATGGCAGGACCGAGACCCGGAAGCACGAGCTTTTCGGCCGCCGCAGCACCTTCCGGCTGCAGATTGTCGAGTTCGCCCTCGGCATTCATGCCGTAGACAGCGCCCTGCCAGACCGTGCAGGCATCGAGATCGGCGCCGGTGGCGTCGCCTTCGGGACAATTGAACATCAGGATGCCGATGGTACGCACCGGATCTTCCGATGGCATGACATAACCTTCCATCACGACTGATGTCCTGAGCGCGCTGACCTTGAACTGATTGCTGGCGGCAGCGGATGGAGAATTCAGCGGCGTAAATCGCAATTCATACGCCGCGTCGCGATCGACATAGACCGCCTGTTCCTGCTTGCAGTCGGCGCCGAAGGCGGTCACCGGAACACCGAAGAAGGCAGCGGCTGCGATTGCAGCCACCCCCTTCCGCCCCGCCGTGATGCCGGTCCCAGCGCTCATTGCAGCTTCGGCTCCCTTTTCCCGTCGGCATTCTCGATCACGCCGAAATCCGTCAGCAGCACCAGCGCGCGGCCGTCTTTGTCGAGACCCCAGAAAACCGGATAGAAACCGTCGCCCCAGCCGCTCCAGAACACCGCGACATTGCCCTTCTTGCCGGCGACCGGCCGGTGCAGCGCATAGGTGCCCTTGTTGGCATCGAGATCGGCGGCCAGCACGTCGTCGTAATAATTGATGTCGGCGTCAGGCTTCTGGGCCTGCACCTGCGCTTCACGCTCGTCGATCAGAGCGAGCGTCTCTGCGTCCATATAGCAGCCGACGCCGGCATCGACCGGATAGCCGAAAATCTCGTCATCCTTCAGCGTCGCCGGGTCCTGCCCGGGCAGAACCGCAAGCTCCCAATGATCCGGCTTGCCCTCGGCAAACCGCATGCCGGCGACGGCAATGCGCCCGAAGGCCTGGTAGAGCGTCACCGGATAGGCACCCGGCGCAACCGTTCTTGCAAGCGCCGGACGATCGGGCTGGGCGAGCGGGTCGGCCGCGACGATGCGTCCCGAGGTCAGCTCGACATTGCCCATGTGGATCACGTTGATCGACCGCCCGGAAAGTTCGGCGTCGCTGAGCACCACCAGCTCGAAATTGCTGCTCGTCCAGCCGGCGGCCGACGCGGAGACCGGAAGATGCGCGGCGGCAGCGCAAAGAAGAAGGCGCGCCGCTCGCATGATCCGGTTCCGCATCGAAAATGCTCCTTAGAGATCGAGAACCAGACGCTCCGGATCTTCGAGGCTCTCCTTCACGCGCACGAGGAAGGTGACCGCTTCCTTGCCGTCGACGATGCGGTGATCGTAGGACAGCGCCAGATACATCATCGGACGGATGACCACCTGGCCGCCGATCGCAACCGGCCGTTCCTGGATCTTGTGCATGCCGAGAATGCCGGACTGCGGCGCGTTGAGGATCGGCGAGGACATCAGCGAACCGTAGACGCCGCCATTGGTGATGGTGAAGGTGCCGCCCTGCATGTCGGCCATGGAGAGCGAGCCGTCACGGGCTGCCTTGGCAAGACGGCCGAGTTCCTTCTCGATTTCGGCGATCGACATCTGGTCGGCGTCGCGGATAACGGGAACGACGAGGCCCTTATCGGTGCCGACGGCCATGCCGACATGGCAGTAGTTCTTGTAGATGACGTCGGTGCCGTCGATCTCGGCGTTGACGGCCGGCAGTTCCTTCAGCGCATGCGTCACCGCCTTGGTGAAGAAGCCCATGAAGCCGAGCTTGACGCCGTGCTTCTTCTCGAAAATGTCCTTGTACTTGTTGCGCAGATCCATGACCGCCTTCATGTCCACCTCATTGTAGGTGGTCAGCATGGCGGCGGTGTTCTGCGCGTCCTTGAGGCGCTTGGCAATCGTCTGGCGCAGGCGCGTCATCTTCACGCGCTCTTCGCGCGAGGCATCCTCGACCGTCGACGGGCCGCGCGCGGCGACCGGAGCGGCGGGCGCTGCTGCCGGAGCGGAAATGCCCTTGGCGACGGCGGCGATGACATCGCCCTTCAGCACCTGGCCGCGCTTGCCGCTACCGTCGATCTGATCGGCGGAAAGGTTGTTTTCGGCAAGCATCTTCGAAGCCGCCGGTGCCGGCGGCATGGTGGAGACCGAGGCGCTCGACGACGATGCAGCAGCGGCGACCGGCGCCGGCTGGGCAGCAGCGGCCGGGGCTGGCTGAGCGGGGGCGGCGGCCGGTGCAGCCGCAGCCGGTGCGGCAGCGGCGCCGGCACCTGCGGAGATCTGGCCGAGCAGCGCGCCGAGGCCGACGGTCTCGCCGGCGGCAGCGACGATTTCCGAAAGCGTACCGGAGGCGGGTGCTGGAACTTCGATGGTCACCTTGTCGGTTTCAAGCTCGAGAATCGGCTCATCGGCCTTGATGGCGTCGCCGACCTTCTTGAACCAGGTGCCGACGGTTGCCTCGCTGACGGATTCACCGAGAGTTGGAACGCGGATTTCTGTGGCCATTGTTCAAATCCTGATTTCGTGTGTTTTCGTTTATGCGTTTCAGACGGCGGGCGGCCGCAAAATGATCGAAGGCATCGGCAGAATATCGAAACGGAAACCGAAGCCGGAAGCGATGATCGGATCGCCGTCGGCAAGAGCTTGTGCCGCCGCCCGATCCTCGACTTCGACGACTGCCATGCCGAAGGCGCCTTCACCCTCGAAGACGGGACCGACGACGATCGCCGATCCCGCAAGAGCATGGCGGTGCCAGTATTCGACATGGCGTTTCATCGCCGCCATTTCCTCGCCCGTTCCGTCATGCGGGAAAGTCGGGCGCGGCGGCTGCAGTCTCAGAAAGAAATAAGCCATTGCGCCCTCCTTGTTTTAGCCGCCCAATGCATCCTCGAGGAATGCGGCGAGCTGCGACAGATGCTTGGACATCAGGCCCGTCGCCGGTGAGGCGGCGGCCGGACGGCCGGTATAACGGACGCGCTGGTACTTTGCATCGATATGGGCGAGCACCCATTCGAGGAAGGGGTCGATGAACGACCATGCGCCCATGTTCTTCGGCTCTTCCTGGCACCAGACCATCTCGGCATTGCGGAAGCGCGACAGCTCGTTGATCAGCGCCTTTGCCGGGAACGGATAGAGCTGTTCGACACGCAGGAGATAGATGTCGTCGATGCCGCGCTTTTCGCGTTCTTCGAGAAGATCGTAATAGACCTTGCCGGAGCACATGACGACACGACGGATCTTGTTGTCCTTCTGCAGCTTGATCGGGCCGTCCTTGATCACTTCGGCATCGTCCCAGAGCAGGCGATGGAAGGCGGATTCGCCGGCCATTTCGGCAAGCGTCGAGACCGCCCGCTTGTGGCGCAGCAGCGATTTCGGCGTCATCAGGATCAGCGGCTTGCGGAAGTCGCGCTTCAGCTGCCGGCGCAGGATATGGAAGTAGTTCGCCGGCGTCGTGACGTTGGCGACCTGCATATTGTCTTCTGCGCAAAGCTGCAGGAAACGCTCGAGGCGGGCCGAGGAATGTTCCGGGCCCTGACCTTCATAACCATGCGGCAGCAGGCAGACGAGGCCCGACATGCGCAGCCATTTGCGTTCGCCCGACGAGATGAACTGGTCGAAAACCACCTGCGCGCCGTTGGCGAAATCGCCGAACTGGGCTTCCCAGAGCGTCAGCGCATTCGGGCGGGCAAGCGAGTAGCCGTATTCGAAACCGAGCACCGCCTCTTCCGAAAGCATCGAATTGATGACTTCGTAGCGACCCTGCGTCGGCGAGAGGTTGGCGAGCGGGATGTAGCGTTCCTCGGTTTCCTGATCGTAGAGAACCGAATGGCGCTGCGAGAAGGTGCCGCGTTCGCAATCCTGGCCGGACAGACGGATCTTGCTGCCTTCGACGCAAAGCGCGCCGAAGGAGAGCGCTTCGGCCATCGCCCAGTCGATGCCCTCGCCGGTGGCGATCATGTTGGCGCGGTTTTCCATGAAGCGCTGGATCGTGCGATGGGCATTGAAGCCTGCCGGGATCTCCGACAGCTTGCGGCCGATCTCCTTCAGCGTCTTCATCGGCACGGCCGTTTTGCCGCGGCGCTGCTCGTCGGCATTGTCGGCCGCGCGCAGGCCCGACCACTCGCCATCAAGCCAGTCGGCCTTATTCGGCTTATAGTGCTGGCCGGCCTCGAACTCCTGTTCGAGATGGGCGCGCCAGTCGGCCTTCAGTTTCTCGACTTCACCTTCGGTGAGCAGGCCTTCGGCGACGAGACGCGCCGCATAGATCTGCAGCACGGTCTTGTGGCCGCGGATGACCTTGTACATCTTCGGCTGCGTGAAGGACGGTTCATCGCCTTCATTGTGGCCGTAGCGGCGATAGCAGAACATGTCGAGCACCACAGGCTTGTGGAACTTCATGCGGAATTCGGTGGCGATCTTGGCGCCATAAACGACCGCTTCCGGATCGTCGCCGTTGACGTGGAAGATCGGCGCCTCGATCATCTTGGCGACGTCGGACGGATAGGGCGACGAACGCGAGAAGGCCGGGTTCGTGGTGAAGCCGATCTGGTTGTTGATGATGACGTGCATGGTGCCGGCGACGCGATGGCCGCGCAGACCGGAAAGGCCGAGGATTTCGGCGATGACGCCCTGGCCGGCGAAGGCCGCGTCGCCATGAATCAGCAGCGGCAGAACCTTGGCGCGTTCGGAAAGCGGAATGATGTCGCCGTCCCAGACGGCCGCATTCATGTCCTGCTTGGCGCGGGCCTTGCCCATGACCACCGGGTCGACGATTTCAAGATGCGAGGGGTTTGCCGTCAGCGAGACATGCACCTTGTTGCCGTCGAATTCACGGTCGGAGGAGGCGCCGAGATGGTACTTGACGTCGCCCGAACCTTCGACTTCGTCGGGTGCGTAGGAGCCGCCCTTGAACTCGTGGAAGATCGCCCGGTGCGGTTTGCCCATGACCTGGGACAGCACGTTCAGGCGGCCGCGATGGGCCATGCCGAAGACGGCTTCCTTGAGGCCGAGATGACCGCCGCGCTTCAAGATCTGCTCTAGCGCCGGGATCAGCGATTCGCCGCCGTCGAGGCCGAAGCGCTTGGTGCCCTTGAACTTGACGTCGAGGAACTGTTCGTAGCCTTCGGCTTCGATGAGCTTGGCAAGGATCGCCTTCTTGCCTTCGGCCGTGAAAGCCACGCCCTTGTCCGGTCCTTCGATACGCTCCTGGATCCAGGCCTTCTCTTCCGGATTGGAGATGTGCATGAATTCGACGCCGAGCGTCGAGCAATAGGTGCGCTCGAGAATATCGATCATCTCGCGGATGGTCGCGTATTCCAGGCCGAGCACGTTATCGATGAAGATCCTGCGGTCGTAATCGGCTGATGTGAAGCCGTAATTCTCCGGCGACAGCTCGCGATAATCGTCGACCGATGCGGCGATGCCGAGCGGGTCGAGCTTGGCATGCAGGTGGCCGCGCATGCGGTAGGCGCGGATCATCATGATGGCGCGCACGGAATCGCGCGTCGCCTGCAGAACGTCGGTGCTGTCGACAGGCTTGCCCTGCGCTTCGGCCTTGGCCTTGACCTTGGTCTCGATGACCTTCTCGACGATGCCCCAGTCGCCGTCGAGCGCCGACACCAGATCGCCGCCGGCCGCCAGCGGCCAGTTCTTCTTGCGCCAGGAAGCCCCCTTGGCCGCTCTCTTCACATCGCTGGGATCGTCTTCCAGCGCCTTGAAGAAGGTGCGCCACTGATCGTCGACCGACGCCGGATCCTCTTCGTATCGCGCATAGAGCTGCTCGATATAGGCCGCGTTGGCGCCATCCAAAAACGAGGTGATCTGAAACTGCTCGTTGGCTTCTTGCCGTGCCATGGTGTTATGCGGACGCTTCCGTCCGCCTCCCGACTTTGATGAATTTGCCGGCTATCGCCGGCTGCCGCATTCCGATTGCCGCCTGTCCGCGGCGCATCTGCATGTCTCGTGCCGTCAAGGCCGGGCGGAAGGCTGAGATGCCGCTCCTCCGCCCGGGTATAAGTTGGATTAGCCCTTGAGGACTTCAACCAGCGTCTTGCCGAGGCGGGCCGGAGACGGCGACACCTTGATGCCTGCCGCTTCCATCGCCGCGATCTTCGATTCCGCATCGCCCTTGCCGCCGGATACCACGGCGCCGGCATGGCCCATGGTGCGGCCCTTCGGCGCCGTACGGCCGGCGATGAAGCCGGCCATCGGCTTCTTGCGGCCCTTCTTGGCCTCATCGATGAGGAACTGGGCCGCGTCTTCTTCAGCCGAGCCGCCGATTTCGCCGATCATGATGATCGAGGTCGTGGCTTCGTCGGCCAGGAACATTTCCAGCACGTCGATGAACTCGGTGCCCTTGACCGGGTCGCCGCCGATGCCGACGGCCGTCGTCTGGCCGAGGCCTTCGTTGGAGGTCTGGAACACGGCTTCATAGGTCAGCGTGCCCGAACGGGACACGATGCCGACCGAGCCTTTGCGGAAGATCGAGCCCGGCATGATGCCGATCTTGCACTCTTCCGGGGTCATGATGCCCGGGCAGTTGGGCCCAAGCAGTCGCGACTTGGAACGGTCGAGGCGAGCCTTGACGCGCACCATGTCCATGACCGGGATGCCTTCGGTGATGCAGGTGATGAACGGGATCTCGGCGTCGATCGCCTCGATGATCGCATCGGCAGCACCGGCCGGCGGAACATAGATGACCGATGCGTTGGCGCCGGTCTTTTCCTTGCCTTCGGCAACGGTTGCGAAGATCGGCAGGCTTTCGCCCTTCGAGCCGGTCCAGTTTTCGCCGCCCTTCTTCGGGTGGATGCCGCCGACCATCTGCGTGCCGTAATAGGCGAGCGCCTGTTCGGTGTGGAACGTGCCGGTCTTGCCGGTCAGGCCCTGCACGAGAACCTTGGTGTCTTTGTTGACGAGAATGGACATGCGAGGCCTTTATTTAGGAGAGGTTGGAAGACGTGGAGGGCGCACGACGATAGATGCCGCTGACGACCTCCTGCCAAGTATCGCTGCCTGCAGGCGAAAAGCTGACGCCCATCCGGTAGCAGTCTTCATTGTCAAATGCGAATGCGGCGCGCTGTCTGCCGCGCGGCGAAGTCTTCATCAGCACCAGCTCATTGCCGTTCCACTCCCCGGAAGCCGGGGAGGGAGGCGCAAAACCCGCGCTGTCGAACTGGTAGAGCTTGTAGGACTGGTCCGAAGCATCGAAGCCGAAAACATTTCGGGCCTCGAAGGAAACGGCACCGTCACGCGTCTGACGATAGCGCTGTTCGAGGAAGAACCCGCCGAACAGCGTCTCGCCGGAGAGCGCGGCACTGGCCTTGCCTTCACTCGTCCACGCCGACGCCGCAATACGCTCTTCCCCGTCCCATACGCCGGCGAAGGCGTTGAGGCGAAAATGCGCTGCGGAGGGCGTGGAATGGAAGGCCATGATCGTTCTCAGCCGTTGATCGCCGCGACGATCTTCTTGGCCGCATCGTCCAAGTCGTCAGCCGCCGTGATGGCGAGACCCGACTCGTTCAGGATCTTCTTGCCGAGCTCGACATTGGTGCCTTCAAGGCGCACGACGAGCGGAACCTTGAGGCCGACTTCCTTGACCGCGGCAATCACGCCCTCGGCAATGACATCGCACTTCATGATGCCGCCGAAGATGTTGACGAGGATGCCTTCGACCTTGGGGTCCGCGGTGATGATCTTGAAAGCCGCAGCAACCTTCTCCTTGCCGGCGCCGCCGCCGACATCGCAGAAGTTAGCCGGCTCTTTACCGTAGAGCTTGATGATATCCATCGTCGCCATGGCAAGGCCGGCGCCATTGACCATGCAGCCGATATTGCCGTCGAGGGCGACATAGGCGAGGTCCCACTTCGAGGCCTCGATTTCCTTGGCGTCTTCTTCGGTCTCGTCGCGCAGCAGCTTGACGTCGTCGTGACGGAAGAGCGCATTGCCGTCGAAGGACATCTTGGCGTCGAGAACGCGCAGGTGGCCATCCTTCATGACGATCAGCGGATTGACCTCGAGCAGCGCCATGTCCTTCTCGTTGAAGGCCTTGTAGAGCGCCGGGAAGAGCGACTTGGCATCTTCGGCGGCAGCGCCGTCGAGCTGCAGAGCCTTGGAGATCGCTGCAACGTCGGCAGCCGTCACGCCGGCTTCCGGATCGATGGCGATCGTCTGGATCTTCTCGGGCGTGTCGTGGGCGACAGCTTCGATATCCATGCCGCCTTCGGTGGAAACCACGAAAGCCACACGGCCGACCGAGCGGTCGACCAGCAGCGAGCAATAGAGCTCGCGGGCAATGTCGGCGCCGTCTTCGATGTAAAGGCGATTGACCTGCTTGCCGGCTTCGCCGGTCTGGGCCGTCACCAGCGTATGACCAAGCATTTCCTTGGCATGGGCGACCACTTCGTCGATCGACTTGGCGAGACGCACGCCGCCCTTGGCTTCCGGCGACAGTTCCTTGAACTTGCCCTTGCCGCGGCCGCCGGCATGGATCTGGCTCTTGACCACGTAAAGCGGGCCGGGAAGCGACTTGGCGGCAGCCTCGGCTTCCTCGACCTTGAGAATAGCCACACCCTCGGCAACCGGCGCGCCATAGCCCTTCAGCAGAGCCTTGGCTTGATATTCATGAATGTTCATGGGTCTATCCCTATTTCGATTGGTTCAGCCCATCGCCTACTTGAGGGCAGGCGCGATGTTGATGCAGGCTTCGCAGAGACCGGCGACGGCGCCGACGGACTTGTCGAAGGCTTCCTTCTCGGTCTTGTTGAGGTCGATCTCGATGATGCGCTCGACGCCGCCGGCACCGATGACGGTGGGAACGCCGACATACATGTCCTTGACGCCGTACTGACCGCTCAGATGGGCCGCGCAGGGCAGCACGCGCTTCTTGTCCTTGAGGTAGGATTCGGCCATTTCGATCGCCGAGGCGGCCGGCGCGTAATAGGCCGAGCCGGTCTTCAACAGGCCGACGATTTCGGCGCCGCCGTCACGGGTGCGCTGAATGATCTCTTCGAGACGTTCCTTGGTGACCCAGCCCATGGTGACGAGGTCGGTGAGCGGAATGCCGCCGACGGTGGAGTAACGGGCGAGCGGCACCATCGTATCGCCGTGGCCGCCGAGCACGAAGGCCGTCACGTCCTGGACGGAGACGTTGAATTCCTTGGCGAGGAAAAGCCGGAAGCGCGAAGAGTCGAGAACGCCGGCCATGCCGACGACCTTGTTGGCCGGAAGGCCGGAGAACTTCTGCAGCGCCCAGACCATGGCGTCGAGCGGGTTGGTGATGCAGATCACGAAGGCGTTCGGGGCATATTTCTTGATGCCGGCGCCGACCTGTTCCATGACCTTGAGGTTGATGCCGAGAAGATCGTCGCGGCTCATGCCCGGCTTGCGGGCGACGCCGGCGGTGACGATGCAGACGTCGGCGCCTTCGATCGCAGAATAGTCGCTGGCGCCCGTCAGATTGACGTCGAAGCCTTCAACCGGCGAGGACTGGGAGATGTCGAGACCCTTGCCCTGGGGAATGCCGTCCGCAATATCGAAGAGGACGATGTCGCCCAGTTCCTTCAGGCCGGCGAGGTGCGCCAGCGTGCCACCAATCATGCCAGAACCAATGAGTGCGATCTTGTTACGCGCCATTTCGCTGTTTCCTTTGCGATCAAATTCGTCGAGCAGCACGCAGCAAGGCACCACCCAATGCCGCAATCGCATAGACCCAAAGCCAAAAAATGGCAATCCATTAATTTTGATGCAGCGTTTTCAATCGTTTAGATACAAAAATTCTTACGTAAACGTAAGATAGCTTGTCACTGGATTGTTACTCGGCGGCCCGCTTCTCATGGTGCAGCGCAAGATATTCGGCACTGCGCATCTCGAAAAGGCGCGAGGCCGTGCGGTCGAATTCGAACCCCTCAGTGCCCCGGCGCTGCACCAGCAGCTCCTCCGGCATGGCGGCTGCGGAAATGTAGAGCCGCACGGCATGATCGTAGAACGTATCGACCAGAATGATGAACCGCTTGATCTGGTTCCGTTTTTCCGGTCCGAGCAAGGGGATGTGATCGACGAAGACCATGTCGAAACGTTCGGCGATCGCGAGAAAATCGGTCGCCCCGAGCGGCTTGTCACAAAGATCGGTAAAGGAGAACCGCGCCATGCGGTCGACGGCGAGCGGCACGTGGATGTGGCGCCCCTTCATCGGAATATCCAGCGGCTGCGCCTTGCGCCCGTGCAGCGCCTGCGTCCACGACGCATCCATCGCCATGTCGTTGTGCTCGTTGATCGGCACCAGATAGACCGGCTGACTGTTCAGCTTCTCCATCCGGTAATCGGTCGGCGAATCCAGGGTGACGATATCGACATGCTGTTTGAGCAGGGCGACGAAGGGCAGGAAGAGGCCGCGATTAAGGCCATCCCTGTAGAGATTGTCGGGTTCGACGTTCGAGGTCGCGACCAGCACGCATCCACGCGCGAAAAGTTCGGAGAACAGCCGCGACAGGATCATCGCATCGGCGATGTCGGTGACCGTGAACTCGTCGAAGCAGAGCAGTTCCGCTTCCTCGTAAAGCGCTGCGGCAACCGGAGGCATCGGATCGGCCTGCTTCGTCTCGCCGTTCTTGAGCTTCAGCCGGTGCGCCGCGATGCGGTTGTGCACATCCGCCATGAATTCGTGGAAGTGCGCCCGGCGTTTTTTCTTGCACGGCGCCATCGAGAAGAACATGTCCATCAGCATGGTCTTGCCGCGGCCGACGCTGCCATGGATGTAAAGCCCCTTGGCGCCGTCGGCGGATTTCTTCTTGGCGGCAAACAGCCAGCCGAGCGCACTCGATTTTGCCGCCGGCCGCCGCTGTTTCAGCCCGGCAAGTACCCGGTCAAGGCTCTTTGCCACGTCCATCTGGGCGGAATCGACCTGAAGCGCGCCCGATGCGGTCAGCGCTTTAAGCTGTTCGCAGACGCTGAGCGCATAATCCGGCATTGGTTGCATGAGGGCATGTCCGCCTGTCAGTCAACGGCGCAGGTCCGCCGGATCGTTTACCACGCCGGGTTCGTTTGCCGCGCCGGTTTGCTTACCGGCTCAGGCTGATCTGCTGGCCTGTGCTCGTCTGTCCGTCGAAGCGGTTATCGGCCGTCTTGTAGACGCTGCCGAGCTGGTTGCCCGAGCGATCCTTGAGCAGCACCTGCTTGCCGGAAACCTCCCAGGAGCCCATTGCCGTCAGCTCGCCGACACAGCCGCGTGTTCCGCCACGCGAACCGCTGCCGAGATTGGTCAGCGTCAGGAACATGTCGCAGCTGCCGTTGACACGCCAGCTTCCGACCATCGATTCCTTGGTGACATCTAGCGCATTCGCGGCCATTGCGCCGGGCTGAGCCCCCGGCATCGATGCCGTCGTCGCCGTCGGTGCCGCCGGAAACTGCGAGTTATTGACCGGCGGAAGCTGCCCGCCCTGCACCGAGGGAACCGGCTGTGCCGTCAGCGGCGCCGGTCCGGCATTCGGGCTGGAGCTGTAATCATATGCCGTACGCTGACAACCGGCTAGCGCGAGAGCCACCACCAGACCTGTCATCGCATATCGCAACTGCATCATCATACTCCTGAATTCGGCCATCACCGTAGAGAAACGGGCGTGAGACAAGTCCGATTATCGTAATTCGCTTTGGTTAATCAAGTCAGGCTGCATAAATTGCCCGTGACAACAACTAACCGAAAAACGATACAGTTCAACTGTCCCGCTGCAAAACTTCCTGCACATAGAATTTGTCAGCAAGGTGTTGCGCGCGTTGATCTCTGTCCGGATCCCTGTCGAACTCCCGCAATATCTGGGAATAACGCTCGAACGAGTTCTGCAGAAAGGATTGCACCAGCGTCGGCGGCAGACCTTCCCCCATTTCGCGCGTCTGTTTCTTGACATGCACGAGGTCGAGGATCGCCGTTCGAAGATCGGGCGCGATCGAGATCGCTTCGAGGCATTCCAGCATATTCATCGGCGGCAGCACATGAAACGAACGCTGCCGCATCCATTCGAGCGCGATGGCCGGGCGGACGGTATAAAGGAGCTTCTTCAGCTTGATCGCCCCCTCGCCCTGGCTCTGAAAATGCTGCCGCATAAGCCCCACATAGTGGGCAGCGACCTTTTCCGGAACCATGATCAGATCGAGCAGCTCGCCCAGGCGTGAGCGAAAACCGGCTTCCTCTTCATAGACGATCGGCGATTTCAGCCATTCGACCACCACCGCGTTGCCCTTGAGGGCAAGCAGTAGCGCCTTTCGCAAATCCCAGCCACCGGTATCGATATCACCAATGATCGGAAATTCGATGACATCGCGCGCCGCAGCAAGCGCGAGATGATGCGTGACGGGACGGATATAGACGAAGCGGCAGTCATAATCACTGTCGGGAGATGGAAATCCCCAGGCGCGGCTGCCGCTTTCGATCGCAAAACCGATGTGAATGCCCTGTTCGCGCACCGAGGCAAGCCGCGACCTGATCTCCTTGACGGCTTCGGGATCGAAGCCGTCTATTCCGCCATCGGCATGCATGCTGATCAGACCCGGCGTTCGACCATCATTTTCTTGATTTCGGCGATCGCCTTGGCCGGATTGAGGCCCTTCGGGCAGGTCTGCGCGCAGTTCATGATCGTGTGGCAGCGATAGAGGCGGAACGGATCTTCGAGATTGTCGAGACGTTCGCCGGTCGCCTCATCCCTGGAATCGATCAGCCAGCGATAGGCCTGCAGCAGGACCGCCGGGCCGAGATAGCGGTCGCCGTTCCACCAGTAGCTCGGACAGGAGGTCGAGCAGCAGGCGCAGAGGATGCATTCATAGAGGCCGTCGAGCTTCTGACGGTCCTCATGGCTCTGCTTCCATTCCTTGGCGGGCGCCGGCGACACCGTCTTCAGCCACGGCTCGATCGAACGATGCTGGGCGTAGAAGTTGGTGAGGTCGGGCACCAGATCCTTGACGACGGGCAGATGCGGCAGCGGATAGATCTTCACCGCGCCTTTGATATCGTCGAGGCCCTTGGTGCAGGCCAGCGTATTGGTGCCGTCGATGTTCATCGCGCAGGAGCCGCAGATGCCCTCGCGACAGGAGCGGCGCAAGGTCAGCGTCGGGTCGATCTTGTTCTTGATGTAGAGCAGGCCGTCGAGCACCATCGGGCCGCAATCGTCGACATCGATGTAGAAAGTGTCGATCGATGGGTTCTGTCCATCATCCGGGCTCCAGCGGTAGACGCGGAACTCACGGGTGTTCTTGGCACCCGCCGGCTTCGGCCAGACCTTGCCTTCGCGCATCTGAGAATTCTTGGGGAGAGCGAGTTCAACCATGGTAAGATCCTAGTTTGCCGACAGGAAGTCCGTTTTCACGTACCCCCTGCAACCACCGAAGGCAGCATTGCTTGCCCGCACATACGCAACCGATTTCTCACGCCTAATGACTTCGGCCTTGATTCCCGGCGGAACGATGCATTCTAAATTCGGCGACGTGACATTCTCAGCCCCAATCGACGCGCGCGCCTTGCGAGCAGCATCGGCTGTCTTCCAAACGCCAACGTCATTGCCCAGCTGAGCACTTAATCCCCCTGGCGCGCGGAGCTTGTACCGCTCCCCCGCAACTGTCGGCGAGGCGGCGAGCATGGCTGCGGCAAGGACAACGTATCCCAAATGTCGTTTCATGATCAGTACACTCGCGCCTTCGGCTCGATCTTGTGCGGATCGATGCCTTCGGCGATGAGCTCGGTGTGAACCGGCCGATAATCGAGCTTCACATTGCCCGCCTCGTTCACCCAGGCAAGCGTGTGCTTGCGCCAGTTGAGGTCGTCGCGGCCGGCGAATGCACCTTCGGTATAATCCTCGCGGGCATGCGAACCGCGGCTCTCCTTGCGGGCCTCGGCGCCGTAGATCGTCGTGATGGCATTGGCCATCAGGTTCTGCAGTTCGAGCGTTTCCACCAGGTCGGAGTTCCAGACCATCGAACGGTCGGTGACCTTGATATCCTGCATCTCGCCCCAGATCGCCGAAATGCGCCGGCAGCCGGATTCCAGCGAGTCCTGCGTGCGGAACACGGCAGCGTCTTCCTGCATGGCGCGCTGCATCTTCTCGCGCAGCACAGCCGTCGGCGTGCCGCCGCTGGCGTGACGCAGACCGTCGAAGCGGTCCATGATCCTGTCGCAGGCAGCGACGTTGAGATGCGGGGTGGGCGCTGCGCGGTCGATGACTTCGCCGGCGCGGATCGCAGCGGCGCGGCCGAAGACCACGAGGTCGATCAGCGAGTTGGAGCCGAGGCGGTTGGCACCGTGCACCGAGGCGCAGCCGGCCTCGCCGACAGCCATCAGGCCGGGGATGATCCGCTCCGGATTGGCGCTGTCGGCGTTCAGCACTTCGCCCCAATAATTGGTGGGAATGCCGCCCATATTGTAGTGAACGGTCGGCAGAACCGGGATCGGCTCGCGGGTGACGTCGACGCCGGCAAAGATCTTGGCGCTCTCGGAAATCCCCGGCAGACGCTCATGCAGAACGGCCGGATCGAGATGGTCGAGATGCAGGAAGATGTGATCCTTGTTCTTGCCGACGCCGCGGCCTTCGCGGATCTCCAGCGTCATGCAGCGCGAAACGACGTCGCGCGAGGCTAGGTCCTTGGCCGAAGGCGCATAACGCTCCATGAAGCGTTCGCCCTCGGAATTGACGAGGTAACCGCCTTCGCCGCGTGCGCCTTCGGTGATCAGACAGCCCGAACCATAGATGCCGGTCGGGTGGAACTGCACGAATTCCATGTCCTGCAGCGGCAGGCCGGCACGCGCCACCATGCCGCCGCCGTCGCCGGTGCAGGTATGGGCAGACGTTGCCGAGAAATAGGCGCGGCCGTAGCCGCCGGTCGCCAGCACCACCATCTTGGCGGCGAAGCGATGGATCGTGCCGTCATCGAGGCACCAGGCGACAACGCCGGTGCAGCGGCTGCCGTCTTCCGACATGATCAGGTCGAGCGCGAAATACTCGATGAAGAATTCGGCGTTGTTGCGCAACGACTGGCCATAGAGCGTGTGCAGGATGGCGTGGCCGGTGCGGTCGGCGACGGCGCAGGTGCGCTGCACCGGCGGGCCTTCGCCGTAATTCTGCATGTGGCCGCCGAACGGACGCTGATAGATCTTGCCTTCCTCGTTGCGCGAGAACGGCACGCCGTAATGCTCGAGCTCATAGACCGCCTTCGGCGCTTCCATGGTCAGATACTGCATGGCGTCGACGTCGCCGAGCCAGTCGGAACCCTTGACGGTGTCGTAGAGGTGCCACTGCCAGCTGTCCGGCGTCATGTTGCGCAGCGAGGCGGCGATCCCGCCCTGGGCCGCGACCGTGTGCGAGCGGGTCGGGAATACCTTGGTGATGCAGGCCGTGCGGAACCCCTGCTCGGCCATGCCGAGCGTGGCGCGCAGGCCCGCGCCGCCGGCGCCGACGACGATCACGTCATAGGAGTGATCGATATATTTGTAGGCCTTGCCGTTCTGGGCGGGTGAAGTCGGTGCCATATCGAGCTTATCCTACGAATGCGATTTTCAGAATGGCGAAAAGACAGAGGCCGGCGATCAGGATCGCAAAGAAGGTGTTCAGCATCAGCAGCGCGATCTTGCCGAACTCGCCATGCACGTAATCCTCGATGATGACCTGCATGCCGAGCTTCATGTGGATGACGCCCGATATCACCATCAGCCCCATGACGACCGCGACGAAGGGGTTCGACAGCGCGCGAACCACATCCGCATAAGGCGCGCCGGCATAGGCGAGCATGAAGATGACGAAGAACAGGATGAGCGGAACATTGGCGACGGCTGTCAGCCGCTGGCGCCAGAAATGGTCCGTGCCGTCCTTGGCGGAGCCGAGCCCGCGAACCTTGCCGAGGGGGGTGCGCATATCCATGATAGGACCTTCAGAAGCGAATGAGGAAGCCGATCACCCAGACCAGCACGGTCAGACTGAGCGACCCGATGACGTTGGCGATGGCGAGCTTGGTCGAGAACTCCTTCTCGAAGCCATAACCGAGATCCCACATGAAGTGGCGGAAACCGCCGAGCATGTGATGCAGCAGCGCCCAGGTATAACCGAGCAGCACGAACTTGCCGAGGAGGCTGCCGAGCACCCAGTTGGCCCAGTCATAGGAGCCCTGGCCGCTTGCCGCTGCGATCAGCCACCAGGCGACCAGCAGCGTGCCGACGTAGAGCGCGCCACCGGTAATGCGGTGGACGATCGACATGACCATGGTGGGAATAGGTTTGTAGATTTGCAAATGCGGCGACAGGGGCCGATTATTTGTCACGTTCGCCATCAGAACCTCGCGGCGGCTTCTCTGCGCTCCCGGATTTCGGAGCATGCTCAGTCAACCACACGAATGACAAAATTCTCTGTGTGCGTTGCATCAATTGCGACGTTTAATCACCGAAAACGCCGACGACAAGCACAATCGCTGTCTGCTTTTAATTTAATCGATTCGGGTTACCGGGAAGTTTGCCGGCGTGAGCAACTCCAGGAAAATCCGAAGCGGCTTTCCCGGGCAAGACGCGACGCGATTTTGCCGGCGAGAGAGCAAAAACCAATGATTGGAGGGGGTCTGCGCCTCGACGGGAAACTGAGGCCTTCTCACAAAACTGGCCTTTTGCGCTCAATATTTATCGCGTTCTTCCCCTGCACATGGACAAGCCACGGCTTTTGGCGCAATCTGGCGTTAACGATTTGTTAACGATTGGATTTTCGGAGGCCGGCGTCCATGTTTCGCAGTCTGTCCGTCGTCACCCTGCTTGCCCTGTCCGCGCTCGTCGCGCTTCCGGCTACGGCCGGCGAGCGCCGCCACGGGGAGCGCTTTTTCGGCCATCGCCACAATTTCCACAACGGATTGTTTCTTGGCGAACGTGCGGGCTGGCGCAATCGCGGCCTCCGTTTCGATCATGCTTTCGGCCCCCGATACGTCAGGGACCGGATGCCGTTCCTGAAGCGGTTTTCATCCCCGGCGACAAATCGCATCGCCCGCGGCCCTCTGGTCATCATCGCACCCCAGGCGCCGGGCGGCGACAGCGGCGGCACCTATTCCGGCTCCTCCTATGCCTTTCAGGTCGACGGCGGAACTTATGTCGGCGGCAACGGCTATGGATATGGTCCCGCGGTGCGGCTCGAGCCGCAGGCCCCGAAGGCGAAGGTCATCGACGTCGCCGTCCAGGACGACCCTTGCGCCTACGAAGCCAATGTCTGCGTCATCCGGCCTTGATCTTCAGGAACCGGCGCCGAAGCGCCACACCGTCGTCTTCTTGATTTCGCTATCCTCCAGCGCCCGCGTTACCGGCACTTCATAGACCGCGCAGAATTCCAGCCGATCTCTCGGCAGGTAGCTGCGGCCGGGGTCGCCGACCAGCACCAGTTTGCCGTCGGCCGCCAGGCTCGCGAGCCAGGGAACGAGTGCCGCGGCAAAAGCGCTGTCGTAGAAGACGTCGCCGGCAAGCACGATATCCGCATCGACGGCCTTGCCGATCAGGTCGGCGCCGGTAAATCCGAGCGAAACGTGGTTGGCCTGCGCATTCAGCCGGACTGCGGCCTCCGCCCAGGGATCGATATCGCAGGCCGTGACCTCAAGGGCGCCGGCGATGACGGCCGCAATGCCGACGAGACCGGACCCGCTGGCGAAATCCAGCACGGTCTTGCCCTGCACCATCTCCGTGTTATCGAGGATGTAGCGCGCCAGCCCCTGTCCGCCCGCCCAGGCAAAAGCCCAGAAAGGCGGCGGCAGGCCGATCGCTTCCAGTTCCTCCTCCGTCTTCAGCCACAGCTCATGCGCTTCGCTTGCCAGATGCAGCGAAATCTCCGGCACATGCGGCGGCGCCATCACGCTGGTATTGGCGCGGATGAAGGCTTCGGGATCGGTTTTCAACGCGGCGGATTGTCCAGCCCGCCCATGCGGCAGACTTCGAGATATTCCTCCTCGGTCACCGGCTGCACCGAAAGCCGCATCGAGGTGACGAGCGCCATCTTGGCCAGCTTCTCGCTCGCCTTCACATCCTTCAGCGTCACCGGCTTCGGCATATCCATGACCGCGCGGATATCGACGCAATCCCACTTCGGATCGTCCTTGGCGGTGGAATCGGGATGCGACAGCGTGCAGACTTCGACAATGCCGACGATCTCCAACCCGTCATTGGAGTGATAGAAGAACCCCTTGTCGCCGATCTGCATCGCCCGCATGTTGTTGCGCGCCAGATAGTTGCGCACGCCGGTCCATTCCGTGCCCTTGGCGCCGGCAGCCTTCTGCTGCTCCCAGGACCAGGCAGCGGGTTCGGATTTATAGAGCCAGTGCGCCATGCTTATGCTTCCGGTTTGTTGAAGACCCAGTTGTAGGCCTTGACGTCGACGCTTTCGAACAGACCGGCCTTGGTGTAAGGATCGGCATCGGCAAGCGCACGCGCCGCCTCCTTTGTCGCAGCTTCGACGATGATCAGGCTGCCGCAGGCTTTGCCCTCGTCATCCAGAAACGGGCCGGCGATCTTCAATATGCCCTCGGCATTCAGCCCGTTCAGATACTCGAGATGCGTCGGGCGCGTCTCCATGCGCACATTCAGATGTCCGGGCTTGTCCTTGCAGAGAAGGGCGAAAAGCATGTCTGTCTCCTATTCGGTGGTGATCGGGCGCGTCATCAGCTGTTCTATCGCCTCTGATATATCGAGCCTGCCGTCGATGATGGCGGACACGGCATCGGTGATCGGCATGCTGATCGCAAGCTCTGCCGCAAGCCGCGCGGCGACGGAGGCGGCAAGCGCGCCTTCGACCAGCGCGCCCTGCAGCGGATCGACCTTTTCGCCGCGCCCGAGCGCGATGCCGAAGCGCAAGTTTCGCGATTGATGGCTGGTCGCCGTCAGCACCAGATCGCCGAGGCCGGAAAGCCCGCGCACCGTATCGGCCTGGCCGCCCTTGGCGACGACGAAACGCGACATTTCCGCAAGGCCGCGGGCAATCAGTGCTGCGCGGGCGGAATCGCCGATGCCGCGGCCTTCGACAATGCCGCAGGCGATCGCCAGTACGTTCTTCAGCGCGCCGCCGAGCTGAACGCCGATCCGGTCATTAGAGGCGTAGAGCCGAAAAGTCCGGCCGGATATCGCCTGCGCAAGCCGCTCCGCCGTCTCCATGTCTTCAGCCGCGATCGCCATCGCCGTCGGCAGGCCCTTGGCGATATCGGCGGCAAAACCCGGGCCGGACAGCACCGCGATGGAATGGTCCGGCAGTTCCCGTTCCAGCATATCGGTCAGAAGATTGCCGGTCGCCCGCTCGATGCCCTTGGCGCAGGTGACGACCACAGCGTCTTTGGCAAGATAGGGGCCGTATTGCCGCGCCGCATCGGCCTGCGCCTGCGACGGCATCGCAAAGAGCACGATGGAGGCGTCGGCAATCGCATCCGCCTCGGCGGAAAATTTGAGCGTATCGGGCAGGAGAATGCCCGGCAGCACCGCGTCATGCAGGCGTTCGGCCTTCAGATCTGCAATTAGCGACGGATCGCGACCGACAAGCGTCACCGCGCTGCGGCCGGCAAGGGCGATGACGGCGGCAAGCGCCGTGCCGAAAGCCCCAGATCCGACGACGGCGATGTTTTCGCTCATGCCTTGGCCCCTCGTTTTCCGAATCCGATCAGCGTTTCCGCATTGGAATCGAGCGGCCAGCGCGAACGCGGCTGGACGTCGAGCGGATCAGGCGCCGCACCTGTCGCCATCCGCTCCAGCCCCGCCCAGGCGATCATCACCGCGTTGTCGGTGCAGAGGCTGAGCGGCGGCGCGATGAAGCGGAAGCCGTTCTTGTCGCAAAGCGCCTGCAATGTGGCGCGCAATTCGAGATTGGCGGCGACACCGCCGGCAACGACCAGCGCCGGCTTCTCATCGGTCGATGGGCCGGTCGCCGCTGGAAATTCCATCTTGAACCGTTGCAGGCCGCGGCCGATGCGGTCCTTCAGCGTGCGCGAAATCGCCATCTGGAACGAGGCGCAGATATCCGCCACGTCCTGATCGCTGAGCGGCGCAATATCCTGTGCCGCCTGCCGCACCGCGGTCTTCAGGCCGGAGAAGGAGAAGTCGAGCCTTGCCTCGCCGACCAGCGGCCGTGGAAACGCGAAACGATCGGGATTGCCCTCCCGCGCCATCCGCTCCACCGCCGGGCCGCCGGGATAGGGCAGGCCGAGCAGCTTTGCCGTCTTGTCGAAGGCCTCGCCGAGCGCATCGTCGATCGTCGTGCCCCAGCGCTGGTAATCTCCGACGCCACGCACCAGGATAAGCTGGGTATGGCCGCCGGAGACGAGCAGCATCAGATAGGGAAACGAAAGCCCGTCCGTCAGCCGCGCCGTCAGCGCGTGGCCTTCGAGATGGTTGACCGCATAGAGCGGCTTGCCGGCAGCCCTGGCGATCGCCTTGCCGGTCATCAACCCCACCAGCAGCCCGCCGATCAACCCCGGCCCCGAGGTGGCGGCAATGGCATCGACCTCGGCGAGCGACACATTGGCGCGCGTCAGCGCCTCCTCGATCAGCTCGTCCAGCGCCTCGACATGGGCGCGCGCGGCAATCTCCGGCACCACGCCGCCATAGCCGCTGTGCTCGTCGAGCTGGGAGAGCACTACATCCGACAGCACCCTGGAATGCCCGTCCGCATCGCGCTCGACGACGGCGGCGGCGGTCTCGTCGCAGCTCGTTTCGATGCCAAGGATGCGCAGAAAGGGAACCATGAGGCCTGTTCGTTGATTGCGATGGGATGGAAACCCGTTTACGAGAACTCCGGTAACAACGGAATAGAGCGGATGCAAACAAAACCTTTCCGGATCGGCACGCGCGGCAGCCCGCTGGCGCTCGCCCAGGCGCACGAGGCCCGCGACAGGCTGATGGCGGCCCATCACCTGCCCGAGGAAATGTTCGAGATCGTCGTGCTGACGACCAAGGGCGACCGCATCACCGACCGGTCGCTCTCCGAAATCGGCGGCAAGGGCCTGTTCACCGAGGAACTCGAACAGAAGCTTGTCGCCGGCGAACTGGATTTCGCCGTGCACTCCGCCAAGGACATGCCGACGAATCTGCCGGACGGCCTTCATCTTTCCGCCTATCTGCCGCGCGAGGATATCCGCGACGCCGTCATCGGCCGCACCGCGCCCAAGCTGATCGACCTGCCGCATGGCGCCACCGTCGGCTCCTCGTCGCTGCGCCGCCAGGCGCTGATCCGCCGCATGCGGCCCGATATCAACGTCATCACCTTCCGCGGCCTTGTCGAAACGCGCCTGCGCAAGCTCGAAGAGGGCCAGGTCGACGCGACCCTTTTGGCGCTGGCCGGCCTGAAACGCCTCGGCAAGGTCGAGGTGATTACCGATATCCTCGACCCCGACACCTTCCCGCCGGCGCCGGCGCAGGGCGCGATCTGCATCGAAAGCCGCATCGGCGATAACAGGATCGACGATCTGCTGGCGCCGATCAACGATGCCGCGACCTTCGACACCGTCTCCTGCGAGCGCGCCTTTCTCGCCGCCCTCGACGGCTCCTGCCGCACGCCGATCGGCGGTTATGCCGTCTGCGAAGGCGACCTGATCCGCTTCTCCGGTCTGATCATCACTCCCGACGGCCGCAGCCAGCATGCAGTGACAACCGATGGACACCGCCGCGATGCCGCCGCACTCGGCACCCGCGCCGGCCAGGAGGTGCGCGCAAGGGCCGGCAGCGCTTTCTTCGACGACTGGCACTGAGGCCACCATGCGCGTGCTCGTCACCCGCCCGGCGCATTCGGCGGCGAGAACCGCACAACGGTTGCGCAATATGGGTCATGAACCCTTGCTGCTGCCGCTGCGTCGGCCCGTGCATGACAGTGCTGCAGCAGCAGCCGCGCTTGCAGCCACCAGCGGGGCGATCGCGGTGACCAGCGCCGAAGCCATCAGGGTCGTTTCGGCGCTCGGTGAGACCCTTGACCCGCATCTCGCCCGCCCGCTTTTCGCGGTCGGAGAGGCGACAGCGCAAGCAGCCAGGCGCCTCGGCTTCCGATCGGTTTTCTCGTCGTCGGGCAATGGCGGCGATCTCGCCGATCTCGTCGCCGCGCGAGGGGCGCACGGACTGCTCTATCTCACCGGCATCCCACGTGCGGAAACTTTCGAAGGAAGGTTGCGCGAACTTGGCATCGGCTTTTCCGTCGCTGAATGTTACCGCATGCAGCCGGTTGCCCCCGGCCCGGCCGAGATCGAAGCGATTTTTGCGGGCGGTTGGCCGGACGCGGTTCTCTTCTATTCCCGGCAGACGGCCGAGGATTTCTTTGGTCTGGAGCAACTCCGCTCGGCCTTGCCGGAAGGGGCGGCAATCCGCCTCCTCTGCCTCAGCGAAGCGGTGGCGCAAGCCGTTCCGCCAACCCTGAAAAAAACCGTGACGATTGCACCGATGCCGGATGAGATAAGTCTTTTGTCGCTGCTTTGAGTGCTCCAGCCGCCCAAATTTGATCTAACCTCTTCCCTTAATTGGCATCACTGTCTAGTTTCGTTGCAATGCAGGATAAAGAGGACCTCATGGTATCGGGAAACCCGCCACGCCATTCCAAGAGCGCCGACAAGCCGGTCACGATCGACCTCGAAGCACAGGATTTCGCCGCTGCAGCCGATACCGAAAAGCCGGTGGAGAATGATGTCGGCGACGTCGACCGCACCGAAGCCGGCATGCCGCCCGAAGCCGCACCGCTGAGCGAACATGAACGTGCCGAGCTCGAACCGGCCGAACACCAGGACCAGTCTGGAATGGATGGGCAGGCGGAGGAGTCGGCAGCCCCGGAACCGTCCTTCACGCCCCCTCCCGAACAGCCGGCGCCGCGCGGCGCCGGCACTTCCGGCCTCATCGCCGCCGGCATTTTCGGCGGCCTCGTGGCGCTGCTGGGCGCAGGCGCTATTCAATATGCCGGTTATCTCCCGGGTTCCTCCACGCCGCAGACGAGCTCGCCTGACACCGCCGATCTTTCCGGCGAGATCGACGGCCTGAAACAGACCGTCGCCAATCTCGCCGCCAACCCGCCGAGCGCAAAGGACGGCGCGCTTGAAAAGCGTATCGCGGCGCTGGAAACCGCTGCCGGGGCACGCTCGGCCGGCGCGCCCGCCGATTCGGCAAATGTCGAGGCACTCAACCAGAAGATTGCCGAGCTGAGTGGTCAGCTCGACCAGTTGCGCGCCACGCTCGCCCAATCCTCCGAACAGCAGACGACCAGCGGCGCCGATATCACCAAGCGGCTGGACGAGGCCGAAAAGAAGCTGAACGAGCCGCGCCAGGATGTCGCCGTCGCCAAGGCGATTGCGGCCGCTGCCCTCAAGGCGGCGATCGATCGCGGCGGCCCGTTCCTGGCCGAGCTCGATACTTTCGCCGGCGTCGCGCCCGACGATCCCGCAGTTGCCGACCTGCGCAGCTTTGCCGAGACCGGCATTCCCTCGCGCGCCGAACTCGTGCGGCAGGCTCCCGACGTTGCAACTGCGATCGTCGAAGCCGTCAACCAGCCGGATCCGAACCAGAGCTGGTCGGACAGGCTGATGTCGAGCGCCAAGTCGCTGGTCACGGTCCGTCCCGTCGGCAATATCGAGGGCGAAAGCGTCGAAGCAATCGCCGCCCGCATGGAGGACAAGGTGAAGAACGGCGATCTGCCAGGCGCTTCTGCCGAATGGAACGCTCTGCCGGCCGTGGGCAAGCAGGCATCCGCCGCGTTCAAACAGTCGCTCGAAGCACGTATCCGCGTCGAGGAACTCGTCGGCGGGGCGCTGTCGAAAGCGGTTTCCGGCACCGGCAAGGAAGGATAAGACCATGCTGATCCGTCTTGTCGCCTTCGCCCTTTTCGTGCTGGCTCTCGCCTATGGCTTCTCCTGGCTTGCCGATCGCCCCGGTGACCTGTCGCTGATCTGGGAGGGCCAGATCTATCAGACCAAACTGATCGTCGCCGCCAGCGCGATCATCGCTCTGATCGCCGCCGTCATGCTCGTCTGGTGGTTCATCCGCCTGATCTGGACCTCGCCGCATTCGGTGACGCGTTATTTCCGCGCCCGCAAGCGTGATCGCGGTTATCAGGCGCTGTCGACCGGCTTGATCGCCGCCGGCGCCGGTAATGCGCTCCTCGCCCGCAAGATGGCCGCCCGCTCGCGCGGCCTCATCCGCGCCGATCAGGAGCCGCTGATCAACCTGCTCGAGGCCCAGGCCGCCCTGATCGAAGGCCGCAATGACGAGGCCCGCGCCAAATTCGAGGCCATGGCCAACGATCCCGAGACCCGCGAACTCGGCCTGCGCGGCCTTTATCTCGAGGCCCGCCGGCTCGGCGCCAATGAGGCCGCCCGCCAATATGCCGAGAAGGCTGCCGACAATGCGCCCTATCTGCCCTGGGCCGCACAGGCGACACTCGAATATCGCAGCCAGGCCGGCCGCTGGGACGATGCGATCCGCCTGCTCGAGCAGCAGAAAGCCGCCCGTGTCGTGGAAAAGGCCGAAGCCAACCGCCTGCACGCCGTCCTTCTGACGGCGCGCGCCGGCGAGAAGCTGGAAGGCAATCCGGCCGGCGCCCGCGACGATGCCCTGCAGGCGTTGAAACTCGCCGCCGATTTCATTCCGGCAGCCCTCATTGCCGCAAAGGCGCTGTTCCGCGAAGGCGGCCTGCGAAAGGCTGCCTCGATCCTCGAGCAGGCCTGGAAGTCGGCACCCCATCCCGAGATCGGCCAGGCCTATGTCAGGGCGCGCAGCGGCGATTCCACCCTCGACCGGCTGAAGCGGGCCGAGCGGCTGGAGGGGCTGCGTCCGAACAATGTCGAATCCCTTCTGGTCGTCGCCCAGGCTGCACTCGACGCACAGGAATTTGCCAAGGCCCGCGCCAAGGCGGAAGCGGCAGCGCGCATGCAGCCGCGTGAAGCCGCCTTCCTGCTCTTGGCCGACATCGAGGAAGCCGAAACCGGAGACCAGGGCCGCGTGCGCCATTGGCTCGCCCAGGCGCTGAAAGCCCCGCGCGATCCGGCCTGGGTGGCTGATGGTTTCGTCTCCGACAAATGGCTGCCGGTGTCGCCGGTGACCGGCCGCCTCGACGCCTTCGAATGGAAGGCGCCCTTCGGCCAGATCGAGGGTCCGCTCGAAGACGGTGCGGCGCCCGCCGCAATCGAAACCGCCCTGAAGACCCTGCCGCCGCTGCGCGACGTCAGGCCGGAAAGCCCGGTCAACGATCATCGCATCATCGAGCTGGAGCGCGCCGCGACGATTGCCGAGGCTGTGCGCCCGGCGCCGGCAAAGCAGAAGCCTGCCGAACCGGCCGTCGGCGATAAGGCACGCGCACCGAACGACGCAAAACCTTTCTTTGGCGGGCTGCCGGATGATCCCGGCGTTCGCGATCCCAAGGCGGAACAGGAACCCAGGACACGGCTCCGCCTTTTCTGAAATGGAACGAAAACCGCATGTTCGAACGCTTTCAGGCATTCTTCCAGAAGCTTACCGCCGACCACCCGAAAAAGGGTTTTGCCCCTGACGATCCGCGCATCGCGGTAGCAGCCCTCTGCATGCAGGTGATGGAGGCCGATGGTCAGATCAAGGCCAGCGAGAAGAAGCGGCTGCGCAAGCTGTTGAAGGAGCAGTATGCGCTCGACGGCAAGCAGCTGGACGCCCTGATCGCCGCCGGCCTCGAGGCCGAAAGCTCCGCCGTCGACTATTATCGCTTCACCGCCGACCTGAAACGCCATCTCAACACCGAACAGCGGCTGGAGTTGATCGGCATTCTCTGGGACATCGTCTATGCCGATGGCGAACGCAGCGAGATGGAAGACCATGTGATCTGGCGTATCGCCGACCTGCTCGGCGTCTCCTCACGTGAGCGCATCCAGAAGCGGCAGGAGGCCGCCGCCAGGGTGACAGATGTCCAGGTTGCGCAAGATGACAGCGACTGAGCAAGACCCCAACCGCGACAACCCGATCCGCGACAATCCGATCCGCGACGGGCGCCCGATCCTCATCGTCCTGCATCAGGAGCGGTCGAGCCCCGGCCGTGTCGGCCAATTGCTCGTCGAAAAGGGCTACCGCCTCGATATTCGCCGCCCGGTTCTCGGCGAGCCGCTGCCGGTGACGCTGAAAGATCATGCCGGCGCCGTCGTCTTCGGCGGGCCGATGAGCGCCAATGATCCCGAGGACTTCGTCAAGAAGGAGATCGACTGGATCGACATTCCCTTGCGGGAAAAACGCCCCTATCTCGGCATCTGCCTCGGCGCGCAGATGCTGGTGCGTCAACTCGGCGGCAAGGTGCAGTCGAATGCCGACGGCTCGACGGAGATCGGCTGGTATCCGCTGCACCCGACCGAGAAGGGCCGGCTGCTGATGCACTGGCCAAGGATGGTCTATCATTTCCATCGCGAGGGCTTCGAGCTGCCGCACGGCGCCGATCTTCTGGCCGAAGGCGATGCCTATCCCAACCAGGCTTTCCGCTATGACGGCAACGCCTGGGGCCTGCAGTTCCATGCCGAACTCACCCGGGTGATGATGCACCGCTGGGTCGTGCATGGCGCGCATCGCTTCATTCTGCCGAACGCCCAGCAGGGCCGCGAACATCTCGAAGGCCGCATGCTGTTCGACGCGCCGCTGAAAGCCTGGCTGAGCGAATTCCTCGATATCGTCTTCGAAGGCAAGACGGCGAAAGCCGCATCCCCGATCACGCTTCCCGCATAAAGCGCCGTTCGGCAGGAGCCTCTATGTGCCGGGCGCGTCGAGCGTATCGATCTGCCGCAATTTCGGGAAACTCGAAGCCCAGATCGCCGCCACGGCAAGCGTTCCGATCCCGCCGATAACAACCGCCGGCACCGCACCGAAGATCGATGCCATCGTGCCCGCCCTGAATTCCCCGAGTTCGTTCGAAGCGCCGACGAAGACCATGTTGACCGCATTGACGCGGCCGCGCAGCTGATCGGGCGTCCAGAGCGCGATTAGGCTCTCCCGCACATAGACCGACACCATGTCGGCCGCCCCCATCAGCGCCAGCGCCGCGATCGAGACTTCGGTATTGGTCGAAACGCCGAAGATGATGGTTCCGACGCCGAACAGGGCGACGCCGATGAACATATAGAGGCCGGCGCGGTGTTTCAGCGGATAGGCGGCAAGGAAGATCGCCATAACGATGGCGCCGAGCCCCGGGGCCGCGCGCAGCAGCCCCAGCCCCCAGGGACCAAGCGTCAGGATATCGCGAGCGAAGATCGGCATCAGTGCGGTGGCGCCGCCGAGCAGCACGGCGAAGAGATCGAGGGAGATCGCCCCGAGCACCACCCTTTCGGCGCGGATGAAGCTGAAGCCGCCGAGGATCATCGCCCAGCTCTTGGTCTCACCCACCGTCTTCTGCTCCGGCTTCGGGATCATGTAGAGAAGAGCCGCACCGAGCACGGAAAAGATCACTGCCACCGTATAGGCCGTCGCGGCGCTGAAGCCGTAGAGCAGACCGCCGATCACCGGCCCGGTGATCGCCGCGAGCTGCCAGGACGACGAGTTCCAGGCGATCGCATTGGAAAGAGCGTGCTCCGGCACGAGGTTGGGCGCCAGCGACTGCACCGCCGGCGACATGAAGGCGCGTTCGATGCCGAAGATCAGAAGCACGGCGAAAACAGGCAGGGGCGTGAAGGTCCCCATAAGAGTCATGACAAGCAGCGCCAGCGTGCAGAGCGCGCTCACCAGCGAGCAGAGCGCGGCGATCGCCCGGCGATTGTGCCGGTCGGCCACCGAACCGGTGACGAGGATGAGCAGCAGCGACGGCAGGAACTGCACCAGCCCGATCAGGCCGAGATAGATCGCCTTGCCCGTCTGGTCGTACATCTGCCAGCCGACGGCGACGCTGACGATCTGCTGCGAAAAGGACAGCAGGAAGCGCGCGAAGAAGAATCGCGTGTAGGAGGAATGCCGGAACGCGGCAAAACGGTCTCCGGTGGGCGAGAACGACATGGGCGTTGTCCGAGGAAGCGGAGGCCGGAATGGCTGCGGGCCGCCCGTTAAACATGATTTGCCATGCGTCTGCACACGGCACTTGCTCGTTTAGTCGCCAATGTCTACATGTCTGTCAACAACGAATTTGGAGATGACGATGTTTGCGCTGTTTCAAACCATTGATTTGGCTTTGAATATTTACACCTGGATCCTGATTGGCAGTGCCATTTTTTCTTGGCTCTATGCCTTTAACGTCATCAACTCCAGCAATCAGTTCGTCAATTCGGTCGGCACCTTCCTCTATAATGTTACCGAACCGGCGCTGAAGCCGATCCGCCGCTTTTTGCCGAACCTCGGCGGCATCGACATTTCGCCGATCATCCTGCTCTTGATCATCTTCTTCCTGCGCACCTTGCTTTGGACCACGCTGTACCCGCTGGTCGCTTGAACCATCCCTGGAGCCTTTTCAGTGATCATCTGCGCCTCGCCGTCCGGCTGACGCCGAATGGCGGGCGTGACGCAATCGATGGCATCGAGGCGGATGGCGAAGGCGAAACCCACCTGAAGGCGCGCGTCACATCCGTCCCGGAAAAGGGCAAGGCCAACAAGGCCCTGATCCTTCTCGTCGCCCAATCGCTGCGCATCCCCAAATCCAGCATCAGCCTCGTCTCCGGTGAGACCGCACGCAAAAAAATCCTCCGGATCGACGGCGATCCGGAGGATTTGGCAAAAAAGCTCGAAACGCTTTTCGGCTGAACAATCAGCCCTTCGTCTTGGCGCGCTCGACGGCTTCGAGGATGAGCTGGCCGGCTTCCTTGGAATCGCCCCAGCCGTAGATCTTCACCCACTTGCCGGGCTCCAGATCCTTGTAGTGCTCGAAGAAGTGCTCGATCTGCTTCAGCGTGATTTCCGGAAGATCGGTGTAATCCTTCACCTTCTCGTAGCGCAGCGTCAGCTTCGGCGACGGCACGGCGATGATCTTCTCGTCCTTGCCGGAATTGTCTTCCATCTTCAGGACGCCGATCGGGCGCACATTGATGACGCAGCCGGGAACCAGCGGGCGGGTGCTGGCGATCAGCACGTCGATCGGGTCGCCGTCTTCCGACAGCGTGTGCGGCACGAAACCATAATTGCCCGGATAGGTCATCGGCGTATAGAGGAAACGATCGACCACCAGCGTACCGGCTTCCTTGTCCATCTCATACTTGATGGGATGGCCGCCAACTGGGACCTCGACGATAACGTTGACGTCCTCAGGTGGATTCTTACCGATTGAAATGGCATCGATGCGCATAGGAAACTCCTGCGAAGTTGAATTGCTCGCAGCCAGATAATCAGTTTCATGTGGCAACGCAACATTGGAGATCACCAATGCGTGATGGCACCCGTGCAAAGAGGTCAAAACTTTGGAATGGGCGAGTGGCCAAGGCTGACCAATCCGGTCAGTTCCAGATGAAGCCGATCTTCTTCAACTGCTTGTGGTCGAAATTTTCCATGCCTTCGCAGAAATCGACACCGCCGTGATTGCGGTAGAAGCGGCTGGCGGTCTCGTTATCCTCGAGGCACCAGACGACCAGCCCCTTGCAGCCGAGCGACTTCAACAGCCGTCGCGCCTCGCCGAACAGCATTCTGCCGAGGCCGATGCCCTGATATTCGGGGCGGAGGTAAAGCTCGTAAATCTCGCCTTCCTGCGGCAGGGCGCGGGCGCGATTGAGGCCAAGCGTGGCGTAACCGGCAACCGTTCCGGCAACATCGAGAACCAGCAGCGTTGCCGGTCCGCGTGTCGCCTTGCGCCACCAGTTTTCCCCGCGCCGCTCGATCATCTGCGTCAGCGCCCGATGCGGAATGATGCCCGCATAGGTGTGCTGCCAGGCGAGCCTGTGTGTTTCCGATATGGCCCGGGCATCGTGCGGTTCGGCCCGCCGGACATCGATCGACAACGTCTTCATAACGTTTACTCTGGTCCTGCCAAAGGCAATTAACCATATGCGGCCAGCGCATCGTGATCGATTGCCCACAGACTTGATATGTGGACGACAGAGAAAATTTAACGCTTTTTTAACGATTGTCACAAGTCGGAATCAGCGCAGCGCACAATAAAAAACCCCGGCACCAAGGCCGGGGTTTCAAATGCTGTTTCCAAGGACTCAGAGAGCGGCTTTGGACTTTTCGAAACGCTTGCGATCGTTGGCGTCGAGATACATCTTGCGCAGGCGAATGTTCTTCGGCGTCACTTCCATCAGCTCGTCATCCTGGATCCAGGAGAGCGCGCGATCGAGCGTCATGCGGATCGGCGGCGTCAGCTTCACCGCTTCGTCCTTGCCGGCGGCGCGGATGTTGGTGAGCTGCTTGCCCTTCAGCACGTTGACTTCAAGGTCGTTGTCGCGCGAATGGATGCCGATGATCATGCCGGCATAGACCTTTTCGCCCGGCTCGATGATCATCGGGCCGCGATCTTCCAGGTTGAACATCGCATAGGCGACGGCTTCGCCGGAAGCGTTGGCGAGAAGCACGCCGTTGACGCGGCCACCAATCACGCCCTTGTAGGGCTGGTAGTCGTGGAACAGGCGGTTCATGATCGCCGTGCCGCGCGTGTCCGTCAGCAGTTCCGACTGGTAGCCGATCAGGCCACGGGTCGGTGCGTAGAAACGCAGGCGAAGACGGTTGCCGCCCGACGGACGCAGCTCGACCATTTCGGCCTTGCGCTCGGACATTTTCTGCACGACGACACCGGAATGTTCTTCGTCGACGTCGACGACGACTTCTTCGATCGGCTCCAGAAGCTGGCCGCTTTCATCCTTGTGCATGACGACGCGCGGACGCGACACGGCAAGTTCGAAGCCTTCGCGACGCATGGTCTCGATGAGAACGGCGAGCTGAAGTTCGCCGCGGCCGGACACGTAGAACGAATCCTTGCCTTCGGCTTCTTCGATCTTCAGCGCGACGTTGCCTTCGGCTTCCTTGAAGAGACGGTCGCGAATGACACGCGAGGTCACCTTGTCGCCTTCGGTGCCGGCCAGCGGGCTGTCGTTGACGATGAAGGACATGGTCACGGTCGGCGGGTCGATCGGCTGCGCCTTCATGGCTTCCGAGACGGCCGGATCGCAGAAGGTGTCGGCGACGGTGCCCTTGGAGAGGCCGGCGATCGCGACGATGTCACCTGCGTGTGCTTCTTCGATCGCCGTGCGTTCGATGCCGCGGAAAGCGAGGATCTTGGAGATACGACCGGTTTCGATCAGCTTGCCATCCTGGCCGAGAACCTTGACGGCCTGGTTCGGCTTGATCGAGCCCGATGCGATGCGGCCGGTGATGATACGGCCGAGAAAGGGGTTGGCTTCGAGGATCGTGCCGATCATGCGGAACGGGCCTTCTTCGACCGTCGGCTCCGGAACGTGCTTCAGCACCAGGTCGAGGAGCGGTGCAAGACCCTCATCCTTCGGGCCTTCCGGATTGACGTTCATCCAGCCGTCGCGACCGGAACCGTAGAGGATCGGGAAGTCGAGCTGCTCGTCGGTCGCGTCGAGATTGGCGAAAAGATCGAAGACTTCGTTGATGACTTCTTCGTGGCGGCCGTCCGGACGGTCGATCTTGTTGATCGCGACGATCGGGCGAAGACCGACCTTCAGCGCCTTGCCGACGACGAACTTGGTCTGCGGCATCGGGCCTTCCGACGCATCGACGAGGACGATCGCGCCGTCCACCATCGAGAGAATGCGCTCGACCTCACCGCCGAAGTCGGCGTGGCCGGGGGTGTCGACGATGTTGATGCGGACACCCTTCCACTCGACCGAGGTTGCCTTGGCGAGAATGGTGATGCCGCGTTCTTTTTCGAGATCGTTCGAGTCCATCACGCGTTCGGCGACACGCTGATTTTCGCGGAACGAGCCGGACTGTTTCAGAAGCTCGTCCACCAGGGTCGTCTTGCCATGGTCAACGTGCGCGATGATCGCGATATTGCGAAGTGCCATATGTCAAATCTCTGAGGCTGGGGCGCACGCTCGTAAGGACGCGCCTATTAGTTTGGGGCGTCCATACAGTTTTTTTTGCGTTTGCGAAAGGGGGCAACGCGCGAAAGCTGCGGCATGGCTACCGCCATGCCGCATCGAAGCGTGTCATCAAATTGTCTTAGGCGTCGCTGCCTGTCAATTCCTCGAAGGTCGAAAGTCCTTTTTTCAGAAGCATCGCATTCGGGCTCGGCAGCTTGCCGCGGAAGGCCTTGTAGGCATCCTCCGGATCGACCGAGCCGCCGACGGAATAGATGTTTTCCTTGAGCTTGCGCGCCATCTCGCCGTTGAAGGCGTCTCCCGTCTCCTCGAAGGCGGCGAAGGCGTCGGCGTCGAGCACCTCAGACCACATGTAGGAGTAATAACCGGCCGAATAACCGCCGGAGAAAATGTGCTGGAAGTGCGGCGTCGCATGGCGCATGACGATCGATTTCGGCATGCCGATCTCGGCCAGAACCTCCGCCTGCACCGCCATCGGATCCTCGACGGCCGTTCTCGTGTGAAACGCCATGTCGACGAGCGCCGACGAGGTGAACTCGACGGTGTTGAAGCCGGCATTGAAGGTGCGGGCGGCCAGCACCTTGTCGAGCAGCACCTGCGGCATCGGTTCGCCGGTTTCGACATGCACGGCATAACGCTTCAGAATATCGGGCACCGTCAGCCAGTGCTCATAGAGCTGCGACGGCAGCTCGACGAAATCGCGTGAAACGCCGGTGCCGGAGACGGAGGGGTAGGTGACGTTGGAAAGCATGCCGTGCAGCGCATGGCCGAATTCGTGGAACAGCGTGCGCGCATCGTCGAGCGACAGCAGCGCCGGCTTGCCTTGCGCCGGCTTGGCGAAGTTGCAGACATTATAGATGATCGGCAGCTCGCCGTGGCGGCCGTTCTTCAGTTCCAGCCTGTGCTGCGATTGCAGCGAGCTCATCCAGGCGCCCGATCGTTTCGAGCCGCGGGCGAAATAATCGCCGAGGAACAGCGCGACCAGCCGGTCTTCGCGATCCCTGATCTCAAAGACCCGGACATCCGGGTGATAGGCGGCCACATCCTTCTTCTCGACGGCGCGGATACCGAACAGCCGGCCGGCCACATCGAAGCAGGCCTCGATGATCTTCTCGAGCTGCAGATAGGGCTTAAGCTCGGCCTCGGAGAAATCGAACTTCCGCGCCCGGATCTTTTCGGCATAGTGGCGCCAGTCCCACGGCATCACCTCGTGATTACGTCCCTCCTCGGTAATCAGCGCCGATATATCGGCCTCCTCCTCGCCGGCGCGTTTCACCGCCCGCGCCCAGACGGCTTTCAGCAGCTCGTTAACCGCACCCGCCGTCTTCGCCATGGTGTTGTCGAGCTTCAGCTCGGCGAAATTGCCGTAACCGAGCAGCGTCGCCACCTGATGACGCAGGGCCAGGGTCTGCCTGATGACGGCGCGATTGTCCGTCGCGCCATCATTTTCGCCGCGCGCCACCCATGCCTTGAAAGCCTGCTCGCGCAGATCGCGGCGCTCCGAGAAGGTCAGGAACGGCTCGATGATCGAGCGTGACAGCGTCACCGCATATTTGCCTTCTTCGCCGCGTTCGCGCGCTGCCGCGGCCATTGCGTCGCGAAGGAATTCCGGCAGCCCGTCGAGCTCGGCTCCATCGGAAAGCACCAGTGCCCAGGCCGTCTCGTCGGCCAGCACGTTCTGCCCGAATTGCGTCCCGAGACCGGCAAGCTTTTCGTTGATCGCCGCCAGTTTCTCCTGCTCGGCCTTCTCGAGCTTGGCGCCCGATTTGACGAAGCCTTTCCAGTGGCGCTCCAGCACACGCGCCTGTTCGAGCGTCAGGCCAAGGCTCTCACGTTTTTCCCAGAGCATGTCGATGCGGGAAAAAAGTGCCGCATTCATCCCGATCTTCGAATAGTGACGCGACATCTTCGGCGAGATCTCCCGCTCCAGCGCCTGGATCACGTCATTGGTATGGGCGCCCGCCTTGTTCCAGAAAAGTGCGGAAACACGCGACAACGCATCGCCGGCAATCTCCAGCGCCACGACCGTATTGTCGAATGTCGGGGCATCGCCATTGGCGGCGATTTCATCGATCTCCGCTTCATGGGCGGCAAGCGCCGCGTCGAAGGCGGCGGCAAAATCGCCATCGTCGACGGCATCGAAACGCGGCAGGCCGTGAAGACCGTCCCAGTTGACCAGCGCCGGATTGAAAGCACGGGGAGAAGACATCGGAGAAATTCCTTTTTGGCATGCAGGTGGATCGTCATATAGGAGAGCCGCCGCGGAATTGGTATGTTGCAGCAAGCGCCTTTCGTCTCGCCTGCCAAATCTGGTGGACAAAAATTGGCGCGTGCAAATTAACCATTTGTTAACGATTGACGCGAATCACGCGCAGGCGCTAGTTTCCCGATATTCTTCCTGTAAGGGGACATGCGCCATGGAAATTTTTTCTGTGCGGTCTTCTCAGAGTTTGCTATTTAAAAACAATCCTAATAACGCAAAAACTTCGAAGACCTCTGATATTGAAATCGAGACCAAAGCTCCGGCCCCGGCCTCATTCCAGATCGAAGACAATCCCGACGAAGGTCCGGATTTCACCGCGGTCAGCCCTGGAGAGCTGCGCAATTACGCACGCCAGAGCTTCGACAGCGGCCTGATCGATCAGAATACCTACGCTGCGATCTCAGAACCCTTGCCGATGCATGCGATCGATCCGCTCGGCAACGTCATCGACCTCTCCAGCGTCACCGACGGCACCAGCTTCAATTTCCTCGATTATTACAAGAGCCAGCTCCAGATCGCCACGTCGATCGGTGATCCCGATGAGGTTCAGACGCTGAAATCGATCGTCAACTTTCTGGATGGCTGATCAGGCCTTGCGCCAGCCGAGCAGGCCGGGTGTGGCGTGCCATAGCGCCTGGGCGGCAAAACCCATGAAGAGCACGCCGGAGCAACGCACGATCAAGCGTTCATGGGCGCGATAGAAGCGGCGCACCGCGCCCGCGCCGATGACGCCGATCAGGATGATGTCGGCCGTCACGAAACCGACGAAGGAGACGCCGACGAGCAGCGGCAGCGCCTCGAAATCGAGCGCCCCGGCCGAGCCTGCAACCAGTGCGGTGAAGGTGGCGAGCGCCACCGGATAACCCTTCGGATTGGTGACGCCGAAGATCAGCCCACGACGAAACGGCCGCTCGACCATGACCAGAGCCTGCCCTTCGGCTTTCGGCTTGGCGTTGACGGCGCTCCAGCCGATCCAGGCGAGATAGAAACCGCAGGCAAGGCCGAGCAGATCGAAGACGAAGGTTCCGATCGTCTTGGCCCCGACGATCGCGATCAGCGCCAGCGACGACCAGATGATGTCCCCGACCAGATGCCCCATCATGAACAAGGCGCCCGCCCTGCGGCCCTGCCCGGCGCCGATGCCGAGCAGCTGCAGGAAGGCGGGTCCGGGAATGAGCACGTAGAAGAGTGCCGCCAGAAAGGCGCCGAAGACCAGGGACTGGGTCATGGAAATACTCCGGAGGATGATTTGGCAGACTAAGCGATCGCGGACATCCGTCAAGGGTGGCTTCCACCATCCGATGAGATGGGGCAGCCGATCCGTTCAAATCCTTCGGTCGAACACGGCAAGCGGCGCCTTCAACCGATAGAGTGTCGTCGGTCGCCGGGCCCGCTCGGTCTGTCGTTTTTCGCCCTCGACCACTTCGAGCAGATCGAGATCGTTGATCTTGCGGCGAAAGGCGCTTTGATCGAGCCGTTCGCTCATCACCGTCTCATAGATTGCCTGCAGTTCCGACATGGTGAAAATCTCCGGAAGCAGTCTCGCCGGAATGGTCGAATAGGCGCCCTTGCCGCGCAACCGCTCCAGCGCCGCGGCGACGATCTCATTGTGGTCGAAAGGCAGCTTGCCGGCAGCCTCGGCCGGCCGCAATTCCAGAGGGCTTGTGCCGCCTGCAAGCGCTCCCTGCGGCACCAATGCAAAATAGGCGATCGACACCGACCAGTCGCGGGGGTCGCGGCTAGCCGAAGCGAAGGTCCCGAGCTGTTCGAAGAATAAGCCCTCAAGCCCCGCCTTGGCCTTGAGGATACGCCGCACCGCCGCCTCCGCATCGGCGTCCTCGTCGATGTGCAGATAACCGCCGATCAGCGCCGGCACGCCGGCAAACGGTTCGGCGGACCGCGGCAGCAGCGCCACGCACAGCCGTCCTTCGTGCAACGTCAGCAAGACGATATCGACCGTCACGATTGGTCGCGCGAATTGAGCCTCTGCCATCAGCATCTCCCCGCCAATTATTCGACCGGCATTCTCCTCGCTCTCATAGCCGCCAACCGTGAAAATGACAATTTGCAAATAGCTACTTGCAAATTGCATTTTGCAAGTTTATATCATTGGCATCGAAGCGGCGGCGGGTAGATGCCCGAGCCGATCGCCAGGGCAACAGCAAAGGAGTGATGCCATGGGTATGGGACGTTTCAGCACGGCCGACTGGGCAGCCTACAACGCACGTCATGTAGATGGCCGCAGCCGGTCGGAAGTATTCGGCGCCACCGGCATCGACCCGCGGTTCGATCCATCGCGCTTTGCCACCCGCGAGAGCCGCGATAGCGCCTATAATCCGCAATCGACCCCGATCATTCTGGCCTCGGATGTGACCGGTTCGATGGGCATGATCGCCCACGAACTGATGCGCGGCGGGCTCATTACCCTGACATCGGAGATCTACGACCGCCGTCCGGTGTCTGACCCGCATATCATGGTGGCGGCGGTGGGAGATGCGGATACCGATGTGGCACCGCTGCAGGCCACCCAGTTCGAGGCCGACATCTCGCTTGCCAGCCAGATCCGCGCCTTGTGGCTGGAAGGCAATGGTGGCGGCAATGACGGCGAGAGCTACAGCGCCGCCCATCTTTTGGCAGCCCTCAAGACCTCGACCGATGCCTTCGAAAGACGCGGCCGCAAGGGCTATCTCTTCACCATCGGCGACGAGCCGATTCACAATGGCCTGACCGCCCCTCAGATTGCCCGCATCTTCGGCATCCAACCGCCGCGCGGTCTGAGCGCCCGGGAATGCCTGGCGATGGCTGAGAGATCTTACGAGGTCTTCCACATCGTCATTCGCGAGGGCTATGCAGCCAGCAGGCTCGGCCGGGTGCTCGAAAGCTGGCAGCCGCTACTGCCCGGCCGCACCTTCGTGCTCGATGATTACAGGCGCATTGCCGAGCTGGTGGTCTCGATCATCGAAATCACCGAGGGTCGCGACCCCGCCGACGTGGCCGCCAGTTGGCCAGGTGCGGCAGCTGCGGTCGTCGCCAAAGCCATCGGCGACCGCCCGAAGCGGCACCTGCTGCCGTTCTTCTAATCCGGGAAAGCGCCAGGCGCTTTCCGATTTAAGACAAGGGGTTGGAGCGGTTCTGAACCGCTCCGGCCCATACCTTCCAGAACAAAGCCCGGCGCGCTCCGGGCGCCATTTTGAGGAACAGAACATGAGCACCCAGGCACAGGCCGTGATCGGCGCGCTTTATGGCGACGAAGGCAAGGGACTGATGGTCGATCGCCTCGCCGCAGCCACGCCGGGGGCCGTAGTGGTTCGCAGCAATGGTGGTGCTCAGGCCGGCCATACCGTGCTTGGCGAGGCCGGCACCCGCCATGTCTTTCACCATGTCGGCGCCGGCAGCTTTGCCGGAGCTGCCACCCATTTCAGCCGTTTCTTCGTCGCCCATCCGATGCTGCTGCTCGATGAATTGGCCGCCCTCGGCCAGCTGGGTGTGAAGCCCGAGATCAGCAGCGATCCGCGTGCCCCGGTCACCACGCCCTTCGACGTCATCATCAACCAGGCCTTGGAGCTGGCGCGCGGCACTGCCCGTCACGGCAGTTGCGGCCTCGGCTTCGGCGAGACCATCGAGCGCAATCTGCGCCCGGAATTCGCCCTCTCGATGAAGGACCTGTTTCGTCCCGATCTGCATGCCCGGCTTGTTTCCATCCGCGATGCCTGGGTGCCTGTCCGGCTGGCCGCGCTCGGGATCACTGCCTTGCCCGCAGAATTGGCCGCCGCACTGGCTGACGACATCACCATCGCCCGCTTCGAGGCCGATTGCGCCGCCTATCTCGACCGCGTCGCGCTCTGGCCAGACCGGCGTCTGTGCGAACGCGGCCCTGTCATCTTCGAAGCAGCGCAGGGCCTGGAGCTTGATCAAGACCGCGGCGCGTTTCCCCACGTCACCCGTTCGAATACCGGGCTCGCCAACATGCTCGCAATCTCGGCCGAGGCCGGCATCGCAGAGCTGGACGCGACATATGCGACGCGCTGCTACACCACCCGGCATGGCGCAGGCCCCCTCAAGGGGCAGGGGAATCGCATATGGCGAGTAAGCAGTTGTTTTATTGCGTCAAATAGATTCAAGGACTCTCCGTTGATTTGGAGGTTGCGATGGATCGA
>NZ_JACIFY010000026.1 GCF_014197615.1 Rhizobium esperanzae
GGCTCTCCCCAAATCAGAGAAAGCCGCTACTGAATCCATCAGCTCAGCAGACGCAATACTTATATGCGATTCCCCTGCCCTTGTGGGGAGGGGTTTGGGGCGGGGTCTTTGCCCGGCGCGGATCGGGTAGAAAAAACTAACGCCGCCCGGAGGCGGCGTTAATGAGCGCGGGATCAGGACCGATCAGAACTCTTCCCAGCTCTGTTCGGCCGCAGCGGCATTGCCACCGAAGGCGCGGGCGACTTTGGCGATTGCCCGGCGGGCGGGCGAGGCGACCGGCCTTTGCGGCTCGTTGCGGACAAGCGCAACGGGTGCCGGCGCATCATCCGACAGTTTGAAGCGGGAGATGAGTTGCACCAGCCCGCCGGCTTCAGCCGAAAGCCTGTGGGTGGCAGCGGAGGTCTCTTCGACCATGGCGGCATTCTGCTGGGTCACCTGATCCATCTGGTTGACGGCGGTGTTGACTTCCTTGAGGCCGGTCGACTGTTCGGTCGCGGCCGTGGCGATCGAATGGATATGATCGTTGATGGCGATGACGCGCGTGCCGATTTCGGCCAGCGCCTCGCCGGTCGCCTGCACCAGCTTGACGCCGACCTGCACCTCGTTGCCCGACTTGGTGATCAGCGCCTTGATGTCCTTGGCGGCCGTTGCCGAACGCTGGGCGAGTTCGCGCACTTCCTGGGCGACCACCGCAAAGCCCTTTCCGGCCTCGCCGGCGCGCGCCGCCTCGACGCCGGCATTCAGCGCCAGCAGGTTGGTCTGGAAGGCGATCTCGTCGATGACGTTGATGATCTGGCTGATTTCGCGCGACGCCTGCTCGATGCGGCCCATGGCCTCGACGGCATTGCCGACGACGACACCCGACGCGCCAGACTTATCCTTGGCTTCGGAGACCATGATGGTGGCTTCGTGCGCCCGCTCGGTGGAGTTCTGGACGACGGCGGTGATTTGATCGAGGGCGGCCGAGGTCTGCTCGAGAGCGGCTGCCTGCTGCTCGGTGCGCTTCGACAGGTCGTCGCTGGCATTGCGCAGCTCGGCGGTGTTGCCGTTCATCGCTTCGGTCGTCTGGCGCACTTCGCGCATCGTCGCCTGCAGGGTGACGAAGGTGTTGTTGACGTTCTGCTGCAGTTCGGCGAAGGCGCCCTGGAAGCTGCCGTTCATCGTCTGGGTGAGGTCGCCCTCGGCAAGGCTGGCGATGACGCGGCGGGTCTCGCCGATGCCGGCATCGACGCTCGACAGCAGCGTGTTGATATTGCCGGCGAACTGGTTGAGGTTGTCGTCCTGATAATCCTTGTCGATGCGGTGGCTGAAATTGCCGGCCGCAGCCGCGGCCACGACGACGGACATGCTCGACTGCAGGTCGTCGCTCTTGGCGCGCATCGCCGCTTCCTGGGCGTTCAGGCGCTTGACGGCGAGGCCGTTCTCCTTGAAGACCGCAACGGCTGCGGCCATCTCGCCGATTTCGTCCTGACGGCCGGCGAAGGGAACCTCGGCTTCGAAATTGCCGTTGGCGACCTCGTTGATCGCCCGGGTGACGCGCTTGATCGGCCGGCTCAGATGGCTGGTGCCGATATAGAAGCCCATGCCGATGCCGACCGAAATGCCGATACCGGTGATGGCAAGGACGAGCATCAGGATCCAGTTGCGGAAGCTCTCGATCTCGGCGTTGACGGCCTCGAGCGCGGCCTTGTCGGTGGCGACGACCGCATCGATCTCCGCCTGGAACGCCTTGCGGTTGGCACGGTTGGCGTCGTTGTTGCCCTGGGCGCTGGCGGCCTCGGGGCCGACCTCGGTGCCGAGGCGGGCCGTTTCGGTGCGGAAGGTGCGGAATTCGGCGGCGCGGGCCACCAGCTTGGCAAACTCGTCTTTCTCGGCTTCGGGAACGAGCGGCGCCCAGCCGGAGATGACCTTGTCGATCTCGTCGAGATCAGCCATCAGGCCCTTGGCGAAGTTCGGCGTATCCTTGATCGTCTTGGCCGCATAGATGCCGCGCGATTCCATCACCACCGCCGTGACGAAGCGGTTGAGACGCTCGCCGGCATAGGCGCGGGCGGCGGCCTCCTCGTAAGCCGTCAGGTTGCGATTGTATTCGTGCATGGCGGACAATGCCGTTGCGCCGATCAGCAGCGCCACCGCGCCCATCACGGAAACCAGCAGATTAATTTTGGCGCGGATCTTCAATGCAATGCCCCCTAGCTACACCAGTGCCTGGAAAGCAAATTCCCAGCCCATGATGCTAGATATCGGCGAAATTTATTAAAGTTCGATTTCCAATGTTTACGATTGTGGCCAGGAAAAATTATCGACGTCGATGGCGATCGCGATGCGAAAGCCCCTGAAATCCAAGCCATCGATCGTGAGCGGCGGCAAAATCACAACCACTCGGGGCAGGTCGAATTTATTAACACCAGAGTGCGAAAATACTTGCCGAAACTGCGACGCAAAGTGAAATCGTCGGGGTTAATTGACTTTACCGGGCTTCATCCGTATAAGCCGCCGCACGTCCGGTCACCCAAGCCTTTCATGGCTCCGTCCGTTCGAAAAACAACGCTCCTTGCAATATGCAAATTCAAGAAGGGCCGCACTCCGCGGTGTTTAAATAAATGAAGCGTACCTACCAACCATCCAAGCTTGTTCGCAAGCGTCGCCACGGCTTCCGTGCGCGCATGTCCACCAAGGGTGGCCGCAAGGTCATCGCCGGCCGCCGCGCGCAGGGCCGCAAGCGTCTTTCGGCTTAAGGCCGGGTTGCCCGGTAAGAGATGGCGGGCGAATTGACGACCAAAGACCAGAAACACACTGTCGGGCGGCTGAAAAGCCGCCCGCAGTTTCTTGCCGTGCGCGAAGGCGAAAAACGCCGCGGCGGCCTCTTCCTGCTCGAAGTCCTCGACCGGAAGGAACCCGACAGCCAAGCCCGCGTCGGTTTCACAGTCACCAAAAAACATGGCAACGCAGTCGAACGGAACCGCATGCGCCGCCGCCTGAAAGAGGCGGTGCGGCTTCATGCGGGGTTTGCAATGCAGCCCGGACACGACTATGTGGTTGTCGCGCGCAGGGACGTGCTTGAAGCGTCCTTCCAGGAATTGGCCGCGGAACTGAAATTTCGCGTGGAAACCAGGCCGAAACACCGGCGCTCCGGAGACGGACGCCCCAGGAACGTATGATGGAAAACAACCGCAATTACTTCATTGCGATCGCTCTCTCGGTGCTGATCGTCCTCGGCTGGCAGTTTCTCTATATGAATCCGCGCATCGAGGCCCAGCGCAAGGCGCAGGAAGCCCAGAAGGCGCAGCAGCAGACCGAACAGGTGCAGCAGCCGGCAGCCGGCGGCGCAACACCGGCCCAGACGAGCGGTGCAGCCCCTTCCGGCCAGGCGGCCGCGACGGCGACGCTTGAGCAGGCGCTGGCAAAAAGCCCGCGTGTCGTCATCGATACCGCTGCCCTTTCCGGCTCGATCAACCTTGCCGGCGCCCGTCTCGACGATCTGAAGCTCAAGGGCTATCACGAGACCGTCGACGATTCGAGCCCGATCATCACGCTGTTCAGCCCGGCCGAAACCAAGGACGGCTATTTCACCGAACTCGGCTATATCGGCAGCGATGCGACGGGCAGCGTTCCCGGCCCCACGACGCTCTGGACGGCGCCCGAGGGCGCCAAGCTCACCGAGAAGACGCCGGTGACGCTGTCCTACACCAACGACAAGGGCCTGACCTTTACCCGGACGATCTCCGTCGACGAACGCTACATGTTCACCGTCGCCGACAAGATCGTCAATTCCGGCCAGGCGCCCGCAGCACTCTCCTCCTACGGCCGCGTCATGCGTTACAACAAGCCGACGACGCCCTCCGTCTACGTGCTGCATGAAGGCTTCATCGGCGTCATCGGCGATGACGGCCTGATCGAAAGCAAATACAGCGCCGTCGAGAAGGAAGCCGTGTCGCCGGCGAAATCCACCGGCGGCTGGCTCGGCATTACCGACAAATACTGGGCCGCGACGATCGTTCCGCCGCAGAGCGCTGCCTATGAGGCGAAATTCTCCTATTTCACCGACGGCCAGCCGCGCTACCAGGCCGATTACAAGGACGATGCCTTCACCGTTGCGCCGGGCCAGTCGATCGAGCTCAAGAACCTGGTCTTCGCCGGTGCCAAGGAAGTGCCTGTGATCGACGGCTATGAAGCCAGCTATTCGATCCCGAAGTTCGACCGGCTGATCGACTGGGGCTGGTTCTATTTCATCACCAAGCCGATGTTCAAGCTGATGGACTTCTTCTTCCGCTACTTCGGCAATTTCGGCGTGGCGATCCTGTGCACCACCATCGTCGTCAAGGCGCTGTTCTTCCCGCTCGCCAGCAAGCAGTATGCCTCGATGGCGAACATGAAGCGCATGCAGCCGAAGATGGAAGAGCTGAAGGCGAAATTCGCCGACGACCGCATGGGGCTGCAGCAGGCGACGATGCAGCTCTACAAGGAAGAGAAGATCAATCCGATCGCCGGCTGCTGGCCGGTGGCGCTGCAGATCCCGATCTTCTTCTCGCTCTACAAGGTGATCTACATCACCATCGAGATGCGGCATGCGCCGTTCTTCGGCTGGATCAAGGACCTTTCGGCTCCCGATCCGACGTCGATCGTCAATCTGTTCGGCCTGCTGCCCTTCCAGGCGCCGACGCTGCTGCATCTCGGCGTCTGGCCGCTGATCATGGGCATCACCATGTTCCTGCAGATGCGCATGAACCCGACGCCGCCCGATCCGACCCAGGCGATGATCTTCAACTGGATGCCGCTGGTGTTCATGTTCATGCTGGCAAGCTTCCCGGCCGGCCTGGTCATCTACTGGGCATGGAACAACACGCTCTCGGTGATCCAGCAGTCGGTGATCATGAAACGCCACGGCGTCAAAGTCGAGCTGTTCGACAATCTCAAGGGCCTGTTCAGGCGAAAAACGGCGCCATCGAAATGATGCTCTCAAGCCCCGCTCCGGCGGGGCTTTTCATTTCCCGGGCAGCCTGCGAAGCGAGGCGCAGGCCGCCTGAAAGCTTGACATCCGCCCGTAAAACCCCGAAGCCGACAGAAGACCGAACCCGGAGATTGCCGAGACCGCATGCCCGAAACCGAAAAGCCGCTCTTCGGCCACCCCTGGATCTTCATCCGCGGCGTCCCGTCGCTCAAATTCCTGCCGCCGGAAGGGCCGCTCGAGGTGGCCTTTGCCGGGCGCTCGAATGTCGGCAAGTCGTCGCTGATCAATGCGCTGGTCGGCCAGAAGGGGCTGGCGCGCACGTCGAACACGCCGGGGCGTACGCAGGAACTCAATTATTTCGTTCCGGACGGCTATTCCGGCGAAGGCGGCGACCTGCCGCCGATGGCAATCGTCGATATGCCCGGCTATGGTTATGCGCAGGCGCCGAAGGAGCTTGTGGAAAATTGGACCAAACTGGTTTTCGACTATCTGCGTGGCCGCGCGACGCTGAAGCGCGTCTATGTGCTGATCGACAGCCGCCACGGCATCAAGAAGAACGACGAGGACGTGCTCGATCTGCTCGACAAGGCGGCCGTCTCCTATCAGATCGTGCTGACCAAGACCGACAAGATCAAGGCTCCGGCCGTGCCGAAACTGCTGGCCGAAACGGCGGAAAGGATCCGCAAACGTCCAGCCGCCTATCCTGGCGTGCTGTCCACTTCGTCTGAAAAGGGCGACGGGATGGATGAATTGCGCCAGGCAATCGCTGAAACCGTCGGCATCGCTCACTGGAAATAGAAGAGGCGCCCCGAAGAGCGCCCCCATAAACCTCTGCCGATACGAATAGATTTACATCTTCGGCAGCAGCACCTTGTCGACGACGTGGATGACGCCGTTCGACTGTTTGACGTCGGCGATCGTCACATGGGAAACGCCGCCGTTTTCGTCGGTCAGGGTGATCTTGCCCATGCTTTCCCTGGCTTTCAGCACGCAGCCGCCGACGGTCTTGATGTCATGTTCGCCGCCGTCCTCCTTGATCATCTTGGCAACGGTCTTGGCCATCGCATCGGCGGCAACGACATGGCAAGTCAGAACCTTGGTAAGCGTCGCCTTGTTTTCCGGCTTCAGCAGCGTTTCGACGGTGCCCTTCGGCAGGGCGGCGAAAGCTTCGTTGGTCGGCGCGAAGACGGTGAAGGGGCCCTTGCCCTCGAGCGTGCCGACGAGGCCGGCTGCCTTGACGGCTGCGACCAGCGTGGTGTGATCCTTGGAATTCACGGCGTTTTCGATGATGTTCTTGCTGTCGAACATCGCCGCCCCGCCGACGATCGGGTTCTTGGCGGCAGCAAAGGCGACGGCGGAGAGCGCAGTGGCGAGCGCAAAACCGCGCAATAGGGATTTGATCATGATTTTCTCCTCACCGGACAGCATCCGCGGGCCTTATGCCTGAGCGTCGTCCGGACATTTCGAACTACGGAGGTTCGCGCCGAAGAGTTTCAGACAGGAGAAAATGATTTTGGCCGGCGCCCAATCATGGCCGCGGCCGATCACGGCCGGCGCAACGGACCGCTGGCGATCACCGGACCGGTTGCCTGGCCGGTGGGCGAACCGCCGAAGGGTTCGAGGCTGACGGCAAGCGTTGCGCCATCGGCGAGATTCTTGCGCTGATCGGCCGGGATGACCAGTTCACCGCTCTCGCCCGGCTGGAAGACGCCGAGCGATTTCGGCACGCCGCTGCCGGGCACCAGCCAGAGTTCCAGCGACTTCTCCTCCGGCTTGCCGGCGGCGACCGGCACGATCTTCAGCCGGCCGCTCTGCAGCTCGTAGGAGGCGAGAAGATTGATGGCATTGTTCTGGCCGGAAAGCGAGGCCACCAGCGGTGCCGGCCCCTGCGGCTGCGGCACCAGGCCGGAGGCAAAGATGACGGCGCTGACGGCGACGACGATGCAGGCAAAACTCAGCGAACGCCAGAAACCCGCCGAATTCCACAGCCCTTGCGAAAAGGATGCGGTTTTTCCGGCATCGCCGAAAAGCCGCGCCTCGATCTGCTTGAAGGTTTCCCGGCTGGGAGCGACGGTTTCATACTCGTCATTGAAGGCGGAAAGGTTGGTTTCCCAGCGGCTGACGATGGCGGCAAAGGGCCGATCGTGGCGCATGCGCTCTTCCACCACCCGCCGGTCCTGCAGCGATAAGACGCCAAGCACATATTCGCCGGCGAGAACCTCGTCGCGGGAGCGGTCTCCCTTGCTTTTGTCGGGCGATGTCATCGTTCCATGCACTCTCTCAGTTTCAAGAGGCTGCGCCTGAGCCAGGTCCGCATCGTGTTCAGCGGGACACCAAACTGATCGGCCAGTTCCTGGTAGCTCAGCCCTTCGACATAAGCCCGTTTCACCGCGACCGCACGATCAGCTTCCAACTCTTCCATGCAGGTGTCAATCCGCCTTCCTTCATCCTTCGTCACCGTCTGCATTTCCGGGTCGGGTGCGGCATCGGCAAGGTCGTAGGCGCCGTCGATTTCGTCGGCGACGGGCTTGCGCGCCCGCAGCGCATCGATCGACCGGTTGCGGGCAATCGCCGAGAGCCATGCCGAGGACGAACCCGTGGCTGCCTGGAAGCTTCGGGCCCTCTGCCAGATGCTGATATAGACTTCCTGCAGGACCTCCTCGGCTTCCGTGCGATCCTTCAAGATACGCAGGCAGATCGCAAAAAGTTTCGGTCCGGTCTGGTTGTAGAGAGCCGTAAAGGCCGTGCGGTCGCCGAGCGCGACGCGGCCGATCAGGTCTGCAATCTCATCGCCTTGCATGCCGTTCCTCATATCATGCTCGCGTATACCGGACGGTCAGGGCCACCGGCTCCGCGCCAGATACGAAAAACTATTGCCCTCTGGATTATTCCCTCTGTCGGAAACTTGCGATAAAAGGCCGCGAACAATTCTGCGGGGTCCCCATGAACGAGTCCGAAAGCGAACTGCAGGCACGGCTTCTGGCCAAGGCGCTGCCTTTCATGCAGCGTTACGAGAACAAGACCATTGTCGTGAAATATGGCGGCCACGCCATGGGCAATCCCGAGCTCGGCAAGGCCTTTGCCAGCGATATCGCGCTTCTGAAGCAATCGGGCGTCAACCCGATCGTCGTTCACGGCGGCGGTCCGCAGATCGGCGCCATGCTGAACAAGATGGGCATCGAATCGAAATTCGAAGGCGGGCTGCGCGTCACCGACCAGAAGACGGTCGAGATCGTCGAGATGGTGCTGGCCGGCTCGATCAACAAGGAGATCGTCGCGCTCATCAACCAGACCGGCGAATGGGCGATCGGCCTTTGCGGCAAGGACGGCAACATGGTCTTCGCCGAAAAGGCGCGCAAGACCGTCAAGGATCCGGATTCCAACATCGAGCGCGTGCTTGATCTCGGCTTCGTCGGCGAAGTGGTCGAAGTCGACCGCACGCTGCTCGACCTGCTCGCCCGCTCCGAGATGATCCCGGTGATCGCGCCCGTCGCGCCCGGCCGCGACGGCGCCACCTACAATATCAACGCCGACACCTTCGCCGGCGCCATTGCCGGGGCGCTCAACGCCACCCGGCTGCTCTTCCTCACCGACGTGCCCGGCGTGCTCGACAAGAACGGCCAGCTGATCAAGGAGCTTTCCGTCGCCGAAGCGCATGCGCTGATCGCCGACGGCACGATCTCCGGCGGCATGATCCCGAAGGTCGAAACCTGCATCGATGCGATCAAGGCCGGCGTCCAGGGCGTCGTGATCCTGAACGGCAAAACCGCCCATTCCGTCCTGCTCGAGATCTTCACCGAGCACGGCATCGGAACGCTGATCGTTCCCTGATCAAGGCTGCGCCCTTCACCGGAACGAAGGGCGCATCTTTCTCACGCAGGCGCACGGGCGCAAATCTGAGCCGCTAGCAAGCTCTCAATCGTCGCGCGCCCTGTTGCAGCTTTGCCATCGGGGACGCAGGCGTCTGCCCGAACTCCCTCTTCCCAGCGTCCCTCATCTGGCGGCCAGGCCAGCATAGGATCTGCCTGACGCTCAAGGTGCCTCCTTCACGCGGGCGCGCGCCTGGCTTTCCTTCTTGATCGGCCGGCCGACCGGGCAGACCTCCTGCACGAAGCCGTTCAGCGTATTGACGAGATTGTTCTCGATCAGAGAATAATGGACGAACTGGCCCTGTTTCTCCCGCCTGATCAACCCCGCCGTTTCGAGGACTGACAGATGCTGCGAAACGGCAGGCTTGGACATGCTGAAGCGGTCGGCGATCTCGCCGGCAGTAAGGCCGGAGGCCGAGAGATAGGCAAGGATCTTCCGGCGCGGTGCACTGGAAAGCGCGTGGAACACCCGCTGGGCAGCGCCGACAGAGCTGCCTCCTGCAATGTCGAAAGTCTCGTCTTCCAAGTCTGGTCTCCGTGCTGCGGCATCATCGCGTCGATGCATCAATGAATTAAGCAATTAATGTATTGCTTAATTATTTTCATTGGCGCAAAGTAATTAGGTAATTGCTTAATTAATGAATTGGCGGGCGATGTTCAAGGACAGAATGCGCCCGACCGGAAGGAGTTTGCCATGAGCAGTATTTCCACCGGACGGATGATCGACGACAGCAGCGATTCATTGAAGGGCCAAGTCGTCTGGGTGCCGGCAAAGTCGATCTGGATCACCGCCATGACCGTGATTGCCGTTATTGGCGGGCCACTGACCTTCAGCTGGAGCGCTTTTGCCGTCTTTATCGTCTTGACTGCGATCACGATCTGCCTCGGTCATTCGGTCGGCATGCACCGGCTGCTGATCCACCGCTCCTTCAACACATCTCTCTGGATCGAGCGCTTGCTCGTCTATCTCGGTACGCTGGTCGGCATGGCCGGTCCCTTCGGCATGATCTACGCGCACGACATTCGCGACTGGGCGCAACGGCAGCGGGACTGCCATGACCTCTATGCCCATCGGAAACCTTTCTTCATGGATGCCTTTTGGCAGATGCATTGCATAGTGGCGCTGGACCATCCGCCACGTTTCGTCCTCGATGATCGCGAGCGACACGACCGCTTCTATCGCCTCCTGGAGGCGACATGGATGGGGCAGCAGATTCCCTTGGCAATCGTGCTTTTCGCGCTCGGTGGGCTGCCGTGTGTGGTCTGGGGTATTGCGGTGCGGATATCGGTCTCGCTGACCGGGCATTGGCTGGTCGGTCATTTCGCACATCGAGCCGGCCATCAGGGCTGGAGTGTCGACGATGTCGCGGTGCAAGGTTATAACCTGCCGCATTTCGGGCTGGTGACCTTCGGCGAGAGCTTCCATGGCAACCATCACGCCTTTCCAGAATCGGCCCGGCTCGGCGTCGAACCGGGGCAAGTGGACCTCGGCTGGCATTTCATCCGACTGCTGGCCGGGCTCGGCCTTGCTTCGGCGATCAAACTTCCACACATGATCGTGCCAAGGCGAGGGTTGAGGCGCGTCGCAGTCTCTGAAGACTGCTGACAACCGGCATCCGCCACAAGGTTCGATGGATACCGCCTGATGTCCGTGGCGGCATCCGGGTTGCGGCAGAAGGAGGCCGGCCCCGTCCTTTGAGGCCCCTGCGGGGGTATACACGGATGAGGATGTCAGAGGATGCCGCGGCTGATCCTCAGCGTGGTCGCAAGCCTCCCCAGCGACGATATTCGCTCCGACAGGTCGCAAAATGCACGATCTAGCCTTGGCAAGGTTTCGAATCGTGCTTTAGGTTGCGGCCCGCAATATAAACGGGTCGAGCAAAAATATGCGCCTTACAGACTGCTATAATTTCCACGATTTCCGGCGCATGGCCAAACGGCGGCTTCCCGGGCCGATCTTCGACTATATCGATGGCGCTGCCGACGACGAGGTGACCTATCGGCGCAACAGCGCGGCCTTCGAGGCTTGCGATCTGGTGCCCGACGTCTTGCGCGGGGTGGCCGAGGTCGACATGTCGGTGACCGTCATGGGGCAGAAGCTGGCGATGCCGGTCTATTGCTCGCCGACGGCGCTGCAGCGGCTTTTCCATCACCAGGGGGAGCGGGCGGTCGCGGCGGCGGCGGGAAAATACGGCACGATGTTCGGCGTCTCCTCGCTCGGCACGATCAGCCTGGAGGAAGCAAGGCAGATCAGCGCCGGGCCGCAGGTCTATCAGTTCTATTTCCACAAGGACCGCGGCCTCAACCACGAGATGATGGCGCGGGCGAAGAATGCCGGCGTACAGGCGATGATGCTGACGGTCGACAGCATCACCGGCGGCAACCGCGAGCGCGACAAGCGCACCGGCTTTGCCATTCCCTTCAAACTCAATCTCGCCGGCATGATGCAGTTTGCGATCAAGCCGTCCTGGGCGATCGACTGGATGACGCATGAGGCGTTCCGGCTGCCGCAGCTCGAAAACCACGTGAAGATGGACGGCGGCGCCCTGTCGATCAGCCGCTACTTCACCGAAATGCTCGACCCCTCCATGTCGTGGAACGACGTGGCCGAGATGGTGCAGGCCTGGGGCGGGCAATTCTGCCTGAAAGGCATCATGTCGGTCGAAGACGCCAAGCGCGCGGTCGAGATCGGCTGCACCGGCATCGTGCTGTCCAATCATGGCGGCCGCCAGCTCGACGGTTCGCGCAGCGCTTTCGACCAGTTGGCCGAGATCGTCGATGCCGTCGGCGACCGGATCGACGTAATGATGGATGGCGGCGTGCAGCGCGGAACGCATGTTCTGAAAGCGCTGTCGCTGGGGGCAAAGGCGGTCGGGCTCGGCCGCTACTATCTCTTCCCGCTTGCCGCCGCCGGACAGCCCGGCGTCGAACGGGCGCTGGAGACGATCCGCACCGAGATCGAACGCGACATGAAGCTGATGGGCTGCACCTCGGTCGACCAGCTGACGCGGCGCAATCTGCGCTTCCGCTCCTGAGCCGAGCAGGATGTCATTCAAGGGCCGCAGCCTTGCATGCGGATGCGGCCCTCTGACATAGCGACGTCAGAGCAGGCTATAAATCGCCGCCGCCTCCTGCTTCAGCTTTTCCATCATCGACCGGTAGGGCCCCGGGCCGTAGCTGATGCGGCCGACACCGAGCTTTGCCAGGGTTTTTACGTCGGGGGCACCTGCCCGCATCATGATATTGACCGGCAGCGACGATGCCGCGCAGATCTTTTCGATCAAGGCGGGCTCGATCAGGCCGGGCACGAAGAAGCCGTTGCCGCCGGCGGCCGCATAGGCCCTGCCCCGCTCGATCGCCGCGTCAACCAGGCCGGCATGTTTGGCAAGATCGCTCTCGGCCAGAAAAAGGTCGGTGCGGGCGTTGATGAAGAAGGGGATATCCCTGCCGTCGGCCATGGCGCGAATGGCGCGGATGCGGGCCGCCTGGCTCTCGACCGGATAGAGCCCCTCGCCGGCGACCACCCGATCTTCGAAATTGATGCCGATGGCGCCGACCTCCACGAGCCTGGCGACATTGGCAGCCGCTCCCTGAGGTTCGGCCGAATAGGCGCCTTCGAAATCGACCGAGAGCGGCAGGTCGACAGCATCGGTGATCGATTTCGCCGTCTCCACCAGCATCGGCATCGGCAGTTTTTCGCCATCGGCAAACCCGTGGGCGGCGGCGACGGACCAGCTTCCCGTCGCAAGCGCCCTGGCGCCGGCATCGGCAACGGCCTTTGCCGTGCCGGCATCCCAGATATTGTAGAGCACGATCGGATCGCCCTTCCGGTGAAGCGCGGCGAATGCCTTGGCCTTTTCAGTCTGGTTCATGCTGTCTCCTCCATCCTTGCTTGCGTGCTGATCTTTTCTTCATGCCGCAGCAGCCATTGCTTGCGCCAGAGCCCGCCGCCGTAACCGGTCAGAGAACCATCGGCGCCGAGGATGCGATGGCAGGGCACGATGATGGCAAACTGGTTGGCGCCGTTGGCGCGGCCGACGGCACGCACCACCTCCGGCCTTTCCATCTCCCTGGCAAGATCGCCATAGGCGCGCGTCTGACCGACAGGGATAGCCATCAGCTTTGCCCAGACATGTTTTTCGAAAGGCGAGCCGCCGAGCGCCAATGGCGTTCTGAAGATGGTGAGCCGTCCCTCGAAATAATCGCAGATCTCCGTCTCGACCTGATCGATCGCCGGGGTGCGGCCGATCGCGACGGAGGAGCGGACGCGCTTCTGCAGCGCTTCGAGTTCGCTCGACAGCGCCTTGCGATCGTGAAATTCGAGAAGATGCAGATGGGTCTTGTCGGCAACCGCGATCATCGGCCCCAGCGGCGTGTCGAACCAATCGGCAAAGAGCAGTTCGCGATTTTGCGAGAGCGCCGGCGCCTTGCCGATGAGCCGCTGGAAGGCCGCCCGGAAACCGCTCGGCGAACCGTATCCGGCATCGAGCTGCGCATCGATGACGCGCGCCCCGTCGGCGAGCTGCCGCGCCGCTTCGCCGAGCCTGATGTATCGGGCGATATCATGAAAGGTCATGCCGAGCGCCCGCTTGAAGGCGCGCCGCACGGTCGAGGGATCATGGCCGCGGCGCACGAGCTCGTCCTCGCTCCAGCGAACCTCCGGCTCGCCGTCGAGCGCGGCAAGCAACAGGTCGACGACCGGCTCCCTGCCCGGCTGCTCCAGCGGCCTGCAGCGCCGGCAGGGGCGGAAGCCGGAATGCATGCAGGCGGCGATCGTCTCGAAGAACAGCGTATTTTCCCGCTTCGGCTTGCGCGCCGGACAGGTCAGACGGCAGAAGATGCCTGTCGTCTTGACGCAAACATAGGCCTGCCCCTCATAATCGGCGCTGCGCGCGATCAGGGCATCATAGAGCGTGTCATCGTCGGGGCGTTCGAAAAGCATGATCGCTTTCTAACATCCCCTGCCTGCCGCGTCCGCCGAAAATCGGGCGTCTATTTTATTCTGCCGCGTCGAGGCTTTTCATATGGCGCTGCGGGCGCAGCATCGACTCCTCCTCGGCGTCCTGCGGCGCGCCCCAGAAAGTCTCGAGCGTCGGGCCATCCTTCAGATGGCGGCGGCGGAAAAGAAATTCGAGAATTTCATGAAACCAGACGCGGCGGCCCATCTGCGTGTACCAGCGCATGGAGTGGCGCTGTTGCCGGTCGCGATGGAAGAGGATGCGCATCAGCGCCTTTGGCCGCGCCTGGACAGCAACCTCTATGAGCTTGACGCAGGCGACGAGCACGACGGGGTTCAGGTGCCGCATCTTCAACACCTGATGCTTGTAATCCCATTTGCGGATATCAGTCTCGATCACCGGCCGGTCGCGGGCGATGCGGAAGAAGGGCGTCCAGCGATGCGGGGTGACGTAAAGTGCCTGGATCTGATCGGGATCATAGGAGAGCAGTTGCCGGAAGCCGCGCCAGAGATCGCTTAACCTTTCCTCTTCGAAGCCGACGACCCAGGTCGCCATGGAGAGGATATCGTGCTGGCGCAGAAGGCGGATTGCCTCTCTGTCGCTTGTTTTGGCTCCGCCCTTCTTGATCAGCGCCAAGGTTGCCTCGTCGGTATTTTCCATGCCGAGCAGCCAGCGCACGACGCCTGCCTTGCGATAGAGATGCAGGATATCTGCGTCGCGGACGATATCATCCGCCCGCGTCGAGCCGACGATCTGCACCGGCACATTCTCGGCGATCATCGCTTCGAGGAACGCCAGCCAGGCCTTCCGCGACGAGGTCGGGTTCTCGTCGGCCAGATTGATCAGTTCCACACCCTGTTCGCGATAAAGCCTGGCGATCTCGCGAGCAAACAGCTCCGGCGAGCGGTGGCGCCAGCGGGTCCAGAAGCCGCGCTGGCCGCAATAATTGCAAAGATGCGGACAGCCGCGGGAGAACTGCATCACGACCGCCCGCTTGCCGCCCCAATAACTATAGTCGGCGTGGTCGATCAGCTCCCAGCCGACGCGATAGGCATCGAGATCGGCGATCGCCTGTGCGGGCTGGGTTGCCTGGATTTTACCATGGCCGTCCCGATAGGCGATGCCCGGAATGCTTGCGAGCGGGCGGCCCGTCGCCAGGCAATCGGCAAGGCGCCGCATCGTTTCTTCGCCTTCGCCGCGCACGAGGATATCGAATGCCTCCGTCTCGGCCAGCACCTCGCGCCAATGGTAAGTGGGAAAGACGCCGCCATAAACGATCCGGATTGCAGGATTGCTGCGCTTGAGAGCCTCCGCAATCACTCTGGCGGTGGGATGGGCCGAGGTCGAGCCGGAATGGCCGATCAGCACCAGATCCGGATGGCTCGCCACCGCTCGGCTGACAATCTCCGCCATCGCCATCGGTCCGAACTCGGCATCGATAAGGCTGACACTGTGACCGTCGTCGATCAGCGGGCCTGCGACCGAGAGAAGGCCGAGCGGCGGAAGGTGATCATCGGGAATACGGCTGCCGATCGCCGTATGCGGCGGATTTATCAGAACGATCTTCATGCGACTTTACCCTTGCGGGTCCCCCTGTGACGCAGGCAGAAAGTCACCAGCGATCAATGGCAATATTCCGCCGAAAACCCCTTAAAGTTGTGAAAATCTGGCGGCTTTTTTGGGGTGACGACGGCAACCGGACCGCCCGAGCAAAAAGCTTTGGTTTCCCGGGGCAGCCATGCCATAAGACCGCCATGACCAAGATCGACCGCACGCCTGATAAAGCCGATTTCGAGCACGTCACAGACTGGGTCTTCGACCTCGACAACACGCTCTATCCCCATCATGTCAATCTCTTCGCACAGATCGACAAGAACATGACCTCCTATGTCGCGACGCTCTTACAGATGGAGCGGGACGAGGCGCGCAAGCTGCAGAAGCAATATTATCTCGAGCACGGCACGACGCTGCAGGGCCTGATGATCCATCACGGCGTCGACCCGAACGACTTCCTCGAAAAGGCGCATGCGATCGACTATTCGGCGCTGATGCCGCAGCCGGAACTCGGTGCAGCGATCAAGGCGTTGCCGGGGCGCAAGTTCATCTTCACCAATGGCAGCGTCAAGCACGCCGAAATGACCGCCGAAGCGCTCGGCATTCTCGAGCACTTCGACGATATTTTCGACATCGTCGCCGCCGACTACGTGCCGAAGCCGGCGCAGGCGACTTACGACAAGTTCACGGCGCTGAAGCGGGTCGAAACCGCCAAGGCCGCCATGTTCGAGGACCTGCCGCGCAATCTGACGGTGCCGAAGGCGCTCGGCATGCAGACCGTGCTATTGGTGCCGCGCAATCTGGAAGACACGGTCGTCGAATGGTGGGAAAAGACCAGCGGCGAAGAGGATCATATCGATTTCGTCACCGACGACCTCGCCGCGTTTCTCGGCCGGATTACCGCTTCGGGCTGAGTAAGCCCCGGCTGGCGGATTACCAAAGTTTCATTCAGCTTACCGATGTTTAACTGGGTCTTTGCGCCCCGTTACCTTAGCTTTCTTCGTGAGGGGACACCTCACGAAAGGCGAATATGATGTACCGCAACAAGCTGATACTGGCAGCGCTTTCCTCCGTCCTCATTTTCGGCGCTGCGGCCGGGGCAGGTTTTGCCGCGCCCGGCGACGGACCGCGTCCGCACGCCGGCAGGGATCATCCAGGCCCGGGCCGCGATGCCTTCCTCGAAATCACCTATGTCCGCATGCTCAAGCAGTTCGACACGAACAAAGATGGAAAGGTCACCAAGGAAGAGGCGAGCGCCGGCCTCGACAAGATTTTCGCTGCGATCGACACCAATAATGACGGCTCGCTGACCCCGGGCGAAATCCAAGCCTACCACAAAACACAGATGCAGGCGATGAGAGACCAGCGCAAGCAGGATGCCGGCGAAGACAAGGATGCCAATACCGCCGCCGCGACGCCTGACGCCAACGACCAGCAGCGGCCGCCGCGCGACGGTCATCACTGGATGCGCCATGGCGGCAACATCATGCGTGCTTCATTGATGATGCACCGGATCGACACCGACCAGAACGGCCAGATTTCCAAACAGGAAGCCGTCGCTGCCTTCGACAAGCTGTTTGCGCGCATGGACCGCAACAAGGACGGCGTCATCTCGATCGACGACATGCCGGACCGGCCGTTCCTGTAAGGCCGGACGAACCATAGCCTACCCTCTTTCCCCGCTCGGCGGGGAAAGAGACCGTCTCGCAATCGAGACCTAAGGCCCCTATTCGCGGTGCTCGTAGAAATCCTGAACGATCTTCCATGCTGCTTCGGCCGTGTCGACGAAGCTGATCAGCTTGACGTCGTCGGGCGCGATCGTGCCGAATTCGGCCAATGCGTCGAAATTGACGATGCTTCTCCAGAAGGTTTCGCCGAAGAGGATCAGCGGCAGGCGCTCCATGCGGCCGGTCTGGATCAGCGTCAGGCATTCGAAGAATTCGTCGAGCGTGCCAAAGCCGCCGGGAAAGACGGCGATCGCCTTGGCGCGTACCATGAAATGCATCTTGCGGATGGCGAAATAATGGAAGTTGAAACTGAGTTCCGGCGTCACATAGGCGTTCGGCGCCTGCTCGTGCGGCAGCACGATGTTGAGGCCGATCGAAGGCGCGCCTTCGTCGGCAGCACCGCGATTGCCGGCCTCCATGACGCCGGGGCCGCCGCCGGTGACGATGACATATTCTTGGAAATTCAAGCTTGCCGAATATTTCGAGCAGAGCCGGGCGAATTTGCGCGCCTCGTCATAATAGACGGAGGCTGCTTCCAGATTGGCGCGCTGGATATCGTTGCGCGCCGCCCAGGCGCTCTGGCCGGGGGCGGGAATGCGGGCGCCGCCGAACATGACGACGGTCGACTTGATGCCGCGTTCGGTCAGCATCATTTCCGGCTTCAACAGTTCCAGCTGCAGGCGGATCGGCCGCAGTTCCTCGCGGCAGAGGAAATCCTCGTCGACATAGGCAAGGCGGTAGGCCGGCGACATCGTCTGCGGCGTCTTCGGCACGGCTTCGGCGCGCTGCCTGTCGGTCGAGCTGCTCTTCAGCGGGTCCCATACGCCATCCTTGCGCCGCGAACCGCCGTTTCGTCCCTTCGCCATGTCGAAATGCCTTTCAGTATTGCCGGCCGTGAGACCGGATATGTCGCTATAACGCCTTGAATCCAGGTGAACTTGCCCGAAAATTCATTCCATTCTACGGGTGCATGCTGTAGAGCAGGACACAATCCTGCCAACCGCAATTCCGGAGACCTTGCCGTCTCCACGATAAAGATCGAAGTTTAAGGAATTCTCATGAGCGCCACCGACCTCGCATCCCTCGAAAAGACCATCGAAGCCGCCTTCGACAATCGCGACAATGTGAACACGTCGACCAAGGGTGAGGTTCGCGATGCCGTCGAAGCAGCACTCGACCTGCTCGATGCCGGCAAGGTCCGTGTGGCGACGCGCGGCGCCGACGGCGCCTGGACGGTCAATCAGTGGCTGAAGAAGGCCGTGCTCTTGTCCTTCCGTCTGAACGACATGGAGGTGGTCAAGGGCGGTTCGGGCAATTCCACCTGGTGGGACAAGGTGCCTTCGAAATTCGAGAACTGGGGCGAGAACCAGTTCCGCGCTGGCGGCTTCCGCGCCGTGCCGAACTGCGTCGTGCGCCGCTCGGCCTATATCGCTCCGAATGCGATCCTGATGCCCTCCTTCGTCAATCTCGGCGCCTATGTCGGCGAGGGCACGATGGTCGATACCTGGGCGACGGTCGGCTCCTGCGCGCAGATCGGCAAGCATGTGCATCTGTCCGGCGGCGTCGGCATCGGCGGCGTGCTGGAGCCGATGCAGGCCGGCCCGACGATCATCGAGGACAATTGCTTCATCGGCGCCCGTTCGGAAGTGGTCGAAGGCTGCATCATCCGTGAAGGCTCGGTGCTCGGCATGGGCGTCTATATCGGCAAGTCGACCAAGATCGTCGACCGCGCCACCGGCGAAGTGAGCTACGGCGAAGTGCCGCCCTATTCCGTCGTCGTCGCCGGCTCGATGCCGTCGGGCAATGCCACCATGGCCAACGGCCAGCCGGCGCCGCATCTCTACTGCGCCGTCATCGTCAAGCGCGTCGATGAAAAGACCCGCTCGAAGACCGGCATCAACGAGCTGCTCAGAGATTGATGACATCGGCAGATTGATCCGGTAAACAGACGGCGTCTTTTGCGCGAGGCGGCGCCGCCTTGCCATGTCTTTGCCATTCCCGCCGGATAGTTCCACTGCCATGACCTCTACCGATCCCGTCGCCAATCTCCAGACGCTGATTCGCTGCCCCTCCGTGACACCTGCGGAGGGCGGCGCACTGTCGGCGCTCGACGCCATGCTGGCGCCGCTTGGCTTTACCGTCGACAGAGTGAGGGCAAGCGAGGAGGGAACACCCGATATCGACAACCTCTATGCCCGCCTCGGCAAAGACGGCCCGCATCTGATGTTTGCCGGCCATACCGATGTCGTGCCGGTCGGCGACGAGGCCGCCTGGACGCATCCGCCCTTTGCCGCCGAGATTTCCAAAGGCGAGCTTTTCGGCCGTGGCGCGGTCGACATGAAGGGCGGCATCGCCTGTTTCGTCGCCGCCGTCGCCCGTCATATCGAGAAAAACGGGCCGCCGGCCGGCTCGATCTCGTTCCTGATCACCGGCGACGAAGAAGGCCCGGCAATCAACGGCACGATCAAGCTCCTGCAATGGGCGGCCGAGCGCGGCGAGCGCTGGGATGCCTGCCTGGTGGGCGAGCCGACCAATCCGGACAGGCTCGGCGACATGATCAAAATCGGCCGGCGGGGCTCGCTGTCGGGCAAGATCACCGTTCACGGCGTCCAGGGCCATGCCGCCTATCCGCATCTTGCCGACAATCCGGTGCGCGGCATGCTGCAGTTGACGCAGGCGCTGATGGACCCGCCCTTCGACGGCGGCACCGACGATTTCCAGCCGTCGAACCTCGAAGTGACCACGGTCGATGTCGGCAATCCGGCGACCAATGTCATTCCGGCCAAGGCCTCGGCAAGCTTCAACATCCGCTTCAACGACAGCTGGACGGCCGAGACGCTTCGCGCCGAAATCCTCCGGCGCCTCGATGCCGCCGCCGGCAACGGCCAGCTGCGGCCCGGCCGCGAGCCGGTGAAATACGATATCGTCTGGGCCGACCGGCCGAGCCATGTCTTCCTGACGCGCAACAATGGGCTGATCGCCTCGCTGTCATCGGCCGTCGAAAGCGTCACCGGCCAGTCGCCGAAGCTTTCGACCACCGGCGGCACATCGGATGCGCGCTTCATCAAGGATTATTGCCCGGTCGTCGAATTCGGCCTCGTCGGCCAGACGATGCACATGGTCGACGAGCGCGTTGCCGTCGCCGATCTGGAGACGCTGACGGCGATCTACGAACTCTTCATCGCCCGCTGGTTCGCCAATGCCGGGCTTTAAGGAAGTCCAGTACTATCTGGCCGGCCTCTGGCTGCTGATCCGGCTGGATCCGCGCGGCTTCCGCTACCTCGACATGTCCGAGCGCGGCGTCAACCGCTCGTTCTGGGCGATTGCCTGGTGCCTGCCGCCGATGGGCATTTCCTGGCTCTGGTGGCGACAGGTCTTTCTGCGGTCGATGCCGCCGGAAGCCGATGTCGGCTTTGCCTTCTATATCAGGCTCGGCTTCGTCGAACTCGCCAACTGGTTCGTGCCGCTGGTCTTTGCCGGGCTGCTGCTGCTTGCCTTCCGCATGGGCGAGCGTTTCGCGCCTGTGGTCGTCAGCGTCAACTGGCTCGGCGTGCCGCTCTCCTATATCAACGGGCTGCTGCTGGCGATGGTGGTCTTCCTTCCCGGCTCCGTCGGCCTCGTCTCGCTGCTGCTGCTTGCCTTCATGCTGGCGCAGGTCTTCGCGCTGGCGCGCATTCTCCGGATGATCTGCCAAGGTCACCCATTGATGGTCGGGGCAATGACGCTGGTGCTGCTGGTGCCATCGATGATCCTTTCGGAATATCTGCAGCACTTCCTCGGCATCTATCCGACCTGATCCATCGCAGCAGCAGAGGCTTTACGACAGATCGTCGTCGTGTTCGTCGATCGGCCTTCGCCGGTCGGGGATCACGTCGGGATAATCCACCTGCATGAAATAGAGCCCGTCGGGCGGCGCCACCGGGCCGCAGGCCTTTCGGTCGCGCGCCTCGAGCGCCGCATCGACATCGTCAGGCGTCCATTTGCCTTCGCCGGCGAGTTTCAGCGTGCCGGCGAAGGAACGGATCTGATTGTGCAGGAAGCTTTGCGCCGTGGCGCGGATCTCGATCAGCTCGCCATTGCGCGTCACATCCAGCCGGTCGAGCGTGCGGACCGGGCTGTTTGCCTGGCAATGGGCGGAGCGGAAGGTGGAGAAATCGTGCCGGCCGACCAGCCTCTGGGCGGCGGCGTGCATGACCTCGTGATCGAGCGCCTTTGGCACCCACCAGGCCTTGCCGGCCTCGATCGCCAGCGGCGCCCGGCGACTGACGATACGGTAGAGGTAGTGGCGCCGCAGGGCGGAGAAGCGGGCATCGAAGAATTCGGGAACGGCCTCGACGTCCAAAATGGCGACACGCGCGCCGGCGAGCCTCAGATGCGCGTTCAAGGCATTCTGCAGCTGATAGGGCGACCAGTCCTTCGAAAGATCGGCATGGATCACCTGCCCCATGGCGTGGACGCCGGAATCGGTGCGCCCGGCGCCGCGGATCGACACCGTCTCGCCGGTCAGAGACAGCACCGCCGCCTCGATGGCGCCCTGTACCGAAGGACCGTTCTCCTGCCGCTGCCAGCCGACATAGGGGCCGCCGTCATATTCGACGGTCATGCGGAAACGCGGCATCAGGAAAGCCTCGTGCCTGCGCCGAGCGGCGTGCCCCGGAGGAAATCGGCCGCCGCCAGCGGCTTGCCGCCGGCCTTCTGCAGCCTGGTCAGCCGCACCGCGCCCGACGCGCAGGCAATGACGAGATCGTCGCTCAGCAATTGCCCGGCCGGCCCCTGCCCTTCAGCCAGCTCCGAGCCCAGCACCTTGACCCGCTCCGGTTTACCGCCGATCACGAGTTCGAACCAGGCGCCCGGAAACGGCGCCAGGCCGCGGATATGGTTGTGCACATCCCTGGCATCCCTTCCGAAATCGATGCGGGCCTCGGCCTTGTCGATCTTGGCGGCATAGAGCACGCCCTCATCCGGTTGCGGCGTCAGCGGCAGGTCGTTCATCTCCAGCTTCACCATGGCCTCTGCCATCGACTTGGCGCCGACCAGCATCAGCCGGTCGTGCAGTTCGCCCGCCGTCATGTTCGGGCCGATCTCGACTTCGCGGGTCAGTGCGACGGCGCCGGTGTCGAGACCCTTGTCCATCTTCATCACCATCATGCCGGTCTTACCGTCACCGGCCATGATCGCCCGCTGGATGGGGGCAGCGCCCCGCCAGCGCGGCAAGAGCGAGGCATGGCCGTTATAGCAGCCGTCGCGAGTGCCGTTCAAAACCGCCTCCGGCAGCAGCAAGCCGTAGGCAACGACGACGGCGACATCGGCATTGAAAGCGGCAAACCGCTCGCGCTCCTGCGGGTCTTTGAAGTTGACCGGGGTGAAGACGGGAAGGCCGAGCAGTTCGGCGGCCTGATGCACCGGCGATTTCTGCAGATCGAGCCCGCGCCGGCCGCCCGGCCGCGGCGGCTGGGTGTAGACCGCAACGATACTGTGGCCGGCATCGACGAGCAGGCGCAGGGTCGGGACCGAGAACTCAGGCGTTCCCATGAAGATGATACGAAGAGACATTCTATCTCGCCAAATTGAGGTTCAGCCGTCTTCAAACGGGTTTATGAGCTTGAGATCAAGCCCTTCGAAATCTCTGGTGTTGCGGGTGGCGAGCGTCGCACCGTTTGCCAGGCAGATGGCGGCAATCATGGCATCCTTCGTTTCCACCGGCCGCCCGGCCTTTCTGCGCGCCGCAGCCAGCAGACCATACCGATTGGCAGCACTGAGCGAAAAACCGAGTATGCGGCCGGCAAATTCAGACTCGATCCGATTGAAGTCGGAAATCAAGGCCGCTTTTCGCCTGCCGTCATCGAGGAGCTCGAGCCCGTAGCGCATTTCGCCGACGGAGATCGTCGTCAGGAAAAGCGTGTCGACGTCGTAAGCGTCCAACCAGTTCAATATCCGCTCGCTATAGGTCCTTCCCTGCAATTCGGAAATCACGTTCGTGTCGAGAACAATCATCTGTCGAAACGTGGCGGTTCGCGGTCGCGTTCGTGGCGAGACGCGGCGATAGCCTCCACTTCGTCATCGCTCAGCCTTTCCACGCCCATCAGCGAGCGCAGGCGCTGTCCCGCGGGAGCTCCCGAGCGCTCCGCCGCAATCTGCCGGCGGATGATTTCAATCGCTTCTTCCGAAAGGCTGCGGCCGTTGCGCTGCGCACTTTCCTGAAGCTGCCGCTTCATTGCATCCGGAACATCGCGAATAAGCAGATCACCCATGCGGCACCTCCATCATGATATCGGTGATATCATAGTGCTTTGCCGGCGCATTTTCAACGCGTCGTCAGATCGCCTTGGATTTCGCCGCCTTGGTGAACTTCTTGATCACCATCTCCCGCTTCAGCCGCGAGATGTAATCGATGAACAGCACGCCGTTCAGATGGTCGATCTCGTGCTGCAGGCAAGTGGCGAGCAGGCCGTCGGCCTCTACCGTCTGTTCCTTGCCGTTGCGGTCGAGATATTTGACCGAGACGACCGCCGGACGCTCGACCTCGGCATAATAATCCGGGATCGACAGGCAGCCTTCCTCGTAAACCGAGCGCTCGCCGGAGGATGTGACGATCTCGGGATTGATGAAGACCTGCGGCTGCTTTTCCTCACCTTCGCGCGACACATCGATCACCAGCATGCGGCGCGGCACGCCGATCTGGATCGCGGCAAGACCGATACCCGGCGCGTCGTACATGGTCTCCAGCATATCGTCGGCCAGACGCTGCAGGTCGGCATCGACCCGCTCGATCGGCTTGGAGAGCTGGCGGAGAAGGGGGTCGGGAAGAATGATGAGTGGCTTGATGGTCATGGCGTTCCCATAACCCATCTTTTCCGACTATGGAATTATCCGGCGGGCGGGGAAGACGCTTTTTTGCATTCCCGCCCGGAATTTCGCCATATTCGCCTCATGCCGCCCGAGGGGCGCGGCGTAGCAAGACATTGATGGCCGCCAGCCTCGTTCACGTTTTGATCTATAAATTGCCATCCCTTCTGTTATGGTTGCGGCATGACCGTCAACTCCGATTCGCTCACCCTGTCTCTTGCCTCGATCAGCCCGGCCACGCTGGCGCTTGCCGGCGGGGCGCTTCTCGCCCTCGGGCTGCTGGTGATCATTCTGCTGCTGCGTGGCGCAAGCCTTCGCCGCGAACAGGCGGAGGAGGCGAGTTTTCGCGCTGGAGAAACCGAGGCGCGCATGGCCGAGCTTCTGAAGATCCAGGCGGAGATGCAGGGCCGCATCGCGGCGATGACCGAAGTCTTCGGCGCGCGCCAGAGTGAGCTCAACCAGGCGATCAGCCAACGCCTCGACGGCATGTCGCAGCGGGTCAACTCGACGATCACCGAGCAGACCAAATCGACGCATGAGAACCTGCAGCGGCTGCAGGAGCGGCTGGCGGTGATCGATGCGGCGCAGAACAATATCCAGACGCTCGCCAGGGATGTCGTCGGCCTGCAGGCCATTCTTTCCAACAAGCAGACGCGCGGCGCCTTCGGCCAGTCCAGGATGGAAACGATCGTCGCCGACGGTCTGCCGATGGGCGCCTATGCCTTCCAGCAGACGCTGTCGAACGGCTCGCGGCCGGACTGCACGATCCGCATGCCGAACGGCGCGCCGCCGCTTGTGATCGACGCGAAATTTCCGCTCGAAGCCTGGAATGCGATCCGCGACGCCGGCAGCCCCGAGGCCGGCAAGATCGCCGGCCAGCAGTTCCGCCGCGACCTGGAGGTCCATATCCGGGACATTGCCGAGAAATATCTGATCCAGGGCGAAACCCAGGAGACGGCCTTTCTCTTCGTGCCATCGGAATCGATCTTCGCCGAGATCCACGAAAATTTCGAGGCCCTGGTGCAGAAGGCGCACCGGGCGCGCATCGTCATCGTCTCGCCGTCGCTGCTGATGCTGTCGATTCAGGTCATCCAGGCCGTGCTCAAGGACCAGCGCATGCGGGCGCAGGCGCATCTGATCCAGGGCGAGGTGGCGATCCTGATGGACGATCTCGGCCGTCTCGACGAGCGGGTGCGCAAGCTGCAGGGCCATTTCGCCATGGCGCAGAAGGATATCGACATGGTGGTCACCTCGGCCGACAAGCTGACCAGGCGCGGCGCCAAGATCGAGGCTCTGGAATTCGAGGCGGGTGGCGAGGCCAAACCTGCCCGCGACAGCGAAGCCGCCGCCAAATCGGTGGAAAGCCGCACCGGCCTTCTCAAACTTCGGGTGGTTGACGAGGAGTGACCGCTTCGGGCAGTGTCGGCCCCGCATCAAATAGCAGGAGCATGATGTCGTCCGCATGCTCCAGAAGACGGGACAGCCTGATGATCACAGTTTTCGGATCCATCAACATGGATCTCATCGCCACCACCGAGCGCCTGCCGAAGCCCGGCGAGACGGTAGCCGGCAACGGTTTTGCCACCGCCGCCGGCGGCAAGGGCGCCAACCAGGCGCTGGCCGCGCGCCGCGCCGGCCGCTACGTGCATATGGCCGGCGCCGTCGGCAAGGATGCCTTCGCCGCCGATGCGCTTGCCCTGCTCGATGAGGCGGGAACCGATCTTTCTCTCGTCAGGCATGTCGACGGCCCGACAGGCACGGCGCTGATCCTGGTCGGCGGCGACGGCGAAAACATGATCGCCGTCGTTCCGGGCGCCAATGGCCTCGTCACATCAGCCGATGCCGAAGCGGCGGTCGCCCGCATGAGCGAAGGCGACATCCTGATGCTGCAGCTCGAAGTGCCGGTGGCCGCCGTCGAACGCGCCCTGTCTGCCGCCCGCGCCAAAGGCGTCACCAGCATTGTCAATCTCGCTCCGCTGATCCCCGATGCGGCCCGCCTCGGCCGGCTTGCCGATATCGTCATTGCCAACGAGACCGAGTTCGAGCGGCTGGCCGGACAGGACGGCATGGATGCGCCGGCGCGCGAGGCTGCCCTTGCCCGCCTGCATGCCGAAACCGGCCAGACGCTGATCGTGACGCTCGGCGGCGACGGCGTCGTCGCCATCCGCGACGGGGCGATCTCAAGAGCTCAGGGGCTCAAGATCGAACCCGTCGATACGGTCGGCGCCGGAGACACTTTCTGCGGCTATTTCGCTGCAAGCCTCGATGACGGCCTCGATTTTGCCTCGGCTTTGCGCCGGGCAGCGGTTGCCGGTTCGCTCGCCTGCCTCAAATCAGGGGCACAGCCTTCGATCCCCCTCAGCGGGGACGTCGCAGGCAGGATATAACTTCCGTCTCTTTGCGAAGCCGCCGGCAGACCCCCTCGATTTTTAGGGAATTCCGGCGGCTTTTCCTTGAGCAGACACTAAAGTTTCATTCAAATTTAACAGATCTCCGGCGATGTTGCTCATGGTCGACGGATAGCCAATTCCTTTGGGCTCCCGCCGATCACCGCAATTCACAGTGCTACAGCGTCCTTTGCGCGTCCGAAAAGACAAGCAGCGCTGTAGGCGGCTGCTCCATGACGGAGCGATGCCTTTGCTCCTGCGCCGGAGAATGCCCGTTCGGCGCATGCTTGCCCGAGGACCCCATGTTCATTTTTCGAATGAAATCGCTTGCGGCGAAACTCATCGTCATCACCGGCGTCGCCATCGCACTTGTTCTCATCGTTTCGAATTTCTTCCTGATCGGCCAGACCCGGGATCGCGTCCAGACGCTGACGATGGATCAGGCCAATCTCGAGGCAAAATCGATCGCCAATGAAATCGCCGCCAATGTCGGCGAACTTGCCAGCGCCGCGCGCACCATGTCCGGCGTCATCGGCCGCGGCCATGAAGGCAAATCGCTCGATCGCAAGGGCATGATCAACGTGCTGAAGGCCAATCTCGAGCAGAATGCCTTCGCCTTCGGCAGCTGGTTCTGCGAGCAGCTCGGCGCGCTCGACGGCAAGACCACCGAGATCGCCAACAATAATGACGAAGGCACCAACAAGAACGGCGCCTTCACGCCCTACTGGTCGAAGACCAAGGACGGCGGCATCCAATATTCGACCTTCGACAATGATTACACCGCCGAATGGTGGAAGCTTGCCGCCGACAGCGGCAAGGGCGCGATCACGACGCCTTACATGGCCGAGGGAACCGATGTCCCGACGCTGCTGACCTCGATCGCCTATCCGGTCATGTCCGGTGGCAAGATGATCGGCGTCGGCGGCGTCGACATCTCGCTGAAGTCGCTGACCGACAAGCTGCAGGCGTTGCATCCTTTCGGCTCCGGTCGCGTGACGCTGCTGTCGCAGGCCGGCAACTGGATCGTCGCGCCGATCCCCGACCTGATGACCAAGCAGTATGACGGCGAAGGCGCCGACGTCGTCAAGTCGGCGCTGTCGAGCAAACAGCCCGGCCTCGTTAGGAACCTGACCTATGACGGTCTCGATCCCTTCGACCGCGTCGTTTATCCCTTCGCGGTTCCCGGCGTCAACGCCACCTGGGTCGTGCTCGTCGACGTGCCGCATACGGCGATCAACGCGCCGGTACGGGACCAGACCTATCTGATGATCGTCACCGGCCTGATCGTGCTCGGCGCGGTGATGCTGGCGCTCTATTTCGCCGTCCGCTCGCTGGTGCAGCGGCCGCTCGGCGGGCTCGTTGCCAGCGTCGAAGCGCTCGGCGACGGCAAATATGACGAACCGGTCGCAGCCCAGGACCGCACCGACGAAATCGGTTCGGTCGCCAAGGCGCTGGAAGGCTTCCGCTTCACGCTCGCCGACAGCCGTCGCCTGGAAGACGAGGCCGCCCGGGAGCGGCAGGCAGCGGAGAACGAGCGCAGCCGTTCGGAAACCGATCGCCAGCAATCGGTGTCGCTGCAGCGTCATATCGTCTCGATCGTCGGCGCCGGCCTTTCCGAACTGTCGCAGGGCAATCTCGGTTACCGCATCACCGACGAATTCCCCGGCGAATACGGCAAGCTGAAGCAGGATTTCAACGCCGCCCTTGCGAGCCTCGAAGAGACCATCAACACGATGAACCTCAGCGTCGCCAATATCGGCTCGGGCACCGGCGAAATCAGCAACAGCGCTTCCGACCTCGCCAAACGCACCGAACAGCAGGCGGCGAGCCTGGAGGAGACGGCGGCTGCGCTGAACGAGCTGACCGCACAGGTCGATTCCAGCGCCGATCATGCCCGCACCGCCGCCGACAACGTCAACCTCGCCTGCCAGGATGCCGAAAAATCCGGCGAAGTGGTGCAGAAGGCGATCGCCTCGATGCAGGGGATCGAGCAGTCCTCGACGGAGGTTTCCCGGATCATCGGCGTCATCGACGAGATCGCCTTCCAGACAAACCTTTTGGCGCTCAATGCCGGTGTTGAAGCCGCCCGCGCCGGCGAGGCTGGCAAGGGCTTTGCCGTCGTCGCCCAGGAGGTGCGTGAACTGGCGCAGCGTTCGGCCAATGCCGCCAAGGAGATCAAAACGCTGATCAACACCTCGGCCGTCCAGGTCAAGGAAGGCGTCGATCTCGTCGGGCGCGCCGGCGGCACACTGCACAAGATCGCCGAACAGGTGATGAGTATCAACGATCTCATCCGGCAGATCTCGGCATCGGCGAGCGAACAGGCCGTCGGCCTGAAGGAAATCAACCAGGCCATGAACCAGATGGACCAGGTGACGCAGCAGAACGCGGCGATGGTCGAGGAAGCGACCGCCGCAAGCGTCGCGCTCAACGACGAGGCACAGACGCTGAAGGCGCTCGCTACCCGCTTCAGGGTCGCAGGCTCAGGCAATGCCGCCGTCCTCGCCTCGGTCGCGCAAAAGATGCGGGCGCCGGCTGCCGCTACCGCTTCGCATCGGGCTGCCGCCCCGCCGATCCGCCGCGCGGCTGCCCCGTCACGCGGTTCGGCCGCCGTGGCCGAGGACAGCTGGGAAGAATTCTGACCGGTCCGGTCCAACCCCTATAAAAGCAAAAGGCGCCCGGGAAATCGGGCGCCTTTTGCGTTCAGGGACGAATATCGTCAGGCGGCGTTCGACGTCTGCTCTTCGTTGAGGAAGGCGTAGATCGCCGAAGCGGAATCGGTGGCGCGCAGCTTGGCGACCAGATCGTGATCGCGCAGCACGCGGGCGATGCGCGACAGGGCCTTGAGATGATCGGCGCCGGCACCTTCCGGCGCCAGCAGCAGGAAGACGAGATCGACCGGCTGGTCGTCCAGGGCCTCGAAATCGACCGGCTGCTCCAGCCGGGCGAAGATGCCGACGATCGAATGGATGTTGACCAGCTTGCCGTGGGGAATGGCGATGCCGTTGCCGACGCCGGTCGAGCCAAGGCGTTCGCGCTGCAGGATGACGTCGAAGATCTCCCGTTCGGAGAGCCCGGTGATCCTGGCGGCTCTTGCGGCCAATTCCTGAAGCAGCTGTTTCTTGGAATTTACTCTGAGGGCGGGAATGATCGCATCCTGATGGAGCAAATCTGCCAATGCCATTTCTTTTTCCTTCTGTCGCCGGGATCAGATGCAAGGAGCGGCGGCGATACCGCCGCTCGGAGCCCTGACCTCAGCCTTTGATATTGGCTGAATCGATCCAGCCAATATTTCCGTCGTGCCGACGGTAAACGATGTTCAAATGTTCCTTGCCGGGGCTGCGGAACAGGAGAAGCGGCTCGTCGGTCATGTCGAGCGCCATCACGGCGGTGGCGACCGACATGGTCTTCAGCTGCTTCGTGCTTTCAGCAACGATCGCCGGAGCGAAATCGTCGGGAATTTCATCCTCGTGGTCAGGCACGGAATCCATGACCGTGTAGGAGACTTCTGCAAAACCGTTCAGATGGTTTCCGGCATGATGGTCCTTCAGCTTGCGCTTATAGCGGCGCAGACGCTTTTCGATGCGCTCCGAAGCGGCGTCAAAAGCAAGCTGGGGATCGGTCGCTTCGCCGGCAGCATGCAGCACCACCCCACTGTCGAGATGAAGCTTGCAATCTGCGGAGAACCGGGAACTTGCCTTCACAACGGTCACCTGGCCGGAATACCCCCCGTCGAAGTATTTCGTGATGGCCATACCAATTTGGTCCTCGATCTTTTGACGGAACGAGTCACCAATTTCCATATGTTTACCGGATACACGCACACTCATGGAGTTTCCCTTCTTCTGGTCGTTTGCGGGTATCAGTTTACGCCAAGCCTCAGGTTCATCCAAGCACTTCGCGCAATCTCAAGCAAGATCGGCGTAGCCCTGCGGTACCCTGGTGCCCTTGAGATGATGGGGATAACTCCGGACGCCGTCTCAGGCATCGATTGCGGCGGGCTTCTAGCCAGCCGCTGCTGAAAAGTCAAGTGGGCGAAGAATTGCTATCGCTAATGCTCGCAAAACGTGCCGCAAATCCCCAGCCGGACGGCACCCGCCACCGACCTCCGGCCAGCATCTCCGTACAACCTCTCTCTTTGGTTGCAATCAGTCCTGCCGGCAGGGGAATTGCGGGATTGCGTTTCGACAGGACCGAAGCCCCCGCCTCAGAAGCCGGCGACTTTGGCGAGCGCCCGCTTCTCGCGGCGGCGCTGAACCGAAGAGGCGATGTTCATGGCCTCCCGGTATTTGGCGACAGTGCGGCGGGCGAGATCGATTCCGCCCTGTTTCAGCATATCGACAATATCGTCGTCGGAGAGCACTGCGTCCGGGCTTTCCTGCATGATCAGCGCCCGGATCTTGTGACGCACGGCCTCGGCCGAATGGCTGTCGCCGCCGGCAACGGCGCTGATCGAGACGGTGAAGAAATATTTGAGCTCGAAGAGGCCGCGCGGCGTCAGCATGTATTTGTTCGAGGTGACGCGGCTGACGGTGGATTCGTGCATCTTGATCGCTTCGGCGACCGTCTTCAGGTTCAGCGGGCGCAGATGATCGACGCCGTTCAGCAGGAAGGCGTCCTGCTGGCGGACGATCTCGCTTGCCACCTTCATGATGGTCTTTGCCCGCTGGTCCAGGCTGCGCGTCAGCCAGTTGGCGCTCTGCAGGCATTCGGAAAGGAAGGCGTGATCCTCGCCGTTCCTGGTCACGCGGGAAAAATAGGACTGGTTGACCAGCACACGCGGCAGCGTATCCGGATTGAGCTCGACCAGCCAGCTACCGTCCGAGGAGGGCCTGACGACCACATCGGGCATGATCGCTTCGGACACACCCGTTTCGAAACCGCTGCCGGGCTTCGGATTGAGCTGGCGAATCTCGCCGAGCATGTCGAGAAGGTCTTCCTCATCGACACCGCAAAGCCGCTTCAGCGTGGCGAAATCGCGCCGCGCCAGCAGTTCGAGGTTTTCGACGAGCGCCTGCATGGCAGGGTCGTATCGGTCCTTCTGCCTGAGCTGGATTGCCAGGCATTCGGCGAGGCTGCGGGCGAAAACCCCCGGCGGATCGAGCGTCTGGAGGGCGGCAAGCACGCGCTCGGCCGCGCTGGGGCTGGTGCCCAGCCGCTCGCCGGTCTCGACCATGTCGGCCTGCAGATAACCGGCATCGTCGAGCTGATCGACGAAATTCTGCGCGATCAGCCGATCGGCGATGTCGGGCAGGACGAAGGGGATCTGCTGGGCGAGATGATCGCGCAGCGACACCTGGCCGGCGACGAAATCGTCGAGATCGTAATCGGCGCCCTCGCCGCCGCTGCCCGGCATCGATTTCCACTGGCCGACGAGTTCCGGCGCATCGAGGCGCTGCGGCGCGCTGTCGTCGGGAAAGACATTGGTATAGTTGGCGTCGAGCTCGTCGCTCAGCCGGCTGGTGCTGGCGCTGCCGCCATTGTCGTACCAGTCGCTGGAGAGCGCCTCGGTGCGGTTGTCGTCACCGTCGTCCGAGCCGGCGTCCTCGGGTGAACGAGCATAAGGCTCGTCTTCGGCTTCGCCGCGTTCAGAGCCCGCTTCGCCGTCATTCGACGGAAATTCGAGCAGCGGGTTCTTCTCGACTTCCTGGGCGATGAACTGGGTGAGTTCGACATGCGTCATCTGCAGCAACTGGATGGATTGCATCAGTTGCGGTGTCATCACCAGGGATTGGTTCTGGCGCAGGAAAAGACTGGCTGACAGTGCCATGACGGACGCGAAACTCCCTCGATTCCTCCGGGAAACCGCGTCCGATCAAGGCTTCAGGCCGCGGAAATCCAACTGGCCCAAAAATTGCTTTTTTATCTCATTTGGTCAAGCGGAACTATGCCGCAAGGTGAATTTCCGCCGGGTCGGAGCATTGCGCCCGACAAAGTGAACGGTTTGCGGACGACACCGTGCTCTATTTTAGGCCGGGCCGTCCTGAATTCATCCGGATCCAGAGACAGATTTACAGGCTGAAATTGTCGCCGAGATAGAGCCGGCGCACTTCCGGATTGTTGACGATGTCGTTGGCCCGGCCATGGGTGAGCACTTCACCGGCATGGATGATGTAGGCGCGGTCGATCAGACCCAGCGTCTCGCGCACATTGTGGTCGGTGATGAGGACGCCGATGCCGCGCGCCGTCAGGTGGTGAACGAGATTCTGAATGTCGGCGACCGAGATCGGGTCGACGCCGGCGAAGGGCTCGTCGAGCAGCATGAAGGTCGGGTCGGTCGCCAGCGCACGGGCGATTTCAAGGCGGCGGCGCTCACCGCCCGACAGGGCGACGGCGGCACTCTTGCGCAGCTTCTGGATATGGAACTCCTCCAGCAGCTCGTTGAGCTTCTGCTCGCGCTCGGCCTTGTCCTTGACATGCACTTCGAGAACGGCGCGGATATTCTCTTCCACAGTCAGGCCGCGGAAGATCGACGCTTCCTGCGGCAGATAACCGACGCCGAGGCGCGAGCGGCGGTACATCGGCATGGACGTGACTTCGTTGCCGTCGATCTCGATCGTGCCTTCATCCACCGGCACGAGGCCGGTGATCATGTAAAAACAGGTGGTCTTGCCGGCGCCGTTCGGGCCGAGCAGGCCGACGGCCTCGCCCCGGCGCACCACCAGGGAGACACCGTTGACGACGCGCCGCGTCGCATAGGTCTTCGTCAGACCGCGGGCGATCAGCGTTCCCTGATAACGAGTCTTGTCGGCGGCGCCTGAAGCTTGCGGCTCAGGCTTGCCGAACATGGTGGATAGCGATGATAATTTCACGTGGGAGGCCGGCTTTTCAGTTCTGCTTCTGCTGCTGTGCATTCGGCTGCGATTTCGGATCGAGCTGAATCTGGACACGCCCGCCGCAGCTTTCAAGCTCTGCCTGACCGGTCTGCATGTGAACGGTCAGTTTGCAGCCGGTAAAGACGTTCGGCCCGTCCGACAGAATAACCTTGTTGCCCTGATCCGCCGTGAGGACGAAGGTCTGCGAGGCCATGTCGAAAGCGCCGTCGTCGGCCGTCGCCGTCTGCGTGCCTGAGGTCAGGTAGACCTTGTCGGTCACCAGGATCTTGTCGATATCGGCGCTTCCCGAGGCCAGCGAACCCGACTGCTGCGGCTTCGCTGCGGGCTGGGCTGCGGGTTGTGCCCCGTCAGCGGCCTGCTTTGCTGCCTTGTCCTTGTAATAGACGGTCATCTTGCCGGACTGCATCGTCGTCGTCCCCTGGACGACCTTGACCTTGCCGGTGAACAGCGCGGTGTGCTCCTGGTCGTGGATCTCGAGCTTGTCGCTTTCGATCTGGATCGGCTGGTCGTTGGAAAGCTTCATGCCCGACATCGTGGTCGCCTGCTGCGCGCCCGCGCCAGTGGCCGTCAGAATAAGGGCAAATGCGCCGGCAATGAACGCCATGCCGGTCTTGCAAGTGGAAATGCGACAATCTTTTGTCATGAATGACCCGGCTGGTTAAGTGCCCTGTTTATGGATGGCGGATGGATCGACATTCATGCGAACATTTCCCTCGAATGTGATCACCCGCCCCTTATCGGTTATCTCCATCGTCTGCGCAAGAATGGAGGCATTATCCTTGGTGATGGTGACGGGGTCGTCGCTACGCATGTTTCCGCCCTTGATGTCGAGCTGGGCGGACTGGAATTTTGCATTGAGGCCACTGCTCAGCACCAGGCTGAAGGGGGCCGTCATATGCAGATTGTCGGTGGCGCGATTGTAATCGGCGGTCGAGGCGACGACACGGGCAATCAGCCCGTCATTCATCGGCACGGCGGCCTTGATGGTTTCGAGCGTGATGAAATTCGGATTGCGGATATCCTGCAACGCCCGTTCGGCCAGCATCGAATAGTTGATGCCATCGGAATTGCGGCCCGATATGGCCGGCTTCTCCATCACGACCTTGCCGTTCTCGATCTTGGCGCCTTCGAGTTTGATGTTCTCCGGCAGATATATCTTGACCAAGGCAACCGCCGTGAGGGCGGCCGCGATGATGAGGGCGGCCAGCGGCAGCAAGATCTTCAGCCGCCGCACGCGGGCGGAATGGAACAACGCATCGCCATAGGCGCTCTTGCCGGACTCGGCATAGGCGGCATGTCCGTTGTTCTTCAGGGTATCGAGCATAGGCCTCGTCCATGTGCGGTGATCGCCGCGCCTTCAGAACAAAGCCGGCCGCCAATCACAGTTCGTTTCGCATTATTACATTGGCTTGCCAATATGGAATTTTTTCTGCAACAAGCAACAAAACGGAAAAACATCAAAAATGGCATTCGTACAAGCCGCTGCCATTTCATCGGATCCATCGGCGGCATGCCGAAGCCGGTGCCAGCGCTGGAGGTTTCAATGGACAGTTCGATGATTGCGGATCGGCGGCGGCTGCGCCGCAAACTCTGGTTCTGGCGCCTGGCCGCGGTGGCCCTCGTCGTGGCGCTTGGTTTCGCCTTCTACAGCTTCGCCGTCGGCGATGGAAAGACCGCCCGCCCGCATATCGCCCATGTGACGATATCAGGGCTGATCGTCGATGACGACGAGCTTCTGGAACGGCTGAAGAAAGTCGAGACCAGCGACCAGGTGAAGGCCGTGGTGATTTCGATCTCCTCGCCCGGTGGCACGACCTATGGCGGCGAAAAAATCTTCAAGGCGATCCGTGCGATATCGGCGAAGAAACCAGTCGTCTCCGACGTGCGCACCCTTGCCGCCTCCGCCGGCTACATGATCGCCACGGCAGGCGATACGATCATTGCCGGCGACAGCTCGATCACCGGCTCGATCGGCGTCATCTTCCAGTATCCGCAGATCCAGCCGTTGCTCGACAAGGTCGGCGTCTCGCTGCAGGAGATCAAGTCCTCGCCGCTGAAGGCCGAGCCCTCGCCCTTCCACGAAGCGAGCGAGGAGGCCAAGGCGATGATCCGCAACATGGTCGTCGACAGCTATAACTGGTTCGTCGACCTGGTCGCCGACCGCCGCAAGCTGCCGCGCGACGAGGTGCTGAAACTGGCCGACGGCACGATCTATACCGGCCGCCAGGCGCTGAAGGTGAAGCTCGTCGATACGATCGGCGGCGAGCCGGAAATCCGGGCCTATCTCAAATCGCGCGGCGTCGACGCCGACCTGCCGATGGTGGACTGGGACAAGAAGAGCAATACGCCGTTTCTGCTCGCAGGGGCTGTTTCGCGGCTGATTACGATCTTCGGTTATGACGATCTGTTGAAAGGCCAGGATATCAATGGAATCCTGCCCCCAAAGTTGCTTCTTGACGGGCTGCTTTCAGTTTGGCAGGTTGGCCACGATTGATAAGAAATCAATAATTTAAGGGGGCGAACGTGATCAAGTCCGAATTGGTGCAGATTGTTGCGGCGCGCAACCCGCATCTCTATCATCGCGACGTCGAGAATATCGTCAACGCGGTTCTCGACGAGATCACGGATGCACTAGCCGCGGGCAACCGCGTCGAATTGCGCGGCTTCGGCGCGTTTTCAGTCAAGAACCGCCCTTCCCGTTCCGGCCGCAACCCGCGCACCGGCGATACCGTCTTCGTCGAGGAAAAGTGGGTTCCCTTCTTCAAGACCGGCAAGGAACTGCGCGAGCGGCTGAACCCCGGCCAGGCCGACGAAGAGGATTGAGCCGCCTGCGGCGAAACCGCACTTGAACTCGATCGCCGTTTTCCTATTCTGCTAGTCTGTCGGCCCGAAAATCGGAATCGATTTTCGGGCCGATATGTTGATATAAAACGCCGACGCATGGAGACCTCCAATGGCCAAGAAGATCGTCAACCTGTTGATTCTGTTGCCGCTCGGCGTCATCCTCATCGTCTTCTGCGTCGCCAACCGGCAAAGCGTCACGCTCGCCTTCAATCCGTTCCGGCCCGACGATCAGGTGCTTGCGGTTTCCGCGCCCTTCTTCGTCTTCCTGTTCATCGCCCTGATCGCAGGCATGCTGATCGGCTCCGCCGCCACCTGGTTCAGCCAGGGCAAACACCGCAAACGCGCCCGCACCGAAGCCAAGGAAGCGATCCGCTGGCAGGGCGAGGCCGACCGCCACAAGAGCCGCGCCGAGGAAATCGCCGGGCATTTGCCGGCACGATAACCGGCGCGATATTTCGCGACCGATCACGGCGGAAGAAAGCTCAGTTCCTCATAGTCGCCCTCCGGCGACGCGCCGTTGCCGGTGACGAGGAAACCGTGGGCGAGGTAGAAGGCCTTCGCCCGGCGGTTCCTCACCAGGCATTTCAGCCGGTATGGGTGCTGCGGCCATTCCGGCAGCGCCCGCAGCAGCGCCGTCCCGGCGCCGCGCCCCTGGAACTCCGGCCTTATATAAAGCATGTGAATGAAATCATCGGCCGGCCAGAGCGACAGGAAGCCGGCGATGCTGCCGTTTTCATGCTCGCAGACGAAGACCGTCTCGCCATTGGTGTGGGCGGCGAAATCCTCGCGGTAGAACTTGCCGGGATCGACCCAGACGAATGTTTGACGGCGCACGGAAAGATAAATCTCCGCGAGCACGTCCTGGTCTTCCGCCCGCGGCGGCCTGATTGTCCACGTCATGACGTCGATTTAACCCAAGCCCCACCCCCGCGCCAAGTCCGAAGCCCATGCGTTGGCCGCGATCAACCGGCCATCTTCGCGACGACGGCGGCGTTGAAATCGGAAAAGAACCCTTCGGCGAGCCGCTGCGAGGTCGAATCGAGCAGGCGGGCGCCGAACTGCGCGAGCCTGCCGCCGAGTTCGGCCTTTGCCCGATAATGCAGGATGGTCGCGCCGCCGCTTGGCTCGAGCACGATATCGGCGCTGCCCTTGGCGAAGCCGGCAAGGCCACCCTTGCCTTCGGCCGACAGCGTATAGCTCTTCGGCGCGTCGACATTGGAGAGCGTCAGCAACCCATGGAAGGTGGCCGACAGCAGGCTGAACCTGACCTTGATCGTCGCCTCGAAAATATCGGGCGCCAGCCGCTCTATGCTCTCGCAGCCGGGGATGCAGCCGCGCATGATCTCGGGATCGTTGAGTGCTGCCCAGACGACGTCCCGCGGCGCGGCGATGTGTTCTTCGCCGGTAAAATCCATTCGATGGCCCCATCTCCGATTCGCTCACCTTATCCAGCGGGGAGCCTATTTGCCACGCCGGAAAGGAATGATATCTGGCGTTCGAAGCAAGGAGCCGGCGATGGACGACGACGTGAAGCCCTGGAGCGTGACGGCAAGCCGCATCACCTATGAGGACCGCTGGATTCGGCTGCGGAGCGACGATTGCATCACCGCCGATGGGATCGTCGTCGCGCCCTTCCATGTGCTCGACTATCCCGATTGGATCAACGTCGTCCCCGTCATGCCCGACGGGCGGGTGCTGCTGACGCGGGAATACCGGCACGGCCGCGGCGAGATCGTGCTCGGCCTCGTCTCCGGTGGCGTCGAGCCCGGAGATACCGACGCTGGCGATATCGACACCGGCGATACGGGGTTGGCGGCAGCACGGCGCGAATTGCGGGAAGAGACCGGCTATGAGGCCTCGACCTTCGTCAGACTGCTGACCTCCTATCCGAATGCCGCCAGCCAGAGCAACATGGTGACGAGCTGGCTGGCGCTCGGCCTCAACAGAGCCGGCGAACCGCGTTTCGACCCCGGCGAGAAGGTCGGGCTGCTGTTTGCCGATCTTGCCGCCGTCCTCGGTGACATCAAGTCCGGCGCGGTCATCATGCAATCGATGCATGTCGCCGCCCTTTATGCGGCCGAAAGCTGGCTTCGTGGACGGGCGACCGAAGGCTTGAAATAGCAGCCACGCCGGGACAAGCTGTGCTCTCGCCCCAAGCCCGGTCGACGCGCAGTTGATCCGATACGGTTTTCTGGGCTACTGCATATTCAAAGGGCGCTGCAAAGCATGCAGCCGCTCGTGAAGACACCCCGACAGACACGCGGAAAAACACGTTGAAACAGAGAGAACGCCGGCCGGGCCAGAAGAAGACGTCGGGTCCTTCCGGTGAAAGCCGCAGGGACGACCGGGCCGCCCGGCCGCCGAAGCCGGTCGTCCGGCCGGCAGTCAGCCGCGAGACGGCGCGCGAGGCTGCTCTACCTGCCGCCATCGAGCGTCCGCTGATGACACGCAGCGGCGAGCGTCCGGCCGAGCGCGTGCCGGTCATTCTCGAATCGCTCGGGGCCGGCGACTTCCACCTGATCGACAGCGGCAACGGCGAAAAGCTGGAGCAATACGGCCCCTACCGCATCATCCGCCCGGAGGCCCAGGCGCTGTGGCGGCCGTCGCTGCCGGCCCATGTCTGGGAAAAGGTCGACGCCGTCTTCACCGGCGACACCGACGAGGAAGGCACCGGCCGCTGGCGCTTCCCGAAGGAGGCGCTCGGCGAGACCTGGCCGCTCAATCTGCTCGGCGTCGATTTCCTCGGCCGTTTCACCTCCTTCCGCCATGTCGGCGTTTTCCCGGAGCAGATCGTGCACTGGAGCTGGATGAAGGATCAGGTCGAAAAGGCCGGCCGGCCGCTGAAGGTGCTGAATCTTTTCGGCTATACCGGCGTCGCCTCGCTGGTTGCCGCAGCCGCCGGCGCCGAAGTCACCCATGTCGACGCCTCGAAGAAGGCGATCGGCTGGGCGCGGGAAAACCAGGCGCTCGGGCGCATGGAGAAGCTGCCGATCCGCTGGATCTGCGAGGATGCGATGAAATTCATCCTGCGCGAGGAACGCCGCGGCAGCCAGTACGACATCATCCTCACCGATCCGCCGAAATTCGGCCGTGGCCCGAACGGCGAAGTCTGGCATCTCTTCGAGCATCTTCCCCTGATGCTCGATGTCTGCCGCGAGATCCTGTCGCCGAAGGCGGTGGGCCTGGTGCTGACGGCCTATTCGATCCGCGCCAGCTTCTATTCGATCCATGAACTGATGCGCGAGACGATGCGCGGCGCCGGCGGCGCGGTCGAATCCGGCGAGCTGGTCATTCGCGAGGCGGGCCTCGACGGCAAGACGCAGGGCCGCGCGCTTTCCACCTCCCTCTTTTCCCGCTGGGTGCCGAAATGAGCAAGGACTTCCACGATCACGGACCGCGCAGGGTCGGGCAGGTGAAGGAGGTGACCTCGCTTGCCAATCCGATCATCAAGGACATCAAGGCGCTGACCAACAAGAAGTCGCGGGAGGAAAGCGGAACATTCCTCGCCGAAGGACTGAAGCTTGTCATCGATGCGATCGAGCTCGGCTGGACCATCCGCACGCTGGTCTATGCCAAGGCCGCCAAGGGCAAGCCGCTGGTCGAGCAGATGGCGGCAAGGACCGTCGCCGCGGGCGGGCTGGTGCTTGAAGTCAGCGAAAAGGTCATCGCCTCGATCACCCGCCGCGACAATCCGCAAATGGTCGTCGGCATCTTCGAGCAGCGCTGGAAACCGCTGAAGGACATCAGGCCGAGGGATGGCGAGACCTGGGTAGCGCTCGACCGGGTGCGCGATCCCGGCAATCTCGGCACCATCATCCGCACGGCGGACGCGGCGGGCGCCTCGGGCGTCATTCTGGTCGGAGAGGCGACCGATCCCTTCTCGCTCGAAACGGTCAGGGCCACCATGGGCTCGGTCTTTGCCGTTCCCGTCGCGCGGGCGACGCCGGAGGAATTCATCGCCTGGCGGAAATCGGCCGGCGTTTCCATCGTCGCGACCCATCTTGCCGGCGCGGTCGATTACCGCACGATCGACTACCGGAAAAAGCCCGTCGTGCTCCTGATGGGCAACGAGCAGTCCGGCCTGCCCGATCAGCTGGCCAGGGAGGCGGACGCACTTGCCCGCATTCCCCAGCAGGGCCGCGCCGATTCCCTGAACCTTGCCGTCGCCACCGCCGTCATGCTTTTCGAGGCGCGCCGCCACCTCCTCTCACTTGCCGAGGGCAAATGACCGAACAGACGCCTGCCCGCCCTGCGCTGTTTTCGCGCCCGGCGCCGATCCTCTTCTTCATCATCGTCGCCGTTCTGATCGACCAGGTCGTCAAGATCGCCGTCGATCACACCCTGCCGCTGCAAGAGGCCGTGCCGGTTATTCCGATGCTGGCGCTCTACCGCACCTATAATCTCGGCGTCGCCTTTTCGATGCTGTCAGGCATGGACGGCTGGTTCATCGTCGGCATGCGGCTCGTCATCGTCGCCTTCGTCGTCTGGCTGTGGTACCGCACGGCGAAAGACCGCTGGCTTGCCCATCTCGGCTACGCGCTGATCATCGCCGGCGCGATCGGCAATCTCGTCGACCGCTTCGCCTATGGACACGTCATCGATTACATCCTGTTCCACACCGAAAGCTGGTCCTTCGCTGTCTTCAATCTCGCCGACAGCTTCATCACCATCGGCGCCGGCTGCGTCATTCTCGACGAGCTGCTGCTGCCGAAAAAGGCCGGCCGCTAAAATCTTATCGAATTCCTGAAGGCATTCGGAAGAGGCCTCATGTTAGCCAGATAGCATGCAAAGTCTGGGGCAATTGCAGGAAACATTGTCCGCCGCCTTCGGCGGACCCGCCGCCAAGCCGCATGAAGAGCGGATGGGGGGCCTCTCCCTGCGGCCCGGCGCATCGGCGCCCGAGGCAGCCGACGATCGCACGATGGGGCCGCCTGCAGCGACACGGCGTCTGCTGTTCTATTGGCTTGGCGGCGCCGGCCTGCTTGCCGCGATGATGCTGACACTGCTTGCCCATGCCGGCGATCAGCTGCTGCTGTCGGGCGGGCTCGTCGTTCTCGGCCTTGCCGTCATCGCTAGCTATGCCGTGCTGATGGTTCGGCGGCGCAGAGCCCCGCGCGACGGCAAACGCCTGCCGGACTGGAACGATGGCGCCAAGCTGTTTGCCGATGTGCACGACGTGCTCGGCGACATCACCGTCAGCCGCAGCATGGACCGGCGCATCATCTCCGCCAACGACACGTTTCGCCGCCTGACCGGGCGGCTGCACCCGGAGGGACGCAGCTGCGAGGAGATCGGGCTGGCCTTCCGCCCCGGGCCGATACCGCATTGCTACGACGTCGAGATTTCGACGCCGGACGGCCAGCGCATCTTTCTCTGGCGCGACGTCGTCACCCGCGATCCGGCAAACGGCCGCCTGCTGCTGCAGAGCGTGGCGCGAGATGTGACCGACGAGCGGCTGATCGCCCAGGGCCGCGAGGAGGCCCGCCAGAAGGCCGAATATAACAGCGCCGCCAAATCCAGGCTGCTTGCCACCGTCAGCCATGAGGTGCGCACGCCGCTTTCCGGCATCCTCGGCATGACGCATCTGCTCGCCGAGACGCGGCTGACGCAGGAGCAGCAGGATTATCTGGCGAATATCCGCCAGTCCGGCCACGCGCTGACGCAGCTGGTCGAGGATCTGCTCGATTTCTCCACCATCGAGGTCGGCCGCTTCGCGCTGCATCCGCGCTCGGAATCGCTGCGCAAGCTCTTGGAAAGCGTCGTCGAGATGCTCGCTCACCGGGCGCATGAAAAAGGCATCGAGATCGGCGCCACGGTGTCATCCGATGTGCCGGAAAATATGAGCTTCGATCCGGCGCGGCTGCGCCAGGTTCTCTTCAACGTCATCGGCAACGCCGTGAAGTTCACCCAGGTCGGCGGCGTTTTCATTCGCGTGTCGCTCGATGCGGACAACCTGTCGATCACCGTCACCGATAGCGGTCCCGGCATGACGGCGGAGGAGCAGGCGCGCGTCTTCGGCGAGTTCGAGCAGGGCGGGAGCGTTGCCGACAAGAGCAGCGGCACCGGGCTCGGCCTTGCGATCTCCGCCCGGATCATCCGCGAATTCAACGGCACGCTGACGGTAGCCGGCGAAAAGGGCAGAGGCAGCGAATTCACCATCCGCTTCCCTGTCGATATCGGAAGCGAGCGCCCCGATAGGCGCAATACGCTGCTTGCCGGCAACAGCGTCGTGCTTCTGGCGCCGGCAGGCGCGGCGCGCGCCGCCATCGCCGAGACGATCACCGCACTCGGCGGCCTCTGCCATCTCGTCGCCGACGGCGAAAGCGCGCGGGCAACGCTGCTCGGCTTGGCAAACGGCGGACAGCGGCCGACCGATATTATCATCGACCATCGCATGTCGGCGGAATTTTCCGCTCATCTGGCCGATCGCGCCGAAATCGCGGCGCTTGGCCTGCGCAAGGTCCTGCTCGTCAATCCGGAAGAGCGCAGCGCCCATCCGCTCGATCTCTTCGATGCCTGGCTGATCCGGCCGCTGCGCGAACAATCGCTGATCGACGTGCTGCGCGGGCGTATGCGCGGCATGGAGAAACGCGACGCACTGAACGACAACCAGCCGGGCTTCGGCCTTTCGGTGGCGGAGACAATGGCGACCACAAGCGGGCTCAACATCCTGCTTGGCGAGGACGATCCGATCAATGCCATGCTGGTGCGCGTCGTCCTGGAAAAGGGCGGGCATAAGGTGCGCCATGTCGAGGATTTCGAGGCGCTGCTCGATTGCGCCTTGTGCGAGGCGAATGCCCGGCCCGACATCATCATCAGCGACCTGTCGATGCCCGGTGGCAACGGTATCGACATGCTGGGACGCCTGCGCGGCCATGAAAGGCGGCTCGATCTTACCTCGGTGCCGGTGATCGTGCTGACCGCCGACAAGACCGACGACTCACGCCGCCAGGTCCTGCTGAACGGCGCCAACCGCGTCATGGTCAAGCCGGTCGACCCGCTGCGGCTGCTGACCGAAGTTCAGGCCGTCGCCGCACTTTCTGCCCGCCGGGCAGAGGCGCGATAACGTTCCGCGGGACCGGCCCGCTTCTTGCGCCGGGAAATTCAATATGTCACTTTCCTGTCGCAGAGAAGTGTTTTATGGCGTCGATAAGCCGGCAACGGGAGAATCGTCATGTCCGCCATCGACATCCTGAATCGTGACACCACCGCGGAGGCTGTACGGCCCTCGACGGCGGCTGCGCAGAAGGACGGCGATATCCTCGGCCGCATCGGCAATCTGGAAACCCGCCTTGCCCGCACGGCGCGCGAGATCGATGCCGCCCAGGCCGTGCGTTACCGGGTTTTCGTCGACGAAATGAAGGCGCAGCTACCGCTGGATGCCATGCGCCGCCAGCGGGATGTCGATGCCTATGACGCTTTCTGCGACCATCTTCTCGTTCTCGACCGCTCGATCGAGGGCGATCCGGAAGACCAGATCGTCGGCACCTACCGGCTGTTGCGCCAGGATGTCGCCATCGCCAATGGCGGTTTTTACTCGGCTTCCGAATTCGAAATCGAGAGCCTGATCGCCAAACATCCGGACAAGCGCTTCATGGAACTCGGCCGTTCCTGCGTGCTGCCGGAATACCGCACCAAGCGCACCGTCGAGCTTCTGTGGCAGGGCAACTGGGCCTATGCGCTGAAGCATGGCGTCAGCGCCATGTTCGGCTGCGCCTCGTTCCCCGGCGTCTATCTCGAAAGCCATGCGCTGGCGCTGTCTTTCCTCTACCACACTGTGCTGGCGAAGAACGAATGGGCCGTCGGGGCTCTGCCGGATCTCGCCCGCAACATGGATCTGATGCCGGTCGAGGCCATCAACCCGAAGCGGGCGCTGATGGCCCTGCCGCCGCTCATCAAGGGTTATCTCAGACTCGGCGCGATGGTCGGCTCCAGCGCCGTCGTCGATCATGCCTTCAACACTACCGACGTGCTGATCGTGCTGCCGATCTCCAGCATCTCCGACCGTTACCTGAATTATTACGGCGCCGACGCCGGCCGCTTCGCGAGCTGACGCATGTCGCCGGCGGTGGGCTCATCCACCGGATCGCCTCCTCGTGTCCGATGGGTTCTCCCCATACGCCGCCCGGTAGAGTGCCGAAAAGCGGCCGAAGTGAAAGAACCCCCACTTCAGGCAGATGTCGCGCAACGGCTGCCGGTTCAAAGGATCGCGGAGATCCTCCCGGGCAGCATGCAGGCGGAGTGATCTCAGATAGGCTGCCGGCGTCGCTCCCTTGAAGTCACGAAAACCGACTTCAAGGGAGCGAATGGAAACGCCCGCCGCCTCCGCGACGCTCTGCATCGTCAATGGCTGGGCGATGTTCGCATACATGAAATCAATGGCTCGACGGACATGCCTCGGCGCTATCAGATGGATTTTGTTGTCGAGCAGATGCGACAGCCGGTTGGGAATGAGCCGCACCACGAGATCGGCAAGTGCCTGGGTCAGGTTCGACATAGCGATTGGCGAGTGAAGCAGCGGCCCGTTGTTGCGCATGCCGAGGATGATCGTTTGCACCAGATTGCCGAACAACTGTCCCGCTGCCGTCGAAAAATCAATGACGGGCACCAGTTCCATTGCCCCGATCAGAGGCCTCTCGAATATGGCGGCGACGGCCTGAGCCAGGATTGTCCAGTTCAGACTGAGCGTGTCCGACCGGTGAGGCGCTGCCCCTATGGAAACCCAGTCCGACTCGAGATTGTTCATCAACAGCAGCCGCCCGGGCGTCGCTTCGACCACTGTGCGACCAAACCCGACATTGAGAACACCTGTGCGCGGAACGACGATTGCCAGAGTTTCCGGCGTTCCGTGCGCCGTTCTTGCACCCCAGTCGCCGGTATCCTGGTTGCTGACCAGCGACAGCCCTTCATCACCCCAAAAGCCGACCTTCCAGTCGAGCGGTTTCTCCCGGCCAGTGCGCCACGCGTCGAGCGAACCAAACCCCTTGGTCAGGGCCTCGACCATATCGTCGAAAGTCGGCCCCTGAAATCGGGCGATGAAATTGTGGGATGCGTCTTCTGCCATGGAAACCAACCCGGTGATGAAATATTAAACAATCGAGCAGCGAAACCGTCAATTGCCCGTCACTCTTTCAAGTCCGGGCGGACAATTCATGCCGCGTAAGAGATTATTGTATCAAAAGTATGACTTATGGACAGCGGTCTGAACGTCCTGAGGCGCGCGAGCTGAAAGCTGTAAAATAAATCCATAAAAACCAGTGCCCGGCCGACGCGCTGTCGGCCGGGCACTGAATGCCGCCCCTAATGTGAGCAGGGTGAGGTTTACGAGCCGCCATAGGCAGCGATCGCCGCCATATTGACGATGTCGCTATCCTTGGCGCCCATCGAGGTGATCTGCACCGGCTTGTCGAGGCCGACGAGGATCGGGCCGATGACCGTGGAGCCGCCGAGCTCCTGCAGCATCTTCGTCGAGATCGAGGCCGAGTGGAAGGCCGGCATGACAAGCACATTGGCCGGGCCGGAGAGGCGGCAGAAGGGATATTGCTCCATCACCTTGCGGTTCAGGGCGACATCGGCGGCCATCTCGCCGTCATATTCGAAATCGACGCGGCGCCTGTCGAGAATCTTCACCGCCTCGCGCACCCGCTCGGAGCGTTCGCCCGAGGGATGGCCGAAGGTGGAATAGGCAAGCATGGCGACACGCGGCGGATACCCCATGCGCCTTGCGAGACCGGCTGCCTCCTCGGCGATATCGGCAAGCTGCTCGGCCGTCGGCATGTCGTGCACTGCCGTATCGGCAACGAAGACGGTGCGGCCGCGGCAAAGCGCCAGGGATACGCCGATGACGCGGTGGCCGGGCTTCTCGTCGATGCAGCGGCGCACATCCTCGAGCGCCGTCGAATAGTTGCGGGTGATGCCCGTCACCATGCCGTCGGCATCGCCGAGCGCCACCATGGTGGCGGCGAAATGGTTGCGGTCGTTGTGGATCAGCCGCTGGGCGTCGCGGTGCAGATAACCCTGCCGCTGCAGCCTGGCATAGAGATAATCGATATAGGCCTCGACCCGAGTCGAGATACGGGCATTGACGATTTCAAGGCCCGGGCGACTGAGATCGATGCCGGCGCGCTCGGCCGTCGCCCGGATCAGATCCTCGCGGCCGAGCAGGATGGCGGTGCCGAGCTGCTGGTTGGCGTAGGAGAGGGCTGCGCGCAGGACCTGTTCTTCCTCGGCTTCGGCAAAGACGATCCGCTTCGGGCGGCGGCGAACGCGCTCGTAGAGGCTGGCGAGCGTCGAGGCGATCGGATCGCGGCGCGCCGAAAGCTCGCGGGCGTAACCCGCCATATCGGTAATCGCCTTGCGGGCGACGCCGCTCTCGATCGCCGCTTCCGCAACCGCGACCGGGATTGCCGAGATCAGCCGCGGATCGAAAGGAACGGGAATGATGTATTGTGCGCCGAAGCGCGGCCGGTTGCCCTGGTAGGCGGCGACCACGTCATCCGGCACGTCCTCGCGGGCGAGGTTTGCCAGCGCCTTGACGGCGGCGATCTTCATCGCATCGTTGATGGTGGAAGCACGGACATCGAGCGCGCCGCGGAAGATATAGGGAAAGCCGAGGACGTTGTTGACCTGGTTCGGATAGTCCGAACGGCCGGTCGCCATGATGGCGTCGTCGCGGATGCGGGCAACCTCCTCCGGGGTGATCTCCGGATCAGGATTGGCCATCGCGAAGATGATCGGCCGGTCCGCCATCGAGCGGATCATCTCGGCCGAGAAAGCGCCCTTCTGCGACAGGCCGAAAATGACGTCGGCGCCCACCATCGCCTCTTCCAGCGTGCGCGTGTCGGTCTTGGCCGCATGCGCCGATTTCCACTGGTTCATGCCCTCGGTGCGGCCCTGGTAGATGACCCCCTTGGTGTCGCAGAGGATGATATTCTCCGGCGCAAAGCCCATCGCCTTGATGAGTTCGACGCAGGCGATCGCCGCGGCACCCGCGCCGTTGCAGACGAGCTTCGTCGTCTTCAGGTCGCGGCCGGTCAGCTCCAGCGCGTTGATCAGGCCGGCAGCGGCGATGATCGCCGTTCCATGCTGGTCGTCATGGAAGACCGGGATGTCCATCAGTTCGCGAAGCCGGCTTTCGATGACGAAACAATCCGGCGCCTTGATATCCTCGAGGTTGATGCCGCCGAAGGAAGGACCGAGGAAGCGCACGCAGTTGATGAACTCGTCGACATTTTCGGTATCGATTTCGAGGTCGATGGAATCGACGTCGGCGAAGCGCTTGAACAGCACCGACTTGCCTTCCATAACAGGCTTGGAGGCCAAGGCGCCGAGATTGCCGAGCCCGAGAATGGCCGTGCCGTTCGATATGACGGCGACCATGTTGCCGCGGGCGGTATAGTCGTAGGCCGTCTGCGGATCGGCGGCGATCGCCTTGACCGGAACGGCCACCCCCGGCGAATAGGCAAGCGACAGGTCGCGTTGCGTCGCCATCGGTTTGGTCGGGACGACTTCCAGCTTGCCGGGCCGGCCCATGGCGTGAAAATCAAGCGCCTCCTGGTCGGTCACAGAGGTCACCGGCCGGTCCTTCTTATCGATATCGGGCATAAATCCTCCAACGTCCTGTGGGCGACGCTTTGCTCTTCCTCAAATGCTGTTGTCATCTATAGCGGTGCGCGGATAGGGTTGGCACCTGTTTTTTTGGGAAAAACTGCACCTCCGTGAACGCACGAATAGACACAGAGAATGAAGCCTTTTCGGCTGCCGAGCTCGCCACGGCGGAAAGCCGTGCCTCGGCGACGCCGATGATGGAGCAATATATCGAGATCAAGGCGAACAATCCGGGTTCGCTGCTCTTCTATCGCATGGGTGACTTCTACGAGCTGTTCTTCGAAGATGCGCTCGAAGCCTCACGTGCGCTCGGCATCACGCTGACGAAGCGCGGCCAGCACATGGGCCAGGATATCCCGATGTGCGGCGTGCCGGTGCATGCGGCCGACGACTATCTGCAGAAACTGATTTCACTCGGCTTCCGGGTCGCCGTCTGCGAGCAGATCGAGGATCCGGCCGAAGCGAAGAAACGCGGCGGCAAATCCGTCGTCAAGCGCGACGTCGTCCGCCTGGTCACGCCAGGCACGATCACCGAGGAAAAACTGCTTTCGCCCTCGGAATCCAACTATCTGATGGCTCTGACCCGCATTCGCGGCGCGGCCGAACCCTTGCTGGCGCTCGCCTGGATCGATATTTCCACCGGCGTCTTCCGGCTGGCCGAGACCGAGGCCTCGCGGCTGCTTGCCGATATCCTGCGCATCGATCCGCGCGAACTCATCCTGCCCGACACGATCTTCCACGATCCGGAGCTCAAGCCGGTCTTCGACGTGCTCGGCCGCACCGCGGTGCCGCAGCCGGCCGTGCTCTTCGACAGCGCCAGCGCCGAAGGCCGGATTGCGCGTTATTTCGGCGTCACCACACTCGACGGCTTCGGTACTTTTTCCCGCGCCGAGCTGGCGGCGGCGGCGGCGGCCGTCGCCTATGTCGAAAAGACCCAGATCGCCGAGCGGCCGCCGCTTGGCAAGCCCGAGCGGGAAAGTGCGGCGTCGACGCTGTTCATCGACCCGGCCACGCGCGCCAATCTGGAACTGGCCCGCACGCTGTCGGGTGATCGCAACGGCTCGCTGCTGAAGGCGATCGACCGCACCATCACCGGCGGCGGCGCACGGCTTCTCGCCGAGCGGCTGATGTCGCCGCTGACCGATCCTGCCCGCATCAATGCCCGGCTCGATTCGATCGGCTTCCTGATCGACGAACCCCTGCTCTGCGGTAATCTGCGCGATACGCTGAAACATGTGCCCGACATGCCGCGGGCCCTGTCGCGCCTGGCGCTCGATCGCGGCGGCCCGCGCGATCTCTGGGCGATCCGCCAGGGCCTGCAAGCGGCCGGCGGACTTGCCGATCTGCTCGCAGGCGCGATGCTGCCGGAAGAACTTGGCCAGGCGCTGTCCGGGCTGCAGGCCCTTCCGGCGGGCCTGGAAAAGCTGCTGGCCGAGACGCTCGCCGACGAATTGCCGCTCTTGAAGCGCGACGGCGGCTTCCTGCGCGACGGCGCCAGCGCCGAACTCGACGAAGTCAGGGCGCTGCGCGACCAGTCGCGCCGGGTGATCGCCGGGCTGCAACTGCAATATGCCGAGGAGACCGGCATCCGGTCGCTGAAGATCAAGCACAACAACATCCTCGGCTATTTCATCGAGGTCACCGCCGGCAATGCCTCGCCGATGACCGACACGGCGGAAGCAAAGGCGCGCTTCATCCACCGCCAGACGATGGCGAGCGCGATGCGCTTCACCACCACCGAGCTTGCCGATCTCGAAAGCCGCATCGCCAACGCCGCCGATCGGGCGCTGACGATCGAGCTTGCCGCTTTCGACAGGATGACGGCGGCCGTGGTTGCGGAAGCCGAAGCGATCAAATCGGGCGCGCGGGCGCTTGCCGTCATCGACGTCGCCGCCAGCCTGGCGCTGCTCGCCGAAGAGCAGGCCTATTGCCGCCCGCAGGTCGACGGTTCGAAGATGTTTGCGATCGAAGGCGGACGCCATCCGGTCGTCGAACAGGCGCTGCGGCGGCAGGCCGGCGGCCCCTTCGTCGCCAACAATTGCGACCTGTCGCCGAAAGCAGGCGACAAGGACGGCGCGATCTGGCTGCTGACCGGGCCGAATATGGGCGGTAAGTCGACCTTCCTGCGGCAGAACGCGCTGATCGCGATCCTGGCGCAGATGGGCGCCTTCGTGCCGGCGGCATCGGCCCATATCGGCATTGTCGATCGGCTTTTCTCGCGCGTCGGCGCTTCCGACGACCTGGCGCGCGGGCGCTCCACCTTCATGGTCGAAATGGTCGAAACCGCGGCGATCCTCAATCAGGCGAGCGACCGCTCGCTCGTCATTCTCGATGAAATCGGCCGCGGCACCGCCACTTTCGACGGCCTGTCGATCGCCTGGGCCTCCGTCGAACACCTGCATGAGGGCAACCGCTGCCGTGGCCTGTTCGCCACGCATTTCCATGAGCTGACCGTGCTGTCGGAAAAGCTTGGCCGGCTATCGAACGCGACGATGCGCGTCAAGGAATGGGACGGCGACGTCATTTTCCTGCATGAGGTCGGGCCGGGTGCGGCGGACCGCTCCTACGGTATCCAGGTCGCGAGGCTTGCCGGGCTTCCGGCCTCGGTCGTGACACGGGCCCGCGACGTGCTTACCCGGCTGGAGGATGCCGACCGCAAGAACCCGGCGAGCCAGCTGATCGACGACCTGCCGCTCTTCCAGGTGGCGGTGCGGCGCGAGGACACCGCCCGCGGCCCCTCCAAGGTCGAGGAGGCGCTGAAGGCGATGAGCCTCGACGACATGACGCCGCGCGAGGCAATGGACGCGCTTTACGACCTCAAGAAGAAACTGAAATAGGGGCGAAACCGATGTTCATGGAAAAACTGGTTCGCGAAACCGAGCGTCTCTCGCTCATCTGCTCCATGCTCGACACGATGCGGCGCGCCGACGAGGATCGCAATGCGCGCGGCTGGACCTCGCCGATCGGCATGCTGAAAATCACCCGCTGCTGCGCGATGATCTCGGAGCTCGCCACGTCGATCGCCAAGGCGGGCTACCGCGAATGCGACAGACAGTCGCTCGAGGAGATCATGAGCGAGACGCGGCAGGTGCTGTATTTGCTGAATGCGCGGGCTGCCAGCTGAGCTTTTCGGGAAAGCTGTTGCGCGGCTTACCAACACCATTTCGCCAAATTTAAAGGTTCTTGCAGTATGAGAGCCCGTGTCAATCGCCGGGCAAAGGGATTATAGCGCATGCAGACGAAACATGAGGCGAGCCCGGATCAGGCCGCCCGGCATGAACAGGGAACCGCCCCGGCGACAGCGATGCGCAACCTCGATTTCTCCGACATCCTCGACGTCGAACTGCTGCAGAAGCAGTGCGACGCCATCGCCGAGGCCAACCGCAACCGGCCCGACGTCCTGCGCGCCGACCTGCTGGCCGTCCTGAAAAAGGCCAGCACGGAAGGCCGGCAGAAGGCGAGGGCCGCACTATTGGCCGACGGCGGCGGGCTGAACTGCGCCTACCGGATTTCCTGGCTGCAGGACCAGATCATCACCGTCCTCTATCATTTCGCCACCGCCCATATCTTTCCGCAGCAGAAGGACAAATTCGCGGTCACCGCCGTCGGAGGCTACGGCCGCGACACGCTGGCGCCGGGCTCCGATATCGACCTGCTCTTCCTCTTCCTGCCGAAGCCGGCGGACGAGACGCACAAGGCGGTCGAATTCATGCTCTATGTGCTCTGGGACATGGGCTTCAAGGTCGGCCACGCCACCCGCACGGTGGAGGAATGCATCGCGCTTTCCAAATCCGACATGACGATCCGCACCGCCATCCTGGAGATGCGCTACATCTGCGGCCTGCAGCGGCTGGAAACCCAGCTCGAGACCCGCTTCGACAAGGAAATCGTCACCGGCACCGGCCCGGAATTCATCGCCGCCAAGCTTGCCGAGCGCGACGAGCGCCACCGCAAGGCGGGCGACACGCGCTATCTGGTCGAGCCGAACGTCAAGGAAGGCAAGGGCGGGCTTCGCGACCTGCACACGCTGTTCTGGATCTCGAAATATTATTATCACGTGCGCGATCAGGCGGAGCTGGTCAAGCTCGGCGTGCTGTCGAAACACGAATACCGTCTGCTTGAGAAAGCCGATGATTTCCTCTGGGCGGTGCGCTGCCACATGCACTTCCTCACAGGCAAGGCCGAGGAGCGCCTGTCCTTCGACATCCAGCGCGAGATCGCCGAAGCCTTCGGCTATCACACCCGCCCGGGCCTTTCGGCCGTCGAGCGCTTCATGAAGCATTATTTCCTCGTCGCCAAGGATGTCGGCGATCTTACCCGCATCCTCTGCGCCGCGCTCGAAGACCAGCAGGCCAAATCGATCCCGGGCCTTACCGGCGTCATCAGCCGCTTCACCCACCGCAATCGGAAGATCGCCGGCAGCGTCGAATTCGTCGAGGATCGCGGCCGCATCGCGCTGGCCGATCCCGAGGTGTTCAAGCGCGATCCGGTCAGCATCCTCCGGCTCTTCCACGTCGCCGACATCAACGGGCTGGAATTCCATCCGGACGCGCTGAAACGCGTCACCCGCTCGCTTTCCCTGATCGACAACAGGCTCAGGGAAAACGACGAGGCGAACCGGCTGTTCATGTCGATCCTGACGTCGAAACGCGATCCAGCGCTCATCCTGCGCCGGATGAACGAGGCCGGCGTGCTCGGCCGCTTCATTCCCGAATTCGGCAAGATCGTCGCGATGATGCAGTTCAACATGTATCACCACTATACGGTCGACGAACATCTGATCCGTACCGTCGACGTTCTCTCCGAGATCGACAAGTCACGCTCGGAGGATCTGCATCCGCTCGCCAACAAGCTGATATCCAATATCGAGGACCGCGAAGCGCTTTATGTCGCCGTTCTCCTGCACGATATCGCCAAGGGCCGGCTGGAGGATCACTCGATCGCCGGCGCCCGCGTCGCCCGCAAGCTCTGCGCCCGCTTCGGGCTGTCGCAGAAGCAGACGGAGATCGTCGTCTGGCTGATCGAGGAACATCTGACCATGTCGATGGTGGCGCAGACCCGCGACCTCACCGACCGCAAGACGATCACCGACTTCGCCGACCGCGTGCAATCGCTCGACCGGCTGAAGATGCTGCTGATCCTGACGATCTGCGATATCCGCGCCGTCGGTCCGGGCGTGTGGAACGGCTGGAAAGGCCAGCTTCTGCGCACGCTCTATTACGAAACCGAGCTGCTGCTCGCCGGCGGCTTTTCGGAGGTTTCCCGCAAGGAGCGCGCCAATGCCGCCGCCGAGGCGCTGCACGCCGCCCTTGCCGATTGGAGCCAGAAGGACCGCAATACCTATACCAAGCTGCACTACCAGCCCTATCTGCTGTCCGTGCCGCTGGAAGACCAGATCCGCCATGCCCACTTCATCCGCCAGGCCGACAAGGCGGGCCAGGCGCTCGCCACCATGGTGCGGACCGACAGTTTCCACGCCATCACCGAAATCACCGTGCTGTCGCCCGACCATCCGAGGCTGCTTGCCGTCATCGCCGGCGCCTGTGCGGCGGCCGGGGCCAATATCGTCGATGCGCAGATCTTCACGACATCGGACGGGCGGGCGCTCGACACCATCCATGTCAGCCGCGAATTTGCCGACGATGCCGACGAGCTGCGCCGGGCCGGCACGATCGGCCGGATGATCGAGGACGTGCTGTCCGGCCGCAAGCGCCTGCCCGAGGTCATCGCCACGCGCACGCGCAATCGCAAGAAAAGCAAGGCCTTCGTCATTCCGCCGTCGGTCAACATCACCAACAGCCTGTCGAACAAGTTCACCGTCATCGAGGTCGAATGCCTCGACCGGCCGGGGCTCCTGTCGGAGATCACCGCCGTGCTTTCCGATCTATCGCTCGACATCCAGTCGGCCCGCATCACCACCTTCGGCGAGAAGGTGATCGACACCTTCTACGTCACCGATCTTGTCGGACAGAAGATCTCGGGCGATAGCAAGCGCGCCAATATCACCGCCCGGATGAAGGCCGTCATGGCCGAGGAGGAGGACGAGCTGCGCGAGCGCATGCCCTCCGGCATCATCGCGCCGGCCGCCACAGCCCGGACATCGCCTTCAGCCGAAAAGAAAGCCGATTCTTCCGCATGAGCCCCACACGCATGAGCCGATCCGCATGAGCCTCGTCAAGAAATTCGCCACCGTCGGCGGCGCCACCCTCGGCAGCCGTCTCTTCGGCTTCGCCCGCGAAACGCTGATGGCGGCGGCGCTCGGCACCGGGCCGATGGCCGACGTCTTCTACGCCGCCTTCCGCTTTCCGAACCTCTTCCGCCGGCTGTTTGCCGAGGGCGCCTTCAACGCCGCCTTCGTGCCGCTCTTTGCCAAGGAGATCGAGGCGAACGGCACGGATGGCGCCAAGCGCTTTTCGGAAGAGGTCTTCGGCGTCTTGTTTTCGGTGCTGCTGCTCATCACCATCGTGATGGAGCTTGCCATGCCGCTCCTGGTGCGCTTCGTCATCGCGCCTGGCTTTGCCGACGATCCGGAGAAATTCTCGATCACCATCCGCATGGCGGCGGTGATGTTTCCCTATCTGATGTGCATGTCGCTGACGGCAATGATGAGCGGCATGCTGAATTCGCTGCATCATTTCTTCGCCGCGGCCATCGCGCCTGTGTTCCTCAACGTGGTGATGATCGGGGCGCTGTTTTATGCGCTCTATACCGGCGCCGATCCGCTGACGACCGCCTGGTATCTCTCCTGGGGCGTTCTTGCCGCCGGCGTCCTGCAGCTCGCCGTCGTCTATATCGGCGTGCTTGCCGCCGGCATGAGCATCGGTTTCCGCTTCCCGAAGATGACCCCGAACGTCAAGCGGCTGCTGATCCTGGCGGTGCCGGCCGCCGTGACCGGCGGCATCACCCAGATCAACCAGCTGATCGGCCAGGCAATCGCCTCGTCCCGCGACGGCGCCATCGCAGCGCTGCAATATGCCGACCGCATCTATCAGCTGCCGCTCGGCGTCGTCGGTGTCGCCGTCGGCGTGGTGCTGCTGCCGGAGCTTGCCCGGGCGCTAAAGGGCGGCAACCTGCGCGAAGCCGGAAACCTGCAGAACCGCTCGATCGAATTCGTGCTGTTCCTGACCATCCCCGCCGCCTTCGCGCTGTGGATCCTGTCGGACGAGATCATCCGCGTGCTCTACGAACGCGGCGCCTTCCATCAGGAAAACACCGCCGTCGTCGGCGCGATCCTGGCGATCTACGGCATCGGCCTGCCGGCCTTCGTGCTGATCAAGGCACTGCAGCCGGGCTTCTACGCCCGCGAGGATACCAAGACGCCGATGCGCTTTTCGGCGATCGCGGTGGCGACCAACTGCGCCACGGCGCTCACCCTCTTCCCCTATATGGGCGCGCCCGGCATCGCCGTTGCCGAAGCCACGGCCGGCTGGATCAGCACCGTGCTACTGTTCACCACGCTTTTGCGCCGCGGCCACCTGACATGGGAATGGGCACTGGCAAAGCGCGCCGCCCTCTTGATCGTCGCCGCGGCGGTGATGGGCGCGGCCATCGTCTTCCTCAAGCAGTATTTTGCGCCCTGGCTTGCATCAGGCGCGCCACTTCTGACCAAGATCGGCACGCTCGGACTGCTGATTGCGATTTCCATGCTGGTCTATTTCGCCGCCGCCTTCCTGATCGGCGGGGCGGATCTCGGTATGATAAGGCGCAATTTGAATCGCAAGCCGGTGAAGACGGAAGGGTGAGGCCGGGGGTTGTCGATACCGGCCTCGAACGAGGTCGAGCCACAGATGAATACCCCTCCCCTTATGGGAGAGGATACAAAATCAAGATCTTAGCCGAAGGCTAAGTCTTAGATTTTGTTGGTGAGGGGGCAGCAACGTTAGCGAGGGACGATTTTCGTTGCCTTTTCTGCCAAGCTCCGCAACAAAACCCCATGTCAGCCCGGAGCCGCCCATGACGATCCAGTCGCTTTTCCTCGTCACTCTCGTCGTCGACGACTACGACCGCGCCAAGGCATTTTATTGTGGTGACCTCGGTTTCGATTGCCTGCAGGACGAGCCGCAGCCGGAGGGCAAGCGCTGGGTGGTGGTGAAGCCTCGCGGGGGTGATGGCGCGGCCTTTCTGCTGGCGCAGGCGGCAGATGCGGCGCAGCGGGCGGCGATCGGCCATCAGACGGGTGGCCGCGTCGGCTTCTTTTTGAAGACCGACGATTTTGCCCGCGACCATACCGCAATGCTCGCCGCCGGCGTGCGCTTTCTGGAGCAGCCGAGGCATGAGGTTTACGGCACGGTCGCAGTCTTTGCCGATCCTTATGGCAACAGCTTCGATCTGATCGAGCATGCCGCAGCCTGAACCCCTTGATTGCAACCGATTGCCCGTGCATAAGCCGCCGCGTTGACAACATCGGCGAAAAGCCCTGCTGCAATGCAGCAAACTGAAGCTGTGGGCCCTCCACCAGCCTATTGAGGACGACATGAGCGAATTCAAGAAACTCGTATTCTCCGGCGTGCAGCCGACCGGCAATCTGCATCTCGGCAATTATCTCGGCGCGATCCGCCGCTTCGTGGCGCTGCAGGACGGCAATGACTGCATCTATTGCGTCGTCGACATGCATGCGCTCACCGCCCAGCTCGTGCATGAGGACATGCCGAGCCAGACGCGCTCGATCGCCGCCGCCTTCATCGCCGCCGGCATCGACCCGGAAAAACATATCGTCTTCAACCAGTCGGCCGTGCCGCAGCATGCCGAACTTGCCTGGATCTTCAACTGCGTCGCCCGCATCGGCTGGATGAACCGCATGACGCAGTTCAAGGACAAGGCCGGCAAGGACCGCGAGCAGGCCTCGCTCGGTCTCTACGCCTATCCGAGCCTGATGGCCGCCGACATTCTCGTCTATCGCGCCACCCATGTGCCGGTCGGAGAGGACCAGAAACAGCATCTGGAGCTTGCCCGCGACATAGCGATGAAGTTCAACCTCGATTATGCCGAGCATATCGGCAGGACCGATTACGGCGTCGACATCACCGTCGGCAACGAGCCGGTGCATGCCTATTTCCCGATGGTCGAGCCGCTGATCGGCGGACCGGCGCCGCGCGTCATGTCGCTGCGCGACGGCACCAAGAAAATGTCGAAATCCGATCCTTCCGACCTGTCGCGCATCAATCTGATGGACGACGAGGACGCGATCTCGAAGAAAATCCGCAAGGCCAAGACCGATCCGGACGGCTTGCCGAGCGAGATCGACGGACTGCAGGGCCGGCCGGAAGCCGACAATCTGGTGGCGATCTATGCGGCGCTTGCCGACAAATCGAAGGCCGATGTGCTGGCAGAATTCGGCGGCCAGCAGTTCTCCGTCTTCAAGCCGGCGCTGGTCGACCTCGCCATCCACGTGCTGGCGCCGATCACCGGCGAAATGCGCCGGCTGATGGACGATACCAGCCATATCGACGCCATCCTGCGCAAGGGCGGCGAACGTGCGAGAGCACGCGCCGAGGTGACGATGAAGCAAGTGCGCGACGTCATCGGCTTCCTCTATTGAGGTCAATTTCCTCTTCTCCCCCGCCGGGGGAGAAGAGGAAAAAACTGGGCTTGCAAATTCTCCGCTTCGGGTGTCAGAGTCCCCACCATGGTATCGAAACGACTCTCACGGCTCGAAGGTCATCGCCGCAAATTCATGGCGGTAATCGACGGGACACCGGAATGCCAGCGCGCTGTCCATTATGCCGGCCGGCGTGCGAAGAATTCCAATGGCGGGCTGGTGCTGCTCTATGTCATCCCCGACGGGGATTTTCAGCAATGGCTGGGCGTCGAGGCGATCATGCGGGCCGAGGCGCGTGAGGAGGCGGAGGCGGTCGTTGCCAAGATCGCCCAGATCGTGCGCGAGACGATCGGCATCGAGCCCGAGATCGTCATCCGCGAAGGTGGTGCGGCCGAACAGATCAACGCAGTGATCGAGGACGACCGCGATGTGGCGATCCTGGTGCTGGCCGCCGGTTCGGCCAAGGAAGGTCCGGGACCGCTGGTCTCGTCGATCGCCGGTCGCGCCGCGGCATTTCCAATCCCGGTCACCGTGCTGCCCGATACTTTGACCAACGAGGAAATCGACGCCCTCTGCTGATCATTCTTGAGTAAAAATCTCTTGAATGGAACCGGCAATGGGCTTATCTTCTTTTGAAGAATTCTAAAGACGGCCGAGGTCCTGTGCCTGCCGCATGGAGAAGCAGATGTTCATTCAGACCGAAGCCACGCCGAACCCCGCCACGCAGAAGTTCCTGCCGGGCAAGGTGGTGATGGAAAACGGCACGGCCGAATTCCGCAGCGCCGAGGAGGCCGAGGCTTCGCCGCTGGCTGCCCGCCTGTTCGAGATCCCGGGCGTCACCGGCGTCTATTTCGGCTATGATTTCATTTCCGTCTCCAAGGACAATGCCGAATGGCAGCATCTTAAGCCGGCTATCCTTGGCTCGATCATGGAGCATTTCATGTCGGGCAAGCCTGTGATGGGCGATGCCTCCATCCTTTCCGAAGACGCCGATGCCGGCGACGAATTCTTCGACGAAGGCGATGAATCGATCGTGCTGACCATCAAGGAGCTCCTGGAAACCCGCGTGCGCCCCGCCGTTGCCCAGGACGGCGGCGACATCACCTTCCGCGGCTTCAAGGACGGCAAGGTCTATCTGAACATGAAGGGTTCCTGCGCCGGCTGCCCGTCGTCGACGGCAACGCTGAAGCACGGCGTCCAGAACCTGCTGCGCCATTTCGTGCCGGAAGTGCAGGAAGTGATTGCCGCCTAAAATTCCTGGATCCGTCCGGCCGTTCATCTCTCGTTCGGCCAGACGGATTTATGAAGAGGCGACAAGAGTTTATTCGGAAATTGATGGCATGATCGTTCTGGCGCTGGACACGGCAGGTGTGGATTGCGCTGCCGCCGTTTATGACAGCGGCAGGAATACGATGCTGGGGGAGGCATCGGACATGATCGGCAAGGGGCATGCTGAACATCTGATCGGTATCGTCGACCGGGCGCTGGATCAGGCCGGGCTGGCGCTTTCTCACATCGACCGGCTTGCGGTTACCATCGGCCCGGGATCATTCACCGGTATCCGCGTCGGCGTTGCCGCGGCCCGCGGTTTTGCCCTTTCCCTCAATGTGCCCGCCGTCGGCGTCACCACGCTCGAGGTCATGGCATCGGCCCAGCGCGAGAAGACGCCGCATCGTGCCGTGCTCGCGGCCATGGACGCCAAGCGCGACGAAATCTATCTTCAATCCTTTGCAGCCGACGGTGCGCCGCTCGATACGCCGCGGGCGCTCAGCGTGGCGCAAGCGCAGGCCTTTGCCGCCGGTTTCGACGGCGAGATCACCGGTTCGGCAACGCCGCTGCTGAGGCCCGATGCCGGCGGCGACCACACCAACAATTTCCCGATCTCCGTCGTGGCGCGCCTCGGTGCTGCCGCCTCCCCCGATTCCGGAAAGCCGAAGCCCCTTTATCTGCGCGGACCCGATGCCAAGCCGCAGGCCGGGTATGCGATCGCCCGACGAGTGTGACCATGCTGGAAGCCTATCTGACGCTGAAGCCGGAATTCGAGATCATCGCCATGGAGCGCGAGGATTGCCGCGATGTCGCGGTCCTGCATGGAGAGCGTTTTGCCCGCCCCTGGGGCGACGGCGAATTCCACAGCCTGCTGTCGCAGGAGACCGTGTTCGGCTTCGTCGCGCGCCAGACCAATGCCATCCTGAAAAAGCCGCTTCCGGGGTTCATCCTTGCCCGTCAGGTCGCCGGCGAGGCGGAGATCCTGACGATCGCCGTGCAGGCGAAGGTGGCCCGCGCCGGCCTCGGCTGGCGGCTGATGCAGGCGGCGATGCGGGAAGCGCGCGCGCGCGGCGGCGAGAGCATGTTTCTCGAAGTCGACGACGGCAATAGGGCCGCCCTTGGCCTCTATCGCAAGCTCGGCTTCGAAAAGGTCGGCGAACGCAAGGGGTACTACAAGCAGGAAAACGGCGCCCTCTCCACAGCGCTTGTCATGAAGCGCGTTCTTCGGTAGTTGCCTTGCAGCGAGGCAACCTGCAGGCCGGCGCAAGCGCCGTGCGGCGTTGTCGAAACACGAAATATCTCTAAAGGCGGGCGATGACTGACGTAGCCAAGACCCTTGAGGAGCTTTGCACCGAACGCGGCATGCGCATGACCGAGCAGCGCCGTGTGATCGCGCGCATCCTGGAAGGTTCGGAAGACCATCCCGACGTCGAAGAACTCTACCGCCGCTCGGTGAAGGTCGATGCGAAGATCTCGATTTCCACCGTCTACCGCACCGTGAAATTGTTCGAAGATGCCGGCATCATCGCCCGCCACGATTTCCGCGACGGGCGCTCGCGCTACGAAACGGTGCCGGAAGAGCATCACGACCACCTGATCGACCTGAAGACCGGCACCGTCATCGAATTCCGCTCGCCGGAGATCGAGGCGCTACAGGAGCGCATCGCCCGCGAGCACGGCTTCCAGCTGGTCGACCACCGGCTGGAGCTTTACGGCATCCCGCTGAAGAAGGAAGATCTCTGAAGCAATGGCCGCCCGGGAGACCAGCCTTTGATCGCCTGGCTGCGCATTGCCCTTGCTGCGGTCGTCATCCTTGCCGTCAGCATCGTGCTCATGCCGCTGCAGGTGCTGGCACTGCGTTTCGACTGGCGGCTGCGGCGCAGGCTGCCACGCCTCTGGCACCGGATCGTCTGTTATTGCCTCGGCATCCGCGTGCGCGTGACCGGCAGGCCGGAAGAGCGCCGGCCGCTGATGCTCTGTTCCAACCACTCGTCCTGGCTTGACATCATGGTGATGTCGTCGGTTGCCGACGTCGCCTTCATCGCCAAGATCGAGGTCAGCGAATGGCCGATCTTCGGCACGCTTGCCAAGCTGCAGAAGAGCGTCTTCGTCGTACGCGAGGAGAAGCGCAGGACCGGTCACCAGGCCAACGAGATCGCCGGGCGCATGGCCGATGGCGAGATCGTCGTGCTCTTTCCGGAAGGCACGACCTCGGACGGCAATCGGCTGCTGGAGGTCAAATCCTCGCTGTTCGGCGCCGCGGCGATGGCGGTGCCTTATTCGCCGACCGGAACCGTCGTGGTGCAGCCGCTGGCGATTGCCTATACCAGGGTGCACGGCATCGCCATGGGGCGCTATCACCGGCCGCTCGCTGCCTGGCCGGGGGATATCGAACTTCTGCCGCACCTTCTCGACATCGTGCGCTGTGGCGCGATCGATGCCGAGGTCTCCTTCGGCGAGGCGGTGGAATATCGCGCCGACACCAAGCGCAAGGAGGTCAGCGCCGCGATCGCCACCCGCATCCGCAGCCTGCTCAATACAAGCCTGCGCGGCCGAAATGTCGTCTAGCAGGCTGTTGAAGAAGTCTCCTGTTTGGCCTTTAGTATGGCCTCGTCGCCGTTGTGGTATGCGAACGTGATTTCGATCGTGCCATCGTCGA
>NZ_JACIFY010000027.1 GCF_014197615.1 Rhizobium esperanzae
TCACCGCCGCCGCCGGCAACGGGGACATCCTTCCAGGCAAAACCTTCCTTCGACAGATCCTGCTTCAGAACGTTCAGCGCCGCTGCCTCGCCGCCTGACGTCCACCAGTGAAGCATCTGAACTTCCTTCACGTCGGCAGCCTGGGCCGCACCAAGGCCAGCCATCATCACGACGGCGACAGCCGCCGAGCTCAAAAACTTGCGCATGAATTTCCTCCCATTTGAAAATCGGCGGCGGGCCCTCCCTGCCGCCCGATGTTTTCCACCCGTTGCGGCGGTCGACATCGGCCGCGCTCCTCCGCGCGGTTGCTAATTTAAAACGTTATAAGCCACAGATCGTCAAGCCCTTTCTCGACTCCCGAGAAAAATATCATTTTATCAATATCCTATTGAATTTTATATCAATTACCGATTTGGCTAAAAGATCGTTAAAATTTAAAACGTTTTCATTCCACGATTGCGCGCCCGAGTCATCGTGTTATTGTATCGGCAATTCCAGCACGGAAAGCCGAAAGTGACCGAACCGTCCCGGCCGCGACGCGGCGAAAGTCTCGATACCGCGCATAAGCGCGGCAAGCCGACCTTGCGAACGATCGCCACGATCGCCGGCCTTGCGGTGACGACGGTGTCGCGGGCTCTCTCCGATGCGCCGCAGATTTCGCTGGAGACCCGCCAGCGCGTGCGCCGCATCGCCGGCGAGATCGGCTATCTCCCCGATCGGGCCGCGCAGCGCCTGAAGACCGGCCGCACCAATGTCATTGCCATCCTGCTCGATTCGCACGAGGAAGTGGTCGGCTTCAGCACCTCGATCATGTACGGCATCGCCAAGGCATTGAAGGAGACCTCCTACCATCTCGTCGTCGCCCCGAACTTTCTGTCGACGACCGACGTCGAGGCCGCTGAATACATCATCCGCAACCACCTCGCCGACGGGTTGATCTTCACGCGGACGGAGCCGCTCGATGCCCGCGTCCGCCTGCTGCTCGAAACCGGCTTTCCGTTCATCTGCCACGGCCGCACGGAATTTTCCACGCCGCACCCCTATGTCGACTACGACAATTTCACCTTTGCCTACGAGGCGACGCGCCGGCTGATCGCCAAGAAACGCAGAAAAGTGGCGGTGATCCTGCCGCCGAAACGGCTGACCTTCTGCCAGCATATCCTGCACGGCTTCATGACGGCGGTGCGCGAGGCAGGCATTGCCTATGAGATCCCCGAAACGGTCGATCTCGATACGCCGGCGGATGTGCTGCGCGATTTCATCTGCAGCCGCGCCGCCGCTCCGGATGCGCCCGACGGTTTCATCTGTCCCGGCGAGGTCTCTGCTCTCGCCGTCATCAGCGGCATGGGCGACGCCGGCCGGATACTGGCTGTCGATTACGATATCGTCGCCAAGGAAACCTCCCGCCTCCTCACCCAGTTGCAGCCGAAAGTCGACACGATCCACGAGGACCTGACGGCGGCGGGCGAGGATCTCGGCCGCATGCTGCTGCAGCGCATCAACAACCCCGACGCCGAAGGTCTGCATCTGCTGCTGCCGCCGCAGATCAATTTCCCGATCGGTTGACCCTCTGAAGGCTCGCGCCTTAACCCTATTCCCAACCGGCGTGATTTGCCCTAGAAGCACGCCGTAATCCGGTCGCAGCCCACCCGGTCAAAACAAGGGAATCTAAAATATGAAGACTATCGTCGTCTGCTCTGGCGGACTCGACTCCGTTTCGCTTGCCCACAAGATAGCGGCGGAAGAACAGCTTATCGGCCTCGTCTCCTTCGACTACGGCCAACGGCATCGCAAGGAACTCGACTTCGCCGCCAAATGTGCCGCACGCCTTGCCGTTCCCCATCATATCATCGACATCGCCGCCATCGGCGGCCATCTCAGCGGATCGGCGCTGACCGACAATGTCGAGGTCCCTGACGGCCATTACGCCGAAGAGACTATGAAGGCCACCGTCGTGCCGAACCGCAATGCCATCATGCTGGCCATCGCCTTCGGGCTGGCGGCTGCCCAGAAAGCCGATGCCGTCGCCGTTGCCGTGCATGGCGGCGACCACTTCATCTATCCCGACTGCCGGCCGGGCTTCATCGACGCTTTCCAGCGCATGCAGAACGAAGCGCTCGACGGTTATGCCAGCGTCAGACTGCTTGCACCCTATGTCGAGGTGTCCAAAGCAGCGATCGTGATCGACGGCGCAAAACATGCGACACCGTTTGCGCAAACATGGTCCTGCTACAAAGGCGGCAGGCTCCACTGCGGACGCTGCGGCACCTGCGTCGAACGCCGCGAGGCCTTCCATCTTGCCGGCGTCCCTGATCCCACGGAATACGAGGACCGCGACTTCTGGAAGGCCGCAGTGTCGCAATATTCAGCAGCGGAGGTGCGTTGATGTACCGCATCACCAAGGAGTTTCATCTCTCCGCTTCGCACCAGCTGGATCATCTGCCGGCCGACCATCAATGCGCCCGGCTCCACGGTCATAACTATATCGTGGTCGTCGAGCTCGCGGCCGAAAACCTGAACGATGACGGCTTCGTGCGCGACTATCACGACCTCTCGCCGCTCAAGCGCTATATCGACGAGGCGCTCGATCACCGGCACCTGAACGAGGTCTTCGGCCATTCGAAAGTCACGTCGGAATTCCTGGCAAGGCACTTTTACGACTGGTGCAAGCAGCGCTTCCCGGAAACATCCTCCGTCCGCGTCAGCGAGACGCCGAAGACCTGGGCGGAGTACCGGCCATGAGCGGAGAGACCATTCGCGTCAGCGAGATCTTCGGCCCGACCATCCAGGGCGAAGGCGCTCTGATCGGGCTGCCGACGGTCTTCGTCAGGACGGGCGGCTGCGACTATCGCTGTTCCTGGTGTGACAGTCTCCACGCGGTCGACAGCGCATACCGGGATCATTGGATTCCGATGGCGGTGGATGCGATCTGGCAGGAGGTGACCAAGCTCTCCGGCGGCAGGCCGATGACGGTTTCGCTTTCCGGAGGCAATCCGGCGATCCAGCCTCTGGGGCCGCTGATCGAGCTCGGCCATTCCCAAGGCTACCGCTTCGCGCTGGAAACGCAGGGAAGTGTCGCCCGGAACTGGTTTCGCGACCTCGACATGCTGGTCTTGAGCCCCAAGCCGCCGTCAAGCGGAATGCACACGGACTGGGGTGAGGTCGACAACTGCCTGCGGCTGACCGCCGGCGGGCCGGAGATCGCATTGAAAATCGTCGTCTTCGACGAGGCCGACTATGCCTTTGCGCGAGAGGTCGGCCAGCGCTACCCCTATATTCCGCTGTACCTTCAGCCGGGCAACCACACGCCGCCGCCGCCCGATGACGACGACGCCCGTATCGATATGGACGGCGTGATGGATCGCATGCACTGGCTCGTCGAGAAGGTCACGGCCGACGGATGGTTTGCGCCACGCGTGCTGCCGCAGTTGCACGTGCTGCTGTGGGGAAACAAGCGTGGCGTTTAAAGCAATTCCAGGAAAAGTGCGAAGCGGTTTTCCGTCCGGGATTGCGTAAAAACAAAAAGTTAGAGCGGTTCGGCGTTTCCATGAAAACCGGAACCGCTCTGACACTGTCTGAGCCTACCGCTCGGGAAAAGCGAAGACATCGACAGGCTCTCCGAGCCCGCGCAGCGGGAAGGTGCCGAGGCTGTCCATGTCTTTGGCGCAGTCCGCCATTTCAACGAAGGCCCGCGACAAGAGCACCGGACGCTTGACCTCTTTGGTCAGGCTTTCCAGCCGCGAGGCGACATTGACCGCCGGGCCGATGACGGTGAAATCCAGCCGGCGGCGAGAGCCGATATTGCCGTACATGACGTCGCCGACATGCACGCCGACGCCGTAACGCAGCGGCTCGCGCCCCATGCGCAGATGCTGCTCGTTCAGCTCGGCCATCGACTCCTGCCCTTCGCGGATCGCCTGCAGCAGATCGAGGCAGGCGGTTTCCTTGGTCAGCGGGAAAATCGCCAGCAATCCGTCGCCCATGAACTTGAGGATCTCGCCGCCATAGCGTTCGATCGGATCCGACATGGCGTCGAAATAGTCGTTGAGCAGGTGGATGACATCGTCGCGCGGCCAGAGATCGGAAATCGCCGTAAAGTCGCGCAGGTCGCAGATCATGATCGCCGCGCCGACAGTGGCGCCGCTGCCGCGCGTCGTCACGCCCGACAGGATCTGCTCGCTCGCATGCGGCCCGACATAGGTCTGCAGCAGCGTGCGCGCCATGATGTTCTTCAGCCTGATTTCGCTGACCAGCGTCAGGGCGGGCAGGAGATCGCGCAGGAAATCGACATGTTCGCTCGCAAAACCGCCCGGCCGGCGGGTGGAAAATGTCACGACATGCCGTTTGCCGAAGGTGTGCTCGACCGGCCAGGCGATATATTCGGTCAGGCCTTCGTCATGCAGTTCCTGATAGAATGAATCCAGGTCGCCGTCGGCTGCGCCTTCCAGCCGTTTGCGCAGCTCCTCGGCACCCTGATGGATCGCATTGATCGGACTGTTCAGGAACTCCGGCGTGTTTTCGACACCATAGGCGAATGTGTCGATCTTCGCCTCCGTGAGCCCTTCCTTCCAGAGGATGCGGGCGCCGATCCATTGCGGATGGTTCGTCCGGAAATGCAATGTGGCCCGCGCCACCGGCACCCCGGCCGAAAGCAGCTTGCCGCACATCTCCACCAGGATATTGTCGATGAAGCGCTCGCCGCGTGTCTCGTTCACCAGCCAGTCGAGAATCCGTCTCCGGCGGATCGGCCAAATGCCATGCTCCGTCTCAACGGCACGTCCGGCCTTGTCTGGAAAAGACGACATCAAAAACTCCCGTTACACCGCATCACCGGCCAAGACCGGAGCCGGTTTCCGCTGTATGTGGTCGATGGCCAGGCAGATGATAAGGGGAGATTGCGATCAAGTCTCAAAAATCCCAATCCTCGTCCTCCGTCGCCACGGCCTTGCCGATGACATAGGAGGAACCGGAGCCGGAGAAGAAATCGTGGTTTTCATCGGCATTCGGCGACAGCGCTGACAGGATCGCCGGATTGACCTTGCAGGCCTCGGCGGGGAACAGCGCCTCATAACCGAGGTTCATCAGCGCCTTGTTGGCATTGTAATGCAGGAATTTCTTGACGTCCTCCGTCAGCCCCACGCCATCATACAGCGCCTCGCTATATCTGGCCTCGTTGTCGTAGAGCTCGAGCAGCAGGTCGAAGGCGAAATCCTTGAGTTCTTGCCTTCTCTCTCCCCCGAGCAGCTCCAGTCCGCGCTGGAATTTGTAGCCGATGTAATAGCCGTGCACCGCCTCGTCGCGGATGATCAGCCGGATCATGTCGGCCGTATTGGTGAGCTTGGCCCGGCTCGACCAGTACATCGGCAGGTAGAAGCCGGAATAGAACAGGAAACTTTCGAGGAAGACGCTCGCGACCTTCTTCTTCAGGGGATCGCCGGAGGCATATTGTTCCGTGATCAGCGCCGATTTGCGCTGAAGGAATTCGTTTTCCTCCGACCAGCGATAGGCATCGTCGACATCGACAGTCGAGCAGAGCGTCGAGAAAATCGAGGAATAGGAGCGCGCATGCACCGCCTCCATGAAGGAGACATTGGAAAGCACCGCCTCCTCATGCGGCGTTGCCGCATCCTCCATCAGCCTGATGGAGCCGACGCCGTTCTGGATCGTGTCGAGCAGCGTCAAACCGGTGAAGACGCGAATGGTAAGCTGCTGCTCGGCCGCCGTCAGCGTTGCCCAGGATGGAATGTCGTTCGACAGCGGTACTTTCTCCGGCAGCCAGAAATTGCCGGTGAGGCGATTCCAGACTTCGAGATCCTTGTCGTCCTCGATGTGGTTCCAGTTGATGGCGCGCACGCGGCTGATTGGCTTTACGGCGATGTTCATGGTGATGATGTCTTTCCAATAGATCTGATGGCTACGAGCTCGAAACTCTCGGCCAGAGGCTCAAAATCAAAGCGTACAAGACACACATCCCTGCACCTCGGTGCCGGACAACGCCATCTGGCGAAGGCGGATGTAGTAGATCGTCTTGATGCCCTTCTTCCAGGCGTGAATCTGCGCCTTGTTGATATCGCGCGTGGTCGCCGTATCGCGGAAGAACAAGGTCAGCGACAGGCCCTGGTCGACATGCTGGGTCGCCGCCGCATAGGTATCGATGATCTTCTCCGGCCCGATCTCATAGGCGTCCTGATAATAGTCGAGATTGTCGTTGGTCATGAACGGCGCCGGATAATAGACGCGGCCGATCTTGCCTTCCTTGCGGATCTCGATCTTCGAGACGATCGGATGGATCGAGGAGGTCGAATGGTTGATGTAGGAAATTGATCCCGTCGGCGGCACCGCCTGCAGGTTCTGGTTATAGAGGCCGGAGGTCATGACGGCCTTCTTCAGCGCCACCCAGTCTTCCCGCGTCGGAATATCGATGCCTGATTTGTCGAACAGCGCCTGCACCTTTTCGGTCACCGGCTTCCATTCCTGATCCGTATATTTGTCGAAATAGTCGCCCGAGGCATATTTCGAATTCTCGAAGCCCTTGAAGCTCGCACCACGCTCGGCCGCCAGCAGGTTCGAAGCGCGGATGGCGTGATAGGTGACCGTATAAAAATAGATATTGGTGAAGTCGACGCCTTCTTCCGAACCATAATGGATGCGTTCGCGGGCGAGATAGCCGTGCAGGTTCATCTGGCCGAGGCCGATCGCGTGGCTTTCGTCATTGCCCTTCTCGATCGAAGGAACCGAGGCGATATGGCTCATGTCGGAGACAGCCGTCAGCGCCCGGATCGAAGTCTCGATCGTCTTGCCGAAATCGGCCGAATCCATCGCCGCCGCGATGTTCAGCGAGCCGAGATTGCAGGAAATATCCTTGCCGAGATGTTTGTAGGAGAGATCGTCGTGATACTCGCTCGCCTCGCTCACCTGCAGGATCTCCGAGCAGAGATTGCTCATGGAGATGCGGCCGGCCACCGGGTTCGCCCGGTTCACCGTGTCTTCGAACATGATGTAGGGATAACCGCTCTCGAACTGGATTTCGGCGATCACCTGGAAGAATTCCCGCGCCTTGATCTTCTTCTTGGAGATGCGGGCATCCGCCACCATCTCCCGATACTTTTCCGTCACTGAAATCTCGCTGAAGGGCACGCCGTAAACGCGCTCCACGTCATAGGGCGAGAACAGGTACATGTCCTCATTGTTCCTGGCGAGTTCGAAGCTGATGTCGGGCACGACGACGCCGAGCGACAGCGTCTTGATGCGGATCTTCTCATCGGCGTTTTCCCGCTTGGTATCGAGGAAGCGCATGATGTCTGGGTGATGGGCGTTGAGATAGACCGCGCCCGCGCCCTGGCGCGCGCCGAGCTGGTTGGCGTAAGAGAAACTGTCTTCGAGCAGTTTCATCACCGGAATGATGCCCGACGACTGGTTCTCGATCTGCTTGATCGGCGCACCGGCCTCGCGGATGTTCGTCAGCGACAGCGCCACGCCGCCGCCGCGCTTCGACAATTGCAGCGCCGAATTGATCGACCGGCCGATCGATTCCATATTGTCCTCGACCCGCAGCAGGAAACAGGAGACGAGTTCGCCGCGCTGCTTCTTGCCGGCATTGAGGAAGGTCGGCGTCGCCGGCTGGAAACGGCCGGAAATGATCTCGTCGACCATATCGCGGGCAAGGGCTTCGTCGCCCCGCGCCAAGGTCAGCGCCACCATGCAGATGCGGTCTTCGTAGCGCTCGAGATAGCGCTTTCCGTCGAAGGTCTTCAGCGTGTAGCTGGTGTAATATTTGAAAGCGCCGAGGAAGGTCGGGAACCGGAATTTCCTGGCATAGGCCTCATCGAACAGGTCGCGGACAAAATTGAAGGAATATTGGTCGAGAACCTCCTGCTCGTAATAGCCTTCGGTCACGAGGTAATCGAGCTTTTCCCGCAGATTGTGAAAGAACACGGTGTTCTGGTTCACATGCTGCAGGAAATACTGCTTGGCCGCCATACGGTCCTTGTCGAGCTGGATTCGTCCCTCCTCGTCATAGAGGTTCAGCATGGCGTTCAGCGCGTGGTAGTCGAGTGTTTCGGCCGCTTTCAGCGGTTTTGCGCCAGCATCCCGCGTCAGACTTGTTCCCGTGTCCAAAATCGTCCCATCCCGTCTTTGACATTGGCGACATCCTCGGCCGTTCCCAGAAGCTCGAACCTGTAGAGATACGGCACCTGGCATTTCCGCGAGATCACGTCGCCGGCAAGCCCGTAGGTCTCGCCGAAATTGCTGTTGCCCGCGGCAATCACGCCGCGGATGTTGGAACGGTTTTCCGCATCGTTGAGGAAACGGATCACCTGCTTGGGCACGGCCCTGCTACCGCCATCCCCGCAATAGGTAGGCGAGATCAGCACATAGGGTTCGTGAATGTGGATGCCTTCAGCACTGAGTGGAATGCGCGCCGCGCGCAGTCCCAGCTTCTCGACGAAACGATGGGTGTTCCCGGATCGGCTCGAATAATAGACGATCAGCCCCACCGCCGTTCTCCGCTCAGGAGAGCGCGCTGATCATGTCGGGACGGAAACCCGCCCAATGCTGGCTGCCGGCAACCACGACCGGAACCTGCATGTAGCCCATGCCGCGCACGCGATCGAGCGCTTCGGCATCCTCGGAAATATCGACGATTTCATAGTCTACGCCCAGTCGGTCGAGAGCGCGGTAGGTGGCGGTGCATTGGACGCAGGCGGGTTTGCTGTAGACGGTAACGCTCATCATCTTCCTCGTGATGTCAAAGAATTCAGGACGCAATCTGGGGATCGGGCGCCGTGCGGCGTCCGGGGCAACGCTTGATGGTGATCTGGCAAAATTGGCGCTTCAGACGCCGGATACGATCCCTTTCGGGATTAGCGCGGGCAGCCTTGATGTTCTCGACATGACTTCAACCCCGAAATGCTGATGCGGAGGTTCGGGGCAGCGCAACAGGCGCGGATCATTCCGCTTCATGCACGCGACCTTCCGGACACCCCGCCCGTGGACGTTTCGTTCAAGGCAGGTCTCCTGGCTTGCGGGTCGAAGCACCTGCCCCAGCCTTCCCAAGGCGCCATGCCTCAGTGACCTGAAATCGGACAGTTGCTCGCCGCTCACAGTTGCGGGGGCAGCTCCGGTCTTGTTGCGCCGTCATGGCGAAACGCACCGTATTCCCGTCTTAGCCCGCGATCCTGACGAATCGAAGGAACCTTGAACACTAGATATAGTACCCGAATCCAAAAACGCGTCAACGGGTGGTTTGCGCATCGCGTTACGGCAGGTTTGAAATCGCTGCGTTCCTGTGAAAAACATGGATAATAAAGGCTTAAACAAAACGCACTGTGGAGAAGGCCGTGATGAGCGGGCCAGGCTGGTCGGCTCCCCGACTGCTGACAAACCACGGCAAAACCGGTGATGTCATCCTCGGCCTTGTGCTGCACAAGGCCGAGGATGACGGAGGAGACTTTGTCGGCAAACCGAGAGCCGGCCTGACTGAGGACCGGCTCCGCTATTTTCAATTCTCGATCAGGCCCGAACCGGCAGCAGTCTTCACACCGCCGCCGGAAAAACATTCATCCCTTTACGCGAAGCAGCCTGAGCGCGTTGATCGTCACCAGCACGGTGGCGCCCGTATCGGCGAGAATTGCCGGCCAGAGCCCGGTAATGCCGGCGATCGTCGTCACCAGGAATACCGCCTTCAGCCCGAGCGCGATGGTGATATTCTGCAGGATGTTGCGCATCGTGCGTTTGGACAGTTCGATCATCCGCGCCACATCGCCGACGCGTCCGTGCAGCACGGCGGCATCCGCCGTCTCCAACGCCACATCGGTGCCGCCGCCCATGGCGATACCGATATCGGCAGCCGCCAACGCCGGCGCGTCGTTGATGCCGTCCCCGACCTTGGCGACGATGAAGCCCTGGCGCTTCAATTCGCCGACAACTTGCTGCTTGTCCGCCGGCATCATCTCGCCGCGCCAGTCGATGCCGAGCATGCCGGCAACTGCCGCCGCCGTCCGCTTGTTATCGCCCGTCAGCATCATCGCCTTGACGCTTGCCGATTTCAGGGCGGAGAGCCCGGCCTGCGCATCCTCGCGCGGCTCGTCGCGCATGGCGATCAGGCCGGCGGCAACACCGTTGACGAGCAGCACCGAGACGCTCTTGCCTTCGTCGTTCAGAACAGTGATGCGTGCATCCTTTTCGCCGTCGAGCGCTCCGCGCTCGCGGGCGGCGGACGGCGACAGCAGATCCAGCGTCTCGCCGCCGGCTTTGCCGCTGACACCCTTGCCCGGCAGTGCTTCCAGTTCGAAGGCCGGCGGCACGGGAAGGCCGTCGGCCTTGGCGCGGTTGAGGATCGCCAGCGCCAAGGGATGGCTGGACCCCTGCTCCAGCACCGCCGCGCGCGACAAGATCTGCGCCTCGCTCAATCCGAAGGAAACGATGTCGGTCACCTGAGGCTTGCCTTCCGTCAGCGTGCCGGTCTTGTCGAAGGCGACCATCGTCACCTTGCCGAGCGTTTCCAGGACGGCGCCGCCTTTCATCAGCAGCCCGCGCCGCGCACCCGCCGACAGCGAGGCGGCGATCGCCGCCGGCGTCGAAATGACGAGCGCGCAGGGGCAGCCGATCAGCAGGATGGCAAGGCCCTTATAGACCCATTCACTCCACGAGCCGCCGAACAGCAGCGGCGGCAAGACCGCAACAAGTGCTGCGACCACCACCACGCCGGGCGTGTAATAGCGCGAGAATCGATCGATGAAACGTTCCGTCGGCGCCTTCGATTCCTGCGCCTCCTCCACCAGCTTGACGACGCGGGCAATGGTATTGTCGGCAGCAGCGGCCGTGACCCGAACCCTGAGCACCGCATCGCCATTCACCGTTCCGGCAAAAACGACGGCATCGACGCCCTTGCGCACCGGCGTGCTCTCACCCGTGACCGGCGCCTCGTCGATCGCGCTCTCGCCCGAGATGATGATGCCGTCGGCCGAGATGCGGTCGCCCGGACGCACCATGATGATGGCACCGACAGCGAGGCTTTCCGCCGGCACTTCCCGCGTCTGGCCATTGTCTTCGAGCAGGGCATTCTTCGGCACCAGCGTCGTCAGCGACTGGATGCTTTCGCGCGCCTTGCCGGCCGCCACGCCCTCCAGCAGCTCGCCGACGAGGAACAGGAATACGACGGTCGCCGCCTCCTCCCCCGCATTGATGATGACGGCGCCGACGGCGGCGATCGTCATCAGCATCTCGATCGAAAACGGCGTGCCGGAGAGCGCCGCCATGACCGCGCGCCGGGCGATCGGCACCAGCCCGACCAGCATGGCGACGATGAAGGCATAGGATGCAATTGCCGGCACCAGATGGCCGATCGCATAGGCGGCAATGAGCGCTGCACCCGAGAAGATCGTCAGCCGGCCTTTCTTGCTCTGCCACCAGGGACCGGTCGTCGGCCCATGGTCGTGTCCATGCAGACCCTCGATTTCCTTCTCCTCATGATCATGGCTTGCATGATCGTGATCGTGGCCTGCGTGATCATGATCGTGACCCTCGTGATCATGATCGTGGTCATGGCCCGTGTGATCGTCATGGTCGTGATCGTGATGATCGTGCGAACCGTGGTCCCGCGCCGGCGCCGCGCTTCCGGCAAAAGGCGAGACCGTGTAACCGAGCCCCGTCACCTTCTTCTCTATCGCCTTGAGGTCGCTGCTGCCGTCATGCCGGACGGTCATAGTGCCCCCCATCACCGAGACGGACACATCGGCGACACCCGCCACGCGTCTCACCGCCGTATCGATCTTGGCCGCACAGGAGGCGCAATCCATGCCGCCGACCCGGTATCTTGTCTCGTTCGTCTCAGCCATCATCCGCTTCCTTGCCAAACAGAAGCATCCCTCCTACATCCTCTAGCGACTAGAGGTGCAAGAGAAAAATCATGAAAAAGATCACGATTGGTGAAGCGGCTCGTCAGAGCGGCGTCAAAGTGCCGACGGTGCGTTATTACGAGAGCATCGGCCTGATTGCCGCACCGAGCCGCAGCGAAGGCAACCAGCGCTCCTTCGAGCCCGCCGATATCAACCGCCTCGCCTTCATCCGCCATGCCCGCGAGCTCGGCTTCGAGATCGAGGCGATCCGCACGCTGCTCACCCTGCAGGATGATCCGCACCAATCCTGCGCCTCGGCCGATGCCATCGCCAAGGCCCGCCTCGTCGAGGTCGAGCAGCGCATCCGCAGCCTTATGGCGCTGAAGGCCGAGCTGGAAACCATGGTGGAAGGCTGCGGCCACGGCCGCGTCGACCAATGCCGCGTCATCGAGGTTCTCGCCGATCACGGCCAGTGCACGCATTCGCACCACTGACGAACTGACGGCCTTGCAGGCAACGCGCCCCCGCGCCAAAACTGCAGCAGAAAGAATCGGGCAAAGACATCGATGAACCAGAAGCGAATTGCCATCATCGGCGGTGGCCCGGCAGGCCTTGCGGCCGCCGAACTGCTTTCGCTTTCCGGCCATGCGGTGACGGTCTACGACGCCATGCCGACCTTCGCCCGCAAGTTTCTGCTGGCCGGCAAGTCGGGTCTGAACATCACCCATTCCGAGGATTATGCCCGTTTCGCCACGCGCTTCGGCGCGGCCACCAGTCGTCTGCGCCCGGCTCTCGATGCCTTCACTCCCGATGACATCAGGGATTGGGCTGCAGGGCTGGGTACCGAAACCTTCGTCGGCTCCTCCGGGAGGGTCTTTCCGACGGTGATGAAAGCCTCTCCGCTGCTGCGCGCCTGGCTCAAGCGATTGGAGGCGCAGGGCGCCACGCTGCGCGCCCGCCACCGCTGGATCGGTTTTGCCGACGAGGGCTATGTTTTCGAAACGCCCGAAGGACGCAGCCTCGTCCATTGCGACGCCGCCCTGCTGGCGCTCGGCGGCGCAAGCTGGCCGCGCCTCGGCTCCGATGGGCGCTGGCTGCCGTGGTTATCGGAGAAGGGTGTCGAGATTGACGCTTTCCAGCCCGCCAATTGCGGCTTCGTCGTCGGCTGGAGCCAAAATTTCAGCGAGCGTTTCGCCGGCGAGCCGGTGAAATCGGTCACCGCCACATCCGAAGCCGGCACCTTTCCCGGCGAATTCGTCATCAGCGCAAACGGCATCGAGGGCAGCCTGATCTATGCCCATGCGGCCAGCCTCCGCGACCGGCTGCTGAGCCATGACAGCGCTGCCCTGACGCTCGATCTCGCGCCGGGCCGGACGATTGAAAGGCTGAGCCGCGACCTCGAGCGGCAGGACACCAAATCGAGCTTTTCGAACCGCCTGCGCAAGGGCGCCGGCCTCGACGGCGTCAAGGCAGCGCTGCTGCGGGAACTCGCTCCCGAGCGCGACCGCAGCGACCCTCAACGTCTCGCCGGCATGATCAAGTCCCTGCCGGTGCCCGTTCTCGAAACCCGGCCGATCGCCGAGGCGATTTCCTCGGCCGGCGGCATCCGCTGGAGCGGCGTCGACGACAACTTCATGCTGAAGGCGCTGCCGGGCACCTTCGTCGCCGGCGAGATGCTCGACTGGGAGGCCCCGACCGGCGGTTACCTTCTCACCGCCTGCCTTGCGACCGGCCGCGCAGCCGCGCGCGGCATCGAAGCCTGGCTGTTGCAGCAGACGCCGTGATCCTGAACCGGATCTAGATCAATGAAGCGGAGCACAATATCGTGTGACGATCGCTGACACTTTCAGCATCGCGCCCGGATTGCCGAGGGCGAAGGGAGGATGGCGGCCGAGGCAGGCAATTTGCAAACCGGCCTCTTTTCCATCAGACTATGCTGAAGTTCCGTGGGAGGAGCAGATGCACGAACAGTCAGCGCATGCGGAGCATGTCTACATCTCTGCGCAACGGAATTCCGCCGCCGCGAGTTCTCCGATCGTCGCGTCGTGGCGGCGGTGCATGACCATGCATCGTCTCGCACCCGAGGAGGAGCGCGCGCCGCTGCGCCTCACCGATCAGGAATTTCATCACACTCGCCAACGGTCTGATCAACTGATCGCCGGCGCCACCGAGGAACTCGACCGCCTCTTTACCACCGTCGGCAGGGCCGGCTGCTGCATTCTTCTGACGGACAGGAACGGCATTGCCTTGGAGCGCCGAGGCTCCGCCGGCGACGACAAGGACTTCCACGCTCTCGGCCTCTGGACCGGGTCGATATGGACCGAAGCGAGCATCGGCACCAACGGCATTGGCACGGCGCTTGCCGACGAGCGCGCCGTGGCCATCTTCCGGGACCAGCATTTCTTCTGCTCGAATATCCGGCTGAGCTGCACGACGGCGCCGATCCGCGATCATCGCGGCGAACTCACCGCGGCCCTCGACATCTCCACGTGCCGCGAAGACGTCCGTGAGATGACGCTTGCGATCCTCACGCAGGCCGTGCGCGACGCAGCGATACGCATCGAGCTCAACCTTTTTCGTTCGGCCTTTGCCGGCGCCCGTTTTCTGATGGTCCCCACAAGCACCAATTCCACGGCCGCCCTGCTTGCCGTCGACAGGCACGACCTCGTGCTTGGCGCCACCCGCGCCGCCCGCATCGCGCTGCAACTGGACGACAAGCGTATTGCCGCCGGCATCCCGGCCGCCGATGCCCTGCATGAGGCAAGCATTTCGCAGCAGGAAGAAATGGTGGAGGCGGAAAAAGCGGCGCTGCTGCGCGCGCTGTCACGCACCAGCGGCAACGTTTCGCAAGCGGCCATCGCCCTTGGGATCAGCCGCGCCACGCTTCACCGCAAGATGAAAAAGTTCGGCCTGCATTAGGCGAGGCTCCAGCAGTTCCATGGATGCAGCAATCAAGATGTGCCCCTGTCGCATCTCTGCGACAGTGTGCACTGCGGTATCGAGGACCTCCCCTGTTCCCTTCGGCAAAACACGCACATTTTCCTCCCACCGGTTCGATTGGAACCTGGACCATCAAGGGAGGATGACATGCTTCATCAGAAAGTCGTCGAGTCGCCGTTCAAGCTCAAATACGGCAACTATATCGGCGGAGAATGGCGCGAGCCGGTCGAAGGCAAATACTTCGAAAACCTGACACCCGTCACCGGCGGCAAGCTCTGCGACATTCCCCGCTCCAGTGAAAAGGACATCAATCTGGCGCTCGACGCCGCCCATGCGGCCAAGGACAAATGGGGCCGCACCTCGGCTGCCGAGCGCTCCAATGTCCTCATGAAGATCGCCCAGCGCATGGAAGACAAGCTGGAATTGCTCGCCCAGGCCGAGACCTGGGACAACGGCAAGCCGATCCGCGAAACCATGGCGGCCGACATTCCGCTGGCGATCGACCACTTCCGCTACTTCGCTTCCTGCATCCGCGCCCAGGAAGGTTCGATCGGCGAAATCGATCATGACACCATCGCCTATCATTTCCACGAGCCGCTCGGCGTCGTCGGCCAGATCATTCCGTGGAACTTCCCGATCCTGATGGCCACCTGGAAACTGGCGCCGGCACTTGCCGCCGGCAACTGCGTCGTGCTGAAACCGGCCGAGCAGACCCCTGCCTCGATCCTGCTCTGGGCCGAACTGGTCGGCGATCTCCTGCCGCCCGGCGTGCTCAACATCGTCAACGGCTTCGGCATCGAGGCGGGCAAGCCGCTGGCAACCAGCCCCCGCATCGCCAAGATCGCCTTTACCGGCGAGACGACGACCGGCCGGCTGATCATGCAATATGCCAGCCAGAACCTCATTCCGGTGACGCTGGAACTCGGCGGCAAATCGCCGAACATCTTCTTCGCCGATGTGATGGCCGAGGATGACGATTTCCTCGACAAGGCGCTCGAAGGCTTTGCGATGTTTGCCTTGAACCAGGGCGAAGTCTGCACATGCCCGAGCCGCGCCCTCGTCCAGGAGTCGATCTACGACCGCTTCATGGAAAAGGCGGTCAAACGCGTCGAGGCGATCAAGCAAGGCAACCCGCTCGACAGCGCGACGATGATCGGCGCCCAGGCCTCGACGGAGCAACTGGAAAAGATCCTCGCCTATCTCGACATCGGCAAGCAGGAAGGCGCCGAGGTCCTGGCCGGCGGCACGCGCAACGATCTCGGCGGCGAACTGGCGAACGGCTATTACGTCAAGCCGACGATCTTCAAGGGCCACAACAAGATGCGTGTGTTCCAGGAGGAGATTTTCGGGCCGGTTGTCTCGGTCACCACCTTCAAGGACGAGAAGGAAGCGCTCGAAATCGCCAACGACACGCTCTACGGCCTCGGCGCCGGCGTCTGGAGCCGCGACGCCAATCGCTGCTATCGTTTCGGCCGCGAGATCCAGGCCGGCCGCGTCTGGACCAACTGCTACCACGCCTATCCCGCCCACGCCGCCTTCGGCGGCTACAAACAGTCGGGCATCGGCCGCGAAACCCACAAGATGATGCTCGATCACTACCAGCAGACCAAGAACATGCTGGTGAGCTACAGCCCGAAGGCGCTCGGCTTCTTCTGAGATGCTTTCCATCCAGCGGGAGATGGTCAAAACCCTTCCCCAACCCCTCCCCACAAGGGGGAGGGGCTAACGCGTGGCACCAATCGTGGCAAACCGTCGACCTTTCTGAGGATGAGACGGTGAAGCGGAAGACAGCGGAGGCGGCATCTTGAGCCCCTCCCCCTTGTGGGGAGGGGAATTGCTCTCCAGAACTTTCGGAGGAAGAACCATGGAAACGACCGTCAACGGCGAACCGCGTGTTCTCGCAACCGACACGGCCCTTGACCTGATCGCGGAGATCAGGCGCGATCATCCCGATATCCTCTTCCACCAGTCCGGCGGCTGCTGCGACGGCTCCTCGCCGATGTGTTATCCAGCTAATGAATTCATGGTCGGCGACAGCGACGTCAAACTCGGCGAGATCGGCGGTGTGCCTGTCTATATCAGCGCCAGCCAGTTCGAGGCATGGAAACATACCCAGCTGATCATCGATGTCGTGCCCGGCCGCGGCGGCATGTTTTCGCTCGATAACGGCCGCGAGAAACGCTTTCTCACCCGCTCCCGCCTCTTTAACGGCGGCGAGGCCTGCGCCGTTCCTGATGTGACGTCCCGCGCGTAGTTTGCAAATGTCTCGCCTTGTCTCGGCAGCGGGCGTACGCTACCGAAAGCATATATGCGACATCCCTCAACTGCGGCACCGTCAGGAGATCGATTGTGATGAACGAGCAGAAAGCCGTGATCGTCACGGGAGCCGGCGGCAATCTCGGCAGCGCCGTCGTCCGCGAGCTTGCTGCGGGCGGCGCCAAACTCGTCTGCATGAACCGTTCGAGTGAGCAGTTGGAAGCCTTGGCCGGCGATCTTCCCAGCTCCACGGAATTTCTGTCGATCGCGGGGACGGATCTCACCGATTATGCTTCCTGCGCCGCCGCCGTCGCCCGGGCCGTCAAGCGCTTCGGCGGCGTCGGCGCATTGGTCAACACCGTCGGCGGCTTCCAGATGGGACCGGTCGGCCCGGATGCCCCCGCCCAATGGGACACGATGATGACCGCCAACGCCCGCACTGCGCTGACGATCAGCGCCGCGGTACTGCCAACCATGAAGGCATCGGGCTACGGCCGCATCGTTCATGTCGCCGCCGCACCCGGCCTGAAGGCCGGCCCCAACCAGGCCGCTTACGCCGCCTCCAAAGCCGCCGTCATCCGGCTGACGGAAGCGCTTGCTGCCGAATGCCGCGACGACCGCATCACCGCCAATTGCATTCTGCCCGGGACGATCGACACGCCTGAAAATCGTGCCGCCATGCCCAACGCGAAGACGGACGGCTGGGTATCGCCGCAATCGATCGCCCGCCTCATCGCCTTCCTGATTTCGCCGGCCGCAGCCGTCGTCACCGGTGCAGCGATCCCGGCGACGGGCCGCGAATAACCCCAAGGCGTGGCCTGATCGGCGGCCGCAAGGCGTGCAGCCGCCCGCCTCGAGGTTCACGGAACCGCGCGAGGATGAAACGGCAAACCTCAAAGTTTTGGTCGGCGATATACGATCTGACTTGAGCTTCTGTGCGCCTTGAGGCAGCCTCATCTCTGCTTGGCTCAGATGACGGGCGGGAGGCAGCGGGCAGACATGATGGGGTTGATGATCGCACGGCATTTGCCGGAGAACGGGCGGGGTCGATGACGGACGGTCCCGCATTGCGCGCCGTCAGCGCCACCAGCCTGGTGCGCGAGGAATGGTTTCTGGGCGTCAGCATCGCGACGAGCCTGGTCTTTCTTGCTTTCCAGGAGCAGCTCTTCGCGCAGCTTTCCGATCCGCTTTGGTTCACTGTCGTTTTCGGCTGGCTGTTTGCCGTGGTGCTCGGCTCCGCCCTGTCGGTCGTGCGGCACGCAGACCACCTGGCGGAGCGGCTGAAGGAGCCTTACGGTACGCTCATTCTGACGCTTGCCATCACCTCGATCGAGGTCATGGCCATATCGGCCGTCATGCTTCACGGCGAAAACAACCCCACGCTTGCCCGCGACACGCTGTTTGCCGTCGTCATGATCATTCTGAACGGCATGGTCGGCCTCTCCTTGCTGCTCGGCGCCTGGCGGCGACCGGAACAGCAGCACAACCTGCAGGGCGCCAACGCCTATCTCGGCGTGATCGTGCCGCTGGCGACCTTGAGCCTGGTCATGCCGACATTTCTTGCAGGCCCGGACGGACAGCATCCATCGGCAGCGAGACAAATGGTATTGGGCGTAATATCGGTCGGTCTTTACGCGACGTTTCTGTCTCTCCAGGCCGGCCGCCATCACGATTATTTCACCACCGATCGCAACCGCGATCAGCATCCCGGCGAACACGCTCCCACTCGCGGGCAGCTCTGGCCCCATACCGTTCTGCTCTTCGCCTATATGGGTCCGGTCGTCTTTCTGGTCGAGCAGCTTGCACGGCCGATCGACTACATTATCGAAACCCTGCATGCGCCGACCGCTTTCGGCGGCGTTGTCATGGCCATCCTTGTCGCGACGCCCGAGGCGATCAGCGCCGTGCGCGCATCCGTTGCCGATAATCTTCAGCGCTCCGTCAATATCTTTTTGGGTTCGGTCCTATCGACGATCGGGCTGACGGTGCCGGCGATGCTGGTCGTTAGCCGTCTTTACGGGCACCCGGTCACCCTCGGCCTGGAGCACGGCGATCTGGTGATGCTCCTGCTCACTCTCGCCGTCAGCATCATCACCTTTGCCAGCGGCCGCACGCATCTGATGCAGGGTGCCGTCCACCTGGTGCTTTTCCTGGCTTACGTGCTGCTCATCTTCCAACAATGATGTCCGCGCGAGAATAGGAAAGTAAAGAGTTCCACGCTCCGTCTTTCTTCCGCTATGATGACTGCATCTTTTTAGATCTTGCAAGCATCGCAGCTTGCTGGATTGACGTAACGATACGGAGACCGGACTTGAGCTCACTGTTGCTTGGCGGGCTTGTATTTGTTTTTCTGTCGGCGGCGACATCGCTGGGAATGGTTGTGCGCGGCCGTTTGCCGGATCATCATCTCAGCTCGGAATCCAAGGACGTCATCAGGCTGGCGACGGCGGTGGTGGGGACGCTGTCGGCCCTGGCGCTCGGCCTGCTGATCGCATCCGCCAAATCGACCTACGACAATGCCGAGGTGGAGATGAGGACGGCGGCGGCGCGGGTCCTGCTGCTGGACCGCGTCATGGCGCAATACGGCCCGGAAACCGGCGACGCGCGTCGGCTGCTGCGCCAGCTCATCGAAAGACGGCTGAGCCGCGGCTGGACTGCCGAAACCACCGACGAGGCGTCCGGCAAGGCGCTCGGAGAATATCAGGATATCGAGGCGGTTCAGGGCGACCTTCGATCCTTGTCGCCGAAGGATGCCGTCCAGCACTTTCTCCAGACGCGCGCGCTCGATGTCAGTGGCATGGTGGCTGAGACCCACTGGCTGCTGGTCGAATCCGGCAGCGAGGGCCTGCCCTGGGCGTTCCTCGCCGTTCTCGTCTGTTGGCTGTCCCTGCTTTTTGCCACCTTCGGGCTGCAGGCGCCGCCCAACCCGACGGTGATGTCAATTCTCTTCGTCTGCGCGCTCTCCGTCGCCGGTGCGGTGTTCCTGGTCTCGGATATGGCCAATCCGTATGTCGGACTGGTCCGCGTGTCGGACGCCCCCTTGGAATCCGCCCTGAAACGGCTCGGGAAACCCTAACCGCGACGCCCGCTCCGGCTCTTCCGGCCTCGGCAGTTCAATTGTGCACCAAGGGCTATTGCAATTTTGAGCAATGCCGCGACATAATATCGCACGACTTGAACTTCGGCAGGCCGATTGGGGGCCGCCGTCGAGGCACGCATGAAGACGACAGCGCCGCGCGTCGTTCAGAGGCGCAAGGGACGTTGTCGCATTTTTTGAATTGCCTGCATATTTCCTTCAGTCGATCCCGATTGAAGGAACTGTGCAGTGGGCTCTTGACCTGTCGAGGCGGCGGCAATGCGTGGGAGATTGCATCAGGGTCTGCGACTGTTTTTGACATTGGCCGGCATGGCAATGTTTGCCGGCTGCGAGGAGAGCGGCAACACCTATGTGCCCCCTCCGCCGCCTGCGGTTCGGGTCGCACAGCCGGTGCAGCAGCCGGTGACGCTCTATTTCGAACTCACCGGCAATACGGCGCCGCTCAATGCTGTCGATATCGAGGCACGCGTCCAGGGCTATATCCAGTCCATCGACTACCAGGACGGGATGATGGTGAAGAAGGGCACCAAGCTTTTCGGCATCGAGCGCGACACGTACCAGGCGCAGCTCGATCAGGCGAAGGCATCACTTGCCTCGCAGCAGGCTTCGCAGGTCGGCGCAAAGCAGGAATATGACCGGCAGGTCAATCTGTCGAAGCAACAGGTCACCACCCAGACCGCGGTTGACAGCGCCAAGGCGACGCTCGACGAGGCGAACGCCGCCATTCTCAATGCCCAGGCCAATGTCGACCTCGCGACGATCAATCTCGGCTATACCGAGGTGCTCGCCCCCTTCGACGGCATCGTCACCGATCACCTCGTCGATATCGGCACGCTGGTCGGCGTGTCCGGTCCCACCAAACTCGCCAGCATCGTCCAGACCGATCCGCTCTATGCCTATTTCAACGTCAGCGAAACGCAGGTGCTGATGATCAAGGAAACCATGGCAAAGCAAGGACATACCTTCAGGCAGACGGACCTTCCGAGCATACCGGCGGAGATCGGGCTGCAGACGGAAGAAGGTTATCCGCACAAGGGGCATCTCGACTACGCATCACCTCAGCTCGATGCGTCCACCGGCACGCTGCAGGTCCGTGCTCTGTTCGACAACAAGGATCATGCCATGCTGCCCGGCCTCTTCGTCAGAGTCCGAGTGCCGGTCGGCCACAACGACAAGGCGCTGCTGGTGCGCGACGATACGATCGGAACGAACCAGCTCGGCAGCTACGTGCTCGTTCTCGGCAAGGACGACGTCGTCGAGCAGAAGCAGGTCAAGACGGGCCAGCGTGAAGGTCCGCTGCGGGTCATCCAATCCGGCCTCGATCCGGCTGACTGGGTGGTGACCCAGGGGATTCAGCAGGCCATTCCCGGCAGCAAGGTCGCGCCCGAGAAGATGGACATGAACCCGACGGCCAATGCCGCCGGCGATGCCAAGGCCAAAACCACCACGCAGTGAATTCGCCGCCATGCTTCTTCTGAACGTCTGAGGACAACAGCATGATCTCGCGTTTCTTCATCGAGCGACCGGTACTCGCCAACGTCCTGGCATTGGTCTTCGTGCTCGTCGGCGCGGTCGCCCTGTTCCAGCTGCCCGTGGCGCAATATCCGAATGTCGTCCCGCCGACTGTGCAGGTGACGACGCGCTTTCCCGGCGCCAGCGCCCAGACCCTCGTCGACACCGTGGCACTGCCGATCGAGCAGCAGGTCAACGGCGTGCAGGACATGCTCTACATGCAGTCGACCAGCGCCAGCGACGGCACCTATTCGCTGATCGTGACCTTTGCCATCGGAACGGATCCGGATCAGGCGCAGGTTCTGGTACAGAACCGCGTCGCCATCGCAATGTCGTCGCTTCCCGAAGCGGTGCAGCTTCAGGGCGTGACGACGCAGAAGAAATCGACGGCGATCCTCGGTTTCGTCAGCCTGACCTCGCCCGACAGCCGCTATGACAGCCTGTTCCTGTCGAACTACGCCGTCATCAACCTGCAGAACGAACTCGCCCGCCTGCCTGGCGTCGGCAATGTGACGGTCTTCGGCGCCGGCCAATATGCCATGCGGATCTGGATGGATCCGAACCTGCTGCAGGCACGCGGCCTGACGCCGCAGGACGTCGTCAATGTCGTGCAGCAGCAGAGCCAGGAGGTCACCGCCGGGCAGATCGGCATTCCGCCGGTGCCGAAAGGGCAGGTCTTCCAATACACGCTGAATGTCAACGGCCGGCTGAACGACGCCGCCGACTACGAGAACATCGTCGTCAAGGTCGAAAGCGGACAGGGCGGACGCATCACGCGCGTCCGCGATATCGGCCGCGTCGAACTCGGCGCCCAGACCTACAGCCAGTCCTTCACGCAAAACGGCCGGCCGGCAGCCGGCATCGGTATTTTCCAGCTGCCGGAAGCCAACGCCATTGCCGTGGCGCAGGCGGTGAACGCGAAGATGGCGGAGCTCTCGAAGAATTTCCCGCCGGGCCTCGAATATCATCTGCCGTTCGATACGACGAAATTCGTCAAGGCCTCCATCGACGAGGTTTACGTCACCCTGATCGAGGCGGGCGTGCTCGTTCTCATCGTCATTCTGGTTTTCCTGCAGGATTGGCGGGCAATGCTCGTGCCGGCGACCACCGTTCCCGTCACCATCATCGGCGCCTTCGCGGCCATGGCGGCCTTGGGCTTCACGGTCAATCTGTCGACGCTGTTTGCCATCGTTCTCGCGATCGGCATCGTCGTCGATGATGCCATCGTCATCGTCGAGGGCGTCGCCCGGCATATCGAGGCCGGCATGTCGGGCCGCAAGGCGGCAGAGAAAGCGATGGAGGAACTGCTCGGCCCGGTCATGGGCATCACACTGGTGCTGATGGCCGTTTTCATTCCGGCCGCCTTCCTGCCCGGCCTGACCGGGCAGCTCTATCGGCAGTTCGCGCTGGTCATCGCCGCCACCGCGCTGATCAGCGCCGTCAATGCCGTGACGCTGAAACCGACGCAATGCGCTCTTTGGCTGCGAGCACCGGTGCCGCCCGAGAAACGCAACGTCTTCTATCGCGGCTTCAACCGGGGCTATGACTGGGGCGAACGCCATTATGCCGGATTGGTCGGAGCGATGACCCGCCACAGCGGCGTCATGGCGATCGCAGCACTCGCGCTGATCGGCGTCGCCGTCTGGGGGCTCACGCGCCTGCCGACGGCATTCCTGCCGATCGAGGACCAGGGCTATGTGCTCATCAGCGCGCAATTGCCCGATGGCGCCTCGAAAGAGCGGACCGACGCCGTCATGGAAGAGGTCGGCAAGATCGCCGAGGCCGCCCCTGGCGTCGATCAGGTGCTGACCATCAGCGGCCTTTCCGTTCTCGACAACAGCGCCAGCCTGCAGAATGCCGGCGTCGCCTATGTCATTCTCAAGGATTGGGACGAGCGCGGCAAGGAGAAGGGGCAGGACCTGCTGTCGATCTATCAGCATCTGAACGACGCACTGCAGCATGTACTGACCGCCAAAACGCTGGTGGTCGTACCGCCTCCGATCCAGGGCATCGGCAATGCCAACGGCTTTACCATGCAGGTCGAGCTCCGCAACGGCGTCTCCGACTATCCGCTGCTGCAATCGCTTGCCGATACGATCGTCAAGAACGGCAACGCCCAATCATCGCTACAGAGGCTGAGTACGCCGTTTCGCTCGAACGTACCGCAGCTTGCGGTCTCCGTCGATCGCATCAAGGCGGAGACGCTGGGAATTACCGTGGGGCAGGTTTTCTCCGCGCTCTCCGGCTATGTCGGATCGAGCTACGTCACCCAGTTCAACAAATTCGGCCGCACCTTCCAGGTCTATGCGCAAGCCGCTTCCGATTTCCGTGTCAGCCCTGACGATATCCGCAATCTGAAGGTCAAGGCCGGCGACGGGACGATGGTGCCGCTCGGCACGGTGATCGATGTCACCACGACAGAAGGCCCCTCGCTGATCAGCCTCTACAATCTCTATCCCACCGCCACCATCGTCGGCGGACCGGCCGCCGGCTTCAGTTCCGGCCAGTCGCTCGAGGTCATGGAACAGATCGCCGACCATACATTGCCGCCGGGAGCCGGCTTCGAATGGACGGCGCTCTCCTATCAGGAAAAAGCCGTGGGCGGGCAGATCTACTTCATCTTCGCGCTCGCCATGCTGCTCGTCTATTTCGTGCTCGCCGGCCAATATGAAAGCTGGATCCTGCCGCTGGCGGTCATCCTTGCCGTGCCGCTCGCCCTGCTCGGCACGGTGGCGGCACTGACGGCAGCAGGTGTCGCCAACAATCTCTATACCCAGATCGGCCTGATCCTGCTGATTGCGCTGGCCGCCAAGAATGCCATCCTCATCGTCGAATATGCGCGGGAAAAACGGGCGGAAGGCATGGAAATCCTGGACGCGGCCGTCGAGGCCGCCCGGCTGCGTTTCCGGCCGATCCTGATGACGTCCTTCGCCTTTATCCTCGGGGTCCTGCCGCTTGTGCTGGCGACGGGCGCCGGCGCATCGGCCCGCAAATCGATCGGCATCTCGGTCTTCAGCGGCATGATCGCCTCGACCTGCCTCGCCGTGCTCTTCGTTCCCTCGTTCTACGTGCTGCTGCAGCGCCTCGAGGAATATTGGAAGCGGCGCGGAGCCACCGTAAATACGGCCGCGAGGGTGACGGAAACGGAAATATCGAACGTCGGGTAAAACAATCGCGGCAGTTATTGCACGATCACCTGCACATAGACGCTTCCGCTCTTGGCGTAATAGGACGACCCGCACCGATAATAATAGCCGCCATAATAGGCACCGTAGAGACAGCCCGCCGGAAGCACGGCGATGGTCGTCGCCGTCCGCGTGACGACGCGCCGCGTCGTTCTGCGGGCAACGCCCGCATAAGAGAGCGGCGTCAACGGCCTGCCGATGACAGCCTCCGCCGGCGTGGCAAACCCGATCGACAGCGGCATGGAACCTTGGCCCTCGACGCGAAGGTCGGTGAATGTCAGGACACTGGCCAAGCCGAGAATGAACAGCAGCTTGTTATAGGTCATTTCGTTTCTCCCGCATCGGCAGCCGCCGGAAGCTCATCGAGCGATTGCAGCTCGCTGAGATCGACCGTCTTGGCACTGCCGGGAATCTCGATGTTGTAGGAAACGGCCGCGACATCTGCTCCACTCTTGAAATCGTTGATCTCAAGCGTGTACTGCGGCGCCTGGACGACATGTTTGCTGGTGATGACGTAACGGCGGGGTATGGGTTGCGCGCCGGTCTGTATCCAGATCTGCCAGTCGATCTCGGGCGTGCGGAAGGCCAGATATTCGCATTCGACGCCATCCACGAAAGCACTGGAAATGTGTTTGGCCTCGACCACATCGGACATCAGCGTATCGTAGACGTTGGAGGACATCAGATCGGCGCCGGGAGCCTCGACGCCGGCGGTCATCAGCCTGTCGATCAGATCGTCGAGCGAACCCTTCCCGTCGATCTTGGCATAGGCGTCGAGATTCTTGCCATGCACCGTCAGCGACGAACCGTCGAAACTCACGTCGAGATCGGCAAAGCCGCCGGTTCTCGTCACGCGCAATTTGTCGGGACGCGTCAGGTTGGCCGTCCCCGAGCTCACGAACTGGAGTTTCTCGAAGGCAGGCGTCACCGCTTCAAGCGACGATTGGTAGGTGAAGGATATCGTCTTCTGTGCCGCCAGAAAATCGGACATCGTTTTTAGAAGGGCTTTCGCATCATCCGCCCATGCGCTGGTCGGCAGCGCGACCCCGACGGCCAGCGAAGCATAGAGGAGAATCCGCTTCAATCGCGGGAAAGAGAAAGTCGATGACATGGCAATGCCTTTCGTTGGTGTCGTCATTGATTTCATCGAATTGCAGACGGCGGCTGCCGGACCCGCCGCAGCCGGATATGACATGTGAGAGATGCAGTGCATGCATGCGGGCGACGGCCATTTGCCGGCCTTTGCGGGATCGCGCACCGAATTCTGGCTGATGCGCGACGACCTCTTTCTGAGAGCAGGTTTCGAACGGGCGCTACAATCCCGAGGTCAACACGCGATGGCAGGCCGGTGACACGCGTTGCAGATTGTCGCGCAGGCAGGCAATGCCCCGGCCTCCCCCTAAAGGCACCATGCGGCATAAGGCCCGGAAGTCCGCTCCGCAGGTTTCCCGCAGGATCATCACTTCCTCGCGTGGAGAGAAGGACGGCATCATCGCCGGAGGCGGCGTAATCGCGCCGGTGGCAGCCGCATTGCCGGTCGTCGGCGCCGCCGATCCCCCTAATGCCGCAACCGCTTGCTGACATGGCGCCGAGAGAGCGGCACTATGCTGCTGCAGACAGCTGAGCGCCGCCGCACCTCCCGGCGTGACACCGGAACATTGCGCCATGAAATCGCGCTGGCAGGCCGATTTGACCGCATCGCGCTGCGCCTGCGTCGGTTGATGCGCCGGCGTGCCGGTCGCTGGCGCTGGTGTGGCTGTCGCAGGCGCCGGCGTGGTCGCCGCCGTATTGGCCGGCGCAGCCGGCGTTGGCTCCGCGGATGTCGATTTGGGTTTGACGTTCACCGCCGAAACCGCTTTCCGGCAGCCCGCCGAAAGCGTCGCGCTGTGCTGCTGCAGACAGGTGAGCGCCTCGATACCGCCCGGTGTCACCCCGGAGCATTTCGCGATGAAATCGGAGCGGCACTCTGCCTTGATGGCATCGCGCTGCTCTTCGGTCGGCGCTTGCGCCGACGCAGTCCCGGTAAGGAACACCAGTGCGCAGAACGCAGACAAGCCGGAGATGACCGATAGAAGACGACGCCTCCGATCCGGAGAGGCCGGCAGAGAAGATAGCCATTTTCGCATGATTCCCCCCTATAAATCGCTGATCTACTTCATGAAATCGAAATGCGTTCTGAATAGGATAATAGGCGCCGCCGATTGGACGGACGTTGCTTGCTGCCATGAAAATATAAAACGCGCCTGATCTACATATATTAGAATATTATCCCTTTAGCAACTATCTCGTCATCGCGCGAAGGTCGGTTGCAACTCGCAAGAACATGATTTCCTGTCGCCCAGAAACGCAAAAAGCCCCGCAGAGGGGCCTTTTGCGGATGGTCGCGGCGTCGTCACAGAGCTTGCCATTGGGGCTATGCGCAGAGACCTTCCACTTCAGCTTCGATGTCGCTGCAGAGCTGTCTATATTCCGCAATCAATTTGCTGTTAGTCTCCAGGTTGGAACTGAAGCGATCGAGCGCGCTGGTGGCGAGCTCATAGGACTCGAACAGCTCATTGATTGTATCGTTGGAAAGGAGCCGCAACTGGTCGCGCAAAGCTGGTAGCTTGAGCATAAGTTTTTTCCGCCCCCGCTCTTTGATGCGGATGGAATGCATACCGTCCTCACCCTATGCCGTTTCAGGATACATCGGATACGTAATGGTATCCGCCGCAGATCGTTCCATGCCGATGCATTTTCCGATGGGTCATAAATTGACGGTGGGTGGAACGTGCCTCGGAAAAATGGCTGTCATACGGTGATCGATGCCGGCCGGCCGGCCGCATTCCGATCCGGCGGGACTGCCGGGCGAAGGCATAGATGCTACGCGATGTTACAGGCCTTCGGAGTTTGCAGATGCTAGCTTAGCGCCGGCGTCGGCGGTCGCGAGACTTCTCACGTCACGATGCAGGTTGGAAACGGGGTATCGGCCCGCGTGAAATTACTCGAGATATTTCCTTCAGGAGTTTATTGCATGAGCAGGCTCATCCTCTTGCTGGCTCTGCTCCTGATGACGGGCTGTGGCCACCAGACCGGTGTCATGACGCCACTCGCAGCCACAGCGTCAACACCGTCTACCGCAAAGGTCGACATGCTGGTCGCCACGACCCGCCAACCCTCCGGCGATCCGGCGACGCTTTTTAACGGTGAGCGAAGCGCCAAGCCGCATTTGACCGAGGTGTCCATCTCGATACCGACCAATCGCAAGTCGGGAACGGTTCAGTGGCCCGAGCGCCTGCCGCCCAATCCGGCAACGGACTTCGCAGTCACCCGGGTGCAGCAAGTCTCGACAATCGCCGAAGGCCGGGCCTGGTTCAGGCAGCATCCGCAAGGCGGCCACGCGCTGGTCTTCATTCATGGTTTCAACAACACCTACGAAGATTCGGTCTTCCGCCTGGCGCAAATCGTCCATGATAGCGGCATGCAGGCAACGCCGGTGCTGTTCACCTGGCCGTCGCGAGCCGAGGTCGTCGCCTACCAGTACGACAAGGAAAGCACGAATTATTCACGCACCGCTTTGGAGCAGGCCTTGCGCACATTGGCGGACGACCCGAACGTCAAGGACATAACCATCCTCGCCCACTCGATGGGAACGTGGCTGGCCATGGAATCCCTGCGTCAGATGGGAATCCGCGACGGCCGCGTGAACGCGAAAATTCACAATGTCATCCTCGCCTCGCCTGATATCGACATCGATGTCTTCGCCAAACAATATGTCGAACTGGGTGCGCCACGGCCGAAATTCACGATCTTCATGTCCCAGGACGACAAGGCACTGGCCGTCTCGCAGTTCATCAGCGGGCGTGTCTCCCGCCTCGGAGCGATCGACCCGACCCAGGAACCCTATCGTTCAAAGCTGGAGAAAGCGGGCATCACCGCGATCGATCTGACAAAGGTCAAGGCGAAGGATGGCCTCAACCACGGCAAGTTCGCCGAGAGCCCGGAGATCGTGCAATTGATCGGCCAGCGGCTTATGACCGGGCAGCCGCTGACGGATTCAAAAGTGACCCTCGGCCAAGGGATTACAGCCGTCGTCGGAGGCACGGTGTCGACGATTGGCACTGTTGCGGCCTCCGCCGTCGCCGCGCCGGCAATCATCGTCGAGCAGCCGTTGAACCGCAACAAGCGACCAAGCGCAACCGCCGACCAGCTTGACGACAACCTGAAGCCCCAGCCGCTCACACAATAGCCGAGGACCGCTTGGCGAAGCTGGGATTCCTTTTCGGAGGGTACCGTATTTTACGGTAACCTACGTCCTGCTGGCTTGGCTTATGGTGCGGAGGAATATCAGCGTTGTTTCACTTCGTATTCGGCAGCAGCCTCATCGCGGCCACCGTTGCCATTCAAGCGGCGTTCATGTCCGCCGGTCTCAAGGTCTTTCGGCGCCTGGAAGAGACCCGTCCCGAATTTTTATCGAAACGGCCGACTACGATCACCGTGATATGGATCATCTATCTCATGATTCCGATCATGATCGATGTCTGCCTTTGGGCGCTATTTTACGCGCTGATCGACGCTTTGCCGAGCTTCGAGGACGCCATATATTTTTCGACCGTTACTTTCACCACAGTGGGTTATGGCGATATTGTCCTGGCAAAGGAATGGCGCCAGGTAGCCCCTTTCGAAGCGGTCAATGGCTGGATCATCTTCGGCTGGGCGACCGCGCTGATGATGGCAATTATTCAGCGCCTGTACTTCCGTTCCGGCACGTAAAGAATAAACCGTCAGGACGGCACGGCAGGCGGCAAAAGAAACAGCGTGAGCCCGAAAATCGCGTAGACGGCCAACGCCATGACGCCCATATACCAGACACCGCGACCGCCGTTGGACAGGAAGGTCGCCGCCATGGTGGCGATCAGCATCATGGCGACCGCGCCAGGCCAGAATTGCAGGGACATCGGTTGGGGACCGAGGAAATAGCTGACGATCACCAGGATCGGCGCGACGAAGAGCGCGATCTGTGCGGCGCTGCCCAATGCGATGCCGACACTGAGATCGAGACGGTTGGCGCGCGCCGCCGAAAACGCGGTTGTCATTTCCGCCGCGCCGCCGACCAGCGCAACGACAATGAAGCCGACGAAAGCGGGCGTCATGCCGAGGCGGTCGGCCGCTGCCTGAACCGAGCCGACGAAGATTTCACTGACCAGCGCGACGAAAAGCGTAACGACGACAAGAATGACGACGCTGACAGTGAGCGGCCATGAGCTGTGACCCTCCTCGGCGTCGCTCGCGCTTGCAAACAATTCGCGGTGTGTTTTCAGGGAAAACAGCATGCCCATCGCATAGACGGCGATGAGCAGCACGGCCAGGCCCAGGCTCAGTTTCTGTGAAACGACGGATGTTTGATCCACATCGCTGATGATCGACGGCACCATGATAGCGACGGTCGCCAGGAACAGCAGGCAGGCCTGGAAGCGCGCATTGACCCTATTGAATTCCTGCACATGATGCTTCAGTCCTCCGAACAGAAATGCACCCCCCAGCAGGAACAGGGTGTTGGTGACGATGGCGCCGGCAAGTGATGCCTTGACCAGCAGATACTGGCCGGCCTGCAAGGCAGCCAGCGAGATCACCAGTTCGGTCAGATTTCCGAGAGTGGCATTGAGCAGGCCCCCGACCGCATCTCCCGTCCGCGCGGAGACCGCCTCGGTTGCGCGGCTTAAAAGCATTGCCAGGGGCACGATCGCACAGACCGACATGGCAAAAAGCAGCGTATGCGCTTGCGGAGATGTCTGCTCGAGCACAATGACGAGCGGAACGAAGACGATCAGCACCAGCAACGGCGCTTGCCGAACCTCGGTCACTGCGGCCCTTGTTATCGCGGAGATGCGTGATGGCGCGATGGCGTCTCTCTGCTCAAGATTACGCATGGCAATCCCCCGTCTCTTTGGCCCCTTGGATTGTCCTTTGGACAAGCATACGGAAAGGTCTGCGTTCGCGCATTGATCCCAGTCAAAAGTTGAAACATTCGCGTAAACTGCGCGGCATTGCGCCGGCGGCATGCCCAAGGCAGCGCCTTGATTTCAACTGGCGGATCGCAGCCAGCTGTTGCCCGAAGGCCTGAGCGGGATCACCATTTTCATCAACTGAGGGAGATTGCGGGCCTTCATCTTTGCCATGACATTTGCACGATGCACTTCGACGGTGCGTGCGCTGATGCCGAGTTCAAAAGCGATCTGCTTGTTTTGAAGCCCGTCCACGATCCCGGTCAGCACCTGCTGCTCGCGCTGGGTCAATTGGTGAATACGCGCCAGCACGACATCGTCACGCTGTTCCTCCGATATATCGGAATGCGCCGTCGCTTCCTTGATCGCGGCGATAAGGACGTCTTCCTTGAAAGGCTTTTCGATGAAGTCGACGGCGCCCGCCTTCATCGCCTGAACCGCCAGGGCAATATCCCCTTTCCCGCTGATGATGATCGCCGGTATGCCGTTGTGGCGCGCCTTCAGACATTCCAGCAGTTCGACACCGTCAACCCCTTGCATCGGGAGTTCCGTCAGCAGGCAACATTTTCCTTCCGAAAGAGGCTGATCCAGAAACGCACTCGCAGACGCATGTGCGCGTACAGCAAAGCCGGCGCAGACGAGCAGGAAAGTCAGAGACTTTCGAACCTCTTCTTCATCATCGACGATGTGTACGGTGATGTCGTTTTGCATGAACCACCTCGCCCGTAGCGCATCCGGCCAGGGACGCCCTGAACAAATGCCCCAGTCAAAGACTAGCACCGTCAGGCTGCAAGTGCCTGTAGCATCACGTAAGCTCTCGCGATGGAGGTTGACGTCATTGCCGGCTGGATATCGCGTCGGCGATCTGCCGGGCGATTTCTTCCTGGACGTCGAGAATACTCCGGCCCTCGAAGGTTCTGTCATAAGCGCCCGTCCAGGTTACCGTGCCGTCGGCGCGATCGACCAGCCGGATTTGGACATGCAGCCTGGAGCCTTCCGTTCCCAAGCTTCCCTGCAGGGAAAGCTGCCGTTGGTTTGACGCAACGATCTGCGTTTGCGGACCGGCCGCTTTGACGACGATGGAGTTGATCTTCGTCAGCTGCGCGATCACTTCGTCCGTCAGCCCTTTGGCGATCTCCGCATCGCCATTCTGGCGACCTGTGCCGACCAGAGGCTCGACGAGGATCTCAGCCCTCAATTCATCTCCCTTGGACGAGAGCGAGGCGACCGAGGGGGTGGAGGAGCCGAAAAGTCCTTCGAGCGGCCGGATCAGAGAGAGGATCGCCACAAGACCAAGGACAAGCGGCACGCCGATCGGCAGGAGGAGGTCCCGATAGGATGACGGCTTCTGTTGGGCCGCTGGCGCCGTGTGCCGACGATTGCCCTTTGGCTCGGAACGGCTTTCTGGTGAGATCGGCTGCCTTACGATAAAGCTCGGTACGTATCGGCCCTTGGGAATGGTGATCTGGATCGGATCGTCTCGTCCAACCACCAGATAGTAGCGCTCCAGAGCCCGGCGGATACGCCCCGCTTCGATGCGAACGACCGGGTCGTTTTGCGCATCGAAGGACGCATCCCGGCCGAAGACCGCCTGGGCAATTGCGTAGGCTTTCAGGTTCGTCTCCCGTCCTGCCAGGGTTTCGGCGACAATATATGCCAGAAACCGTCGGCTGCGGTCCGGAGCCTGGAATTCCACACTCGATAGGATGCGATCAAGCTGATCGCGGACCCTTACGGGGTCCGCTGTCGGATCGTCACCTTGCCCGCCCTGCGAGCCCATCGCGCCCTCCCGTGAACACGCCGTTTGACTTCACCGGTGCTCGATGACGACGCTTGTCGTTTGGCAGCCTTGCGCCTCTTATTATTCCGGCAAGGCGGTCTGGCGGAAAAAAGTCTCGATCGGTTCGTCCGGCGGACCAAACCAGGTCGTGAAGAATGCTCGGAATTCCGGGGCGGCATAAGCCAGGCTCAGCGCGCGATCGACGCTGAGCCTGAAGTCCTCGTCACCCCGGGCCATCTCGAACGCCAGGGGCTGGAAGGTAAAATGGCGCTTCAGAACAATGAGGTTGCCGGAATCATCGCTGCGTGCAGCAGCGTCCATCAGCAGCGACATGTCGCCGAACAGCACCGCCGAGCTTCCGTCGCGAACGCGGTCGATGCCCTGCTGATAGTTGTTGACCGCGACTGTCGTTGCAGCCAGCTGAAAGGTCTCGATCCTGTCGGAGAGCCACCGTTCACTGGCGGTTCCGGCAATCGCCGAAAAGGTCTTGTGCTCAAGGATCGTGCGCGCCGGAGAGCCGCGCCAGATCGGCCGGCTCGACGGCTGCCCATATTCCAGGACTTCGCGCAAGGCCAGCGGCGCACTTGCCCTCAGCAGCGCGCCGGTACCGCTCGGAAAGATCGGCAGCGAGAACGAAACCTCCTGCCTGCGGCTGATCGTTACCGGCTCGGCCGCACAGACGAGATCCACCACACCGTCCTGGATGGCTCGCGGCCGGGCATCGTTGCCGAGAGGTACCCATTCTATGTTCAACTGCGAGAGTTTCAGTTCCGCCCGCACGCCGTCGGCGATCTTGTTGCAAAGCGCCACCGCATAGCCGTCGGGCGCACCCTGGTCCGACTTGAACGAAAACGGCCTTGCATCCGGATCGTAACCGAGCTTCAGCGAACTGCTGCCGCGGATACGGTCCAGCGTCTGCGCGGCAGCCGGGGTAAAGGCGGCTGTCGCCAGCGCACCGATGAAGATGGAGGCGGCAATCGCTGTCCACCGCCCTTTGCTGATTGGCATGGTTCTTCCTCCCCTGCACTATTCTGCCGGCACGCGGTTCGCGCCGTTGGTAAAGCGCGGTGCGATCAGGCCGTAAATGATGAAACCGAGACCCGTGACCAGCATGCCGCCAAGCACGGCGTCCTTGCCGGAGGCGTAGATGGCGAACACGCTGTAGAGCATGCCGACGAGGGCAATGACGGCGTTGAGCCGGTATTTCGCCTGCGGCACGCGCGCCGCCTTCATGATGACGAAGAGCGAAGACAGCGCGATGATGTATGGCAGCACGTTGGTGACGACAGCGAGGTTGACGAGAGCGGAAAACTGTTCGCTGAGGGTCGGCGATATCGTCATCAACGCCAGGCCCGTCTGCACGACGCCGAGGATGACCATGCCTTGGACCGGCGCCCCCATCTCGTTCACCCGTGAAAACACGGTGGGGAACATCCGCTCTTCCGCCGCCGTGCGCGCGGTTTGCGCGATGGTGAACTGCCATCCGAGCAGCGAACCCAGGCAGGCCAGCACGGCAAGGGCCATGATGATCGAACCGATCGTCGGGTTGAACATCTTGGCATAGGCGAGCGCGAACGGACCCGTCGATGCGGCGAGCTCGGCATTCGGCACGATGCCTTGAATGACCGTCGTCGACAGGATGTAGATGACGGCGGCCCCGAGAGTGCCGAACATGCAGGCGAGCGGCACATCCCGTTTCGGGTTCTCGACGGCATCCGAATTCTGCGCCGCCGACTCCATGCCGAGGAAGGCCCAGAGCGTCAGGGAAATACTCGATCCCATCCCCTGCCCGAGCGACAGTCCCTGCGGGTTCCAGGCGGCGGCAAAGGTGCTGGAACTGAACCAGAGCCATCCGATGATCGACAGCAGCCCGACCGGCAGGATAACGCCCCATACCGTGACCGAGCCGATGCGCCCGGTGATGCGCGGACCGCCGAAATTGGCGGCCGTCGTCAGCCAGAGAAGAATGATCAGGGCCACGCAGGTCATAACAGGCGTCGAGGTCAGCACCGGGAAAAACCCGGCGAGGTAACCGACAGCCGAAATGCCGATGGCGACATTGCCGATCGCAAGCGACAGGAAATACAGGAAGAACACCATGAAATAGCCGTCCTTCCCATAGGCGTCCTCGGCATAGGCCGACATGCCGCCGGGGCGCTGGTTGAACAGCCCGGCCTGGGCAAAACCATAGGCGATCGCCATCGAGCCGACAGCGGTGACGAGCCAGGAAAGCAGCGAGATCGCCCCGACCTGCGCCATGTTGGCGGGCAGCATGATGATGCCCGAGCCCATCATGTTGACGGCGACGATGAAGGTGAGCTGCACCAGGTTCATCTTCTTCTTGGCCGTCGTCTCGGTCGCGAGATGCATCGTGTTGTCGGTCATGATGAGATCCTCCGTCCCCTACTCGCGCACGACATATGTGTGGAATTTGATCCGCCCATCGATCCGTTCCTGGAACACGCCCTGAACCTCGTAATTGAAGCCCGGGAAGCGGTTGAAGGATTCCTCGGTCTGGAGCCTGCGACCGAGACCCTGTCCGGCACGAAGGGATCGAAGAACCATTGTTCTTCCGCGCTTGCGGCTTTGGACTCGTAATGATCGACGAAACCGCGCAGCTTCTTACGCACCTCGATCCCCAGCTCGATGCAGCGATCCCAGAGCATCTCGCCCGCCTTTCCCTCATGCACCTTGGCGTTGACGTCGAGCGAGGCGAAAAGCGGATAGAAGGGAGAGGTCGAGACATTCATCAGCAGCGATTCGTTGAAGCGTTTATGTTCGACGAACCGACGCTGACCGCTGATATGTTCGTCCCGCTTGTGGATCTGCGACGCCTGCGAGAAACCGGCGCCCTGCTTGTGGACCGACTGGGTGGAAAACAGCCCGGGCATATCCGGTCGCAGGTCTTTCAGCCGCATCGGACTGTGGCCATCGAACAGCGGATGAAAGGCATTATAGCCGATCCAGGCTTCGTCCCAGAGCACGTAATCGCAGAGATGGCCGATCTTCTCCATGACTTGGGCGACATTGTAGATCGTGCCGTCATAGGTCGCGAGCTGGATGCAGGCCAAACGGAAAGGCCTTTCCGCCTTCGCACGGCTCTTGTCGGTAACGAGCGGGTGCTCCTCTATCCTTTGCCGTAGCCAGGCCTCGTCCCAGGCCGCCCAATCGACGGCCCCGATCATGCCGAAGGAGTTGCGGGCGGTCGGCAGATAGATCGGGATGGCGCCGGCCTGCACGAGGGCGCCCTGATGCAGGGATTTGTGATTGTTGCGGTCGAAGAGCACGAGATCGCCGCTGCGCAGCACCGCATTGGCCACCACCTTGTTGGAGGTGCTCGTGCCGTTCAGGATGAAATAGGTGCGGTCGGCGCCGAAGATGCGGGCCGCCTGCTTCTGAGCTTCGACGGCGGGACCTTCATGGATCAGGAGATCACCGAGATCGACGTCGGCATTGCAGAGATCGTTGCGGAAAATGCTCTCGCCGAAATATTTGAAGAAGAGCTGCCCGGCCGGCGACTTTCGATAGAACTGACCACCCTGATGCCCCGGGCAATCGAAGGCGATATTGGCCTCGCCGTCATAGGCCATCATGCCGCCGAAGAAGGGCGGCAGCAGCGACTTGCCGTAATTGACCGCGCTGGAGACGATCTGCTTGGCATAGAAGGTCGGCGTCTGCTGGCCGAGATAGACGAAACCATCCACCTCGCCGGCCATCTCCACGACATCCATATCGGCAATCGTCAGCGTATCGGCCATCGCCCAGATTGGCGTACGAAAACCGATCTCCCTGACGGAACGAAGGAAGCTGCGCGCCGCCGGCAGCCTGCCGCCCTCGACCGAGCCGACATAGGCGCCGACATCCGCATCCTCGGAGGCATCGGCGGAATAATCGTCGCGCAGTTCCACCTCAAAACCCTGGGCAGTGATCTGCGACACCAGCGCCTGCGCCTGAGAATTGTCACGGTCGACGATCGCCACGATCTTCAGCATCTTGTGGAAGGGTATGGCGACCGTCGGAGACTTCACATCACGCGGGATCATTCCTGCCCCTCCCCTGCAATGCAATCGACAAGGTAGCGGCGTCCGCTATCACCGGGCGCGAAGCGAAGGCCGTGAATATCGGTTTCGAAACCGGGGAACTTGCTGTCGAAATCACGGGCGTAGAGCAGGTAATCCTGAATGGACTTCGTCGACGGGGTGATCCGCTCGCCCGGCATGATCAGCGGAATTCCAGGCGGATAGGGAACGATCATCACCGCGAGGATGCGACCCATGAGATTGTCGATCTCGACGCTTTCGATCTTGCCCTTGACCAACCGATCATAGGCATCGGCGGGACGCAGCGCCATTTCGGGCAGGACCGTGTACATCTCGCGCTGCGCCTTCGGCACGTCGTCCTTGCGATAGATCGCATGGATCTGCTCACAGAGATCTTTCAGCCCCATGCCGGCATAGGCTTCCGGATGGGCGGCGGCGAGCGCCGGCAACGCCCGGGTCAATGGCGCATTGGCGTCATAAAGATCCTTGAAATTGAGGAGCTCGGTGACGAGCGTACTCCATTTGCCGCGGGTAATGCCCATCGAGAACAGCACCAGGAAGGAATAGAGGCCGGTCTTCTCGATTTCGATACGCCTTGACGACAGGAACTTGGTGATGACCGCCGCCGGTATGCCATGTTCGTCCATTACCCCGCTTGCCGACAGGCCTGGCGACAGGATGGTGACCTTGATCGGATCGACCATGACGTGGTTTTCGGCAAGGCCGACAAAACCATGCCAGGCATCGTCAGGTTTCAGCACCCAGTCGGCATGGGTGTCGCTCGGCGTTTGCTCGGCAACCGTCGGCTCCCATACGTCGAACCACCAGCCGCCTTCCGTCTGTTTTCTCACCGCATTCATTGCTCGGCGGAAGCTGATCGCCTCGTCGATCGTCTCCTGCACCAGCGCCCGCCCGGCCGGCTGTTCCATCATTGCGGCGGCGACATCGCAGGAGGCGATGATGCCATATTGCGGCGAGGTCGAGGTGTGCATCATGAAGGCTTCATTGAAGCGGGTAACGTCGAGACGCTTGGTCTCGGCATGCTGGATATGGATCATCGACGCCTGAGACAGCGCTGCCAGCAGCTTGTGCGTCGAGTGCGTGGCGAAGGTGATGGCGTTTTGCGACCGCGCGGGCTGGTTCGACGAAATCCCGTGGAAGCCATCGTAGAATTCGTGGAAATTGGCGTAGGCGTACCAGGCCTCGTCGAAATGCAGCACCTCGACCGCATCGCCCAGCGATGCCTTGATGGCGTCGATATTGTAGCAGAGCCCGTCATAGGTCGAATTGGTGATAACCATCAGCCGGACCTTGCCGCTGGTCTGTCCGGCAAAGGGGCTGGCGGCGATCTTGCCGGCAATCGATTCAGGCGTGAACTGATCCTTCGAGATCGGACCGATAATGCCGAGGCCGTTGCGCGACGGTGTCAGATAGATGGGCGTCGCCCCTGTCATGATCAGCGAATGCAGGATCGACTTGTGGCAGTTGCGATCGCAGAGCACCAGATCGCCGCGACCGACCATGCCGTGCCAGACGATCTTGTTGGCGGTCGACGTGCCGCCGACGACGAACAGTGTCTCATCGGTACCGAAGATACGCGCGGCATTGCGCTCCCCCTCGGCGATCGGCCCGACATGATCGAGCAGCGAACCGACGCTGCCGACCGATACGGAGATATCGGATCGCAGCGTGTTTTCGCCGAAGAAGCTGTAGAACAGTTGCCCGACCGGGCTTTTCCGGAAGGCGACGCCGCCGCCGTGGCCGGGCGTATGCCAGGAATAGGCGCCCTCCAGCGTATAATCCATCAACGCCTTGAACATCGGCGGCGGCAGCCGGTCGAGGTAGTTGCGTGCGGCCTGCACGATGGCGCGAGCCATGAACTCCGCCGAATCCTCGAAAAGCCGCAGGAAGGCATTGGCGTGGCGCAACACGCCGGCCGGGACGTCCTCGGCGGTCGTGTCGTCGCCGAAGAGGAAGATCGGCAGCCGATCGTTCTTCCGGCGCTTCGCGCTCAGCACCTCTTCCAGCACTTGCCAGCGCGACGCCTTGTCCTCCGCGCCGTCGACGGAAACGAGCCAGCAGGATTCCGTGTTGAAGATATGCACGAGCCGGCGCGCATCCTCATAGGAGACACCGGAAACGATGCGGAAGCCCTCGTTCTCGATCGCCGCGGCCAGATCGCGCATTCCGCGCCCGGCAGCACTCTTGCCGTCAAAATCCTCGTCGATGACGGCTACCGGAAATGCCTTATGGAATTCCATGCGACCCTCCAGAGTCCGGTTTTCGAAGGCAGCAGCGCGCCGCGCGGCCGCACTCGTCTCAGGCTGCAGAATCGTACACGCCGGGCGCACAACCGTCGTTGATCGCAATCAAGATGGGCGCAGAAGCTCGGCAAAGGCGCACAGACAAGGGCCCTGGAGGGCCTATTCGGCCCATTCCGCATCGGCCGTGAAGGCAATCGTCAGCCAGCGATTGGCGCTCTCGTCGCCGATTGCGGCGCCGATTTCGTCGCGAAGCGCATCCCATTCCTCGACCGTCTTCGCAGGCAGCCCCTCAGGCACGATGAAATAGAGTTCGATCTGCATCGCCCTGCCGACGCGGGCGACATAGGCGCGGTGGGAGAGGAAGCCGAGACGATCAACCACCTCCGCGGCAACGCGGTCGACATGGTCCTGGAGATCGACCGGCGCCATCAGCAGGATCTCGGTCAGCGCCTTCCAGACCGTGCCGATCGGAAGCGGGATCATCACCAGGCAGACCAATCCGAGAACCGCCGGATCGACGTAGTTGGCGACCCAGGCAAAACGGGTCGGCAGCACGGCAAGGCCGATGAGAAACGCGATCAGCAAGGCGAGCGCGATACCGCCCGACATGATCCAGGCCTTGATGTCGAGGGAAATGAAATCGGATTTCAGGCTGCGGTTCAGCCTGATGCCCAGAACGGCCATGCCGGCGCAGACAAGCACCGTCACCGCCGAATAGGCGATCGCGACACCGAAATGAAGTTCGTGCCCGCCGCCGAGGATGCTGATGATCGCGTTGATCAGCGCATAGACCGCGACAGTCATCAGCAGACAGCCGTTGAGCATCAGCACGATCGGCTCCAGGTGCCAGAAACCCATGGTGAAGCGGTTGCGGATCCTGCCCGACACCGCATCGCTCTCAGCCGATTTGACGATCAGGCTCGAAACCCACAGCGCAAGCCCGGTCATTGCTGCATCGGCCAGTGAATAGACCCCATCGAAGGCGATGGAGAACGAGCCCGAAAGAATGCCGAAGACGATACCGAGGGCGGCAATCACGACGGTCGCCGCAATCGAGATGCGTAGAAACCCCTGCTCGCTCACATCGTCACCTCTCTGCGGCCGACCTGCCGCTTATTCTAATGCATGTCGCCCGGAAGTGTGCAGCGGTTCAGGGATAACGTCATGCATAAAAACAAGAAACCTCCGTGTCGATCGTGAAGGGATCGGGGCCGATCGACCACTACGCATTGAACCGGATTGCGGCGGTTGACCATTGGAGTGAAGATCACGCTTGGAAATGGCCGCCGGAGAAGCCACGGCACCCGGCAGGCGGCTTCGCGGAGGGGATCTGATGGCAACGTCGTCGAATGGCAAGAGCCTGGGACTGGCCGCCTGCACCGCCATCGTCGTCGGAAACATGGTCGGCTCAGGCTTCTACCTTTCGCCGGCCGCCGTTGCGCCCTACGGCAACCTTGCCATCATCGTCTGGATCATCATGGGAGCCGGTGCAATCTGCCTCGGCCTCACCTTCGCGCGGCTGGCCAGTCTCGTGCCGGCCGTCGGCGGTCCTTACGCCTATACGCGGCTGGCTTACGGCGATTTCGCCGGCTTCCTGATTGCCTGGGGCTATTGGATCTCCATCTGGACATCGCTTCCTGTCATCGCCATCGCCTTTGCCGGCGTGATGGTCGATCTCTTTCCTGTGCTCGGCAACCGCTTCACCGCGACATGCCTGACGCTTGGGGTGATCTGGGCGATCGTGCTCGTCAATCTCCGCGGTGTCCATGCGGCCGGCCTGTTTGCACAGGTCACCACCTACGCCAAGCTCATTCCCTTCGGCGCTGTTGCCATTGTCGGCCTGCTGTATATCGACACCTCTCATTTCTCCGAATTCAACCCCAGCGGCCAGCCGCTCCTCGGGTCGATCGCAGCGCTGGCGCCCTTGACCATGTTTGCCTATCTCGGGCTCGAATCGGCGACCGTTCCCGCAGGCGATGTCCAGGACGCGGAACGAACCATCCCCCGTTCAACCGTTCTCGGAATCTCGATCGCCGCGGCCCTCTATGTGCTCGGCACGATCGTCGTGATGGGCCTTGTGCCCCGCCAGGAACTCGTCCATTCGGTCGCGCCCTTCTCTGCGGCTGCGGGCATCATGTGGGGACGCGGCGGAGAGCTGGCGATCTCGATCGCCGTCATTCTTTCCTCCATCGGCGCCTTGAACGGCTGGACGTTGCTGATGGGGCAGGTTCCGATGGCCGCCGCCCGGGACGGCTTGTTCCCTCCGCTCTTTGCCCGGCTCTCGTCCCGTGGCGTGCCGGCCGTCGGCATGATCGTCTCAGCCTTGCTTGCAACTGTCCTGGTCGTCGTCCAGGCCCTCGGATCCGAGGGCTTCGCCGCCGTTTATCGCCTGATGGTCGGGTTGAGCACGATGACCGCGGTCGTCCCCTATGCCTTCTGCTCGCTTGCCAGAACCCTCGTTGCTGCCCGCCTGCGCAATGGAAGAGGTTTCCCGCGCGTCACCGCTGTCGAACTCATCGCCTTCGTTTTCGCGATGTTCACCCTCTATGGTTCGGGTGCTGAGCCCGTGCTCTACGGTCTCGTCCTGCTGATGCTCGGGATCCCGGTCTATGTCTGGCAAAGACGAAATGCGGCGACGCCGGTCGCCAGTGAGGAGATGGCGGCAGGCACTGCAACGCGCCCGGCCATCTCCTGACACCCAGCTCGTCTCCTGATGCCTCGCCTGACGCGGGGTTGTTGCCCACGCTCATGCGTGCCAGGTCAGCCCTGAGAAACTGCTGCTGATGATCGTCCCGCACTCGCCGCGTACCATGGCCGCAATATCCGCCAGAGCTCCGATTGCGGAAGTCTTTCCGGCCCCCTCGGCGAAATGGCATGCGGCATCGACCTTCGGCCCCATCGAACCGGCGGGGAAGGAAAACTGCTTGAGATCTTCGGGACGTGTCGTGTGAATGGACTTTTGAGACGGCTTGCCCCAGTCCGTGCAGACGGCGCGGGCGTCGGTTGCCATGATCAGGAGATCGGCATCGAGTTCACGCGCCAGAAGCTCCGAGCACAGATCCTTGTCGATCACCGCTTCGACGCCGATCAGCTTGCGATCGCTGCCCTTTTCGTACATCGTCGGAATGCCGCCGCCGCCGGCACAGATGACGATGGTTCGCTGTTCCAGCAGCCAGCGCACCGGGCGGACCTCGAAGATGCGCTTCGGCAGCGGCGACGCGACCACGCGCCGCCACTTCTCGCCATCCTGTTTGAACACCCAGCCTTTTTCCCTGCCAAGACGATCGGCATCGGCCTTTTCGTAGACCGGGCCGACGAATTTTGTCGGGTTCTGGAAGCCTGGATCGGCGCCGTCGACCTCGACCATGGTCAGGAGCGTTGCCAGCGGCTGCTCGAACGGCAGAAGATTGCCGAGTTCCTGCTCGAGCATATAACCGATCATGCCTTCGGTTTCCGCGCCGAGCACATCGAGAGGATAGGCCTCGTCGGGTTTGTAAGCCGCACCTTGAAGCGCAAGCAGCCCGACCTGCGGTCCATTGCCGTGCGTTATGATCAGTTGATGTTCGGCGGCCAGCGGCGCGATCGCTTCCGCCGCGATCCGCGCGTTTCGCCTCTGGACATCTGCGGTCATGGCTTCTCCGCGCCGGAGAAGGGCGTTGCCGCCAAGCGCGATAACGACACGCATCCTAGTCTCCCAAGGTCGCGACAAGCAGCGCTTTGATCGTGTGCAAGCGGTTTTCGGCCTGCTCGAAGGCGACATTGGCCTCGGACTCGAAGACGTCGTCCGTCACTTCGAGGCCGTTGCTCATGCCGTAGTCTTCGGCGATCTGCTTGCCGAGCACCGTCTCGCTGTCGTGGAACGCCGGCAGGCAGTGCATGAACTTGGCCTGGGGATTGCCCGTTGCCTTCATCAAGGCCTTGTTGACCTGGTAGGGCGTCAGCAGCTTGATGCGTTCGCGCCAGACGTCCTTGGGTTCGCCCATCGAGACCCAGACATCCGTATGCACGAAGTCGACGCCGCGGACAGCCTCCTCGACATCTGCCGTGACAAGCAGGCGCGCGCCGGACCTTTGCTGCAGCTCCTTGGCGATCTGCATGTATTCTTCCGACGGCCAGAGCGATTTGGGACCGCAGATGCGCACGTCCATTCCGACGAGGCAGCCGACGATCAGCAGCGAATGTCCCATGTTCGAGCGCGTGTCGCCGACATAGGCGTATTTGATATCGGCGATTGGCTTGTCGCTGTGTTCGCGCATGGTCATCACGTCGGCCAGCATCTGGGTCGGATGGTATTCGTCCGTCAGGCCGTTATAGACCGGCACGCCGGCATAACGGGCGAGCGTTTCCACGCCCTGTTGCGCAGATCCGCGATATTCGATCGCGTCGTACATCCGCCCGAGGACACGCGCCGTATCCTTGAAGGATTCCTTATGCCCGATCTGCGAACCCGACGGATCGAGATAGGTCACGTTGGCGCCCTGATCCGAACAGGCGACTTCGAAGGCGCATCTGGTTCGCGTCGAAGTCTTCTCGAAGATCAGGCAGATTTCCTTGCCCTTGAGATGCTGCTGTTCGGTTCGGGCATACTTGGCCCGCTTCAGGTCGCGGGCGAGGTCGAGGAGATACCGGAATTCGCGCGGGGTATAATCCTGCACGGTCAGAAGCGAACGATTGCGCAGATTGAAGCTCATTGTCTTGCTCCGTCGAGTCCGTTGCGTGTGTGCGAGACGTCAGTATGCCGGGTCGCGCCATATCGGGCATGTCATGCAGTGACCGCCGCCGCGGCCGCGACCGAGTTCGGAACCGCGAATGGTGATCACTTCGATGCCCGCCTTGCGAAGAAGCGTGTTGGTATAGGTGTTGCGATCGTAGGCGACGACGACACCTGGCTCGAGGGCGACGACGTTGTTGCCGTCGTCCCATTGCTCGCGCTCGGCCTGATAGGAATTGCCGCCGGTCTCGACGGTCCGCAGCCGAGGCAATCCAAGCGCTTCGCTGACGACCTCGAGCATCGGCCGATTTTCGGGATGGACCTCGAATGTGCCGTCATCATCCTTGGGCTGCATGCTGTAGCAGCGGATCTGGTCGACGACCTCGGCAAACAGTGTCACGACATCGCGGTCGCAGAAGCTGAAGACGGTATCGAGGTGCATTGCCGCGCGGCTCTTCGGCATCAGGCAGCCGATCACCCTCGTTGCCGCTTTGCTCCTGAACAGCGTCTGCGCCACCTGGCCGACGGCCTGATAGGTCGTGCGTTCGCCCATGCCGATCAGCACCGTGCCGTTGCCGATCGGCATGACGTCGCCGCCCTCCATCGAAGCATTGGCAAACTGCTGATCTGAATCGCCCCACCAGATCTGGAAATCTCCATCCTTGAACGACGGGTGGAACTTGTAGATCGCCCGCTGGATCAGGGTCTCGGCGCGTCTTGCCGGCCAGAACATCGGATTGCATGTCACGCCGTTGTAGATCCAGCAGGACGGATCGCGCTGAAACAGCGTATTGGGAACCGGCGGTATGACGAATTCGGACTCCGCCAGCGCGCTCAGCATCAATGACTTGGCCTTGACCTCGGGAAGATCGGCGATCGAAATGCCGCCGATCATGTAGGCCGCGAGCTGCATGGCAGGCATCTCGTCAAGCCACGGCCGCACGGCTTCGGCGATCTGCGAGCCGAGCACATTCGGGGTGATCCGACGATCCAGCACGAAATCACGTGCCTGCTTGTCGGCAAGCGTCTGGCCAAGCAGATCGTGAAGCTCGAGAACCTCGACGCCCCTCTCCTGCATCTTCAGGACAAAATCGAAATGATCCTTCTGCGCCTCGTGCACCCAGAGTACATCATCGAAGAGCAGGCTATGACAGTTGCCGGGCGTCAGACGCTGATGAGCCAGGGACGGTTTGCAGACCATCACGGTCCGGAGCTTTCCGACCTCCGAGTGAACACCGAAACCACGCATGAGGTTCTCCCTGGCTTCTTGTCTCTACTGTTGAGCATGTCTCGCCGACCAAGGGCATGTGCCCCGCGGGCGCCAAACCGATCTGTGCCAGGTTAAGTTGCCGGGTCTGGTGGTGTCATTGATCGCGAGCAATGCTCGACGCATCAAACGGCTTGCACATCGCTATATCAGTGACCGATTGCCCGGCCGCCGGCGTGGAACTCCTCGGCCAGCCACCGCCTCCAATGGGTCGGGTGGACGTCCAGCTTGTTGCCGCTTCGTGCATCGACCCAGCCGCCGAATATTCGCTGACACGGAAAGACAAGGGCGTGAACGCCTTCATGGTCGATCACGGCGAGTTCGATATCCTGCGCAAAAGGCGCGTCATTGATTGATCGCCACATCCTGGCACCTCACAGCAATGCTGAGGGCTCGGCGGCTCACCTGAACGTGAGAGGCGGCCGGGCCGAATTGAGGAATCCTAGCCTATCGGCTTGCAACCTGCCTTGATCCTGATCACTCCCGGAGACAGGAAGTTCGAACCGCGACGGAGGCTGCCTCTTCGAAGGAGGTCTCATTCTGCCGCTACGGCTGACATCACGTACAATTACGTAGTGATCGTCCCCAATTTTCAGTGTCGCCCTTCCTTGTAAGAGTTCAGCTTCACGGGGGGACCAGCAATGTTGACCACGAGCCAGGCTGCCGAACGCTATATGCCGGAACCGAACGGCATTAATGCAGGTGAGACCCGACGGCTACCGCCAAGCACTCTTCTATGGCTACTCCCGGGCCAGGGTATCTATCGCGAGGGCGAGCGGGCATCATCCCTCTACCAGGTCCAGTCCGGTGCGGTGAGGGTCTATCGAATAATGCGCAACGGGCACCGCCACATTCTTTCATTCTACGGAACGGGGGAATGGTTCGGCCTGCAGGATGGAGACATCCATGATGATTTCGCAGAGGCGATCTGCGACTCCCAAATTCGGTCCGTTCCGAGAGCCGGCGGTCCGATGCCGCCGATCAATTTGTTGGATATAGCCTTGTCCAGCCTGGCGATTGCAAATTCGCGGCAGCTTATCGTCGCCCGCCAGGGCGCTCTCGAACGTGTGGCGACTTTTGTGCAGGAAATGTCGGCCCGCAATGGCGGCACCAACGAGTTTGAACTCATGATGTCGCGCACCGATGTTGCCGACTATCTCGGATTGACGGTCGAATCGGTGGCGCGCTCATTTACCAAGCTCAGGACCCGGCACATCGTCCAGCTTTTCGGACGCGGCCAACGATATGTCCACATCCTCGATCGCAACAGGCTTGCCGCGCTCAGCACCTGAAGCAGGTCGCGCGGCACAGGACCCGGAGCACCACGCTCATTCGACGTAGAAGGTCAGGTTGCCGTTCCGCGCTCTGGTGACCCATTCAATATCGTTCGGCGTAAGCTTTTTCGTCTTCAGTTTGCCGACAAGCCATTTATTTGACCGAGCGGCTGCGCGAATGGCCTCGACTTCCTTTTCGCTGCCTTGCGGGGGATGACGGCCCGTCTCCGAAAAGTCGGCGATTCGATAGCTGACAACAGTAAAACGCTTGTCATGATATGTTCGGACCGCCTCCGGCAGGTTTTCGCTCCAATTCATTCTGCGGTATTCGCGCCGGCTCTGCTGGGCGTCGGCCTGCACTGATACCGTGATCGTCGAGATCGCGATTGCAAGTGCCAAAGATAGCTTCATCATGTTGGCTACTCCCGAAAGAAGCATGGGTTCTGCACGATGAATCTAACCGATGTGGCGCAATCAGGCATTGAGCGTAGTCAATCGCGATGGCCCGGCGGCGCACGACCGGCAACAGTAGCCGGCTATGGCTCCCACGGATCAGGCCGAGCAATTTTGGTGTTCCAGAAGTCGGGAGACGTGGAGGCCGGGGCCTCGGCTGAAGCCCCTCGGGAAGGCACGCCCGGCAGGTCGTTCGGGCATCATGTATGATACCGTATTTTACTGCCATCCGAACCCACGACATTTTATCTCTATTGTAATTCATGGAGGGCAAAGCGATGACCGAACCTGCTGCTTCTACCCCGTCGATGACGAGCGCGGAAGAGTTGCGCAAACGCGCACTCGAACTGCAACTTCTCGAGATGGAACGCCAAGAGAAGATAAAGGCGCGCGAAGCCAAAAAACACTCTGAATTCGTTGAGGATTTCTTCCGCAAGCAAATTGGCGATGCCGAACGCACGGTGATCAGGCGCGTCGTGTCGAAAGCCGCTGCCGACGGCAAGTTCGAGGCCATGATCTACAGTTTTCCATCGAGTTTTTGCTCCGACAGCGGCCGCGCAATCAACAACGGTTTGCCCGGATGGCAGAACACCTTGCAGGGAAAGGCCAAGGAACTCTACGACCTGTTCGAAGAGATCGGCAGGCCGCAAGGTTATGGCCTGAAGGCACTGGTCATCAATTTCCCGGGCGGCATTCCAGGCGATATCGGTCTTTTCCTCACCTGGGAAAAACCGGTGGAGTAACCGGGCATGAAGACTGTCGAGATCGAGCGCAAGTTTCTCGTGCGCAGCGACGCCTGGCGCTCCAGCGCGACAAGCATGCACATGTTGCGACAAGGCTATCTCGCACGAGGCGCTGCCAGCAGCCTGCGCATTCGCCTGATCGATGACCGGACGGCCCGGCTGGCGGTGAAGTTCGGTAAACGCGGCCTGACGCGCGAGGAATTCGAGTACGACATTCCCCTCGCTGAAGCCAAGGAATTGCTGCTTCACGTCCGTGGCACGGTGCTGGAAAAGACAAGGTACGAAGTTGTCGATCAGGGTAATGTCTGGGAGATCGACGTCTTCGGTGGCGCCTATCAGGGTCTGACCATTGCCGAGATCGAAATGAGAAGCGAGAAGGACCGTCCGTCTCTACCCTCCTGGCTCGGCCGCGAGGTGACCGGCGACAAACGTTATTCCAACCGGGCGCTGGCATTCCAGCGCCCGGCGATTTCGCCGCCATACGGCCTCTCTAATCTTCAACCAGGCTCCAGTCGGCACCCGGGTTGAACTCCTTGATCGCCGATGCCAGTCGCTCGGTCTGATCACCCAGATCTCGCTGGTAGATGACACCCATGTTGTTCACCATGAATGTCTGCACGCCGGTTACCCTGTAGCTTACCGGCCAGGCAATCAGGGCAAAGCCGCCCGTCATGTTCCCATTGACAATATAGCTCTGCTTGCCGCCGACGACGTTGGAGCCTTGCCCCGTCAGGATGCGATAGCGATAGCCGTAGTAGCCTTCTCCCCGCTTCGCGTTGCCGAAGGCTGCACTCTCGACGAGACCGCCGGCAGGGCTCTCCTCTTCATATGCTCCCGGCTCCCAGTACAGGCCGTCCCGTGCCCCCTTGGTGCTGACGAGCTTCTGCGCGAACTCGTAGACACCGTCGCCATCGCGATCTTCCCGCGCATATTCATACTGGGCGATAAAATAGTCGGTCATCGTCTGGATGGTCGCCAGTTCATTCCTGCCGACTCTCCGATTGACGATTTCCTGAAGGCCGATCTTCCTGTCGAAAGCCCATTTGCCGTTCTGGTCGCGACTGAGCGGGAAAGGCAGGGGCCACAGTTGATCGCCGATCGCGAGGACCTTGCGATCGCCGAGATCTTGAAGAACGACCTGCTTGCCGGCGCCCTCGCGTATCAACGCATAGGCGATCATCGCTTCGTTGCTCGCCTTCAGCTTGGCGGCACTGAGCCCCAAGAGGTTTGCCAGGCCGTCGACTTCGCCCGAGGCCAAGACCTGCTTGAATTGGTCGACCGCGAGTGACGGACTATCGAAGGTGGGTGGGGTTCCAGCCGCAAATTCTTCAAGATTGCTCTGCTCCTGCGCCACCGAAAGCTGCGGTACCGTCCAGAAAACCGCCGCACCCAGCATCAATGAAATCAGTCTCGATTGTCGTGTCATCGGCTCACCCCATGGTTTGGCCTTCAGGAAAGCATCTGCCAATGTCAGCGGCGGCCGCCGCCGCCACGCCCACCGCCACCGCCGCGTCCGCCCCCACCACCGCCACGTGAGACGGGCGGTCGAGACCGGTGCTGCGTTGCCCGCGGTGCGCCGCGCTGGCCACCACCCATGCTTTGACCGCCGCGCTGAGAGTTCACGACCTCGCGGCGACCCGATTGGACATTCCCGAGTGCGCTCTGCTGGCGGCTCCGGTTATCGGCTTTAGCGGCCATCTTGGGCTTGCCGGATTTCGGTTTCGCCTTCGGGGCAGCATTGGCCTGACGATTGCCTGCGTTGGCGGGACGGGTGTCGGCGCGTGGCGCGTTGGCGCGTTTGGCCGTGTCGCCCACTGAGGTTTTCGGATTTGACTTCAGCCCCTGCGCGGTATTCTTTCGAACGTCCGCGGCTCGGGCCCCGACATCGCCCCTCGACTGGGTTCGCTCCCTCTGGAGGTTGCCCGCCTGGTTCTTGAGCTGGTTGCGGCTGTCCGTCTGGAGATTGGAGCGGATCGCCGACCGATCGAGCTTGTTCAGTTGATCCTTGCCAATGCTCAACTTGCTGCGATCGACATTCTTCCAGTCGACATCGTTCAAGTTCATTTTTCCATTGAAATTGCGGTTGTTGAAGCAATTGTTGCAGTCGATGTCGACATCACCGTTCCAACGCCCGCCCCACACGCCCCAATCATCCCAATTGACGATCGCAGCCCAGGCGACGCCGGTCACGGCAGCAGCGAAGAAGCCGGCCCCGGGATAGTAGTAGTTGTCGTAGGAATCCGGATAATAGGAGATCGGCTCGACGGCATAATTCGGCTCGTAGAACATCTCCGGCGCATATTGCGGGATGTAGACCTTCTCCGGATTGGTGGGCTGGATGATGACGTTGTCGCCCTCGTTGACGATGGTGACCTTGTCGTCCGTCTTGATGATGTTCTTCGCAATGGCTTCGTCCCGAAGCTGCTGGATTGCGATGAGGACATCCTTCTGCTGATTGGTCAGTGCGTCTCCGAGCGACTGCGTCCACTCGAGATCGTCACTCATCATCTTGACGACCTCCGGGTAATTCAGCAGCGAAATCACACTTCCGTCCCATTCGCTTTTCGGCTCGAGGCTGGCATTCTTTTTCTTGGCTTCCAGGAAACGGGCCGCCTCGACGACCTGCAGCGGAAATAGCGAAGCCGCCGAGATCGCTGCGACGAGATCGTCGGGATAAAGCGCGATACGCGCCACGAGAACCTCGAGCTCGTCGTCGGAGAGCCCGGCCGCTTCCGCGGCCGGCGCCTGCGCGGGCTCGGCCTTGGTGGCCGGCGCTGCCGTCTGCGCGTAAGTCCACGGCACAGGCGGCAGGGAAGAGATTGTTATGGCTGAAAAGCCGGCCAGCAGCCTGAAATATCTCGCTTTCATCACGCATCGATCTCCTAAAAGCATGCCGCACGAAACTGTGCAGCGGTTTTGCGACAACGCTGGCTATGGCATCGGATCGGTGGAACGCTTCAGTGACACGACCTTGGAACGAAGCACTGCATCTCCTATTTCCTCGATGAGCCCCTCGACCAGGCTGCCGTATTCCTGTCGCCGCACCTCCCGAACGCTGACGGGAAGCAAGTCTACGTTGGTGAGCGCCTCGATGGCTGCTGCCAGGTCCTGGCACATGCTGTGGAAATTTTCGTCCACGTCGAGAAGCCGTCGTGCCAGCGGGAGATGCTCGGGCAAGTGGGCCTCGAGCAGCGCGAGGATGGCCATTTTTTCTGGATTGCCTGCCCCCATATCCATCCCGCTCTTTGTCTTCGTGCAAAGCAGATGAATTAATATATTGCATCAAGCTTATTTAGCGATGTAACATACAAGAAGCTACGGTCGTGGGCATGGCGGCTGGCTTCATCGGGGGGCGACGATGCAAAGCGCAAGAGCAAAGGGGCCGCCAAGCGCGGCAATTCCCACTATATCGGAAACACGAGAGCAGCTTGATCGCATCAGATCCAGCCGCGAGTTTCACGCACCTGACCGTGGGCGTCGATTTCTTGATTATATTGTCGAAGAAACGCTCGCTGAACGCGGGGCCTATCTGAAGGCCTACACCATCGCCCTGGAGGTATTTGGACGAGACGCCTCATTCGATGCCCAGAACGATCCCGTCGTGAGGATTGAGGCCGGTCGCATACGCCGCGCTCTCGAACGATATTATCTGGTCGCTGGCCAATTCGATAAGGTCATCATTACCATCCCCAAAGGCGGGTATGTGCCGTGCTTCAGACACGCCGACGCCTGCCCCGCGACAGACCCCGAGCCATTGGCGGAAGCGAGCGATAGCCCCGCCCCGGTCGCGCAAACCGTCGCCCCGTCGAAACCTGCAGATCATTCGCCTTTGGACGATGGCGCTGTTCAATCCGCCCCCGCGTCCTGGACGTTCTATGTGACGCCGGTGTCCCTCGGTCTGACCGCATTGATCGCGGTCTTCGCTGTTCCTTCCTTGTTCAGTCCCCTCTCGCGCCCCTCTATCTCCCCCACGGATCGGCCGGATTTCCCCCAAGTTGTTGTCGAGCCATTCGAAGACATTTCTGAAGCCGGCGCATCGGGTGGCATCGCCCGAGGACTGACGGACGAGGTCATTGGTCGCCTGGCAAAATTCCGGGAAATTGTCGTGATTTCCAATCTGCCTGCGGTATCGGCCGGGCAGCCGCCGTCGAAAGACCTGCAGGAACCGCGTTTCGCCTTGCAAGGCCGGGTACGAGTGGAAGATAGCAGGCTGCGGTTGACCGCACGCTTCGTCAACCGTCACGATGGGTCGGTGATCTGGGCGAACAGCTATGACAAGGACCTTCGGATACAGGATGTATTGCAGGTTGAAGCCGACCTGGCCCAGGACGTTGCGACGGCGCTTGCATCGCCGTACGGGATCATTTTCCGGAACGATACCGCGAAGATATCACCGGCCGCGCCCGAGGACTGGGGCGATTATGCCTGCGCGCAATCTTACTACCGCTACCGTGTCGACCTCAATCCGAAGGGCCGGGATGCTGTCCGGACCTGCCTTCAGCAAGCAACGAAGCACCTCCCCGGAAATTCGACCTATTGGGCCCTGCTGTCGATGACCTATCTCGATGAGCTTCGGTTTCAATACAGTCTCGACAAAGCGCCTGCCATGCAATCGCTGAAATCGGCCCTGGAAACCGCGCGGCGCGCAGTCGACCTCGATCCGCAAAACGCCCGCGCCTTGCAGGCGCTGATGCTTGCCGACTTCTTCAGCGGCGATGTCGATGCAGCGTTGAGCGCGGGCGCTGCTGCCTATGAGATCAATCCCAACGATACGGAGCTTGCGGGCGAATATGGATTCCGCCTGGCGCTTTCCGGCAAATGGGATACCGGCTGTGAATTGATGTCGGGAGCCATCAACAAAACCCCCGGCCCGAAAGGGTATTTCGAAGTGGGTCTGGCGATGTGCGCCTATATGCGGGGGGACTACCGGGCAGCCGAACTATGGGTCAGGATGGCGGATCTGCGATACAACCCCATACACCACCTCGTGCTGCTTGCGATCCTCGGCGCGGAGGGCAGGCTCGACGAAGCACGCGAGGAGCATGCGTGGCTCAAGGCGAACGCGCCGGCGTTGCTAGCCAACATCCGCAACGAGATCGGCAGGCGCCTGCCTCGTCCCGAGGATCAGCAACGCGTCCTGGCGGATCTGCAGACGGCGGGGGTCGCAATCGCTTCGCAATAGCCGGCCCGGCACTGGCGCCATTCCTCCTTCTATAGATGTTACGTGATGCTACACGCGTTCGGCTGCTAACGGCGTTACTATCTGCCTTCACGCAAGGCCGAACGGTTCGGTCATATTCAGCCGAAAGCTGAAGGGGGCGCCGTGTTTCTGGACTATTTTGCACTCGGGGTGCTGCTTTTCACGGTCATAACGCTTTTCTACGCCGTGATCGCGATCCATGACATTCCTCACATCATCGCGAAGAAACGCAATCACCCGCATCAGGACGCCATTCATGTCGCCGGATGGGTAAGCCTCTTCACCCTGCACGCCATATGGCCGTTTCTGTTCATCTGGGCCACCCTTTATCGAGAGGACCGCGGTTGGGGGATCAAGCCCGACGGCAAACTGGCGGAGGAAGTGGAGGCGAACGCCGAAATAGCACGCCTTCAAGCCCGGATCGCCGAACTCGAAGCCCAACCGCTGGAGAGGGAGAAAGCCTGATGGACCTGCTTCTCATTCTCACCTATGCCGCAATCTGCTGGACGATCTTCAAGGTTTTCCGAATTCCGGTAAACCAATGGACGCTTTCCACGGCAGTCCTGGGTGGCGTCTTCCTGATCTCAGCGCTCCTGCTGATCATGAGCTACAATCATCCCTATTCGGGCGACGGGCGCATTTACTTTACCTCCGCGCCGGTCATTCCGACGGTTGGCGGCCAGGTCGTGGAGGTCCCGGTCCAGCCCGACACGCCATTGAAGAAAGGCGATGTCCTCTTTCGTATCGACCCGCGACCCTATCAATTCGTCGTCGACCAGAAGAGAGCCGCTCTGGCGGAGGCCAAACAGACTGTCCTTCAACTGAAATCTGCGCTCGATGCCGCGAACTCTGCCGTGACAGGTGCCGAAGCCTCCCGCGACCGTTCCCTGCAAAGCTTCGAAAAATTCCAGCAATCGAACGAGAACGCCAAATCGAGCGGCAAAGGCGCTGTCTTTTCCGAACTCGAAGTCGAGAACCGGCGAGGCATCTATCTGACATCGGAAGCCGCGGTCGAGACCGCACGGGCGCAGGCAGCGCAAGCCAGGCTCGCTTATGAATCGGAGATCAACGGCACCAACCCGACGGTCGCACGCCTGGAGGCCGAATTGGGCAATGCGGAATACGACCTCGATCAGACGACAGTTCGCGCTCCGAGCGCCGGCTACGTGGCGCAGGTCTTCCTGCGGCCGGGAATGATGGCGAACCCGCTGCCCTTGCGGCCTGTCATGGTCTTCATCAACAGCGAAGACCGGACATTGGCCGCCGCCTTCATCCAGAACTCGCTGCAGCGGGTCCGGGTTGGCGATGAGGCCGAAGTCTCGTTCAAGGCCGTGCCCGGCAAGATATTCAAGGCCCGGATCCAGGGCATCATCGACGTGATGGCGCAGGGCCAGCTTCAGCCGACGGGAGCGCTGATCGATCCGCAGTCGCCCGAACGCGCCTCCCCGGGTCAAACGCTGGCACGCATCGAGATCCTCGAGGATACGAGCAAATACCAGCTGCCGGGCGGCGTCGTTGCCGACGTTGCCGTCTACACCGAGCACTGGCATCACGTCGCCGTTCTCCGCAAGGTACTTCTGCGGATGAGCAGTTGGATGAACTTCGTTTTCCTTGAGCATTGAACGGACACGGCTGGGCTGAAGCCCAGCTGGACTTTCGGGAGACGTCGAAGCGCAATCCAGGGGGAGCAAGGCGGTGATTGGAAGTTTCGGCATACCGATGCTGAAGGGGCTGGAGGGCTTCAACCGAAACTGGCTTCGAAACGATATCCCTGCCGGGCTGTCGATTGCAGCCGTCGGACTGCCAAGCGCGATTGCCTACCCCGCGATTGCCGGCCTGCCCCCCGAAACGGGGATCTATGCGAGCATCGTCGCGCCGATCGCCTACGCCATTTTCGGGCCGTCCCGCTTGCTGGTCGTCGGGCCGGATGCGGCAACCATGACCGTTCTCGCCGCCGCGATGGCCACGATCATCGCAGTTGAGCCGGCAGCCGCAGGCGTGGACCGCATCGCGATAGCATCCGCCTTGGCGCTCGGCGTCGGAGTGTTCTGCCTTGCCGCCAGGTTTTTGAGGCTGGGGGTCGTGGCCAACTTTCTTTCCCGCCCAATTCTCGTCGGATTCTTTGCCGGCGTATCCCTGTCGATCCTCGTCGGTCAGATCAATCGCTTCACCGGGGTCAAGATCGAGTCTGACGGGCTGGTTCCGCCGATCCTCGAAATAGTGCGCAAAAGCGGTTCGATCCACTGGCCGTCGCTGATTTTCGGCCTGTCGATGTTCGCGCTGTTGTGGGTAGTCCGAGCCGCGCGTCTCAAGGTGCCAGGCCCTGTTCTTGTCGTTGTCGTCTCGGTGATCCTGTCTGCGGTCTTCGACTTCCAGGGACGCGGCATAGCCGTCGTGGGCGACATCCCCCGCGGCCTGCCGAGGTTTTCGCTTCCTGCCCTTTACGAGATGCCGCTCGACAAGATCGTCCTTGGCTCCGCCGCTGTTTTCCTCGTCAGCTTCGGAGCGGGGATCGTCGCCGCCCGCAGTTTCGGCACGCGTGCCGGACAGGAGGTGGACGCGAACCAGGAATTGATCGGCCTCGGGGCGGCGAATTTCGCCCCCGGCCTTTTCGGTTCGTTTCCGATCAGCGTCTCGGATTCGAGAACGGCAATCAATATGTCTGCAGGCGGCGTATCGCAGGCGGCGGGACTTGTGTCCGCAGCCACGCTGATTGCTGCTCTCGTCTTTCTGCACAGCGCCTTGCGAATATTGCCCCTGCCCGCGCTTGCGGCCATTCTGGCAATGGCGGCGATCGGCCTGATCGACATCGGCGAACTGAAAAAAGTCTGGCGCATCAGCCGGATGGAATTCGTCTTCGCGCTGATCACCATGTGGGGCGCAATCAGCTTCGGCGTTCTCAACGGCGTCATTGTCGCGATTGCCGCAACCCTCGTCTATCTCTTGCGCAAGACCATGTATCCGCGCGACAGCCTTCTTGGCAGGATCGAAGGCCGGGAGGGTTTCTTTGATCTCGCCCGCTTTCCCCAGGCGCGCCCGCAACAGGGGGTCGCGATATGCCTGATCCAGGGCAACATTCTGTTCTTCAACGCCGATTATGTCCGCACACGGCTGCTGACCATCGGCACGGAGCTCGCGCAGGGCACCAGATCCCTGTTGCTTGATGCAAGCGCCATCTCCCATATCGACAGCACCGGCGCAGCGGCCCTCGATGTCGTCGCCGAAACGCTCTCGAAACAAAACGTCACCTTCGCGATAGCCGATCTCAACGAGGAGAGCCGCGAGTTGCTCGACCGCGCCGGCGTGATCACGGCTATCGGCCCGGGGAACATTTTCTCCGACAAGGACGAGGCAATGGCGGCCCTTAAACCGGCACGCGACGCAATTCTCGACAAGGCGGAAGAAACGAATGGCCCCGTCCAGGGTCATGAACGGAGGGAGTTATGAACAAGGGGTACGACACAAATATCGAAGAGGCCGTGGCCGATGCGAAACGCAAAGACAAGGACAAGGACAAGAAAAAGAAGAGATCCTGGAACTACGAAAAGGAAATCCTTCGTCTGCAGGTGGAGATCGCCCATCTGCAGGCCTGGGTGAAGAAATCAGGCGCCCGGATCGTCATCATCTTCGAAGGTCGCGATGCCGCCGGCAAGGGTGGAATGATCAAGCGCATCACTGAGAAGGTCAGTCCACGCGTCTTCCGCGTCATCGCGCTGCCCGCCCCGACCGATCGCGAGAAGTCGCAGATCTACATGCAGCGTTACATCACTCACCTGCCGGCCGCAGGCGAAGTCGTGATCTTCGATCGCAGCTGGTACAACAGGCCGGGAGTGGACCGGGTGATGGGCTTCACCAGCGAAAAGAAGGCCGAGCGTTTTCTTGAGCTGGCACCTCGCTTCGAGGCAGCGATCGTCGAAAGCGGTATCATTCTGCTCAAATACTTCCTCACCGTCAGCGAGGAGGAGCAGGAGCGGCGCTTCAAACGCCGGATCGACGATCCGCTTCGGCAGTGGAAGCTGAGCCCGATGGATGTCGAATCCTATCAACGCTGGTGGGATTATACAAAGGCCTACGATGCGATGCTGCGGATGACCGACAGCAATCACGCGCCCTGGTGGATCGTTCCCTCGGATGACAAAAAACAGGCGCGCATAAACTGCATCTCCCACATCCTGCAGTCGATACCCTATGAGCGCGTCAAGTTCGAGGCGCCGGATCTCGGCAAGCGGCAGAAGCGCCCGGGCGGATATGTCGAAGATCAGAGCGTTCGGCATGTCGTTCCCGACGTGACTGCGCGGTGAATGGCGGACCGATCGGCCGATCGACGGCAAACCAGACGGGCTGACCACGATGAATCTGGAGCAGAAACGGGGCGAGGCGGGGAAGCCCACCGACATAATGCAGGCTTCGATCGAGACACGGGTCAGCGATCTCGTGCGACTGGGAATCATCGCACTGTTCGCCTACTGGTCCTTCCGTCTGGTCGCCCCGTTCGCGCTGATCGTCATCTGGTCGGCGATCCTGGCGATAGCGATGTTTCCTTTGCACCAGATGCTGGCACGCGCCCTTGGAAACCGTCCGGTCATTTCGGCAACGATCATCGTCGTCGCCTGTCTGCTTCTCGTCATCGCCCCCCTGTCGCTTGTTGCCGTCAATTTTGCCGATGCGGCACAGGCTCTCATAGCAAGATTAAAGACGGACAATTTTGCCTTGCCTTCTGCTCCTCAAGGCATCCGGGAGTGGCCGGTCGTCGGTGAACGTCTCTATGCCGCCTGGAACCAGATCGTCAGCAACCTCGCTGCATCGATCACCAAGTTTCAGGCGCCTCTGCGCGAGATCGCCGGCGTCGTCCTCACCAAACTCGCCTCGATCGGCGCCGGCCTTTTGGGCTTCATCGTCTCCGTCGTGCTGTCCGGCTTTCTGATGACAACAGGCGAACGAATGAGTTCGATCGTGTCAGCGCTTGCCAACAGAGTTGCCGGCGACAGGGGCGTTGGTTTCGCCAAGCTTGCGGCCACAACCGTTCGCAACGTCTCACGCGGTGTCATTGGCGTGGCCTTCCTGCAGACGCTGTTATGCGGGCTCTGCTTCGTCGTCTTTGATTTGCCGGCAAGAGGCGCGTTGACCTTTGCGATTTTTATCCTGTGCGTCATGCAAATCGGCCCTGCCCTCGTCCTGATTCCCGCGATCATCTGGGCCTGGTTTTCCTGGCCGGTTTCGACATCCCTGGCGTTTACTCTCATCGCGACGCCCATCACGCTCCTCGACAACGTGCTCAAACCTCTTCTCATGGCGCGAGGCTTGACGACACCGATGTCTGTGATCCTCATTGGCGTCATCGGGGGCACGCTGTCGTACGGTTTGCTCGGGCTCTTCCTCGGCCCGATCGTCCTCAGCGTATTTTACGAACTGCTGCGAAGCTGGGCTTGGCCCTCGCCAAAAGACGACGGCCCGGCAAACGGAGTCGAAGGGGATGACATCGTCGATCAGACCGATACCTGCTGATGTTTCCGAAACTCAGACGAAGAGAGAACATGTCGAAAGCTTCGAGCCACTGGAGCGACAGAGCGCTCATAGTCGTATTGCGGATGCTCTTGGTCTTGGCCGTGGTTGGGGCGTTTTCCGTCCTGATCAAATTCGTTCGGGCATTCCTGTGATCATCTCAATTTCTCTGCCGCATGTGCCGATTCTCCGGCGAACCTTGCCCAAAGCCCACTTCCAGTTTCCGTTTCAAAGGATGAGATGGATCGCGGCAATAGCCCTTTTTCTTGTCCTTGCGATATGCGCAAGCGCAGACGCCCGCCACGCCCGGCCAGCAGAAGATCGATGAGCTCGTCCGACTGCTGCAGGATCCCGAGGTGCAGTCCTTGCTCGAAGCTCGAAAATCTCAGCCTGCCCCAGAGCCGCCGGAAGAGATGCTATTTGCGTGGAAAACTTCTATGCGAGCCCGCTTCGACGCGACGCTGGCGGCCCTTCCTCGCATACCGGCAGAGGTCGGGGCGGCGGTGACCCGAACGAGGCAAGACGCACTCTCCGCAGGATATGCGCCGGTTTTCGTGATCCTGCTGTGCCTCCTGGCCGCGGGTGTGATCGCCGAGCGGCTCTATCTCCGGGCAAGGGCCGGGGCCGGATCGTTGACGACCAAGCTTCTGTCCCTGGCAGTGTTCACCTTCTCGATGGGGCTGATCTTCTTTGCCTTGCGATGGCCACCACTCACCGAGGCGACTTTGATGCTCGCCCTCGCCGGCATCATTGCCTTGCATCAGCCTGGGCGGCTTGGAAGCCGAACCTCCTGAACGTGGCCCTTACGCGCGCCAAGCGCCGTTTCTACATCGTCGGCGACCGAGCCCTCTGGGAAACGCTTCCTTATTTCAGAGAGACGGCGAGCGCGTTAGGTACGATCCAGGCAGCCGACT
>NZ_JACIFY010000028.1 GCF_014197615.1 Rhizobium esperanzae
CGTGTCGCCACCGATGCCATTCCCGAACCGGATGCGCAGCAGCTCGAAGGTCAGCCCGCCAAGGAATTGCAGAGCCTGATCCCGATCGGCAATGCCCAGCGTGTCCAGAACCTGGTCTTCCCCGTCGTCATCAAGCCTGATGTCGCTAGCATCGACATCGATGGAACGCGCGTCCCCCTCTCCCCCGGCATGTCCGTCACCGTCGAGGTCAAGACCGGCAGCCGCCGCATCCTCGAATATCTCTACTCGCCCCTTGCTGAAATCGCGTCGGAGGCGATGCAGGAAAGATAAAGCCGGTTACCAGCCGCCGGTCGGCGTGAGGCCTCAAGATCAAAAACCTGAACATACGTGGTTTGAGGCCACAGGAGAAGGCAGGAAGCAGCTATAGGTATTTGGCGCAAGACAATGCGGCTTTCGGGCTCTGACCTGTCGGCGCTGCCGAGAATATGATGAGCGAAAGAGATGTTTACGTTCGGTTCCCGGCACAAGCCCTTAACCGGCTTTCCTGATGTCCTCGAATCTGAGGCCGAAGCGCGCGAGATATTTACTCAGGCGGTCGGCATGTTGCTGCTCTTTTTCCCCAGTCGCGAGATCGCAAACAAGGCTCTGCCCGCCGCGCTTGCCGTCGCATGTTGAGGGCCACCACGCCGGTCAATCCCTGTCAGCTTGCCGGATTGCGCGCCGTGACGATCCACACTGCGCCGTCGATCATCACCGACCGCTCACCGGGGCGGCCCGTAAAGGCGTCACGAACCGCCGCCGAGGCGCGGGCGCGTATGTCGTCTGGCTGATCAGCGAGCGCGCGCGACAGCGGGCCGACCTCGAGGGTCATCTTCACCGCGTCGTCGATTGCCGCGTCCCGCGTCCTCCCCTCGCCGAACGGGATGGAGGCATCGAATGGCGCGATAGCGATATCGGTGAAGCCAGCCGCCGTCAGGATACGCGCAACCCGCCCGCGGTCGCCGAAGGAGAATGGGCCGGGCGCTTCGGGATCGGGCGGCGCGGTCGGCGGGACGATGCCCTTGACCGCGCTCATCGGCAAGCGCACCCAGTCGTTCTCGGCCATGCCGCGCCAGCAGACGAAAGCGACCCGCGCGCCCGGCTTGAGCGCACGGCGCATATGAGCGAACGCCGCCGTAGGATCGTCGAAGAACATCACCCCGAAACGCGAGAACAGGATATCGAACGCGCCCTCGGGCAGCTCGGCGCTGCTGGCGTCAGCCACCTGGAACAGGGCCGGCGTATCCTGCGGCGCTAGTGCGCGCGCTCTGCCGATCAGCGGTTCGGATATGTCCACGCCCAGCACATGGCCCTCCGCGCCGACGCGGGCGGCCAAATCCAGACTAGACGCCCCCGCGCCGCAGCCGACGTCCAGCACGCGCTCACCCGTCGCGGGCGCGGCGGCTTTGATCGCGGCCTGGCCGAACACCGCCAGCATGGCGTCGAGCCGGGCCTGGTGGGCGACCCAGCGCTCCCCGCTTTGGCCATTCCAGTCGGTTACCTGATAAACATTTTTCTCTGCCATGCCATATCCTTGTTCTGATCCATTCTTAACTAGGCTATCTGCCCGCGTGGTCGCTGCCACCGTGCGCGGCGATGAACATGGCGACAGCCGACCGGCAATAGGCTTCAATTTCGTTGTCGTCCTCTGCTCTCGCCTCATCGAAGCGTGCGATAATCAGGAGATCGGATCCTTTGAAAAGCGCGGCAAACAAGCGGGCGGACCGGAGAGGATCGGGCACGTTCAAAGCCGCCTTCGCATGCAACTGACGCAACAGGACCTCGACTTGGGCGATGATATGAGCGGGGCCGGCTTCGTAATGGACCTTGCTCAACGACTTTTGGTTCGGCGTGTCGGCCATGACCATGGCTTCAACACTGCGGACGTCCGGGCGCAGCAGCGTGCGAAGCAGCGATGATCCCACCGCCATGAGCTGATCCTCGGCCGAACCGTCGACGCCTTCAAAAAGGGCCTGTGGTATTAACTGCTGGCAGCGGGCGGCAAACGCCGCGCCAAATAGCGCCTCCTTGTTCTCGAAGTGCCGATAGATGCTGAGCTTGGATATCTTCGCTCGCTGGGCGACCTTATCCAAGGTCGTCGCTTGGAAACCCAACTCCGCAAAGAGTTCGGCGGCGGCGTCGACTATGGTTTGGCCGAGCGCCTCATTGGTTGGCCGGCCGCGCCGGCCTCGACTATTCCCGGTCACGGCAATTATGATCCTTGACAGTATCTTTATTCATGCATTACGATACTATGCAGTATCAAAAATTCCAACAGTGGATTTGTCGTGCCCTCCAATTCAGGTTTCGTCTGGCCGCACAGCGATTTGGAGTGCGCATCGCGGGACGATATTGCGCACCAGGCTCAGCCCGCTCCCCTCCATCGACAACACGGAGCCCATCACCATGGATGACGTCGTCATCATCGGCGGCAGCTTTGCCGGCCTCGCAGCCGCCCTTCAACTCGGCCGTGCCCGCCGCAAGGTTACCGTTCTCGACACCGGCCTGCCGCGCAACCGCTTCGCCGGCCACTCGCATGGTCTGCTCGGACACGATCACAAGCCGCCGCTGGACATCCTGGCCGAGGCGCGGCAGCAGCTGGCGCGTTATCCCACGATCAAGCTGGTCAGTGCCCGGGCTGAAAGTGTCTCCGGCGCAATCGACAACTTCTCCGTCCTCACTGGCGATGGCGAAAGCCTCAAGGCGCGCCGCGTGATCCTGAGCTATGGCATCGCGGATCAGATGCCTGATGTTCCGGGCTTTGCCGAAAGCTGGGGCACCTCCATCGTGCCCTGCCCCTATTGCGACGGCTTTGAAGTCGCCGGCCAGCATTGGGGCCTTGTCTGGTCCGGCCCGCAGTCGCACAATCAGGTCAGGCTGTTCCATGATTGGACCGAGCGGCTGACGGTCTTCGCCGATGGCCACGACATTCCGGCCGATATCCGGGCCGATCTCGCGCGCCGCAACATACCTGTCATCGATGGCCGGATCACTGAAATCGCCGGTCACGGGGGCCATAATTCCACCGTCAAGCTCGATTCCAGTCCCGATGTCGCAGTCGACATCCTGTTCGCGCATCCGCGCAACAAGCCGTCCGCAAGCCTGCATGAATTACTGGGCCTTGCCACAGTCGATACGCCCAGCGGCATCGCGCTCAAGGCCGACGAACGCCGCGAGACTAGCATGCCCGGCATCTACGCCGCCGGCGACCTCGCCAATCCCGGAATGCCCTCGGTCACCACGGCATCATGGCAAGGCGCAATGGCGGGTATCTTCGCCCAGCAGTCGATGCTGGTTTGAGAGCCATATTCCAAGATCTATCCGGCTTTCCTGATGTCCTCGAATCTTAGGCCGAAGCGCGCGAGATATTTACTCAGGCGATCGGCGTCGTTGCTGCTCTTTTTCTCCAGTCGGGACATCGCAAACAGGGCTCTGCCCGCAGCGCTTGCCGTGGCATGTTGACGGCAGGTGTGAAGAACGGTGGCAAGCTGGGCTGTGTCGAAGCGATCGAGGCTGGCAGCAGCCTCCGCACCTAGCACTTCTTCAATGATCAGATCCACCCTGCCGTCGTCACTTGAGCTGCGCCAAAACGCATTCAGCCGCCGGACTTCATCGTCAACGACGTCGGTTGTGATGCGCCCATGCGGCGCAAGGGTCGCCATGCGCGTCACCGACGCCGACAGGTCGCGAAAGTTGGCGCTCCAGACGGCTTGCGGCCCAGTTGCGAAAGTAAGATAGCGGTCGCGTGCTTCCTTGTTGAAGGTCACATTTTCGCCTTCGCGCTCCAGATAGCGCCTGAGCTCGAAGTCGAGATTGGGTTCTATGTCCTCCTTGCGCTCGCGTAGCGCCGGCAGCTGGAAAGTCCAGAGGTTCAGCCGGGCATAGAGATCTTCGCGGAACCTGCCTTTGCGGACATCCTCTCCAAGATCGCGATTGGTGCCGGCAATCAGCTGAAACTCCGCGGATGCTTCCCGATCGGCGCCCACGGGCAGGAATTTCTTTTCCTCGATGGCGCGCAGGCACATGGCCTGTTCGTCAAGACCGAGTTCGCCGATCTCGTCGAGGAACAGCACGCCTTTGTCGGCGGATTTGAGCAGGCCGGCACGCTCGCCGGCAGCGCCGGTAAACGCGCCCTTCACATGGCCGAACAGGGTGGACATGGCTTGGTCGCCGCGGAGCGTCGCGCAGTTGACCTCGATGAACGGACCGCTGACCTTGCGCTGGCTCTTCTTCAACTCGTAGATTCGGCGGGCGAGTTGCGACTTGCCGGCGCCGGTCGGCCCGGTCAGGAGAACGGGCGCCGTCGAGCGGATCACCACCCTTTCGATCTGGTCGATCATTCGGTTGAAGGCGGCGTTGCGCGTCGAAATCCCCGATTTCAGAAAAGAGGCGGCGTCTTCCCGCTCGGAAGCGAAACGCTTGGCGATCTCGTCATAGCGGGAAAGATCGAGGTCGATGATCCGATGCGTGCCGGCAAAATCCTGCTCCGGCTCGCGGTCGCGCGGCGGCGAGAGCTGCAGCAACTGGCCGGGAATGATGCGGGCTTCGGTCAGCAGGAACCAGCAGATCTGTGCGACATGGGTGCCGGTGGTGATGTTGACGAGATAGTCTTCCGTTTCGGGGTCGAAGCTGTAGTTGCGGGCAAAGTCCCTGAGGTTCGTATAGACCTCCGAAAAATCCCAGGGGTCCTTGAAGTTGATGATGTTGCTCCGCACCTCCGTTGCCGGCGCCACGGTTTCGATGTCGGCGACGATGCGGTGACAGAGCGCTTGCGAATGGTTGTCGAGGATCAGTTCCAGCCGGTCGATGAACAGGCCGGGTTGCTGGCAAAGCGCGACATTGGGCCGCCAGCGGCTCCAGCGATTTTCCCATTTCCCCGCATCGAGCGTGGTTCCCAATATGCTGATGGCAACGCGGCGTTTCATCTCTTATCCAAAATTATAAAACAAGATAATTTGCGATAATATAATCGGGATCGGATTTTCGCAATTCATGATTGCGTTCGGCGATGACATAAAAATTCCTCTTTTAAAAACAGATAGATGAACGAAAATTTCGCGGATATCGCCATCTTTTCTGCAAACTGGCACGCGTCTTGAAATGTATCTGGCACGAACCAAACAACAGGTGCTGTCATGGTCAACAAGGCAATCTTCAAAACCTACCTCGGCAAGCTGCTTCCGGGAACGGATACAAAAAATCATGAAGCGGCCCCGGCCTACCGGCTGACGCCGCGTGAGGCGCTGGCGCAATATGCCGTTACCGGCACCTTCAACGGCACCTTCTATGCGGATGGGGCTGAGCAGCTCGATGCGGTAAAGACGCTCGCCCTTGAGGTCGAACCGGAATTTCTCGCCAAGGTGGCTGTTTACGCCGCTGAAAAGGGTCACATGAAGGACATGCCGGTGACGTTGCTCGCCATGCTCTCCAGCCTTCAGAGCGATGCCTTCGCCCGTGCATTTCCGCGGGTGGTGAAGAGCGGCAAGATGCTGCGCGGCTTCGTGCAGGTCATGCGCTCCGGCGCCACGGGTCGCAAGTCGCTCGGCACACGCCCGAAGAAGATGGTGCAGGCGTGGCTCGAACGGGCCAGCACCGAGCAGATCCTGCGTGCGATGGTCGGAAACGATCCTTCGCTCGCCGACGTCATCCGCATGGTGCATCCGAAGCCGGCGACGGAGGAGCGCAAGGCGCTCTATGCCTGGGCGATCGGCAAGCCGCACGACTACGCGGCACTGCCGGAACTCGTCAAGGCACTGGAAGCGTTCCGGCGCGACCAGACGGCGCCAGTGCCTGATGTGCCGTTTCAGATGCTGACCTCGCTGCCGCTGACGCGGGAGCATTGGGTCGAAATCGCCCGCAAGGGCGGCTGGCAGATGGTGCGGCAGAACCTCAACACCTTTGCACGCAACGGCGTGTTCGAGGTCGGGGGTTTTGCCGAGGCGCTGGCGGCGCGGCTTGCCGATCCGGAGGAAATCCGCAAGGCAAAGGTCTTCCCCTATCAGTTGATGATGGCGTGGAAGATGGTCGATGGCCAGGTGCCGGATGTCGTGCGGGATGCGCTGCAGGATGCGATGGATATCGCCATCGCCAACGTGCCGTCCCTGACGGGCAACGTGGTGCTGTGCCCCGACGTGTCGGGGTCCATGGGCTCGCCCGTCACCGGTTACCGGAAGGGCGCGACGTCCTCGGTTCGTTGCATCGATGTCGCCGGTCTGATGACCGCGGCGTTCCTGCAGCGCAACCCGAAGGCGCGGGTGCTGCCGTTCGAGAATGACGTGGTGCATGTCAGCCTCAACAAGCGGGATTCGGTGATGACCAATGCCGGCAAGCTGGCGAAAATCGGTGGCGGCGGAACCAATTGCTCCGCACCGCTGAAGAAGCTGGCAAACGAGAAGGCCAAGGTCGATCTCGTGGTGTTCATCTCGGACAATGAATCCTGGGTGGATGCGCGCGGGAGCGGCCAGCCGACGGCCGTGATGACGGAATGGGCAAGGATCAAGCGGGTCAACCCGGCTGCAAAGCTGGTCTGCCTCGACATCCAGCCCCATGCGACGACACAGGCGCCGACGCGGGAAGATGTGCTCAACATCGGCGGCTTCTCCGATGCCGTCTATGGAGTGATCACGGCTTTCGCGGCCAATAGCAAGGGAGCGGATGGCTGGGTGAAAGCCATCGAGGCGATCGAGCTCTGACGGGGCTCGCAAAAAGCAATACCCCCGCGCCGCCGTGAACGGCGCGGGAGCCGTGACGAATGCCGGATGAAACTACAGATCGTTAATCTCCTGGTCGCGGGTTCGAATCCCGTCGGGTCCTCCAGTTCATGGACCCGTAGCTCAGCGGATAGAGCAGGCTGTTTCACCACACCTCGTCGTCACGGACCAATGGAATGACATGGCGAATGCATGGGAACTACATGGCCGCGGCAGGTTCGAACCCTGCAGGTGATGGTATATCCCTCTGGTAGCGGGAAGTTTCTTTGGTCACTTGTCGCCATGATGGGAATTGCAGTGGCGAATGCCGGACGGAACTACAGCCTCCAAAGTTGGATGGTCTGGCAGGTTCGACTCCTCCTGGGCACACGCTCTCTGGCACGAGCGGGGCCATCCGGTTTCGTCCATCCTCGTCGCCGCTGCATGGCATGCACTATCCCTGTCCCGCAGGGACGGAATAACCCGGCGAATGCCGGCAGGACTACAAGGAAAGAGCGGCCCATCGGATTTCCGGCGGGCAGGTCGGGTGTTCAAATCATCCCGTGCTTCCGAAAGGAGCGCGTAGCTCAGTAAACTGTCCTGCCATATCTCGTCGCCGGGATGATGAAGAAAGCCCTGGGCGAATGCCGTCGGCGACTACAGGGGCCGCATCGCGCCATAACGATGGAATGCGTGCGGTGATAGGTCTCCGGCAATGCTCGTCGCTCAGGCGGTGTGAAGAAAAGCAACGGAACAAGAAGGACTGCAGACGCAGAAAAGACAATGATAGCGGTAATGAGCGGACAGGATTTGATCGACGCCGGAATGAGCCAGGGGAAGTGGTTTCGCCCGGCTCTCGACGCGGCCAATGCGGTTTTGAGCAAGGGCGGCTCCGTGGCGGATGCCCTGGAGGCGGCAAGGAGCTTCCAGCCGGGGCCGACGCTTGCCCTGAGGGCCGACAACGATATCGAGATCTATTCCAACATCCGCGCTGAGAACGCCTTCGAACAGGACAATGTCGAGAAGGTCAATGCGACGATGCGGGCGCTGGTGCGCACACCCGTCGTCCGTTCCGCCGCGATCATGCCGGACGCTTGCCCGGCGGGTCCGGTCGGAACGATCCCGGTCGGTGGTGTGGTGGCGTCGGAAGCGATCCATCCCGGCATGCATTCGGCCGATATCTGCTGCTCCATGGCGATTTCGATCTTCCCCGGCGTGGATCCGAAGTCGCTTCTGGACGCCGTGCATGCCGTGACGCATTTCGGTCCCGGGGGTCGTCCGCGCGGCGCACAGCTCAAGCCTTCCGAGGCGACGCTTTCAGCCTTTCAGCAGAATCCTTATCTGCGTGACGGAGTGCTCAGCGCTAGCATCGAGCATTTCGCGACCCAGGGCGACGGCAATCATTTCGCCTATGTCGGGACGATGAAGTCGACCGGGGAAACCGCGCTTGTGACCCATCATGGATCGCGAGCACCGGGAGCGCGGCTCTACGACAAGGGCATGAAGGTCGCCAACCAGTTTCGGGAACGCATCTCGCCTGAGACGCATAGGGAGAATGCCTGGATTCCGGCGGATACCGAGGAAGGCGATGCCTACTGGTCGGCGCTGCAGACGATCCGCCAGTGGACGAAGGAGAACCACTATGTCCTTCACGACATGGCGGCGGAAAATCTTTCGACCAAGGTCGCGGACCGCTTCTGGAACGAGCATAATTTCGTCTTCCGGAAGTCGGACGGGCTGTTCTACCACGGAAAGGGCGCGACCCCTGCCTTTGACAACTGGGCGCATGACGCGACCGATCTGACCATCATTCCGCTCAATATGGCGGAACCGATCCTGATCGTTCGCGGCTCGAACGCTGCCCATGGCCTCGGCTTCTCGCCGCATGGCGCTGGCCGCAACTTTTCGCGCAGCGCGCATATGAGGCAGTTGTCTGCGGAGTACGGGGCGGATTCGCGGGGGCTCAGCCCGAACAACATCGCGGCCATTCTGGAGAAGGAAACAAGCGGTCTCGACGCGCGGTTCTTCTCCGGTTTCGCCGACGTGTCGGAACTGCCGAGTGCCTACAAGAGTGCTGCGAACGTGCGGGCACAGATCGAGCACTACGGTCTCGCCGAAGTGGTCGACGAAGTGATCCCCTACGGGAGCATCATGGCCGGCGACTGGCAGAAGAACGCGCCCTGGCGCAAAAAGCGTCAGTGAAACATGAGGAAAGGCAACCAGGCTTGCCTTCCCTCGACGCACCATGCCGGACAGACAGTTCCGAGGTCGCGTCCGCCAACAGGCTTCAAGCCGTTGCCCGAATGGCGGGATCAGCCTTCACCCATTCGGGGTGTTCACCGTCCGCTATCTCTTCCATCGCATCGGCGGCAAAGCTCGGCACCACGCCGGTCCAGAGCAGTGCGCCGTCGGAATTGGAGTGGCCGTCACCCTCGAGCTTATAGATGCTCTCGACGATATACTGGCCGTCATTGTTCAGGCCCTTGATCTCGGAAATCTCGATCACCCGGCGTCTGCCGGTGCGCTTGAAGCGGGCGATCTGCACGACGACGTCGACGGCCGAGGCGATCTGGGCCCGCAGCGGCCTGAGCGGCATGTCGATGTCGGACATCAGCGCCAGCGTCTCCAGCCGGTGCAGGGCATCGTAGGGCGTGTTCGCATGCACGGTCGACAGGCTGCCGCTGTGACCGGAGGTCATTGCCTGGATCATATCGAGCGCCTCGCCGCCGCGGCATTCGCCGACGATGATGCGGTCGGGCCGCATGCGCAGGGACGAGCGGAACAGGTCGCGGATGCTGGCGCCGCCGCGGCCGAAGCGGTCGGGCTTCGTCACTTCGAGATAGACCACGTGTTCCTTGCGGATCTGCAGTTCCGACGTGTCCTCGATGACGATGATGCGTTCGTGGTCGGCAAAGGCTTCCGACAGCGCGTTCAGCATCGTCGTCTTGCCGGTGCCGGTGCCGCCCGAGATGATGACATTCTTCTGCAGCCCGACGGCTGCCTGCAGCAGCGACAGCGACTCCTCGGTCAGGCTGCCCTGGGTGACGAGATCGCGGATGCTGCGATGCTCTTTCAGAAAGCGGCGAATGGAGATGCAGAGCCCGGTGCGGGCGGCCGGCGGCTGGATCATCTGCACGCGGGACCCATCCGGCAGACGGGCTTCCACGCTCGGCTCCTCCGGCGTCAGCCGCTTGCCTGAGAATTGCGCGATGCTGCGCGCGGCCGATTCCAGGTCCTCGCGGCTGGCGAAGCGCGTATCGGCGCGTTCGAGCTTGCCTCGCCTTTCGACGAAGATGTCGGAGGTTCCGTTGATCAGGATTTCGGAAACGCTCGGGTCCTCGAGAAGGAAGCGGATCGGTCCCAAGAGTTTGTCCAGCGCCCGGGTCAGGACCTGAAAGGTCGCCTGTTCGGCAGCGTCGTCGGAAACGGCCTTCATCAGAGCGGCATCCCGACAAGAACTGTGCTCATGCCGAACAGTGTCGCCATCATCTGAACGGCGGTCGGAAAGAACATCATCAGTGGAATGAGGACCAATGCAAGTATCAAGACGCTGCTCATCGTTTCCATGGTTCTTTCTCCGGAACGACTGAAGGGCCAAGCCCATGACGTCGGAGAAGCTTAATCCAGATCGTCAAGCAACGCCATGGCCGCGTCATGCGCGAGCGGCCGATATGGCGTTCGCTGGCCGTCTATTCTATCGCTTTGAAAGAATTGACCAATTATGGGGCGGTCGGCGGCAGTTTACAAAGCCCGCGGGTGGCCTCTTATTTACGGAAAATCTGTATATTATTCAGGAGGTTAGTTGCAAATTGCCGCCGTCAACTCTGTTTCATCAAGGGACGCCTCCAAAGCAATTGGAACCCTTCGTTTCGTTTGCTTGACGGAGGGCTGGCCTTGGGCGCACTCTTGGGTCTTAATGGTGTTGCTCAACAAGCGTTGGCCACTGGGGAAGAAAAACCGAAGCAGAAATTATCATTGGAACGAGCAACGTGCTGGTTCGGATCGATAGCGTATTCTTGCTTCATCTTCACCAAGGTCTTCGATCCGAAACAAACCTAGGAACGAGGAATACGCATATGTTTGGAAAACTCAAGACTCTCGCAATTGCACTTCACAAGGACGAACGTGGCGACATGGCCCAGATCGTCCTGGCCGTCGCCCTGATCGTCATCCCGCTGATGCTGCTTCTGCTCGCATTCGGCAAACAGATCGGCGAATGGTTCAACGAAAAGAACACGGCTCTCTCCGACGCCGAGAGAATTCCTGAGCCGGGTCAATAAGCGGGTCCGGTGTCATGGATATGCCCTACGATCTGACCCTGATGCCTGCGGCGGCGGCTCTTGCCGTCGCCTGCGCCATGACCGCGGCGGTGCTCGATCACCGCCGGGGTCACATCCCGAACGCCGTGACCTATCCCTGCCTGCTTGCCGGCTTCATGCTGGCGGCGGCCGGCGGGGGTCTCGCAGGGATCGGTCTTGCCTTTGCAGGCCTCGTTGCGGCCGGCATGATCTTCATCATCGCCTTCGCAGCCGGAAGCTGCGGCGGCGGCGATGTCAAGCTGATGGCGGCGCTCGGCGCCATTCTCGGCCTGTGGCCCGCCATCGACGTGACCCTCGCATCGCTCATGGTCGGCGGCGTCATCGCCGTTTTCTCCATGGCGCGACGGGTTCAGTGGAGCGTGCTGGCCCGAACGGTCGGACTGTTTGCCCTGCTCCTGCCTGCCGGCTTCCGCGATGCCGCTTCCGTGCTGAAGCCGCGCGAAACCCATCATACCGTCCGCTTCGGCGTTGCCGCCGCTCTCGGACTTCTCTGGTGCCTGTTCATGCCTGGTTTCACCCCTCTTTCACTCGTGAGGTAACGGCAATGCGCGCGGAACTCGAACGCCCTCTCTTCGACGGCGCCTTCTGGAGTTCGATCCTGCACTCGCGGACCTTCTGGATCCCCGAGGATCACGGCGCGCTCTTCGGCACCTTCGCGATCGCCATGATCTTGCTTGCCTCGATGCTGCTGCTGCCGCGGCTTTCCGCCCGCCGGCGCCGGATATCGGAGCTGCACGGCGATGTCTCCGGCAGCACGACGATGATGGATTTCGTGCTTGTCACGCCGGTCTTCGTCTTCTTCATGTTCGTGGTCTTCCAGTTCGCGATCCTGGCCAAAAACCACCTCTTCACCCATTATGCCGCCTATGCGGCGGCCCGCAGCGCCCGCGTCTATTTCTGCCCGGCCCTGCCGATCACCATCCACAGCTTCATCGGCCCGAAGACCTGCGATGACGACGCTGCAGCGGGCAAGGCCGATCTCGCCGCCCGTCTGGCGCTGATCCCGGCCGCCCCCTACGACCAGTTGAAATGCGTCGGCGCCTGCCAGCCGCCGGAAGAAGCGCTGAAGGCCCTTGCCGATGCCTCCGGTCTTTCGAAGAACTGGCGGGCGATGCGCAACCAGGCCCGTTACATGTTCGACCCGCAGAACGTTACGGTCACCGTCGACCGCGCCCCGATGGCGTTCTATGCCGCCATCAACCGCTCGCCGCAGGTGCCTGTCACCGCCAAGGTGGAAGCGCGCTTCCTGCTGCTCGAATATGCCGGCTGGGTCTTTGCCCGCGGCCAGAGGAAAGACGGCCGCTACTACACGATCTCGAAGGCGGAGGTGAACCTGCTATGACACCGTCTCTCGTCAAGCGCCTGCACCGCGACGAACGCGGCTTCCTGTCGCCGATCATCCTTTACATGACGATCGCGCTCGCCCTGATGATCGTCTGGATCCTGAACACGGGACAGATGATCTACGACAAGCAGCGCACGCAGGATACCGCCGATGCGGCAGCACTCGTCCATGCCGACTGGGAAGCGCGCTATCTCAACATCATGGCGATGAACAACGTCGCCTCGTCGCAGGCCACCGTCGTCATGGCGACCTCGGTCGCCTTCCAGTTGACCACCGCGGAACTGGCCCTGCGCTCGACCGCCATTCTGGCCAAACTCGCCGAATATTCTTTCACCGAAGGTTTCGGACCGGCCTCGCTGCTGCCGCCGCTGCCGCCGATGCCCTATTGCCCGGGCTGGCAGAAGGTTCCGATCGTCGGCGGCATCATCTACGGTGCCTGCCTGGCGTTCCAGGGGTTCCGAGCAACGGAAGCCAGCCTGGCGATTGCATATACGGTCAAAGCACAGATCGATTATGATCCCTGGGGCCTGATCGTGAAGTCCAGCGACATCATCGACGGCATGAACGATCTCAATGACTACCTCGTCGAGAGCTTTCCGCAGCGGGTCGGCAACGAAGCCCTGCACCTGGTGCGCCTGAACAAATCGGATCACGTCGTTTTCCATCCGCCGTGCGAATCCTGCAACGACGCCGGAGAAGGCGCCGGCGGCAACCTGCCGGTCGATCGCGACGGCATCAATCCCGCTGCGGCCTATACCGAAATGTGCCTGGCGATGAGCAACGGCACGCAAGGGCAGGACCCGCTGCTGATGCGCGGCGAGTTTGCCAACCGCGGCTTCCCCAACGGCAAGGGTCCATTGACCGCGGGCGGCGTCGACGGCAGCCACATCCGCGACTGGGTCAACCACAAGAGCGGCATCGATAATGCGCTGGTGAATTTCTACATCTTCTATGAAGCCTTCGGCCCGGCCTATCTGAGCAAGGTGCCGTTCAAAGCGATTGTCGAACAATATGCCGGCGATCTCAGTTGGTGGCAGGAACTGGCGCTCGATGCCAGCTTCTGGATCGCCGACAAAGTCTTCGGCGTCGGCTTCGGCATCACCAACCCGTTCCAGCTGCCGATCGACGTACCGCCGCGCTACTCGGACTCGCAGACGAAGGACAAGAACGACTTTACCCGCAAGTTCGACATGATCTGGAACCAGGTCTGCGGCCCGGCCGGCGGCGCGATTTCCGTGGCAGGTGCCCCCCTGCCCGTCATCTCCTTACCCAAGCCCTACTGGCTGAAAGGCCGCATCCCCTTCAATTTCACGCCCTTCGGCGGCGAGCAGCTCGACGACTACCAGACGCTGGCGATCGTGTCCCGCGCCCCGCGCGCCAGGCTGCAGATCCGCATCTTCAAGGACAAGACACCGTCGGCCTATGCCCTGGCGCAGAGCTGGGTCCACAACTACACGGCCTTCGACCTCTATACGCAGGACTGGCTCGCATCGCTGGCGCCCGCCACGCTTGCCGACGATATCGGCCAGGTCTCGAACACCATCAAGCAGAGCCCGGCCGCCGACAGTTTCACCGGCCTGACCCGCGTCTTCGACCAGGGAGGAGCCAATGCCTGGGCTGCCGTCAACACACACTGAACATGCCGGCGGCCTGCTGATGCGGCTGCATCGCGACCGGCGCGGTCTCGCCTCGATCGAATTCGTGCTCGCCGCACCTGTTATCCTGCTGATCGTGATCTTCATGATCCATGCGAACAGGATTTCCACCAAGAAGGTGGGCACCATGCTCGCCATGCGCAACTCTGCCTTCGCCGAGGCGAATGGGCTGGACTGCACCTCCGACTTTTCCAATGTCTTCCCGCTCCCGGCCCTGCCGGCACTGCCGGGAGGAGATGCCATCAGTTGCTCGCGCACCCCATCGCATGAAGGCGGCGGCGACCCGCAGCGCACTTTTGTCTGGGACGACGTGCAGAACACGCTGAAGCGCGACGGCCGAGACTTCGGCGATATGGTCGGCGATCTCGCCAATGAAAAGCCGCAGCTCGTCACCGCAACGGCCGACCGCGTCTACAAGTTCAGGGATTCCGATGATCTCGATACGATCAGGAGCATCCGCTGGAAGGACGCCTTCACCGTGGACGACGCGACGCTCTTTGCCTCGCACAACAACGATATCACGCGCCGGGGCTACGATCCGACGCTGCGGCGCGAAATCCGCGATGTCGCCGACGATTCCGGCGATCTCTTCGACGGTGTCTTTCCGGGGGCGAAATAGATGAGACAGGGCGCGCGCATCTCAATCCGTTTCGCTGGCCATTTCGCCGGTATTGCCCTGGTCATCGGGCTCGTTGCCGTGGTGGTGGCCAAGCCGGGCCATGCCGAGGTCTACAAGGATTTCCAGGCGACGCTGAATTCGATGCTGGCCGGCATTCTCGGTGCGCCGGAACGGGCGCCGCGCGATCTCGTCATCAACGGCCAGCCGCTCGAATTCACGCCCTATCAGAGCGACCGCAGCATTTCCGATATCACCGACGAATGGCTGCGGGTACTGGCCGCCAATACCCGGCCGGCCTTGCCGAAAAGCAGCGACAGGCAGGAACTGACCGCCGTCATCGCCGCCAATATGCTGATCGTCCCGAAGGTGAGCCGCATCCGCGACGATCTTGCCGTGGTGGTGCGCTTCTTCGACGGCGACGGCGAGGCGGCCCTCGATTATCTCAAACGCCAGGACCCGAACAATCCTTCGGCAAGAGCGCCGATCCCCGGCGTCTCGATCATGATCCGTCGTCCCGCCGATGCGCCGATGACCGAGGTGCTGATGAGCCGCTTCGACGATGTCGCTTCGACGCTGCCGGCCTTTGCCGCGCCCGCCGATGTCAGCAAGCTGCCGATGTCGCTGCGCCCGCCCGCCGGCGTCGAAGTGCTGAGCGATATCGGCGATCGCGACAAGGGCCATACGTCGCGCACGGTCGTCTCGAAAGGCACGCTCACCGCCTCGCGCTGGTCGGATCAGCGCGCCGATCTTCTGGCCCGCGACGGTTTCACCATCGAGACCCCGCCGGCTCAGCGCGGCAGGGTGATTGCGCTTTACGGCCGGCGCGGCAGCGTCGAAGCCAATGTTCTTTACACCAGCAGCAAGGCCGACGGTCGGACCGTCGAGGTCATTCAAATCAGGCAACCCTTCGTAGGGGGAATAACACCATGAACTGGAAGCTCATTGCCGCTGTCATCGTCGGGCTCATCACCGGCGTTCTGCTGTACTTCTGGACCGAGAGCGTCAAGAACGAGCAGGTGGCCTATGCCTTCATGCGGCTCCAGCCCGACCGCAAGGTGACGAGAGGACAGGCGATCACGCCTGACATGCTCGCCGAACCGGTGATGCTGCCGGAAAGCTTCGGGGCCTTGGCCAAACTCGCGGTACCGGCGGCGAGCGCCTACCGGGAATGGCTGAAGGATCGGACGGCCGCGGCCGACATTCCGGCCGGCTCGGTGCTGCTCTTCCAGTATTTCGACGACAATGACGGCGGGCGCCTGACGACGATGATCGCGCCCGGAAAGCGGGCGCTGACCCTGCCTGTCAACGCCGCTGCTGCGGTCGGCCACTTCGTCGAGCCCGGCAGCTATGTCGATATTCTCGGCACCGTCGATGAGCCGGTCGAGCCGGTTGCACCCCCGGCTGCCACCCAACCGGGAGCGCCTGCCGTTCCCGGTCAGGCACCTGCAGCAGCCGGTCAGCCACAGGCTCCGGCCCAGCCGCCCTCACCGGTCGAGCAGATGCTGAAGAACTACCTGACCCAATATCCAGGCGCCGACGAGAACGACGTCAACGCCTACCGCAAACAGGCGCAGGATTATAAACTCGGCATCAGCTCGCGGACCCGCGTCGTTACCCGCACCTTCCTGCAGAATGTCAAAGTGCTGGCCGTCGGCGCGGCGACGACGGCGGAAGGCGCGGTCACCAAGGCCAACAGCACCTACAACAACGTGACCGTCGAAGTGACGCCGGCCGAAGCCGAGATGCTGATCTTTGCGCTCGGCCAATCGAACGGCAGCCTCAACCTCGTGCTGCGCAATCCGGCCGACAATACCGTCGAGGACCTGCCGAGCATCAACTGGACGCGCATGTGACGGTCGCGGGGGAGTGAGCCATGCTGTTGAAGATTTCCTATGAGGACGGCAGCGGGCGGGAGGTGATCCCGCTTTCGTCGAACGAGACCTATTTCGTCGGCGAAAGCAGCACGCTTTCGCTGCCGGCCGGCGCCGGGGTCGTGCGGCTGCGCGGCAGCCATGTTTCCTCGCCGCAATTCGTGCTGCGCAAATCCGGCCTGGGCTGGTCGGTGCAGCATCATGGCCGCAATCCGACGCGGGTCGACGACCAGCCGCTGAGGGCCGGTACGCCGGTGGCGGTCTCGGCCGGCATGTCGATCTGGGTGCCGAATGTCACGATTGAACTTGTTGAACCAGCGGCGGCTCAGGAAGCGGTGACGCAGTTTCCGGACCAGGAGCGGGTGCTGGCGTTGCAGATGGAGATCCATGAGCGATTGCTAAAAGACACGCAATATGACCGGCTGGTGAAGTCTTCGGATTTCGGGCGCGAGGATACGCGAAACCGCATCCGCGAGCGGCTCGACATGTTCATCAAGGAGGCGCTGGACGCAGCACCGCAGGATCTCGTCATCCTCGTCATCAAGAACGCCGTCTATCGGTGGCTGGCCAAACGCATCGCCCGCACCGGCCGGCGCGACGCCTCGTCGAATGCGGCGAGCCTCGCGCGCGAGGAGCAAGACAATCGCCGGCTCTTCGATGTTGGCAAGGCGCTGATCTCGGCGCTGCAGCTGAAGCTCAATTTCGAATCCACCCGTTCCGACTTCGCCCAGCTCGACACGCGGTTCAGCGCCGCCTTCCAGTCCCGGCAGGCGCTCTTCAATGCGGGCGACCGTTACGAGATCGCCCATATGCATCTGCGCTCCAATATCGAGGAGCTGATGTATCGCTGGGGCACGATCTCGGAGCTGATGGATCTCGACGTCATCTCGGAAATCATGGTGACGCGTTACGACGAGATCTACGTCGAAAAATTCGGCCTGCTGGAACGCTATCCTTTCGCCTTTGCCAATGAGCGGCAGCTGATGAAGGTGATCGAGCGCATCGCCGTCGATTCCAACCGCTCGATCAACGAGAGCGAGGCGATGGCCGACTTCCGCATGCCGGACGGTTCGCGCGTCAACGCCGTCATTCCGCCGTTGGCGGTCAAGGGCGCTTGCCTGACCATCCGCAAATTCGGCGGCAAGTCGCGGCTCGACATCAGCAAGCTGGTGACCGCGGGGGCGCTCAGCGAACCGATGCGCGCCTTCCTCGAAGCGGCGGTGCGTGCCCGCAAGAATATCGTCGTCTCGGGCGGCACCGGCTCCGGCAAGACGACGCTCTTGAACAGCCTGTCACAGTTCATCCCGATCGGCGAGCGCGTCGTTGCCGTCGAGGACACGTCCGAACTGCAGCTCGACGGCATCCATGTCGTCTATCTGCAATCGCGGCCGAAGACGGCCGAATCCGAAACCAGCGTCACCATCCGCGATCTCGTGCGCAATGCGCTGCGCATGCGCCCCGACCGCATCATCGTCGGCGAGTGCCGCGGGGCCGAGGCGATCGACATGCTGCAGGCGATGAACACCGGCCATGCCGGCTCGATGACGACGGCGCATGCCAACACGCCGCAGGACATGATGACCCGCCTGGAGGTGATGGTGCTGCAGGGCCAGAGTTCGCTGCCCGTCATGGCGATCCGCCAGCAGATCGTCGCCGCCGTTGAACTCGTCGTGCAGCTCAACCGCCTGGAAAGCGGCCGGCGCGCGGTGACCGAAATATCCGAGGTGATCGGCATCGATCCGGATACCGGCCTCGTCATCGTCGAGCCGATCTTCCATCTGGTCGGCCGCGCCGGCGGCCAGGCGGTGCATGCCTTTACCGGCTACCTGCCGAGTTTCGTCGCCGAACTCGTCGAGTTCGGGGAAGACGGCGAAATCGAAAAACTCGATATGTTCGTGTAGAGCGGTTCAGCGTTTCACGGACGCCCAGAACCGCTCTAAGTTTTTGTTTTTACGCAATTCTGGACGGAAAACCGCTTCGCACTTTTCCTGGAATTGCTTTGAGGGGGAAGCCATGGATATCAGCATTCTGCAGATCTTTACGGTCGCCCTCGGCGCGGTGACCGCGGGGCTGCTGGTCTGGGGCGCGCCGGTGCGCTGGCCGGCGCCGCTCTTGCGGGCGACCGAACGCGATATCGCGCTTGCCAGCGAGGCGGCCCAGGTCTTCGGGCGCGATGCGGTGCCGCCCTATACGATGATCCTTGCCTACGGCATCACGGCGGTGGTCGTCTTTGCCGTGGTCTCGCTGATCTTCGGGCCGATCTTCGGCATCGTCCTTGCCATCCCGGTCGCCTTCTTCCTGCCCAAGGCGATGATCCGCTATTTCCTGCAGCGCCGCTGGCTGCAGATCGAATCCCAGCTTCCCTATGCCGTCGACCAGATCGTCTCGGCGGTGCGCACCGGCAAGCCGCTCGCCGTCGCCGTCAATGCGGTGGCCGATACCGGCCAGATGCCGTCCTCGCGCGAGTTCGAGCGCATCGCCCGCGAACAAAAGCTCGGCATCGGCCTGGTCGAGGCGCTCGACCGCCACGGCCGCACCGTGCCGAGCCTGCACTTCAAGATGGTCGATGCGGCGCTGGGCCTCTTTGCCCGCCAGGGCGGCGACATATCCGAGCCGCTGACGGAAATGTCGAAATCCTTCAAGGAAATCTGGAAGCTCGACCAGAAGATCAGCACCTCGTCGTCGCAGGCGCGGATGAACTTCCGCGTCGTCAACGGCGGCGCGCTGTTCATGATCCTGATGATCTTCTTCGGTCAGCCGGAGCTGATCGACAAGGTGTTCGGCAACGCCATCGGCATCGTCATCGCGATCGTCGGCGCCATTCTCTATGCCACCGGCTTCTTCTGGATGCGCTCGATGATGAAGGTGTCGGTATGATGTCGCAGATCCCGCTCGCCCTGATCGCCATTGTCTTTGCCGGCATCACCGCGGCGCTCATCGTCTGGTGGATCGGCGATCTGCTCGGCAGCATCCAGGTGGTGCGCCGCTCCCATGGCGGCGATGGGCCGCCGCCCAATATCGTCGACAGCATCGGCATGCGTACGCCGGTCGAATTCGTGCTCGCCCATTTCGAGCCGGTTCTTGCCGATTACGGCGCGCAGCTCGAGCAGAAGCTGATCTATGGCGGCCGCCCGTTCGGCGGGGTGACGGGACGGGAATATATCGCCCTTCTCGTCGTCATGAGCCTGTTCGGCTTCGTCCTGCTCGGCGTGCTGTTCGGCATTGCCAGCGGCAGCATCATCGGCGGGCTGGTGGCCGGGCTGATCCTCGGCCTGATCCCGGCCATCTATTTCTGGGTGGTCGCCGACGACAAGATGCAGGACCGCAAGGAGCGCATTTCACGCGAATTTCCCTATTTCCTCGATCTCGTCGTCATGACCCAGCAGGCGCAGGCGACGCTGCCGGAAAGCCTCAGGCTTTATGCCGAGGCGGCCCCCGGCACTGTGATGAGCGAAGAGATCGACCAGACGCTGAAGGACGTGGCGCTCGGCACCGGCATGGTCGAGGCGCTGCAGCGCCTGGAGCGGCGGATGACCGCCGAAGAGGTGGTGCGGGTCATCCGCGCGGTGATCCAGGGTGAGGTCGAGGGAAGCAACCGCGTCGAGCTGTTGCGCGAACATGCGCGCGACCTGCGCTTCCGCCGCTGGGAGAAAGCCGACCGGGCCAGCGAAAAGCTGAAAGCCAAGATCGTCATGCCGGCGATGATGATCGTCGTGTCGATCCTGCTTCTGGTGTTGGCGCCGGCAATTGTCGAGATGATGTCGAGTGGGATGTTCTGATCATGGCCTTTTCCTTTTTTCGCGGAAACAAACCCAGCCTGCTGCAGACCGGTCCCGGCGGCCAGAGCCGCAGCCATGTGCTCGACCGGGCGGAAATGTCGATCGGCCGCGCCGCCAACGCCGATATCGTCGTCGACGACCCGTTCCTGGCGCCGATCCATGCGCGCATCGAAAAACAGAGCGACGGCGGCTTCATCATCCGCCGCATGGGGCTGAACCCGATTATGCTGCGCGGCGAAGCGCTGCTGCAGACGGCCTCGCTGAAAACCGGCGACAGTTTCCGTCTCGGCAAGGACGTCGAATTCCAGTTTCTGGAAAAGGCCCCCGCCAAGGAGGCGCCGAAGAAGGAGGCCGCCAAGGCGGGCGACACCAAGCCGAAGAAGCCGCTCCTCAAGCAGCCGGCCTTCCTCGCGGGCATGGGGCTCGTCTATCTCGCCATCGTCGGCATCATCGGCTACGCAATCCTTTCCGGCGGCGAGAGCGCCGAGAGCGGCCCGACGGCCGAACGCATCAATGCGGAGGCCGCCCGCATCCCGACCTGCATCAAGAATGCCAGGCGCATGCGCCAGGTTTCCGAGCAAAGCTTCAATGGTGCGGTCGGCGGCCGCGTCGGCCGCGATGGCGAGGCGACCTATGCGGCCCTTTCGCTAGCCGCCGAACCCTCCGACGACGCCGCCCTCGCAAAGGCCGCCGAACCGATCGTCGAGGCCTATAAACGCACGGCGCTCGCGGCCCTTGCCTCGGAAAATCGCGGCAACAACACGCTGGCGCAGAGCCTCTACCAGCAGACCTACGATCTCGTTCCCGACATCAACTGCTCGGCGGCGCGTTTCGCGCTGCAGCGGCGAGCGGCCACGAAGCCGCCGGCGCGGCGGTGAATGCTGGTTCGGTGCAGCTGCTCGTAGCCCACGCGCCAATGACCACTGTCGGCCCATGCGGACTTCACGGCCGCCCATTTCCCGCTACTCAAGAACTCTGTTCTTCCGCCCGAGAGACTGAGATTCTGAAAAAATCGATGGGGTGCGCACAACCTGCTCGAACCCGGTAGCAGTGAAGCTAACCACCCCTACATCAAGCTCAACCCGGTAGTCCCAGCAAACAAACTTTCCGTTCGGCGATAGCTGCCTGTTTTGCCGAGTAATGTCCAGAATCGTGGTGTCACCCTGCATTTGCCAGTCTAGCGACATCTTGAGATCAGAGATGTTCTGAAACTCCAAGGTGCAGGGAGCCACGTCCCATCCTCGCAATTCTGTCTGTGTCCTGTGCCATTTGAAGATGTAATCGATGTCGAAGCTGATCGTGAAATTTGCTTGGGGGAACGTGATCGAGTAGACAGTGGCATCATGCCAACCCATCTCGGCGAAATCCACATCTGAATAGATAGTCCGATAGGTCATTGCTTTTCACCAAAAGAGAAAGGGCTGCTTGGTTTGATAGCAGGACTTCTGCAATGACCGCTACTGGCGCGAAGCCAGCAAGGATTGGGTTTGCAGCGTCGTACGTCCGGCACACTCGCCTCGTCCTTCGAGGCCCCTGCGGGGCACCTCAAGGATGAGGCTCTCTTGAACCCCGGCGCTACGTTCTCCGACCCGCGATTTGTATATGGACCGTCGGACAGGTCAGGCGAGGTTAGGAACGCCTCAACATCCGCAGAGCATCTGGCATCCGCCCGCCGACCCTGCCATAATTGGGTCTCATCGGGGGAGGCAGCATGATGCAGAAGAATGCGCCGGACTTCAGCCTTGCGGGCAAGGTGACTTTGGTGACGGGAGCGAGCCGTGGCATCGGCGGGGCTTGCGCGCTTGCCTGTGCTGCGGCGGGCTCCGATATTGTTTTGGGGGTCCGCGATGTCGCAGCCGCGGGGGATCTGGTTGCCGAAATCGAGGGTGCGGGACGCAAAGTTCTCGCTGTTGAACTGGAGCTTCCCAACAAGGCCCATATCGCGCAAGCCGTCGACGCGGCGTTAGCGGCATTTGGCCGGATCGATGTCCTCGTCAACAATGTCGGCGTGGCGCCCGGCAATCTTGCGGAACTCGTCGAGGAGAAGGACCTTGACGAGATCCTCGATGTCAACATCAAGGGCACTTTTCTGATGACGCAGGCGGTCGGGCGGCAGATGATCAAGCGCAATCAGGGCCGGATCATCAATATCAGCTCCCAGGCCGGCACCGTGGCCCTGCGCGGCGAGGCAATCTATTGCATGAGCAAGGCGGCAATCAATCACCTGACGCGCTGCCTCGCAGCCGAATGGGCAGCCTATAATGTCACCGTAAACACCGTATCGCCGACCTTCATCCACACGGATGGTACGGCCCCTTTTCTATCCGATCCCGCCAATCGCAAAGCGACGCTCGATCATATTCCCCTCGGCCGGATCGGCGAAACCGATGATGTGGTCGGTGCCGTCGTCTTCCTGGCGTCGCCGGCGGCAAGCCTGATCACCGGCGCGAACCTGCTGGTGGACGGTGGGTGGTCGGTCGCCTGAGGCGAAGCACATCAGCGGTAAAGGCGATCCGATGCGGCAGTTAAAGCCTGTCGCGCTTTCAACGATAACACCAAGGTCATAGGGTTGGCGGGCGACGCGACGAACCCATAGCGCTCGTAAAAGGCTTTAGCTTCGTCGGAGACTGCGTGAACCAGAAGGCCGCGAATGCCCATGATATGCGCCGCCTGCCCTGTGCGCAAAACGGCGTCTTGCAACAGCGCGGCTCCGACGCCTTTTCCCTGCCAGTTCCGATCGATAGCAAGACGACCAAGCACCGCCATGGGAACGGGGTCCGGCATATTGCGTCGGATCGTTCCCGGTGCGTGCGAGACCGCAAGCGCCCCCGATGACAGGCAATAGTAGCCGATGACACGCTCGCCCTCGCAGACCACATAGGTTCGCGATGCGCCGCTGACCTGATTGGCCCGCGCGCGGCGGCGCAGCCATTCATCGAGACTATCGTGCCCGCTGTTGAATAGTTGGAGATCGTGCGCTTCGCCGAGAAGCGCCGGCGGTGACAACATCACGGCTGCCAGGGTTTGGGAGCATTCATCAGCCGTTCGAAACCTTCGCCGCTTGGCGGCTGGTCGAGGACGGCCAGATAGTGTTTATAGCTGTCCGGATCGACTTGCACCAATGTCTGGTCGAGAAGCGCGTCTTCGGCGGCGCGGCGCGAGGCGTCGATCATGAAATCCGACCGGGTTTTCCCGTGAGCCTTGGCTGCACGGTCGATCAGGCCGCGAATGTCGTCACGCACCTTCAAATTGACGGCGCGTTTATGGGTATCGGTCGCGTTTTTGCTGGCCATGGTTTTTTCCTTTGAGGTCAGCATACCAAGGCGCATACACAATGTGTATCTATTTTGCGGCGTTGCGGTTCGATTGATTGCGGGTTCTGCTACAAAGCTGGAAGATCGTGGTTCTGCCTAGTGCGACGCTCTCTCGCCGAACAGAAACCCTATTAAAAGAAGGGAACTGAAAGACAGAAGCCAAGCTGTCCATGCGATGGCGGCTGCCTTGCGCAATGGACGAAACTCGTCGGCAACGTAGTACCTGTCGAAGCGGTTGCGCCTGCGTGCTTGCCGTTCCCGCCAGTCAAGGTCATGGTCTTCCGGCTTATCTATCAGACAGCCGGTCTTAATGAGCACCCTGATTATCACCCAAAAAATGACAGCGAAGCTTACGAGACACGCGCCGAAGCAGGTCCCAACTATTAACTTCAAGATGAGCGGTTGACCGGCCATTCCTAGCACTCAAGCTTCTGCGATGCGCAGGGTCTTGCAAACCACCGCCGTTGACGTGCCGTTGACGAAGCCGATGATGGACAAAAACTGAAACCTATCTCGATCGATTATTTTCCTTATATCTTCCTGAAGATATTGGAGGCCTGCCTGCCCCTGAAACAATGCGTTCCATCCCGCATCTACCGACTGCGAAGCCGGCACATTTTCGACGCTCCAGATGAAAATATCGATGACTATCGAATCATCCCAAATTTGCCCGAGGGAAATTTCTTGAACCCCCTCATACGAGAGTTTTACTTCCGTTCCATCAACTCTCCTTAAAGTCAAAAGAAGCCGGCGTCGGTTCACAAACTCCAACGAAATCAATCTAGCATCGTGGGCTCTGGCGCCAAGAAGCATCCCGTCGTCATCGTTTCTCCATGCGATTTCTTTCATTTCCACACTCCTGATGATCACTTATTTGCGCCGCGGGAGATAGGTAGTCGCCGTCTTATGGGTTTCTTGCCGGACCCTATTCTCGTTTTACGGCTCCGGTCCAACCATCACATGATCGCCGCTTCGGGTACTCTTTTCGTCCGGATGCCCCGCATTTCGATCTCGCAGGGATAGCTATCTATCGAGCCGGCTGATGTCGTCAGCCAAACCGTTCCACCAGGAAATCGATCACCGTGCGCAACATCGCCGTCGGCCGCTGGTTCGGGGCGTAGATGAGCGACATCGGCACTGGCTTGTAGGACCATTCCGGCAGCACCTGCTCGAGCCGGCCCTCGGCGATGTCGGCGGCGAGCAGCAGTTCCGGCTGCAGCGCGATGCCCGCGCCGCTCAGCGCTGCCATGCGCAGTGCTGCCCCCTGGTTGGTCGAGAATTTTCCCGAGATCAGCACGTCGCGTATTTCGCCGCCCGGCCCGACCAGATGCCAGCGGTCCTGTTTGCGCCAGTAGGAGTGGCCGAGGCAGAGATGATTGGTCAGCGCTTCCGGCGAAGCCGGCCGGCCATGGCGGGCGAGATAGTCCGGTGAGGCGGCGAGGATCCGCCGGTAGGGCGTGAGCGGGCGGGCGACGAGGCTGCTGTCGGCGAGCGGGCCAATGTGGATGCCGAGCTCGAAACCCTCGCCGACGAGATCATGGACATTGTTGTCGAGCGACAGCTCGATGCTGACGTCGGGATAGGCGTTCTGGTACTCGACGAGCGCCGGCACCAGGTTCTGCGTGCCGAAGCTGACGGGCGCCACCAGCCGAAGCCGGCCGCGCGGCGCCGATTGCAGCTCACTTGCCGAAGCCTCGGCCAGCGCCACTTCGGATAGCGCGCGCTTGCAGCGCTCGTAATAGAGCTGGCCGACCTCCGTCAGTTGATGGCGCCGCGTGGTGCGATGGATCAGCTTCGCCCCGAGCCGGGTCTCGATCGTCTTGATATGCTTGGCAACCATGGCGGGCGACACCTGCGCGATCTCCGCAGCGGCGGCGAAACTGCCATTGTCGATGACCCTGACGAACATCGCCATGCCGGCCAGCTTGTCCATGATTGCCTACTTCCAGGTTTCGAATGAAGACACTCGCAGCTTATTTATCAACCCTGTTATTTACAACATAGTCGTCATGTCCGCGCCAAGGCGGCGGACATAACCAACCGTGACCAAGGAGAAAACATGCCCATTCTTCACCTGCAGATGCATCCCGGCCGCACCGACGATCAGAAGCGCGCCTTCGTGCGCGAAGCGACCAAAGCCGCCGTCGAAACCCTGGTGTGCCCGCCGGAATCGGTGGAAATTCTGATCACGGAGATCGCCAAGGATTCCTGGGCGACCGGCGGCAAGCTGAAATCCGAGGGCTGAGAGACGCCCCGCACGCCGAGGGGCGAGCGGTCCGGCACCGCCGCCATGGCATTGGATGGGGAGCCGGCACTCGGCGCCCGTGCTGACGGGCGGTGACGGATTGACGTCGCAGGCCACCGTCACCCCCGCGAGCCTGTCTGTTGCAACCGCGCCCGGATTGGCATCAGCTCGTGTGACGGCTGGTCACTCTGACATAATAGCTGTCAGGATCGATAAGGCGAAAATCACGCAGCCCCCAAGGCTGAAGAGCAAGATCGGAGACCGGCCAGCCGCTTTCTTTCGCTGTGCGATAGGCACCCTCGACGTCGGCGACCTTCAAGACGATCTCGACGCCGAGGCCAACCCTGTCGCCGGTTTCGATCCACAACGGATGATCGGTCGAAAGGACGCTTCGCGAATTGATCGCGATCACGGCGTCACCGCTTTTCAGCATCGTGTATTCGGCGCTCGCCGAACCGTGGACTTCAAAGCCCAGGACCCGCTGATAGAAATCGAGCGATTTCTCAGGCGTTTCGACAAATAACTCCAAACTCAGTTGCAACTGGTGCCTCCCTTTCTTTTCTCCCGGATGGCGCAAGACTCACAGTGATCGTTCGAAAAGAAGCTCGTTGTCCTTTTCGCCGACATGTTCCCAACCGGCCGCGCGATAGAATTTCTCGGCTCGGGTGTTTGGATCGGTGGTGAGCCAGGCGCGTCCGATGCCGGCAGACTTGAGGCAGGCGCAGGCTTCGGCCAGCAGGATGGAGCCGATCCCTTTTCTTTCAAATCCAGGGACCACGAAAAGCGCCCAAATGTTTCCGTTGCGTGGGTCAGCCACCGAAAAGCCGACGACATCGCCGTTCTCTTCCCAAACGGCCACGCCCGGGTTGGCTACATACCAATCGTAATCATCATCGGTAACCTTTGTGGGGTCGCTCAACATGTTTTCGACAACTGACGAACGGATAGCTTTCAGCGCCAAGAGGTCGCTTGGAACCGCTTTTCGGAGCATGCAATGATCTCTCGATATCTTGCGAAGGCTTGCACAATGCCTCTTTGCGGTCACCGGTTCAATGACCGCTCTCGGTACAAAGCGGACGCGATCCCCTGACTGCTCCTGGCCCGAAGCGGGCGGACGGCCGTAAGCCTCGTCAACGACGATATGCGGCTCTAACAGTATCCAGAATATTGGGAACGGATTTCAAAAGATCGCTTTCAAACCACATGCTGCGGCCTTTGAATATTTCTAGCTTCAGCGTTCGCTTCTTGGCAGCATTTATCGTCGAGGTATAAAACTTTTTGAGATCTGGTGAGGGAGGAATATGCGCGTCTCCTAACACGAAGAAACTCTGGTATCCGATGGTCAGCCGGTAGGCCGGTTCCAGTGCGCCTATCAGCGGAAGCGTCAGCATTTTCAGGTGGCCCAGCCCGACGAACTGATCGACCAAGAAGATCTCAGTGCCATCAGGGTATGTGTGCTGTTTGAAGCAGAATTCATCGTTCGCGAAAGAGGAGTGCTTGATAAAAAGCTGTCGAAATTGGCGACGCACGTAATCGAAAAGATCATCATCAGGCGGTCCCGAAAAAGGCACCTTGTCGTCTTTAGCGATGATACATCCAGATAGGCGTTCTTGGACGAAGGTGTGCATCCGGCTTTCGGAAAGAATTAACTCGACGCCAGCCACACGTTAACTCCCCTCATACTACCCGGCGCCTTATAGCCGTCGATCTGTCGGGTCATCAACTGCGAAGCATCTGAATTGAAAAATAAGGGCGTTTGTGGCGTGCATGACGACTGCTTCCGGCGCAAAGCGGCCGAGGCTCGTCGGCGATCGGTCCCAAGCAGCCAGCGCCGATTCATCGGGAAATGCTGCGTTCTAATCGTAGCCGGCCCGGCGACGCCGGAGGTCGTCCTTGCGCAATAGGCGAAGTGCCGCCGCATCATCTGTGCAGCGCTCGGGAATTGTGGCATAACTTCGCCATGGCGATACATGTCTTGGCGGTCCATCGCGACACGGTCGGGACGGAACAGACGGCGGGCGGTTCACTCGCTGCCGCCTATTCCGTGGGGGTTTTCTGCTGGCTGCTGTCGGCCGGCGTCTATATCGCCGCGAAATGGGTTTCTTCGGAGATGCCGCCTTGGGCGCTGTGCTTCTGGCGCGTGCTGATTGCCTGGGCGATCCTGATGCCGATCGTCGCCCGGCATTTCGGCGCCATGGCCGCGCTCGTGCGGGCCCGCGGTCTCGAACTGCTCGCCATCGGCGGTATCGGGCTTGCGATCTGCCAGGGCCTGATTTTTGTCGGCCTCGAACATGCCGATGCCACGACCGCCGGCATCATCATCGCCCTGATCCCGATCATCACCATGATTCTTGCCCGTTTCATTCTGGCCGAGCCGATGGGGCGCTGGCAGGTGATCGGATCGATCCTCGCCTTTCTCGGGATCGTCGTCATCATCGTCAAGGGCAGCCCGGCCGGGCTCCTGCGTCTCGACCTCAATCCCGGCGAATTATGGATCGTCGCCGGCGCCTTCTGTTTCAGCCTCTATACCGTGCTGCTGCGCCGGGCGAAATTCGATCTCAATCGCCTTGCGCTCCTGGTCCTCCTCCTCGGTGCGGCGGTGCTGACGGCGCTGCCCTTCTACCTCTCTGAGCTTGCCTCCGACGAGCGCTCGACGCTCAATACCAGCGGCCTGATCGCGCTCGGCTATGTCGCGATCCCCGGCGGCGCGGCGATGTATTATCTCTTCAATCGCAGCATCGAGGCCCTGGGCGCGGCGCGGGCGGGCGTGCTGCTTTACATCCAGACGATCTTTATCGCCGTGCTCGCCTATCTGTTCCTTGGCGAACAGCTGCAACGCTATCATCTCGAAGGCGCGGCACTCATCGTCGCCGGCCTGCTTCTCATCATCCTGCTGAAGCCGACGACCAGAGCGGATGGGATCAATTGATCCATCCTTCCATCACCTAGTCCGGGATATCTTCGTTCTCGGTTGGCGTGCATCAGCGAAGTGCTTGCGCTTCATTGCCGCACAGCAACGGATAATCGCCCCTTCCGCCATATTTCGAGCTAGACAGCATCGCGAAGGAACTGGGAGCAGGTGTCTCGATGCGCTACGGCACGATTGAACAGAACAGCCGACTTCTGATTTCCTTTGGACTTTTAGCCATCGCAGCATTCTTGTCAGTTCAAAACTTCGAAATGGCACGGATCGAATGGATTTATACGACTGATCTGAGCGCGGATACGTCTGACGACCTATACTACGTGTTCCTATGCGTTATGGGTTTGGTGCTTCTCCAAATTGGCAATACCAGGAGATACTGGACATGGTCGCTGACCGCATATTTCGCTTGGTGGTCGTATTCGGAGATCCGCGTTTATCTTGAGGGCGGGTTCCACGGCTACGGCCCTGGTGGCTGCCTCGACTGCAGCGAATTAACGATCAAACTCTACGCGCCGCTCGGTTTATCGCCGCTGCCGGTGGCTGCCTTGCAATTTACCGGACCGTTTGGTTCGGTAGCAAACTTAATGCGGGGCGTCTTATATCAGGTGCGGCCTTCCTGCTGGTTTGGCTTTACTCACTGCTGGCGCTCGGGATGTAGCTGCTGATGGTAGGCTGGTTGTGTTTACTTGTGAGAAGCCAACGCTGCCGCCGGCGGCTTCCGGCCCGACGCGGCCATCGCGATAGGCGATACGTTACTTTTTGCTCTTTTGCTTGTTCGGCGTGTCCCATTCCCAGACAAACCTTGTGCGTAGTGCATCGAGGCATTCATCCCAGGTTTCGCGCTCGCAGGACGCTACAGCCGTGATCAAATAGGTTTTGAGCGGGGGCCGCTATCGGCCCAAAGGAAACATTCAAAGCCGTCGGCGACGCTGATCAGCAGCCGCAGCCTAATCACGCTCCGGCCTTGGCATCGCAGCACGGAACCGATTCTACGTGATGTTACGAGCCAGGAATTGGCTCGAATGTTATGATGAGGCCGTTTGTAGGTGGGCCTGCCATGACCAGGTCTGACGCTCCGTCATTATCAAAGCGTTCGTACGCACACAGGCCTACGCCTGGAAGTGGGAGCAACTGCAATACTTCTAGGAAGTGTCGAGGATATAGGAGGAGAATATGAAAAGAATTGCCGCTGTGTCACTTGCCTTTCTAACGATTGGATTTACGGCGCCGCCGATGGATACCGCAAATGCTGTTGTCTATTGTCAATATATCAGTTATCCGGCGGGCTGCGTCGTAAGGCCCGGGGTGGTGCTGAGGCCGCGCCCGGTTGCTCGTGCAGCGCGTGGTACAGTGACGCACGGAACTGCTGTAAATAAAGGTGGTCCAGTTAACCGCGTCGGTCGTCGCTAGGTATCGATTTCGACGCCATCGATGCGGTCATCGATCGATCAAGGACTGCCATCAAACAGGCAAAAGCATTCCGGGCGCCCGACATTGCGCTCCCGGATCCGTCCCTAAGCAATCGGCGGCGCCATGCCGCAACGATGTGGGAATTTTGCGCCAATCCATGAGCAGACACATAGATGTTACGCGATGCTACAGGCTTCGACGTGCGCTGCCTGCTAGCCTGTAGCAATGAGATGCCCATTCTCCCCTGGGGGTAATCGGAATGCAAAAGCTGAAACCTGGCGTCGCCTCCGCTCCTCCTCTTTTGACACGGCGCGGTCATCCGGCTGGGGTCAAAAGTGCATCTGCACCACGCTCGCAGCGTCGGCGGCAATCATCGAGGAGCCGCACCTCACCACCACGTCGCAGACCCTGATGCAACAGGATAAGCAAGATGAAATGGATTGTGTCAGTCGTCGCCGGACTTGTCTTCGCGTTCAACGCCATGGCGCAATCGCCGACGGCCCCGCCACAAAAGATCGATGAGCTCGTCCGCCTGCTTCAGGATCCGGACGTGCAGGCTTGGCTCAACAGCCGAAAGGAAGCTGTGCCTCCGGCTCCGGGCGACACCGCCGCAGCGGGCTCGAACGATCTCGCCAAATGGGAGACCGCGGCCCGCACTCGCGTTCATGAGGTGATCAGCACCATTCCCGCGATACCGGCGGAAGCGGTGGCGGCCGCCAGCCGGACACGTCAGCAGGCCATCAGCATGGGCTATGCGCCGGTGTTCGTTATATTCGGCGGGCTTGTGGCTCTTGGTCTTCTCGTGGAGGGACTGTACCGCAGACGAGTCGGTCCGCGTGAAACGCTTTTCGGAAGACTGGCCCCGGTCGGCATCTTTGCAGGGACCATGGCGATCGTCTTCTTTGCGGTGGAGTGGCCGCCTCTCGCCAGCGTTGCCCTGCTCGCCTATCTCTCCGCCTTCGTGGCGTTCCGCGTCGTAGTGGCACTTCTGTCGGTCGCGGCGATTGCGAGGCCAGTGCGTGTCCGCTTAAAGATCATCATCGGCCTGATCTGCTTTGCCATTGCCACTGCCACGATTGGGGGGCCGCTCGGCATGCCGCCCCTCGCCAGGGAGGCGCTCAGTTACTGCTTTTCAGTCGTCGGGCTCCTTCTGATCATCGAAACTGTGTGGAGTACGTCGTCGCGAGCCCGTTCTTGGAAGGCGGCGGTGACGGCCTTCCTTGTCGCCCTGTGGCTTGTCTGGTGCCTCAACATGCGGGGCCTGTTTTGGATCGGCGTTTATGCGCTTGTTCTTCCCTCGATTCTCAACACCATCGGCCGCATCGCCGGAACGTTCACAAATGACCCGGCCAGCCTTCGTGGCATCTTGATCGTCCGGGGCGCACGCGCGACGGCAATCGCGGCCGCAGTTGCCTGGCTTGCACTGGTCTGGCGTCTCAATCCGGATACGCTGGGTCAGCGCGACCCCATAATCGCGGCATTGTTCTACGGCGCTTTGAAAAGCGTTCTCATCCTCGTTTGCGCCGACCTGCTTTGGCAACTGACGAAGGGGTGGATTGATCGAACGCTACGCGGGTCGGCGGAAACAGCGTCTCTTCCACCTGCCGATGCCGCCCGGCGGGCGCGGTTCCGCACGCTTTTGCCGATCTTCCGCAATGCCCTGGCGGTCGTGGTGGCCGTCATGGCAGCTTTGATTGTGCTTGCTCAGCTCGGCGTGCAGATCGGACCATTGATTGCTGGCGCCGGCATCTTCGGCGTGGCCATTGGCTTTGGCTCGCAGACGCTCGTCAAGGATGTCATCAGCGGGGTGTTCTATATGCTGGATGATGCCTTCCGCGTGGGAGAATACATACAGGCCAAGGACTACAAGGGAACCGTCGAGGGCTTCAGCCTGCGTTCCGTTCGCCTGCGTCATCACCGCGGCCCGGTGTTCACAGTGCCGTTCGGCGAACTGGGCGCCGTCCAGAACATGAGCCGTGATTGGGTTATCGACAAGTTCAGGATCACAGTCGGCTTCAACACTGATATCGAGAAGGCCCGCAAGCTGACGAAGAAGGTTGGAGCAGAACTGAAGGAGGACGCAGAGCTAGGGCCGCTTTTTATCGAGCCCCTGAAGATGAAGGGCGTCGAGGAATTCGCCGACTACGGTATTGTGTTGAGTTTTGCGATGACGACCGTTCCTGGCATGCAGACCTACATCCGTCGCAAGGCCTACGCCAAGATCCGCGAGTTGTTCCTGGCAAACGGAATTACGTTTGCGCAGCCGACGGTGCAGGTCGGAGGTGACGAGAAGGAAGGTGCAGGCGTGGCCGCGGCCGCGCAGGCTATCCGGACGCAACAGGCGTCTGCCGCCACGCCGACGACCTAGACCAGGCGAGTTACTGCTTGGGGAGGCACTGGTCGGCCCGGCGGCGGCGGTCGCGCGTGTAGCGGGCATCGCGCTGATCGGACTTGGGATCGCATGCTTGCGGGGTCGGTCGCTCGAAGGGATGCTATTCTATAGTACAGTTGTAGCCCTCTATCTTGCCTACCTGGGCCTCGGTTCCGGGCACGCGGGCATCCTGCTTTGGCCCGTAGTGATGCTGCATTTAGTTCTTTCGGTGCTGCTCGCTCGCGTGTGGCGCGGCGGTCGGACAAAATGATGTCCGTGCAGTGGCGCATTTAGGATGCTCGCCCCGACTGGCGCAAACCTGACGTTGAAAGGCGGGAACAAGGCCTATGTTCGCATCGCCGGGGGCAGGTCGGCTCTGCGCTGCCCAACCCCCTGCGGTACGAGCGATAGAGCAGCGATACCGGCCTCCCCGGCCGCCCGCAGAAGCGCTTCCCGGAATTGCTCCGGGGCAATCTTTCCGCTGATGGCGTCGACGCAGGCTTTCACGGCGGCGACATATTCCTCGCCGTCATCGAAAGGCCAGTCGTTGATCAGGAGATACGCGGCGTCACCCAGCGTCCGTACGATTTTGCGAGATACCGGACCGCTCAAAGAAAGCGCGACCGGCGTGAATGCCGACGATGTATTCCAGCACATTGTCCTCGACCCCTCAAGGCACGGATACTGCAATCCTGGCTGCAATATACGCGCGTATTTTGAAATTGGGAATTGAAAACTTTACGGCGAACACTGCTTGAGCGTGAAGCTTCGCGATTGCAAAGAGGAGTTGCTATCAAGATCGGTGAACTGCTTCCGCGGACTTGTTCGGTATCGCGCAGCCGCTGCCACCGACGACCCGCTTTTGGCCCGGATTGACCTGCGCCGGGCGCGCGCCACCCGGTGAACCGTCACCTGGCCAGGTTGCGGAGGATTTCGACGAGACGACCGAAATCTGTCGGCTTTGGCAGGATGACGGCGCCTGCGAGGTCCGGATCAGATGCAAGTTCATGGGCTGGACTTGCTGTCGTGAGGACGAACGGAACGTTCATCTGCCGAAGCTTCGCGGCTACCGGGTTCACTGTTGCCTCGCCGAGATGAACGTCAAGTACAGCAACGTCAGGTCGCTCCTGCTCAAGCAGATCGAGAGCGTCCTCGTTGGATGATGCCGGGCCAAGTACCAGAAATCCTGCCGCGGTCAGATTGCCTCGGAGCTCATCGGCGATGAAGAACTCGTCCTCGACGACGAGGACCTTGATCTCGGTTCCGGCCCTCGTGTCGACAGCATTGCTCACATGATCTCACATCGGGATTTTGATTGTCGCAGTAAAACCACTGGGAGGATAGTTAAGTTCCACGCTTCCACCCATATGGGCGGCGAGGCCTTCGATCAGTTCAGTCCCATAGCCCTTGCGTACAGACTCATCAATACGCGGCCCCGCTTCCTCGCGCCACTGGCATACGAGCAGCGTCCGATCCCGTGGCCTGGCTTCCAGTTCCCACGTCAGCCGTATCTTTCCGCCGGGGACCGAGGCCGCACCATGCTTCAACGCGTTCGTGCTGAGCTCGTGCAGGATCATGCTGACCGGAAGAACGTTTGAGCTGCGAAGTTCTACGGAAGGTCCAGAGCATTCGAGCCGTTCGGAGACCGTCGTGCCGACTGCGCCTCTCAGCAACGCTTCAAACTCGGCCACGCCACTAACGGCGGCAACCGCCTGCGCTTGAAAGGTGATATTCAGCCTTCCAAGCAGCGCTTCCTTGAAGCTTGCCACGGCCGGATCGTCGGTCCTGGTGTTGTTCACGACCGACTGAACGACGGCCGACAGGTTCCTCAGCCGATGCCGCATCTCCGCGACGATGAAGTCCATCTCGGCATCGTGGCGCAGGCGCTCCGTAACGTCGTCGAAGATGACCAAGATGTTGGGACTATTGTCATCGGGATGAACGAGGCGTCGGGCATCGACAAGAAAGGTACGTTTGCCGATTGTCGGGAAATCATGCTTCACTTCAAAGCCGATGACGGCGGCCGCTCGTGGGATGACGGAGTATATAAGCTGCCGAAGTTCCGGAATATCCCACTGCCCATTGCCAAGCCCGAAGAAGTCCTGAGAGACAATGTCCTCCCGCTCGACTTTGAAAGCTTTGATGAAGGCATTGTTTGCGGCCGTCACATAGAAATGCTGATCGAGTACGACAACGGGCTGGGTCATGGTGTCGACAATGCCCTGAGCCTGTACGTGCCCGGTCTTCATCAGGCGATACAAATCTTCCAGCAACATAGATGCCATCCTCGCATCATGCTTCAAGGCGACAATATCGAAGCCCATAGCCAGGAATTGCCGTTCCACAGGCAAGCCCCCTGCATTTAAGATAATCTTTTCCGCATGGCTGGCAATGTGCGGTGTTGGCGCATTCCGGCCGAGGCCCATCTTCCGCCTGACGCGGTACCGACCTATCAGGCGGCGCGCATGGAAAGCTCGATATCCCCGGCGAATGGCGTCGAGAGAAAACCGTTCGCCGGTGAGCGGACGTGTTCGAGATATTCAGGGCAATCGTCGGCATTGTCGGCGATGACGAGGGCACCTAAGCGAAGGCGCGGTTCGAGCAGGGCGAGAATTTCAGGATAGAGCGCCTTGGCGCCATCGAGCAGCACAAGGTCGATGGTCTCCGGGAGATCGGCGGCAAGGGTCTGCAAGGCGTCGCCTTCGCGCATTTCGACGAGGTCGATCAGGCCGCCTTCGGTCAAATGCCGCCGGCCCCGCGCCACTTTCGACGGCTCGAACTCGGTGGTGATCAGCCGGCCGCCGCCATTGTCGCGGAGAGCGGCTGCGAGATGGAGCGTCGATATGCCGAAGGACGTGCCGAATTCGACAATGTTTTGGGCCCGCGTGCTGAGCGCCAGCATATAGAGAAGATGGCCGGCCTCGCGAGACACGGGCAGCCAGAGGTCCTTCAGGCTGGTGTAGAGATCGAGATACTCGGTCTTGCTTGTCAGAAGGCGCAGCCGTTCCTCGCCGGAGATGCTCGAAAGAGCCGGGCTGGTGGCGGAAGCGGCCTCTTCGAACAGGCGAACGAGCAGCGGCGCGAGCGGGGCGGTTGTCAATGTCGTCATCGTTGAAATCCTTGTTGGCGATGTCTCTTGTGTCGCCATGGAAAATACGAATAATTCGTCGCATTTTCTAATCGCATTGCGGTCCGTCGAGATGAGCAAGGTTACAAGCCCCCGGATTTCCACGAGAAAATCGCCGAAGCAGGCGCGCTCGAACGACCTCGTCGGCGCGATCCTGCAGGCGGCAGTTCGTGTTTTGGCGGAAGAGGGAGCGCATCGCTTCACCACGGCGCGCGTGGCCGAGCGGGCGGGCGTCAGCGTCGGTTCGCTCTACCAATATTTCCCCAACAAGGCGTCGATCCTGTTCCGGCTGCAAAGCGAGGAATGGCAGCAGACGACCACCATGCTGGCGGAGATGCTCAGCGACCGATCGATGCCTCCCTTCGAAAGGCTTCGATTGCTGGTGCATGCGTTTCTGCGCTCGGAATGCGAGGAGGCATCGGTTCGCATCGCACTCAGCGACGCCGCGCCGCTCTACCGCGACGCGCCGGAGGCGGAAGCGGCAAAACGCGCGACCGAGCCGGTCATGGAGCAATTCATGCGCGAGGTGCTGCCGGCAGCATCGACCCCGGTTCGTGATGTCGCCTGTGAGTTGATCATGACGACGCTGAGCACGGTCGGCCAGGATTTCTCGGCAACGCCGAGGACGGAGGAGGAGATCACCACTTTCTCGGCGGCGATGGCGCAGATGTTTTGTGCGTACTTGGAAAGCTTGGTGAATGGGGCTGATGCGCGATAGGACCGCAGGCTCAGGCCGGCGCCATCAAGCTGAAACCCTGCCTCTATAACATCGATCAACGCATGCATTAAATGCACCGCGAAACACAATCGTCAGGTTGCTGATTTCACGCTGTTTTTCGTTGGTTGGGGTTTCAGGCGGATACGAACCGGACGGCCTCCGGCGTGATCTACCTCGAAGGCGTTGGTCTTCTTTACCAGATCGATCAACTTCTTGAATCCGAAAGTCCGTGAGTCGAAGTCAGATGCCAGATTGGCAAGTTGATTTCCAACGACGCCGAGCTGGACCCATCCATCCTCGGTCTCCATCTGCGCGATTACCCTTTTGATTATCGGTGTTGCGGCGCTAGGCGGCCGTAGCGAAGACGCAGCCTGCACGGCATCCGCTCCGTTCGACACAGCCGAAGGAGCCAGATTTTCCGTGTAGATAAACCGCCGGCACGCTTGGCGGAAGCTCTCCGGCGTCTTCTGTTCCCCGAAGCCGAAGACATCGATCCCTTGCTCGCGGATGCGCGAGGCGAGGCGGGTGAAATCGCTATCTGATGACACCAAGCAGAAACCGTCGAAGCGGCCACTATGCAGCAGGTCCATCGCATCGATGACCAGGGTGATGTCGGACGCGTTCTTGCCTGTGGTGTAGGCGAACTGTTGTTGAGGGATGATCGCGTATCTTGCAAGGACGTCGATCCATGCTTTCGAGCGAGCGCTGGCGAAGTCGCCATAGATGCGCCGCACGCTTGCTTCCCCAATCTTGGCTATTTCCTCGAACAGGCCGTCCACGATCTTCGCAGAGGCATTGTCAGCATCGATAAGAACCGCAAGACGTGGCGAGCGTAATTCAGGCATGTCGAAGCTCCTTGGCGATTGATGGACCTCAAACTCAGGCTGGTTAACTCAGTCGTCCTTCAGCAAAACGGTTGCATCAGGTATCGTCTATCGTGAATGGAGGTAGCTAAAGAGATGGTGAATGGCGTGCCGTGTGGCCACCTCATCCGCCCTACGGGCACCTTCTCCCCGAGGGGAGAAGAGGGAGCAAGGGGCGCCGACACTGCCAAAACGAATGGGCCTATTCAAAAGCACTCCATCGAAGATCCTTGATGGCATTTTCGTTTTTCATGGCGCCTCGCCCCCTCACCGCAACTCCGCACTCACCCGAAAAATCCCACCCGCCGAGGCATCCGAGCAGACCACGAAAGTCGAGCCCTCTTGTGCCATGAAGGCGACGTTGCCGCCGGCTTCGCAGGGGGTGGCGCTCCATTGCAGGATGATGTCGCCGTTGTCGGGGAGTTTTTCGGCCGTCAGCTTGACGGCGCTTGCCATCCATTCGGTGGCCGACGGCAGATGGACGGGGGTGTTCAGTTGTTTCGACAGCCAGGCGGTATAGTTCTGCGCCACGGCGAGCGGCACGTCGTCGGCGGGCTGCTCAGGATTGTCGGCATAGGCTTGTGCGGCGGCGGGATCCGAGTTGGCGGCGTAATATTGCGCCATCTCGGCGCGGGTCACGGCTTTCGCCTGCATGCAGAAGGATTTTTCGATCTTCACGGCGCCGTTGGCGACGCCGAGCATGCCGCCGAGCTCCTTCAGCGACGAGGTCATCAGCCGGACATTATCGAGCGGATAACTTCCGGCCGGCACGGTTTCGAAGGCAAGGCTCTGCGAGACCGGGCAGAAGCCGCGGGCCGACAGGGCTTCGAGGTCGGCAAGGATCGGCTGATAGGCTGCGATGGCGAGCTTATAAGCCTCCGTGGTGTAGCGGCCGTCGGCCTCGGTCAGCTTCGGCGCCAATGCGGCCAGTGTCGGGTCGGCGGCGCCGGCGCGTGTCGTGATCGAGGCGTGGAGATCGGTGACTTTCTGCCGCAGCGCCGTCGCTTCGTCCTTGGCCGCCATGACATCTGCTATCAGCTTGTCGAACAGCTTGGCGGCGTCGCCATAGCCCGAGGTCGCGGCCGGCAGCTGCCATTGCTCCGCCTTGGCCTTGGCCTCGGTCATCAGGCCGCTTGCCTTGGCGACATCGGGGCTGTCGCCGGCGCCGATGCGGGTGACGGTTTCGCGTTTGGCCGCCGCATCCTTTTCGGCCGCGGTCAGCGTCGTCAGCGCCTTGGCGAGATCGTCGTAGGCGGTTTTGGCGGCGTCGTAATTGTCGACGGCGGCATGCATCTGCTTGGCGGCCGCGCCATCGGCGGCAGCCTTCATCTTGGTTTCGGCCTCGGCAAAGCTCGGCGCCTTGTCGCCGCCGGCGGTCGAGGCGGCGGCTTTCGCCTTTTCGGCATTTTCCTTTGATATGGCGATCAGCGCATTGCCGAGATTGATGGCGGCGGTCTGATAGCCCGGAAGCGCCTTGTCGTAATCCTCGTCCTTGAGCAGGGCGTCGGCCGAGGTCAGGGCCGCGGCACCGGTGTCATAGGAAAGTTTCGCCTGGTCGCTGGCCGGACGCTCCGGCGCCTTGGCGGCGATCGCCTTCTGCTTGCGGCTTTCGGCCTCCTTCTTCCAGGTGCCGACATCGGCGACGAGTTTCGGATCCGGGCGCAGCAGTTTGGGAATGGTGACGATGCCGACGCCGATGCAGATCAGCAGCAGCGCTGTAAACATCGAGATATGCGCAAGCGTCCATTTTTTCCGCTTCGGGGATTCCGGCTGTTGCGGCATGCCGCCGCGCGGATCCCAGGACATCGGCTGGATGCCTGTCGTGACGCGGCTGAATTCGCCGAGCGCATCGGCGCCGGTGCGCGGCCGCATACCGGGATCGCGGCTCAGCATCCGCTCGATCAGGCTGGCAAGGCCCTCGGGAAAACCGGGGATCAGCACATCCAGGCGCGGGAAGATATTGGAGGGGTCGAGATGGATGTTCTTCCAGCTCTGCTCGCGCTGGTGTTCGTCCTCCCAGACCATGACGCTGTCGAAGACGCTGGCATAGGTCTGGCGCGGCAGGAAGAGTTTATAGGCGATCATGCCCATGGCGTAGATATCGAGGGCCGGCGAGGCGGAGAAGGTGCCGCTCGCATAGATCTCCGGCGCGCCGAATTCCGGCACATAGGGCGGGATGATGTGCTCGCCGATCTTCGAGATCAGGTGCAGGTTGCCGATCCGGACCGAAAGGCCGGAATAATCCTCGGAGACATAGATGCACTGGTCGGTCAGCGCGTTGTGGGCGTAACCGGCGCCATGCAGCGTCGCCAGGCCTTCGAGGATGTGGCGGCCGATTTCGGCGGCGCGCTCATAGGCGACCATTTCGGTTTCGTCGAGATATTGATGCAGGGTTTTCGACGGCCGCTTCTCGACGATATAAAAATTGTCGTCTTCAGGCGACGGCGGGATGAGGTCTTCGATTTCGACGAAGCGCCGCGCCGTCAGCGATTTGGCTTCGTTGATCGAGGTCCAGACCCGCTCGAAACGGGCCTTGTCCAGTTTCAGCGCCACATCCGGCGCGACGATGAACACTGCATGGCCCATCCGCTTATCCTCCGCGGGATAGACGATGAACTCGTTTTCATAGATCGGCTCGCCGATCGTGTAGCGGGCGATCAGATCACTTCTCATGCACGTGTCCCCCTGCATTCATTCATATGAAACCGAACTCTATTCGCCTGCCAGAGCATGATGCCGAAAAGTGTGAGCGGTTTTCGGACGACATCATGCTCTAACTCTTTAATTTAGAACAGGATTCAGATTTAAGGCCGACCCGGCCCTAAATCATCCTGTTCTAGTAAAGGATCGCCGATCAGGCCGGCGGCGAGCAGCAGGCCGCTTTTCGTATCGCGCAGCGCAAAGGCGAAGCGGGCATCGGCGACGACGCGCACCAGCTTCGGATCGATGCTGCGCTCGGTGATCGCAGCCGTGGCTGCCGCCGCCTCCGTGCCGTTTTCGTCGACCTTGATCATGGTCTTCTGCAGGACGCGCGACAAGCGGATGTTTTCCCTGGTGAAACCCGGGAAAGCCGCATCTTTGGCCTTTTCAGTCTTTTGGGCCTTTTCGGGCGCCACGCCCATCGCGTTCAGGACCGGCATCAAATCACGCCCGTCGTTCAGGGAAAAGCGGGGCAGGAAGATTTCGCCCTTGGCGGCTTCGAATTTTTCCCCTTGCAGCCAGGAGGTGAGCGCCTTCAGATCGGCGCCGTCGACACCCTTGCCGGAGCGCGCCGCCACCACGACCATGCTGTAGCCCTCGCCCGTATAGGCAAGGTCGACGGCTGAGAATTTCTCGTCGGAGCGGAATTTCTGGCCGTCGCCGGCAAGATGCATCATCGGCACCGAGACCGTCGAGCCGTCCGGGCGCTGAAAGGGGCTTGCCGGGCTTTCCCTGTCGAAGGAGGTCTTCCAGCGCGCCTTGAAGGAGAGTGCGCCGAGGCTGACGAAGCCGCCGCCGGGCGGCGCCTCGAGGATCGACGGAATGGCGCCTCTTGTGGCGTCCTTGACCCAGGCGTTGATGTGCTCGACCGATGCCGGGCCGTCGAGATCCTCGATCGTCGGCTTGATGCGATGGGTGGCGAGCATGGGGAGTGCGCCGGGGACAAGCGCCAGCTTGTCATCGAAGACGATCGCGACTGCCGTTGCCAGAGGCGCATCGGCTGCTGCGGGCTTTTCCGGGGTCATGGCGTCGAGCACGGTCGCCGGTCCCTTCGGTTCCCGGAAACCCAGGCTTTTGGCGATCGACGCCTTGCCCTGATCCGAAGCGCCGAGGCTTGCCAGGCCGAGGGCGGCGGCAAGGCTTGCCGGCGACACCATGATATTGGCCGCCTTTTCGCTCGCCAGCGTGCGGTCGAGCAGTTCGACGGCAAGCCCCGCCTGCGCGGCGAGCAACGCCTTGCCGTCGCCGGTCTCGCCGGCATGGGCGGCCGGGGCAAGTGTGATCAGCGAAGCGGCAAGACCGGCCAGCAGAATGGATTTCGGCATGGTTCGCTCCTCTTCAGCGGATGCGATAGAATTTGGAATCGAACGACCATTTGCCCTGGGCGCCGGTCTCGTCGTCGCCGACGATCCGGAGGCTGCGGGCGAGGTCGTAGACATAATTGAAGGCGGCGCGCTGGCCGACGAGCGGTGTCGGCACATCCGGCAGGTCGAGCACTTCGATCGGCTTGTCGCTGAGGATGGCGACGACCATGCCGACGCCGGCCGGTCCCTCCACCTGATATTCGAAGCCGATATAGGGATTGCGGGCATCGGGCACCACGACCGGGCGGGCAGGATCAAGCCGGTTGTCGCCGCTCTTGGCTGTCGGCTTCAGCCCCATCGAGCGCTTGTTAGGGTAGAGCTGGGTGAGTTTGCCGGAGGCGTCGATATCGACCAGGATCAAATAACCGGGTTTCTTGGTGGAGACGCGCATCGCCACCTTGTCGCCGATGCCGACCGAGGTGCCGGGCAGCATGTCGACGGCGACACCGGCTTCGTTATCGGTTTTCAGTGTATTCTCGACGGCGGCAACCGGGGTTTTCGCCTCCTCGCCGGTGATGACGTCGCGGCCGAGCGCATCCGGCTGGCCATAAAATTGCGGCACCGGCGTGAAGCGGCAGTCCTCTGTGTGCGTCCGGCAATATTCATCGGATTTGCGCCTGACATAATCGAGCAGAGCGGCATTGCTGACGTCGGGCTTGTCGGCAGCGCGGGCGACGCCATCCTGTACGCCTTCGATGAAGTTGCGGGTGAAGACGCCGAGCGCCGGCTTGGCCTCACGGTCGACAAGCGCCCATTGGCCCGAGTTGACGGCCGACCAGACCATGGCGTTTTCGCCGCCGAAAGAGAATTTCGCTTCCTTGCCCGATTTGTTCGGCGGTTCGAGGGCGGCGAGCGCCGGGCCGAGGCAGCGCACGGTGCCGCCGGCAGGGGCGGCCACCGCGCTGCGGCTGCCGGGCCCGACATGGCAGGCATCGATCAGCAGTGTGACGCGGCGGTCCTTGAGGCTGTTCAGCCGGGCGGCGATCTCGGTTTCGCGGATCTGGTTGGTGACCGTCACCTTGCCGCCTTCGCGTGTCAGCTTGGCATCGACGGCCACCAGCGTCGGGCTCGTCGTCGCCTCGGCGCCCATTTCCTCGGAGCCTTGGCCGCTGAAATAGAGAAAGACACGGCTGCCCGGCGTCGACTGGCGCACCAGCCAGTCGTCGATTTCGGCCAGGATCGCCTCGCGGGTGGCCTTGCGGTTGGTCAGCGTATGGATCTGCTCCGGGCGGTAGGCGAGCGTCTTGGCGAGGAAGAGCTGCATGGCCTTCACGTCGCTTGCCGAACCGGTGAGTTTGGCCTCGCGCATTTCGTAATCGTCGATGCCGATCAGCAGCGCGCGGTCGCCGGAGGAGCTTTGCGTCGCGGGGGTTTGAACGGGCGCCGGCTGGACGGCGGGCTGATTGTCGGCGGGAGCATTCGCGGCCGGCATGTCGGGGTTCGGCGTTTCGGTTGCGCCGGCGGGCGGGGTGTTGCCGGTCGGTGAGGTCTCGCCTTTCGGTGATGTCTCACCTGTCGGCGAGGTCTCGCCGGTTGGCGAGGTCTCACCTTTCGGTGATGTCTCACCTGTCGGCGAGGTGATGGCGAGGTTGGCTTCTTGCTGGCCGGACTGTTTCTGCTTTGCCCCGGTGCCTGTTGTGGTCGATGCGACCTGATCGCCGCCGGCTTGCCCGGCATCAGGGCCTTCCACGTTCGGCACGTCGCCGTCGGTCTTTGCCGCGATCCAGTCGCGGAAGGCGGCCACACGGGTGTAGACGCCGTAATGCTCGGCCTCGGCGCAGCCCGCACCCCAGCTGACGATGCCGAGCTGGATCCAGCGTTTGTCCGGCCGCTGGGCGACCAGCGGCCCGCCGCTGTCGCCCTGGCAGGCATCCTTACCGCCCTCGGCATAACCGGCGCAGACATTGCGCTCGTCGATCGGGTTCATGCGCATCGAGCTGTCGCGATAGGCGGCACGGCAATCCTCGCGCGGGACGATCGGCAGCTCGACTTCCTGCAGCTCGGTCGGCAGGTATTTGTCGTCCCAGCCGTGGTCGGCCTTGGTGTAGCCCCAGCCGGTGACGACGGCCTTGTGACCTGCGGCCTCCACATCCTCGTCCGAGGCCGAGGCGAGAATGGCCGGCCTGGAGACGGCGGGTTCGGCGAGCTTGATGAGGGCGATGTCGTTGGCGAAGACCTTGCGGTCGAAATCCTCGTGGATGATGACGTCTTCTACGGCGAGACCCGGCTTGTCGGGGCCGTCGACCGATATCACCTTGTCGATCTTCGACTTGCCTTCGACGATCAGCAGGTCGCGGGCGAAGAGATCCTGCTTGCCGGAGCGGCCGCTGGTGACGCAATGGGCGGCCGTCAGGATCCAGCGCGGGGCGATCAGCGAGCCGCCGCAATGGCCGCCGAAGCGGCCGCGCTGCTCGGGATCGGGCGCCAGGATCTTCACCTGCCAGGGCCACTCGCCCTTCTTCGCCGCCTGGCCGCCGATGACGCGCCCGCCATCCTCGCCGGCGAAATCGGTATCCTGCTGCGCCAGCACGGGAGCGGAGAGAAGCAGCATGACGGACGCAATATTGAGGACCCTGCTGATCGACGTGCTCATAACTTGGCTCCGGCGGAGGTATAGAGGACCGTAAACCCGACGCGTGCGCCTTCGGGCAGGAATTCGCCGAGGCGCCGGGCGATATTGCCGGCCGTGCGGCGCCTGTCGTTCTGCTTCAGGAATTCCACGAGCTGCGGCATCGGGGTTTCAGAGCTGACGGCGACGAGCAGGTCGGTGCCGAAGGGGGCGACGACGGAGAGATCGAGATCGAAGTTTTGGGGCATCCCGCTATCGGCATCTTTCTCGCCGGGATAGAGGAACTGCACGGTGCCATCGCCGGTGACGTCGAAAAGCACGAGCCTGCGGCCGGCGAGATCCGACACGGTGACGCCGACGCGCTCGCCTTCGCGATGCACCGCATCCGATGGCGTGACGCGCACCGTCTGCGGATCCGACAGCAGCTTCAGCGTATCGAGCGCCGCCATGCGGTCGACGACGAAGGGCATGTCGCCGGCGCCGACGCCGGAGGCGACGACATCACCGCCGGCAATCGCCTCGTGTTTTTCCGGATCGAAAACCAGTTCGGCATCGGCGGCCTCCGTCAGCGTGAACGGCGTGACGGCGGGGCTGATCCCCTGCAGCGGTTGATCCGGGCCGAGGGCGGCAATGCGGATCGGCGTGGCCGCGGCGGGCGGCGGAGTGGTCGATTTCGCGGCCGTCTCCTGGGCTCCCGCTCCTTCGTAAGTGTAGACGACGGCGCGGTCGAGATCGGTTCCGGGCGGGCTTTCGGTAAAGATATTCTGCCGCTGGTCGGTGAACTGGTAGACCGCCTGGCGCACATATTCGAAGAGTTCGCGGCGGCTGACCGCGCCGTCGCCGTTGCGGTCGGCGGCACCCTCGAAGGCGCGGGCTGTGGCATAACTCAGCGCACCGCGTTTCTGGGCAATGCCGGGGATCGAGATTTCGGGCGATTTGGTGTTGTCGTCGACGGCGGCGAGAAAGGTCAGCCGCTGGAAATCGAAGCCGGTTGAGAGCGCATCTGATGTCGTCGAAATCGGCGCGAGGTCGTCCTCCTCGATCGTATAGGACGGCGCCTGGCGCCAGGTGATGTCGGCGCCGCGCGGATCGACGTCGCGGGTCATGCCGCCGGCATGGCAGGTATCGGCGATGAAGACGACATCGGCGCCCTTGGCTTCGAGATTGTGGATCAGCACCTTGAACTCGTCGCCGAAGATGCGCTCGCGCGAGCCCGGCAGCCGGGTATCGAAGCCGGCAAGCACATAGACCTCGTCGCGGCCGCTCGGTTTCGAGCCCTTGACGCGCTCCGGCTCGCTCGAGCCGTGGCCGGCAATGCCGAGCACGACGAGATCGCCCTGCCCTGCCCGCTCCGTAACGGCTTCGATCGCATGGAAGATGCCCTCGCGGTCGGCGGCGCCGTTCTTCAACAGCGTCATATCCTCGACGCCGACCGAGCGCAGCGACAGCGAGAGGTCTTCGGCATCGGCGACGGCGCCGTGCAGCGGCGGAACGTTGCGGTAGAGGTCGATGCCGATCAGCACCGCCCGGACGGCACCGCGTTCGGGCGCCTCGATCGTCCTTGCCAGGCTGCCGGTGGCCGCCAAAGTGAGGAAGGCAAGGGCTGCGGCCAGGGAAACGGATGTGGACATGGCCGAGCCCCCCTCGCCCCAGCTATTCGCGGCGCCATTCGACGCGCCGGTTCAGCGCATCGACATCGTCTTCGGTGAGGTTTGCGGTCGCGGTCACGTCGACCGGTTCGGAAGCGCCGCGGCCTTCGGCATCGATCGAGGCGTCGATGCCGTGGCTCTTGAGGAAATCGGCAACCGCCTGGGCGCGGCGCTCTGAGAGCTTCTGATTGTAATCGTCACCGCCGCGCCGGTCGGTATGGCCGATGAGGATGATGCGGCCGGGCTTTTGCTCCTTCAGCGCTTCCAGCAGTTCCTCGGCGGCCTCGGTGCCGATCGAGGTGAAGGTCGATTTGTCGAAATCGAAGGTGATCGGCACCGGAATGGAGACCGGCACGATGCCGCGGACATTTTCGGAATAGATGCCGCCGAGCACGCCGCTGCGGTGATCCTTCTCGGCCGGCACGAAGCTGCCCTGCGGATTGTCGCTCGACGGATTGGCGGCAAGGATGCGGGCCTGGGCGGCACGCTGGATGAGATCGGAAATCGTATCGGCCGGCGGCGCTTTCGGCGTGCGGGTCTCGTTCTTGATGATCTCGATCGCCTGCTGGTAATCGGCGGCGGCATCGGCAAAGCGGCGGGCGGAGAAATAGATCTCGCCGAGTGTCGCCGAGGCCTGCCAGAGCACCTGCGGGCTGTCGGCGGCCACCAGCAGCGGCTCGTAATCGGCGACCGGCTTGTCGGCGGCCATCATCTCCTGGGCGGCGGCAAGCCTGAGGGCTGCGACGCGGCGCTGGGCATTCACCTGGAACTGGCCGCATTCGGCGCTGACGGCGATCGTATCGGCTTGCGTCGCGGCAGCCGGGATATCCTTGGCGGCGACGGCCGTATTCAGCTTGTCGAGCAGGGCGGTGCAGGCGGGCGTGTCGGCATTGGCCACCTCGATCTGCTCGCCTTCGCCAGCCTGGCCGGCCGGGTCTGCCGAACGGCCAAGGTTGAGCTGCGGCATCTTGATGCTGAAGCCGCCGGGAAGCTTGAATTGCGGCATCTTGAGCTGCGGCATTGGCAGCTTCGGCATCTTCGTCTGCGATGATTGGTAGGACTGGGCGGGCTGCTGATATTGGCCTGGTTGTTTATATTGGTTCGGCCGGGTGGAGGATGTGGTGTCGGCCGGGCCGATCAACTGCAGTTCGTCGGCGGCAAGCTCCTGGCCGGGCGCCAGGTTGGTGACGATCTTGTATTTCTTCGGCGGCTGGGTCGTCGCCTGTTCGACCGGCTTCGGCGTCACCTTCTTCGGGGCGGCGGGCTTCGGTTTTTCCACCACCGTTTCCGGCTTCTTGGCGACCTCCTGTTTCGCCGGCTTCGGCTTCGGTGCAACCGGCGGCTTTACCGCCTGCTCGACCGGCTTTGCGGCGGGAGCGGCGGCAATCGGCGGGGTTGCTGTGGGCGGCAGGGCCGCCGGGCTGTCGACCGTCGTCAGCATCAGCGTCTTGCTGCTGATCTTGGTGCCGAGGCTGCGGGCTTCTTCGAGGCTGCGGGAAACGGCATCCATGCCGCCGTCGATCGAGCGGAACATGCCGCTGCCGCTGCCGCCGAGATCGGCGAAAATGTTGAGCGGCTTGGAAGAATAGAAGACCTTGATCTGCTCCTGTCCCACAGGGCCGGAGACCTGCAGCCGGGCGCCGCTTGCCGGATCCGGCACCTGCACGCGCTTGCCGGCGCCGACCAGCGCATCGGTCTGATACTTGTTCGGGAAAAGTTTGACGACGGAACCGTTCGGCGAGACGTTCAGCACCGTGACATAGGCATTCTCGCTCGACTGGATGAAGAGGCCGACGACTTCGCCGATGGCGTATTTGGCCTCCGCGCGATCGAAGGTGATGCTGACGGGGCCGGTTTGCGCCGGCGCTTCGGTGAGTGTGCGTTCATTCTGCGCCTCGACGGCGGGAACTACCGCAAAGAACGAAAGAAAGGTGGCTGCGGCTAGGATGGCTTTGCGGTTCGGCATTGGAAAACCTCCTCTTTCGAACAATCTCACACTGTGTCGAAGATGAGAATAGCACTGACCGGCGAAATTGGGATGGCTTTGCCTGTCTTGCTTGAGGGAGGGTTACAAATTATTTGGAGCCTGGAAGAAACCGTCCCGGAAAAGACCTGCGCAAGACGCGCGCTCGGCAATATTCACCGCCCGATCTAGTCATTTTGACTTCGAAGCCGTGGTTAGTTCTTCGGTTTCTGCCCGGCCGATTTCAAAATCGAGATCAGGTCGCTCATGCCCTCGGGCGAGGAATTGTAAAGCCAGAGAATATCCGGATTATCGACGGTGAATTCCTTGCCGGGGCCGGCGCCCATGTCGCGGCCGGGCGACGTCTGATCCGGCAGCTTGCCCGCGCCGGGTGTCAGGCCCTCAGCGCGTTCATGGTCCGCGATGATCGCGGCTGCCGCGATAAAGGCCTTTTCGTCATGCTGGCGCAGTGCCGCAAGCGAAGGGTTGCGCGCCGCCAGCGCATCCTCGGCCGGGCCGGCATGGCCGAGCGGAGGCAGTGCCATGAGAAGGGTGATCGACAGGGGTATGAGCCGGGATTTCGTCATCGTCGTCACATCCGTCTTGGTGCGCCATTTGCGCGGCTATCGCTGAAACAATAGGCAGAGGCCGGAAAGATGGCAACGGCGCCCGGTGCCAATCGAGTGCCAATCGGTTGGGAGGGGTGAAATCGGTTGGAAATCAGAGGATCTTCAATTGCTGCAGGCCGAGACGGAGATCGCGCAGCATCTCGCCGAAAATCTCCTCGATCATTCCCGTCGACCAGACGACCATGGTGCCGTAGGGCGAGCGTTTGCGCTGCATGAAGCCGGCCGTCTCGAAATCGATCAGCGTCTTGCGGCAGGTCTCGCTCGACATGACAGCCACCAGGAAACGGGCTAGATTGGACTGGTCGATGGCGCCCGCCTTCTCCGCCCAGTTCTGGATCAGCCGCGGCTTGGTGTCGGCGGTGAACATCGAGGCGAGCGCGCGATCCTGCGACAGCCCGAGGCGCTGCAGCTTGGCCGGATCGCGGGTGAGCGACACCACGTAATCATTGTGCAGGTCGGCGAAACGTTCGATATCCTCGGCGGTGCTGATGCCGAAGACCTTCATCGAATAGAGGAACTCGGCCATCAGGTAGGTCGGCTCGGAGCGCAGTTGCGCCAGATGCTTGTCGTCCTTGCTGGCCGAGGCGGCGCAGACCCGATCGGAGAAACCGATCCTTGCGGCGCGCACCTGCTCCAGCAGGCTGATGTCGAGCGCCAGTTCGTCACCGTTCCATTCCAGCATAAGCATTCCCTGCCAGCAAATCGTCGAGACGATGATCTTGTACTATTCCCAGCGCAGATCTCCAAATCGTTTGGAAAGCAACAGCTTGCTGAGGAGGCGCAACTGTCCTAACATTTTAAAGACTTGGCAGTCTTTTGAGGGTCGAGGCAATGCGTGGTTCAGCGTCGCATATCCTGTTTGCCGCGGCACTTGCGGTCGCTTCGCCGGTTTTTGCCAAAGACACTGTGATCATCGAGCTTCCCGGCGGCGACGGCGGTCGTTCGGTCGGCATCATCTCCGCCAATGAGGAGGTCGAAGCCTCCGGGCCGGCGGCGATCACCGTCGGCGACGACGGCACCGTCTATATCCTCGACCAGAACAACGGCCGCGTGCTCGCCATCGACGCCGAACGTTCGCAGGCCGAACCCGAGATCCTGCCGCTGCCGGAGAATGCCGCGCCGGAGGATCTCGCCGTCGTCCATAACGAACTCTACCTCTGGTCCGATGGCGTCGTGCCGCTCGAGCGCTCCACCGAGGCCGACGGCCGGTCGCAGACATTGCGCGCCGTCGACGGCGGCGGCGATGCCGATGATTACACCCGCTCGGTCTTCGCTTCGATGGGCTCGGTGCCGCCGGGGCCGCTGAACAGCATCATCGACGAGATCGGCCGCAGCGTCAGCCGGCCCGAAGCCCGCCCGCCTGTTATCCAATATGTGCCGAGCCGCGGGCTCGGCGATATCGTCGCGGAAGTCTCGGCCGCCAGCGACAAGGCGGAGATCCTGCTGCGGCGCGCGAGCTCGGAGGAGAATTTCCTGTCGCTGCAGCTGAGCGCGGACGGGCGGATCGGTACCGTCGAACTTCTCGACATCGATACGACGGGCAGGCCCTATGCACTGGTCGAACTGGTGCCGGCCGACCGGCCCGAGCGCACCGGCATGCTGGTGGCGCGCTTCACGCCGAACGGCGCGATGGACCGGGTCTACGACCTGCCGATCGACCCGGGCACGGTGTTTTCCAGGCGCTTCGTGGCGATCGGCCCGCGCGGCGACGTGCTCTATTTGAGATCGCAGGAGGGCCGGGCGCAGGTGGTCAAACTCGACGGCCGCGATCCCGGCCGCAAGCTTGCCGTCATCAACCCTGCCAAGCCGCTCAAACCCGATAAACCCGGCAGGACGCCGAAGGTGGCGATCGTGCCGAAATCGCGGGACGACGTGATCGAGCGGGCGATCGGCTTCGAGACGCTGAACTGGCTGGTGACGCCGACCGCCTATGGCGGCGATCCCGGGCCCGGCTGCCTCAACATGAACCGGCTGCGCCGGCCGGTCTACCTGATCGGCAAGCGCGGCCAGACGGTGAAGGGCGTTCCCTATTGCTGGGGCTGCAAGACGCCGCTCGAGAATTTCATCGGCGGCGTCGAAAAGGGCCAGACCGCCGGCAATGTCTGCACCAAGAGCGCGCCGCAATCCAACATTCTCGGCGTCGACTGCTCCGGCTTCGTCAGCGACGCCTGGGGCCTGAAGATGCATGTCTCGACGCGCGCCATCCCCGGCATCACCAAACGCCTCTCCGACCCCTGGTCGCTGCGGCCGGGCGACGCGCTGAACAAGCCGGGCTCGCATGTGCTCTTGTTCATGCGCTTCACCGACGACCGCAAGGTGGAAGTGATGGAGGCCTCGCCGAACGCCTGCAAGGGCCGCGTCTGCCGCAACACCTATTCCCTCGGCAGCCTGCTGATGCGCGGCTACCAGCCGGTGCGTTTCAAGGGGTTGGATGGGTGAGCAGCCTCGCCATTGCCAGAAGACCGTGCGTTGCGACGCGCTCGGCATAGTCCCGATAGGCTGGATCCAGGCTCAGCATGCGTTCTTCGGCGCGGGCGCGCATGATGTAGATGAGCGTGACGATCGCCAGCATGCCGGCCCGGGCAAGTCCTTCCGCAAACCCGCTTGCGATAAAGCTCGGGGCCGCAAACAGCCACCAGGCGATGTTCTTCGAGACATAGGCCGGATGTTTGATGAAGCGATAGGGGCCCGAGGTGATGATGCCGCGATGGGTGAGATTGGAAAAACGCGGCCCGAAGGCGATGGTCGACCAGACATAGATCAGGGCGCAGAACAGCATTGCACCGCTCCAGAGAAAGAAGACGGACGAACCCTCCCGGATCACGCTCTCCCAGCCCGGCCCGTCGCCGTAAGGCACGAAGGCATGTGAGATCGCAGGAAAGAACGGCTCGTAACAGATGAGGCAGACGAGCCAGCCGAGCGCCGTCGTCTCCGTCGCCCTGACATGCCAGCCGAAAAGCTTGAAGGTGGCGATGTAGCCGCCGGCTGCAAGGATGACGTCGAGGAGAAAGACAAGCCGCATCCAGCCTTCGAACCAGGCCGCCGACAGTGGAGGAAAGGCCCAGGCCGGCTTGTCGGCCAGATCGGAAAGAGCCGCCATGCCGCTTGAAAACATCAGCACGAGAAAGAAGCATTTGATCGCGAGCAGGCGCAATGCGAAGAGCACGTCCTCTTCGCGAAAATCCTGCATCAGCACCGCCCGTCCGGCCTGATGGAGATAATCGTCAGGCTGCTTGGCGATCAGATCGGTGACCGCGACGTAGAGAATGGTGGCAATCGCCAGTGCGATGGAAAGGGGAATGGTCGTATGGCTGGCTTCGACAACCCATTGGACCGCGGACGACTGCGTGAAAAACGGAAAGACCGAACAGGCAATGACGACCGCGCCGAGGAGCGCGGCAAGGCCGACCAGCTTGGTTCCGATGCGCCGCCAGAAGATGGCAGGAGCCTCGTTGCGTCTTTCCCTTGATGCCCAGGCCTGACGCGCGGCCGGCATGCCTTCGACAACGATCCACGCGAGGAGAAGACAGATGACGGCAAGCGCCATCGCCATGCCGGGCGCAAGCTGCAGATAGTCCGACAGCGCGATGCCGACGAGAACGCCGGCAAGGGTTGCGGCCTGGCTGACGAGAGGGCTGCCGGCCACGGCACCCCTGTCCTGCGATATCGGCACGCGCTCGGCTTTCTCGGTCAGATTGCCGGCTGGACGGAGACCGGAGAGCCTATCCGCGCCGCAAGCGCCGTTGCTGCTTCAGCCGTCAGGGACGACATATCCTCCGGCAGCGAGATCATTGCGATATCGAGCTTGTCGTAGTCGACCATGTAATAGCCCGATCCGGTAGCGATGACGGCTTCGGGCCGGATTGCCAACAGATCCTGCGCCATCGTGCCGACGAAGAGCGGGCCGCCCCAGATATAGCGGAAGGCATAGACCGGGATGCCCTCAGCCGAGGTGCCGAGTCGACGGATATCGGTCTTCAGGCGGCGATCCGAGGGACTCCATCCACCGGAACTGCTCGAACTAGAGGAGCTACTGGAGCTGGAAGAACTGCTCGAGCTGGAAGAACTGCTCGATCCGCCGCCGCCCATGCCTCCTCCTCCAGAACTGGAATTCCCGCTGGAACTGTTCTCAGAGCGGGCGAAAGCCGGTTGACTGGTATTCGAGGGTACCCTTTTCTTAGCGGCGGGTGTGGTTTGGGCGGGGGCGACGTTTCTCGCCGGCTCTTCACTGGTAAATAGCGTCTTGGCGCCGGGGTCGAAAATACAGCTCTGCAGGATCGCGCCAGAGCCTGCAAGGAATGTCGAGCACATTAGGATACGGATGATGAGCTTGCTGTTCATGTAGGGCGCCCCCAGACCGCCGTTTTAGAAGAGATCGTACCTCGGATTTCGCTTGACCCATGTCGCCTTGGCGAGCTTGATAAGCCTGTCATCGGGCGACTTGGATTTGGAGATTGCCTTTTGCTCTTGAGCGGTCAGCTCGGCGGCAAAGGTGGCTTCCGCTTGTTTCTTTGCAGCTCCAGGCAGCCTCTTGAGTTCCGCCAGCGCCTGATTTTTCGGATCGCCGCTGCCTGGCATGTTGATCGCCATCGCTAGTGCGAAGTAGCGGACCGCGGTTGCGAGGCTGTCGGCATCCGCACCTTCTTCCTTCGCCAGATTGGCGCGGTCCAGTGCACCCCAGTAGTCACCGCGCTCCGCTCCCATCTCCAGCCACTTCACTGCTTCGGCTTTGTTTACGGCAACGCCGATGCCATCCCGGTACATGCGCCCGAGATTGGTCGGAGCATAGGGCTGTCCACCTTCTGCAGCCCGCGTGAAAAGTTCGACTGCCTTAGAAAGATCTTGCTGCGTACCCTTTCCGAAACGGTAGGCCATCGCGAGGTTATTCATAGAGTAAATGTCGTTTCGCTCGACGCCCGCCTGGTAGAAGCGGATACCGCGTTCCGGATCGGCTGGAACATTGATGCCGTTCAAGAAAATATATCCGAGTTCATTCATCGCATAGGTATGGCCGAGATCCGCGGATTGAAGCAGCAATCGCAGTCCCTGCTGTGTATCCGCCTTGATGCCGCGGCCGTAGTAAAGGCTCCTACCGTAGCCATACAAAGCGAAGGGATCACCTTTCTCTGCCCCCGCTTGAACTATCTTAGCAGCTTTCGCATCATCACGCGTAACGGACGCGCCAAGCGCGTAAAGGCCTGAAAGCTCCGAAATCGCCCGAATATGCCCGGCATCCATCGCCTTCTTGATCGTCGCGAAGGCCGTCTTGGTGTCGCGGTTGGCAAGCTGGGCGCGGCCGAGCTGGTAGACGAAGCGCGCCACCTGAGGATAGGTCTTTATGGCGTCCGTGCAGGCCGGCACCGCGATGGCCGGGTCGATCTCGTTCGGCAGTTTGCCCGACGTCACACCCTGCAGGTCGAGAGGCGCTGCGGCTGCGGTGTCGCAGGCGTCGAGCGTCGGCTTGAAGGTGATGGTGGCCGGCGGCAGGTTGTCATTGGCGGCCTGCAGCGTCAGGGCGAAAGGCTGGTTTTCGGTGCCGATCTGCGGCTCGTAGGAAAGTGTCGCAATATCGGCGGGTTCCAACACATGGCCGAGCCCGATCACCCGGTCTCCGGCCCGCAGCGTGCCCTTGTCGGGCAGGGCCGCGACCTTGAAGGTCATTTCCGCAGCCGATGCCGGCACGTCAGGCAGAGCGGCTGCAACAGGGCCGACGCCGATCGTCGCGTCGACGTCACGCGGCAGTTCCTTCAGATAGGCGCCGGCATCGGCAAGCCGGGTCTGCTTTTGCTGTTCGAGCTGGGCGAGCTTGGCGCCGGCATCGGCCGAGACGGTAATGGCGACGACGCCCTGCGTCGCCTGGCCATAGGGATCGCTGACGGTATAGCCGATCAGGCCGACGGTTCCGGCGGCGACACCGGAGGAATCATAGCTCAGCGCCGTCAGCGCCGCGGCGGGCATCTTGGCGCCCTGTTCGACCGGCTTGCCGTCGAAGCTGAGTTTGCCGGTCTGGGGAAGCTGGTTCAGGGTGACCAGCAGCGCCGAGCCGGTCTCGTCATGCGGCGGGGCGATCGGCAGTTTCGTGGCAGTTGCTCCCTCCGGCACGCTCACCTGCTGCATCGCCTCGACGCTCGGCGGCGGCGGCGCCGGAATGAAATAGAAGCTGTCCATCAGCGAGGAGTTTTCCCAGGGAACCTGCTTGCCGTTGGTCATGGCGATCACGTCGCGGCGCACGTCGGTCAGGACCTGGCGGATTTCCTTGTTGGGTTCGCTGGCGCGTTTGATGAAGGATTCCGAATAGGGGCTGAGCGCGCCCTGGCCATCGAGCGCCACCTGGCCCGGCTCGGTGGAAAAGGCGATCAGGCTGCCGAGATCGCTGTCGATGCGCGCAAGGCCGCGGGTGGCGCCGACCGGTTCCAGCTTTTCCGCCATCCAGAATTTCTGGGCATTGAAGGGATTGTTACGGCAGGCGTCGAGGAAGATCAGCTGCACCCGCGAATTCTGTTTCAGGTGGTTCAGGATGAGGTCGAGCGGCATGGTCTGGGTCTCGACGTCATAGGGCGTCTCCAGCGTCGCATCGACCGGCACGAGGAAATTCTGTCCGCCCACCTGGATGCCGTGGCCCGAATAGTAGATCAGGCCGGCATCGGCATGGCTGGTCGAGCGCAGGAAGCGGCGCACCGTATCCTCGAGCCCGATACGGTCGACATTGACGCCGATCGTCACGTCGAAACCGGCCGCCCGCAGCGTATTGGCGACCTCTTCGACATCATTGGCGGGATTGGGGAGCGAAGGCAGCGTCTTATAGACCGAGTTGCCGATGACGAGGGCGACGCGGCGTCCGTTCTCGCCTTCGGTCATGGCGGCATGCGCCAGGCCGACCGGCAGCAGCATTGCCGCGAGGATCAGCAGATAGGCGCACAGTCTCTTGACGTGGTGAAACTTGGGCATGGCTGGATCGCAAACATTCTATTGTTTAAGTTCAATAAAATTTGCCGGCCTGCTGGTGCTGGGCCCCCTCCGCATTCACAATTCGAAAATATTCCCGACTGCTAAAAAAAGCAAGCTTCGCCGCTTCCAAGTGAATTGGAGCAGTCCCGTCTGATTGGAAGTCCGTTCCCTCAAGGAAAGACTATCGAAATCAGGAAATTATCATGCGGAGCGGTGAGGTTTGATTAGCCTCGAAACGTATAGTTGCTGATCGAGTCCGGTTTCATCTCGATGGAGAAGCCCGGCAGGGCGGGCGGCATATAAGCGGCGTTCTCGATCCGGCAGGGGTCGAGGAAGTGTTCGTGGAGATGATCGACATATTCGATGACGCGGCCGTCCTTGGTGCCCGACACGGCGACGTAATCGATCATCGACAGGTGCTGCACATATTCGCAGAGGCCGACGCCGCCGGCATGCGGCCAGACCGGCAGGCCGAATTTGGCGGCGATCAGCAGCACGGAGAGAACCTCGTTCAGGCCGCCCATGCGGCAGGAATCGATCTGAACGATGTCGATCGCGCCTTCGGCGATGAACTGCTTGAACATGATGCGGTTCTGGCACATCTCGCCGGTCGCGACCTTCACCGGCGCGATCGCCTGGCGAATCTTGCGATGGCCGGCGACGTCGTCGGGGCTGGTGGGTTCCTCGATGAAGAAGGGCTTGGCCGGGGCAAGCGCCTTGACCCAGTCGATCGCCTGGCCGACATCCCAGACCTGGTTGGCATCGATCATCAGGTAGCGATCGGGGCCGATCACCTCGCGGGCGATCCGCAAGCGGCGGATATCGTCGTCCAGGTCGCGGCCGACCTTCATCTTGATATGGTTGAAGCCGGCGTCGATCGCCTCACGGCAGAGGCGGCGCAGTTTCTCGTCTTCATAACCGAGCCAGCCGGCCGAGGTCGTGTAGCAGGCGTAACCCTCCTTTTCGAGGGTGGCGATGCGTTCGGCCTTGCCGGCTTCGGCGCGCTTGAGGATCTCGATCGCCTCGTCGCGGGTCAGCACGTCGGTGAGATAGCGGTAGTCGACAATATCGGCGATCTCTTCCGGCGACATGTCGGCGACGAGCCGCCAGACCGGTTTTCCCGCCTGTTTGGCAAGCAGATCCCAGACGGCGTTGACGACCGCGCCGGTCGCCAGATGAATGGCGCCCTTTTCCGGGCCGATCCAGCGCAGCTGGCTGTCGCTGGTCAGATGCCGCCAGAATTTGCCGGGATGAGCGAGTACGTCGGCGAGGTCGGTCCCGACGACGAGATGGCGCATCGCCTCGATCGCCATGCAGCAAATGTCGTTGCCGCGGCCGATGGTGAAGGTCAGGCCGTGGCCGGCTAGATCGGGCGCATCCGTATCGAGCACGACATAGGCGGCCGAATAATCCGGATCGGGGTTCATCGCATCCGATCCATCCAGGCTTTGCGAGGTGGGAAAGCGGAGATCGAAGACACGAAGGTCGGTGATGCGGGTCATGGTTGTTCCTCCCGATTCCTTAAGGCTTGTTATATCGGCCGATCATCTTGCGGGCCGGCAATGCTGCCGGCCGCGTCATCGCCCGAGCTCAGATCGTCCAGCCGCCGTCGATGGCGATCGCCTGGCCCGAAGTATAGGTGGCGCCGGCGAGATAGACGGCGAGATCGGCGATCTCCTCCGGCGAGCCGAGCCGGCCCATCGGCTGGCGGGCGATGAAGGCGGCGCGCGCCGCGTCGTAATCGCCCTGCGCGCGCATGCGATCCTGCAGCGACGGGCTTTCCACCGTGCCGGGGCAGATGGCGTTGCAGCGGATGCCTTGAGCGACATAATCGGCGGCGACGGACTTGGTCAGCCCGATCACCGCCGCCTTGGTGACGCCATAGGCAAAGCGGTTCGGCACGCCCTTGATGCTGGAGGCGACGGAGGCCATGTTGATGATCGACCCGTCCTTGCGCTCGAGCATGCCGGGCAGAACAGCGCGGATGGTGCGGATCATCGCCTTGACGTTGAGGTCGAGAGCGAATTCGAAATCGGCATCCTTCATTTCGAGGATTGAACCGGCATGAACGAAGCCGGCGCAGTTGAACAGCACGTCGACGGCGCCGATCCTGGCGACGAGGGCATTGACCGCATCCTCTTCGAGCACGTTCAGCTGATGGGTCGAAACCCCGGTTTCGGCCGCAAGCGTCGCCAGCGCGTCGGTATTGATGTCGGTCGCGTGGACCTTGGCGCCGGCCGCGGCAAAGGCTGCCGCTGTCGCCCGGCCGATGCCCTGGCCGGCGGCGGTGATGAGAACGGACTTGCCGGAAAGTTTGTTTGTCATGTCACGGGCCTTTTCTGGAATTGTCTACGCCGAACGATGGAATGCAGTTCATGTCTTGACGAAGGCTGGGTGGCGATAGCGGAACGCGTCCATCGTCGTCGCCGCCATCTGTCTTCTTTGCGCGCTTCGACCGGCCTCTGGCAAGGCATGCGGCGGGCCATTCATGCGTTGCATTGTCTTCCTCCCTGCCCGGCTGCTTGCGATCTTGCCGCTTGGGCGACTTTGGCACTGTGGTCGCATTCGCTGTCGAGCAAACCTTTTCAGTGATGATTTGTCTGTTTATAGACAAACAGACGATTGGCCAAGGGTCAAGCCTAAACTTTTCCTTTTCCGGAGGCGGTTCTGCGTATATGCAGAGCCCTATTCACAGGAGGAAGGAATGGAGACCGACGAGTCAGACCGCTACCGCGCTCCTGCGCTCGACAAGGGTCTCGATATCCTGGAATTGCTCGCCGGCGTCGACAGCGGCCTCACCCAGGCCGAAATCGCCAAGCGGCTCGACCGCAGCCCCAATGAATTCTACCGAATGCTCGACCGCCTGGTGCGCCGCGGTTACGTCACCCGGCTGGACGGCGACCGCTATTCGCTGACGCTGAAGCTCTTCGGCCTTGCCCAGCTGCACGCGCCGGTGCGCCGGCTTGCCTCCTACGCCACGCCGCTGATGCGCGAGCTCGCCCAGCGCACGCGCCAGGCCAATCATCTCGCCGTCTTCGATCGCGGCGCTGCCGTCGTCATCGCCCAGCAGGAGGCGCCCGACTATTGGGGGTTCTCGATCCGCGTCGGCGCCCATATCAGCCTGTTCGACACCGGTTCGGGGCATGTGCTGCTTGCCTTCCGCAGCGCGGAGGAGCGGGAGATGATGATATTAGAACATGTGCGCAGCCGCGCCGATATCGAACTCGGGCCGGAATTCTACGATCGCCTCGACCAGATCCGCGAGCGCGGCTACGAGATGATGGCGAGCGCCCAGACATCGGGCGTCTACAATCTTTCCGCGCCGGTTCTCGGGCCGGACCGCCGCTGCATCGCCGCCCTCACCTGCCCTTTCATCGCGCTCGTCAATGCGCCGACGGCGCCCGATATCACCCAGGCGATCATGCTGGTGCAAAAAGCCGCCGCGCAGCTTTCGCTGCTGGCGGGGGCGGATGTCGTCAATTCTGGTTGATGGCAGCTGCCCCTCATCCGCCCTACGGGCACCGACCGGGGTCGAGCCACGGGTCTCGACCCGTCCTTCGGACCCCCGCAAGCGGCAGGGGAATCGCATATGGCGAGTAAGCAGTTGTTTTATTGCGTCAAATAGATTCAAGGACTCTCCGTTGATTTGGAGGTTGCGATGGATCGAT
>NZ_JACIFY010000029.1 GCF_014197615.1 Rhizobium esperanzae
CGAAGTAGGAACGCAACGTATCTGGCTTGTCAGCCTATCGCACGCCTCAACAGGAACCTGCACTGGAGAGTCATCATGACAAAGCGATTGAAATGCTCTTCGCCAAGATCAAGCACAGGCTCCGCCAGGCGCAGGCCAGAACCAGAAACGCCGTCTCCGACGCACTCGCAATCATCCTCCAAACAGTCACCCCGCAGGAGTGTCAAAACTACTTCAGCGAGGCTGGATATGAACGGACTTAAAACAATCCCGCTCTAGAAGAACGTTCAATCCGATTTTCGCACGGCAGCGATGCGCCAGGCCTGCCGGTCTCAGTTGATCATTTGCGGCCGCCTCGTTTGGCACGTCCCCTCGCCCCGCAAGCGGGGAGAGGGTTAGGGTGAGGGGCAATCTCGAATGCCTACTTCGCCAGCTTCGCCAGCGCCGCAACCAGCCCCTGCGTCGAAGAGTCATGCGATGCGGCACTCTGCTTGCCCTCGACGACAGGCAGCAGACCCGTCGCCAGTTCCTTGCCGAGTTCGACGCCCCATTGGTCGAAGGAGTTGATGCGGAAGAGCACGCCTTCGACGAAGACGCGGTGTTCGTAGAGCGCGATCAGGCGGCCGAGCGCGTAAGGCGTCAGCTTGTCGTAGACGAAGGTGATCGACGGGCGGTTGCCGGTGAAGACGCGGTGCGGCGCGATGAAATCGGCCTTCTTGTCGTCCATGCCCTTGTCGGTCAGCTGCTTCTTGGCTTCCGCGAAGGTGCGGCCCTTCATCAGTGCTTCCGACTGGGCGAGCACGTTGGAGATCAGCAGCTGGTGCTGGTGGCGCAGCTCCGGCTCGAAGGCATTGGCGGCGATCATGAATTCGGCCGGGATGATGCTCGTGCCCTGATGGATCAGCTGATAGAAGGCGTGCTGGCCGTTGGTGCCGGGTTCGCCCCAGACGACCGGGCCGGAATTGCCCTCGACCGGCGTGCCGTCGATGGTCACACCCTTGCCGTTCGATTCCATGTCGAGCTGCTGCAGATAGGCGGGGAAGCGCGACAGGCGCTGGTCGTAGGGCAGGATGGCGCGGGTCGGATAGTTCAGCACATTGCGGTGGTAGAAGCCGATCAGGCCGAGCAGGACAGGCAGGTTCTCGGTAATCGGCGCCTTACGGAAGTGATTGTCGACGGCATGGGCGCCATCGAGGAATTTGCCGAAATTCTCCGGGCCGACGGCGATCATCAGCGGCAGGCCGATCGCCGACCAGATCGAGTAGCGGCCGCCGACCCAATCCCAGAAGCCGAAGACGCGGGCGCTGTCGATGCCGAAGGCGGCAACCTTGTCGAGTGCCGTCGAGACGGCGGCGAAATGATGCTGGACGGCGGCTTCGCCGAGCGCCTTGGCGATGAAATTGCGCGCCGTCTGCGCATTGGTCATCGTCTCCACCGTGGTGAAGGTCTTCGAAGCGACGATGAACAGCGTCGTTTCCGGCTGCACCAGCTTCAGGGTATCGGCGATATGGGCGCCGTCGATATTGGAGACGAAATGGGCGCGCGGACCGTCATGGAAGGGCGCAAGCGCCAGCGTCGCCATGACGGGGCCGAGATCCGAGCCGCCGATGCCGATATTGACGACATCGGTGATCGCCTTGCCGGTCGCGCCCTTCAGCGTGCCGGAGCGGATCCCGTCGGCAAACCTGCCCATGGCGGCAAGCACGGCGTTGACATCGGGCATCACGTCCTTGCCGTCGACGAGGACAGGCGTGTTGGAGCGGTTGCGCAGCGCCGTGTGCAGGACGGCGCGGTCCTCGGTGAAGTTGATCGCCTTGCCGGAGAACATTTCCTCGCGCTTCTTTTCGACGCCGCCTTCTTCGGCAAGCTTGACCAGGAGCTTGAGGATGTCGTCATTCACCGCCGTCTTGGAAAAATCCATCAGCAGGTCGTCGAGCGATACGGAAAAGCGCGAAAAGCGCTGCGGATCGGCTGCGAAGGCGGCACGGATGTCGGTTGCCTTGGTGGCATCAGCGGTGCTTTTCAGCTGTTCGACGATGGCGTTCATGGAAGGCTCCTTTGGAGGCGGAAAGGTTGCGGAAACTATTCGCTTTATCGGGGGCAAATCAAGTTCAGCCGCCGTTCCAATATGAAAAAAGCCACCCGCGGCGAACGGATGGCCCTCATTTTCATAAAGCTGTCAAATTCAGCCGCGCAGGTCCTTGCGCAGGATCTTGCCGACAGGCGATTTCGGCAGCTCGGTTCGGAATTCGATGAAACGCGGGCGCTTGTAATTGGTGAGATTGGCGATGCAATGGGCCTTCACCTCGGCCTCCGTCAGGTTCGGATCCTTCCTGACGACGAAGAGTTTGACCGCCTCGCCCGAATGGCCGTCCGGCACGCCGACGGCCGCCGCCTCGAGAATGCCGGCATGCATGGCGGCGACCTCCTCGATCTCGTTCGGATAGACGTTGAAGCCGGAGACCAGGATCATGTCCTTCTTGCGGTCGACGATCTTGGTATAACCGCGGGCGTCCATGAAACCCATGTCGCCCGAACGGAAATAGCCGTCATCGGTCATCACCCGCGCCGTCTCCTCCGGCTTCTGCCAGTAGCCGGCCATCACCTGCGGCCCGCGGATGCAGATCTCGCCGACATCGCCCAATGGCAGCGACTTGCCCTGCTCGTCGCGGATATCGAGGTCGGTCGAGGGCATCGGCAGGCCGATCGAGCCGGTGAATTCGGCCGAATCGAAGCGGTTGGCGGTGGCGACAGGCGAGGTCTCGGAAAGGCCGTAGCCCTCCGTCACTGCCGTGCCGGTCATCTTTAGCCAGCGTTCGGCGACGGGGCGCTGCACCGCCATGCCGCCGCCGAGCGACATGATCAGCGAGGAGAAATCGAGCTTGGCGAAATCGGCATTGTTCATCAGCGCATTGAACAGCGTGTTGAGGCCGGGGAAGATATGCACATCGGACTTGCCGAATTCCTTGACGAGGCCGGGGATGTCGCGCGGATTGGCAATCAGGATGTTGCGGGCGCCGAGCGACATGCCCATCAGCGAATTCACCGTCAGCGCGAAGATATGGTAAAGCGGCAGGGCGCAGAGGAAATTCAGGACCTCCGGCTGTTTTTTGCGCTCGAAGGCCGTTCGCAGCCAGAGCGACAGCTGCAATTTGTTGGCAAGCAGGTTTGCATGCGTCAGCACCGCGCCCTTGGCAATGCCCGTCGTGCCACCGGTATATTGCAGGAAGGCGATGTCGCTGCCGGCAAGCGTCACCGGCTGCAGTGTTTTTTTCGCCCCTTCGCGCAGCACCTGGCCGAAGCTTTTGTGCTGAGGGATCGACCAGGAGGGAACCAGTTTCTTCACTCGGCGCACGGCGAAATTGACGATCAGCCCCTTGGCCCCCAGCATTTCGCCGAGCGAGGTGACGACGACGTGGCGAAGGTCGGTCTTGTTCAGAACCTGCTCCACCGTGCGGGCGAAATTCTCCAGCACGAAGATCGCCTTGGCGCCGGAATCGCGCAGCTGATGTTCGAGCTCGCGCGGTGTATAGAGCGGGTTGACGTTGACGACGACAAAGCCGGCCCGGAGGATGGCGTAGGTCGCGACCGGGTTCTGCAAGACGTTCGGCATCATCACCGCGACGCGGTCGCCCTTCTCGAGACCGGTGCTCTGCAGCCAGGCGGCGATCTTCCGTGTCTGGCTCTCCAGTTCGCGGTAGCTCATCGCCTTGCCCATGCTGGAAAAGGCGGTGCGGTCGGCATAACGGGCGCAGGATTTTTCGAGCAGTTCCGCCAGCGAGGCATATTCCAGCGGCGGAAGCTCGGCCGGAACCATATCCGGATAGGCGGCAAGCCAGGGCTTCTCAGGCTTGGCTCCGTTCGGATGGACGGAAATGCTGTTCATCTTATCCTCTCTCCCTTGCGGCCGCCGCGCCGGCACCGCGCCGGGAATCGACTGAAGGATCCTCCATCTTCCAGTCCGGCAGCTTATGCCATTGCCTGAACGGTTCAAGCCGAATGAAGCTACAATAACCTTGACGTAAACGTCAATCGTCGCCCATTGCGCAATCACACAAGAGCTGGGAACTTTGAGTCCGCCATGGCGTTGATCTTGCATCCCCAATCCGAGGAACACCCAAAGGAGATCGACAATGTTGAATCAGGATACTGACGCCAATCGCCGCGACCCGAATGCAAAGGAGACGCATTCGATGATCGCCAGCGACCGCGTCGAAGGCACCCGTGTTTACGGCGCCGACGGCAAGCATATCGGCTCGATCGAACGCCTGATCATCGGCAAGCGCGACGGCCGTGTCGCCTATGCCGTGCTGAGCTTCGGCGGCTTCCTCGGCATCGGTCACGATCACTATCCGCTGCCCTGGGAAAAGCTGAACTACGACACCCAGCTGGACGGCTACCGCATCGACCTGACCAAGCAACAGATCGAAGGCGCCCCGAGCTATTCGGACGATGACGACACCTGGTACAACGACAATGGCCGCCGGGTCTACGACTACTACGGCGTGCCGCCCTACTGGATGTAACGTCGCCCGATTGCCGAGCTGGAAGGGCCCCGTGGAGGCGGGGCCTTTTTGGTGGCGGTGACGACTAAAGCGCGTCGCATTCTGGAGCAAGACAGCGACGAATACGGGCCGCATTTGCGATTTACGTGGGCTTCGCTGGCCCCCTTCATCCGCCCTACGGGCACCCGGAGTCGAGCCGCAGGTCTCGACCCGGTCGGTGCCGGCAGGCGGATGGGGCAGCTAGCGCGAACCCGCAACAAGATCGTTGGCCGACCGCAGCACTCTGCCGACGACTATGTCATCCTGCTCAATAACCTTCGCCGTCTTCACCACAAACACATGGCTTTCGCCCGGCAGCAGCGTCACCAGCATCGAATCGACTACCGCATCCGGATCCAGCCGATCCGCTATCAGGCAGAGATCCTTGAGGAAATTCTCAGCCGTCACCTCTATCGCGTAACCGCCGTCGATCCCGGTGACATCGACGCTCAGCCGCGGCGCTTGCAGGGCGAGGTCGATATCCTCGACGAAATAGTGAAACGCCCGCCGGTCCAGCATCTCGACGACAACGACCTCGTCCTTCGGTAAGTCAGGGCTAACGATATCGCTCGGCAGCGGAAATTCCTTCGCCTCGAACCGGTCGCAGAGCAGCCGCCAGAATTCGAATTCGGCAAGCACGGTCCCGTCGAGCTTCAAACGTTTACCGGCAATCTTTGCCCGCCAGAACAGCGTCCGTTCGTTGACCGCCACCGCCGCCAGGCCATCGCCGCGCGGCTGGATCGTCAAGAGGCGCGGATCATAGGCGGCCTTCAGCGCGTACCAGAGCGGCTTGCGGCGCCCGGCCGAATCGAGGGCCGACCAGGAGGTCACCGGCCAGCAGTCGTTGAACTGCCAGACCACCGCGCCCTTGCAGACAGACCGGTGTGAGCGCATGTGCTCGATGCCGAAGCGGATGGCGCGGGCCTGGTTGAGCTGGGTGGCGAAGTGCCAGTCGTCCATCGTCTCCGGCTCCGGCAGGTGGCCGGCCAACCCGCGGATCAGCTTGTCATTACCCTCAGTCGCCTTCTGGTGATGGAAGACGCCGTTCGATTGCGGCGTCAGCGGCTGATCGTGGACGCTTTCTTCGACCGTCGCCCAGTTGGCCGGCGCCTGCCAGCCGAATTCGGAGCAGAAGCGCGGGATGTAGTTGCGGTAGACCTCGTAGCCGACATCGTTCCACACGTCCCAGATATGTTTGCAGCCATGCGCATCGGCATTCGGCGCGATCTCCATCGAGCCGGAATAGGGGCTGCCGGGATAATAGGGCCGGTCGGGATCGAGTTCACCGCAGAGCCGCGGCAGCAGATCGAGATAATAGCCGAGCCCCCAGCTTTCGCCCGCCTTGATGATCGGCCGCCAGCCCCATTCGTCGAAGCCCCAGATATTCTCGTTATTGCCGTTCCAGAGGACCAGCGAAGCATGTGGCATCAGCCGCACGACATTGTCGCGCACCTCCGCCTCGACTTCGCTTCGAAGCGGTTCCTCCTCCGGATAGGCCGCACAGGCAAAGAGGAAATCCTGCCAGACCAGCATGCCCATGCGGTCGCAGGCTTCGTAGAATTCGTCGGTCTCGAAGATGCCGCCGCCCCAGACGCGCAGCATGTGGATATTGGCGGCCTTCGCTTCCTCGATCCGGGCGGCGTAACGCTCGGCCGTCACCCGCTGCGGAAAGCAGTCATCCGGAATCCAGTTGGCGCCCGCGATGAACAGCGGCACGTCGTTGATGATGAAGGTGAAGGCCGAACCGTGCGCATCGGCTGCGGTATCGAGTCTGAGCGAGCGGAAGCCGAGCTCGCGCTTAAAGCTGTCGAGGAGATCGCCGCTCGCCTCGTCGATCAGCTCGAGCGTCAGGGAGTAGAGCGGCTGCGCGCCGAGATGATGCGGCCACCAGAGCTGCGGCGAGGGCAGGGTAATCTCGAAGGCGACCATGTCTTCGCCGGGCGCGATCGCTGCAGTCGTGGTCGTACCGCCGATCTCGGCGACCAGCCGGCACGGGCCGGGATTGCCGTGGCGTGCGAGCCTCGCATGCACCTTCACCAGCCCGTCGCCGCCGGCAAGTGTGGCCGACACCCGTGTCTCGGCAAGCCGCGCCCGGTCCCAGCTTTCCAGCCTGACCGGCTTCCACAGGCCCGCCGTCACCAGCGTCGGCCCCCAGTCCCAGCCGAAATTGCAGGCCATCTTGCGCATCAGATTGCCCGGTCCCGGATAGTTGTTGGGCCGGTAGCCGTAGTGCTTCTCCATCTCGGCGCCATAGGCATAGGCGGAGCGGAAGGTAACGGAGAGTTCGTTGGCGCCCGGCTTCAACAGCCGGGAAACATCGAAACGGTAGGTGCGGTGCATGTTGAAGGTGCGGCCGATCTCTTCGCCGTTGAGAGTGATAGTGGCGATCGTATCGAGCCCGTCGAAGACGAGTTCCTGCGACCTGTCTTCGTCAGGCGTCGCCTCGAAGCGGCAGCGATAGGTCCAGTCGGTTTTGCCGATCCAGTCGCTGGTGATCTCGTTGACGTCGACATAGGGATCGGGGATCAGCCGGTTGGCGAGAAGGTCGGTATGTACGCATCCCGGCACCGTTGCGGCTATCGTGTCCGGCAGTCCGGGCCTTCCTGTATCGTTACAGGTTAGCGTCCAGCTGGAGTTGAGCGCGGTCTTTTCGATCATGAGATATTCCTAGAGAAACCGGCCGTGGCGCTGCAGCACTTCGATCTTGTAGCCGTCGGGATCGCTGATGAAAAAGAACAGGCCGAACAGCTTGCCGTCGCGGTTGAGCTCGACCAATTCGCCCGGTTTGAACCCGAGTTTCAAGAGCCGCGCGCGCTCGACCGCGACCTCCTCGACGGAGACGGCGAGGTGGCCGTAGGCATTGCCGAGATCATAGGCTTCGGTGCGGCCCTTGTTGACGGTCAGCTCCAGCTCGAAGCCGGTCTCGGCATTGCTCATATAGATCAGCGTGAAAGTGTCGAAATCGACGCGATCGGCAACCGAAAGGCCGAAGGCCTTGCTGTAGAATTCGACCGAGCGCGCCTCTTCGAGAACGCGGATCATGGAGTGGATCATCTTCGCCAAGGCGGCCTCCCGTGGAATCGATCGCTGCAGCCTTGGTAGCGGTCCTCTTACGCCGGGCGCAAGCCGATTCTTCGGGTGATCGCCGCTTCGACGAGGCCCATGGCGTCATAGATCAGCACTGCCATCAGGCCGACGATCAGCCCGCCCTGCAAAATGAAGGCGGTATTGTCGGAGATCAGCCCGGCGATGATCACCTCGCCGAGGCCCTTGGCCGCAACCGTCGAGCCGATCGTCGCCGTGCCGATATTGATCACGGTCGCGACCTTCAGCCCTTCGAGGATCAGCGGCAGGGCAAGCGGCAGCTCGACGCGGAAGAGCCGCTGCGTCGCATTCATGCCCATGCCATCGGCGGCATCGAGGACCTGCGGCGAAACCTGCTTCAAGCCGGCGACGGTGTTTTCGAAGATCGGCAACAGGCCGTAGAGGAAGAGCGCAATCAGCGTCGGCATGGCGCCGAAACCGGTGGCGGGAACAGCGAGCGCCAGAACCGCGACCGGCGGAAAGGTCTGGCCGGCATTGGCGATGGCGCGCGACAGCGGTAGAAAATCGGCGCCGCTTTCCCGTGTCACGAAGATGCCGCCGGCAACGGCGAGCACGGCGCTGCAGGCAATCGATCCCACAACCAGCTGCAGATGGCCGGCGGCGAGCGAGGCAAGGCTGTTCTGCGTATAGACGGCAGGCGCATTGTTGCTGGTCAGCGGCGTCAACAGGAAGGAAAGCCACTCGGTCCTGAACAGCAGGATCAGCAGCAAAGCGAGTGCGGCCAGCCGGAAGAGATTGGCGACGACGAGTTTCATGCCTTGCGGCCCAGTTCGAGCAGGCGGCTCATCGAGATCGATCCGACGGGCGCCTTTTCGCCATCCTGCACTGCCGCCTCCTCGACCCCCTGCCAGATCATTTCGGCCAGCGCATCGCGCAGGCTGAGCGACTGCGGCAAGGCATAGGAAAGACCGCCCTTGGCCGGCTCCATGCTCTCCTTCAGCGGCAGCAGCGACATCAGCTTCAGCGCCCGGTCGGAGGTGCCGGTCAATTGCTGCACGAAGGGATCGGCGGGCTCGGTGAGGATCTTTTCCGGCGTCGAGCATTGCAGCAATCGGCCCTCGCTCATGACGGCGATCTGGTTGCCGAGATGGAAGGCCTCGTCCATGTCGTGGGTGACGAGGATGATGGTGGTGCCGAACTGCTTCTGGATCGCGAGCAGATCGTCCTGCGCCTTGCCGCGGATGACCGGATCGAGCGCGCCGAAGGGCTCGTCCATCAACAGCAGTTCCGGCTCGGCCGCCAGCGCCCGGGCGACGCCGACGCGCTGCTGCTGGCCGCCGGAAAGCTGATGCGGGTATTTCTCGGCAAAGGTTGCCGGATCGAGATTGAACAGCCCGAGCAGTTCCTCGACCCGTCTGGAAATGCGCGTGGAATCCCAGTCGAGAAGCTGCGGCACGGTGGCGATATTCTGCGCCACCGTCCGGTGCGGGAAGAGGCCGTGCCCCTGGATAGCATAGCCGATCTTGCGGCGAAGCTCGGTCACCTCGACGTCGACGACATTCTGTCCGTTGACGAAGATCTGACCTTCGGTGATCGGCACCAGCCGGTTGATCATCCGCATCAGCGTCGATTTGCCGGAGCCCGACGTGCCGACGATGACGGTGATCTCGCCCTTCTCGACGTTCATCGAGACCTTGTCGACGACGGTGGCAGCACCATAGCGCTTGGTGACGTTCCTGATCTCGATCATGCTCATGCGGCAGGTCCCCGGATGCTGTCGATGACCGCATCGAGGATGACGGCCGATGAGAAGGCGAAGAAGACGGTCGGCACGGCGCCGAGCAGGACGAGGTCCATCGCCGTCTGGCCGAGCCCCTGGAAGATGAAGATGCCGAAGCCGCCGCCGCCGATCAGCGCGGCGATCGTCACCATGCCGATGGCCTGCACCAGCACGATGCGGATGCCGGTGAGGATGACGGGAAAGGCGAGCGGCATGTCGATACCGGTGAGGATCTGCCGGCGCGTCAGCCCCATGCCGGCCGCTGCATCGCGCACCGAGGGGTCGACGCCCTGAAGGCCGACGACGGTGTTGGCGACGATCGGCAGCAGCGAATAGAGCACGAGTGCAATCAAGGCAGGCGCCGTGCCGATGCCGCGGATGCCGATAGCGGCCGCCAGCGCCACATGGGTGGCGAGATAACCGAGCGGCAGCATCAACAAGCCGAAAAGGGCGAGACTGGGGATCGTCTGGATCAGGCTGAGACCCTGCAGCACGACGGAGCGCAGCTTCGGCACCCAGAAGCAGAGGATGCCGAGCGGCAGGCCGAGAATGATGGCGATCGCAAGCGAACCGAAGGCGAGCAGCAGATGCGAAATCGCCTCCGTCTCGAATTGCGGCGCCCGCGTCGAGAATTCCTTCATGATCGAAAGGCTGTCGAGCAGGCCGGAAGAGAGGAAGGCGAAGAGCAGCGCCGTGTAGGCGGCAAGCGCTGCGACCCGCATCCACGGCGCCAGCCGGATCTTGACGAGCGCATCCGAGATGATGAGCCCGATCACCGCAAACAGCACCCAGAAACCGCCGCCGGGCGTCATGCGCGCCACCGTGCTGCCCGGCGGCGTGGCCGCGGCCGAGACGAGGCCGATCGCAGCGATCAGCGCCGCAAGGCAGAGCGTAGCGATGACAAGCCGCGCCAGAGCATGGCGCAGGAACAGCGCGGCCAAGGCGGTGAGGATGAGAAGCACGCTGAGGATGATGACGGAAGGCTGGGGAAGAAGCTGCGTCAGCAGCATCGGCTTGCCGGCGGCGATGCGGTTCGCCTTGACATAGATGAAGGGCATCAGCGCCGTCGCTGCGATACCGCCGGCCACCAGAACCACGCCGAGCCGGTCCAGCCTGCGGACCGCTGAGGTTTCTTCCATCAAATCAACCCTGTCTGGCCTACCGGCAAAGGGAGGCTCCGCCCGCAAGGGGCGGAGCGGCAATGATTACTTCAGGAAGCCTTTTTCCTTGAGATAGGCTTCGGCGACGGATTTTGCCGGCTCGCCGTCGACCTGGATCTTGGCGTTGAGCTTGCGCAACTCGTCGGCGCTCAGGCTCTTGAAGATCGGCGAGAGAATTTCCTCGATCTTCGGATTGGCCTTCAGCACCTCCTCGCGGATGATCGGCGTCGGCGCATAGACCTGCTGCACGTTCTTGTCGTCTTCGAGAACGGTCAGCTCGGCCGCCTGGATCGCGCCGTCGGTGCCGTAGACCATGGCGGTGTTGACGCCGTTGGTCTGGTCGGCCGCCGCCTTGATCGTCGCCGCCGTATCGCCGCCGGAGAGAACGACCATCTGATCGGGCTTCAGCTGGAAGCCGTAGGTCGTCTGGAAGGCAGGAAGCGCGCCGGCCGAATTGACGAATTCGGCCGAAGCCGCGAGCTTGGCTTCACCGCCGCCGGCCACCCATTTGCCGAAATCCGTCAGGCTCTTCAGCTTGTTCGGCTCGGCGACGTCGTTGCGCACGGCAAGCGCCCAGGTGTTGTTGGCGGGCGACGGCGTCAGCCAGACGATCTTGTTGGCGTCGTAATCGAGCTTCTTCGCCAGCTCGTATCCCTGGTCGATGTTCTTCCAGGCCGCGTCGTCGGCCTTGTTGAAGAAGAAGCCGGCATTGCCGGTATATTCCGGATAGATGTCGATTTCGCCAGCGGTGATCGCCTTGCGCACGACCGGTGTCGCGCCGAGTGCGATGCGGTCCTGCGTCTTGATGCCGTTGGCTTCGAGCGCGAGCGCAATGACGTTGCCGAGCAGCGTGCCTTCCGTGTCGATCTTCGACGAGACGACGACGTCTGCGGCCTGAACCGCGCCCGCTGCGAAGGCGGAGAGCGAAACGGCAAGTGCGAGTTTCTTCAGCATGGAATATCCCCTTGTTAAACACCGTTGAATGAGGCTCAAGCCCTTGGCGGGAGGCTTGCGCACAGAAAACCCGCCGGCGAAGGCGACGAAGCCGCCATCATGCCGGAATTGCGTGCGTCATGGAAATAGCGTGCCCGCCCGAAAAATCGATGCAAGCGCCCTCCAGTATTTGCGGTCGCGCTGACGATTATGGCGGCGAACACATCTCCGCGCGCGGAAATGCATTCCCTTTTCCAAAGTCGGCGCGATTTGTTTTTGTTCCCTTGCGTGTTTCCACGATATTCCCCGGCTCTTTCGCGGATTCCCGCCGGCCGGATTTTTCTTTGACGAAACGATAGCCCGCCTCTCTGGAAGCAGGGATATCTTTTTTCACGAACACATCATATCGTCCGGTTTTTCCAGCGCTTTCCGGAGGGAGCGGTTTGCATCTCGGTGCCCTGTTCGTAAGCCATCATGTCCTGATCTCCGGTTCGGTGCGCGAGACGGCGCGGCGTTTCCAGCTGTCGCCGTCCACCGTGTCATCCGCCCTCCACCATCTCGAGACCGAACTGGCGATGAAGCTGACCGAACGCGCCTCCGGCGAGCTGGTGACGCTGATTGCAAGCGGCAGGGTGCTGGAAGGCCTGGCGCCGATCACGGCGGCGATCGGCGAACTCCGTCAGTTCACCGGTCACGATAATGCCGACGCCCATGACGCCTGGGCGTCCCGCATTCCCGTCAAGATCGTCACGATCGAGCGTTTTCTCGAAGTGGCCGACCAGGGCAGCATCAACCGCGCCGCCCGCCGCCTTCGCCTCGGTCAGCCGCAGCTTTCGCTTCAGCTTGCCAATCTGGAGAAATTCCTGGGTGGCCGCCTGTTCGAGCGGCAGGCGCAGGGCTCGGTGCTGACGGAGGAGGGCAGGCGCGCCTACCAGATTTTCACGGCGATCAGCCAGGCCTGGAACGATCTGAAATCGCAGGCCGACGAGCGTTACCGGCGCGCCGCCCGCTCGCTGCGCATCGGCTCGATCATCCCGACCGGCTCGGAAAGCTGGGTGGCGCGTTGCCTGGGTGTGCTGGTCTCCGAATGGAATGCCGGCCGCAACAACAATGCGATCTCGCTGGTCTCGATGACCGCCGACGATCTGCGCGAGGCGCTGAAGAGCGGCCGCATCGATGTCGCAATCCTGGATTCGGTCTTTGGCCTGGAAAGCTTCCGGCACCGTCAATTGCTGCAGACCGAGATGGTGGTGATCGCCCCGCCCGACAGCACCGTTACAAGCGTCGCCGATCTCGTCGCCGCTCACCCGATCTGCATGCCGAGCCCGCGCACCGGCCTCGGCCATGCGGCGATGGCCTTCAGCGACGAGCGCGCCCCGAACCGCCGCCTACGCAGCCGGGATATCACCGCGGCGGATTCGCTGCCCGTGATCGTCGACCTCGTCGCCAATCACGGCTACGTCTCCTTCCTCGGCCGGGTCAGCGCCATGCCGATCGCCGATAAGGTGCGCATTGTCGATCTCGACGAACACCTGCCGATGTCCTATCACGTCGCCTTCAACCATCGCAAAGCCGCAGCCGATGCCTGCGCCGTCATCATCGAAGCGGCGGCAAGGATTACGTCGGAATCTGTCGCGCAAACCGACAGCGTGAGGGAGAGCGCAGCATGACGATTTTACTTGAGGTCTGCGTCGACAGCGCCGAAGGCCTTGCTGCGGCCATCGAGGGCGGCGCCGGCCGGATCGAACTCTGCTCGGCGCTGGAGCTCGGTGGCCTGACGCCGCTGCCGAGCCTGATGAGGATCGCTGCCCGGGCGCCCATTCCGGTCTACGCAATGATCCGCCCGCATGCCGGCCCCTTCATCTTCGGCAGTGCGGACGAGGAAGCGATGATGCTCGATATCGATGCCGTGCGCGCCGCAGGCCTCGCCGGCGTCGTCATCGGCGCCAACCGGCCCGATGGCACGCTCGACATGCCGCTGATCCACCGGCTGAAAGCGCATGCGGTCGACCTCGGCTCGACGCTGCACCGCGCCTTCGACCTGGTGCCGGATGCCGATCAGGCGCTGGAACAGGCGATCGAACTCGGCTGCGAGCGCATCCTCACCTCCGGCTGCGCGCTGAAAGCCGCCGATGGCCTCGACACGCTGAAGCGCTTCTCGGCGCATGCTGCCGGCCGCATCTCCATCATGCCCGGCAGCGGCATCCGCCCCGCCAATGTCGGCGCGATATTGCAGGCAACCGGCGCCCGCGAGGTGCACGGCTCCTGCAGTTCGCCGGTCGAAAGCCGCGATCCGCGTGCGGTGGCTTTTGGTTTCGAGGCGAAAAGCGCGAACCGGACGGATGTCGCGGTGGTCCGGGAGATGCGCAGGGCGATTGCGGCGGTGGATTAGCGGCTTCTGCACTTTTGACGGCGAACGGTTGGAGTTCGGAATCTGAATGGAGGGCTTGCGGCCATGGGTCCTCGGGTCAAGCCCGAGGACGACGGAGGATGGGGGAGCCTATGCGGCAGGTACCGCAAGCGCAGCGGTTTCCCAAGGCAAAGCGCGAAGCGCTTTTGCCGGGAGTTGTGTAAAAACAAAAAAGTTTGAGCGGTTCTGCGCTTCCGCGAGAACCTGAACCGCCGGAAGCGATTTTCACCAAACCGCCCCGCACTTTGCTGGAATTCCTCCGGAGATCCCGCCTCTTACCGCGTCGATTTCCCCATTCTCCGTCATACTCGGGCTTGACCCGAGTATCCACGCGCAGCACTCCGCGCGCATGAACACGCCCTACCTACCAACCCTGATCACCGCCTTGATCAGCCCACTCTTCTCATGCGCCCAGCGGGCGAGGTCGCGCGGTGCGTCGGCGAGTGTCGTGCGGTGGGTGATGAGCTTGTCCACCGGCACCAGGCCCTTGGCGATCGAATCCGCCACATGTTCGAAATCGACGCGGGTGGCGTTGCGGCTGCCGATCAGCATCATTTCGCGCTTGTGGAATTCGGGGTCGGAGAAGCGGATATCGTCCTTGACGACGCTGACCAGCACCAGCGCGCCGCCATGGGCGACGAAGGAGAAGGCCTTTTCCATCGACGGGCCGTAACCAGTGGCGTCGAACACCACGTCGAAACCGTCGCCGCCGGTCTTTTCCTTGACGGCCTCGGCCGTCGCGTCGTTGGCGACGATGCCTGATGTGAAGCCGAAGCGCTCAGCCGCCATCTGCAGCCGCTCGGCGCTGGTATCGAGCAGCGTCACGTCATGGCCGGCGATGCGCGAAAAGATCGCCGCCCCGAGCCCGATCGGGCCGGCGCCGATGACGAGCGAGCGTGCGCCGGCGCCGGCGAGCGAACGGCGGACCGCATGGGCGCCGATCGCCAGGAATTCGGTCGTCGCCGCCGCTTCGAGGCTGAGGCCTTGGGCAGGATACAGGTTCCCGGCCGGAACCGAAATTTCCTCGCAGAAGGCGCCGTCCGTATGGACGCCGAGCACCTTGATATTGGTGCAGCAATTCGGCTTGCCCTTGATGCAGGCGACACATTGGCCACAGGAGAGATAGGGATTGACGATGACGGGGGTGCCGGCCGTGAGTGCGACGCCGTCGCCCGCCTCGATCACCGTCGCCGAGATCTCGTGCCCCATTACCCGGGGATATTCGAGGAAAGGATGTTTGCCCTCGAAGATATGATAATCCGTGCCGCAAATGCCGACATGGCTGACGGCCAGCCGCACCCAGCCGGGCGCCGGTGCTGCGGGCGAGGGGCGTTCGACGAGTTCGAGCACGCCGGGCTCCCGGCAAACGACTGCTTTCATGACGGATCTCGATTCTTCGTTTTTACTCTGTGTCGGATAGCTACACCTCACCCTAGCCTTACCGGGGTCGAGCCACTCGTCTCGACCCGTCCTGCGGACCCTGTTTGCGGGGCGAGGGGACGTGCCCAGCGAGACGTTGGCGAAGGACCGAGAGGTTGCGGCCTGGTCCCTTCGCCCCGCGAGCGGGGAGAAGGTGGCGGCAGCCGGATGAGGGGCAGGCGGCCGCTCTCGCCGCTCAGTTGCTCTTGCGGCGGCGCAGCTGGTCGAAGAACACGATCACGATGATCAGCAGTCCGGTGATGATGCGCTGCCAGAAGGAGTTGACGTTCAAAAGGTTGGCGCCGTTGTTGATCGTGGCGAGAATGAAGGCGCCGATCAGCGGGCCGTGCACGGAACCGACCGCGCCGAACAGGCTGGTGCCGCCGATAACCGAGGAGGCGATCGCCTGCAATTCCCAGCCGTCGGCCTGCGTCGCATTGCCGATCGCGATGCGCGAGGCGAGCAGCACGCCGACGAAGGCGGCAAAGCCGGCGGACAGGATATAGGCGAGATAGATCATGCCCTTGACGTTGACGCCGGAAAGGCGCGCGGCTTCCGCATTCGAACCGACGGCGAAGAGATAGCGGCCCCAGCGGCTGAGATGCAGGAAGACGAAGGAGGGCACCGCCACCAGGATGACCATCCAGAACAGGCTCGGAATGCTGAGGAAATCGGCGCGGGCGAAATTGCTGAAACCTTCGTCGGTGATGCTGATCGTCGAGCCGTTGGTGATCAGGAGGCCGATGCCGCGCAGCGACGTCAGCGTTGCCAGCGTGATGATGAAGGGCGGCAGGCCCATATGCACGATGCCGAAGCCATGGAAGGCGCCGATCGCCACACCGATGGCGAGCGTCAGCACGATCGCGCCCCAGAGCGGCACGCCGGCCTGCAACAGCCAGGCGATGATGACGGTGCAGAAGCCGACGATCGCGCCGACCGACAGGTCGATGCCGGCGGTGATGATGACGAAGGTCTGGCCGAGCGCCAGGATCGCCGTCATTGCGCCCTGACGCAGCAGGTTCGAGATGTTGAGCGGCGTCCAGAAGCTCGGGGTGACCAAGCCGAGCACGATCCAGAGGAAGACCAGCAGCCCGATCAGCGTCAGGCCGAACAGGATGTTCATTTTCCGGCGCGGCGGCGGTGCGGCGATTTCGGTGGGGGTGGCAGTCATGAATTTTCTCCCTCTTATTCTTCTGGCTCAGACGCCGATCGCTTCGCTGAGCACTTCTTCATGCGTCGCCGCGTGGAAATCATGGCTCGCGACGATCCTGCCGCCGCGGAAGACGTGCAGCCGGTCGGCCAGTTCGTAGACCTCCGGCAGGTAGGAGGAGATCAGGATGATACCGGCGCCCTCCTTCAGAAGCTTGGCGAACAGCCGGTAGATTTCCGCCTTGGTGCCGACGTCGACGCCGACTGTGGGTTCGTCGAAGATGAACAGCCGCGCGCCGTGGCTCAGCCATTTGCCGATGACGATCTTCTGCTGGTTGCCGCCCGACATGCTGGAGGCTGGCACCCGCCGGCTCGGCGTCTTGATGCTGAGATCGCGGATCTGCCGGTCGGCATTCGCCGATTCCCGCGTGTGGTTGATGACGGGGCCGTGGCTCAGCCGCCCGAAGACCGGCAGATTGATGTTGAGGCCGATCGGCAGGTTGAGGCAGAGCCCCTGGTCGCGCCGGCTTTCCGGTGCGAGCGCAATGCCGAGCTCCATCGCCGTGCGTTCGTTGCGGATATCGACGCGTTTGCCCATCCAGTGAATTTCGCCCGCACTGGTCGGCTGGCGTCCATAAAGGCCGAGTGCGAATTCGCTGCGCCCGGCGCCGATCAGGCCGTAGAGCCCGACGATCTGTCCGGCCTTGACGCTGAGCGACACATCCTCGAAGCCCGGACCCGAAAGGCCCTTGACCTCGACGATCGTCTCGCCGATCGCGATCTCTTCCTTGTGGTAGATCTGTTCGATCGAGCGGTTGATCATCAGTGCGATCAGCTCGGCATCGTTGGTATCGCCGATCAGCCGCGTGCCGACATGGGTGCCGTCGCGCAGCACCGAGACCCGGTCGGCCAGCTCGAAGACTTCTTCCATGCGATGGCTGATATAGACGATGGTGACGCCTTCGCCCTGCAGGCGGCGGATCAGCTTGAAGAGCTGTGCCGATTCCTGGCGTGTCAGATAGGCGGTGGGTTCGTCGAAAATCAGGAACTGGGTACCGCGCATGGCCGCGCGCGCCGTCGCCACCAGCTGTTGCTGGCCGATCGTCAGCGAACTCAGGAGCGCGCCGGCCGGCAGGCCGAAGCCGAGATCGTCGAGCACGGCCTGCGCCATCTTCTCCATCTGCTTCTTGCGCATCAGGCCGTAGCGGTTGACCTCGTCGCCGAGAAAGAGGTTGGCGGCGACTGTCAGATGCCGGCAGAGCACGACTTCCTGGTGCACGGCGTTGATGCCGCGGGCAATCGCCTCGTTCGGCGTCGACAGGCCCACAGGATGGCCGCACCACAGCACTTCGCCGGCGGTGCGGGTGATGACGCCGGTCAGCAGCTTGATCAGGGTGGATTTGCCGGCGCCGTTTTCACCGACGATGGCGTGAATTTCGCCGGCAAGAAAGGTCAGCGTCGCCGGCTTCAGCGCCTGCACATGACCGTAATTCTTCTGCAGGCCCTTGAGTTCGAGGATAGGCGATCCGGCGGGAATTCGATTGGCTTCTTTCAGCGTCGCGCTGTCATCGTGGCGATGACTGACCTCTTCCAGTCCGATCATGGACCTCTCCTCCTTCTTGTCACGTCTGCTCTCCATCCCTTGGTAATCATACCATGGATGGAAAAGGCCGCGCCGGTTTTTGAAGCCGGCGCGGCTTGGGTCTTGTCGTTTTACTTGATCTTCGGGTTCAGCAGCGCGTCGATCTTCGGATCGGCCATATTCGCCTTGGTGACGAGGTTTGCGCCGGTATCGACATTGGCTTCGACCTTCTCGCCCTTGGAGACGGCAAGCGCGGTCTTGATGCCGTCATAACCCATGCGATAGGGGTCCTGAACGACGAGGCCGGCAATGGCGCCGTCCTTGAGGAAGCCGACCGTCTTGTCGTCGCTGTCGAAGCCGATGACCTTGATCTTGTCGCCGAGCTTGTTTTCGGCGATCGCCTGGCCGACACCCTGCGCCAGGATCAGGTTCGAGGCGAAGACGCCGACGAGCTTCGGGTTGGCGGTGATCAGGTCGGTCATCATGTTGAGGCCGGTCGTTGCCTGGCCGTCGCCGTACTTGTCGGCAATGACCTTCAGACCCGGATGCTTGGTCTTGATCTGATCCAGGAAGCCTTCACGGCGCTGTTCCAGCGAGCCGACGCCGGGAAGGTTGGTGAGGATGACGATTTCGCCCTCTTCCTTGCCGGTCATGCCCTTGATCGCAGCAGCCAGGCCGTCGGCGGCGATGCGGCCGCCCTGGACGTTGTCGGTCGTCAGGAACGAGCTGAATGCCTTGGAGTCGGCGGCCGAGTCGATGCCGATGATCGGAACCGACTTGGCGGCTTCATCGATCGGCTTGCCGAGCGCCTTGAACTCGGTCGGCGAGATGACGACGGCGGCCGGCTTGCCGGCAACGGCGTTTTCCAGAATGCTGATCTGGCCGTTGATGTCGGATTCTGCCTGGGCGCCGAGTTCCGGCACGTTGACGCCGAGATCCTTGCCGGCCTTGCGGGCGCCGGCCAGAACGATCTGCCAGTAGAAGGACGTGGTGTCCTTGACGATGATCGGGATCGTCACGTCGGCGGCAAAGGATGTGACCGGCATCGCCGTGGCGATGACGGCAGCACCCGCGAGCGCGGTAAAGGCGCGGCGCGACAGAAGGGATTTCACGATGGTCATAAGGGTTCTCCTCTCAGGATGCGTTCTCCTCCAATAAACCGGACCGCTGAACGCTGGCGGAGGGTTTTTATCGATAAAAAACATTTGCAGGGAGAAGCTAGCCGAGGCGCAATCAAATTGCAAGAGCGTCGATCCGGCTTTTTTGCTTTGGCAAACTCCCTGCAAGCGACTGATTTTATTTCAATACAACGATAACCTAAAATAGCTATCGGCTCAGATCGACCTCATGCGGATGCACGACGCCTTTTTTTAAAATCAGGTTGCCATACAGTCGAAACTCGGTGGTCGCGACGATATAGGCAGCCTTGCGGGCCATTGCGTAAAAGGCAAAGCGCTCCACCGGCACGATACGGAAATCGCCGGCGCGCCGGGAAACGATTTCCTGGAACTCGGCGCAGACTTCGGGCACGGCTTGCGGGTCGCCGACCACCTCCATCCGCCAGGCCGTCTCAGGCACGAAAGTGTCGAGCGGCATGTGGGTCAGGATCGCCTCGGCCATGGCGGTGGCGCTGACGCCGTCGGCGCGGATGACCGGCGGGCCCATCGAGCCCGAAGGGAAATTGGCGTCCGATATGACGATGTCGTCGCCATGCCCCATGGTCTTCAGCGCATGGAGCAGGTCGGGGCCGAGCAGCGGATGAATTCCCTTGAGCATAGTGTCTCCTCAGACTCGCACGGCGTCAGCGCCAAGCGGCGGCGCGACCAGCGTATAGGGTTCGAATTCGCCGTAGATCGCGTCGGCCAGCCGCGGTTCGACGATTTCCATGTTGCGAGTCAGGCTCGAAGGCTTGGCTGTACCGATCAGCACCGATGCAACGATCGGCTCGCGCAACGGAAATTGAAGCGCCGGAGCGGCGAGCGGCACCCCGTGGCTTTTGGCGATCGCCTCCATGGCGCCGACCTTGGCCAGCACGTCGTCGGTGGCCGGCATATAGTCGAAATGCGAGCCCGGCACCGGGCCGGTGGCGAGAATGCCGGAATTGAAGACGCCGCCGACGACAAGCGAGGTGCCCTTCTGCCGGCAGAGCGGCAAAAGTTCGGCAACGGCCGAGCGGTCGAGCAGCGTATAACGGCCGGCGAGCAGGATGCAGTCGAGGTCGGCATGGCGCATGACGTCGAGGCAGACCGGCACTTCGTTGACGCCGAGGCCGAAGGCGGAAATCGCGCCTGACGAGCGAAGCTCCTCCAGCGCCTTCACGCCGGAATCGAGAAACTGTTTCAGGTGGACGGCATTTTTTGCCGCGCCATGTGTGTAGCCGCCGAGATCGTGCACGTAGAGAATGTCGATGCGGTTGAGGCCGAGGCGGGCATAGCTGAACTCGACCGAGCGCATGATGCCGTCATAGGAATAGTCGTAATCGGCATCGAAGGAGAGCGGATCGATATAGCCGTAATTGGGCACGGTGCCGGTCGGCACCGGCCGCAGCAGCCGGCCGACCTTGGTGGACAGCACGTAGGCGCCATCCGCCTGATCACGCAGGAAATCGCCGACGCGGCGTTCGGCAAGGCCCAGCCCATACCAGGGCGCCACGTCGAAATAGCGGATGCCGCTGTCCCAGGCCGCCTGCAGCGTGTCGATCGCCGCCTCGCGCGGGCATGCGCGGTAAAGACCGCCGAGCGCTGCCGCGCCGAAACTGATTTCGGTCACCTCGAGCCTGGTCTTGCCGATCCGTCTCGTCTTCATCATTCCTCCTCGCGAAGAATTAGAAATTCGCTATCTCAGGCCATCCCGGGAAAGCCGTGAAGCGGCTCCGGGAAGCGCGTAAAACAAGGATTAGAGCGTTGCGCCCAGATGCCAGGGCACGAATTCATTGTCGCCGTAGCCGAAGAGCTCGCTCTTGGTCTTCTTGCCCGAGGCCGTGTCGACGATCAGTTCGAAGATCTCGCGGCCCTTGCCGCTGATCGTCGCATCACCGGTGGCGATCGTGCCGCAATCGATGTCCATATCCTCTTCCATCGAGGCATAGAGCGCCGAATTGCTGGAAAGCTTCAAGGACGGCGCCGGCCGGCAGCCGAAACAGCTGCCGCGGCCCGTGGTAAAGGCGATCATGTTGGCGCCGCCGGCCACCTGGCCGGTCGCCGAAACCGGGTCGTAACCGGGTGTGTCCATGAAGACGAGGCCGGGGGCGGTGACGCGCTCGGCATAACCATAGACCGCCGTCAGCGGCGAGCGGCCGCCCTTGGCAACCGCGCCGAGCGACTTTTCCAGGATGGTGGTCAGCCCGCCGCGCTTGTTGCCGGGCGACGGGTTGTTGTCGAGCGAGGCGCCGTGCAGGGCGACATAGTCTTCCCACCAGGCGATCTTCTCGTCGAGCTTCCTGGCCACCTCGTCGCTGACGGCGCGGCTGCGCAGCAGATGTTCGGCGCCGTAGATTTCCGAAGTCTCCGACAGGATCGCCGTGCCGCCGGCCGCTGCCAGGAGATCGGCGGCGACACCCAGCGCGGGATTGGCGGTGATGCCGGAAAAGCCGTCCGAGCCGCCGCACTGCAGGCCGATGATGATCTCGCCGACCGAGATCGGCACGCGCTTCTCCTTGCCGACATCGGCGGCAATTTCGCGCAGTATGCCCATGGCGCGCTCGACCGCGCGGCGCGAGCCGCCGGCATCCTGGATGTTGAAATGCCGCTTGGCGGCACCGGCACCGCTCTGGCCGTACAGCGTCAGCTGGTTGACCTCGCAGCCCAGGCCGATCATCAGCACGCCGCCGAAATTGACATGCCTGGTATAGCCGGCAAGCGTGCGATGCAGCACGTTCATGCCGTCACCGGTCGAGCTCATGCCGCAGCCCTGGTCGTGCACGATCGGCACGAAACCGTCGATGCCCTCGTAATGCGGCAGGATCGTCCGGTTCGCCTCGTCGGCGATCGCCCGGCAGACCGTGGTGGAACAGTTCACGCTGGCGATGATGCCGATATAGTTGCGTGTCGCCGCCCGCCCGTCGGCGCGCCGATAGCCCATGAAGCTGCGCGCCTTGTCTTCGGCGGTCGCCGTTTCCGGTGCCGAGTTGGCGGTCGCGGCCAGCCGGTCGTTTTCGAAATGCAGATTGTGGCTGTGCACATGGTCGCCGGCCTTGACCTCGGCCGTGGTGCGGCCGATCGCCTGGCCGTATTTGACGACGGGGGATCCCAGCGGGATATCTGATATCGCCACCTTGTGGCCGGGGTCGATCTTCTCACGGGCCGTAATGCCGGCAACCGTCGAACCCGGCGCGATTGAGCCCGTTGCGACCGCGACATTGTCGCCGGCCGACAGGATGATCCAAGGCAGTTTGTCCAAGTCTCTTCTCCCTGGAGCATGATGCCGAAAAACCCCAAGCGGTTTTCGGGCGGCATCCTGCTCTCGCTGTTGAACTCAGAAACGCTCGCTGCATCGGCGAATGCGCATTGATTTTGTTTTTTATCTACAATAAACATTTTCAAGTCAACGGGAATATTCATCCTGTGGACGAGGGAGGCAATGAGCCGCAGACGGCTGGAAATACGCTAATGGTCGTTTGAACAAGCCCCGGTCCGGCGCCGTCCTGCTTCTCGAGCGGGGATGGTGGTTCCGACACGCGGGCGAAAAGCGGGGGTCTGATGGCAAGGCAGAACACGGTCTTCAAGGAAGCCTATAACAGGTATGCCGCGGCGCTCCGCACGGATACCGCCCTGCCTTCGGAGCCGGAGATCGCCGCCCAGCTCGGTGTCAGCCGCTCGACGGCGCGCGCCATCCTGACGCGGCTCAGCGAAGAAGGCATCATCCGCTGGAACAAGCGCCAGAAGACCGTGCTGCGCCAGCCGACCGACCGCGACCTCTTTCCCTCTGAAGAAACCGATTCCCTGCATGACATCATCGAGCGCAGCTTCATGCAGCGCATCCTGGCCGACGATGCCGCGCCCGGCATGCAGATCAACGAGCTGGAGCTTGCCCGCGAGATCGGCACCGGCACGACCAGCGTGCGCGAATTCCTGATCCGCTTCTCCCGCTTCGGCCTGATCGAGAAACGGCCGAACAGCCACTGGACGCTCAAAGGCTTTACCCGCGAATTCGCTCTCGAACTGGCCGATGTGCGCGAGATGTTCGAGCTGCACTCGGCGGCCGAATTCGGCCGGCTTCCCAAAGGCCATCAGGCCTGGGCCGATCTTGCCGCCATCCGCGACGACCATCACGCCATGCTTGCCGACATCAACCAGCGCTTCCGGGATTTCTCCGTCCTCGACGAACGCTTCCACCTGCTGATCCACCGCGCCTCGAAAAACCGCTTCATCGCCGATTTCTACGATGCGATCGCCATCGTCTTCCACTATCACTACCAGTGGAACAAGACCGCCGCCCGCGAGCGCAACGAGCGCGCCATCCACGAACATCTGGATTATATCGCCGCCCTTGAATCCGGCGACCAGGCCGCGATCGAAAAAGCCTGCCGCGCCCACCTGCACTCCGCCCGCCAGACCCTGCTGCAATCCCTGCCGCAGATGGCGAGCGAGAGCGGCTGAGGTAGGGAGGGAAACGCCGAACCACGCGCCATGAAGAGAGTTTGCTATGAACACGGCTTCATGGACGGCCGTCGCCAAGCCGATCACTTCCCCTTCAACTATCTCTCGGCAATTGAGACAATATCCTCTCGCGCGCGGCGCGCGATGCGGAAAGACGCTGCCTCGCATCTCCCAGCACTTTCACTGATGCTTCCTTCGGCGTGCCGGAAGAAAACGGCGGTGCGGGCGCATATTCCAGCGCGAGTTGGATCGTTTCGGCTTCCGTTCGCCCGAGAAGCTCGCCGATGACGGATAGTCCGAAATCGATGCCCGAGGTTACGCCGCCTGCGGTGATCAGATTACCATCCTGGACGACACGCTCCTCGACAGGCGTGGCGCCAAAGCGAGGAAGGAAATCGAGCGCATTCCAATGGGTCGTAGCGCGTTTGCCCTTGAGCAGCCCCGCCGCCCCCAGCACCAGCGCACCAGTGCAGACGGATGTGACGTAGCTTGCCTTTGCCGCCCGCTCTCGAACAAAAGCCAGCACCATCTCGTCGAGCAGCAGTGCGTTGATACCGCTTCCGCCCGGAATGCAGAGAACGTCGAGTGGCGGGCATCCCGCAAAGGTCGTGGTTGGCCTCAAAGTCAGCCGTGTGGAGGCCAGGAGCGGCTGCAAATCCTTCCAGATCAGGTGAACCTCTGTGTCTTCAGCCGAGGCGAAGACCTCGTAAGGGCCGGTGAGGTCAAGTTGCTGAACATCGGGGAAGACGAGGATTCCGAACGAAAGAGGCATGGGGAAACTCCTGATTGACTTTCCCGATCCTAATGGAGCAATAATTGGCGTGTTTGCCAATCATCCCTCGGTTTATGCCAAATCGCACTCGCCGTATCGAAATTCTGACCTTCCCTGATAGCCAACTCCTCGATGTGGCAGGACCGTTGCAGGTCTTTGCAACGGCAAACGATCTGGCAGTGCTCGAGGGCAAACCGAGACCCTATGAGACTGTCGTGGTGGCGGAATGCGCTGAGGTGAAAACATCGGCGGGCCTCGCTTTGGCAACCTCGCCGCTGCCGTCGACAGATACGCCGTTGGACACGCTTGTCGTGGCGGGAGGCTGGGGTGTCAATGCGGCTTGTGAAAACCGCGATCTGGTGGAATGGGTCAAATGCCGCTCGAAGGCGGCGCGGCGCACCGCTTCCGTTTGCAGCGGTGCATTTTTGCTGGCGACAGCCGGATTGCTCGACGGACGGCGTATCGTCACGCACTGGCAGCGTTGCGCGGAATTCGCGAAACGCTTTCCGCTGGTTCGCCTCGATCCCGACCCTATTTTTATCCGTGATGGCGACATGTGGACATCGGCTGGCGTGACAGCGGGGATCGACCTTGCCTTAGCGCTCATCGAGATCGACCTGGGTCGGAGGGCAGCGCTCGCTGTTGGGAGGCAGTTGGTGGTTTTTCTGAAGCGACCGGGGGGACAGTCGCAATTCAGCACCGTCTTCTCGCTGCAGGAAAATGACGGGCGTTTCGACCAACTGCACGCATGGATCATCGAAAATCTGAGCGGCCCGTTGCCGCTGGCGGCACTCGCCGAGCGGGTCAACATGAGTTCTCGCAGTTTTTCGCGGCATTATCGGCAGGCAACAGGGCTGACGCCAGCCCGCGCGATCGAAGACATACGGATCGAAACCGCCCGACGCCTGCTGGATGAAGGCCAGTCCGTTGCCAGGGTCTCCAGGCGTTGTGGTTTCGGGTCGGAGGAAACCATGAGAAGGGTATTCCTGCGCCACTTCGGCACCAGCCCAAAAGCCTATCGTGAGCGTTTCGCCAGGCAGACTCCGCTACGACCCTCCACACCACCCTCATGAAACCTTCTGATCCATAAGCCGTTATCGTGCTTATGACCGGCGCTAAACTTCATCCGAAATCGGTCGACGGCCCCGAACCGCAGGGTTCCAAGACGTCGACCGAAGAGAAGGCATCGACTGTCGAGGTCGTGCCGCCGCCGGAGGTCAATGAACCCAGCCCGGAACTCACGCCCGAGGAGGCCGAGCAGGCGCGCAAGAAATATCTGCTCAAACGGTTCTGGATCAGCGCGCGCCGTTACTGGGGCCGCAGCGGCGAGAGGCTCGCCTGGCCGTGCACACTCGGGCTGCTGGCCCTGATCGGCATCAATGTCGGCTTCCAATATGGGATCAATCGCTGGAACCGGGCAATTTTCGACGCCATAGAGCGACACGATGCCGGCACCGTCTATTTCCTCAGCGCCGTCTTCCTGCCGCTCGTGCTCGGAACCGTCGCCGTCGTCACCACGCAGGTCGCCCTTCGCATGATGATCCAGCGCCGCTGGCGGTCCTGGCTGACGACCGCAGTCATCGGCCGCTGGCTGGCAAATGGCCGTTACTATCAGCTGAACCTCATCGGCGGCGACCACAAGAACCCCGAAGCCCGCATTTCCGAGGATTTGCGGATTGCCACCGAAGCCCCGGTCGATTTCATCGCCGGTGTCATATCGGCCTTTCTCTCGGCCTCGACCTTTATCATCGTGCTCTGGACGATCGGCGGCGCCCTCACTCTACCGATCGCCGGTTTGACTGCCACCATTCCCGGCTTTCTCGTCGTCACCGCCGTCCTCTACGCCGCGATCACCTCCAGCTCGATGGCGGTCATCGGCCGGCATTTCGTCCAGGTCTCCGAGACCAAAAACCAGACGGAAGCCGAATTTCGCTATACGCTGACGCATGTGCGGGAAAACGGCGAAAGCATCGCCTTGCTCGGCGGTGAAGAGGAGGAGCGCAACGACCTCCACAAGACCTTTGCCAAAGTGCTCGCGCAATGGGCGCTGCTCGCCCGCCAGCACATGCGCACGACGCTGGTGTCGCATGGATCGATGCTGATAGCGCCTGTCGTGCCGGTGCTGCTGTGCGCCCCGAAATTTCTCGAAGGCAGCATGAGCCTCGGACAGGTCATGCAGGCGGCCTCCGCTTTCGCCATCGTTCAGGGCGCGTTCGGATGGCTGGTCGACAACTATCCCCGTCTTGCCGATTGGAACGCCTGTGCCAGGCGTGTCGCTTCGCTGATGATGTCGCTCGATGGGTTGGAGCGGGCCGAACAGAGCGACGCTCTCGGACGCATCAAGCATGGTGACACGCAAGGCGAGGCGATGCTCAGCCTCAACGATCTCTCCGTGTCGCTCGATGATGGCACTGCCGTGGTCAAGGAAACCCGGGTGGCGATCGAACCCGGCGAGCGGGTGCTGGTGGCCGGTGAATCCGGTTCGGGCAAGAGCACGCTGGTGCGGGCGATCGCCGGTCTCTGGCCGTGGGGCGAAGGCAGCGTCGATTTCCACCCCGACCGGCGATTGTTCATGTTGCCGCAACGGCCCTATATCCCCTCCGGGACGCTGCGCCGTGCGGTTGCCTATCCCGGCGCTGCCGATCGCTGGACGGCGGATCAGATCAAGGCGGCCCTCGACAAGGTGGGACTGGATTACCTGAAAGACAGGATCGAGGAAGACGCGCCGTGGGACCAGACCCTGTCGGGTGGCGAAAAGCAGCGGCTCGCCTTTGCGCGTCTCTTGCTGCACACGCCCGATATCATCGTGCTGGATGAAGCAACCTCGGCGCTTGATGAGAAGAGCCAGGACCGGATGATGCAGATGGTGATCCATGAATTGCCTGAAGTGACCATCATCAGCGTCGCCCATCGCGTCGAGCTGGAAGCCTTCCATAGCCGCAAGATCACGCTGGAGCGACGCCGGGGCGGCGCAAAGCTCGTCAGCGATATCGATCTCGTCCCGCGCAAGAGAAAAGGCAACCTGTTTTCACGCGTCCTGGAGAACCGCCGCTCCCTGCAGAAGGGCGGCACCAGTTCGAATTAGGCAGCGCAGCCCCGAATGGAAAGCTAGCGGTTAAAATTTGACGGCAGCAGACAGGCAAATTCTTGGTAGGAAAAAAGTTCAGTATTATATGCTGGTTATCCAGGTGCTTCAGAGGGTAACTTTGCGCCGTGACGCAAGAAAAACCAACAGTTATCCGCCGCTTGATCTCATTGGTCAAAATCGTATGGACCGTTTCGATCGTCATGACGGCCACAGCCGTGGGCGCCAGCTACGGTTGGCAAAGTCACGGCTTTGTCGGAGCGTTGGCGCTTGGTTTTGTCGGCCTTGTTGCCGGAGGTTTCCTCAGTTCACCGTCGGTTCTTTTGGACGTGCTGGTAACGCTGTCTTAAACGCCTTTTCGACCTCGCTCTCGAACCTCTGCCTTGTCAGACAATCTTGTCGACGGCGAGCGGCGTCGAGACGCCCGTTTTCGCTCTCGCTGATCCCGCTCAATGCGAAGCGGCCTCGCTTGCGACCGCCGCCTCTTCGCGCTTCCAGCCATGGCCGACCGGGATCAGCCAGGTGGTGAAGAAGGTCAGCACCGCGACGACGACCACGCCCCAGAAGCTCCAGTGCAGCGCCGCATCGAAGACGGCGCGGATTGCCGGATCGGCGGCGAGCGCCGAGAGCCCGGTCGGCTGGTTGAGCGCCTCATGCAGGCCCGCTGCCGCCTCACCGCTCGCATAGTGGTTGATGCCGGCGTTCAGGATCGCGCCGAGCACGGTGGCGCCGAGCGTATTGCCGAGGCTGCGGGCAAAGATGATCGAGGCGGTGGCGCTGCCGCGCATCGACCATTCGACGCTGTCCTGCACCAGCACGATGCTGGTCAAGCTGATCAGACCCATGCCGAAGCCCATGAAGAAGGAACCGACGCCGGCAAGGGCGGGCGAACTTTCCGGCGTCAGAAACAAGAGGAAGCAGGCGCCGAAGGGAAACATCAGGCTGCCGACGCGCAGTGTGCGGCGAATGCCGAAAGCCCTGTAGAAGCGGCTGGAGAGCATAACCGCCAAAGGCCAGCCGACGACCAGCATGGTGAGCGTGAAGCCGGCAACGATCGGTGAGCGGCCGAGCACGCCCTGCACATAGATCGGCAGGATGGTGGAAAGCCCGATCAGCGCCATGCCGGCGAGCAGCGTTGCCGCATTGCTGGTGGCGATCAGCCTTCGGCTCCAGAGCGGGATCGAAATGATCGGCTCCGGCGCCCGCTTTTCCTGCGCGAGGAAGAGAATGCCGGCGACCACGAAGACGGCGAAAAGTGAAATCAGGATCCAGGCGCCGGCATCGGTCTCCGTCAGCATGACGAGCAGCGCCACGATCGAGATAGAAAACAGCAGCGCGCCGAGGTAATCGATCTTCGCCTGCTTGTGCGCCACCTCTTCTTTCAAAAAGATCATGAAGGCGATGATCGAGAGAATGCCGATCGGCAGGTTGATCCAGAAGATCCAGGCCCAGGAAATATTGTCGACGATGATGCCGCCGGCGAGCGGCCCGACGACGGCAGATGTCGCCCAGACGGTCGCCATCGCGCCCTGCACCCGGCCGCGCTCCTCGAGCTTGAAGAGATCGCCGATGATCGTCATCGTCACCGGCTGGATGGCGCCGGCGCCCAGCCCCTGCAGCAGCCGGAACAGCACCAGCGACATCATCGACCAGGCAAAGCCGCAGAGCAAAGAGCCGGCGAGGAAGATCAGGATGCCACCGATCAGCACCGGCTTGCGCCCGAAAATATCGGAAAGCTTGCCGTAGATCACGGTCGTCGTCGACTGCGCCAGCAGGAAGGCCGAAAACACCCAGCTGTAATAGGAAAAGCCGCCGAGCTGCCCGACGATGCGCGGCATGGCGGTTGCCACGATCGTCGCCTCGATCGCCACCATGAAGGTGGCGAGCATGATGGTGGCGACGACAAGCACGCGGTTCGAGCGATGCGCTGCATTCGACATGACGATCCTCTTCGGGTGCTCCGCGGACGCCGGAATACGGCAGGCTGGCTGGGTGTGGGATAATGCGCCAAGTGCGGAGTGACGTGTAGTTTTACGTCCGCAGTCGCGAGTCGTAAAGCCGTTCCCGCGGCAGCCGTTATTTTCGTCCGATGTGGGAGCGGCCGAAGCGAAGGCCCCGGCGCCTTCGCCCGGAGCCTCATTTCGTCAGAAAGTCAGGGGGCCCATCCGCCCTCATTGCGGGCAGGCCTCGCCGCCCGACCCGCCGCCATCCGCGGAACCGGCGGTGCAATTCGGCGTCGGCTGCAGATCCGGATTGACCCCACCGGGATTGATCGTGCTGCGGCCGCGATTGAGCTCGACCCCGCCATTGCCACTGGTGCTGCCGGTCGTGCCGGGATCGGTGCCGACGGAACCGCTGCCCTGCGAATTGGTGCCGGTAGAGCCGGTGCCAGCCGAACCGGTGCCGGCGGAACCACCGCCCGAATTCCCCGATCCGATAACCGGCGCCACCGAAAGCCGCCCACTGGAATCCGCCCCGCCCGCCGCCTGCGCCAGCGCCGGGCCGGCAAGGCCGATGGAAAGCAGCGATATCGCGATGAATTTGCAGGACATGATTTTCTCCATGCTTGTTGTCACAGGGAGAAACCAGTTCGGTAGTAGCATGTTCCTGTCGCGGTTGTTGTCTTCACGGTCGTTTGATCGGGGCGGAAACCTCGATGCGCAACTGCTGGTGGCGTGGCTCGGTTGTATCCAAGCAGAACGCGTCGAGCAGCTATCGTAGCGTTAAAACGGGAATGTGGGCGGGACAAGCGGGCTATCAAGGCTCGAAATCTGTTTAAACCCCGGAGCGGCCTCAGCTTCGAATCATGCGGCCGGTACTTGCTAAGCAGATCGGCGCTCGTCCTCGCGCGCCGAAGCATCCACGGGCGTCGCTGTCAGCTTGTATCCGAGAGCTGCAGCTACACCGATGAGCGTCGAGAGCTTTGGGTCGCCTTTTTCACTCAGAGATTTGTACAGAGCCTCACGGGTAACGCCGGCATTCCGGGCGACTTGTGACATGCCACGAGCTTTTGCAACGACACCCAATGCGTGCGCAATATAACCAGCATCCCCGCTCTCGAATGCATCTTCAATGAGATGAGTCTGAGATTCTTCGGTATCCAGAAATTCGGTTGCGTCGAACGGTACGATTTCGAGTGGCATCTCATATCTCCTTGGACATTTCGATTGCTCGCTTAATGTCCCGCTCCTGGCTGTCCTTGTCGCCCCCACACAGAAGAATAACGACAACGTGCCCCTGCATTGCAAAATACAAACGATACCCAGGACCGTAGTCGAGCCTCAATTCCCCGATGCCATCGAAGAACTTGTGGTCTCCCAAATTGCCGGCCTCCGCACGAACGATGCGCGTGACAATACGGTCCCTTGCATTCCGGTCCTTCAGTTTGCGCAGCCATTTCCGGAATTCGCTTGTCTGAAGGACTGTGTATTTCTGTGAACTATAATTAACGCCCTGTCGGGAATAGTCAACTTTTTGTTGATCGGAGGTTCGGCCGCCGGGGTGTTCGCCGGCAGGTCGCGGCTGCTTGGCAACCGGTTCCTCTATTTCGCCAAATATTGCGGCGGGCAGCTTTTCTTCAGGTGTTTCGTCTGAGGCCATTGGCGTATCCAATAGCAGAGTCGCTTCCAAGGATACAGCTGATATGCGACCCGCTCAATTGCGTTCTAACGACTGAAGCGAAGGCGGCACTTTGACGGCCGAAGCATGCGGCCTGCGATTTGCGTGGCGCTGATATAGGCGATCGTTTGATGCACAAAAGAGCCGAAGCGGGATAAGAGGGACTGCATCATCTTTTGCCCATCAAATCGGCAAGGTGAGTGAAGCGCGAGTCTATGGCGCTGTTGCACCGCCACCCGTCATTCGTCATCCATCAAATGAAACTCCCGCGCTGCCTGAGGGCAGAGAAGGCTGAACTGCTCGATCAGCGGCGGCATCCCCGAAGCGCACGAGACGTCTGAATTCTCCGGTAGCGGGAAAGTGACACTCTGCGGTGTTCCGGCAGAAGGTTCGAAGGAGAGCGTGCCTTCGCTGCAATTGGCGGTGGAGCGGAAAGTGTCTTCCCCATTCTCCTTCGTGTACATCGCCACGCACTGCTTGACGGTCAGTTTGCCGCCATGGGCTTTTGTCTCCCATCCCGGGTCTCGCTTGCAATATTCCTGGAAGTCGGCCCGAGTGAGCTTGCCTTCCATCACTGCATTGCTTGTATCGGTGCCGGTCTTGCTGACGAGCGTTCCGTTCCATCCGGCACAGGAGGCGAGGGGAAAGTCTTTTGCCTGCGCAGCGGACAGGGTAAGTGTGAAAAGCGCGATGCTGAAAAGCGATGTCCGCATAGATCCTCCCAATTGCCAAACCTGCTCGCGTTCGATCGATATCGGTCACGCATATGTCGACGAAGGGCAGCCCAGCCGCCTTGAGTGAAGAAGCCCTCAAGCCGTTGACGCTTTCCCTGACGACTCGCCAAGGCCAGTCTAAAGGTGGATGCAGAATTTTAAGAGAGGAAAAATGGTGCCGCTTGCAGGACTCGAACCTGCGACCCCATCATTACGAATGATGTGCTCTACCACCTGAGCTAAAGCGGCATCTCAGGGCCGAAGCATGCGGCCCACGATTTGCATGGCGCTGATACAGCCATTGTCCGAAGATTTCAAGCGCCCTGTCATGCCTTTGGCAAAAAAGAGGGAAGGGCCGGGAAGGCGCGCCTCAGAGCGCCAGCCGGGCGCGCGCCGCCTTGTATTCGGCCTCCAGCCGGTCGACGAGTTTTTCCACCGGCTCGACGGCCTTGACGGCACTGATGCCCTGGCCGCTGCCCCAGATGTCCTTCCAGGCCTTGGCGCCGCCGGTTGCCTGCTCGAAATCCATCTTCGAGGGATCGGCCGGAGGCAGATTGTCCGGGTCCATGCCGGCGGCCACGATCGAGGGCTTGAGATAATTGCCGTGTATGCCGGTGAAATAGTTGGAATAGACGATGTCGCCGGCAGCCCCTTCGACGATCGCCTGCTTGTAGGCTTCGCTGGCGCGCGCCTCCTGCGTGGCGATGAAGGGCGAGCCGATATAGGCCATGTCGGCGCCCATCGCCTCTGCCGCAAGGATGGCGCCGCCGGTGGCAATCGCCCCGGCAAGCAGCAGCGGCCCGTCGAACCATTCACGGATTTCCTGGATCAGCGCGAAGGGCGAGAGCGTGCCGGCATGGCCGCCGGCGCCGGATGCGACCGCAATCAGCCCGTCCGCACCCTTGCGGATGGCCGAATGGGCGTGGCGGTTGTTGATGATGTCGTGCAGCACGATGCCGCCATAGGAATGCACGGCGGCATTCACCTCCGGCACGGCGCCGAGCGAGGAGATCACAACAGGCACCTTGTATTTGACGCAGAGCGACAGGTCGTGCTCCAGCCGCTTGTTCGACATGTGGACGATCTGGTTGACGGCAAAGGGGGCGGCCGGCCGATCGGGATGGGCGGCGTCGTGACGGGCGAGTTCTTCGGTAATCTCCGCCAGCCATTCGTCGAGCTGGCTTTCCGGCCGGGCGTTCAGCGCCGGAAAGGCGCCGATCACACCCGCCTTGCATTGCGCCAGCGTCAGCTTGGGATGCGAGATGATGAACAGCGGCGAGCCGATGACCGGCAGTCTCAATTTGTCCTTGAGGATCGGGGGCAGGGCCATGGTCCATCGCTTCCATTGACGTTTACGAAAACGTCAATCTCATAACAGAGAAGAAAAGACGATAAAAGAGCGGCTGCCATGCCTTCGCCGATTTCGCCGCGAATATATCAGCCCGAGACAGCTCATCATATAAGGTCCGCAAGCGCTGAAACCTGCCGATTATCCCCGCCGATCAACCGCGGCCCGCCCGCGCAAGGCTTGCGGTTTGCCGCACTTGCCGCTACCGAATTTTGATGGAGAACGGCGGGGATTGCAGTCCGATGCCGAGTTCAAGGTGAAGGACTTGACGTGAGCGGATTAGAAACGGCCATCAGAACAGCGCTCGACAATTTCGAGCGCGACAATCCGGAGGTTCGAGCGAGGATCTATCAGTCGGCCCGCCAGGCGCTGGAAGCCGGCCTGCGCAAGCAGGATATCACCGATACCGAGGTCGTCGCCCATCACCGCCATCGCCTGGAAAGCACCATCCACGCCATCGAAAGCGAGGAGCGCGACCGCCTTCACCCGCGCCAGAGGCCGCCTGAAGTGCCCGTGCCGCCGGTCGTTGAAATGCCGGCGCCGCCGGTTCATCGGGGTGACGTGGCCGATATCGACAATCTCATCGACGGCCCCGGGGCAGATGCACGGAGCCGCGCTCCCGAGGTGGCCCACGGCCGCCGCGACGATTTCAGCCTCGACGACGTGCATGCCGGCAGTACCGATCATCTGGCCGCGGCCCCGGTCGGCGACGAGCGGCTTCTGCGCGGCCAGCGCGCCACCGACATGGATTTCCGCCCGGAGCGGGCGGCAGGCCGCCGCAAGCCGCGCAAATTCTTTTCGCGGCTTCTCGTCTGGTGCGTGCTGCTCGCCTTCATCGGCATCGGCGCCTGGTGGGCGCATACATCGGGCCTGCTGCTGACGGCGGCCGAACGCGACACCAGCGTCGCCAACCCGCCGGCCAGCACCCAGCCGGAGGATTTCACCGGCAATGACGACAGCGCCGCAAAAGCGACCCCTCACACCGATGAGCCGGTGACCATCGATCCGCAGAACAGTTTTTCGGCCGATTGGATCCCGCTGTTCAAGCCCGACGACGCCGACAAGATCCAGAGCGGCCCGCGGGCGCGCACCGAAAAAATCGCCGAGAATGACGGCCCCGCCATCCGCCTGATTTCTGAAAGCGGTGCAGCCGACGGCAATATCGCCATCAGCGTGCCGCCTTCGGTGCTGCAGCAGTTGGCCGGCAAATCCTCGACGATCGCGCTGACGCTGCAGTCGACCAGCGACGAGCCGACGCAGGTCACCGTCGAATGCAATTTCCAGTCGCTCGGCAATTGCGCCCGCCATCGCTTCAACGTCACCCGGGAAAAATCGGATGCGCTGCTGCAGGTGAAGTTCGACCGCTCGCTGGCGCCGAATGCGCCGGGCACGCTTGTCATCAACAGCGATCTCGACGGCAAGGCGCGCGGCATCAACCTCTTCGCCATCCGCATCCTGCCGGGGCAATGATGTGGAATTGCCACCTTTTATTTTACGCGATCCTCACGCAAAGCCGCTGGCTCATTTGGTGAAATTCTTCCGGGCGTCTCGCCTCTTGCTCATCTCGCCCCCCACTCTCCGTCATACTCGGGCTTGACCCGAGTATCCATGCCGCAAGCGCTTCGCTTGAATTTGTTGGGTGGCGGTCGCCTCAGTTCAACAGAAATGAAGTGCTCACCCGCATGGGTCCTCGGGTCAAGCCCGAGGACGACGGAGGGGGGGAGCCTGTGTGGCAAGTAGCGCGAGCGCGCGGTGATTTTGTGCCAGCCTCGGCGAAGCCAATGGCTCCGGCTTTCCGCTCGCCGCCTGTTCCAGGAAGCCTTATTTCAAGAATCCATGCCCGGAGCCGATGATCTCCTCATCGACGGTGCCGAGCACCTTCTTGTCCTTGCCGTCATAATCCATCCGGTTCAGCATGTGGCGGATCAGTTCGAGGCGGGCCCGCCGCTTGTCGTTGGCGCGGATCACCGTCCACGGCGCGAAATCCGTATGGGTTTCCTTCAGCATCCGGTCGCGCTTTTCGCTGTAATCGTTCCATTTCGTCAGCGCCGCTATATCCATCGACGATAGTTTCCAGACTTTCAGCGGGTCGTGCCGGCGGTCGTGGAAGCGCTTCAGCTGCATCTCGCGGCCGATATCGAGATAGAATTTGAAGAAGAAGATGCCCTCATGGGCGATGATTTTTTCAAGCTGCGGCGCCTGTTTGAGAAAATCCTCGTATTGCTGCGGCGTGCAGAAGCCCATCACCGGCTCGACGCCGGCGCGGTTGTACCAGGAGCGGTCGAACAGCACGAATTCGCCCGCGGTCGGAAACTGCGCGACATAACGCTGGAAATACCATTGCCCCTGTTCGCGCTCGGTCGGCTTCGTCAACGCCACGACGCGGGCAAGGCGGGGGTTCATATTCGCCGCGGAAGCCGAGATCGCCCCGCCCTTGCCGGCCGCATCGCGGCCTTCGAACAGCGCCATCACCCGCTTGCCGGTCGCCTGCAGCCAGAACTGCACCTTGACGAGTTCCACCTGCAGCTTTTCCAGCTGCTCGACATAATCTTCTTCCTTGAGTTTCTTCTTGTAGGGAAATTCGCCGGATTCAAGCGCGTGTTCCTCCACCCAATCCGGCAGAACGGGATCGTCGACATCGAAGATGCGTTTCTCTCCGCGAATATCCAGCGCCACGGCCCTGCTTTCGACGTCCTCGCCCATGTGCCTCTCCTCAGCCCGATCGGTTCTTTCTCTCAGGCGAACACAGTTACCGTTGAAAATCAAATCTTTCGCGGTCGGTCGATAATTTTTCATGGGTTTTGGCTGCGGCCCTTCGCATCACGGCGGCATCCGGAAAATTTCTGTCATGAATCGCCGCTATCAGGCAGAGTTCAATATAAATATAAACGAATCGACGCCGCGAGGGCACTTGCAAGACGAAACATCGTGGACAACCAGCCTGTTGGCGCGCATCCGGCGCGAGCGGCCGGTGCTGCTTGCGGCAATCCTCAGCGCCCTTGTCGCCCTTGCCGCCGGCATGAACAAATGGGTCGTGTTCGGTCTCCTGCTGGCCATGGTCCTGACCGCGCTCTTCAACGAGGCGCCTGTCATCAAGGCCGAGCCCGTCGAGCCGGCGAAGATCGAGCCGGAAGCGCCGCCGAGCCGGCTGCCGGAGATTTCCGCCACGCTTTCCGGCCTCGACATCCCGGTCATGGTGCTGTCCGACGACGCTTCGGTGCTTTTCCAGAACCGCGCCGCCGAAAAGGCCTTCGGCGAGATGGCGCTCGGCGCCCATATATCGGCCCGTCTGCGCTCGCCTGGTGTGCTCGACATGGTACGCGAAACCATCGCCACCAACGCCCCGAACCAGATCGAGCATGCCGAGCGGCTGCCCTCAGAGCGCGTCTATATCGTGCGCAGCGCGCCCATTGAATTCGCGGCCGAAGAGGGCGTGCGCGAACGTTATTTCATCCTCTCCTTCCGCGATATTTCAGAGGTCCGCCGCATCGACCGCATGCGGTCGGATTTCGTCGCCAATGCCAGCCATGAGCTGCGCACGCCGCTTGCCTCGCTGCGCGGCTTCATCGAGACCATCCAGGGGCCGGCGAAGAACGATCTGAAGGCGCAGGCGCGTTTCCTCGCCATCATGTTCGATCAGACGACGCGCATGAGCCGGCTGGTCGACGATCTTTTGTCGCTGTCGCGGCTGGAGCTGAAATCGCATATCGCCCCGGACGAGAAGATCGATCTGGTGCCGCTGCTCGGCCATGTCCGGGATTCGCTGGTGCCGCTGGCAAGGGATGTCGGGGTCGCCATCAACCTGCATCTGCCGGATGGCAAGGTCGAGGTGCTGGGAGACCGCGACGAGCTTGTCCAAGTCTTCGAGAACCTGATGGAAAATGCCTGCAAATACGGCCAGGAGGGCGAGGTCGTCGATGTCTGGCTGAAGAACGGCGCCGGTGAGCCGGTCGAGGTCAGCATCATCGACAAGGGGCCGGGCATTCCGGCCGAGCATGTGCCGCGCCTGACCGAGCGTTTCTACCGCGTCAGCATCGAAGACAGCCGCTCGAAAAAAGGCACCGGCCTCGGCCTCGCCATCGTCAAACACATCCTCACCCGCCACCGCGCCCGCCTGATCGTCAAATCCGAAGTCGGCAAGGGCACCGATTTCACCGTCCGCTTCTGACGTGTCCTGTGAGAGGTCTGCGAGGAACGGAGAGGTCGCGGCTATCCCGCTTCGCCCGGTTTACAAAGGTGCCGGCAGGCGGATGAGGGGCAAATTCCACGCAACGACTTTGATGAGGGAACGTGGGTCAGAAAGGCGCCCGGCAACCGCTGGGCCGTCTATGAAAAATTTTGCAATGTCAGGTCGAGAATACGGTCTGAATTTTGCCGTCCGTCGACGTGATTAGTTGGATCCCGTATAATTTATAATTCAAAAACAACAACTTAACCTGTCACAAATGTTTCACCGATTTGACATAAAAGGACGGTGCTTACAGCGCTAAGAGAGTCCCGCCGATGAAAAAAGGCAATGCGAGGGCCTCTCTAGGCCGCACTCACACAAGCCCAATGCCGGGAGATTCAAATGAACACCTTTAAGCTCACCGTTGCCGCGCTCGCTGCAACCGCCGCTTTCGCTGGCGCTGCCGTCGCCCGCGACCAGATTCAGGTTGCTGGTTCGTCCACCGTCCTGCCTTACGCAAAGATCGTAGCCGAGTCCTTCGGCGAGACCTTCACCAACTTCAAGACGCCGGTCGTCGAATCCGGCGGCACGGGCGCTGGTCTGAAGGAATTCTGCAAGGGCGTTGGCGAAGACACCATCGACATTGCAAACGCTTCGCGTCCGATCAACAAGAATGAAGCCGAAGCCTGCAAGGCAGCCGGCGTAACGGACATCCAGGAAGTCAAGATCGGTTATGACGGCATCGTCTTCGCAACCGACGCTTCCAACCCCGACGTCGCTTACGTCCCGGCTGACATCTACAAGGCTCTGGCTGCTCAGGTCGTCGTCGACGGCAAGCTCGTTGCCAACCCCTACAAGAAGTGGTCGGAAGTCAACCCGAAGCTCCCGGCTGTTGATATCGCTGCCTACATCCCGGGCGAAAAGCACGGCACCCGCGAAGTCTTCGAACAGAACGTCCTCGCTGCCGGCTGCAAGGCTTCGGGCGCTGTAGACGTGATCGCCAAGGAAATCTCCGACAAGGCCGCCCAGGGCAAGGCTTGCGTCGCAGTCCGCAAGGACGGCGCTGCAGTCGACATCGACGGCGACTATCCGGAAACGCTGGCTCGCATCGCCGCCAACAAGACCGGCGTCGGCGTATTCGGCCTTTCCTTCTATGAAAACAACGCCGACAAGCTCAAGGTCGCAACCGTGAACGGCATCGTTCCGTCCACCGAGACGATCTCCAACGGCACCTACCCGGTTTCCCGCCCGCTGTTCTTCTACGTCAAGAAGGCACATCTCGGCGCCGTTCCGGGCCTGAAGGAATACGTCAACTTCTTCGTATCCGACCAGATGATCGGCCCCGACGGCCCGCTGGCTGAATACGGCCTGGTTGCCGCTCCGGATGCCGAGCGCGACGCGATCCGCAAGGACGTCGAAGCCGGCAAGTCCATGTAATGCCTTTGCCGGCGCGGTGTCTCAAAACCCGCGCCGGCATTGCCTTATCCCTTTGCGCGCCAGCGTTTGCGGTGCCGCAGGGTTGAATTCATTCCGCATGATTGGAAGCTGCAGGCGGCTATGAAGCTGCCGGGCTTTGGGGGCTACGGGCCTGGGGACGTAACGAATGAGCACATCCATCATACTTTTGTGCCTTGTGGTGATCGGTGCCGCCGCCTATCTGGTCGCGCGCAGCCGGGCCGCAGCACTTGCCGGCGGCCGATCCTCGGCGCTGCATTCACGGCCGGCCTATTACGGCGCCTATGCGGCGATCTGGGCCGTTCTTCCCGCCCTCATCGTCCTCTGCGTCTGGCTCTCGGTCAGCCCCGGCATCATCCAGTCTTCGGTTCGCGGCGGTTTTCCTGCCGAGGTCAAGGCGCAAGCCGCCGTCGAGCAGGATCTCGGCTATTCCATGGTGGCGACCGTCGCCCGCGGCCTGACAATGCTGACGGCGGATGAAACCGCCGCCCTTGCCGGCGATCCGGCCGCTCTCCAGGCCAAGCTCAGCGAAAAGGGCGTGCCGCTTGCCGGCCAGCCCCAGCCTTATATGCTCGATGCCGCCAAGACGCTCAACGCCATGAGCGCGACGAGCCGCCTCGCGATGACGGCGGTCGTCTTCATTCTGGCCGTTGCCGGCGCCTTCTATGCGCTGCGCGCCATCGCCCCGCGCTTCCGCGCCCGCAACCGGGTCGAGCGCGTCATGCTCTGGGGCCTGCTGCTTGCCTCTTCGATCGCCATCCTGACGACGATCGGCATCGTGCTGTCCATGCTGTCGGAAGCCGCACGCTTCTTTGCCGCCGTTCCCGCCGGCGAATTCTTCTTCGGCACCGTCTGGGATCCGCGTTTTGCCGGTGCCGGCAGCTCGTCCTTCGGCCAGTTCGGCCTCATCCCGCTGCTGCTCGGCACGCTCTATATCGGTCTGGTGGCCATGCTCGTCGCCGTGCCGGTCGGCCTTTTCGCCGCCATCTACATGGCCGAATACGCCTCGCCGAAGCTGCGCGGGGTCGCCAAGCCGCTGCTCGAAGTGCTGGCCGGCATCCCGACGATCGTCTACGGCTTCTTCGCGCTCGTCACCGTCGGCCCGTTCCTGCGCGATTTTTCGGCCCAGATCAGCGGGCTACTCTCCGGCAGCTACACCAACTTCATCCAGGCGCAGAGCGTTCTGACGGCTGGCATCGTCATGGGCATCATGCTGATCCCCTACGTGTCCTCGCTGTCGGACGACATCATCACCGCCGTGCCGCGGGCCCTGCGTGACGGTTCGCTCGGTCTCGGCGCCACCCGCTCCGAAACCATCAAGAAGGTGGTCCTGCCGGCCGCTCTTCCCGGCATCGTCGGCGCATTGCTGATGACGGCCTCGCGCGCCATCGGCGAAACCATGATCGTCGTGCTGGCCGCCGGTGTCGCCGCCCGCATCCAGATCAACCCCTTCGAGCCGATGACGACGGTGACCGTCAAGATCGTCAACCAGCTGACCGGCGACCTCGAATTCACCTCGCCGCAGACGCTGGTTGCCTTCGCCCTCGGCATCACGCTGTTCTGCATCACGCTTTGCCTCAACATCTATGCGCTCTACATCGTGCGCAAATACCGGGAGCAGTACGAATGACGGATATTGTTTCTCCCACAACAGGCGTCACCGTCTCCCAGGCGCCGGCGCGCCGCGATATCGGCATCAAGCGCCGCTACGCCGCCGAGCGCCGGTTCCAGGCCTATGGCATCGCCGCCATCGCCTTCGGCCTGATCTTCCTGTTCATCCTGCTGTGGACGGTGATCGGCAAGGGCTACACCGCCTTCCAGCAGACGGCGATCACCCTGCCGATCGAATTCACCGAGAAGACGATCGACCCGAACAACAAGCGCGCGACCGACCCTTCGGTGCTGGTCGCCGCCAACTATCCGGTTCTCCTGCGCGACGCGATCGTCAAGCAGCTGAACGTCAACGCCTCGAGCAAGCCCGACGTGCGCGATGCATCGGCCATGCTCTCCAAGGGCGCGCCGATCCAGCTGCGCGACATGGTCGTCGCCGACCCGTCGATCATCGGCAAGACGGTCAATGTCACGGTGCTCGCCGACGCCAATATCGACAGCGCCAACAAGGGCCAGATCGACCTGACCGTCGATGAGAAGAACCGCAAGGTCAACGACAAGCAGGTTGGCTGGATGAACGAGCTTACGGCGAGCGGCGCTCTCCACAAGCAATTCAACACCGGCCTCTTCGTCAACGGCAATTCCAGCCGTCCGGAGGCCGCCGGCCTTGGCGTCGCCCTCATCGGCTCGCTCTATCTGATGCTGATCGTGCTGGTGCTCGCTCTGCCGATCGGCGTCGCCGCCTCGATCTATCTCGAGGAGTTTGCGCCGAAGAACAGGCTGACGGATCTGATCGAGGTCAACATCAACAACCTCGCCGCCGTCCCTTCGATCGTCTACGGTCTGCTCGGCCTTTCCGTCTTCATCAACTTCGTCGGCCTGCCGCGTTCGGCTTCGCTGGTCGGCGGCCTGGTGCTGACGCTGATGACCCTGCCGACGATCATCATCGCGACGCGCGCGGCTCTGCGCGCCGTGCCGCCGTCGATCCGCGCCGCAGCTCTTGGCCTCGGCGCCTCGAAGATGCAGATGGTGTTCCACCATGTTCTGCCGCTCGCCATGCCCGGCATCCTCACAGGCACGATCATCGGCCTGGCGCACGCGCTCGGCGAAACCGCGCCGCTGCTGCTGATCGGCATGGTCGCCTTCGTCGCCAACGCGCCGACCACACCGCTCGATCCCTCGACGGCCCTGCCCGTGCAGGTCTATATGTGGGCGAACGAGGCCGAACGCGCCTTCGTCGAACGGACTTCGGGTGCCATCATCGTCCTGCTCCTGTTCCTGATCGTCATGAACATGGGCGCCATCCTCTTGCGTCGTCGCTTCGAGCGCCGCTGGTAAACGGAGTTAAACATCATGAACATGTTGACCGAAGCTGCAGTTGAAAGAGCGCTGGATCAGAAGATGAGCAACGTCCCGTATAAGATGATCGGACAGGATGTCTCGGTTTACTACGGCGAGAAGCGCGCGCTTTTCGATGTGAACCTGAACATCCGCGAAAACACCGTCACCGCGCTGATCGGCCCGTCGGGCTGCGGCAAGTCGACCTTCCTGCGCAGCCTCAATCGCATGAACGACACGATCGACGGCTGCCGCGTCACCGGCAAGATCACGCTCGACACCGACGATATCTATGATCCCGATATCGACGTCGTCGAACTTCGCGCCCGCGTCGGCATGGTCTTCCAGAAGCCGAACCCGTTCCCGAAGTCGATCTATGAAAACGTCTCCTACGGCCCGCGCATCCACGGCCTGGCCAAGTCGAAGGCCGATCTCGACCAGATCGTCGAGACCAGCCTGCAGCGCGCCGGCCTCTGGAACGAAGTCAAGGACCGCGTGCATGAATCCGGCACCGGCCTGTCGGGCGGCCAGCAGCAGCGCCTCTGCATTGCGCGTGCCGTCGCCGTCAGCCCAGAAGTCATCCTGATGGACGAGCCCTGCTCGGCGCTCGATCCGATCGCCACCGCCAAGGTCGAGGAGCTGATCCACGAACTGCGCGAAAACTACACGATCGTCATCGTCACCCACTCCATGCAGCAGGCCGCGCGTGTCTCGCAGCGCACCGCCATGTTCCACCTCGGCAACCTCGTCGAGGAGAACGACACCGACAAGATGTTCACCAATCCCGACGATCCGCGCACCCAGGACTACATCATGGGCCGCTTCGGTTGATTTTGGCGACAGCAAGCCTTCCCTTTATTCGAGGATAAAGCCCCATGGCATCGACACATATTTATTCTGCCTATGATGATGATCTGAAGTTTCTCTCCAGGCGGATTTCCGAAATGGGCGGCCTGGCCGAACAGATGGTCGCCGAATCCGTGCGGGCGCTGGTCAACGGCGATACCGCACTGGCCCAGAAGGTCATCTCCGACGACGTGATCCTCGATCACGCCGAACGCGAAATCGGCGACAAGGCGATCGTCACCATCGCCCGCCGTCAGCCGATGGCAGCGGACCTGCGCGAAATCATGGGCTCGATCCGCATCGCCGGCGATCTCGAACGCGTCGGCGACCTCGGCAAGAACACCGCCAAGCGCGTCATCGCCGTGCAGAGCACCGGCGTTCCCCGCAAGCTCGCCCGCGGTCTCGAGCATCTCTCCGAACTGGCGCTCGTCCAGCTCAAGGAAGTGCTCGACGTCTACACGACGCGCGCCGCCGACAAGGCGAATGCGATCCGCGAGCGCGACAACGAGATCGACGCGATGTACACCTCGCTGTTCCGCGAGCTCCTGACCTACATGATGGAAGATCCGCGCAACATCACCAGCTGCACGCATCTGCTCTTCTGCGCCAAGAACATCGAGCGTATCGGCGATCACGCCACCAACATCGCCGAGACGATCTTTTACATGGCCACAGGCGCGCAGCCGGAAGGCGATCGTCCGAAGGACGACAGCGCCAACACCGTCGGCGCGGTCACGGAATAATCTCCCGGGCCAGTTGCCCGCCAGTCGATTGCGTGCGCGCCCGTCCGGGCGCGCAAAGAGGTCGCAGCCAATTTTCTGAATTTGCGCAGGATGCATTGCTTAAATCACCCCCGGTTTAAGGATCATGCGCGAGGAGACCGAGACGCATGATCCCGAGAGTTGCAGTTGTTGAAGACGAAGAGGCCCTCAGCGTGCTTCTCCGCTACAATCTCGAAGCCGAAGGCTTCGAGGTCGATACCATCCTTCGTGGCGACGAAGCCGAAATGCGGCTTCAGGAGCGCACGCCCGATCTTCTCATCCTCGATTGGATGCTGCCCGGCGTCTCCGGCATCGAGCTCTGCCGGCGCCTGCGCATGCGGCCGGAAACCGAGCGCCTGCCGATCATCATGCTGACGGCGCGCGGCGAAGAGAGCGAGCGCGTCCGCGGCCTTTCCACAGGCGCCGACGATTACGTCGTCAAGCCCTTCTCGACCCCCGAGCTCGTCGCCCGCGTCAAGGCGATGCTGCGCCGCGCCCGCCCGGAAGTGCTGTCGACGGTGCTGAAGTGCGGCGATATCGAGCTCGACCGCGAAACCCACCGCGTCCATCGCAAGAGCCGCGAAGTCCGCCTCGGCCCGACCGAATTCCGCCTGCTGGAATTCCTGATGTCGTCGCCGGGCCGGGTCTTCTCCCGCTCGCAGCTCCTGGACGGCGTCTGGGGCCACGACATCTATGTCGACGAACGCACCGTCGACGTCCATGTCGGCCGCCTGCGCAAGGCGCTGAATTTCTCCAACATGCAGGACGTCATCCGCACCGTCCGCGGCGCCGGTTATTCGATGGAAGCCTGAGGCTGAGGGAGTGTGCGGTCGGCGTTCCACCGAGGCAGCGTTTCCCCCTCCCTCATAGCGCCGGCGCGGCGTATGAGCCGATACTACCTTACCTCTGTCATCCAGGCACCACCTCTCCTCCGTCATCCCAGGGCTTTACATCAAGCTCTGGGATGACGGAGCGTGGGGTTGGCTTTGTTGCCAAACGCGAAGGTCCGCTTCCCCACTCGAATAAAAAACGGGCCGCTCGGCCCGTTTCTCATTCTCGGCGATGCTGTCTTCTCAGCCGACCCGCGCTGCTGCCCGGCGGCGTTCGTTGACCGGCTGGTAGGCGAGTTTCTGGTGATAGCTGCAATAGGGCGAATTGTCGGGGGATTCGCAGCCGCAGAAGTGGAAGTCGTCCTTCAGCGGATCGCCGACCGGCCACTTGCAGGTGCGTTCGGTCAGTTCCGTCAGGCCGAGGCGGCGCGAGATCGGCACGACCACGTTGCCCTTCGGCACATATTCCATTTCCTCGACCGTTTCGATCTCGATCTCTTCCTTCAGCATCGTCGCGCCCTGCTGGCGGGTCACGGTGCGGGTGGTGGTCGTGATGCGAGAGGCGTAGTTCGGTGCGCGCGGCGCCGATGTGGTGCGCTTCGGCGTTCGCGCCGCGGTGTTGGTGCCGCCGGCCTTGGCGCGGCCCGGAAGGCTCAGCCTGTGTACCTTGCCGATAACAGCGTTTCTGCTGACACCGCCAAGTTGTGCCGCGATCTGGCTCGCGCTCAGTCCTTCGGCCCAAAGCTTCTTGAGTTTCTCGACCCGCTCGTCTGTCCAGTTCATGCCCTGTCTCCACCTTTCGCGTTGGTGATGGCAGAATCCCTCACCGTTGTCCCGGAAGGCTCCGAAACAAGAAACGCCCGATCAATTTTGGTGACTAGTTCCGCCGCATGCAGTCTAGTAATTGAACTTTAACCTAGTGTGAGCCTGACTCCCTGACAAGAGTCGCGGGAATCCGGATGAATCGAATTCCGAGTTTTCCCCAACTTGCTGCCCCGGCGTGTCATTTCTGCAATAATGCCTGTTGAAGACTGAAAATGCCGCTGTACACCCTTGCTGCATGCGCTAAGGGCGCAGTTTTGTTGACATTGCAGCGCGAAAAGGAAATAGTGCCAGTCGCCGCCGCAAGGCGGCATTTTTGATTTTTCGGGCCCGGTTTTCTTAGCCGGAGTCCGGTGATTGACAACGCTGATCGGGAGACCGCGCCATGGCTGAAGCCGCGCCGCTTTATGACACCTATTCTCGTGCCCCGCTGCGGTTCGAGCGAGGCGAGGGCGTGTGGCTGATCACCGAGAGCGGCGAGCGATATCTCGATTTCGGCGCCGGCGTCGCCGTCACCTCGGTCGGCCACGGCAATCCGCATGTCGTGGGCGCATTGAAGGAGCAGGCCGACAAGGTCTGGCACCTCTCCAACATCTATGAGATCCCCGGCCAGGAGCGCCTGGCAAAGAGGCTGACGGACGCCACCTTCGCCGACAAGGTGTTCTTCACCAATTCCGGCGCCGAGGCGCTTGAGTGCGCGATCAAGACGGCGCGCCGCTACCAGTTTTCCAAGGGCCATCCCGAGCGCTTCCATATCATCACCTTCGAAGGCGCCTTCCATGGCCGGACGCTGGCGACGATCGCCGCCGGCGGCCAGGAGAAATATCTCGAAGGTTTCGGCCCCAAGGCGCCGGGTTTCGATCAGGTGGCTTTCGGCGATATCGAAGCGGTCCGCGCCGCCATCACCGATGCGACGGCGGCCATCCTCATCGAGCCGGTGCAGGGTGAGGGCGGTGTGCGTCCCGCCACCCCCGAGTTCATGAAGGCGCTGCGCCAGATCTGCGACGAACACGGCCTGCTGCTGATCCTCGACGAGGTCCAGACCGGCGTCGGCCGCACCGGCAAGCTTTTCGCCCATGAATGGTCGGGCATTACACCCGACATCATGGCCGTTGCCAAGGGCATCGGCGGCGGTTTCCCGCTCGGCGCCTGCCTTGCGACGGCAGAAGCCGCCTCCGGCATGAAGGCCGGCACCCATGGCTCGACCTATGGCGGCAATCCGCTGGCCATGGCCGTCGGCGGCGCCGTGCTCGATGTCATTCTGGCCGACGGCTTTCTCCAGCAGGTACGCGATGTCGCGCTGGTCTTCCGCCAGGGCCTCGCCTCGCTGAAGGATCGTTATCCCGATGTGATCGAAGATATCAGAGGCGAGGGGCTGCTGCTCGGCGTCAAGGCCGCCATTCCCTCGGCCGAACTGCTGCAGGCGATCCGCGCCGCCCATCTGCTCGGCGTGCCCGCCGGCGACAACGTCATCCGCCTTCTTCCGCCGCTCGTCGTCACCGCCGAGGAAGCCCGCGAGGGTCTCGCCCGCCTCGAGCGCGCTGCCGAAAGCATCCGCGCCGCCAAGATCAAGAAGACGGCTTGAAGGGATTGCGCCTTCGGGCGCACGACAGGTTAACAACATGGCTCCTAAACATTTCCTCGATCTTTCGGCGGTCACCTCAGCCGACCTCAGAACCATCATGAACGATGCGCTCGCCCGCAAGCAGGCCTTCAAGGCCGGCACGGGCGACAAGCCGCTCGCCGGCAAGATGCTGGCGATGATCTTCGAAAAGCCGTCGACGCGCACCCGCGTCTCCTTCGACGTCGGCATGCGCCAGCTCGGCGGCGAAACGCTGTTCCTGTCCGGCACCGAGATGCAGCTCGGCCGTGCCGAGACGATCGGCGACACCGCCAAGGTGCTGTCGCGTTATGTCGATGCGATCATGATCCGCACCACCGAGCATTCGCGCCTGCTGGAGCTTGCCGAGCATGCGACGGTACCGGTGATCAATGCGCTGACGGATGACACCCATCCCTGCCAGATCATGGCCGATATCATGACCTTCGAAGAGCACCGCGGGTCGATCAAGGGCAAGACCATCGCCTGGACCGGTGACGGCAACAATGTGCTGCATTCGCTGGTCGAAGGGGCCGCCCGTTTCGGCTATCGCATGAACATGGCCGTCCCCCTTGGTTCGGAGCCCAAGGATCACTATCTGAACTGGGCCCGCAATGAGGGCGCCGAAATCATGCTCTGCCATGATGCCGACCGTGCGGTCGAAGGCGTCGATTGCGTGGTGACCGATACCTGGGTCTCCATGAATCAGGAACATCGGGCCCGGGGTCACAATGTCTTCCAGCCTTACCAGGTCAATGCGGCCTTGATGGCGAAGGCCGGCAAGGATGCATTGTTCATGCATTGCCTGCCTGCTCATCGCGGTGAGGAAGTGACGGACGAGGTGATCGACGGTCCGCAATCCGTGGTCTTCGATGAAGCGGAAAACCGTCTTCATGCGCAGAAGTCGATTCTTGCTTGGTGCCTGGGCGCGATCTGAACCATATTCGGATGTTGCGAGTTAGAAGCTTGCGGCCCGACTGCGCGAGCGCCGGACACTTTGGCCGCCGCTCCCGAAACTAGGAGTAAAGCCATGGCAGAAGCTGCAGCCGCCCTCGGCCAGTTCGATTTCGCCGGCGATGACCATGTCGTCCCTTTCCAGGTGGAGGGTCTGGATGTGCGCGGACGCGCCGTCCAGCTCGGCCCCATGCTCGATGCGATCCTCGAGCGCCATCATTATCCCGCGCCCGTTGCCCGGCTGCTGGCCGAAGTCGTCGTGCTGACGGTGCTGCTCGGCACTTCGCTGAAGTTCGACGGCAAATTCACCGTGCAGACCAAGGGCGATGGCCCGGTCGATCTTCTCGTCGCCGATTTCTCGACGCCGGAAAATGTCCGCGCCTATGCCCGTTTCGATCAGGCGCTGCTCAACAAGGCGGTTGCCGCGGGTGAAACCGAGCCTGAGCAGCTGCTCGGCCGGGGCGTGCTCGCCTTCACCATCGACCAGGGCAAGTTCGGCCAGCCCTACCAGGGCATCGTCGAGCTCGACGGCACCTCGCTCGAGGAGATCGCCGGCGTCTATTTCCGCCAGTCGGAGCAGATCCCGACGCGCGTGCGGCTGGCTGCGGCCGAACTGCTCGATCGCGACGAGGCCGGCAGGCCGCGCCATCGCTGGCGGGCAGGCGGCCTTGTCGCCCAGTTCCTGCCGGAAGCGCCGGAGCGCATGCGCCAGCCCGATCTCCACGGCGGCGACGGCGACACCGGCAGCCGCCTGCATGGCGAGGACGATGCCTGGCTCGAAGCCCGTTCGCTGGTCGAGACCATCGACGCCGATGAACTGACCGACCCGCTTGTCGGGACAGAGCGGCTGCTGTTTCGCCTGTTCCACGAGCGCGGCGTGCGCGTCTACGAACCCCGCGCCGTCTTCGACCGTTGCAGCTGTTCGCGGGAAAAGATCGGCGGCGTGCTGAAGGGCTTTTCGGCCGAGGAGATCGAGGCCAGCCAGGAAGGTGGCGAGATCGCGGTCACCTGCGAATTCTGCTCGACCACCTACCGCTTCCAAACCGTTGAGCTTCAGCCGGCGGAATAAGTCTCGTAGCGCCGGCTGCCCCTCACCCTAACCCTCTCCCCGTAAAAACGGGGCGAGGGGACGTGCCTTGCGAAAGGTTGGTGGGGAACGGAGAGGTTGCGGCGATCCCCCTTCGCCCCGTTTACGGGGAGAAGGTGCCGGCAGGCGGATGAGAATCTGTGTTGGTTGTCAAGGCGGATTTGGGGTCCAGAGGCGGTCCTGAG
>NZ_JACIFY010000030.1 GCF_014197615.1 Rhizobium esperanzae
GACGATGGCACGATCGAAATCACGTTCGCATACCACAACGGCGACGAGGCCATACTAAAGGCCAAACAGGAGACTTCTTCAACAGCCTGCTAGACTTGACAGAACAGACAATCGCGAACATTCAAGGAACATCTAATCTTTCCCCAGTGATTCTGCGGAAGCCCGACCGGACGGCTGGATGTATCTCGAAAAGCTTAACCCCCAGCAGCGCATGGCCGTCGAACACGGCACGCTCACCGACGGCAGCCATATTGCCGGGCCGCTGCTGGTCATTGCCGGCGCCGGCTCGGGAAAGACCAATACGCTGGCGCATCGGGTCGCTCATCTGATCGTCAAGGGCGCCGATCCGCGCCGCATCCTGCTGATGACCTTCTCGCGCCGGGCAGCCGCCGAGATGGCGCGCCGCGTCGAGCGCATCTGCCGCGATGTGCTGGGTACCAATGCCGGCGTCATGGCCGACGCGCTCTCCTGGTCCGGCACCTTCCACGGCATCGGCGCGCGGCTGCTGCGCGATTATGCACAGCAGATCGGCCTCGACGCCGATTTCACCATCCACGACCGCGAAGACAGCGCCGACCTGATGAACCTCATCCGGCACGATCTCGGCTTTTCCAAAACCGAAAGCCGGTTTCCGGCCAAAGGCACCTGCCTTGCCATCTATAGCAGGGCGGTGAATTCGGAAACGGCGCTCGATGAGGTGCTGCGCGACGCCTTTCCCTGGTGCGCGACCTGGGAGAAACAGCTGCGCGAGCTTTTCGCCTGTTATGTCGAGGCCAAGCAGGCGCAGAACGTGCTCGATTACGACGACCTGCTGCTCTACTGGGCGCAGATGGTCGGCGAGAGCGTGATTGCCGAGGATATCGGCAGCCGCTTCGACCATGTGCTGGTCGACGAATATCAGGACACCAACCGGCTGCAGGCCTCGATCCTGATGGCGCTGAAGCCGCAAGGCCAGGGGCTGACCGTCGTCGGCGACGATGCCCAGTCGATCTATTCCTTCCGTGCGGCGACGGTGCGCAACATCCTCGATTTTCCCGCCGCCTTCAGCCCGGCCGCCAATATCGTCACGCTCGACCGCAACTATCGCTCGACGCAACCGATCCTGACGGCCGCCAACGCCGTCATCGATCTCGCCTCGGAGCGTTTCACCAAGAACCTGTGGACCGAGCGGCAATCGGCGGAGCGGCCGCGCCTCGTTTCGGTGCGCGACGAGGCCGAGCAGGCGCGTTATATCGCCGACAAAGTGCTCGACAATCGCGAAGAAGGCTTGAAACTCAAGCAGCAGGCCGTGCTCTTCCGCGCCTCGCATCACAGCGGGCCGCTGGAGGTCGAGCTGACCCGGCGCAACATTCCCTTCGTCAAGTTCGGTGGCCTCAAGTTTCTCGACAGCGCCCATGTCAAGGACATGCTGGCCGCGCTGCGTTTCGCCCAGAACCCGCGCGACCGGGTGGCGGGCTTCCGGCTGATGCAGATCCTGCCGGGCGTCGGGCCGTCGACGGCGCAGAAGGCGCTCGACCTGATGGCCGAGGATGCGAGGCCGATATCGGCGCTGGCCGAAATGCCGGCGCCGCCGCGCTCCGGCGAGGACTGGACTGATTTCGTTGCCATGCTGCAGGAGCTGAAATCCGGCAAGGCCGGCTGGCCGGCGGAAATCGGCCTGGCACGGCAATGGTATGCGCCGCATCTGGAACGGCTGCATGAGGACGCCGCCACCCGGCAGGCCGATCTCCTGCAGCTCGAACAGATCGCCGGCGGTTATGCCTCGCGCGAGCGGTTCCTAACCGAGCTCACCCTCGATCCGCCGGATGCGACCAGCGACCAGGCCGGCGTGCCGCTGCTCGACGAGGATTATCTCATCCTTTCCACAATTCATTCCGCCAAGGGCCAGGAATGGACGAGGGTCTTCATGCTGAACGTCGTCGACGGCTGCATTCCGAGCGATCTCGCCGTCGGCGCCACCGCCGAAATCGAGGAGGAACGCCGGCTGCTCTACGTCGCGATGACGCGGGCAAGAGACGGCCTCGATCTGGTGGTGCCGCAACGCTTCTTTACCTATGGGCAGAATTCGCAGGGCGATCGGCACGTCTATGCCTCACGCAGCCGCTTCATCCCGGCAACACTGCTGCAGTTCTTCGAGGCCTGCAGCTGGCCGCAGGTGAAATCGGATGCCGCCGCTCAAGCGCAGGCGCGGCAGGTGCGTATCGATGTCGGCGCGCGCATGCGCGGCATGTGGCGGTAGGCGGTCGTTAGAGCGAAAGCGGCGGTTCGGCCGGTTTGAGGAAACGCTCGACCGTTGCGGCCTCGACCGAGGCCGGCGACCATTTCGGATTGCGGTCCTTGTCGATGACGGCGGCGCGGATGCCTTCGAAGAAATCGGGATTATCCAGCATCTGCAGGCAGGCGCCGAGTTCGCGGTCGAGGCATTCGGCAAGCGAGACGCTGCGGCGGCCGGCCCGGAGCAGCCGCAACGCGAGCTTCAGGCTGGTCGGCGAACGGGTCGACAGCACCCGGCGCGTCTCGGCGGCGAAATCGCCCTCTTCGCCTGATAGTGCTGCCATGATCTCCTCGACCGTGTCGAAACGAAAGGCGCGGTCGATCAAGGCCGCATTCTGCCTGAGCCGGCTTTCTGCCGGAGGCTCGGAAAGCCCCCGCAACAGGGTATCGACATTGCTCGACGAACTGCCGCGTGGCAGGCCCGACAGGGCATCGATCACCGCGGCAAGCCGCGGCGAAGCGATCTGAAGGTCGGCAAGCCCGGCATGGATCGCGTCGGCGGCACCGATATCGAGCCCCGTCAGACCGAGCCATGTTCCGGCCTCGCCCGGCGCCTTCGGCAGCAGCCAGGTGGCGCCGACATCCGGGACATAGCCGATGCCGGTTTCCGGCATGGCGAGGCGGGTGCGCTCGGTGACGATGCGGTGGCGGCCGTGTGACGACAGGCCGACGCCGCCGCCCATGGTGATGCCGTCCATCAGCGCGACATAGGGTTTGGGATAGGAGGCGATCTGATGGTTGAGGCGGAATTCCTCGCGCCAGAAGGTTGCCGCCAGGCCATCGCCGGTACGCGCGCTCTCATGCAAAGCGCGGATGTCGCCGCCGGCGCAGAAGCCGCGTTCGCCTTCCCCCGATATGACGACGCTCGCCACCGCGGGATCACCGGCAAAGGCATGCAGCGCTTCGGCGATCGCACGGATCATCGGCAGCGTCAGGCTGTTCAGCGCGCGCGGCCGGTTGAGCCGGATCACGCCCGCAGTCCCCCGCCGTTCAATGATGACTTCGCCCGACCGTTCGCCGTCCTGCATGGTTCACCTCCAGCTTTTTGTTTTTGCGCAATTCCGGACGCAAACCGCGGCACACTTTTGCTGGAATTGCTCCCGACTAGGAATAGCCGAGGACGAGGCGCCGCTCCAGTCGATTCAAGCTCGGTTCAGGCAGACAGCGAATTGCGGGCGGCGGCGGCCGCGTCGCATCGGGCGGCATAATCGATGGCCAGTTCCAGCGGCAGCGGCCGCGAGAAATGATAGCCCTGCGCCAGGCGAACGCCCATCGCCTTCAACCCTTCAGCGATCGTTTCGCTTTCGACGCCCTCGGCGACGGAGGCGATGCCGAGATTCTGGCAGAGATTGGCGACCGAGCGGGTGATATTCATGCAACGGGCGTCGCGATCGAAATTCATCACGAAGGCCTTGTCGATCTTCAGCTTGTCGAAGCCGAGGCGATGGATATGGCTGAGGCTGGAATAGCCAGTGCCGAAATCGTCGAGCGCGATCGAGATGCCTGCAGCGCGCAGCATCGATATGACCTCGTCGGCGGTGTCGAAATCGGAGAGCAGCGCCGTCTCGGTGATTTCGAATTCGATTCGCCTGGGATCGATGCCGGAACGGGTGATCATGGCAAGCAGCGCCATCGAGGTCTCGTGGTCGCAGATATCGCGCGCCGAAAGATTGAAGGAGAGCTTGAGATGGCGGGGAATGATCGCCAGCGCTTCGAGCGCCTTGGCGAAAAGGATGCGCGTCATGCGGCCGATGACGGCGGTGCGCTCGGCAGCCGGAATGAAGGCTTCCGGGCTGATGCGGCCGAAGCGGGCACTGTCCCAGCGGGCGAGCGCCTCGTAACCGACGACGCGGCCGCTCTTCAATTCGACGATCGGCTGATAATCGAGTTTCAATTCCCGGGCGAAATCGCCTGCCTGCAGCTCGAGTTCGATCAGGTGGCGCTGCGTCAGGATCTTCTCGTGCTCGGCTGAAAAGAATTCAACGCCGCTGCTGCGCTTGCTCTTGACCTGGTAGAGGGCGAAATCGGCTTTTTCGTAGAGATCTTCGGCGGTGTATTCGCCGGCGTCGGGATAGACGATGCCGCAGGAGCCGAAAACCCGGACCGAGCCATCGGGGATTTCATAGGGATCGCGGACAGCGGCGCAAAGCGCCTGGCCGAGATCGGCGATTGCCTGGCGTGTCATCGAACAGGGGAAGATGATGCCGAACTCATCGCCGCCGAGACGGGAGACGATGCCCTCTTCGCCGACCAGCGCTGTAAAGCGGCGGGCGGTCTCCTTGAGCACGAGATCGCCGGCGGCATGGCCGAAGACGTCGTTGACGGGCTTGAAGCCGTCGAGATCGAGAATACCGATGATGGGCGGCCGGGACGGGTGCTTCTGCAGCCGCTGTTCCAGCGAGAGAAAGAAACTGCGGCGGTTGGCAAGGCCGGTCAGCTGGTCGTGCAGGGCGTTACGGCTGTTGACGAGGTTCAGGTCCTCGGCTTCCGCCCGCTTCTGCTTCAACTCCTCGGTCAATCGCACGAGGCCGACGAAGTTCTGGAAATAGCTGTCGATCACCCGCAGAAACGGCAGGATCAGGAAAAGACCGCTGACGGCGGTCGCGACGAAAACCGGATTGCCCGAGAACATGAAGGTCGCGACCATCGCCGAGAAGGTGATGACCGTGGTGAGCACCGCCGCCAGCGGCAGATGCATCAGGCAGAAGATGCAGGAAATCCCGGTGACGACCAGGAAATAGGCGATCTGGCCCTGCTGATACGCATCGCCATATCGGTAGAGCGCGATCGCCCAGCCGCCGAAAGCAACGCACAGGATGCAGGCTCCGGCTATGGTGACCTTCATCAGCCGGTAGGCCCGCTCGGCGGTAATGTCCTTGCCTCGTGTCTCCCACCAGCAGAGCCGGAAAATACAGACGATGCTCAAGCCGACCGGAATATAACAGGAGAGCCAGAGAGGCGCGGATTGGAGATGGGTGATTGCCACCGCAAGGGCATTGATGATCAAGAGAACATAGAGAATGGGGATCTGCGACGACAGGGCCTGGAACTGTGCCGTCAGAAAGGTCGGATTGTCTTTTTGCAGCCTCAACGAGGCTAGAAAGTTCCTCATCTTCTCTTGTTTCCGTTGGCCGGGGCCAGGAGATGCTCGATTTTTCTCTATTCACGTCATGTCATGCAGGTCCCGCAGGCACGGGGATGATCAACAGGCCGATGCGCACTCTCGCCGGGAGCGCTTCAGAAAGATGCGGCGGCGAGTGCCCGGTGGATGCTCTGCAGGTCGTCGACGTTTCTGTTTGCCAGGAACAGTTCCCAATCGAGCGAGCTCTGGACGATGGTTTCCAGCGAATCGTGCCGAGGCTTCCAGCCGAGCACCTGGCGAGCGAGCGAAGCATCAGCGACGACGCTTGCCGAATCGCCGGCGCGGCGCGGCGCCATGTGGATCTTGAAGGAATGCCCGTGCAGGCGCGTGACCATGTTCAGCACGTCGAGCACGGAATAACCGCTGCCATAACCGCAATTGGCAACGAGCGAGCCCTTGTCCCTGCGCAGGTGCTGCAGCGCTTTCAGATGGGCCTCGACAAGGTCGGTGACATGGATGTAGTCGCGCACGCCGGTGCCGTCATGGGTCGGATAATCGATACCATAGACGCTGACGCTGTCGCGCCGGCCGAGCGCTGCCTCGCAGGCAACCTTGATCAGGTGGGTGGCGCCTGATGTCGACTGGCCGGCACGATGGTCGGGATCGGCGCCGGCGACGTTGAAGTAACGAAGCGCGACATAGTTGAAATCATAGGCTGCGGCGGCATCGCGCAGCATGAATTCGGTCATCAGCTTCGACTGGCCGTAAGGATTTTCCGGATTGAGGACGGCCGTCTCCTTCACCGGCAGGTCGCTCTTCTGCTGACCGTAGACGGCCGCCGTCGAGGAGAAGACGAAGTTGCGGATGCCGGCCTTGATCGAGGAGCTCAGCAGCGCGCGGGTCTTGCCCGAGTTGTTGTCGTAATAGGAGAGCGGATCGGCGACCGAGACCGGGACGACGGCGGAGCCGGCAAAATGGATGATCGCCTCGATGTCGTTTTCGATGAAGATCTTTTTCAATATGTCGGGATCGGCGACGTCGCCGAGATAGAAACGCGCCGCCGGCGCCACGGCCCAGCGAAAGCCGGTGGAGAGGCAGTCGAGCACGACCACATCCTCGCCCGCATCGAGCAGCGCCCAAACCATGTGACTGCCGATATATCCGGCGCCGCCCGTCACCAAAACCGCCATGTCCCGCATCCCTGCTTTTGTTTTATAGCAGGGGCATCAGGCCCGGTTTTTCTTTCCAATTTTGTTATCGAACGGCCTTTGGAGGGCCTTTGAACCGGTATGTTTGGACTTGTGGTTAGAGGCCGATTTCGGGCTTTGCTCAAGTTTTATCGATCCGGCGATTCCGGCACAAAATGACCCGCCGGACCGCTGCTCAGAGCTTGAGGATATAATCGCAAAGACGCTCGGCTGCGATCGCCACCTGGGCGGGGTCACGCAGGAAACAGGCGCGCAGGAAGAGCTCGCCGCCGGCGCCGAACGCGGTTCCGGGAGCCAAGCCGACGCCCGTCTTGTCGACGATATCGATGGCAGCGCGGCGGCTGTCGGTGACGCCGTCGATCTTCAGGAAGGCGTATAGCGCGCCGTCCGGCTTCAGCGTCTCGACGCGGTTGGTGGCAACAAGCGCATCACAGAGAATATCGCGGGAGCGGGCCGCCTTGGCGATATTGGCGCGCACGAAATCGTCGCCTTGATCCAGCGCGGCGACGGCGCCCTTCTGCATGAACTGGGCAACGCCCGATGTCGAATATTGCACGAGATTTTCGAGCACCTGGCCCATCTCGGGCGGCGCCACGATCCAGCCGACGCGCCAGCCGGTCATCGACCAGTTCTTCGAGAAGGAATTGACGAAAATGATCTTGTCGTCAGGCTCCATCACGTCGAGGAAGGAGGGCGCCCGGCCGCCCGGAAAATAATAGAGGGCATAGATCTCATCGGCCATGATCCAGAGGTCATGCTTGCGGGCCAGCGCCAGGAGATCGGCCAGATCCTTCCTGGTTGCCGTCCAGCCGGTCGGGTTCGACGGCGTGTTGATGAAGAGGCCCCGGGTCTTCGGCGTGATGGCGGCTTCGATGCGGTTGAGATCGACTGCCCATTTGCCGCCTTCGAACTGCAGCTCGACACCGACCGAACGTGCGCCTGCGATCTCCAGAGCTGCGGCGATATTCGGCCAGGCGGGGGTCAGGTAGACGAATTCGTCACCCGGCGAGGTCAGCGTCTGCACGGCGATCTGGATCGCCTGCATGCCGGAGCCGGTGACATAGAAATGCTCGACCGGGAGCCGGACACCGAAATGCCTGCTGTAATAATCCGAAAGCGCCTGGCGAAGCTCGGGAATGCCGCGCTGCCAGGTGTAGAAGGTTTCGCCTGAAGCAAGCGCATCCATCGCCGCCCGGCTGATGAAATCGGGCGTCGGCAGATCGCCTTCACCGACCCAGAGCGGCAGCAGGCCTTCGCGGCCACGGGCATAATTGACGACTTCGACGATCCCGCTTTCGGGCGCCGCCATGGCGCGCGGGCTGAGGCTTTTGACGATCGACATGCATATCTCCGGTTTCCGCCTTCATAGCGGATTTGCACCGGCAAATCCCATGATAACAAGTGATGGCATATCGATTTTGGTGATGAGTGCCGGCCCGGCGGATGGCCAGGCCGGAAGCCCGTCAGACGGCCGGGCGCTTGGCCAGCAGGTCGCGGATCTCGGTCAGCAACTGGACGTCTGCCGGCGGCGGAGGCAGTTCCTCCGGTGCGGCCTTCTCCTTGCGCTCGACCTGGGCACGCAGGGTATTCACCCCCTTGACCATCAGGAAAATGATCCAGGCGAGAATGAGAAAGTTGATCAGAACCGTGAGGAAGCTGCCATAGGCAAACACCGCTCCCTGGGCGCGGGCGGCAGCAAGCGTCGGCGCGTTGACGGCCGACGAGAGCGGCAGGAAGTAATTGGAAAAATCGAAACCGCCGAAAATGGCGCCGACGATCGGCATGATCAGGTCGTCGACCAAGGATTTGACGATGCCGCCGAAGGCGCCGCCGATGATGACGCCGACGGCAAGATCCATGACATTGCCGCGGGCGATAAAGGCCTTGAACTCATTGAGCATCGGATCCGTCTCCCTCTGATGCAGTTCAACGATATGCAATTGTTTTTATTAGCACCATCTTCACCGCAATTAATCAATCGGCAATCGCAATTATTTCGCCATACTCCGGTGGGTTCTTTGACTTAAGGCCTAGACGACCGGGAATTTTCAAAGCCCCTGAAATAACTTAAGCTGATCCTGTTGCGGGAGGTCCCGGCGGGTTTCCCGCCGGCGGAGGGTCAATGCTTCCAGGCTGGGTCATATTCGCGTCTGCCTTCGGCTATCTGCTCCTGCTTTTCGCCGTGGCAAGCTATGGCGACCGCAAGAACCGCGGAACGGGCGCACTCGGCCCGGGCGCGCTGGAAGGCGGATGGCCTGTTGTCTATGCGCTGAGTCTGGCGATCTACTGCACCTCCTGGACCTATTTCGGCAGCGTCGGGCTTGCCGCGCAGCGCGGGTTGGAATTTGCCGGGATCTATATCGGCCCGATCCTGGTCTTCACGCTCGGCATGCCGCTGCTTCGCCGCATCATCGAGCTCGCCAAGGCGGAGAAGCTCACCTCGGTCGCCGATTTCGTCGCCGCGCGCTACGGCAAGAACCCGACGGTCGCGACGATCGTGGCGCTGATCTCGCTGATCGGCACCATTCCCTATATCGCGCTGCAGCTGAAAGCGATCTCCAGCACCGTCAGCGCCATGGTCAACCCTTCCGATTACGGCATCGGCAGCGGCAATCTCTATTTCCTCGACCTGCCGCTCCTCGCCACGCTGGTGCTTGCCTGTTTCGCCATCATGTTCGGCACCCGGCACACGGATGCGACGGAACACCAGGACGGTCTGATCCTCGCCGTCTCGATGGAATCCGTCGTCAAGCTCGTCGCCTTCCTGACGGCCGGCGTCTGCGTCATCTGGTTTCTCTTCGACGGTCCGGCCGACCTCTGGCAGAAGACCATCGACAATGCGCTTGTCATGTCGGCGCTGAACTACCATACGCCGATCAGCCGCTGGATCACGCTGATCCTGCTGTCGGCCTTCGCGATCATCCTGCTGCCGCGGCAATTCCACGTGACGGTCGTCGAAAACCGGACGCCGAAACAGCTGAAACTGGCGGGTTTCCTGTTTCCCACCTATCTCATCGCGATCAACCTCTTCGTGCTGCCGGTGGCGATCGGCGGGCTGCTGACCTTCGGCGGCAGCGGCAACGCCGATTTCTACATGCTGTCGCTGCCGCTTGCCGGCCAGATGCCTCTGGTGTCGCTGATCACCTTCATCGGCGGCTTCTCCGCCGCCACCGCGATGGTTATCGTCGATTCCGTGGCGCTGTCGATCATGGTGTCGAACGACATCATCATGCCGATTTTCCTCAGGCGCAAACTCGCCGGCCGCGCCAGCCAGCGCGACAATTTCGCCAAGACGCTGCTCAATATCCGCCGCAGCGCCATCTTCGCCGTGCTGCTGTTCGGCTATGCCTATTACCGCTCGACCGACAGCACCGCCGGTCTTGCCTCGATCGGCCTGCTTTCCTTTGCGGCGATCGCGCAAATCGCCCCTGCCCTGATCGGCGGGCTGATCTGGCGGCGGGCGAATGCACGCGGCGCAATCCTCGGGCTGACCTCCGGCTTCGTCATCTGGATCTATCTGCTGTTCCTGCCCTCGCTCGGCGGTCCCGATTATTCGCATGTGGCAAGCGCCGTGCTCGGCTTCATCTTTCCCGGGACGACGCTGTTTACCGCGCCCGATGCCGATCCGCTGGTCAATGCGACGGTCATGAGCCTGCTCGTCAACACCGCCTTTTTCATCGTAGGCTCGCTCACCCGCAATGCCAGGCCGCTGGAGCGCATCCAGGCCGGCATCTTCGTCAAACGGCATTCGCGCTCGCAATTTGCCACGCGCGGCTGGAAGACCCGTATCAGCGTCGGCGATCTCAAGGCGGCGATCTCACGTTATCTCGGCGAAGAGCGGATGCAGCGTTCGTTCACCACCTACGAGCAAAGCTCGGGCCGCAAGCTGGAGGACGAGCAGCCGGCCGACATGGCGCTGATCCATTTCAGCGAACAGCTGCTCGGCAGCGCCATCGGCTCGTCCTCGGCCCGGCTGGTGCTGTCGCTGATCCTGCAGAAGATCGAGGATGCCTCTTCCGACACCGCCTGGCTGCTCGACCAGGCGAGCGAGGCGCTGCAATATAACCAGGACATGCTGCAGACGGCGCTATCGCAGATGGACCAGGGCATCGCCGTCTTCGACAGCTCCAACCGGCTGACGATCTGGAACCGGCGCTTCCGGCAATTGCTGGATCTGCCGGAAAGTGCCGGCCAGGTCGGTTTCCCCCTGTCCGACATCGTCACGACGCTCAGCCAGCGCGGCGATATCGCGCCCGGCGATCTCAATCAGACGGTGCGGCATTTCCTGACCCTCGACAAACCCTTTTCGCTGGTGCTCGGCGGCGGCGAGCGGATCATCGAGGTGCGCTCCAACGCCATGCCGGACAAGGGCATCGTCGCCACCTTCACCGATATCACCCAGCGCGTCAGCGCCGACCAGGCGCTGAAACAGGCAAACGAGACGCTGGAGCAGCGCGTCGCCGAACGCACGGCGGAACTGACCCGCGTCAACCACGAACTCGCCGAGGCGCGCGCGGCCGCCGACGAGGCGAATATCGGCAAGACCCGCTTTTTCGCCGCCGCCGGCCACGACATCCTGCAGCCGCTGAATGCCGCCAGGCTCTATTCCTCGGCATTGGTCGAGCGCATGGCGCAATCCGACAACAGCCCGATCGTGCGCAACATCGATTCCGCGCTGGAATCGGTCGAGACCATTCTCGGCGCCGTGCTCGACATATCGAGGCTCGATACCGGCGCCATGCGGCCGCGGCTTGCCTCCGTCGCACTTTCCGATCTGCTCGAGCGGATCGAGACCGATTTTGCGCCGATCGCCCGGGAAAAACAGCTGAAGCTGGTGGTCATGCCGACATCACTGAGGGTCCGCTCCGACCCCAATCTTCTGCGCCGGCTGGTGCAGAACCTGGTTTCCAACGCCATCAAATACACGATCACCGGCAAGGTTCTGGTGGGCGCACGGCGGCGCGGCAACCAGGTGATCATCCAGGTGATCGACTCCGGCATCGGCATTCCGCCGTCGAAATTCCGCACGGTGTTCAAGGAATTCGCCCGGCTGGACGAAGGCGCCAAAACCGCCTCCGGCCTCGGGCTCGGCCTTTCGATCGTCGACCGCATCGCCCGCGTGCTCAATCATCCGGTCGAACTGCACTCGACACATGGCAAGGGCACTGAATTTCGCATCGCCATGCCGCTCGACGTCTCGCGCCCGGCCGAGGCCGCCCCCACCGCCGTCGCCGCCGACCGGGCGGGGCAGCCGCTCAAGGGGCTGAAAATCCTCTGCATCGACAACGAGCCGAAGATCCTCGAAGGCATGCGGCTGCTGCTCAGCGGCTGGGGTTGCGAGGTCACGGCACTCGATTGCCTCGCCGACGTGATATCGAGCGACGGCCGTGACGGGCCGCCGGATCTCGCCATCGCCGACTATCATCTCGACGACGGAACCGGCATTGCCGCGATCCTGCATCTGCGCCGGCAGTTTGGCGCCGATATCCCTGCCCTGATGATCACCGCCGACCGCACGCCGGAGGTGCGCAGCGAGGCTGAGCGGCACGACATCGCCGTTCAGCACAAACCGGTGCGGCCGGCGGCGCTGCGCGCCTATATCACCCAGATATCCGGCCTCAAACGCGCGGCTGCGGAGTAAGCTCAGTTCGTTGTGTTCATGACGCGGGCGACCAGATCGCGCACCCGCGCCGCATCCGGCACGTCGCCGAACAGAATGCGGTACATGATCGGCGCCACGAGCTGATCCATGACCAGATCGACATCAGGAAACCGTCCGCCGCGGGCCTTTGCCCGCTCGGCGATAACGACGATCTGCTGGCGGGTATATTCGCTGCATTTGCAGGCATTGGCACCCGCCTGCGCCGCCAGCACGTCGCGGATCATCTCGCGGCCCGGGCCGGAAGACATTTCCTCGGCATATTGCTCGGCCCAGGCTTGAAGATCGGCCTTGCCGCTGCCGGCATCGACCGGCTGCATATCCGGCCGCAGCCGTTCGACGGCGACATCGGCAAGAAGCGCCTGCAGGTCGCCCCAGCGGCGGTAGATAGTCGACGGCGTCACACCCGCCCTGGCGGCGATCAGCGGGATCGTCACCTCGGCGCGGCTCATTTCGGCCAACAGCTCGCGCACCGCCTTGTGCACCGATGCCTGAACCCTGGCGCTTCTGCCGCCCGGGCGGAGATTCTCTTTCACTGCCATGCCTGCAACCCGATCCCCCGATCCGATAGTTCAAAATCTTTGACAGCACCATAAACGCAAATAATTTGCCTTTACGCAGAACCTACATTACATGAAGCTAACGCAACGGCTTAGCTTTAAGGGGGCTTATATATGCTCGCCGCAGCCAAATCTACAGAGAATGCGCCGCGCCCCTCGATCGGCTTTCATGCGCTGATGCTCGCCACCTTCTTCGGCGCTTCCGCAGCGCCGACGCCGCTCTACCGGATCTATCAGGAGAATTTCGCGCTCTCACCGGTGCTGATCACGGTGGTCTTCGCCGTCTACGCCTTCGCGCTGCTGGCAGCACTGCTGACGGCCGGTTCGATCTCCGATCATCTCGGCCGCAAGCCGGTGATCTTTTTCGCCCTGGTGCTCGAAATTGTCGCCATGGCGCTCTTCGTCGCCGCAAGCGGCCCCGGCTGGCTGATCGCGGCGCGGATCGTGCAGGGTATTGCAACCGGGATCGCCGGCGCTTCGCTCGGCGCCGCACTCGTCGATGTCGATCGGGCCAAGGGGCAGATCGTCAATTCGATCGCCCCGCTTTGCGGCATGGCGGTGGGCGCGGTCGGCACCAGCGCCCTGATCCAATATGGCCCCTTCCCGATGCATCTGATCTATGCGCTGCTGCTCACCGCCTTCGCGCTGCAGGCGGCCGGCATCTGGCTGACGCGCGAGACCGGCGGCAGGCGGCCGGGGGTGCTCGGCTCGCTGATGCCGCGCGTCACCGTTCCGCCGCAGGTGAAGCGGCCACTGTCGCTGGTGACGCCGATCAACATCGCCAACTGGACGCTCGCCGGTTTCTATCTCTCGCTGGTTCCATCGCTGGTCGCCGGCACGACCGGCAGCGGGGCGCCGCTGACCGGCGGAGCCGTGGTGACCGCGCTGATGGCAAGCGGGGCGATCACCGTCTATCTCAGGCGCGCCAAGAGCGCATCGGCCAATCTCGGTTTCGGCGTGTCGGCCAAGACACTTGGCATCCTGACGGTCGTTGCCGGCGTGCATCTTGCCAACGTGCCGCTGCTCATCATCGGCACCGTCTTCACCGGCGCCGGTTTCGGCACGAATTTCCTCGGCTCGATCGGCACCATCATGCCGCTTGCCAAACCGGACGAGCGGGCCGGCCTGCTTGCCGCCTTCTACGTCCAGAGCTACCTCGCCTTCAGCCTGCCGGCGATCCTTGCCGGGTTCCTGGCGAAATCAGCCGGTTATGCGCTGACGACGGATATTTATGCGACGGCAATCCTGCTGTTGATGGGCGCCGGGCTGATCGCCATTCGCGCCGGCCGCCGGAAGGCGGCCGCCTGAGCTATAGTGGGGACCTGTCTCCGTTCCGCTGAGCAGACCGGATCAAAAATCTTCCCAGCCGTCGCCGGCCGGGGCGGCTGCCGTTGAGCCGCCACCAAGGGCGACAGCCAGCGTCTTCTTCAACGCACGGGCCGGAGAAGGAACCGGGACGGCTGTGTGCGACGATACGATTTTCGGAGAGGAGACCGGTCGCGAAGCATGCGAACGCGGCGTCGCCGAAGTCATGCCCGCGCCCATATCGAGCCGGAACTGGCCCAGGCGTCCGGAGAGCGCCGAGACCTCGGTCGCCAGCGTGTGGGCTGCCGCGTTCGATTCCTCGACCATGGCCGCGTTCTTCTGCGTCGCCTGATCCATCTGATTGACGGCCGTATTGATTTCCTGAAGGCCGGTCGACTGTTCGCGCGCCGACTGGACGATCGCGTGGACATTGCGGTCGATCTGCTGCACCTCCTGGACAATGCCTTCGAGCGCATCGCCGGTCTGACGGACCAGGGCAACACCCTGTTGGACCTGGCCGCCTGAAGAGCTGATCAATGTCTTGATTTCCTTGGCCGCGCCGGCCGAACGCTGCGCCAGCTCGCGCACCTCCTGAGCGACGACCGCAAAACCCTTGCCGGCTTCACCGGCGCGTGCGGCCTCGACACCGGCATTCAGCGCCAGCAGGTTGGTCTGGAAGGCGATCTCGTCGATGACGCCGATAATGTTCGAGATCGACTTGGAGGACTGTTTGATGTCGTGCATGGCGGCGACCGCCCGCTGCACGATCTGGCCGGAACGTTCGGCATTTTCCTTCGTCCGAACGACCATCGATCCGGCTTCTTCGGCGCGCACCGTGGAATCCTTGACGGATGTGGTGATCTGCTCCAGCGCTGCGGCGGTTTCCTCGACGGAAGCCGCCTGTTGTTCCGTCCGGCGCGCAAGATCGTCGGCAGCAGAACGGATCTCCTCGGTGCCGCTTTGTATGACCTCGGCATTCTGCGAGAACGATACCAGCGCCGACCGCAATTTGACGACCGACTCGTTGAAATTGGTGCGGGTCTCGTCAAGCGTCGCCGCGAAAGGCTGCTCGAGTGCGACCGTCATGTCGCCTTCGGCAAGTTTTGCCAGGCCAAGCGCCAGTTCACCGACGGCGAATTTGACGTCCGCCTCCTGGGCCTGGTCGATCCGGGCGCGCTCCGCACGCTCCTTTTCCTGCAGCGTGCGGTGTTCTTCTGCCTCGGCCTGCAGACGCGCTCTTTCGCGGTTGCTCTCGAGCAACGCCTTCAGGGAGCGCGAGAGATCGCCGATTTCATCCCTAGCGTCGCCGTCCTTCAGGGTCACGTCGAGTTTGCCGGCGGCGATGTCGGCGGTTTCGCCGATCACGCTGGAAATGCGGCCGACGAACCGGCGTGCGATCAGCCATCCGGCGAGGCCGAGCAGCACGGCCGCCAGGCTGGTGGCGAGAATGGCATCCCGCACGACCGCATAGAGAGTTCCGAAGAGTGTTTCCCTCGGGACCGAAACGATCGCATACCAATCCGGGCTCTCGGCAAGCTTGACGGCGATGGCAATCGCCAGCGACACGCTGCCGTCCTCGTTGGTCGCCTCATGCTCGACACCGGGCGTGGCGATAAGGCGGTCCCAATCCGCAGTCTTCGCTCCGGTCTCCGAAAGGTTCTTGCCGATCAGGCTCGCATCCGGATGGCTGACGATCTTGCCGGCGCTGGTCACCAGGCCGAGGAAGCCCGCTCCCATCGGCCTGACTGAAGACAGCGCCTTGTTGGTGTCCTGCAGCGACAGGTCGAGACCCGCCACACCGACCGCCTTGCCATCGATGATGATCGGTTTGGTGACGGAGGTCATCAACACGTCCTTGCCGTCGATCGCATAGGAATAGGGCTCGATGACAAGGGTTTTGCGCTGCGTGAACGGCAGCTGATAATAGTCGCCCGGCCCGGCCGTCGCGTAATCCGTCAATGCGGTATGGGTGATCTGGCCGCCGCTGCGCACCCAGTAGGGCACATAACGGCCCGTCGCATCGTGGCCTTCCTTGCCGGCATAATCCTTGTCCTTGCCGTCGAAGGCATTGGGCTCCCAGCCGGTCCAGGTCGCCAGGATCGGCGGGTTGGCCTCCAGCATGTTGAGCAGGACCTTATCCGCCTTGGCGCGATCGGTGTCGCCCAGTTCCTTCATCGTCGCTAGCACGGCGTCCAGCCCATCGACAATGTGCACGGTGCCGCCGATATTCTTTTCGACTTTCAGCGCCTCGGCTGTCGCGATCTGACGCATCTGTTCGATGCTGCTGCTACGAATTTCGGTGTATGACCGATAGAATATCACACCGGAAGCGACAATAACGGCAATGACGCCACAGGCGGCCACAGAAAAAAGATTGCGGCTTGTCGTAGACTTGAAAAGCATGTTCCCGCTCGCCCCGATGCTCGTACTGGCGCACGCCTCAAGTCAATTCGCCGGCAGGTTTAAACAACCGTCATCCAGCAGAAACTGAAGGCCTCCCAAGGTCCATGCTTACAAAATTTTATTAAAAGAAAGTTCTTATTCTCCACGAATTATGGACGGAACTATCCAGCTCCAGTTTAGCCGCCCGCGATGCAAGATATCCCGTTATTCTAAACCGGAATTATGCAATAGAATCCAGCTTCACGGCTTCAAATCGAGCAGCGCGCGGCCGCTGCCATCCATGGCGAAAGGCACCGAGGCGTGCTGATGGGCGACCAGCCAGCGGCCATCCCGCTTGACGAGGCCCAGCGTCTGGCGGAACCAGAGATCGACCTCGGTGCCATCGGTCTTGGTGCCGGTCATGCGGGTCAGGCCGCTCCAGAAGGCGACATCGCCACCGACCGTCAGCTTGGCATCGCGCACTTCGCCGCCGATCGGGCCTTCCCAGGTATCGAACCAGGCCTGCAGGCCCGCCTCGTCCTTGCCATTGTAGACGAGCGGCGGCGCCAGTGAAAACTCGACGGAATCCTCGGCCTCGTAGGAAAGCGCATCCCCGGTGTTCTTTTCGCCTAGCGCCTTGGCCCGCATCATCAGCATGGCGATGACGGCTTCTTCCTCGACGTTGGCATTCTTTTCGTTGCTCATGCCCACTCTCCTCATCTGTTGCAGGCAGAGGACGCACGGGAGAACGACGATCCGACAAGGATGCTTGCCATTGCGCAATTTCGCCGAAATTGCTTCAGAGATAACTCGTCACGTCTGGCTCGTTCCACCAGGCATCGTGCCTGCCGTCGTAATAACGGACCGGCAGGGCTGCCAGTTCCTCAGGACTGATATCGTCGAGGCAGGCGATGTTGATCGAGACATAGGCGCCGCCGATCGCCTCGACATAACCGTGGCCATAGGCCGACACGCCGCAGGTGCGGCAGAAGCGGTGATGGCCGCTCATCGTGTTGAACTGGTAGTCCGATGTTTCCGCCTCGTCGCACATCAGCCGGAAATCCTCCGGCTTGACGTTGGCGCCCCAATAGCGCCGCTTGGCGCAGATCGAGCAATTGCAGCGGCCGGTACCCTCTTCGAGGTCGATGTCGACCTCGTAATGCACTTTGCCGCAATGACAGCTTCCCTTGTAGGTCTTCTTCATCGGCTCCTCCTCCTTGGCCGTTGCACCGGCCACCAAGATATGACAATATGTTGTCACTATGGATGAGATACAGAATCGACAACATGTTGTCAAACAAAATCGACCGGAGCGGACGATGGAGGGGAATGCCTTTTCCGCTTTCGCGATTGCAGCCCTTCGCCTTGCCGGCCATCTGACGGCGGCCGGCGACCAGCTGGCCAAGCCCGCGGGACAGACAAGTGCGCGCTGGCAGGTGCTGGCCGCGGCGAGGCGCGGCGACATGTCGGTGGCACAGATCGCCCGCGCCCTCGGCCTTGCCCGCCAGGGCGTGCAGCGGCTTGCCGATGTGCTGGAGGGTGAAGGGCTGATCGCCTATGCCGACAACCCGCAGCACCAGCGCGCCAAGCTGGTGCGGCTGACGGCGGAAGGCGCGGCGCGGCTGGGGGTTATCGAGGTGGCGCAGGCCGGATGGGCGGATGGGCTGGGTGCTGCGTTTACGCCAGGCGAGCTCGATGCGGCGCGGGCGGTGATGGGGCGGGTGATGGCGATGCTGGAAGGTGACGGGGCGGCTGGAGGCTGAGGGACGAAGGATTCTTTAAGGTCATGCCGTAAGTACCCAAATACAAAAAAAGGCCGGGCTAACCCGACCTTCCCTGCCATCTCGACGGACCGTGCCAGTATATCCGTGGTCACGATCCGGAGATGATATTCAAAGCCCGCGCGTCCAGCAGGACGCGCTGAAAGGCTCAGGCCGCCTGGAGGCGGTCTGCCGACATCTTGCCGGACTTGTTGTCGCGAACGAGCTCGTAAGACAGCTTCTGGCCATCCTTAAGATCGCGCATGCCAGCGCGTTCAACAGCGGAGATGTGGACGAAAACGTCGGCTGCGCCGTCATCCGGCTGAATGAAGCCGTAGCCCTTGGTTGCGTTGAACCACTTTACGGTACCAGTGCTCATGACGATATCCCTTTCGAATCGTTCATAGAAGATTGCAGCCCGGACAAAGGTACGAACCGCGATGAAAACCGATTTTGGAGGAAGTTCGCCAGGAAAGACGCAAGCGCCGTTTCAAAGTTCATCTAGCAAGATCGATGCTTGAACGTTTAATCGGGAATTGTGTCCGTGACAAGGCGTCGGCGGGGAAAATTAGAATTCGTGCGGATTGAGGAAAATCGAAGGCTTCTTTGCCGTCGCGCTGTGGGCACCCCCTCTGCCCGGCGGCAAAGATAGTCCATAAAACCAAGACCGCGAAAGCGGCCTAAGCCGCCTTCCCGACCTTCGCATAGGGATCGAACCGCCCATAAAACGTCTCTCCCTTGGCGGCCATGTCCTTCAGCAGCGGCGTCGGCCTGAAATGACTTCCGTAAGCCTCAGCTAACTTTTCGGCCAACTCCACGAAAGCCCTTACCCCCATGCCGTCGATGTAGGAGAGCGCTCCGCCGGTATAGGGCGCGAAGCCGAAGCCGAGGATCGAGCCGACGTCGGCCTCGCGCGGATCGGTGACGATGCCTTCCTCGACGGTGCGGGCGGCTTCGAGCGCGATGGTGACGAGGAAGCGTTGCTTGAGCACGGTGACGTCGACCTCGTCGGCCTTCTTCTGCGGGTAGAAGCTTTTGAGATCCGGCCAGAGGGACTTCTTCGCCGGCTTCGGCGGATAGTCGTAAAAACCCTTGGAATTCTTGCGTCCGAAGCGGCCCTCCTTTTCGACCATGCGGGAGATCAGCTCCATATGCCTGGGGTCGATGGCCTTCTCGCCGAGATCGGCGACCGTCGCCTTGAGGATCTTCAGCGACAGATCGATCGCCACCTCGTCATTCAAAGCCAGCGGTCCCACCGGCATGCCGGCCATCTTGGCGGCATTTTCGATCATGACAGGCGGCACGCCCTCGATCAGCATGTCATAGCTTTCCGACATGTAACGCAGCACGCAGCGATTGACGAAGAAGCCGCGGGTGTCGTTGACGACGATCGGCGTCTTCTTGATCGCCGCGACATAATCGAGAGCGACGGCCAGCGCCTTGTCGCCGGTTTCGCTTCCAAGGATGACCTCAGTCAGCATCATCTTCTCCACCGGTGAGAAGAAGTGGATGCCGATGAAATCGGCCGGGCGCTTGGAATTCTTCGCCAGACCCGAGATCGGCAGGGTCGAGGTATTGGAGGCGAAGATCGCGCCTTCCGGCAGCACGGCCTCGACCGCTTCGATAACAGCCTTCTTCACTTCGCGATCCTCGAACACCGCCTCGATGACGAGATCGGCATTGGCAAGGGCCGCATAATCCGCCGAGGGCGTGATGCGCGACAGCAATGCCGCCGCCTCGTCCTGCGTAAGACGACCCTTACCGACAGAGTCCTTGACGAGGCCTTCGGAGACGGTCTTGCCCTTGGCCGCCGCCTCGATGTCGCGGTCGATCAGCGTCACAGGAATGCCGGCTGCGGCGGTGACATAGGCGATCGAAGCGCCCATGAAGCCGGCGCCGACGACGCCGACATGTTTCAGCTCGGTCTTGGGGTAGCCTGCCGGGCGGCGGGCGCCCTTGCCGAGCTCCTGCATCGAGATGAACAGCGAACGGATCATCGAGAAGGCTTCGCGGGTCTGCAGCACCTCGGTGAAATAACGCTGCTCGATCTTGAGACCGGTGTCAAACGGCACCTGCAGGCCTTCATAGACACATTTCAGGATGGCGAGCGCGGCCGGATAATTGCCCGATGTTTCCCTGCGCAGGATCGCCGGCGCTGCCGGCCAGAGCTGGGCGGAGGCCGGCGTCCAGATGCCGCCGCCGGGCGCCTTGAAGCCCTTCTCGTCCCAGGGCGCGACCGGCTTCAGGCCATCCTTGATCATCTGCCTGGCGGCAGGGATCAGCTGATCCGGCTCGACCACCTGATGCACGAGGTTCATCGCCTTGGCACGTGAGCCGGTCAGCGACTGACCCGTGGTCATCATCTGCAGCGCATCCTGGGCATTGGCGAGGCGCGGCACACGCTGGGTGCCGCCGGCGCCGGGGAAGATGCCGACCTTGACCTCGGGCAACGCGATCTTGACGCTCTTGGCATTGGAGGCGACGCGGCCATGGCAGGCGAGCGAGAGTTCGAAAGCGCCGCCCATGCAGGTGCCGTTGATCGCCGAAACCCACGGCTTGCCCGAGGTTTCCAGCTTGCGGAACAGGCCGGACATGCGGCCGACCAGACCGAAGAGGGTCTGCACCGCCTTTTCCGGGCTCTTTGCCTTTTCCTCCTGATAGGAGCTGAACATCGACTTGATCATCGACAGATCGGCGCCGCCGGAGAAGGAGGACTTGCCTGATGTGAAGACGACGCCCTTGACGGCGGCGTCAGCGGTCGTGGCGTCGATGATGGCGTCGAGTTCTGCCATCACCTCCGCTGTGAAGACGTTCATCGACTTGCCGGGCATGTCCCAGGTGACAAGAGCGATGCCGTCGGCGTCGGTTTCGAGCGTGAAATTGGTGTAGCTGCTCATCTTGGGAATTCCTCTCCCTGAATTTTCTTGCGGTGAAGCTCCTCCCCTCAAGGGGAGGGTTCAGATCCCGTCAAACGCGTTCGATAACCGTTGCCGTGCCCATGCCGGCGCCGATGCAGAGCGTCACCAGCGCGGTGTTGAGATCGCGGCGTTCAAGCTCGTCCAGCACCGTGCCGAGGATCATCGCGCCGGTGGCGCCGAGCGGATGGCCCATGGCGATGGCGCCACCGTTGACGTTGATCCTGTCGTGGCCGATGTCGAAGGCCTGCATGTAGCGCAGCACGACGGCGGCGAAAGCTTCGTTCAGCTCGAAGAGGTCGATATCCGCAAGGCTCATGCCGGTGCGTTTCAGCAGCTTCTCGGTGACGTCGACAGGCCCGGTCAGCATCAGGGCCGGATCGGAGCCGATATTGGCGAAAGCCTTGATGCGGGCGCGCGGCTTCAGCCCCATACTTTCACCGCCGGCCCTGGAGCCGAGCAGGACGACGCCGGCCCCGTCGACGATGCCGGAGGAATTACCGGCATGATGGACATAGTTGATCCGCTCGATCTCCGGATGGGCCTGGATGCCGACGGCCTCGAAGCCGCCCATCTCCCCGGGCATCTGGAAGGAAGGATTGAGCGAGGCGAGCGCCTGCATGTCGGTGCCGGGGCGCATATGCTCGTCCGTTGCCAGGATCGTCAGGCCGTTCTGGTCCTTGACCGGGACGACCGACTTGTCGAACCAGCCGTTTTCCCAGGCGTGGGCGGCGCGCTTCTGGCTTTCGACGGCGTAGGCGTCGACATCGGTTCGGCTGAAGCCGTATTTGGTGGCGATGAGATCGGCCGAGACGCCTTGCGGCATGAAATAGGCCGGGAAATTCACCGAAGGGTCCATGAACCAGGCGCCGCCCGACATGCCCAGGCCAACGCGGGACATGCTTTCCACCCCGCCTGATATGACGATATCGTCGGCGCCCTGGGCGATCTTGCCGGCGCCGAAATTGACGGCGTCGAGGCCGGAAGCGCAGAAGCGGGAGATCTGCATGCCGGGCGCCCGGGTGGAATAACCGGCTTCGAAGGCGGCGGCCTTGGGGATGACGGCGCCGGCATCCATGACCGGATCGACGCAGCCCATGATGATGTCGTCGACGGTGTTGGTGTCGAGCCCGTTGCGGTCACGGATCGCTTCCAGCGTCTTGGCCGCCAGGCGGACGGAGGGCACCTCATGCAGGGCGCCGTCCTTCTTGCCGCGGCCGCGCGGCGTGCGGACGTGATCGTAAATGAAAACCTCGGTCATAGTCTCGTCTCCCTGGCGGCAATCTATCTTGCCTCAAATCTTGGCAGGAGGAGAAAAGGCCCCTCCCCAACCCTCCCCACAAGGGGGAGGGAGAAATGGCTCAAAACGCTTCCGCGGCCAGTTCCATCATCGTGTCGGCGCCGGCCTCGATGCGGGTCTTGCGCAGCGCGGTTTCCGGCATGATGCGCTCCATGAAGAATTTCGCGGTGATCAGCTTGTTCTTCAGGTAATCCTCGCGGGCGGCATCGCCCGTTGCAAGGCCGTCCTCGGCGGCTTTGGCCATCTTCGCCCACATATAACCGAGAACGACGAGGCCGAAGAGATGCATGTAGTCGGTCGAGCCGGCGCCGGCATTGTCGGGCTTGGCCATGGCGTTCTGCATGAACCACATGGTCGCGCCCTGGACGTCGTTCAAGCCCTTCTTCAGATGCTTGGTGAAGAAGGAGAGCTTCTCGTTGCTGCGGTTCTCCTCGCAGAAATCGCCGATCTCCTTGAACAGCGCCATGGCGGCGCGGCCGCCGTTCAAGGCGAGCTTGCGGCCGACGAGATCGAGCGCCTGAATGCCGTTGGCGCCTTCATAGATCATGGCGATACGGGCATCGCGGACATACTGGCTCATGCCGTGTTCTTCGATATAACCGTGACCACCGAAGACCTGCTGGGCCATGACGGCATGATCGAAGCCCTTGTCGGTCATCACGCCCTTGAGGATGGGGGTGACGAGGCCGAGAATATCGTCGGCCGTCTGGCGCTCCTTCTCGTCGGTGGCCCGGTGGGCGATGTCGGACTTCAGCGCGGTCCAGAGCAGGAAGGCGCGGCCAGCCTCGTTGAAGGCGCGGATGGTCATCAGCGTCCGGCGAATATCGGGATGGACGATGATCGGATCGGCCTTCCTGTCCGGCGCCTTGGGGCCGGACAGCGAACGGCCCTGGATACGGTCGCGGGCATAGGCGGCGGCGTTCTGATAGGCGACCTCGGAAATGGCGATGCCCTGCAGGCCGACCATCAGGCGGGCCTCGTTCATCATCACGAACATGGCGTTGAGGCCGCGGTTTTCGGCGCCGATCAGGAAGCCGGTCGCCTCGTCGTAATTCATGACGCAGGTGGCGTTGGCGTGAATGCCCATCTTGTGTTCGATCGCGCCGCAGGAGACGGCGTTGCGGGCGCCGAGCGCACCGTCCTTGCCGACGAGGAATTTCGGAACGATGAACAGCGAAATGCCCTTGGTGCCCTCGGGCGCACCCTCGATGCGGGCGAGCACCAGATGGACGATATTGTCGGCGAGATCGTGTTCGCCGGCCGAGATGAAAATCTTCTGGCCCGATATCTTGTAGCTGCCGTCGGCCTGCGGCACGGCCTTGGTGCGCAGCATGCCGAGATCGGTGCCGCAATGGGGCTCGGTCAGGTTCATGGTGCCGGACCAGGAGCCGTCGACCATCTTCGGCAGATAGATGCTCTTCTGCTCGTCGGTGCCGTGGACGAGGATCGCGGCGATCGCGCCCTGCGTCAGGCCGGGATACATCATCAGCGACATGTTGGCGGCGGAGGTATATTCGCCGACGGCGGTATGCAGCGTATAGGGAAGCCCCTGGCCGCCGAATTCCTCCGGCACCGCAAGGCCGATCCAGCCGCCTTCGCGATAGGCTTTATAGGCTTCCTTGAAGCCCTCCGGGGTCGAGACGCTGGCATCGTCGTGGCGCGTGCAGCCTTGCTGATCGCCGGAATAATTCAGCGGGAAGAGCGCTTCCTCGGCCACCTTGGCCGCCTCACCGAGGATTGCCTCGATCAGATCGGGTGTCGCATCGGCAAAACCGGGAAGATTGTTGTAGCGTTCGAGGCCCAGCACGTCGTTCAGGACGAAGAGCGTATCGTTTACCGGGGCCTTGTAGACTGGCATCTTGCGAATTCCTCCCATTCGGTTGACCGGATCGCGCCGGCCTCGGGCACTGTCTTACAAAATATTGACGTTTGCGTAAACGTCAAAATCTGCAGCTTTGCCTCCTTTTCATGAAAAAATTGCAAGGCACGAATCCACGAGCCGTGAAACGCCAGGAAGAGACGTCATCTCCCCTTCCTTGTCCATCTGGGAACGGCGTATAAGCGAAAGCATCGTTCAACCCGCAATTCGGGAATGCCAGAGGAGGGCCGGCGGGATGATCAGTTTCGAGACGATCAGGCAGCGTGCGGAGCAGCGAAAAGGCGGCGCGGCGGCGCTGCAGGCGTTGCTGGAGAAACACCGGCCGGATCACGACCGGCTGCGCGCCCTGCCCGACGACCGCATTCTGGGGGATATGACCCGGCGCATCTTCTACAGCGGCTTCGTCCAGAAGGTGATCGATGCGAAGTGGCCGGGTTTCGAAGCGGCCTTTTCCGGTTTCGATCCGGCAATGCTGAATATCGCACCCGACGACTACTGGCATGAGCTGACCTCGGACGAACGGATCATCCGCAACGGCGCGAAGATCATGTCGGTTCGCGCCAATGCCGCCTTCATCAGGGAACTGGCGAGGGAACATGGCAGCGCCGGCGCCTTCTTCGCCGACTGGCCGCGCGAGGACCAGATCGGACTTCTCGAGCTGTTGAGCAAACGCGGCAGCCGGCTCGGCGGCATGACCGGGCAATATTTCCTGCGCGGCATCGGCCGCGACAGCTTCGTCGCCACGATGGACGTGCTCGCCTGCCTGAGAGCGGCCGGCGTGCCGCTGTCTGCCTCCGGCACGGCGAAGAAGGACCAGCCGCTGATCCAGCAGGCCTTCAACGACTGGGCGGAGGAGACCGGCCTGTCCTTCATCCATCTCTCGCGCATCAGCGCCTATTCGATCGATGCGGCGCCCTGAAATTCGCAGGGGGTCGAAAGTTGCGGCAGGCAATCATTGCCTGTTAATCACCAGGACAGATTGGTACGTATCCTTCATATCTGGCTGCTATATCGGCGCGTGTTGTAACAATGCGTGGGGAAATTGCACTTGAAACAGCTGATCGGCGCCGCCGCAGGATGGTTGATCGGTTATTCAGCGGCATTTGCGCAAGAGCCGCCGCTCCTCCCTAAGTTAACGAAACAGCAGTTTCTGTCCTACGCCGCCGGCGCAGCCGTTGCGAGCATGTACTGCGGGAAGCTCGAACTGAATGCCGATTTCGTCGCCGGGTATGAGGCTGGGACCGGTATCTATCCGCCGCTCGATCCCTATTTCCGATCAGAAATGGCGCGACTTGAGAAAGACGCACAAACCGACGTGAAGAGCTACTGCTCGCTTGCAAAACTGATGTTTTACAAGGGCAACAAACCAAAGCCGTTGGCGGCCCCTCTTTTGATCGACAAGCCGTGATAGCGCCTGCGCACGAAGGCTAACGTTTTTGACGACTGGGCCGAAGAGACGATCCTTTGCTTCACCGCGCACGGGCATCAGCGCTCATTCTATCGTTCCGGCGCAATCGCGTCGAACCTCCGCTTGAGAGCCCACAGTCCGGGCAAAAACGACTTTCGCGACGAGCCCGAAGAGGCTAGATTTCGCATCGTCAACGCTGGCTGGGAGGATACCGATGCCGCGCCTGGATCACGTCACCATCGAAACCCGCGATGCGCCTGTCATGATCGGTTTTTTCGAAACCCTGCTCGGCGTCAAGGAAGGCTATCGCCCACCCTTTGCCTCGCCCGGCCACTGGCTCTATCTCGACGGACTGCCGGTGATCCATCTCAGCCTGACATCGCGCAGCACTGACTTTCCGCCTGGCATCTTCAATCATGTCGCCTTCAGCCTTTATGAATTCGGGCCGGCGCTGGAGCGCATCAAGGCAAGCGGCTACCGCTACGAATATTACGATATTCCCGGCGCCGACCTCGGCCAGGTCTTCGTTTACGGTCCCGAAGGCGTGAAGATCGAGCTGCAATATCCCCGGCCGGCCTGAGCCGTGGCGGCCGTCCGATCTGACGAATTCAGCGGCAATTACCGCCAAAAGCGGCCTTTCAAACATAAACGTTAAAAAATTCTCATCGATATTAACGGCTTGTTTACCACGTTTCGTGAAAGGTGCGGATTGAGCAGTAGCAATCCGCATTCCTTACTCCAGTCTCGCGTTTCTAAGGATGCCGCTACATCGTTCAGCTTGAGGAAAGTCTAATTGACTAGCTTCTCATGAATGATGTGCTCCGGTCCGCGGCAAAGCCGTGGCCACAGAGGGAAAAGCCAAGGATCGAGCTCTGACGAGAGGTCGACCAGTCGAAGCGAGCAAGAAGATGAACGGATCGCGATCAAATCCTTCCCGACAGTCCGACAGGACCTCGCTCGATGCGCTGAACCGCACGATCGAAGGGCTGGAGGCACGCATCGAAGGGCTGATGGGCAGTGGGCGCGAACAGCGGCCGCGCACGGCAACGGCCGAGCGCGATCCCTATGCCAGCGCCCCGCGCCCGGCACGGCCGCCGCTCGAACAGCGGCCGGATCCACTCGCCGAAATCCGCCAGCGCCAGCGCGCTCTCGAAGCAGGCCGCGAACGGCCCTATACACGCGAGCCGGCCCCGCAGATGCGCGAACCGGCGCCGCGCGCCGCCGCGCCGCTGGCCGCACCCGCCTTCCGCGCCGGCGACGACACGATGACGGAGATCGCCCAGGCGCTCGTCAACCTGCGCCAGGACCTGAAGCGCGACATTTCCGAGGGCGTCACCCGCGAAATGAACGCGCTGCGCACCGAATTGCGCGAGATCAAAACAAGTGCCGGCGACGGCCGTTTCGCCGACGACATGCGCGCCGACATGGGCCGCCTTGCCCAGAGCATCAGCCAGCTGACCGGCCGCGCGAGCGGCCCGGAGGCCGCCGGCCTGCGCGAGGATTTCGAGGACCTGCGCTCGCTGATGGACGGGCTGGCGCGCGAGGATTCGCTGCGCCACATGGAAAACCGCTGGGACGGCTTCGAGAGCCGGCTTGCCGCACTCGATACCGAGGGGCTGCAGGAAGAGCTGGTTTCGCTCGCCTACCGCCTCGACGACATCAAGCGCCATATCGGCGGTATGGGCGAAAGCCCGGCGGTGCGGGCGCTGGAAGACAAGCTGATCGCCATCGCCACGGCGATGGAGCAGTTCGGCAATATGATCCAGCCGCACGACCGGGTCATGTCCGAGCAGTTCGCCGCCATGGATTCGCGCCTCGACGAGATCAGCCGGGCGATCGCGGCCAGCGGCCGGGCTGCCGCCACCAACGACCCGGCGCTGATGCAGCGGCTGGAAAGCCGGCTTTCGGCGCTCGCCGACCAGATCGACCTGATGAGCCATGATGCGGCCAACCGCGTGAACCCGGCCGACGAGCTGGCGATGCGGCTGGAGGCGCTGACGACGCGCGTCGAGGAGCTGACCAAGGCGGAAGCAACATCGCGGCTCGACGAACGGCTGGAGCATCTTTCCTATCTCCTGGAGCGCACGCAGAAGGCCGCACCGCAGCCCGACCTCACCGGACCGCTTTCCGATATTTCCCGCAAGATCGACGCGCTCGAGAACGGCGCCGTCAACGATGTGCTGGCGCAGCGGCTCGACTATCTTGCCCGGCGCATCGACGAGATGGCCTATCAGCAGCCGGCGCCGGCCGCTGCGATCGACGACGTCGCCTTCCAGCGTCTCGAAGGGCGGCTGAGCGACATCGCCGCCCGGCTGGAAGAGAGCACCGCGGCGGCCCCGACCGATGCGCGCGCGCTGAAGAGCCTCGAAGACCAGATCGCCAATCTTTCGGCGCTGATGAGCGAGCCGCGCGAAAGCGCTGCGATCCCCGCCGATCTCGACCGGCGCATGGGCGCGATCGAAGATTATATGGCGACCAGCGACGAATATATCATCGAGGCGGCGCGCCAGGCGGCGGAAGCCGTCGTCGAAGCCTATGCGCGCAATGGCAGCGCCCAGGGCGGCGTGCCCGCCGCCGACATGTCGGCGCTGACGGCGCTGGCCGAGGATCTGCGCCACCTCGAGGATATCAGCCGCGACAGCGAGGAGCGCACCCACAAGACGTTCAAGGCGCTGCACGAAACGCTGGTGCATATCGCCGACCGCCTCGACGGCATGGAAGAGCGCGGCGGACGGGCGAGCGCCCAGATGCCGGTCGCCGACGTCGATTTCGATGTCGATCCCTATGCGCTGATGGTGGCGGAAGCCGAGATGGACAGGACGCCGGCCGCTGCCCCGGCGCCGAAGGCCTCTCCTGTGATCCGCACCGCCGAGGTCGCTGCCGAACCTGTCGCCCCCGCACAAGCCACCGTCATGAGCGGAACGAGCGCGATCGCCATCGAAGCCGCGACCAGGACGCCGGAGGCTGCGACAGCGGCACCGGCCAAGGTCAGCCTGCTCGCCAGCCTCGGCAAGCGGCTGCTGCCCGGCAAGAAGACCGAAGCCCGTGCCGCCGAACGCCCGATGATCGATCCTGCACCGTCGATCGATCCGACCGACGTGGTGCCCACGGATGCGTCGAACGAACTGCTCGAGCCGGGTTCCGGCGCCCCCGACGTCAAGAAGATCCTCGAGCGCGTCCGCGCCAGCCAGAATGCCGCCCGCGGCAAACCGGCCGCTGAGACCGATCGCGCCGATTATATCGCCGCCGCCCGCCGTGCGGCGCAGGCCGCCGCGATGGAAGTTGACGCCAACCCGAAGCAGGCCGTCAAGGCCGAGAAGAAGGGTGCTACCGCCGACAAGGCCGGCAAAATTTCGGACAAGGCTTCGGACAAAACTGGCAAGACCAGCGCCTTTTCGCGCTACCGGCGGCCAATCCTGCTGGCTGTCGGCGCCGTGCTGCTCGCCATCATGGCCTTCCCGCTCGCCCGGACATTGACGAGCGGCGAGCGCGCGCCGCAGCCGCCGGCAGAAGTTTCGGCATTGACGGGGGTAACGGAGAGCCCGGCCCCGGCCCTGCCTGAAGCAACGCCCGTCCAGCCGAATGCCGGCACAGCGGAAACGACCGCTCCCGCATTGGAAGCGACACCTTCCGCCGCCGAACGGGCTGAGCCGGAAACAGCTCCGCCTGCCGCCGGCGAGCATCTGACCGAGGCAGCGCCGCTCGACGGCGAAGGGGCTGCGACATTTGCTCCGGCCGGCACAGCACCGGAGGCATCGGGCTTCGTTGCCAACACCCCGGCCGGCGGCGCATCCGCACCGCAAGCCACGATTGCCATTCCCGACACTGTCCAGCCGAAATCGCTCGCCGATGCAGCGCAGGGCGGCGATCCGCTGGCGCTGTTCGAGATCGGCGCGCGCTATTCGGACGGCCGCAACGGCATGACGGTCGATCAGAAGCAGGCGGCAAGCTGGTACCAGCTTTCGGCCGACAAGGGTTTTGCACCCGCAGAATACCGGCTCGGCAGCATGTACGAGAAGGGCAACGGCGTCGAACGCGACATCGCCAAGGCGAAGGCCTTCTACGAACAGGCGGCAAACCAGGGCAATGCCAGCGCCATGCACAATCTCGCCGTGCTTTACGCCTCCGGCGCGCTCGGCCAGCAGGATTATGCGACGGCAGCCTCCTGGTTCACCAAGGCCGCCAACCTCGGCATCACCGACAGCCAGTTCAACCTGGCGATCCTCTGTGCGCGCGGCAACGGGGTGCCGGCGGATCTCGAAGAGTCCTACAAATGGTTTGCGATCGCTGCCAAGGCCGGTGACAAGGATGCGGCCCAGAAGCGCGACGAAGTGGCCAAGGCCATGAAGCCCGACCAGCTCGAACAGGCCCGCGCCAAGGCCGATCTCTGGAAGCCGGAACCGGTCGACCACCGCACCAACGCCATCGACATTCCCGACGAATGGGCAGGAACAGGCCCCAAGACGGCAAGCGTCGACATGAAGAAGGCGATCCGCAACATCCAGGCGATCCTCAACAATAACGGCTTCGACGCCGGCGCGCCGGATGGCGAAATGGGCGCAAAGACCGTGACCGCGATCAAGAGCTTCCAGAAATCGGTCGGCCAGGAGCCGGACGGCAAGGTGACCGACGCGACCGTCAAGGCGCTGCTCGAACGCAACAAGCAGGGCAGCAAGGCGATCTGAGGCGGGTTGTTTCGACGCGGGAGTCGGCTGTGAAGACCCCTCCCCAGCCCCTTCCCACAAGGGGGAGGGGCTATGCGCCGCACCCCCCATGACAAACATCAACGCTTCTGCGGATGAGACGGTAAAATGAAATGCGGCGGGGCGGCATCCAAGTCCCTCCCCCTTGTGGGTTGGGGAAGGGTCTTCGCCGGTCTTGCGGCGTTCCGTCACAAAGCTTTTCCCAATTTTTCCGGCTCTCGTCACAAAACCTGAAAAAAGCCGGATTATGCGGGAGATATCGATCCGCGCATCGCCGAATCTCCTGCCATCGATCTCCATCGCCAATCGGGGCCGATCGAAAGCCTCTGGCAACGATTTCACAGTATGGTGCGCATTCGAACGGGGACGTGACGGAAACCGCCCGGCAGGCGCGGTCATCATTCGGGGTCGGTTGTGACAATCTATCTGCCCATCGCAGAATTGTCGGTGAACATTTTCATCATTCTCGGCATGGGGGCGGCCGTCGGATTCCTGTCTGGAATGTTCGGCGTCGGCGGCGGTTTTCTGATCACGCCGCTGTTGATTTTCTACAATATTCCCCCGGTCGTTGCTGTCGCGACCGGCGCCAACCAGGTGGTTGCCTCATCCATATCGGGCGCGATCACCCATTTCCGGCGCGGCACGCTCGACGTCAAGCTCGGCACGGTGCTTTTGATCGGCGGTCTCTCGGGTGCCACGGTCGGCATCTGGATCTTCTCGCTGCTGCGCGCCATCGGCCAGCTCGATCTCATCATCTCGCTGATGTACGTTATCTTCCTCGGCACCGTCGGCGGGCTGATGCTGCTCGAAAGCATCAATGCCATGCGCCGCGCCGCGCGCAATGAGCCGCCGGCGCCGCGCAAGCCCGGCCACCAGCACTGGGTGCACAAGCTGCCGCTCAAGGTGCGCTTCAAGAAATCGAAGATCTATCTCAGCGTCATTCCGATCGTCGCGCTCGGTTTCGCGATCGGCATCCTCACCTCGATCATGGGCGTCGGCGGCGGCTTCATCATGGTGCCGGCGATGATCTATCTCCTGCGCATCCCGACCAATGTCGTCGTCGGCACCTCGCTGTTCCAGATCATTTTCGTCACCGCCTATACGACGATCGTGCAGGCGGCGACGAATTTTTCCGTCGATATCGTGCTCGCCTTCATCCTGATGGTGGCGGGTGTCGTCGGGGCGCAATACGGCGTGCGCGTCGGCCAGAAGCTGCGCGGCGAGCAGCTGCGCGCCCTGCTCGGCCTGCTGGTGCTCGCCGTCGGCCTGCGTCTGGCGATCGCGCTGGTGGTGACGCCGGCCGACGTCTATTCGGTGGTGATGGGAGCCGGCAACTGATGCGCCTGCTTGCCGCCGTCATGACATTCCTTTGCCTGCTGCCGGCGGTAGCCGGCGCGCAATGGCTGCCCGGGCAATCCACTGAAGCGGTGCGCGAAGGGCTTGAGATCGGCACCTCGACCAGCGAAATCGCCATTACCTCTGATTTCCACGGTGCCGACCTGACGATCTTCGGGGCGCTCTCCAACACCGACCAGTTGCTTCTCGCCATCGGCCAGTACGACGTGGTCGTGGTGCTGGAAGGCCCGCGCCAGGATGCGACGGTACGCAAGAAAGAGCGTGTCTTCGGCATCTGGGTGAACAGGCGCTCGATGACCTTCGAAGCGGTGCCGCACTCCTATTCGATGTCGAGTTCGCGGATGATCGATGATCTGACGACGCCACTCGAACTGACCGATCAGGGGATCGGCATCGATCACATTCCGCTGACGCCGGTCGGCTTCGTCGGCGACGGCAGCAATCTCGGCGAGTTCCGCGATGCCTTCCGACGGCTGCAGCAGGGCGGCGGCTTCTACGACCGCAACCCGAGCGGCGTGCGGTTTGTTTCCTCCAACCTTTTCAAGGCGAGCCTGCGCCTGCCGGCGAATATTCCGAACGGTGTCCACACCGTGCGCGCCTATCTCTTCAAGAGCGGCAATCTGGTGACCCAGGAATCGCTGCCGCTGCGCGTCATCAAGACCGGCATCGAGCAGACCATCACCGATGCGGCGCACAGCCAGCCGATTCTCTACGGTTTTGCGTCCGTGGCTCTCGCCGTCATCACCGGCTGGGGCGCCAGCCTGATCTTCCGCAAGGATTGAGCCGCCGCGAGGCACGTCCCACCTACCCTTTTGAAAACTTCGTATTCGACTAAAAACCGGTCCTTAACATTTACGAGTTAGTAATCTCTCGGAAACGAGAGGTTTTGTCATGCGTACTCGTATCGTTCTGGCCGCTATGGGTCTCGCGCTGCTTGCCGGCTGCGCGACGGCGCCGAAGCAGACGCGGAACATCTGCGCCGTCTTCGACCAGCGCGACGGGCTTTTCTCCAGCTGGCAGAGTGCTGCCGAGCGGACCGAGAAGAAATACGGCGTGCCGGTGCCGATCCTGATGGCGACGATGTATACCGAATCCGGCTTCCAGCCCTATGCGCGGCCGCCGCGCACCAAGCTGTTCGGCTTCATTCCCTGGACCCGGCCTTCGACCGCCTACGGCTATTCGCAGGCACTCGACGGCACATGGGATCACTATCAGTCGCAGACGGGGAATTGGACGGCGCGGCGGGCGAACTTCGCCGATGCGATCGATTTCATCGGCTGGTATCACGCCCAGAACAGCGCCGAGACCGGCATCCCGCTGAACGATGCCTATAATCTCTATCTCGCCTATTATTCCGGCCCGACCGGATACAAGCGCGGCGACTGGCGCTCGAACGGGCAGTTGCAGCAGACGGCGCAGAAGTTCGCGCGGATGGCCGGGACGTATCAGCAGCAGTTGCACGGGTGTAATTGAGGGTGTGCCGTGTGGCACCCCATCGAGGCCAATCACTACCCCCGCAAATTCCCATACCGGACCGAATAAATCCGATCCCGCCCCAGCAGGTGGGCGATCAGCGACGTCCGGTCGAAAAGACCGTGCATCGCCTGATGGCCGAGATCGAGACCGCCGCTCATGACGCCGAAGGCGGGCATCAGCAGGCGGGCGCCGTCGGTGGCGAAACACGGGCGGCGGACGGATTTGTCGCGGCGGCGCACGGTGGCCGAGGGGTGCAGATGGCCGGCGATTTCGCCGCTCTGTAGACCATTCCTTGGCTCGTGGCGGAAGGTCAGGCCGGCATAATGTAGTTCGTCGGTGGAAACGCCGGGCAGATCGACGATGCCGTCGGGATCATGATTGCCGTTGATCCAGATCCATTCGCGGCCGCGCGCCAGGCCGACGATCAGCGCCCGGAAATTTTCCGGCAGATGCTTCGAACCGATGCGATCGTGAAAATTGTCGCCGAGCGAGACGACGAGCTTCGGATCGTAACGCGAGATGACGGCGGAAAGCACGGTTAGCGTCGCCAGCGTGTCATAGGGCGGCAGCATCATGCCGCGGCGAGCGAAGGCGGCGCCCTTTTCCAGATGCAGGTCGGAGACGACGAGCAGCCCGGCATCCGGCAGATAGAGGGCGCCGAGCGGATCGCAGACGGCGGCGATACCGTTCACCGATGTCTCGATGCCCGGTATCGCGGCCAGTCCGGAAATGTCGCGCGCCAGCGCCAGGCGGTTCATCACAGTCGTGTTTTCCCAGTCTTCGTCATCATGCCAGAGCTTCGGCGATCAGGTCGTCGGCCGCTTCGGCGAGCAACGCATCATGGGCCTCGCCCGGCACCGCCTCGCGTCCGATTTCCAGCATCACCGGCACGGCGAGCGGGGAAATATGGTCGAGCGGGCGATGGGTGATGTGCCCCCTGATTCGCATCAGCATATCGCCAAGCCGGCTGATATCCAAAAGTCCAGTCGCCGCATCCTGGCGGGTCGCCTGCAGCAGGATGTGATCCGGCTCGTGGCTGCGCAGCACGTCATAGATCAGATCGGCGGAGACGGTGATCTGGCGGCCGCTCTTTTCCTTGCCCGGATGGCGGCGTTCGATCAAGCCCGCAATCACGGCGCAATTGCGGAAGGTGCGCTTCAACAGGAAGGATTCGGCGAGCCAGGCTTCCAGATCGTCGCCGAGCATATCCGCATCGAAGAGGTCGGAGAGGTTGAGACGGCCATTGCCGATCATCAGCCCCATATCTTCCAGGCCCCAGACGGCCAGCGAATAATCGGTGGCGACGAAGCCGAGCGGCTTGGCGCCCGCCCGCTCCAGCCGGCGAGTGAGCAGCATGCCGAGGGTCTGATGGGCGAGACGGCCTTCGAAGGGATAGGCAACCATATAACCGCGGCTGCCGCGCGGGAAGGTTTCGATCAGGAACTCGTCGCGTTTCGGCAGCATCGACTTGTCCTTCTGCAGCGACAACCAGTCGCGCACCTGATCCGGCAGGTGGCGCCAGCGATCGGGATCGGCGATCATCGCCCGCACCTGCTCGGCGAGATAGGTCGACAGCGGAAACTTGCCGCCGGCATAGGAGGGGATTTTCGGATCGAGCGAAAAGGCCTGCGAGGCCAGGCACTCGTTTTCGCGGATGCCCTCGAAGCGCAGCACCTTGCCGGAGAAAAGGAAAGTGTCGCCCGGCGACAATTGCTCGAGGAAATATTCCTCGACCTTGCCCAGCGTGGCGCCGCCGCGGCCGATCCGGCCGCCCTCACCGCGCTTGACCATGCGGATATTCAGCATCGGGCTTTCGACGATGGTGCCGAGGTTGAGGCGGTATTGCTGGGCAACGGCCGGATTGGAGACGCGCCAGCGGCCCTCCTTGGTCTTGCGGATACGGGCGTAACGCTCATAGGTCCGAAGCGCATAACCGCCGGTCGCGACGAAATCGACGATGCGCTCGAAGGTCTCCCAGCTGAGATCGGCATAGGGCGAGGCGCTGGTGACTTCGTCGTAGAGTTCCAGCATGTCGAAAGGTTCGGCGCAGGCCATGCCGAGCACGTGCTGGGCGAGCACGTCGAGCGCGCCGCGGCCGACCGGCGGCGTGTCCTGGGCACCGATATAATTGGCATCGAGGGCTGCCTGGCACTCCATGACCTCGAAACGATTGGCCGGCACCAGGATCGCCTTCGAGGGTTCGTCCATGCGGTGGTTGGCGCGGCCGATGCGCTGGGCAAGACGCGAGGCGCCCTTCGGCGCGCCGACATGGATGACGAGATCGACATCGCCCCAGTCGATACCGAGGTCGAGGGTAGAGGTAGCGACCACAGCGCGCAGCCGGTTTTCGGCCATCGCCGCCTCGACCTTGCGGCGCTGGGCGACATCGAGCGAACCGTGGTGAAGGGCGATCGGCAGATTGTCGTCATTGATCGTCCAGAGTTCCTGGAACAGCATCTCGGCCTGGCTGCGGGTATTGACGAAGAGCAGCGTCGTCTTGTGTTCAAGCAGTTGCCTGTACACATCGGGAATGGCGTATTTGGCGGAATGGCCGGCCCAGGGGATGCGCTCCTCGGTCGACAGGATCGAAATATCGGGTTTGGCGCCGCCTTCGACGACGACGAGACCGGCATGATGCGCGCTGCCCTCCTCCCCCTCGCCCCCCTGTTGGCCGACCAGCCATTTCTGCAGGTCCATCGGCTCGGCGACGGTCGCCGACAGGCCGATGGTCTTGAGGTCGGGGGCAAGGCGGCGCAGGCGGGCGAGGCCAAGCGACAGCATATGGCCGCGCTTGGAGGTGACGAGCGAATGCAGCTCGTCGAGCACGACATATTTCAGGTCCTTGAAGAAGCGCTCGGCCTCGCGGTTGGCCAGCAGCAGGGCGACCTGTTCGGGCGTCGTCAGCAGAATATCCGGCGGGTTGAGCTTCTGGCGCTGGCGCTTGGCGTTCGGCGTATCGCCGGTGCGGTTTTCCACCGTGACCGGCAGGCCCATCTCCCCGACCGGCTTCATCAGATTGCGCTCGATATCGATCGCCAGCGCCTTCAGCGGCGAGACATAGAGCGTATGGATGCCGGTGAAGGCTGAGCCGGGCGGAATTTTGCCGCGGCGGGTGAGATCGGTGAGCGAGGGCAGGAAACCGGCAAGCGTCTTGCCGGCGCCGGTCGGCGCAATCAGCAAGGTGCTTTCACCGGCCTCGGCGCGGGCAAGCAATTCCAGCTGATGGGCACGCGGACGCCAGCCCTTTTCCGCAAACCAGCGGGTAAAGGCGGCAGGCAGCAGGGCGCTGGCTTCGGAATCGATCTGGTCCACATGCTGAAGGTAGTGAAAGCCCAGGGAAAAAGAAGAGCGGTCATCGCCTCACACGGCGATATAGCGGTCCTTGCGGTGATTGATGGCAATCGCGAGGTTGAGCACGACCGCGCCGAGCACGGAGCAGGCGATGATGAAGGGGCTGGCGACGAAGAAGGAGAGCGCCAGGATGACAAGGTCGAAGCCGAGCTGAACGAGACCGGCGCGCCAGCCGAGACGATCCTGGATATAAAGGGCGAGAATGCCGATGCCGCCGAGGCTGGCGCGATGGCGGAAGAGCGCCAGCATGCCGGCGCCGATGACGAGGCCGCCGAACAGCGCCCCGGCGATCGGATTGACATGGGTGATGCCGATAAAGCCCGGCACGAACTCGGAGAGGATCGAGGTCAGCGCGATGGCGGCGAAGGTCTTGATGGTGAAGGCCGGCCCCAATCGGCGGAAGGCGAGATAGTAGAAGGGTAGGTTCACGGCAAAGAAGCAGAGGCCGAAGCTGAGGCCCGTCGCATAATGGGCGAGAAAGGCAAGACCGGCCGTGCCGCCGGCAAGCAGCCCCGCGCCCGACAGAAGCGAGACGCCGAGCACGGCGAGCATGCTGCCGGCGACGATGCCCTGCGCATCGTCGAACGGCGAGTGTCGATCGGCGCTGGAATTCAGAAGGCCTGCGAAGGCGTTGGATGCCATGAATGTTCCCCTGTCGGCTTTTTCCGTCTTCTATCCCCCGCAGGGATAAAGGCAAGCAGCATGGCGCCTCTTGACATCGACCCTAATCGTGGATATTTTTTATCCACGAATTGAGGAGGCCGTACGTATGAAAATGAGCGATGGGGTCGAGCAGGCCATTCACAGCGTCGCGATGCTTTCCGGCCTTTCCGAAGGCGGCGTGCTTTCGGCAGCGGCGCTGGCGGAATTCCACGGTGTATCGACGAGCTATCTGCTCAAACACCTGCAGGCGCTGTCGGGCGCCGGCATCCTCGATACCGTGCCGGGGCCGAAGGGCGGCTATCGGCTGGCGAAGGCGCCGGCGGAGATTTCGCTGCTCGATATCCTGCTCGCCGTCGAAGGGCCGGCGCCGGCCTTTCGCTGCGCCGAAATCCGCCAGCGCGGACCGAACCCGGTCTCCGACCGCTTCTTCGCCAAGCCCTGCAACATCAGCGCGGCGATGCTCCGGGCCGAACGGATCTACCGGGCCGAACTCGCCAAGACCAGCATTGCCGATCTCGGCATCGAACTTGCCGCCCTCGACGACGGATCGATCGCAGCCCGAGGCTGCGCCTTCCTTGAAATTCATGAACGCAAGACGGCTCGTTGAGCCCCAACAAGGAGAATGACCATGCAGCCACGTTTCAATTTCGCCAAAGCCGCTCCCGATGCCTACAAGGCCGTCGCCGCACTCGAACAATATGTCCAGTCTTCCGGGCTGGAGCGCCGCTTCATCCACCTGATCAAGCTGCGCGCCTCGCAGATCAACGGCTGCGCCTATTGTGTCGACATGCATGTGAAGGAAGCCCGCCATGATGGGCTCAGCGAGCAATGGATCAACCTGATGTGCGTCTGGCGGGAATCGCCTGTTTACGATGCCCGCGAACGCGCCCTGCTCGGCTGGGTCGACGCCGTCACCAATATCGCCAAGACCGGCGCACCGGACGGCGACTACGAGGCGCTGAAGGCGCATTTCTCCGAGAAGGAGATGACCGAGATCACCGTGGCGATCGGCGCGATCAATATCTGGAACCGTCTTGCCGTCGGCTTCCGCTCGCAGCATCCGATCGATCAGGCAACGAAGGCAGCCTGATCGCTATCGACGACGAACCGACCCGAAAATCTCGGGTCGGTCGAATATCTGATCATTGGTGATCGGCAGCGGCCCGCAGGGCAACGGCATCGGACCCATTGTCCGAGAGGTCGACGCTGTTGAATATGTCGCGGACGACTTTCGCGATTTCCTCTGCGGAAGCGCCCCTGGCGTATTCTTCCTGCATGCGGCGTCTTACAAGTTTTTCCAAATCCGACATGGTTCACCTCATCAAATCCGGCGCGAGGAGAGTGTCGCGCCAGGGTCGATCAGAGGCAAGTTACGATCTGTTTAGAATGGGTTACGGATTTTTAAGGTTTGAATCTGGTCGTGGCGTGCCAGGAAAAATCCACCCCTACAGCGCGATGTAACGGTCGGCGCGGTGGTTGATGGCGACGAAGAGGTTGAGGACGATGGCGCCGAGGACGGAGTAGAAGACGACCGGCGGCGTGGTGACGAAGAAGGCGGCAGCGAGCACGCACATGTCGATGGCAAGTTGGACGAGGCCGGCGCGGATGCCGAAACGTTCCTGCAGATAGATGCCGAGAATGCCGACGCCGCCGAGGCTGGCGCGGTGGCGATAGAGCGCCAGCAGGCCGAAGCCAAGGAGCAGGCCGCCGAGAAGGGCGGCCCAGGCCGGATGGATGCTGGAAATCGAAAAGAACCGAGACTGCACATCTGCCAGCACCGACGTCAGGCCGATGGCGATGAAGGTCTTGACCGTGAAGGCCATGCCGAGGCGTTTCCACGAGAGATAGAAGAAGGGCAGATTGAGCAGGAAGAAGGCGAGGCCGAAATTGACGCCGAAGGCGTAATGCAGGAGGAAAGCCACCCCGGCGGTGCTGCCGGTGAGAAGCCCGGCGCTGGCGAGCACGTAAAGGCCGAGCGCGGCAACCAGGCTGCCGGAGAAGATGCCCTGCACGTCTTCAACAGGCGTATGGCGCGTTGCGCTGGTATTCCAGACGCCGAGGGCATTGATGCGCTGTGTCATATCGCCAGTCTCCACGGCAAACGAGGTCGAAACGCGCTCGGGAAGACCTGGGCGCGGCGGAATTTTGCAGAATGAAAGGAGCCCGAGCGCCTCGGCGCCAATTGCCGGGCTCTCTGCTGATGCGACGCAGTATCGGGTTTTTCGGTCTTGCGATCAAGCGAAATAGGTAAGCAATGCTGACCTATAAAAACATCGCAAGAAATGTTCGCTCAAGCGGGTTTGCGCGTAAGGAACAGAATGCCGGCAACCGGTTTGCCGCCATCTTTGCGAATGACCGTCCTGACGATGGTGAGGATTTCCAGGCCGTGGCGGGCAAGCCGCTGCCTCACATAGGCTTCCGAATGGGCATAACGCAGCGACGGCGCGAGATGGAAACCTTCGCCATCCCCGGCATCCTCGACGGAAAAGGCGATATCGGCGCCCGACGCGGCAAGCTCTTCGATGATCGCAAAGACACTTTCGAGATTGCCGAGATACATCAGCACGTCGGCTGCCGTCACAAGATCGGCGCGCCGGCGTCCCGCATCGGCAAACAGGCCGGAAAGATCGGGCGCGAGCGAGAGATCGGCCTGGGCGAGATGATCGTAGATCCCCTTCTCGGCCGCCTTGACCAGCATGTTCTGCGAGAGGTCGAAGCCTTCGAGACGGCCGGCGCAAGCGCGGATCTCGGGGCCGAGCAGGCCGGTGCCGCAGCCGAGATCGACGGCGCATGCGTAATGCCGGCCGGTGGAGACGACGAGGGAGGCAAGCTTCTGCGGCACGCTGTAATCGAGTTTTTCGACGAGCGACGTTTCGAAACGGTCGGCATAATCGTCGAACAGGCGCTCGACATAGCGGCTCGGCGGCTGGTCAGGGGTAGCGCCGTCGCCGAGAAGGGCGAGCTTGAGGGCAGCGCCGAAAATGTCATCGGGATCGAGGGCAAGCGTCCGGCGATAGGCCTCGATCGCCGCTTCCCCCCTGCCCGCCTTTTCCAGATAGGTGGCGAGACGAAACCAGCCGGCCGCCCAGGCGGGCACGAGTTCGAGCGCCTGCTCCATCAGCTCGGCCGCTGCCTCCGGCTCGCCGCCTTCTTCGAGCATTTTGGCATAATCGGCGCGGCGGTCGGCGATGACATCGCCTGAGGAAAGCTGGTGGGGCTGCATGAAAGGACCTTTGGTTCACCGGCATTTGGCGGCGGCCACAAAAAAACTCAAGTCCTATTTCACAGGCGAAACAGCCAATTCCGGAAAGGGCTTGCGGGCGGCACGCCGCAACCTTATTCCAGGGGCAAACAGGAGATGGCTTATGTCCGATCAGGCGAACAGGTTCCTCGGCGATTCAGTCGGCCGCACGCTGATAAAACTTATCGTGGTGTCGCTGATCGTCGGTTTCGTCATGACCGTCTTCGGCCTGACGCCGTGGAATATCATCTATGGTTTCCGCGACTTCATCCTGGAAATCTGGCATCGGGGTTTTTCGGCGCTCGGGCGCGTCGGCGACTATCTCCTGCTCGGCGCCACGATCGTCATCCCGCTCTTCGTCATCCTTCGCCTTTTCAGCTATCGCCGGTAACATGACCTCCATCGATCTTTCCAGGCGCGGTCTGCTGCGTCTTTCCGGACTTGCGCTCGCCGCCGGCATTGCCGGCTGCACCACCACGCCGCGAATTGCCGGCACGCCTTCGAACGGCGAGGACGAGACGGCGAGCGTATTGCCGCTCGTCAATCAGCTCCGTGCGAAAAACGGCCTGCCGCCGCTTGCTATCGACCCGGCGGCACAGACCGCCGCCCTCTTCCAGGCCAAACGCATGGCGAGCGTCGGCAAGATGGCGCATCTGATCGGCATGACCGACAATTTCGGCGCCCGCGTCAAGGCAAGCGGCGTGCGGCTGCCGGCAGCGGAAAACATTGCCTCCGGTCAGCAGAGCGTCGATGCCGTGGTGACGGCCTGGATCAACTCGCCGCACCATTTGGAGAACATGCTCGGGCGCTATGACGGCCTCGGCGTCGCCGTTGCCCACAATACATCTTCCAGGAACCTGCCCTATTGGGCCATGGTGCTTTCCAGCCGAGGCGATTCCGCCTCGATATGAGGCAGGTCATGGATACGCGCAGCCACAATCACTCTCTTGCCTTTGAGGTAACACACCGGCTGGTGCTGTCGATTGCCATTCCGATGACGCTGGGCTTCATGACCACGCCGCTGCTCGGGCTGACGAGCACCGCCGTCGTCGGCCATATGGGTAACGCGGAAGCGCTGGCAGGGCTTGCGATCGGCGCGATGCTGTTCGATCTGATCCTCGGCAGTTTCAACTTCCTGCGCGCCTCGACGACGGGCCTGACGGCGCAGGCCTATGGCCGGCGGGATCAGCACGAGCAACAGGCCGTTTTCTGGCGAGCCTTGATTTCGGCGCTCGGCTGCGGCTTGGCGCTGCTCTGTCTTTCGCCGCTGTTGATGGCGGCGGGTTTGAAGCTGATGGGCGCGGAAGGGGCGATCGCCGAAGCGACCGGCACCTATTTTTCGATCCGCATGCTGGCGGCACCGGCGGCGCTGGCGAATTACGCGATCCTCGGCTTCGTGCTCGGGCGCGGACAGGGCACTGTCGGCCTGCTGCTGCAGGCCCTGATCAACGGCATCAACATCCTGCTTTCCATCTATCTCGGGCTGTCGCTCGGCTGGGGTGTGGCGGGGGTGGCCTGGGCAACGATGGCCGGCGAGACGGCCGGCGCTTTCGCCGGGCTCTTCATCGTCCTCAGAGGTTTCGGCAGGGCCGAGCGGCCGGCTTGGGCCGAGATCTTTTCCCGGCACCGGCTGGCTGAGCTTTTCGCGCTCAACCGTGACATCCTGATCCGCACCTTCGTGCTGATCGGCGCTTTCACGATCATGACGCGGATCGGCACCGGCTTCGGGGCGGTGACGCTTGCCGCCAATGCCGTGCTGATGAATTTCTTCCTGCTGTCAGGCTATTACCTCGACGGGCTTGCCAATGCCGCCGAGCAGATCACCGGCCGGGCGATCGGCGCGCATTATCGGCCGGCCTTCGACCGCGGGCTGAAACTGACGACCGTCTGGTCCTTCGGACTGGCCGCATTCGCTTCCGCCTTCTTCTTTCTGGCCGGCCCCTGGCTGATCTCGGTGCTGACGACCTCGCCCGAAGTGCGGCAGGCGGCCGAAACCTATCTGCCCTGGGCTGCGATCACCGGGCTGACGGGCGCGCTCGCCTTTCTGATGGACGGCGTCTTCATCGGCGCGACATGGTCTGTCGACATGCGCAACCGCATGCTGATATCCTTTGCCGGTTATCTCCTGATGCTCGCCGTCTTCGTGCCGCTCTTCGGCAATCACGGCCTGTGGCTCGGCATGAACGCCTTCCTGCTCTTCCGCGGCTTCTTCCTGGCGGTGCTGGTCAAGCCGCGCGCCGATCAAACCTTTCGTGCTGCCCAGTAATCGAGCCTGCTGTCGCGCAGCTCACGGATCGAGCCGGCCTTTTCGCGATCCAACAGTTTCGACAGGCCGCGAACGATATCGCCGGGCAGGCCCGGACCCTCATAGACCATGCAGGAATAGAGCTGGACGAGATCGGCGCCGGCCCTGATCTTTTCCAGCGCCGTTTCGGCCGAGGAGACGCCGCCGACGCCGATGATCGGCAGACCGGGGCCGACGCGCTTGCGCATCCGGGCAAGCACCGCCGTCGATTTTTCAAACAGCGGCACGCCGGAAAGGCCGCCGGTCTCCTGCGCCTGACGCTGATCCTTCAGACCTTCGCGCGACAGCGTGGTGTTGGAGATGATCAACCCATCCAGCGCATGCGAGAGCACTTCGGCGGCGATATCGTCCATGCCTTCTTCGGTCAGGTCAGGAGCGATCTTCAGGAAGACCGGGATCTTGCGGCCGGATTTCTGCGCCATCTCTTCGCGCGCCGCAAGCACTGCCGACAGCAGCGCCGCCAGGCTTTCGCGCGCCTGCAGGTCACGCAGGCCGGGCGTATTCGGCGAGGAGATATTGGCGGTGAAATAACGCGCCACGGAATAGAAGCGGCGAATGCCCGCGACATAATCGGCGATGCGATCTTCGCTATCCTTGTTGGCGCCGATATTGACGCCGATCATGCCGCCGCCCGTCAGTGCCGAGAGACGCTCGAAAGCGGCATCATGGCCCTCATTGTTGAAACCCAGGCGATTGATGACCGCTTCATCCTCGACCAGGCGGAAGATGCGCGGGCGCGGATTGCCGGCTTGTGGCTTCGGCGTCACCGTGCCGATCTCGGTAAAGCCGAAACCGAGCTTCAGCAGGGCTTCGGGCACCTCGGCATTCTTGTCGTAACCGGCCGCCATGCCGAGCGGATTGTCGAAGGCAAGGCCGGCAACGGTCTGGCGCAGGCGCGGATCGGGGGTGATCTGGCAGGCGGGCACCAGGCCGGACTTCAGTGCCGCGATCGACATGCCGTGCGCGGTTTCCGGATTGAACAGGAAGAGGCCCTTGCGGGCGAGACGCTTGAAGGGATCGATCATGGCGTAAGCTCCGGGAAGATATGGGCGCCTGTCTCATCGAGCAGCAGCGCTGCCTCCCAGAGCACGGCGGCCAGCGGCAGATCGGCGTAGAGATGCGGGAAGAGATCGCCGCCGCGCGAGGGTTCGAAGATCAGCTTGTCCCCGAAGCCGCCGCCATCGACGGCAACCAGCAGCAGCCCGGACTGGCCGGTAAAATGCAGGGCGGCAGTCTGCTTGACCTGATCGGCCGTCGAGAAATGGATGAAGCCATCCTTGAGATCGATGCCGGCGCCATGAAAAATGCCGGTTTGTCTGGCTTGCTGCCAGAGCGTTTCCGTCACGATCTTGTAAAGGGTCGGTGTCACGCTCATCATGGCCTCGCGATTGCTGGTCCTCGGATCACGAGGGCTTTGCCGGAAAGAGGCGGCGATGTCCACGCCCCCGGCGCTTAAAATGGGACTGCCACGGGCAAAATCCGGAGGATGAGACGATGAAGTTTTTGGTTCTCACATTTGGCGTTGTTCTCCTGCCGCTCGGCGCTGCGGCGGCGGAGGCCGATGCCACCCGCTTCCAGCTGGAAAAGAGCGGCGACCATTTCGTCCGGCTCGACCGGCAGACCGGGGCGATGTCGATCTGCCAGGACAAGGACGGCGCCCTCGTCTGCCGCATGGCCGCCGATGAGCGGGCGGCCTATGAGGACGAACTCGACCGGCTCTCCGAGCGGGTGACGAAGCTGGAACAAGGCGGCCTCATCGAGCGCGCGCTGCCGAGCGATGCCGAAGTCGACCGCTCGATCAGCATCATGGAGAAGATGATGAAGAGTTTCATGGGGATGGTGAAGGAGTTCCAGTCGGAGGAAAACGCCAATCCCCTTCCGCAGAAGACCTGATCTGATATAGTCCCTGCGAGAAAGCGGCATGCGGCGCGGAGGGGATGGCGGCGCGTGCAGGCAGGATCGGGCTCTTGGGAGGGAGTTTTCGATGCACGAACAGACCATCATCATTGCCGACGATCACCCGCTGTTCCGCGATGCGCTGCGCCAGGCTGTCATCGGCATGGAAGGCCAGCAGACGATCGTCGAGGCCGGCGATTTCGCCGCCGCGCGCAAGGCGGCAGGCGCCCATGCGGAGGCCGACCTGATGCTGCTCGACCTCGCCATGCCGGGCGTCAGCGGCTTTTCCGGCCTGATGGCGCTGCGCTCCGAATTCGCCAGCCTGCCGATCATCATCGTTTCGGCCACCGACGACGCGACGACGATCCGCCGAGCGCTGGAACTCGGCGCTTCCGGCTTCATTTCCAAATCCTCCGGCATCGACGACATTCGCCGCAGCATCCAGACGGTGCTGGCCGGCGATATCGCCACGCCGGAAAGCTATCGCGACGGCCAGGAGCAGGATCCCGATGTCGCCGACCTGATCCACCGCCTGCATACGCTGACGCCGCAGCAGAGCCGGGTGCTGACCATGCTCGCCGAAGGGCTTTTGAACAAGCAGATCGCCTATGAACTCGGCGTCTCCGAGGCGACGATCAAGGCGCATGTCTCGGCGATCCTCCTGAAACTCGATGTCGACAGCCGGACGCAGGCGGTCATCCAGCTCGGCAAGATCAACATGGCGATGGTTGCCTGAGCGCCCGGCACGATAATCGCTACCGATATCGATCGACCGCTAAGGGCAGGATTTTATTCCTCTTTTGCCTTTACTCCGTTGGTGCGGTCGGTTAATATTCCGCCCTGTTGAAGTGCGGCCCGCAGGAGCCGCGGAATCGGGCGCATATGCTGTCACACGAGCAGATCTGGGGGGCGATCGACAGGCTTGCCGAACGGCACGCGCTGACGCCATCCGGCCTTGCACGGCGCGCCGGGCTCGACCCCACCTCCTTCAACAAATCGAAACGGCTTTCCGCCGATGGGCGGCTGCGCTGGCCCTCGACGGAATCGATCGCCAAGGTGCTCGACGCGACAGGGGCGAGCATGGAACAGTTTCTTGCCTTCCTGCGGCCGGACGCCGAACTTTCTGAACAACCGGCTGAACAGCGGGCCGAGCAGCTTGGCGCCGCAACTCCGCCGCAGGGCAACGCGATTCCTCTGCTCGGCTTTGCCCAGGCCGGCGCCGGCGGCTTCTTCGACGATGGCGGCTTTCCGGCCGGCCAGGGCTGGGACGTGGTGGAATTTCCGGCAACGCCGGCGCAAAAATCAGGCGTCTATGCGCTGGAGGTGCAGGGCGAAAGCATGATGCCGCTCTATCGCGACGGCGACGTGCTGATCGTCGAGCCGGCAGCGCAGGTGCGCCGCAACGACCGCGTCGTGGTGCGCACCCGCGAGGGCGAGGTGATGGCCAAGGTGCTGCTGCGCCAGAGCCCGCGATCGATCGAACTCCTGTCGCTCAATCCCGAACATCCCAACCGCACCCTCGATCTTGCCGATGTCGACTGGATCGCCCGCATCATCTGGGCCAGCCAATAGGAAGATATTCCATGCGCCCTGCCGCCGTCTTCACAGGCCTCCTAGGGATGGTGGTGGTGGCCGGCCTGCTGCTGGCCGGGCAAGCAAGGCTTGGCGGCGGCACTGCCGGCGACGAGCCGGTGTCGGCGCAGGAGACGGCAGCCGCCGCAGCGAATAGCGCCCCCAAGGCCGGCGAACCGGCTGCGATATCGGACGAACAAGCCGAAATCATCGCCGGCGCGGCGCAACCGGCGGCCCCAGCGCCCGGAGCCGGATCGGGCGACAGTGCGGCAGCCAAACCCGCCGATGCGACGCAGCAGGCCCAGACCGCCACCCGGCAAACGGCAGCGCCGGCCGCGAAAAAGCCGATAGAGCTGGCGCGGCCGGCGGTCGAAAATGCCGGCATGCTTTCGTTCGGCGAGCGCCGGCTTCAGCTGGCCGGCGTCGTTCCGACGGCCGCCGATAAAATATGCGGGCCGGCGGGGCGGCAATGGCCCTGCGGCATGATGGCGAAGACGGCGCTGCGCCAGCTGTTGCGCAACCGCAGCATCAGCTGCGATCTCGATAGCGCGGAATGGAAGGGAAGCGTGTCGGCAAGCTGCCGGCTCGGCGCCCAGGATCTCGGCACATGGCTCGTCGAAAACGGCTGGGCGGAAGCAGGCCCGGGTTCGCCACTTGCATCCGCGGCCGAGACGGCCAGGCAGGCGGGAAAAGGCATTTACGGCGACGACCCGCGCCGGAGATAGAAGGCGGTCTTGACAGAGGGCCGATCCCTTGTAATGCCGGCTGCCAATTCCCACTCTGGGCTGATCGAAAAAGGAAACAGAGATGAACAAGCCGCTTTCCGCCCATGACGCGCTGATCTACGTGATGGTGATGGCCTCCGCCGTCGACAGCACGATGAACGACCGGGAGCTGGAAAGGATCGGCCAGCTGATCGGGTTCCTGCCAGTGTTCCGGGATTTCGACGACGACAAGCTGATTTCGGTGGCACGCGACTGCGCCTCGCTGCTGGCCGGCCCGGAAGGTCTCGACGTCGTGCTCGAAACCGTGCGCGATACCCTGCCGGCAAAACTCTACGACACCGCCTATGCGTTGGCCGTCGAAGTCGCTTCCGCCGATCTTTCGGTCAAGGCTGAGGAACTCAGGCTGCTCAGCCTGCTGCGCGACCGGCTCGGTCTCGACAAGCTCACCTGCGCGGCAATCGAGCGCAGCGCCATTGCCCGCTTCCGCAAGGGCTAATCTCTATTTTTCAATAGAGCCCGTAAGGGAAATAACGCAGATAGATTTCCTGGAGGCGGCCGTTGCGCGACAGCGTGGCGAGCGCGTGGTCGATGGCCGCCGTCAGCACGCTGTCCTTCTGCCGCAGCATGATCGTCATGCCCTCGCCGAGGAACTGCTCGGAGAGATAGGGACCGTCGAACAGCGCGCAGCATTTGGCTGAAGCCGGCGACGAGACCCAGAAGGAAAGCTGCAGCGCATCGGCAAAGGCGGCATCGACCTTGCGCTCCCTGAGGGCTGCCAGCAGGGCGTCCTTGGTGTCGAACGGCTCGGCCTTGATCGTCGGGAAGAAGGCCGACAGCATCGCCTCATGCACCGTCCCCCTGACGACACCGACCGGGCGTTTCGAAAGAGCGGCCGCCGTCTTACCGTCGAGCGGCGCAGCGAGATTGCGCACGAAGCGGGCCGGCAGCATCAGATAGGGCCGGGAGAAGACGAATTGCCGGCGCAGCTCCGGGGTCACCGCCAGGCCGGCGATGACGGCATCGCCCTGCGAGGCGGCGAGCGCATCCTTCAAATCGGCAAAGGGGATCGCCTGGATCTGGCACTTGTCCGATATCTCCAGCTCGCTGCAGATTTCACGGGCGAGATCGACGTCGAAACCCGAAAGTTTGCCGTTCTGATCGGTAAAATTGAACGGCGGAAAATCGACCGAGGTCAGGAAGCGCAGGCGCACCAGCGAGGAGAGATCGGGTCTGGCAAGACGCTCGCGGGCATCGAAGAGCAGCGGCAGCGAGGGAGACGCCTGCTGGGCGGATGCGGCAAAGCTCGAAAGCAGTGCTGCCAGGAACAGCCCGAACGCGAAAAACCCTTTGAGAGTCAGGGATGCCAGCTTGGATTGCGTCATCGTGATCTTGGTCTCGGGGTTGAGGGCGAAGCATCGCGGGGTCGGAAAGATGTAACAGAGTCATGGCCGGCGGGGAATATGGGTGGGAGTGCGGATGAGAGAAGCGCGGCATCCTCCAAGGCTTTTTGGGCGCGGCATCCTCCCCCGCTCCTCATCCTTGTACGTTGCCGTTGGTGTATAATGGGGTCGTGCGACGGGGATGCGTGTCATCCTTGGGTTTTGAACTCGTGCCTCAGCGAGCATC
>NZ_JACIFY010000031.1 GCF_014197615.1 Rhizobium esperanzae
GTCATACTCGACGGATGGCAACAGTTCCAAGCCGCCAAGCGCGGCGTAGGCCTCCTCCTCGCCGCTTTCGACAATGTGTGAATCTGATAGCCCCAGCGGGGAGAAGGGGAAGCGTCGAGCAAGTGGATACTAATTATTGCCCGTTTCCCTCCGCAGCCCCTCCAGAAAAACCTTCAATTCCCCCTCATCGATGCCGACGCAATGGCGCTTTTCCGGGTAGGCACCGCTCCGGACATCCCCAGCGAATTCCGTAAAGGCGGCGATGCGTTCGCGCTGCAGGCGGTCGTGTTCGGCGGCGAAGTTGCGGTAGACCTTGGCGTGGCGCGGATAATGGTCACGATTGGCGCCGAGCACGTCGTCTGCGAAGAGATATTGGGCGTCGCAGCCGCTGCCGGCCCCCATGGAGATCATCAGCATCGCGGTGTTGCTGCTGATGGCGGCAGCGACATCGCCAGGCACGACTTCGATTTCGGCGGCGAAGGCGCCGGCCTCTTCCAGTGCCTTGGTCTGCCGCCAGATTTCGGCGGCACTGGCCGCCGTCTTGCCGACGGCGCGGAAACCGCCGGTCCAGGTCGCCTTCGACGGGATCAGGCCGAGATGGCCGCAGACCGGGATGCCCTCGTCGCGCATGCGCCGGATCGTCTGCAGGCTTGCGGCGCAATAGACCGCATCGCCGCCGGCCTTCAGCGCCGCAAAAGCGGCACGGAGATAGTCCTCGGCCGAGACGTGATCGCCATATTCGAGACCCGGAATGGCAAAGGGCGTCGGTGCGATCTCGCGGAACACCGGGCCGAGCAGCGAAGGCGGCACCGAGACGATGTCGATGCCCGCTTTTTCGGCGGCTTCCGCCTCCTCCAGCGAGGTGACGCGCAGCATGGTGAGCTGGCGTTTGCCCTTTTCCGCAAGCAGATCGGCGACGGTCGCGCGTCTATGTTTCTTCATCGTCAATTCCTTTGAATATTTATCGGCCGGCTCAGGCGGCGAGCAGGGATTTCAGTTTGATGTCGCTGGCTGCGAGTGCAGCTGGATCCGGATGGGCGCCGGCTGCGATCAGCATTTCGGCGAGACGGATATCACGTGCCACCGCATTGCCGGGGCCGATGCCGCTGGCGGCAATCAACCGCCCGCCGGCATCGAGATGGAACAGGATGAAGGCGCCTGCGCCGAGTTCGCGGCGCTGATGCGTGGCGGCCCCTTCGGCAAGGCCTGCAATCTGCAGCGTCATGTCGTATTGATCCGACCAGAACCACGGCACGGATGAAACGGCCTCATCGAGACCGAGCATGTTGGCCGCGGCCAATGTGCCCTGCTCCTGGGCATTGCGCCAGGATTCGAGCCGCACCCGCCGGCCGCCATAGATCGGCAGCGGAAAGGAGCAGCAGTCGCCGGCGGCAAAAACGTCAAGCGCCGAGGTCTGCAGATGGATATCGACTGATATGCCGTTGTCGATTGCGAGCCCTGCCCTTTCGGCGATCTCGACATTCGGCCGGGCGCCGATGCCGACAAGCACGAGATCGGCTTCGGTCACCTCGCCGCCCGACAATCTGATCACGGCTTTTCCGCCTTCCGCGGTTAGCGCCTCGATCGACACACCGCAGCGGATATCGACGCCTTCGGCGCGATGGCGTTCGGTCAGGAGATGCGCGATCTCCTCCGGCACGCCGCGCTTCAGCACCCGCTCCAGCCCCTCGACGACAGTGACCTTGGCGCCGAGCAGGCGTGCCGTTGCCGCCAGTTCCAGCCCGATGAAGCCGCCGCCGATGATGGCGATATGGTTCCCCGGCTTCATCACGCCGCGCAGCGCCGCCGCATCGTGATGCGTCCTTAGCGCGCGGATATGCGGGCTGTTTTCCGGCGCGCCGGGGAAGGACCGGGCGCTTGCACCCGTCGCCAACAGAAGCTTGTCATAGGAGAGCGTCGTCCCGTCCGAAAGTGTGACGGTTTTGGAGGATCTATCGAAATCCCTGGCTTCCAGGCCGGTCAGCAGCCGGATGCCGCTCTCGGCGTATTTTTCCGCTGCTGCGATGAATTTCGGATCGCTTGCATCGGCGGCCCCGGCCTTCGACAGCGGCGGCCGCTCATAGGGATGGAGGGGTTCGGCGCCGACAAGCGTTATTTCGCCGTCAAAACCTTTTTCGCGTAAGGCGAATGCGGCACGCGCGCCGCATTCGCCGGCTCCGATGATGACGAAATGAGCCACGTCAGCCTCCCTCAGACCGAGATGAAGACGCTGCCGCCTTCGACCTTGACCGGATAGGTCTTGAGGTTGACGCAGACCGGCGCGCCCTTGGCTTCGCCCGTCTTGTAGTTGAAGCGGCCGTTATGTTTCGGGCATTCGATGATCTCATCCATGACAAGCCCGTCGGCGAGATGGATATGTTCATGGGTGCAGAGACCGTCGGTGGCGAAGAATTCGTCATCCGGGCTGCGATAGACCGCGAAGGTGCGTCCGCCGTGATCGAAGCGGATGACATCCTCTTCGTCGATTTCGTCCTTGGCGCAGACTTCGATCCAGTTTCCGCTCATCTTATCCTCCCTCGATTATTGCGCGGCCGGGGCCAGCTCGTTGTGGAATTCTTCGCGATAGGGCCGCGCTGTGGCCGGCAGTTCGCGTCTCAGGAAATAATCCTCGTTGCGCAGCTGGCGCAGGAAGGCCGGGATCATCTCGCGGTAGCCGGACAGGATCGACGGATTCGGCGCCGGCAGGTCGTGCTTGATCATCGCGTGCAGCCTCGGCAGCGCGTGATAGGGCACCATCGGGAACATGTGGTGTTCGACGTGATAGTTCATGTTCCAATAGATGAAGCGGCTGATCGGGTTCATGTAGACCGTGCGGCTGTTCAGCCGGTGGTCGATGACGTTGTCGGCCAGGCCGCCATGCTGCAGGAGCCCGGTCATCACATGGTGCCAGGCGCCGTAGAGGCGCGGCAGGCCGATCAGCATCAGCGGCAGGATCGAGCCCATGGCGACCGCGGCGGCGATGGTGACGACATAGATCGCCAGCCAGATGCGGGCAAAGCGGATTGCCTTCGGCTGCTCCATCTCGGGAATGAAGGTCTTTTCTGCCGGGCTGATGACGCCGAAAGCGTTGCGCAGCATGTCGACGATCGCATGCCAGGCATCGAGAATGCCGAAGAAGTTGAGGACCAGCCGGAAGAGATCGGGCGGCCGCATGACGGCGATTTCGGGATCGCGGCCGACGATGACGGTATCGGTGTGATGGCGCGTATGGCTCCAGCGCCAGGTCACCGGATTGCGCATGATCATGAAGCAGGCGATCTGGTAGACGGCATCGTTCATCCAACGCGTCTTGAAGGCGGTGCCGTGACCGCATTCGTGCCAGCGGCTGTCGGAGGCCGAGCCGTAGAGCACGCCGTAGGCGAGGAAGAAGGGCAGCGCGACCCAGGAGCCCCAGAAATAGATGCCGAGCCCGGCAAAGATGATCATGCTGCCGAGCCAGATGACGGTGTCACGGATTGCCGGCGCGTCGGAGCGCTGCATCAGCGCCTTCATCTCCTTGCGCGGAATGTCGGTATGATACCACTGCGCTGCCGCCAGCCCTGTCTCGACGGCGGTGCGGCCGCTTTCGCCGAGCAGGTCGTAGTCCCGTTTCTTTGCCTCGATCGCCATTATCCGCCTCCCGTTATGCCGTTGCCGAGAGAATAGGTTGACTTCGGAAGAGGCTCAATGCAGGCTTGATATATTCTATCAAAAGCCATCAGAAGTGGCTTGCAGAAATGATCGAATCCATCAGGAAAACTCATGCGCCGTCCCACCATATCCGATCTTGCCCGCGCCTCCGGCGTCAGCGTTGCCACCGTCGACCGGGTTCTCAATGCCCGCCACCGCGTGCGGGAGGAAACGGCGCGGCGGGTTTATGACGCGGCGCAGTCGATCGGCTATCACGCCGTCGGCCTGATCCGGCAGCGTGTTTTCGAGGACCTGCCGCAATACAAGCTCGCCTTTCTGCTGCAGAAACCAACGCAGCAGTTCTACCAGGCGTTCGCCCGCGAGATCGAAGCGGCGGCCCGCGCTGTCACGAACGCCCGCATCCAGACGCAGATCGACTTTCCCTCAGCCGCCACGCCGGCGGCGATCGTCGAGAAGCTCAAGGCTCTCGGTGCCCGCAACCAGGCGGTTGCCCTGGTTGCGCCCGATTATCCCGCGGTCACGGCCGCCATCGAGGAGCTGAAGGAAAAAGGCGTCCCGGTCTTCTCGCTGCTCTCGGATTTCGCCTCAGGCGTACGCACCGGCTATATCGGCGTCAACAACCGCAAGGTCGGCCGCACCGCCGCCTGGTTGATCGCGCGGACGGCGCGCAAGCCCGGCAAGGTCGCTTGTTTCGTCGGCAGCCATCGTTTCCATGGTCATGAACTGCGGGAAATCGGTTTCCGCTCCTATTTCCGCGAAAATGCCCCGGAGTTCGACGTCATCGACACGCTGATCAACCTGGATACGCCTGAGATCACGCATGAGGCGACGTTGACATTGCTGCAGAAGCATCCCGATCTTGTCGGGCTTTATATCTGCGGCGGCGGCATGGAAGGGGCAATCTCGGCGTTCCGCGAAGAGAGCCTCGGCGGCAAGGTCGTGCTCGTGGTCAACGAACTGACGCCCGACAGCAAGGCCGGTCTTGCCGATGACATCGTCGCCATGGCGATCGGCACTCCCCTGCCCGGGCTCTGTCAGGAATTGATGGTGCTGATGAAGGATGCGATCGAAAACAGCGAAGCCGCCATCCCCGGTCAGTCCTTCCTGCCCTTCGACATCTACCTTTCAGAGAATATCTGAGGAATGATGGAATTCTATCATTTCGGCCGAAATTCTATCAGGAATGAGAGCCGACGCTGGCGATGACGGATGGATTGGCCTGCGAATTCCGATAGAGATTCGCTCACCCATTCACGAGGAACCGCTCCGCTGATGTCGCGGAGACGAGGAGGAGATATCCGTCATGACTTCGATCCGCTTTGCGCTCAACCATATGGCCGCGCCGTCGCTCGCTATCGATGAATTCTTCGCGCTGGCAAAGTCGCTCGGCATCGATGCGGTCGAGATCCGCAACGACCTTTCCGGCAATGCCATTCTCGACGGCACCAAACCGGAAGCGATCAGAGAAGCCGCCGCCCGCCACGGGCTGACGATCATTTCGATCAACGCCCTGCAGCGCTTCAACGAATGGAATGAAACGCGCGCCGGGCAAGCGCAGGAACTGATCGATTATGCGAGCGCCTGCGGCGCCAAGGCGCTGGTCCTCGTTCCGAAGAACGACGGCACCGGCTGCGCCGACGGCGAACGCCAGACCAATCTGCGCCGGTCTCTGACGGCGCTGAAGCCGATGCTTGATAAAGCCGGCATCACTGGCCTCGTCGAGCCGCTCGGTTTCGCGATCTGCTCGCTGCGCTCGAAGACCGAGGCGGCCGAGGCGATCAGGGAGCTCGGCGCACAATCGACCTTCAAACTCGTCCACGACACCTTCCACCATCACCTTGCCGGCGAAGCCGCGACCTTCCCGGAGCTTGCCGGTCTCGTGCACATTTCGGGCGTCAGCGACCCTGCCGTTTCCGTCGCCGACATGCGCGATTCCCATCGTGTGCTCGTCGGCGCCGACGACCGGCTCGACAATGCCGGGCAGATCAAGGCGCTGCTGCAGGCGGGCTATAGCGGCCCGTTCTCCTTCGAGCCCTTCGCAGCCGAGGTGCATGCGGTCAAGGACCCGGCCGGCGTGCTTCGCGCCAGCATGGAGTATCTGACCGCGGGGGTCTGAGGCCTGCCGCGCCGCCGGGGCGGCCAACTTTAAAAGTGGTCCCGCCCTCGGAACCGGCGCTGATAGGCCGGATCGTAGAGCGAGCTCTCACGGAAATCTTCCGCTGAAAGCGACGGGCCGACGAAGATGATCGCCGTGCGTTCGATCGGTTCGGCTGCAACCTTTGCCTCGATATCGGCAAGGGTGCCGCGCAGGATACGCTCGTCCGGCCAGGAGGCCTTGACGACGATCGCGACCGGGCAATCGGCGCCGTAGAGCGGCGTCAACTCTTCCACAACCTGCTTCAGCGCATGGATTGCCAGATGGATCGCGAGTGTGGCGCCGGTCGCGCCGAATTTGGCGAGCGTCTCGTCGTTCGGCATCGGCGAGGCGCGGCCGGAAACGCGGGTGAGCACCAGGCTTTGGGCGATGGCCGGGATCGTCAGCTCGCGCCCGAGCACCGAGGCTGCCGCGGCAAAGGCCGGCACACCCGGCGTCATCGTATAGGCGATACCGTGTTTTTCGAGCCGGCGCACCTGCTCGGCGACCGCGCTCCAGACCGAAAGATCGCCGGAATGCAGGCGGGCAACATCCTGGCCGGCCGCAGCGGCGCTGAGATATTCCGCCTCGATCTCGTCGAGCGACATCGGCGCGGTATCGACGATGCGCGCATCCGCCGGGCAATATTGCAGCAGATCCGGCGAGACGATCGAGCCGGCATAGAGGCAGACCGGGCATTGGCCGATGAGATCGCGGCCGCGCACCGTGATCAGATCCGCAGCCCCTGGCCCTGCGCCGATGAAATGCACCTTCATGCCGTTATCCTTTCGTCCAGCGCCACTGCGTCACCGGCATGGCCGGCCGCCAGCCGCTCATGCTGCCGACCGGCGCGGCGCGCGATATTTCGATGCGTGTCAGCGAGCCGCCGCGTTTTGCGTGTTCCGAAAGCAGCACGGCCTCCATCTCCAGCGTCACGGCATTGGCGACCAGCCGCCCTCCCCGCCTCAGCGCGGCAATCGCGGCATCGATGACGCCGGGCTCGCTGCCGCCGCCGCCGAGGAAGATCGTGTCGGGTTGCGGCAAGCCCGCCAGCGCAGCGGGTGCAGCACCTTCAATGACGGCAAGATGCGGCACGCCGAAAGCCGGCGCGTTGCGGGCGATGCGGGCGGCCCGCTCCGGCGATTGCTCGATGGCGATCGTCTTCAGGCTGGGATCGGCCAGCATCCATTCGATGCCGATCGATCCCGAACCGGCGCCGATATCCCAGAGCAGTTGACCATGGCATGGCGCCAGCGCCGACAGCGTCATCGCCCGGATTTCGCGCTTGGTGATCTGTCCGTCATGCTCGAAGAGATCGTCCTCGAGCCCGGGGCTGAAAGGCAGGATGCGAGCCCCCTCCCCTGTCGCGACCTCTAGGGCGCAGACGTTGAGGGGATCGATGTCCACAAGATCGAAATCCGCCGCCACGACGCTTCTCTGCCGTTCCCGATCGCCGCCAAGCGCTTCGAGCACGGTCAGTTGCGACTGACCGAAGCCGGTTGCGGCGAGCAAGGTTGCCAGCTCGCGCGGCCCCTTCTCGTCCGAGGTCAAGGCGATGATGCGCCGCCCGGGATGCAGATGCGGCCGGATCAGGTCGATCGGCCTGCCATGCAGCGAAATCGTCGTGGCATCCTGCAGCGGCCAGCCAAGGCGGGAGGCGGCAAGGCTGAAGGCCGAGGGCGCGGGGATGGTGCGCATCTCTGCCGCCGCCACATGGCGGGAAAGCGTTGCGCCGACGCCGTAGAGAAACGGGTCGCCGGAGGCGAGCACGACGACGGGCGTGCCGCGCCTTTGAAGGACGGCATCGATCGAGCGCTCGAACGGGCTCTGCCAGGAAAGTCTCTCGCCCGATATCATCGAGGCGGCAAGCCCATGGTGCCGCGCGCCGCCGAAGACGGCGGATGCGCTTGCGATCAGCCTCTTTGCCTCTTCGCCGAGCCCTTCTGGACCATCTTCGCCGATGCCGATAATAGTCAGCCAGCACAGGCCGCCGGCAGGAGAGACATCAGACATGGGAAGACCTCGCATTCTGATCCTCGGCGGCACCGGTGAAGCGCGCCTGCTCGCCGAAGCGCTGGCGGCTCGGGGAGATTGCGATATTCTTCTGTCGCTGGCCGGACGCACGGAGAAACCGGCCGCTCAGCCGGTTCCGGTTCGTATCGGCGGTTTTGGCGGTGCGGCGGCGCTTGCCGATTTCCTGAAGGCCGGTGGATATGATCTGCTGATCGACGCCACGCATCCCTTCGCCGAGCATATTTCCGCCAATGCCGCCTTTGCGGCCGAGGCGACCGGTCTTGCTGCAATCGCTCTCTGCCGTCCAGAATGGCAGCGTCTGCCGGACGACCGCTGGCGGGACGTGCGGAGCATTCCGGCTGCCGTCGCGGCACTCGGCCCCTCCCCTCGCCATGTCTTCCTGGCGACGGGCCGGCAGGGCGCGCATCATGCGGAAGCGGCGCCGCAGCATCATTATCTCATCCGCAGCGTCGATCCCGTCGAACCGCCGCCGGCGCTTGCCAATGTCGACTACGTCCTCGATCGCGGCCCGTTCACCCTGGAAGGCGAAAGCGCCTTGCTGAAGCAGCACGGCATCGACGTTATCATTGCCAAGAACAGCGGCGGGACCGCCACCTATGCGAAGATCGAGGCAGCCCGCCTGCTCGGCATCGAGGTGCTGATGGTGGCGCGCGCAACGGCCTCCACTGTCAGGACGGTCGACACTGTCGAGGCGGCGCTGGCGGCGATCGATCACCTCTTCCCCTCCGCCATGAAACGCGGGGTATAGACGAGATCCGGCCGGCCGGGCCGCGTGACGATGCGCGTCTCGGCCGAGCCGATGATGATGCAGGTGGCCATATCGGCAATCGCGGCATCGGCCTGCGCCAGCGGCTGTACCGCGATGCGCTCATCCGGCCGTCCGGCCGCCCGGCCGAAAATAACCGGCGTCGTTGCGGGCAGATGGTCGCGCAACAGCTTGAAGGCGTCGCCGAGCTGCCAGGGCCGCGCCCGGCTGATCGGATTATAAAGGGCGATGACAAAGCCTGCCTTCGCCGCCAGTTCAAGACGTTTTTCTATGATATTCCAAGGTTTTAGATTGTCGGACAGCGAGATGGCGCAAAAATCGTGGCCAAGTGGCGCGCCGGCCCTTGCTGCCACCGCCAGCATCGCCGTGATGCCGGGCAGGATGGTGAGATCGACCGCGCGCCAGGCTGCCGGCCCGTTCTCGATCGCCTCGCAGACGGCTGCCGCCATGGCAAAGACGCCGGGGTCGCCGCCGGAGACGACGCAGACCTTGGCACCGTCAGCCGCCATCGAAAGTGCGGCGCCTGCCCTGCTCAGCTCTTCGCGATTGTCCGAGGCATGGCGCAGCTGATCGGAACGCAGCTGCAGTCTGTCGAGATAAGGTCCGTAACCGAAGAAATCCGTTGCCTGATCGACGGCGGCCAGCGCTTCCGGCGTCATCTGCTCGGGATTGCCGGGACCGGTGCCGATCACGAAAAGCCAGCCGCTCATCGGCTGCCCTCCCAGCCCGGCACCAGCACGAGCGAAAAATACGGCGCGTCGCCCTCGGTTCTGTCGGCAAGCTTTTCCATCGCCGCATTCGCCATGGTGCCGCGCTCGACATAGACGGCTTCGGCAAGCCGGCCGGCTGCCGCGAGCGCCCGGCGGATCTTCGGCAGGTTGCGGCCGACCTTCATGATGACGGCGGCCTGGGTATCGGCAAGGCGCCGCGTCAGCTCGGGCTCGGCCATCGTACCCGGCAGTACGGAAAGCACGTCGTCGCCCTGAACGATCGGCAGACCGGCCAGCGACCAGCAGCCCGACATGGCGCTGATGCCGGGGATCACTTCCGTCGGGTAACGCTGGGAAAGCCTGACATGCAGGTGCATATAAGAGCCGTAGAACAGCGGATCGCCTTCGCTGAGCACGGCGACGGTCCGCCCGGCATCGAGATACAAGGCAACGGCCTCGGCGGAGCGATCATAGAACTCCGTGATCAGGCTGCGGTAGCGTTCGTCGTTTTTGTCGATCTCGGTGGTGACGGGATAATAGAGCGGCAGCAGCGTTATGCCGGGTTTCAGCAGCGGCTCGACGATCGCCTTGCCGTTGCCCCCCCTGCCCTGCTTGGCGAAATAGGCAATCACGTCAGCGCCTTCGATGGCCCGGACGGCCTTGAGGGTCAAAAGCTCCGGGTCGCCGGGACCGGTGCCGACGCCGATGAGACGGCCTGATGTCGTCATAGGCCGGGCCTCGCCAGTGCATTGATCGCAGCCGCCGTCATGGCGCTGCCGCCGAGCCGGCCGCGCACGATGGCAAAGGGAACGCCATAGGAATTCTCCGCCAGCGCGTCCTTCGATTCCGCCGCGCCGACAAAGCCGACAGGCATGCCGAGGATCGCCGCCGGTTTCGGGGCGCCGTCGCGCAGAAGTTCGAGCAGGTGAAACAGCGCGGTCGGCGCGTTGCCGATCGCAACGACGCTGCCGCCGAGCCGGTCGAGCCAGAGATGCATGGCCGCGGCCGATCGCGTATTGCCCGTCTCGCGCGCCAATTCAGGCGTGGCGGGATCGCGCAGCGTGCAGATCACCTCGTTCAGCGCCGGCAGCCGCGCCCGGGTCACGCCGTGCGAGACCATTTCCGCATCGCAGAAGATCGGCGCCCCGGTCTTCAGTGCGGCGCGCGCCGCACCGACGACATCGGCGGAGAAGACGAAATGCTCCGCCGCCTCGACCAGCCCGCAGGCATGGATCATGCGCACAGCGATTTCGGCCTGCTCTTCGCTGAAGCGAGAAAGATCGGCTTCGGCGCGGATGATCGCGAAGGAACGCTCGTAGATCGCGTCGCCGCTGCGGATATAATCGTAGTCTGGCATACTTATTCCTGTCGCAGCGCCTCTAAAACGCCGGTTGCGCCAAGCCGTGTAAGGCAGGCGGCAGCCGATTCGCCAGCGCTTCTGTTGTCTTCGATGGACCGGGCGAGCCTCTCTATAGCGAAATCGATCCGACCGCCAGCGATCCGTTCATCCGGGCGATCGGCGGCAAGCCCGTTGAGGATGAGGTCGTAACCTTCGGCCGTGCCGGTCAGGGTCAACGCCGGCCGGGCATGGGCGCAGCCCTTGGCGCAGCCGGAGAGATGCAGCGTCAGCGAACCGTCGAAGAGGGCAGGCGCCGCGGCAAGGATGCGGCGCGCCAGCGTTCTTGTCTCATAGAAGGCGGAGCCACAGCCGCCGGCGCCGGCGCAGGCGGCGATATGCTCGCTGCTCTCGCCGGCCTGCGCGCTGAAACCATGCTTGGTTGCTGCGATCTGCATAGCCGGCACTGTATCTGCAGGCAGCCCGATGAGGAAGAAACCGCGGTCGGGTGCAAGCCGAATGGCGGCTGCGCCATGGGCGCTGGCGAGATCGATGAGGGCGGTCAGATCGGCTGCCCGCATCTGTCCGAATTCCGGCCTGATGCCGAGTACGGTTTTGCCGTCTGCAAGGCGATGCAGGCCGGAAAGCGGCATGCTTGCTGCGCGTGACGGAATGGCGCGAAGGCTATCCATGGCGGGGAAACGTGCCCGCAGAAGCGCCGGATCGATATGCCGTGCCCGCCTGCCCTGCCCGAGCGCTGCCAGCAGGCTCAGAATGTCGCCGACGGCCGATATCGCCGCCTCCGCAGGACCGACCGACACGGGCGTTGCCGTCTCGCCATCGCCATTGATCGCGACAAGCCAATCGGCGTGAGACGAGGCGACGAGACGAATATCGGCGGAAAGTGCCAACAGATTGAATGCTCCACCGCCATCGACGACGATCGATAGTTTCGGCGCAAGCCGCGGCGAGGCGAGGCGATCGCGGAGCGTGCCGCGCAATGCCAGTTCCATCGTCGCCGGGTCGCTTGCCTCTTCCGGGTCGATGCCGTGCAGCGGCGAGATTTCGATCGCCGGCCCGTCCGGCACGGTGATCCCGGCGGCATCGATATCGGCAGCGAGTTGGCCAACGGTCTCGGCCCGCAGCCCGCGGATCTGCAGATTGCCGCGCGCGGTGATCTCGAGAATGCCGTTTCCGCGTGCGGCAGCGGCGCGGGCAAGGCTTGAAAATTGCGACAGCGTCAAGGCGCCGCCGGCGGGGCGCAGCCGCACCAGCAGGCCGTCACCGGTCGGCATCGGCGCGGCAAGGGCAGGGCAGGCGCCGCGGGCGCGGATTTTCGCCGTGGGGCGACCGTGCCGGTCTGTCTCGCCTGTCCTGTCGATCGCTGTGACGGCCTCAATGCCCATGCTCAATCCTCTGACGATGTCTTACATGATCGCAGCCGGTGCGGCAAAACACGATGGAAACGGTTCTGGCCGGCTATTCCTCGAAATCCTGTCCCTTGCGCAGGAGATAGATGTCCATGATCCAGCCGTGCCGTTGCCTGGCCTCCGCCCTCAGCGTCAGAATGTCGGCGGCGATATCGCCGAGCCGTCCGGATCTGACGATCTCATCCGGGGTGCCGAGATAGGCGCCCCAGAAGATCTCGGCATCGGGATCGTCGATTTTCGCAAAGGCCTGTTCGCCGTCGAGCATGACGACAGTCGACGCCGCCTGGAGCCCGTCCTGCGCCAATCTCCGCCCGGTGGTGATCTCGATCGGCTTGCCGACAAGATTGAGCGGGATTTTGTGGCTGGCCGCCAGGGCCTGGATGCTGGTGATGCCGGGAACGACGCTGAAATCGAAATCCAGCCCGGCTGCCTGCCGCACGCGTTCGATGATGCGGATCGTGCTGTCGTAGAGGCTGGGATCGCCCCAGACGAGAAAGGCGCCGCTGCCGTCATCCGGAAGGCTGGAGATCAGCTCTTGATAGATGCGGGCGATCTCGGCATGCCAGGCGTCGACGCTTTGGGCGTAGCTTCTGTCTGCCGTCTGGCGTTGCGGCACCTCGAATTCCGAGATCCTGACGCCCGGCTGCGTGATATAGCGTTCGCAGATGTCGCGCCGAACCGCGGCGAGCTCTTCCTTGCCGGCGCCCTTGACCGGCAGGAAGATCGCATCGGCTGCGTTCATCGCATTGATCGCCTGTATGGTCACGTGCTCCGGGTTGCCCGTGCCGATGCCGATGATAAGGATATGCCTCAAGCCGATACTCCCGTGATTCCTGGCGGTCTTGCCGAAAAAGCCGGTTCGCCGCAAGGGCGCGGCAGCGAGTTGGCCGCGGCCAACCGAGCCTGTGGACGCGCTGGAGCGCTATTCTTGCTGCAAATCCCGAATCGTGTCACTTTCGATACGCTTTTTGACGCTATATTGACAGAAAAGCGCATCGAAAAGGATTGGGTGTTTTGGACAACATTAGCGTATCGACGACAGATGTGCGGATCGAGCGGCATGCGAACCAGCTTTCGCGGCAGCTGAAGCTGCTCCGCGACAAGCTGTTCCCGCCGCTCGCGCAGAAGACGCTGCGCACATTCTCCTCCGGCGAGGCGGCGCAGATGATCGGCGTTTCCGACGGCTATCTCCGGCAGCTTTCGCTCGATGGCAAGGGCCCGCAGCCGGAGCTTTCCCAGAACGGCCGGCGCTCCTATACGCTCGGCCAGATCAATGAATTGCGCCATTATATGGCAAAGCTCAAGCCGAAGGACGCGCTCAGCTATCTGCCCTGGCGGCGCCCCGGCGAGAAGCTGCAGACGGTTGCCGTCACCAATTTCAAGGGCGGCTCGGCCAAGACGACGACGACACTTTATCTGGCGCAGTATCTGGCGCTGGAGGGTTACCGGGTGCTCGCCATCGATCTCGATCCGCAGGCCTCGCTGTCTTCCATGCTCGGCGTCCAGCCGGAATTCGATCTTGCCGACGGCGATACGCTTTATGGCGCCATCCGCTACGATGCCGGCCGCAAGCCGCTGAAGGACATCGTTCGCAAGACCTATTTCGACGGGCTCGATCTGGTGCCGGGCAATCTCGAACTGATGGAATTCGAACATGAGACGCCGAGGGCGCTCAACGATCGCCAGAAGCCGGCTGAACTGTTCTTCCGCCGTGTTGGCGTTGCCATCGCCGAGGTCGAGGCCAATTACGACGTCGTGGTGATCGACTGCCCGCCGCAGCTCGGTTACCTCACGCTCGGCGCCGTCTGCGCCGCCACGTCGCTGCTGATCACCATCCATCCGCAGATGGTCGATGTCGCCTCCATGTCGCAGTTTCTGCTGATGACGTCCGATCTGCTCTCCGTCGTGCGCAAGGCCGGCGGCGATCTGCAGCATGATTTCATCAAATACATCGTCACCCGTCACGAGCCTTTCGATGCGCCGCAGTCGCAGATCGTTGCCTTGCTGCGCAGCCTCTTCGGCGACGACGTGTTGACGGCAACCATTCTCAAATCGACAGCGATTGCCGATGCCGGCCTGACAAAGCAGACGCTTTTTGAAATCGAGAAGGGGCAGGTGCGGCGCTCGACCTATGATCGGGCGCTGGAATCGGTCAATGCCGCCAATGGCGAGGTTCTCGCCGGCATTCACAAAGCCTGGGGCCGCACATGAGCAGACGCGATCGCCTGAAAGGCCTGTTCGACGATACGGCGCAGGAGTTGGCCGCGGCCAACTACGAGGAGACGTCTTTACGCGGATCGGCCGGGCCGGTGCGGACGATGGCGCTGACCCTCGGCCGCATGGAGGAAGAGAGCAGGGCGATGGAAGCCGCCTTGCTCTCAGGCGAACGCATCGTCGAACTCGATCCGGATCTGATCGATTCTTCCTTCGTCCGCGACCGCCTTGCCGATCAGCTCGATATCGAGGACGAGCTGGTGCAGTCGATTGCCGAGAACGGCCAGGAAGTGCCGATCCTCGTTCGCCGTCATCCCGATGACGCGGAGCGCTATCAGATCGCCTACGGCCATCGCCGGCTGCAGGCCATCAAGCTGCTCGGGCGCAAGGTGCAGGCGATCGTTCGTCAGCTCGACGATACCGATGTCGTCATCGCGCAGGGCATCGAAAATTCAGCGCGGCGCAATCTTTCCTATATCGAGCGCGCCGTCTTTGCCTTCAATCTCGAGCTCAAAGGCTTCGAGCGGCCGGTGATCATGAAGGCGCTGTCGACTGACAAAACCGAGCTGTCGAAGCTGTTATCCGTGGCAAAAGCCATTCCGGCCGAAATCGTCAGGTCGGTCGGCGCAGCACCCGGCATCGGACGGCGCAGGTGGATGGCGCTTGCCCAGGACTGGAACGGGATGACGGCCGCCCGGCTTGCCAAGCTCATTGCTTCGCAAGATTTCCGAGCCGAAGAAAGCGACCGCCGTTTCGAATTGTTGGTTGCCGAGCTTGCCAGGAAAGAGGCGAAGCCCGAAGCCACGGAATATGACTGGAAGCCGAAGACCGGCGGCAAGATTGCCGGCCGAATCAAGAGCGCCGGCAATTCCTTCACGATCGCGTTGAAAACCGGCGATGCGCCGGATTTCGGCGCTTACATTTCACGCCGCCTCGATGAGCTTTACGAAGCCTATCGGGCCGGCAAGTTGCAAGCAGGAGAGTAGGCCGCAAAAGAAAAAAGCCTCCGAACGTTGCCGCCGCGGAAGCCTTTCTCATATCTGGACAATCTGAGAATCGCACTTCCTCGAATCACTGTCAAGCGTCTTCGGCATCCTTTTGGGTGGTAGGTTTCTTTTGCCTTGAGAAAAGGTGAGGGACATGGAGCCTCAATATGTATCGACGCCCTTTGGGCGGCGATCGATGACGCTTGGCATGCTGGCAAGCCAGGAAAATGCCAGCAAGGTCGATCCGGACGCATCGGTCGACAAGTGGAAGATCTTTCGCTCGCTCTGCGAAGCAAAGGAGCTGGTCGGCGTATCCGATCGTGCGCTCGCGGTTCTCAACGCACTGTTGACCTTCTACCCGAAGAACGAGATTGCCGAGGCCAACGGCTTCGTCGTTTTTCCCTCGAACGAGCAATTGTCGCTGCGCACGCACGGCATGGCCGGCACGACGCTGCGTCGGAACCTGGCGATGCTGGTGGAGGCGGGCCTGATCATCCGCAGGGACAGCCCGAACGGCAAACGTTTTGCCCGTCGCAACGGCGAAGGCGGGCTTGGAGAGGCCTTCGGCTTCAGCCTGGCGCCGCTTGTTGTCCGCGCCCGCGAGATCGAGGCGCAGGCGGCCGAGGTGATGGCTGCCAAGCTCGAATGGAAGCGCCTGCGGGAGCGGCTGACGCTTTGCCGGCGAGATATAACCAAGCTCATCGAGATCGCGCTGGAAGAACAGATTGCCGGCGAATGGATCGAGATGCAGCAGCATTTCAATCTGCTGTCCGCAAGCCTGCCGCGCCGCCCGTCGGCCGCCGAGATGGAAAGCCTGCTGGCGGATCTCGAAGCCTTCCGCGAAATGATCGTCAAGACGCTGGAATTGAAGACGAAAACAGAAAAAACAGACGCCAATGACAGCCAAAACGGTCGGCACATACATAATTCAAACCCACACCCCATATCTGAACTTGAACCAAGCTTCGACCCGAAGCAGGGCGCAAAGCCGGAGGACGAACCGCGGCCTTGGCGGGAGCCGCCGAAATCCTTCCCGCTTGCCATGGTGCTGCAGGCTTGCCCGGAGATCGTCGCTTACGGGCCGGGCGGCGGGATCGGCAGCTGGCGGGATCTGATGGCCGCAGCCGTCATCGTCCGATCGATGCTTGGCGTCAGCCCGAGCGCCTATCAGCTGGCTTGCGACGTCATGGGGCCGGAGAACGCCGCCACGGTGATCGCCTGCATTCTGGAAAGGGGCGGACATATCAACTCGGCCGGCGGCTATCTGCGCGATCTGACACGGCGGGCGGAGCGCGGCGAGTTCTCGCTCGGTCCGATGCTAATGGCGCTGATGCGGGCAAATGGGCCGGTAGGGAGGAAAACCGGATGAACGGCTGTGAAAAAGCTTCGCGCTAGCTGCGTCGGTTAAACGAATATGCGGCCCGTCGATCAGACATCTCAGCCGATTCCTCCCCAGTCCTTTTGTTGAAATACGCCGTTAACCATGTCATACATGACGGAAGGAAACATGCGTTTTGCTTCCATTTGTGAGAAACAGTAAAGCTTAACAATGCGCTACGATATTGATGGTGTCATGCTTCAGGCCCTGCTTCCCGCCCTTGCCGCAGCGGAGGATGCGGTGGCGCGGCTGGATGAGCGGGTGTTGCGCTCGCCGGTCGGTGAGGGCTTTGCCGAACGCAGCCATTTCTTCGATGCCGCCGGCGCGTTGTGGGTGGCCGGCGAACTCGTGCATGTCGAGGATCTGGTTTTGCACGATGCGCACATGGACAGCCGGGCCCCCAGCCACGAACTGACCATCGCCCATTCCGTGCTGCGCACACGCCGGCGCATCTGGACCGGCGAACCGTCCTGGGCGCTGGGAGCGCCGGGGCTTGCAGCACTGACGGCGACGCTCGGGGAAGGGGAGGGGGATGCGCGGGAAGCGAAGCGTCCTGAGGTTCCCGCCGAGGCCGACGAGGAGGGCGAGGATGAAGACGGGCCGCTCGCTGCCGAAATGGCGGAGATCGACGCCATCCTCGCACGCTCGCAGAAGCTCATCGATATCCACACGGGGAAGGCGCCGGCAAGCGAACAGGCCACTGTCCCGGCGGCAAGGCGAAACGAAGATCCTCTCGGCCTGCTCGGGGACGACGAATGGGACGAGGAGCAGCGGCTGGCGGAGTGGCGGAGCGTACTGCCGCTAGCCGACAGCCTGCCGCCGGTTCTCGGCGCGGTCATTCTCTTCGAAGCCTGGGAGAGGATCGAGCCGCTGCGGCGCCAGCACTGGCTCGGCGGTCTTCTGGTCGCCGGCCATCTGCGTGCCCGCGGCAAGGTCACCTCGCATCTCTTTTCTTTTTACGGCGGGCTGAAGCTGGTGCGCCATGAGCGTCGCCGGGCGCGCGACCGGGCAACGCGGCTGCAGGCCTTCCTGGAGGCAATGCATCTGGGAGCCACGGCCGGGCTCAAGGAACTCGACCGGCTGACGCTGGCACGCACGCAGATGGAGCTGCGTTTTCGCGGCCGCCGTTCGAACAGCAGCCTGCCCGAACTTGCCGATTTCATTCTGTCGCGGCCGATGGTCTCGGCGGCGATGATCGCCCGCCATCTGCGCATCACGCCGCGCGGCGCGCTGAACCTCGTCAACGAGATCGGCATTCGTGAAATCACCGGCCGCGGCCGTTATCGCGCCTGGGGTATCATCTGAAATGAAAACGGCCGGGCATTGCGCCCGGCCATCTCCTATGGTGCTTGTTTCGTCATCCCGGAAACGCGACACACGGCCGGGCGACATCATAAAAGTGAACACCCGATCCACCATCCTGTCACGGACAGCAGACCGGGCGTTCTTGCGCTTCCATTGCCCCCGGAAGCGCGATCCCTATTCCCGCTCGCCCGTGAAGTTGAGCAGAAGCTGGAAGATGTTGACGAAGTTCAGGTAGAGCGAGAGCGCGCCGAAGACGGCGAGCTTCTGGTTCGATTCCTGATCGTAGTTTTCCGAATACTGTTCCTTGATGTTCTGAGTATCGTAGGCGGTGAGGCCGACGAAGACGACGATGCCGATCACCGAGATCGCGAACTGCAGCGCGCTCGAACCCAGGAAGATGTTGACGATGCCGGCGATGATGATGCCGAACAGGCCCATCATCAGGAACGAGCCCATCTTCGACAGGTCACGCTTCGTCGTGTAGCCGTAGAGGCTGATGGAACCGAACATCGCGGCGGTGATGAAGAAGGTCTGCGCGATGCTCGTCTTGGTGAAGACCAGGAAGACGGAAGCGAGCGACAGGCCCATCACGGCGCAGAAGGCCCAGAAGGTGACCTGGGCGGTGCTGGCCGACATCGTCTGGATTTTGAACGAGAAAAAGAAGACGAAGGCGAGCGGCGCCAGCATCACGACCCATTTCAGCGGCGAGCCGAAGATCGGGACGTAGAGGGCCGGTGTCGAGCCGACGACGAAGGCGACGATGCCTGTGATGACGAGGCCGAGAGCCATATAGTTGTAGACGCGCAGCATATGCTGGCGCAGGCCCTCGTCGAACAGGGCCTGGGTGCCGGCCGCAGCACCGTAGCGGGAATTGATCGGGTTCATGCTGATCTCCTCGGTTTGAACTAATAGAGCGAGCGGGCGAGCCGTTCGGCCGCCTGGTCGAGATTGAGACCGCTATCGTCGGCGATCAGCGCATAGGCGACCTCGCCGATCTGCCAATAGGCGGCTTCTGCTTTTTCCAGCGTGAGATGACTGACCGGCTTGACCTCGAAGGCCCCCGGACGGACGGCGAAAAGCGACAGCCGCTTACCATCCGACTGCTCGATCGCCATCTCGACGCTGGGGCCGAATTCGGACGGGAAGATCTGCACGTCGGCGACTTTCCAATCCTCAGGCAGTTCGGGCATGACGATGGCAGTGGCGGCGCGAATATCGTCGGCGCTATAGGTGGCCGGCGTCTGCGGCGGCATCGATTGGCGCAGTGCCGCGGTCTGATAGGCGCGGACGGCATCCTCGACATAGGCGGGTGCGGGCACCGACGCCGATACCTCGGTGGCCGAGAAGGCGCCGAAGGAATTGTGCGCCACCCAGCCGGCAGTGACCAGAATAGCGACAGCGGCGACGCGCTGCAGGGAATGGAACATGCGGCCATAGGAGAGGCCGCGTTCCAGCCGGCGGGCGGCATCGCGCGTCTCGGGGCGGCCGAAGGCACTTTCGCCGGCGAGCGCCAGGCGCAATTCGCCCTTCACGCTGAGGTCGGCCATGACCTTGGCGGCAATTGCCGGGTGATCGGAAAGATAGGATTCCACCTGGATGCGGCGGGTGACATCAAGCTCGCCATCCACATAGGCGTCGAGATCGGCATCGAGGATCGGATCAATTGCTTTCATTGCCATCTCCTCCGATTAATCTCAGATGCGAAACGCGCGGCGTCTTCTCCTCGAATTCGCGCAGCTGGGCGCGCGCACGCGAGATGCGCGACATCAATGTACCGATCGGAATGTCGAGCGCATGGGCGGCTTCCTGATAGGAGAGATCCTCGATTGCCACGAGATGCAGCGCCTCGCGCTGTTCCTCCGGCAGGCCGAAGAAGGCGTCTCGCACCTGCTGCAGGCGCACCGCATGTTCCTGCCCGGCCGGCAGCGACTGCTCGGCTTCGACAGCCGCTCCGTCATGGCGGCGCGTCAGCGACCGGTTCTGGCGCAGGCGATCGATATGGGCATTGTGCAGGATGGAGAGCAGCCAGGTGCGCAGATTGCCGCCGCTGCGGAAGCTCTTTTTCTTCTCGAGGGCGCGCACCAGCGCATCATGCACCAGATCTTCCGCCTCGTCTGCATTGCGCACCAGCGAGCGAGCGTAGCGCCGCAGCGCTGCGAGCTGTCCGATGACATCGAAGGGGCGTTCTTTACGGTCCATGATTGAGTATACGGAAGTGCGACGGATTTTATTCCATCGGACGCAAAAAAACGTCCGGGCCGAAGATCGCCGCCTGAAAAATAATCAAAATTTCCGTCTCCGGCGGATGTGCATCTTAAATCGGCGATTGTTTATGACAATTACATGACAGATCATGACACCGCTGATTTGAGGGGAAATGAAGAATGAAGGAAAAGAAGCGGGTCTACGAAGCTCTCGTGGACGGCGCCATGGAAGGGCTGACGGATCAGGCGCTTTATGATTTCGTCAAGGCCCGTTGCCCGAATGCCAGCAGCAAGAAGATCGTCCGGGCCTCGCTTCTCGCGCTGACCGATCCTCATCTGAAAGACCGCAATATTCTCGACGTGATCTATGCGCTGGCGATCAAGCATCGGCTGGATGACGGCGAAGACGAGGAGGCCGACGAGCAGCTTCAGTCCTCGCAGGCGGACAACCAGAAAACGCCCCAGTTTTCCTGATCCAGCCGCCTCAATGGTCAGCTACCCTCCGAAAGCTCTTCGAGGATCGGGCAGTCCGGCCTGTCATTGCCGTGGCAGGCATGCACGAGCTGCTCCAGCGTGCGGCGCAGTTCCGAGAGATCGCGGATCTTGCGGTCGATCTCGGCAAGCTTGGTCTCGGCGATATCCTTGACGTCGGCGCTTGCCCGGCTTTTGTCCTCATAGAGCGCCAGCAACTGCCGGCATTCCTCGACGGAAAAGCCGAGGCCGCGCGAGCGCTGCAGGAAGCGCAGTTTGTGGACGTCGGTGGCGGCATAATCGCGATAGCCGTTTCCGCCCCGTTCGGGGCGGATGAGGCCGATATCCTCGTAATAGCGGATGGTCTTCGACGGCAGGCCCGACCGCTCAGATGCTTCGCCAATATTCATCGCCGTCTCCTATAGTTTTGCAAAACGCAGTCTCAGCGCATTAGCGATCACCGATACGGACGAGAGGCTCATGGCCGCCGCCGCGATCATCGGCGACAGCAGCAGCCCGAAGACGGGATAGAGCACGCCGGCTGCGACCGGAACGCCGAGCGCATTATAGCCGAAGGCGAAGCCGAGATTCTGGCGGATGTTGCGCATCGTCACTTCGGCCAGTCGCCGCGCCCTGACGATGCCGGTGAGATCGCCCTTCACCAGGGTGATGCCGGCGCTTTCCATCGCAACATCGGCGCCGGTGCCCATGGCGATGCCGACATCGGCTGCGGCGAGCGCCGGTGCGTCGTTGATGCCGTCGCCGGCCATGGCGATGATGGCGCCTTTGGCCCGCAGCTCGTCGATCAGCGCCTTCTTGCCTTCCGGCAGCATGTCGGCGCGCACCTCATCGATGCCGAGGCTTTTGGCCACTGCATCTGCCGTGCGCTTGTTGTCGCCCGTCGCCATGACGATCTTCAGTCCGCTTTCGTGCAGCGCCTTGATGGCGGCTGATGTCGTCGGTTTGATCCGGTCGGCAACGGCGACGAGACCGGCAAGCGCGCCCTCGAGCACGACGAACATCACCGTCTTGCCGTCGCCGCGCAGAGTTTCGGTCTTGTCGGAAAGCACCGCCGGATCGATACCGAGATCGGCGAGCATGGCCGCATTGCCGAGGGCCACGCTCGCGCCGCCGGCAAGGCCCTGCACCCCCTTGCCGGTCTTCGCCTCGAAACCGGTAACCTCGACGAAGGCGACGCCGCGCTCTTCGGCGCCGGAGACGATCGCTTCGGCCAGCGGATGTTCGGAACCGCGCTCCAGGCTTGCCGCCAGCGACAACAGTCGGCTTTCCTCGGCGCCGCCGAGGGCGACGATATCGGTAAGTTTCGGTTTACCCTCGGTCAGCGTGCCCGTCTTGTCGACGATCAGCGTGTCGACCTTGGAGAAACGTTCCAGCGCTTCCGCGTCCTTGATCAGCACGCCGGCCTGGGCGCCGCGGCCGGTCGCGATCATGATCGACATCGGCGTCGCCAGACCGAGCGCGCAGGGGCAGGCGATGATCAGAACGGCGACCGCGGCAAGCAGCCCATTGGCCAGGCTCGGCTCCGGCCCGATCGCGGCCCAGACGAGGAAGGCCAGGATGGCGACCGCGACGACCGCCGGCACGAAGATGGCCGACACCCGGTCGACGGCGCCCTGGATCGGCGCGCGCGAGCGCTGCGCCTTGGCGACCATGTCGACGATACGCGACAGTACCGTGTCCGCGCCGACCTTCTCGGCCGACATGATGAGGGCGCCGTTCTTGTTGATCGTGCCGCCGGTCAATGCTTCGCCCTTCGACTTCTCAATCGGCAAGGGCTCGCCCGATATCATCGATTCGTCGACGGTCGACTGGCCCTCGAGAACGGAGCCGTCTGCCGGCACCCGCTCGCCGGGGCGCACGCGCAATCGGTCGCCGGCCTGGATTTCGTCCACCTCAACATCGCTCTCGCTGCCGTCGGCATTAATGCGCCGCGCCGTCTTCGGCGCGAGATCGAGCAGAGCGCGGATCGCCGAACCGGTACGCTCGCGCGCCTTCAATTCCAGCACCTGGCCGACGAAGACGAGCGCGACGATGACGGCCGCCGCCTCGAAATAGACGGGCACGGTCGCGCCGTGGCCGCGAAAGCTCATCGGGAAGATGCCCGGCGCAAGCGTAGCGACGAGGCTGTAGAGATAGGCGGTGCCGACGCCGAGGCCGATCAGCGTCCACATGTTGGGGCTGCGGTTGACGAGGGACGCCGAGGCGCGGCGGAAGAAGGGCAGGGCCGCCCAAAGCACCACCGGGCTCGCCAGCAGCAGTTCGATATAGGTCGCCTGCGGCTCGCCGATCGCCTCCCGCAGTGGCAGGCCGAGCATCGGCCCCATGCCAAGCGCCAGCAGAGGCACGGCAAGGACAGCGCTCACCCACAGCCGCCTGGTGAAATCCGCAAGCTCCGGATTCTGACCTTCGTCATCAGGAGGAATGCCCATCGGTTCCAGCGCCATGCCGCATTTCGGGCAGTCGCCGGGGCGGTCGCTGACGACCTCCGGATGCATCGGACAGGTATAGAGCGTGCCCTTCGGCGCGGGCTTGGCCGGCGGGCGCTTGCCGCTGCGATAGGCTGAGGGATCGGCTTCGAACTTCGCTTGGCAGGCGTCCGAGCAGAAGTAGAATTTTTCGTCCTCGGCTTTCAGGAAATGTTTGGCCGTCGAGCGATCCACCACCATGCCGCAGACGGGGTCTTTCGCGGTCAGATAATCCTCAGGTGCCGCCGCAAACTTCGTCCGGCAGCCCTCTGAGCAGAAATGATAGCTGCGGCCGGCATGATCGGAGGAAGGCTTGCCGGCCTGCGGATCGACGGTCATGCCGCAGACGGGATCACGAATGACCGCGTCGGCAGTTTTTTCCGAGCCATGGCCGCAACAACTGTGATCGTCGCTATGGGTGTGATCGTTTTTGATATTCATATCGATCTCCTGTGCCCCAGGGGCAGTTGGAGAGATTTATCCACCTTCCAGCAACTGGAAGGTCAAGCGCTAATTTTGAGAGGCGCGATTTTCCGAAGACCGCCGCCGGGTCCTCAGATCGGGCTGATCAGGCCGATCGGCTGGCTCCCGAGCAGGGCGGCGACCGAAATGCTGCCGCCGGGCTCGATGGTTTTTCCGGTCACCAGATCCGCTTTCAGCCCGTGAAGAGGGGAGGGGACGGCGATCGCCGTATCCTCCCAGAATTCCGGGCCGGCAAAAAGCACACCCGGGTCGAGCCAGCCGAACATCAGCCGGGGGGCGGCGGAGATCGCGAAATCTCCGTGATGCACACGGGCAAAAGCCAGGACATGATCGCGCCGGCTGCCCGTCACCTTCAGCGGCAGATAGTCGCCTTTGGCAAAGAGATCCGGCTGCCGCTGGCGCAGCTGCAGGCCGATTGCGACGATGCGCTGCTTCAAGGCCGCCGCCTGAAGCTTGGCGATCGGCCCGGTTTCAGCAAGCCAGGCCGCCAGCCTGGTATGATCGACCGGCCGGCGGTTGTCGGGATCGACAAGACTGAAATCGAAGCCCTCCGCCCCTTGGTAGATATCGGGAATCCCCGGCGCCGTCAGCTTGAGGAGGGTCTGCGACAGGCTGTTGAGGTAACCCGCCGCGATGAAGGGCTGCAGCACGCTTTCGAAATCCTCGAGGAAGGCGTCATTCTCGGGTGAAATCAGCGCTGCCGCATAGGCCGTGACCGCCTCCTCGTAAGCGGTGTCCTGGTCCGTCCAGTCGCTGCGCAGTTTGGCCTCGCGCACCGCCTTGAGCGCATAGCCGGTGAAGCGTTCGGCAAGCTCATCCGTCTGCCCGCGGTCGAAATCCTCCGGCCAGAGGCCGGCAAGCGCCTGATAGAGCATCCATTCGACATTCGGCTCCGGTGCCACGCCATCCGGCAAATCCTTCAGCCGGGACCGGTTCATCTCGCGCCAGCGCGCCACCGCCTGCACGAAAACATCCGCCCCCTCGCTCAAGGCATAGAGCCTGGCGCGCGCATCCTCGCCGCGCTTGGTATCGTGGGTGGCGCTGGCCGACAGACCATGCGGCTGTAGCCGCGCCCGCTCGGCCATGCGGCGATGGAATCCCTCCGGGCCATCAGGTGCCTTCCCCGGTTCGCCGCCCACCTCGTTTGCGGCAAGCAGCCTGGTATGGCGGTAGAACAGCGTATCTTCCGTCGCCTTCGCCATGATGGGTCCGCTCAACTGCTGGAAGCGGAGGCGGAACGCGTGGGCTGCTTGCCCTTCGACCTTACCTTCGAGAAGCTTCAGCACATGATCGAGGGCGCGCCGGTCGTCGAGCCGCGGCATGACTTGCGACGCTGTCGCGGCAAGGACGGCCGAATCCTGCCAGGCGAGCGGGCCGCCGTCGCCATAGGTGCGATAGACGGGAAAGGCGACCAGCAGCTCGCTCACCGCGGTGGCGATCTCTTCTCTCTTTAGTTCGGGAAAGATGCCTGCGGCGATCGAGACCAGCCGGCCGGTCTCGCCGGCGAAATTGCGCTCGACCATCAGTCGCTTGGCAATCCGCCGGCTCTCTTCCAGATCGCCGCTCTCTGCCGCGACGCCGCGATAGGCCTCGTCCAGGATGCGCAGACCGCCGCCGTCGATGAACAGTTCGCCGAGGGCCGCGATGAATTCATATCCCGTGGTGCCGGCGACCGGCCAGCTCTCCGGCAGGACCTCGGCGGCCCCGAGGATTTTCTCGACGACGATATAGGCGTCCGGTCCGACCGCCGCCGTCAGCCTGTCGAGATAGGCCTTGGGTTCGGCGAGCCCGTCGACATGGTCGATGCGCAGGCCCTGCACCTTGCCATGGCGCACCAGCTCGATCGTCAACCGGTGGAGATCTTCGAACACGAGGGGATCTTCGACGCGGGTGCCGACCAGCCCGGTCACCTCGAAAAAACGGCGATAGCTCAGATGCCGCGCCGCTTCCTTCCAATGAGTGAGCCGCCAGTGCTGTGCTTCATGCAGGCTTTCGAGGAAATCGCGATCGGCCGAGACGTCCTCGAGCTTTTGCCGGAGCAGCGCCCCATCGCCGCCTTCGAAAAGAATGTCGCGCATCGCCCGCGCGAAGTCCTCGCCTGACGTCACGGCCGCAGCCTCCGCCATTCTCGTCGCGACCGGGTCGTCGAGCCGGTTTGCGAGCGCGCCGTAGCTGCTGGGGGTCAATGGCAGCAGTGTTTCGAAGTAGGCGAAGGCGAAGTTGCCGTGGCTTTCGTCGAGCGCGATGCGCAGCTCGCCGGCGGCGAGCGCCGCCTCGAAATCCTGGCCGAGCTGCGGCAGGGTCAGCGGCTCGCTCCAATCGATGTCGAAGTGGTCGGCATAGGCGCTCTGCCGGCCGAAGGCCAGCACGTCGCGCCACCACCCGTTCTCGGGCGAGGCGGCCATGTGGTTCGGAACGATATCGAGGATCAGGCCCATGCCCGCCGCGGCAAGACTTTCCGTCAGCCGGTCGAACCCCGCCAGGCCGCCGAGCGCCGGATCGATCTCGTTGGCATCGGTAACGTCATAGCCGTGGGTCGAGCCGATGACCGCGGTGAAGATCGGCGAGGCGTAAAGGTGGCTGATGCCGAGCCTCTTGAGGTAGGGAATGAGGCCGCAGGCACGATCGAAGGTCATGCCGTTGCGGAATTGTATCCGGTAGGTCGCTGTCGGAAGTGTCATGAGGCTGTCTGACGTTGGAGGAAGGCCTTCTTCAACGGCTGTAGACGGTTTTTTGTTCCCTTGCGCCGACGCGGGTCTTTTCAGATGCGGAACGGATCTTGCACATTTGAATCGATGCATGATGCTTTTCGAAAATCGATTCCGATTTGGCGCCGATGCGCTAGCAGCCTACATTCCGCGAAGCGGCGCGTGCGGGACCTACCGCCGGCCATATCCTTGAATCCACTGAAGAACATTGCCGTAATCACGAAGCGAAAGTTTGTATTCGTGACGCTTTTGGAACAAGCGAGCGTCTTCCGAGAAAGAAGATGTTGTTACCAGCATTGCGCTACTTGCGTCCGCATCGACGAGTGTTCCGTACAGCTCGCGGACCAGTTCGACTCCCACCTTGCGATCATGCCGGTATCGCTTTGCTTCGACCAGGCACAACAGCCTGCCATGCGGTGTCGTCATGTAGGCGAGAATGTCCTTACCGCCGTCGCGTGTGGCCGGCGTCAGCTCGACATCGTATCCGAGATCCGTGAGGAGTTCTGCCACCAACTTCTCGAACTTTCGTGAAGGAAGGTCATAGATCCCTTCAGGTTGCCGCTGCAGCTGTTCAACCAACGCCTCGTTCACCGTGATGATCCGTGGCTTGACGTCGGTGATGAGTTCCGGCTTCGGGATGATGATCTGCTGGTCGAGTTGGTAGATTTCGCCTCGGAGCAGGCGCCTCATCTCGTCCAGGTTTCGTCCCCTGACAAGATTGGCGAGCATCGCCAATGCAAGAGGTAATCCAGCCCCTGCCTCCGCCATGTCCGCCAATTGCGCTGGAAGACGCTCGATGCCGAGCAGGCTCCTGAGCATATCGTGCGCATCCGAAGGACGTAAGGGTCCGAGATGCAGGACTTCCGCTCGGGAAATTTGGGGGGCATGTCGGGTCGCGAAGATGAGCGCTCGGACAGCCTTGAAGTTCAGAATCCGCTCGGTGATCTCGTCGAGTTCGCGCTCGCCAAAGACCTCAGCCTCGTCAATTGCAATAAACTCGGGAATGTCACGATTCCGGTAAAGCTCATCAATTCGTGCGCGGATTTCAGCCATCGCCTCGACAGAGCTGTAGCGAGCAGTCCAAATATAGGGTGGCCGGCGCGTTCTCACGCTCGCGAGAAATTGCCTTATGAGGGTGGTCTTTCCCACGCCGGGAACACCAGTGATTACGATCGGCGATTGCCGAGTCCTACTCCGATCGTGCAGCCATTCCATCTCCCGTTGGCGGCCGAAGAAAACAGGGTTGAACGTGCCATGATCCCCGTCCCGTCCCATCTCTTCGTTCAATGCACGCTCTCCTCTATGCTGCACACGTCCGGGTGATGCGCTTCAATCGATGAAAACGCCCACACTGGCGGCGCGGCCGGCTGAATCGATGACGGTCAGTTTCGAGTAGCCGCCGCCGTCGGGCAGCCATTGCTGGGTGCGGCGGCGCGAGAGATCGGGCAGCGGCTTGCCGTTGGCAAGCCAGCGGAAGGGGGCGCGGCCGCCCTGCAGCTTCAGCATCAGCGGCGACAGGTCGCCGGCTCCGGCGCCGAGATCGATATGGGCGCCCTCGGGGGGATAGACGATCTGAGGCGCCGGCTCGCGGCCGGAGGCGACGAGCAGGCCGCTGGCATTCAGCGCAAAACGCCGCTGGCTGATCGGCAGCTCGGACTGCGCGATGCGCACGGCACCCGCCGGCGGGCGGGGCAGCGGCGTCGTCGATATGCCCGATTTGGCGAAGCCCTCGAACAGGATGGGCGCGGCGGTGCCGTAGCCGGTCAGGCCCGGAACGGCGCTGTTATCGGGCCGTCCGACCCAGACGCCGAGCACATAACGGCCGTCATAACCGACCGACCAGGCGTCGCGATAACCGTAGCTGGTGCCGGTCTTGTAGGCGATGCCGCGCTGCGGCGCGCCGGCGGGGGGAATGACGCCGGAGAGAATATCGGCGACGTTCCAGACCGCGACCGGCTCCAGCAGCGGTTCGCCGTCGAGTTTGCCGGGCGTGCCGGTGATGCCGTCGCCGAGCCTTGCCGGCTGGCCGCGATTGGCGAGCGCCGTATAGAGCTGCACCAGATCCTTGAGCGTGATGCCGACGCCGCCGAGACCGATCGCCAGCCCCGGTGTCTCGTCCGGCGGCAGGACCGGGCGCACCTCGGCGCGGCGGAAGCGCACCATCAGCCGCGACGGGCCGACGGCGTCGAGCAGCTTGACAGCAGGCACGTTCAGCGAAAGCTGCAAGGCCTCGCGCACGGTGACGTCGCCCTGGTAGCTCATGTCGAAATTGCGTGGCCGGTAGCCGAAGAAATCGGCCGGCCGGTCCTCGATGATCGTCTCCTGGGAGACGAGGCCCTGCTCGAAGGCGAGCCCATAGATGAAGGGCTTCAGCGTCGAGCCGGGCGAACGGTTGACGCGCGTCATGTCGATCCAGCCGGAGCGGCTGGCGTCGAAATAATCGGCCGAGCCGACTTCGCCGACGATCGCGCCGGTCTGGGCATCCGCCATCACCATGGCGAGCGAAAGCTTCGGCCCGAGTTTCATCGCCGCGGCGCGGGCGACCGATTCCAGCCCCTGCTGCACCTGCTTCTTCAAGGTCGTCTGGTGCTTGAGGACAGCAGGCTCCTTGCGCAGCGCGGCTTCGCCGACATGGGCGGCGAGTGCCGGCAATTGCATGCGCCGCGGCGGGATGGCGACACCCTCGGCCCGCTCCGCCTCGCCGTCGCCGACGGCTTCGGCCACGGCGGCCCGCTCGAGCACGCGCTTGCGCGCCTCTTGCGCCGCCTTGAGATTGCGGTCCGGCCGGCGCCGTTCCGGCAATTGCGGCAGGGCGACGAGCAGGGCGGCTTCGGCGACCGTCAGGCGGCGCGGCTCCTTGCCGAAATAGGCAAGGCTTGCGGCGCGCACGCCTTCCAGATTGCCGCCATAGGGCGCATGGGTGAGATAGAGATCGAGGATCTGCTCTTTCGACAGCCGCCGCTCGATCTGCACGGCGCGGGCGAGCTGCAGGAGTTTGGCCGAAAGCGAGCGTCCGGCGCGCGGCTCGATCAGCCGCGCCACCTGCATCGACAGCGTCGAGGCGCCGGAAACGATGCGGCCGTTGCGGATGAATTGCGTCGCCGCCCGCCCGAGTGCCCAGGCATCGATGCCGCCATGCTCGTAGAAACGCTGATCCTCATAGGCAACAAGCATGCGCAGGAATTGCGGATCGACGTCGGCGACCGTGGTCTTCAGCCGCCAGCGGCCTTCCGAGGTCGCAAAGGCACGCAGCAATTGCCCGTCGGCATCCAGCACTTCGGCGGAAACCAGATCCGCTTTGTCAAGCGGCGGCGGAAAGGCCTTGTCGGCGGCGTCGAGCGCGAAGAGAGCCGCGCCGGCAAGAACAATGCCGGCGACGGATCCGATCGCAAACTTGTGCCACAGCCTCATTATTGCGCCGCCACGACCTCCATCTTGCCGGTCGCCGTGCGGGCCGAAAGCTCGGGACGGTACATGTCCTCGACGCTGGCGGCCGGATGGTCGTAGGTGCCGGGGGTGACGGCGCGCACGACATAGGCGACGTTGAATTCGCGCTCATCGCCCTGAGCGCGGTTGAAGGCGGCGACGAAGCGGTCGTAGCGGAATTCGGTATGGGCGGCGGAGATTTCGCCTATCCAGTCGAAATTCGTCATCTGGGCGCTGTCGACGAGGTTAGGATTGTCGATCTCGAAGCCGGCCGGCAGCAGATCGGTGATGACGATGCGCGACGGCCAGTCGTTGGTTTCGCGCACATGGAGGACGACGACGTAGCGCTCGTTCTGTTTCGCTTCGCTGACATTCGCCTCCTCGCCGTCGAGCGTATAATAGCTGCGCTCGATCAGGAAGCCGTCGCCGCCGGCCGGCAGCGGCGTGGTCGGGGCGGCAACGGTGGTGACGACGGCCGAGACCGCGTCACTCGTCTGGTTGGTCAGCGTCAGCGGATGGTCGGCGAGCGCCTCGCCGGTCATGCCGGCCATATAGGCGCCGGTGTGTGCGGCGCCGTTGACGTCGATTTTCAGGTCGTCGTCGCCGCCCTGGATGGCGCGCGCGGCAAGCAGCATCCAGGTTTCTTCCTGGGTGCTCTTGTATTTGCTGCGTCCCCATTCCTTGGCGACGGCCTTGGAGAGTTCCGGAATGACCGGCGGCACCGGCCGGCTTTCGGCGGCAAGTGCCAGGATCGCAGCACCATCGCGCAGGATCGTGCCGTAGTCGGTGCGCGAGAAGTTCACGCGCGAGACCATCGACTGCTCAGACATTTGCAGCGCGTCGAGGAAGATGTTCTTCGAACGCTGCGCATCGCCGTAGAGCGCCAGTGCGGCGGCGATATGCGCCTTGGCGAGTGGCGTCGGGAAGTCGTTGATCATCGTGTCGGCGTAGTAGCGCAGATCGCTGATCGCGGCCTTCTTGTTGCGGGCAAGCACGTAGACGGCATAGGCGATCTGGTCGCCCTGGCCCTTGATGTCGGTGGTATAGGACAGCGTGTTCTGCAGGTTTTCCAGGGCCTGCACGAAGGCCTTTTCCGGCACGTCATATTTCATTTCGCGAGCCCGCGTCAGGAAATCGGTGACGTAGGAATCGAGCCAGACGTCGCCCGAATCCGGTCCCCAGAGGCCGAAGCTGCCGGCAGAGGCCTGATAGGAGAGCACGCGGTAGATCGCATCCTGCACGCGGCTGTGCACGTCGTCGTCATTGGCCATGCCGGCCTGCTTCGCGACTTCGGCGAGGTAGAGCAGCGGTAGCGCCCGGCTGGTGGTCTGCTCGGCGCAGCCGAAGGGATAGCGGTCGAGCGTCATCAGCAGGGCGGGAATGTCGAAGGCGGCCGACCGGGTGACATTGACGCTGATCGAGGCGCCGGGCAGCACACTGTCGGCAAGCAGGTTCTTGTCGACGGTGAGTTTTGCCCCGGGCTTCAGCGCCAGCACCCGCCGTTCGGTGATCGGCAGCGATGCCGGGCGCACCGGCACGTCGACCGTCTGGTCGAGCGAAAGGCCGGAAGCATCGGAGAGGTTGATCGAGACGCTGCCGGCGCCCGGTTGCTTGCCGATCAGAGACAGCGTCAGCTCGGATTTTGCCCCGGCTTCCAGACGGATCGTCTGGGCGGCGGAAGCCTGTTCGATGCCGACCGCGTCGTTGCCGGTCAGCTGCAGCTTGTAGTCGCCGGCCGGCGCATCGGTATTGGCGATGTCGAGGCGCAGATTGGCCTTGTCGCCGGGGGCGAGGAACTTCGGCAGGCTGGCGGTCACGACGACGGGATCACGGATGATCACATCCTTGACGCCATGGCCGACACCGGTCTTCGACCAGGCCACCGCCATGACACGCGCTGTGCCGTTGAATTGCGGAATGTCGAAGGAGACATACGCCTTGCCTTCGGCGTCGAGCTTTACCGGGCCGGAGAAGAAGGCGACGAGTTTCTGCGTCGGCGGGCTTGCCTGCAGCGCCACCGCACCGCCGTCGCCGCCAGTTCTGAGCTTGCCGGTCGCACCCAGCGAGCCGTCGATCAGGCGGCCATAGAGGTCGCGGATTTCAAGGCCGAGCTGGCGCTGGCCGAAATACCAGTCCTCCGGATTCGGCGGTTCGTAGCGCGTCAGGTTGAGAATGCCGACATCGACGGCGGCGATCGTGACATAGGCGTCCTCATCGGCGCCGGCGCCCGCCACCTGCAGGCCGATCTCAAGCGGTCCGCGCGGCAGCATTTTTTCCGGCGTGTCGAGCTTGACCTGCAGCGCGCGCTGTTCGGGATCGACCTTCAGCCATTTGATTCCGATCGAGCGCATCGGCATGTGGCTGTCCTGGGCATCGCCGGGACGGAACAGCGTGGCGGTGACATAAGCGCCGGCGCCCCAATCCGCAGTGACGGGGATGTCGACCTCGCCGCCGCTCTCGCCCATCGTTGCATTCTGCACGGCGACCAGCTTTTCGGTTCCGGCCGTCACCATCAGCTCGCCGCCGTAGCGCGAGGTGACTTTCAGCTTGGCGGTGTCGCCGATCTTGTAGCTGTCCTTGTCGAGGGCGATCTCAAGCCCGTCCGGTGTTTCGGTCGAGGTCGAGGTGACGAACCAGCCGGCGTCGAATTCGACGCTGGAGGTCGGGCCGTCGGCATCCGGGCTTTCCACTTCGAGGCGATAGCGGCCCCATTTCACCGGCACGGCGATCTTGCCGCCGTCCATCGTCGCGTCGACGCTGCCATTGGCAACCTGCTCGGCGGTATAGACCGGCTCGTATTTCCACGCCGTTCCCTCGCGATACCATTGGTATTCGCGGTTGAGGCTGTAGAATTTCCAGCGCAGGCCCTTGGTCTCCTGCTTCTGTCCGCCGGCATTAACGCCGACCACCGTGAAGTTGGCGATCGAGTTCTCCGGCAGGTCGTCGGAAAATTCCGGCTTGATGCCGATCGCCGCGCGGTCGCTCTTCACCGGAAGCACCAGCGAGCGCTCGATGGCGCGTCCGCCCGCTTCCCGCATTCTCACATAGACGGTGGCGTTGAGCAGCTGCGTCGTTGCCGGCAGGTCGCCGACGGTGAGATCGGTCGAGGCTTCGCCATTCTCGTCGAGCTCGGGCAGGCCGTCGAGCGGCAGGCGCGAATCCTCGCTCGCCTCCTCGTCGGCAAGACCGAACAGGAAGCCCTTAAAGGCGGCACTCTCGCGCGTCGGCTTGACGACGACGTCGCCTTCGAGCGTCAGGCCGGCGGCCGGGGCGCCATAGAGATATTTGCCCGCAATGGTGATCGTCGCCGGCGTATCCGGGCCGATTTCCTTGGCCTCGGTCTTGATCTCCATGTCGGTGCGATCGGGTACGAAATCGTCGACGAGGAAGCTCTTGCTGGCAATCGCGCTGCCCTTGGGGTCGGTATAGATATTCATCGTCCAGGTGCCGCGCATGGCGTTTTCCTGGGTGGCGAAATCGACGCTGTAACCGCCGAGATTGCTGGTCTGGCTGACGATCCGCCGGTCTTCGACGCCATCGGGGCGGCTGAAGATGAAGGTGAGCGGCAGGTTCTCGATGGCGTTGCCGTCGGTGTCGCGGGCGAGCGCCTGCGCATGCACCGTTTCGCCGGCGCGGTAGATGCCGCGTTCGGTAAAGGTCAGCACATCGATCGCGCCGGGGGCGGCACGGCCGGTGACGCCGCGGTCGGAAAGGTCGAAGCCGGCCCGCGTCATGTCGAGGAAGACGTAGTCCGAGGCGCCGTTCCTGGCGGTGATGACGGCGGGCGTCAGCGCCGCGGTGCCGCGGATCAGGCCGGCGGTGAAGGTGGCGCGGCCGTTTTCGTCGGTCGTCGCGGTGCCGAGCACTTCATTGTTCTTGGCGAGCAACTGCAGCTCGACGCCTGCGATCGGCTTGGCCGAGGCGAGCGACCGGGTGAAGACGTTGAGCCCGTCCGTGCCGGCATAGGTGGTGATGCCGATATCGGAGATGAGGAACCATTGCGTCGCCTGCGAATCCCACTCCTGCGCCGGGCCGTTCGGGCCGGTTGCGGTCAGCACGTAGATGCCGGGCTTGCGCTCCGGCAGCGCCTCGTCGACGGGGAAGCTGGTGACGATGTCCTTGTTGAGCTCGTTGGCGATGTCGATCGAGCCCTGCCAGACGAGTTCGCCGTTCTGGTCCTGAATGTTCTGGGCGCTGTAGCCGTCGAGCTGGCTCAGGAATTGCGAGTTGGTCAGCAGCGGCGCGATGGCGCGGTCGCCGATGCGGTAGAGCTTGAGATTGGCCGAGGTCAGATTGACCGAGACGAGCGGGATGCCGCGGCGCGCCGTCGAGGGCAGCACGAAGCTGTCGCCGGTGAAGCGCACCATCTGGCTGCGGTCCTTGATATAGACGTCGATGCTGACGGGGGCTTCGAGCGCCTCGTCGACCGATGACGGCAGGCCGGTGCGGAAGGCGATCTTGTAGGTCTCGCCATGCGTCAGCCCCTCGACGCAGATCTGCTTGTCCTTGGTTTCCAGCGCCTTGGGGGCGGCCCCGTTCAGCGTCACGAAGGGGGTATAGTCGGTGGTCTTGATCAGCGCTTCGGAGAAGGTGACGCAGGCGCGCGGCGTGGCGCTGTCGGCATCGACCGTGTGTTCGGTGATGCGGAAGCCCTGCGTCGACTTCAGCTGCAGATAGGCCGCCTGCACATCCTCGGAGGCAACCAGCGCCAGGCTCGCCTTGTAGGCGTCGAGCGCCGGGCGGTAATTGGCGTTTCGGTCCAGGGCGTCGGCGAGGACGGCGAGCGCCTCGGCGCGCTTCGGCTTGGTGCGCGTCAGCTCGTAGCCGTTCAGCGCATCGAGCACCGCCTGGCCTGATGTATTGGTCTCGGCGGTGCCGAGCGAAGCGGCGGCGCGGGCGGTTTCGAGCCAGAGATCGGCGTCGTCGGGGGTGATCGACAGCGCGCCATGGAAGGACTTCAGCGCGTCGGCCAGATTGTTGCCGGTGAGGTCGATGCGGGCATTGGCCGTCAGGCTGTCGGCGCCCTGGCCCTGCTGGTCGTCGGCAAGCGCCAGATTATCCTTGAAGTCGCGGGCCTGCTGGATGAGGTCGTTGCTCAGGAAGGTCAGGCGCGGTGCGGCGCCGAGATCCGGCTCCTGCTTGCCTGATGTTTCGACGATCTTGCCGGCGATGGCGCCGGGGAAGGCGTTCATCGTCTTGAAGTCCGACTTCAGGAAACACCATTTCACCTTGGGATTGTAGGTGAAGGCCTTGCAGCTCTTGTCGCCGATGCAGGAGGTCTTGCACTGGTCGAGCGAGACGTTCTGCTCGGTGCGAAGATCGAAGCCGAAGAAATCGGCGTCCTTGATCGTCTGAATGTCGCGCTTGGTGTCCGCAGCGGCTGCGGGAAAGCTGACGGCGATCGTGGAAAAAAATGCGATTGTCGCGGAAGCGAAAAACGAGCGCACGGACATAGGTTCCCCCCAAGGATACAGGCGATGCAGGCTCTGACCGGCGGGCACTCTCCTCACTCTACGGGAAATTGTCAATCTCACTCGCGCGCTGTTTCAACTTCGCACAGGCGCTTTCGTCCGGCTGTCACATCGGCGTGAGTGATCGCCTTGTGATTTGCGGCTTCGACTGACATGAGCAAGGATTTTCTGCGATCGCCGGAGGTAGCGCCATGTTCACGTCATCCCGCCGCAGGAGTCTGACAGCGCTCCTTGCCGCCACTCTTCTTTCAATCGGTGCGAGTGCCGCAGGCGCGGCCGAAGACGCCGTCGTCATCCCGCCGCCTGCCGTCGACGAGGCCGCCGGGGCAGGGACCGAGACCGCCATTTTCGCCGGCGGCTGCTTCTGGGGCGTCCAGGGCGTCTTCCAGCACGTCAAGGGCGTCAAGAGCGCCGTCTCCGGTTATGCCGGCGGGAAGGCGGCGACGGCGCAGTACGAAACCGTCAGCACCGGCGCGACCGGTCATGCCGAATCCGTCGAGGTGACATTCGATCCGAAAGAGGTGAGCTACGGCAAGTTGCTGCAGATCTTCTTCTCGGTGGCGCACAATCCGACACAGCTGAATTTCCAGGGGCCGGATCGGGGAACGCAATACCGCTCGGCGCTGTTCGTCGCCGGGCCGGAGCAGCGCAAGGTGGCCGAGCGCTATATCGACCAGCTCGACAAGGCGCATGTCTTCGCCCAGCCGATCGTCACCAAGGTGTCCGACACCACCGGCTTCTATCGGGCCGAAGCCTATCATCAGGATTTCCTGACGCTCAATCCGACCTATCCCTATATCGTCTACAACGACCTGCCGAAAATCGAGAACCTGAAGTCGCTGTTTCCGGCCGACTACCGCAGCCAGCCGGTCCTTGTCAGGAAGGCCAAGGGCTGACTGCTTCAGGGCATGATGTCGATCGGCGTATGGTTGGGGACGCGGGCCCAGATGTCGCGCATCTCGGCATTGGTGACGGCAATGCAGCCATCCGTCCAATCCCACAGCCGATGGCTTTCCGCGAACAGGCCCCAGCCATTGGGAAGCCCGTGGATCATGATATTGCCGCCGGGCGGAAAGCCGTTGGATTCGGCGTTGCGCCGGTCCTCCGGGTTCGGATAGGAAATATGCAGGCTGAGATGCGCCATCGACCTGGGATTTCGCCAGTCGATTTCATAACGCCCTTCCGGTGTTTTTTCGTCGCCTTCCCGTTGCTTGGCCCCGGCATCGGCAGCCTGCCCCAGGGAAATCCGGTATGTCGCGATCGGAACGTCCCCTTTGAGGAGCACCATGCGGCGTTCGGATTTATAAACGCGGATGAGGTCGGCCTGTTGTGCGAGCGGCGCATCCGCAGGCGGTGAGCCCGAGCCGATCCTGGCCATCAATTTCGTGTAGGCGAACAGGCTGGCGATCAGGATGGCCAAAAGGATGAATTTGCTTCTCACCAGGTTCCTCACCTTCGCGCTGACGGCATGACTATATCGCCTCATCGCGCGCTCATCCAGAATGCGGATGGCTGCAGAAGCCGTCTTGATTATGCTTGCCTTCTGCCCATTTGACATGAGGTCTGTCAGGTCGACCGCGTGCGGTCCTCGCCGGCCGCCACGGCGCCGCCCTTTTAAGCCTGGTTTCCCGCCATTAAGAATTCATCAACATTAACAATATCTTAAATTATAGAAAACGCGTTCCGCGGTGGAACATATGGTTGAGTTGCCCGTTACGGCTCACGAGTTTCGTGCAGGGACAGCTGCCGGAGCGGACCCTCTTTCGAAGTATGTGCGTAACAAGGGGATATATCATGGCCACCAATGTCGTGCGGCGCTGGCAACGAGATGATCTCATGAAGCAGAGAGTATTGATCGTCGAAGATGAATTCCTGATCGCCCTGGATCTCGGGGCGACGGTCGAAGGCATGGGGATGCAGGTCGCCGGCCTTGCCAATGATTGCGAACAGGCGCTGCGGCTGGCGCCGCTGGCCGATATCGCCTTCGTCGACGTCAATCTCGCCGACGGCCCGACCGGGCCCGAGATCGGCCGGCGGCTGGCGGAAGAACATGGCATTGCGGTGGTCTTCATGACCGGCAATCCCGAAATGGTCGCCGGCGGCGTCAAGGGTGCGGTCGGTGTGGTGCAGAAGCCGGTCATGCCGTCGCTGGTCGAACAGCTGGTGAAATATCTTGCCGCGCGCCGGGTCGGCATGTTCGCGGTCGTGCCGGCGCAAATGACGGTGTTTGCCTGATCGGAAGGCGCAATCAGCCGGGCAGGGCGGCCCCCGGGGTGGGCGCGACCGCAGAGAAAATGCACACGCAATTGATTATCGGCGTGCCGCGCTATCTAGGCCTGACGAAGCATTGTCATTCCGGAGGATACGCATGGTCGACGAGAAGCGGCTGATCTCGAAAATCACCTGGAAGCTGATGCCGTTTCTCGGCATCCTCTACCTCATCGCCTATATCGACCGGCAGAATGTCAGCTTCGCCAAGCTGCAGATGGTCGATGCGCTGGGGATGAGCGAATATGCCTACGGCCTCGGCGCTTCGCTGTTCTTCATCGGCTATTTTCTCTTCGAGGTGCCGAGCAACCTCTTCCTCGACAGGCTCGGCGCCCGCGTCTGGTTCGCCCGCATCCTGGTTTCCTGGGGCCTCGTCACCGTGGCGCTCGCGTTTACGCAGAACGCCACGATGTTCTATATCCTGCGTTTCCTGCTCGGTGTCTGCGAAGCCGGCTTCTTTCCGGGCGTGCTCTATCTCCTGACGCTCTGGTTTCCCGCGACCTATCGCGGCCGGATGGTCGGGCTGTTCATGATTTTCAGCGCCATCGCCAATGCCGTCGGTGCGCCGCTCGGCGGCGTGTTGCTCGATCTCGACGGTCTCTACGGTTTTGCCGGCTGGGAATGGGTGTTCCTGGCGACCGGTATTCCGGCTGTTCTCGCCGGCATCGTCACCTTCTTCTATCTTCCCGGCCGGCCGGAAAATGCAAGTTTCCTGAACGGCGAGGAGAAGGCCTGGCTCGAACGCCGGCTCGCCTCGGAAAATGCCGGCATGGGCGAAAATGCCGGAAACGGCTTCAAGGCGCTGATCGATCCGCGTGTGCTGCTGATGGCGCTTTGCTACATCGCCTTTCCGCTGTCGGCCTATGGGCTGAGCTACTGGCTGCCGACCATCGTCAAGGCCTTCGGCGTCAGCAATACGGTGAACGGCTTCCTCAACATCATTCCCTGGCTTTTGGTGGCGGTCGCCCTCTATGTCGTGCCTGCCATGGCCGACAAGGCGCAATCGAAGACGCCCTATATCGTCATCCCCGCCTTTATCGGTGCGGCCTGCCTGCTGCTTTCGGCGCTGATCCCGAACCACACGCTGCAATTCGCCTTCCTCTGCGTGGCCGCTGCCGGGATCTTCGCGCCCCAGCCGGTGTTCTGGAGCCTGCCCTCGCGTTTCCTGAAAGGGGCGGGGGCCGCGGCTGGCCTTGCCGCCATCAATTCGGTCGGAAATCTCGGCGGTTTCGTCGCCCAGAACGTCGTGCCGTGGATCAAGGATGAGAGCGGCAGCACCATCGCGCCGATGTTCTTCCTGGCCGCCTGCCTTGCGGCCGGCGCCCTGCTGGTGTTCTTCGTCACCCGGCAGCTGGCGAGCCGGGAGCCCCCGGTGGCGCCGAGCCGGGTCTGAACGCGTCAGACCGTCAGCGTGAAAGCGTCGCTTTCACCGGGAACGAGTTCCAGCGGCCAGATGCGGTTGCGGGCGCCCTGCGGATAATGCTCGGCATAGGCCGGCATGGTGGCGAGCAGGGTTTCGCCGAGCTGGGCGCCGAGATCGCGCAGCGACATGCGGAAGGAGGTCAGCGTCGGCTGCAGGAAATGCGTGCGCGGCTCCTCGCGGAAACCGACGACGGCGAGATCGCGGCCGGGCACGATGCCGGCCTCTGCCAGCCTGCGGTAAAGCCCGATCGCCATCAGCTCGTGGATCAGGATGATCGCGGTCGGCCGCTCTTCGATCATCAGCAGTTCGTGGCCGGCCTGATAGCCGCCCTGTTCGCTCGATTTGACGCGGATGACCAGCGCCGGGTCGAAGGCGATATCGTGGCGTTTCAGCGCCTGGCGATAGCTGTCGAGGAAGATGTAGCCGAGATTGATGTCGGAGGAGGGGGCGGCGACCGCGATCCGCCTATGGCCTTTGGCGACCAGCCGGTCGACGCCGCGCGCCGCCACGCCCTCGAAATCGAGATCCATCCAGGTGTAGCTGCCGCCCGATGCGCTGCGGCCGAGCGCCACGAAGGGGATGCGGGCCTTTTCCAAAAGCTCGATGCGCCGGTCGGTGCGCCGTGTCGCCGAGATGATCATCGCGTCGACGAGGCGGCGAGCCACCATGCGCTTCAGATATTCGTGCGAATCCTCGTCGTCGGGGCAGGGCAGCATGACCAGGTCGAGCTTGTGGCGGGAAAACACGCTCTGCAGCCCGTCGGTGACGCCGAGGAAGAAGTCGTCGCTGTTTTCGACCGTCTCGCGGCTGACCTCGAGCATCAGCCCGATGACATTGGTCATGCCCTGGCGAAGGCTGCGGCCCGACTGGTTGGCGACGTAACCGAGCTCCTCGGCGGCGGCAAGCACCCGCCGGCGCGTGTCTTCATTGACGTCAGGCTTGCCGTTCAGCGCCCGGGACACGGTCCCGATCGAAATGTCGAGATGCTCGGCGAGCTGGCGAATTCCTTTCATCTCCGACGATTTTCCTCCCGATCGGATCGCATTTGTCCTTTCTTGCCACAGGATGGCGCCTGCGAAAAGTCGGGGGAAGGATTATGGCCTGAAGCTCCGGCGGATGACGAGTTCCGGAATGACGCGTTCGGAAGCCGGCGGGGCGTCCGGGTTTTCAAGCCGCCGCTCCATCAGTGCGACGGCGCGTTGCGCCATAACAAGCGGGTCCTGGCGGAAGGTGGTGAGCTGGTAGCTCAGCCAGGCGGATTCCGGCACATCGTCGAAGCCGATGACGGCGAGATCTTCGGGAATGCGCAGCCGTGTTTCCTGGCGCGCGACATCCATCAATCCGAAGGCGATCAGGTCGTTGGCGCAGAAGATGGCGTCGGGTTTTATTTTTTCCGCAAAGAGCGCGCGGCCGGCGGTGACGCCGCCCTGATAATCGGAATCGTCGCCGCGTGCGGCCATGACGGATGCGCCGAGCGATTCGGCCGCCGACAGGAAGGCGCTTTCGCGTTCGACGATCGCAGGCGTTCCCGAGTTGGATCCGATCACCGCCAGCCGCCGCCTGCCGCTTTCGTAAAAGGCCGTCGCCGCCCGGCGCGAGGCTTCGGAATTGCCGGCGCGCACATGGTCGGCGTCGGGCTCCGAACGGCCGATGACGACGAGCGGCTGACCGTTTCGCTGCGCGAGTTCGAGGAAACTTGCCGGCGGCGAGCCGGACAGAATGATGATCGCCTCGGCGCGGTGGCCGATCAGCATCTTCTGGGCGGCGAGCAGCTCTTCTTCCGTCTGGCCGGTGTTGACGAGGATCGGGATGCTGCCGCGCCGGATCAGCGATTTGGCAAGGGCTGCCGCCAGATGCGCACGAAAGCCCACTTCCGGCCGGGTCGCAACGATGCCGACGAGGCGGCTCTGATTGGCAAGCACGCCGCGCGCGAGATCGTTGACGTGATAGCCGAGCTCTTCAGCGGCCCGCAGCACCTTTTCGCGTGTCGCCGGCGCCACGCTTGCGCCCGGCGTGAAGGTGCGCGACACGGCGGAACGCGAAACGCCCGCCAGCTGCGCCACCTGCTCGGCGCTGACGAAACGCATGCGCTCTTTTTTCGGCATCCTGCCGCCGTTCACGGGACCATCATTCATCGGCTCTCAGCTATTGCGCGTCTCTGACAGCCGGATGACAGGCGGCGGGGGCGGATGGAGTTTTTGCGAAGGGGTCTTGGCAGCCGGAGAGGGGTTCATCTTTTGAAAAAAAACACCGAGGCTGCGGGAGGCAGCCTCGGCTGAGGGCAAACGGCGGTGTTAAAACCAGTGCCGCCGCAACAATCCAGGGACTACTCGCAGACCCTTACGGTCTCGGCGTGGTAGCCGCCGTCATAGCGGTTGCGCACGTCGCGGTCCTCATACCAGCATCTCGGTTGGGGCTCGACATAGCGGGGGCTCTCCACATAACGCGGACCTTCGTCGACGTAACGCGGGCCGCCGCCATTGACGAGGGCGCCGCCGATCAGGCCGCCGACGACACCTGCGGCGACGCCGCCGGCGATGATGCGGCCGGTGTTATTGTGATGATGGTGGTCGCGTGCGGCAGCAGGCTGGATGGCCGCTCCGACAAGGGCCGTGGCGATCAACAGGCTGCTAATAATTCTCTTCATGACGTTCTCCTGACATGGCACTCGCCCCGGATAAAAGAGAAATGCGGCAGCAAGTCGTTTGTTCGTTCAAACTTTGCGACATGCATTAACGCATGTCATCGCTGAACACCATATATCAGGTCGCCGATTCCGCAGCGGTCGTCGCAGGGCATTGTTGCTTATAGAGGCGACGGGGCCGTGAGTTGCCCGAGACACTCTCTGAAAATCAGCTGATGAGCCACTTCCATAGAGGAAGCCCGCCTTAAGCGGTCTAGTCGGGTCTGGAGTGGAGCGGGCCGCACAGGCTACTCCTCACGGTTATTAAAAAGCCCCGCAGTTCGCGGGGCTAAAGGTGCATGGGAAGGTGTTGTGCCGGTTTGGGAACGGACGTGCGTGCTATTCCACGGTAAACGTTCCGCCCCCCTTGGAGTATTTCTTACCTCCAAGCGAATTGATCGTTGCACATTTTTCCTTATCGAACTTCTCGCACATCTTGTTGTCTTTGATGCTCCATGTGCCCTTGTAGGTGGCCTTGTCACCCTCGACAGTCGCTTCGATCGTCCCGTCCGGTTTATAAGTTGTGACGCCCGATTGAGTCTTTGACTTCCAGTGAATTGGGTGGCCTACCAACTCACTTTTCATCTGCTCCGCCGTCATGGTTGCGGCATAAGCAGCAGATGCGAAGGCTAGCAGAATGAGGCCAGAAACCGTGATCGCTTTCATCGTTCACTCCCTTCTTCTCAAACGAAAATTGTAACCGCGTCGGAGCAGGGCGAATATTTATCAAAAAGGCTTATCTCGGACATTCATATCAGTGTGGGGGCATATCAGTGTGGAGGCGAGCGCCCGCGGCACGCTTTTAGCGATGCGATTCATTGTCTCAAGTCCAATTGCTTGAACCAAACGGCCGCAGCGGCTCGAACTCCACCGCCTGCACATCGTGCGAGGAGGCTATCATCTTTGCCCGCTTTTTGACGAGCTTCGCCCACCACTTCGAATTGGTTCGGATCCGATCGATGTCATAAAGTATACGAAGCATGTGTCGGGCTTCCGCAGCCTCCATTGTTACGAGTGGTATGCCATCCAGTCGGGCCGGTGCATCAGTTGCTATGTCGATGATGGCCCAGGTGGTATCCCTCGCTTCCAAACGGTAATTGCTCGCCATTTCGTCCCTCCGGTCGTATGGCGAGATTGATGCAAAATTCCCGATGCGCACATCCGGCAAAAGGGATTGGTTCCACCGCCAAAAGGTGAATGCGGCCGTTTGAACATACCTCGGCGCCGACTCCTTTACCCTGCGAGGCGACCGTTCAGGGTTAGCAGAGCCTTCGACGACTATTCGTCGCTCCGTCGTTGTGCCGGCGACTATTGCGAAAAAGGCGGGCCGGCAGGATCTGCTGGCGCTCTGCTCCGATCCAAATTTTTTCGAGACCATTGTCGATTTGCGAATGGCTGCTTCGTCGTCAATATGAGCGGGCTTGTTTAGCGGCAATGGTGCCGGCGTCTCGCTCCTGGAGGGAAATTCCCATGCGTTTCATGTCGATCGTCACGTCCACCGATTCGGTGCATCCGACGCCCGAGCTTATCGAGGCGATAGGCAAGCTTGCCGATCGGGAAATCAAGGCCGGCCGCATGCTCGATACGGCAGGGCTGATGCCGCTGGCGACCGGTGCCCGTGTCACGATCCGGGACGGCAAGTTGAGCGTTATCGATGGCCCTTTCGTCGAGGCCAAGGAGGTCGTCGGCGGTTATGCGATCTTCGAACTGCAGAGCAAAGAGGAGGCCGTGGCGCTGGCGGTCGAGTTCATGCAGTTGCACAAGGATCTCATGCCCGGTTGGGACGGCACGTGTGAAGTGCGCGCCTATTTTGAGCCGGGTGCGGAAGGGATCTGCGACCCGCTTGCCGAAGCAAGGGCATGATCCTTTCGACCCTTAATCTAGGCGGGCGGCCGTGACGGCCGCCGACACCCATCAAACGATCCTGGCCGTCTGGCGGATCGAACAGCCGCGGCTTATCACCAGCCTGGCACGATTGCTGCGCGACGTGCCGCTTGCCGAGGATCTGACACAGGAAGCGCTCACTGTAGCCCTGGAACGATGGCCGAAGACGGGAATCCCCGAACGGCCCGGCGCATGGCTTATGACAACTGCCAAGCGTCGAGCGCTCGATCATCTGCGTCGTCGCCGGATGCTGGATCAGAAGCACCAGATGATCGTCCGGGAGATGGAGGAGGAAGAGCAGATCATGCCCGATCTAGACACTCCTCTGGATGATGATATCGGCGATGAAATGCTGCGCCTGATATTTACGGCGTGCCATCCGCTGATCTCGCGCGAGGCGCGCGTAGCTCTGGCCTTACGGATGATCTGCGGCCTGACGACACAAGAAATCGCCAGGGCATACCTGGTGTCGGAAGCTGCGATCGCCCAACGCATCCTCCGCGCCAAGAAGACATTGTCGGATTCGGGGCTGGCCTATGAGACGCCGCATGGCGAGCAACTATCGCAACGTCTCGCCTCGGTGCTGGAGGTCATCTATTTGATCTTCAACGAGGGTTACACGGCCGCGCGCGGCGACAACTGGTTTCGGCTGCAATTGTGCAATGAGGCGCTGCGGCTGGGCCGGGTCTTGACATCAGTGGCGCCGCTGGAGCCGGAGGCGCATGCGTTGCTGGCTTTGATGGAACTGAACGCCTCCCGTGCTGCGGCGCGGACGGATGCTGCCGGCGATCCGATCCTGCTTCTCGAACAAAATCGCGGCCGCTGGGATCGGTTACAGATTCAGCGCGGGTTGAAGGCGCTGACGCGGGCCGAGGAGCTTGACGGCGCCGGCGGGATCTATGCCCTGCAGGCCGCGATCATCGCATGTCACGCAAAAGCGATGAGCGCCGATGCAACCGATTGGAGGCGGATCGCCGGTCTCTATGCGGAGCTTTCCGGGCTTCTGCCTTCGCCGATCGTCGAACTCAATCGAGCGGTGGCCATCGGCATGGTCGACGGCCCCGAGGCGGCACTGGACATCATTGAAAGCCTGCGCGACGAGCCCGCATTGAAGGACTATCATCTTCTGCCCAGCGTTCGCGGCGATCTTCTTTATAAGCTTGGCCGATTCGACGAAGCGCGGCGAGCCTTTGAAGCGGCAGCAGCGCTTGCCGAAAATAAGAGGGAGCACGATTTCCTCATGCGCCGTGCTGGTGAAGCTTCCGCAGCGAAGGGTTGATTGTAACGTATCTCCGTCTTCGTGGCTGACGGTGGCTCGCCCTATATTGGTCTTCCCAGGGTTGCTCGGACGTTGGAATCGATGCTGCCAAACTGGAGACCGCCTGGTTCAGGTCATGCCCGTATGTTTCAGGTCATACCCGGTGGCGTCCAACACATCTTCGGGAATATCGTCGAAGGAGGCGTAATTGAGGTTATAGAGCCTGGAATAGAGCTTGCCGTTCTTCATCAATTGCCGGTGGTTGCCGTTTTCGATGATTTCGCCGTTCTGCAGCACGATGATGCGGTCCGCCTCGCGAATCGTCGCCAGGCGGTGGGCGATGACGAGACCGGTGCGGTTTTCGAGCAGTTTTACCAGCGCCTTCTGGATCAGCATCTCGGTATAGCTGTCGATATTGGCGGTCGCCTCGTCGAGCACCAGGATCTTCGCATCCGCCACAAGCGCGCGGGCAAAGCTCAAAAGCTGGCGCTGGCCGAGCGAAAGATTGCCGCCGCGCTCGCCGAGAACGCTGTCGTAACCATCGGGCAGGCGCATGACGAACTCGTGCGCGCCAACGGCTTTTGCCGCCTCGATCACCTGTTCTCGGGTCGCATCCTGCTTGTGGTAGCGGATGTTTTCGAAGACGGTGCCGGTGAAGAGGAAGGGTTCCTGCAGCACCATGGCGATCTCCGCCCCGAGCGAATCCTGCGTCAGGGCGCGCACGTCGTGGCCGCCGACCAGCACCTGGCCCTGCTGCACGTCGTAGAAGCGATGGATCAGCGACATGCAGCTCGATTTGCCGGATCCCGTCGGACCCACAAGCGCCACCGTCTCGCCGGGATTGACCTTGAAGCTCACATGTTTCAGCACCGGATGCTTCGGATTGTAGCCGAAGACGACGTCCTTGAATTCCACCGAGCCGTCCATGTCGCGCGACAGGACCTTGGCATCCGGCGCATCCTTGATGTCGACGGGCACGTCGAGCACTTCGGTCAGCCGCTGGCCCGACGCCATGGCGCGCTGCATCACCGAATATTGCAGGGTCAGCGAACGGATCGGGTCGAAAAAGCGCTGGATGTAGAACAGGAAGGCGACGAGCACGCCGACATCGAGCGCCTGGTTGAGGACGCGGGCGCCGCCGACGACGATGACGAGCGCCATTGCGACACCGGTCAGGCTGTCGACGATCGGCACCATCACCTGGGCATAACGCGCCGCCGTCAGATGCGTCTTGAGGTTGGCCCGCGCCTTGTCGTCGTAGAGCGTGAAGTTGACGCCCTGCCGGTCCATGCTCTGGACGGCGCGCACGCCGTGGATGGCTTCGGCAAGCGCGCCGTTGGCGACCGAATTGGTCTCATGCGCGGCCATGAAGGACTTGCGGGCGAGTGGCAGCCAGAACAGCCGGACGACGAAGAGCACCGGCAGCACCGAAAGCGTCAGCAGCCCCAGCTTGAAATCGAGATAGAGCATCACGAAAACGATGCCGAAGAGCAGCACGATATCGCCGACCGACAGGACCGAGGTTTCGAGGAATTCCTGCATCGAGTTGACGTCGCCCTGCAGGCGCGACATCAGCCGTCCCACTTCGGTCTTGTCCATGAAGGAGAGCGAGACGCGCTGGAGATGCGAAAACATCGCCCTGCGGATATCGAAGAGCACGTCTTCCGCCACGCCTCCGACCAGCGTCTCCTGAGCGTAGCTTGCCGCATAATTGATGGATATGGCAACGGCGAAGGCGACGATCGCCCAGATCAGCGCCGAAGGATTGCCGCCCGGTGACATGCCGTGGTCGATGGCATAGCGGATGATCAGCGGGATCAGCAATTGCATCGTCGTGAAGGTCAGGACGGCAACGACCGCCCAGGCGACCTGGCGGCGATAGGGATGAACGAAAGCCCAGATGCGCTTGATGATATTGCCGTCGAAGGCCTTGCCGAACATCTCCTCCTCGACGCGATGCGAACCGACCACCGCCCGCGGCGGGCGGCGTCCATCCTCGCGAACGTCGGGACGCTCGGTTTCCAGTTCCTCGGCCATCATATTCCTCCTGCGGCCATGACGTCGGGTGGCCTGCATCTCATTGCTTGTCCCCTTCTCCCCATCGGGGCTATGGCATTCACACATTTAGAATTGCCTATGTGATGGTGTTCTGATTCTCTTGCTGGACGCAGGAGAATTGAGCGATGGATGATTTGAG
>NZ_JACIFY010000032.1 GCF_014197615.1 Rhizobium esperanzae
AGATCAAGAAGGCTGGGTGGGATGATCAGTTCCTCATCTCTATCATCGCTCATATGCGATAGCCCTGCCCTTGTGGGGAGGGGTTGGGGAGGGGTTTTGACCGGGTACAGCCCGGGCTGCCGCACGGCACGCCGATCATTGTCCGGCTGCCGAAAGGCGGGGCAATCACCGGTTCCGCCGCACGCATCCCTGCGCTATACCAGCTCCCGAAAGGGAGTCGAGAACCATGCTGACATTGTACTACGCGCCGGGAACCTGCGCGCTCGCAAGCCTTATTGCCCTGGAAGAATCCGGCCTCGCCTTCGAAACCAGGAAGCTCAGCTTCGCCAATGGTGAGCAGCGTTCGCCGGATTATCTGAAGATCAACCCGAAGGGCCGGGTGCCGGCACTGGTCGGCGACCGCGGCGTGCTGACGGAAACGCCGGCGATCCTCGGCTTCATCGCCGCAAGCGCTCCGGCCGCCAAACTCGCACCGCTCGCCGATCCCTTCGAAATGGCGCGGCTGCAAGCCTTCAACAGCTATCTCTGCTCGACCGTGCATGTAAACCATGCCCATCGCCCGCGCGGCTCCCGCTGGGCCGACGATCCGGCCGCAATCGAGGCGATGAAGGCCAAGGTGCCGCAGAATATGGCCGACTGCTTCACGCTCATTGAGGATATGCTGGAAGGCCCCTGGGTGATGGGCGAGACCTATTCGCTCGCCGATCCCTATCTCTTCGTCATGTCGGGCTGGCTGCCCTCCGATGGCGTCGATCCCGCTCGCTTCGCAAAAGTAAGCGACCACCACGCCCGCATGCTGCAGCGTCCCGCCGTCCAGCGGGCGCTGGCCTTCGACCGGGGCTGATCTGCCGTCATACCGGGCTTGGCTTGCAGGACAGGGACGGCTGTAGCAGTCCCTGTCCTTATGCTACGTCTCCCATGGATTGATCGCCGATGCGCCGGTGTCGTCGAAATCACCCACATTGCGGGTGACGACGATCAGGTCATGGACGATCGCGGTCGCGGCGATCAGCCCATCAATGTCGCCGCGCGGACGGATCGCGGCGATGCGGCCCCATTCCACGGCGATCTGATCGGTCACCGGCAGGATGCGATCGTCGTGATCATGACGCAGCTTGCGTAGCCATTCGGCAAGGTGTGCTGCGGCCTTCGGGTCCGACCTCTGTTTGAGGGCGATGCCACGCATGATCTCGCCAAAGGTCAGCGCGCTCAGATGGATGCTCAGCGGGTCGACGGAGCGCAGCCAAGACACCGCCTGCTGCGTGTCGCGTCGCGCCTCCGAGACGATATTGGTGTCGACCAGATACATCAGAAGGTCACGCCGCGGCTTGGCGTCTTGGCGCGCGCTTCGACCGCATCGGCAACTTCGTCGTCCCAGGCGGGGCCGCCGAGCAGGTCGTCGACCAGCGTCGGACGGCCGGCGCGCAAGGCATCGTAATCGCGGAAGGACAGTACGACAGCCGCGGGCTCGCCGCGCAGCGTGACCATCTGCGGCCCTTCATCCCGCGCCTTCTGCACCACTTTTGAGAACTGGTTCTTGGCATCCTGCAATTGCCATTCCATCACTGGTTCCTATCCATTCCAGCTAGACTGTCTAGCTATCTATGGGTGCGGAATATCGTGGCGTCAAGGAGTTTACGCGCCTGCGCACGTCCGAGCGAGCTGCATCAGGATCGGGGCTGATGTTCGAACCGCTCGGTAAGTTTCTTCGGCGCCCGGAATAGCCAGGCGCCGGTCAGCCGCAACCGCAGTTCCTCGTCGCCGATCATGGCGGCGCGCACCGGCAGATGCGGCCAGCCGACATAATGATCGGTCTGGAAGTAGATGTCGGGCGCCATCTCCAGCAGGTGATCCTTGTCGTCGAGCGAAATCGAGATCACGATCGTCTCGGCGTTCTTCACCGCGGCGAAGCTCTTGCCGCCGACCTTCAGCGCTGGATTGCCATAGGACGTGCTCTCCTCGACATCGAGCAGGCCGGCTTCCGTCGCCAGCCGTTTCAAGCGTTCGAAGATCGCAGCGACTGTGTCAGCCATCGTTTCGCCCTTTCTGCCGGGGCGAACCTAACATGTTTTCAGGCGCATTTCGCCAGCGGTGGCTTGGCTTCCGCGGGAAAGCCGGCCGGCATCGCGAGCGGCAGATCGGCGATCTCGCGCATCGACATGCGCTCGACCTCGGGATGGCGCAGCGGATCGTCCCTCCAGGCGTCGGCAATTTCCGCGCCGCCGGCATGAAAGGTTGGTCTCAAGAAAAACTTCAGCAACGACATGGCATGCCTCGCTTTCTCCAGCGGTGAGGGATCATGACCGCATGCTGCAATATCGGCTCCGCCAAGCGGGTTTTCAATTGAGATTCATGCGGAACCGTTATAGAAAAACTATATGAAAAACCTGAACGCCGTCCATCTCAACGGCCTGCGGGCGCTTGATGCCGTCGGTCGGCTCGGCTCGCTCCAGGCCGCCGCCGAGGAGCTCGGCGTCTCCGTCGGCGCCGTCAGCCAGCAGGTCATCAAGGCCGAAGCCCAGCTCGGCCAGGTGATTTTCGAGCGCACTGCCAGGGGCATGATCGTCACCGAAGCCGGTCGGCCGGTGCTGCTGGCGCTGGAGGAGGGGTTCGCCCGGCTTTCGGCGGCGGTGTCGATCGCAAGCCGCAAGGACGATACCATTCTGACCATCTCGGTGGCGCCGGTTTTCGCCGCCCGCTGGCTGGTCTGCCGGCTCGATCGCTTCGCCGAGCGTCATCCCGACATCAAGCTGCGGCTGGACGCAACCAGCAATCTTGTCAGCCCGGCACTTTGCGACGTCGATATCGGCATCCGCGTCGGCGCCGGCAAATGGCCCGACGTGAAGGCCGAATTGTTGCTGGAGCAGGAGGTTTTTCCCGTCTGTTCGCCTGAAATGGCGGCAGAGTTGAAGGAGCCGGCCGATATCCTCGCTTTGCCGGCCATCATCGATGGCCCTTCCATGTTCACCTGGGAGGTCTGGATGCGCGAGGCCGGGCTATCGGGCGCGACGCTTGCGACCCGCCACGTCTTCAACGATGCCTCGCTCTGCCTCGATGCGGCGATTGCCGGGCAGGGGGTCATGCTTGCCTGGCAGACGCTCGCTGCCTTTGCGCTTGCCGAAGGCCGGCTCGTCGCCCCCTTCGGCATCCGGGCGCGAACCGGCTTCGGTCATTATTTCGTCACCGCCGAAGGCGTGCGCGAACCCAAGAAGGTCAAGGATTTCAAGGCCTGGATCCGCGAGGAAATGGCCGGCACCCTGGCCCTTTTCCCATAATTCACACCTCGATCGGCTCCTTGCTGCGGCTCGCCTGCATCGCCTTATAGGCCGCACGCGACTGGCAGCGCTCGATCCAGGCTTTGACATTGGGGTGGGCTTGGAACAGCGCCTCTTCGCTCTGGGCGTAGCGCAGCACTTCGGCGAGGTTGAGATCGGCGACGGTGAAGCGGTCGCCGACGATCCATTGCCGGCCGGCCAGGTGGCCTTCGAGAACTGCCAGCGGCCGGCGCAGCGAGCGGCAGGCGACGGCGATCGTCTCCTTGCCGGCGTCGCTGTTTTCGAGGCCGTTATCATAGGTCAGCACGATCTTCACCGTCTGCGGCTCGACCTCCGCCGCCGCCCAGACCGTCCACATCGTCAGCAATCCGTCTTCTTCGACGGTTTTGCCGGAAAGCGGTCCGCCATGTCTGCGCGCGAGGTAAAGATTGATCGCCAGCGACTCGTGCATGACGAGGTCGCCGTCGCGAATGCTGGGGATCTGCGCCATCGGGTTGACGGCGATGAAATCAGGCGATTGCGTGTTGAGCGGCGCCTGAGGCGCCAGCGGATCTGCGAGCCGCCTTGCCTGCAGCACCGGCACCGACTGAAAGTCGAGCCCAAGCTCCTCCGCCATCCAGTAGACGCGTGAGGCGCGCGATCGATAGACCCCGTAGATTGTCAGCATGAATGTTTCCCCGCGATGTTGTGCGAGGAAAGGTAAATGCCCGATCGGCCCCGGAAAAGTCCCCGGCGCTGATGGAACGATGAAAGCTTTTGATAACAAGCAATTCCAGCAAAAGTGCGCAAGCGGTTTTGCGTCCGGAATTGCGCCAACCAAAGACCAATTCCAGCAAAAGTGCGCAAGTGGTTTTGCGTCCGGAATTGCGCCAACCAAAGACCAATTCCAGCAAAAGTGCGCAGGCAGTTCCGCGGTGCCTTAGGCATCTTTCGGCAGCACGGAGCGAACCCTTGCGACGAAGACATGGAAGTCCTCCATGAACGTGCGGAGGAACTTGGCGGTGGTGTCGTTGGTGACCTCGCCGTCATCGGTGATCAGGCCCGGTGTGAACTGGATATAGGCTTCCGGGGCATTCATCTGCGGAGAGTTGCAGAAGCTGAGCACGCTGCGCAAATTCTGCTGGGCGACGGCCGTGCCGATCGCGCCCGGCGACGTGCCGATCACCGCCGACGGTTTGCGGGTGAACGAGTTGGTGCCATAGGGGCGGCTTGCCCAGTCGATCGCGTTTTTCAGCCCGCCGGGGATGGATCGATTGTATTCGGGGGTGACGAACAGCACGGCGTCGACGGCGGCGATGGCCGCCTTGAATGCCCTGCCGGCCGGAGGGTAGTCCGCGTCGTAATCGTAGCTGTAGAGCGGCAGGTCCTTGAAGGATATTTCCGACATTTCAAGTTCCGGCGGAGCCAACCGCACCAAGGCCTTGGCGAGCTTGCGATTGATCGAGCCCTTGGCGAGGCTGCCGATGAGGTAACCGACTTTATGCGTGGTCATGGCGTTCTCCGATATCACGCATGATTAAGAACGTATCACACGCAGGGATCATGGGCCTCTTGTCCTTCGCGCGCAAGTCACGCATCGCCGAGGAACGTGACCGTCTCGGCAAGCGGCGCGCGGCCCGTGCGGGCGTAACTGACCGTGGGGTCCTCGTAGCCGATCGACATGCCACAGAAGAGGACGAGCCCGTCCGGCGGCGACAGGGCTTCCGCCACCGTCTCGCGAACCTGCGACCACGCCATCTGCGGGCAACTGTGCAGGCCTTCGGCACGCAGCAGCAGCATGACGGTCTGCAGATACATGCCGACATCGGCCCATTGCGGCAGGCCCAGATCATGGTCGATGTAGCAGAACAGGGCGGCGGGCGCGCCGAAACAATTCCAGTTGGCGATTGCCGCCCGCTGGCGCGCCTCCCAGTCCTCCCGGGCAATGCCGAGCGCGCTGTAGCGCTCCTTGCCGAAGGCGGACCGGCGCTCCCCATAGGGGGATTTCAGCGTGGACGGGTACATCTCGTATTGCCGCTTGTCCCAGGCGTCGCCATGGGCCACGCGCTCGACGGCCGATGTCTTGAGTTCGGCCAGTGCTGCGCCGGTCATCACATAGGTATTCCACGGCTGGATGTTCGACCCCGATGGCGACCAGGCTGCGGCAGAGAGCACGCGCTCGAGCACCTCCCTCGCCACAGGCTTGTCTTTGAAACCGCGCACCGACCGTCGGCTGGTCACTGCCTCATATACGTCCATGATCGCCTCCATGCGCCGTTTCGTTCAAACGGCGGCGTCCAGTTCAGCCCTGACCCGAAAGCGGTCAGTAGTCCCAGAAGATCGGCACCCAGCGGAAGGCATCGCCTTCGATCGCTACATGACCGATGGAGGGGAATGGCAGGTGAGTGGCCACCAGCAGCTCGCCGGTCGCCGAAAGCTCCCGCAGAAGGCGGACGCGGACGCGGGCTGCCTCTTCCGGGTCGTGTTCGAAGCCGTTGAACCAGTCGGGATGCTCGAACCCGACCGCGAACACGGCGTCGCCGGCAAACATCAGCCGGTCGCTGCCGGAGGCCAGGCGGATCACGCTATGCCCGGGCGTGTGGCCGCCGGTGCGCGTGACGACCACGCCGGGCGCCACCGTGTACTCCTCGTCGAACGTCTGCAGGTGGCTGCCATATTCTTCCGCGAACCGCTTGGCCGCCTGCCGAAGCGCGTCCGGGAAGCCCGGCGGCATCGAGACGTGGGAGAAATCGGGCGCCGTCCAGAATTTGACCTCGGCCGCCGCCACGTGGATGCGCAGGTCCGGCCGCAACTGCTCCTTCACCCCGTCGACGAGCAGCATGCCAATATGGTCCATGTGCATGTGGGTCAGCACCACGTCGGTCACGGAGGCAAGATCGATGCCGGCGGCATCCAGTCGATGGGCCAGTTGCCCGGCTCGCGGCAGGTTCAAGTTCGGGTCCGCCCCGAGCCCGGCATCGAGCAGTATGGCTTGGCCGCCGCTCCGCACGACAACCACGTTCAGCCCCCAGTCGAGCGTTTCCGTCGGCAGGAAATTGTGGTCCAGCCAGGCCGACCGGGCGGCCGGGTCGGCGTTGTGGCCGAGCATTGCGCCCGGCAGCGTCAGCACGCCGTCGCTGACCACCATGACGTCGATCTCGCCGATCTGCAGCGAGTAGCGCGACGGAACCAATTCGTCGGGTTTTGCTCTACCGGGGCGTGAGATGGTGTCCATGCTCGTCTCCTCCTGACTGTCCGTTTCCGATGTGGATCATTATCTCCGTTCGCAACGGAGACGTAATCACACCCAGGTCTAGGAGGCGTACATCGGACGTAGGGATTGATATGCCCGAGGGCGTGCGGGCGATGCAGCGCGGACTGCGCCATTATACCCGGCTTTGCCCCCTGAACGGCTTCAGCTTGGCGCTTGCAAAATGCCGGTTATGCGCGTCGCAACTCCTCTACGTCGTCGGGATGTCGCTCGAGCAGACGGAAGAGATTGACGACGGCGGGCGGCGGACTGACTTTTCCCGTCTCATAGCGAGAGAAGGCATTGTGCCCCCCACCCGTCAGTGCAGACGCTTCAGTCTGATTGAGGCGCAGTTTCTTGCGAATTCGACGCAAATCCTCGCCGACTGCTCGCCTATCCTGCAGAACCAGCGCATCACTGGCCTGGGCATAACGCTCAGCACTGGCTTGGTCATACTCGATCTCGCCGCATGCGCCGCAACGAAAACCCGACAAGCCTTCGACGTCCGCTTTCAGATTGCGAAAAGCAATGTGGTGAGTTTCGTTGAAGAATGGCGTCATTTCGGACTTTGCGTCACAGCAAACACATATCCTGGCCATTGTTACAACTCCTTGAATTGGATGACGGGTGCGCCGTCTTCCCTCAGCGTGACTTTGATATAAGCCTTCCCGGCCGGCGTATTGGCGTGATAAACATCCTGCCAGATTGTAGTGTCGTTATACGTCGTCATCGACTTGTAGAGGTGGGTATTCCTAAGCCCGGCGACGACGTCGATCATCTCCGAAGTGGTCAATCCCATCGATCTCCCGCCGTCGATGGCGCTTTTGGTGAAGGCTGCCGCCTTTCGCTCCCTGACGATGGCGATGATCGCTGCGAGGTTGTAGTGGGCCTTCCGCTTTTCCACGTTTAAATTACCCTCTCAGGGTAAAATTTCAAGTCCGCATATCGCTTGATCAATGCGTTCCCCTAAGATGCTGTCATTGTGAAAACGAGGCCTCAGCTTTCACGGAACCTCGTGAAACAAAAGAGGTAAAGAATTTCTACTGGGACACAAATGCTTTCGTCACGAGGCGCGATTTCGCTCGATGGTCAGCTGCGCATAGGGCGCGCCGCCGCCGGCCATTTCGCCGGAGACTTTCTTCTCCCACTCAAAGCCTAAAACCGCCCCTTCGGTGGTTTCCTGGAAGATATTGTCGGTGATGACGGCGGTGCCGGCGCCATCGGCGACCGAGACGGCGCATCCCACGGACGCCTTGCGCACCACATTGCCGCTGACGACGACGTTTCTGAGATAGGGACCCCAGCCGATCTGCATTCCCCAGCGCGGGGCGCCTTCGATCACATTGCCTGAAATCAGTGTATCGGCCTCAGCTGCAATCCCGATGCCGAAACCGACCTCGTGCTTGTAGGGGCCTTTCAGCGTCAGATTGCGCACGACATTGCCGGTAACGCTTGCCAGCCTGCCGCCCTCGTCGAAATTGGCGATCGAGATGCCGTTCGCCGCCCCGTCGATCATGTTGGCGGAAACCACCGCGCCTTCGAAGGCGAATTCGACGTAGATCGCCGTCTCGCCGGATCGCCGGCACTGATTGTTGCTGATCTGGATGTCGGAGGCTGAATTGGCCCGGATCGCCGTGAAGGCGCAGTCGGAGACGTGGTTGTTCACCACCATCACGCCGTCGGCGCGGAAAATATTGATGCCGTTGCCGTTCTGGCCGGTGCCGCCGTCATTGGCGCGGATGTTGAAGATGCGGTTGCCGGAAACAACCGTGCCGTCCTCCGCCTTCTTCCAGCGATGCACCAGGATGCCGCCATTACCGCAATCGGCGATCGTATTTCCGGTGACCGAGAGATTGGCGGAATCGACCGCATAAAGCCCGGATTGGGCGGCATTCGAAATGCGGCTGCGCTCGACCCGCCCGCCGCAGCGCTCCAACTGCAGCCCGTGTTTACGGCTGCCGCCGATCTCGCAATTGTCGATCAGCACCTCGTCGACGCCGGTCAATTGCACGAGCCCGCCGGCATCATCGCCGAGCCAGCGGTTGCCGCCGTCGATGACGAGATTGGAAAGCTCGATGCGGCGCACGTTCTCGGCCGAAAACAGGCGACCTTCGCCGGTATAGACGATCCGCGAGGCGCCGGGCACGCCCGTAATGCGGGTATTGTCGGGCAAAGTGAGATTGGAGGCCTTGTAGGTGCCGGGCGGCAGGAAGACCGGCACGTTTTCGCGCGCCGCCTGTTCGATCATCTGCTGCAGGTTGCGGGTCTTGCGGTCGCCGCTGTCGGGAATGGCGCGATATTCCACCGCGTCGATCGCTCCGCGCAGATCGGGTTGTCCGGCAGCCGTCAGCGGCGAGGCCAACGCGCGCGACGTCCCGCCCGCAACGGCCGAAGCGGCGAGAAAGAAAAGCATATCGCGGCGTGAAGGCATCCGGGGATCACATCTCATGACGCGCCCGTAGCAGAAAACGTGCCAGATGGCCTGCATTCTTTTGGCACAAGCCGGGCACGGGCAGGCCGGATTGCCGTTGCCCGGTGAAGCGGACGGCAGGATATCGCCGCCGATATTGTCCTCTCGTTCACCTTTTCATTTAAGCAAGCCGAAGGAAATGGGGACTACTTTGAAGGGAATTTTTGAGGTTTTGCGGGTACGGCCTTCGGCCGGCGGGGAGAATGGCGTCATGCAGGAACCGAGTGCCAGGCGATGGGAGCCGGCCGATGCTCTGTCGGCCGAAACGCGGCGCATCGTTGCCGCGACGGAGGCGATGATGGCCTCGACCGCCCATCACCTCTCCGAAGGCATCGAGAACCTGCGCCTGAAGGCGATCGTCCACGAACTTCCGGACTTCCTCTATGTCAAGGATCGTGACAGCCGTTTCGTCTTCGCCAACGCCGTTACCGCCAGCAGCCTCGGCCTGCAGAGCGCTGACCTCATCACCGGAAAACGTGATTTCGACCTGTTCGATTTCGAGACGGCGCGGCGGCATTTCGATATCGAGCAACAGATCATGGCGACCGGCCAAGCCCGCATCGACATGGAGGAAAGCTACTTCCTTCCAGGCGGAAAAAAGCAGATATGCCGGCTGACCTCGAAGATACCGCTGCGCAACGATCGCGGCGAGATCGTCGGCCTGATCGGTGTTTCCCGCGATATCACCGAGCGCAAGCTCCAGGAGGATCTCCATCGCGGCCAGGCGAAACTGCTCGAAATGATCGCCCGCAACGAGCCGTTGCCGATGATCCTCGAGGCGCTGGTGCTGATGATCGAGGCGCAGCTGACGGATATCGACGGCTCGGTGCTGCTGCTCGACGGCGAGGGCACCAGGCTCTATCACGGCGCCGCTCCCAACCTGCCCGGCGGCTACAGCCGCCTCATCGATGGCGTCACGATCGGTCCCAAGGTCGGCTCCTGCGGCACCGCCGCCTGGCGCGGCCAGGCGGTGGTCGTCGAAGACATCATGGCCGATCCGCTCTGGGAGGATTTTCGCGCGCTTGTTGCGCCGTTCGGTTTCCGCTCCTGCTGGTCGACGCCGATCGCCACGGCGCAGAACAATGTGCTCGGCACTTTCGCGCTCTATTCCAGGCAGGTCCGCCGTCCGACCGAGCACGAGATAAGGCTGGTGGCGCTCGCCACCCACATCGCCGGCATCGCCATCGAGCGCAAGCGGGTCGACGACCGCATTCATTTCATGGCCCATCATGACGATTTGACCGGCCTGCCGAACCGCGCCTTCCTCAAGGAACGGCTGGCGAAAATCCTCGACCAGGCCCGACGCAACAACCGCAAGGTCACCGTCGCCTATATCGATCTCGACAATTTCAAGGACATCAATGATGGTCGCGGCCACGCCGCCGGCGACGAGGTGCTGAAGGAAATCGCCGCCCGCATGGCCAACAGCGTCAGGGCGTCCGATATGGTGGTGCGCCTCGGCGGCGACGAATTCCTGGTGGTGCTCGTCCACCAGTCGAGCCATGATGCCGGCATCACCCGCCGCCTTCGCGAATTGCAGAAGGCGATCAACCGGCCGGTCCGCGGCGACGGCGGTGAATTCGTCGTCACCTCCAGCATCGGTGTCGCCGCCTTCCCCTTCGATGGCGCAACCTCGGAAGAGCTGCTCGCCAATGCCGACCGCGCCATGTACCGCGCCAAGGAGCTTGGCCGCAACACGTTGCAGCATCACGACGGCGGCGGCGTACCTGTGGGAATGCCGCTCGGCGAGCAGGAGGAACTGCACCAGGCGATCACCGGCGACCAGTTGTTCCTGCAGTACCAGCCGCAGGTCGATGTCGCCACAGGCCGCATCACCGGCATTGAGGCGCTGGTGCGCTGGAACCATCCGGCCAAGGGCAGGGTGCCGCCGGTCAATTTCATTCCGCTCGCCGAAGAGACCGGCCTCATCGTTCCCCTGGGCCTCTGGGTGCTGAACGAAGCCTGCCGCCAGGCGCGCCAATGGCAGGATATGGGCTTGGCGCCGCTGACCGTCGCCGTCAACGTCTCCGCCAAGCAGTTCGCCGATCCGGATTTCGCAACCCACGTCGCCGAGGCGCTGGAGCGCCACCGCCTGCAGGCGCGCTGGCTGGAGCTCGAGGTCACCGAAAGCGTGGTGATGCAGGATGCCGAACGGGCGCTCGCCATGATGGAGCAGCTCAGGGCGCTCGGCGTGCGCCTGTCGATCGACGATTTCGGCTCCGGTTATTCCAGCCTGGCGGCGCTGAAGACCTTCCCCTTCGACCGCCTGAAGATGGACCGTTCGCTGGTCGAGGCGCTGCCCGGCGACAAGACCGCCGTCGCCATCGCCTCGGCGGTCATTTCGCTGGCCCGGACGCTGAAGCTTTCGGTCCTCGCCGAAGGTGTGGAAACCGACGCCCAGATGGATTTCCTGCGTCACGCACGCTGCGAGGAGGCGCAAGGCTACCGCTTTTCCAAACCCGTCCTCCCGGAGGAGATCCCGGCCTTGCTGCGGGCGCGCAGCCTGTGATGCCGCGTTTCATCAGCCTGCCGGCCGGCTCGATCGCTAAACGCGAATGATGTTGAGCCGCAGAGCGCTGACGACGGCCTGCGTTCTTGTCGTGCATCCGAGTTTCTTGATCGCGCTACCGATGTGATTGTTCACCGCATTTTCCGTAAGGTCGAGAAGCTTGGCAATTTCATTGCCCTTCCGGCCTCCGGCCGTCAGCCTCAGGCAGTCCAGTTCGCTTGGCGTAAACTCGATGGGCTTGTGTTTCTCGTTCAGTGTGAGCTGCGAGAGCCGGTCATAGATCAGCGTGGCGATGAACAGAAGCTTCGCCATTTCGATCATGCTGAAATTCCGGGGTCCCGAAATCGACATGGCGCCGCGTCCGCCGGCGGCATCGTGAACAGGAAAATAGGCGCCTTTTTCCATGCCGTATCGGAAAAACAGCTCAATGACCGTCGACTTCTTGCCTTCGCCGCGATTGGTGTTGATCGCTTCGACATCATAATTGAACGGGCTGGTCGATCTCAGCATCCGGCGGATGACGGGACTGTCGATCAGCAAACTATGGGCGTCATAATAATCGACCATTTCCGCCGGCCAGTTGGTGATGATTTTGGTCGCGCCGATTTCAACATTGTCGACGGTCGGCAGCGTCATGAACAGGAAAGCGTTCATTCCAAGGTCCTGGGTCAGACCTTTCATATATTTGAACACTTCGTAATGCGTGTTGAAGCCTGCGGCGACTTCCTCAATTCGATTGAATTCGGCCTCGAGCTTCATGTCTTTCTCCGATCGGCAGTCGCCGCTGCTACGAAGTAAGCTTATGGGACAACAAGCCCTTAACAAACAGTGAAGGCACTTTCCGGCTTCCCGGCACAAAGATGGCAAAAAATCGCCGATGCCGGCGCGGGAAATCCCCTTGGAAAAATCCTGTGCCGAACCGATACGTTCGCGGGGATTCTGATATCATGCTGATTTTATTGATACATTTCTTTTCTGCCGGATGCGCCGGAAGGAGCCGTCTCGGTAAATGAGCGGGTTAATGGATACTTAAAGAATTTGCCGGATTTTATCGGCAGATTGCTCGCCCGGCGCAAGCCCGTGGTGGGATCTCGGCAGCACTCGCTCAGGGACCGTTTAAGAGGAGGAACGGGCGGCAATGGTTGATCCCGGGCGCGGCAGCTCCAAGACCGGCAGCTTTCTTCAGCCAATCTGATTTCATCGGCAAACCTATATTAAGTACTGTAAATATTAGAGGAATGTGTCGTGCCTTGGCAGGTCTTGATCGGAAATGTGGCCGCGGTCTCACTGGTTATTTCGGTGTGGATGCACCTGCATTACAAGCTCTACCGCCTGACCGAGGTCCAGGCACAACTTGGTTTCGGCTTGATGATGGGCCTCGGGGCGGTCTTGTCGATGCTGCTGTCGGTCGAGGTCGGCAGCGGCTACTATCTCGATCTCCGTTCGACCTTGCTGGCGGTTTCGGCTGTCTACGGCGGCCCGCTGGCGGTTCTCGTGACCGGAGCCTTGACCGCAGCACAGAGGATTTCCATGGGCGGCGCCGGTGTCGAACCGGCATTGATCTCGATCATGCTGGTTTCCGCGCTTGGGCTGGCGGTCCGCATCCGGTTCGGCAGGGGCACGGCGGATGTCAAAAAGGCCGTGGCCTGCGCCGTCACCGTGGCTGCCGTCACATTGACGATGAGCATTCTCCATCGAACCGGCAACCCGCCCGTGACGACGCTCAGCCTTGCGATAATAGCCGGGAAATTCGCCGCGACTTTGGCGGCGGCATCGGTCATCACCTATTTCCATGCCTTTACCCTTGAGCGGGATATCTTGAAGGCCGCCCTGACCCAGGCGCCTGATTTCCACTATGTCAAAGACCGCAATAGCCGCTTCGTCGTCACCAACCTCAACGTTGCGCGAGATCACAACCGCACCAAGTCTTCGGAGATGGTCGGCCTGACCGATTTCGATCTTTATCCCAGCGAAATGGCGCAGACATTCTTCGACCGCGAACAGGAGATCATGTCCAGCGGGGAACCGCTGGTGGATTTCGAGGAGCCGCTTGTCGAAAAGAACGGCCGGGAACGCTGGTTCCTGACGTCGAAGGTGCCGTTGCGAAACCGCCACGGCGATCTCATCGGCCTTTCGGGCGTGACCCGCGATATCACCGAGAAAAAACGTCTGATTCAGGAAGCCGTCGACAGCAAGAATGTGCTTTCCCAGGCGATGACGGAAATGTCCGATGGCCTCGCCATGTTCAATCCCGAGGGCCGGCTGGTCTTTTGCAACGATCAATATCGCGCTGCCTTTCCCGGCTCCGCCGACGCCAGACAGCCAGGCGCGCACATTGCCGATATCCTGCGGGCCGTCATGCGCAGCGGCGAGCGGATCGACGTGAGCCCGGATGCCGGCGAAGACTGGATCGAAACATCGGCAGCGCAGCTTTTCCTCACCCATGACAGCGAAATACCGATGTTCGACGGACGCTGGCTCAGGCAGCGCACACGTTTGGCGGCCGACGGCTCCGCCCTGGTGGTGGTGTCCGACATCACTGCGATGAAGCATTCCGAAGAAAGGCTGACGCAGCTCGCCCTGAAGATGAAGGGACTGGCCGATACCGACGCATTGACTGGCATCGCCAATCGCAGAGTATTCGACGAGGCGATCTCGGAGGAATTTGCCCGCGCCCGCCGTGTCGACACCGCTCTCAGCCTGCTGCTGATCGACGTCGATCACTTCAAGGCCTACAACGATACCTATGGTCACCTCGAAGGGGACAACTGCCTGAGGGTGATCGGCGAGGTCCTCGGGTCGGTCACCAAGCGGCCGTCCGATCTTGCAGCGCGATTTGGCGGCGAGGAATTCGCCATTCTGCTTCCCGGCACCGACAGGGATGGCGCGCTGCGCCTCGCCCGGATGCTGCTCGCGGCATTGCATCGGCGGGCAATCCCGCATCGTGAAAGCAGCAAGGGCATGGTGACGGTCAGCATCGGCGTGGCGAGCATGTCAGAGGGATTTGCGACGCCGGCAGAGCTGATCGAGGCCGCGGATCAGGCGCTCTACGCCGCAAAGAAAAATGGCCGCGACCGTGTCGAGGTTGCCGCAGCCCAAGCCAGAGCGGCGTGAACGGCTCGAACTCCGCCTCGATCTTCCATCCAGGCGAACCTTATCTCGCAATCTTGCCGATTGCCTCGATCTCATTCGTCCATATGCCCGCCGCATAGTTCGTCGGCAGCCGCGCCAGTTCAGCGGGATCGTCGATACCGGTGGAAAAGTCATTGCCGCGATAGGGGCCGAGCACGAAGACTTCAGTGCCGGCATCTTCCATCCGGTTGAGAAAGCGGTCCGGCCAGCCCCAGAGCCATGGCGCGATATTGACCGGCACCAGCATCATCCGATGTTTGCAGGCCTCCGGCATCAGGCCGATCCATCCATAGCCGATATAGCTGAACAGGCAGCCCTTCAGGCTCGCGCGCGAAGCAGTCCGGATGTCGGGCGCCAGCCGGCGGATGACGTCGATCGGCTCGTCGCCGCCATAGACGATGATGTCGGCCCGCCGCTCGGCAGAAAGCCCGTTGAGCACGGCGGCGAGTTTTTCACCTTCGGAAGAGTCGCGGCTCTTGACGTTGATGAGGAAGCGCCGATCCGGAAAGGTCGACAGCACCTCGGCAAGCGTCGGCATCATGCCGATGCCGCGGCCGCGAAAGGGAAAGGTCTTGCCGTCATCGGCGGTATAGCCGTAGCCGATGTCGAGCTTGCGCATCTCGGCCATCGAATGCTCGCGCGTCACACCGTGCCCGTCGGTGCGGCAGTCGAGCGTCCAGTCGTGAAAGACCGCGAATTCGCCATCCGTCGTCGGATGCACGTCGATTTCGACGATATCGGCGCCGGCGGCAAAGCCTGCCCGCATCGAGCGGATGGTGTTCTCGAGATAATCGTGTTTCGGCGCCAGTATGCGGGCGGCGGTGCAGGTGTCGTTCTTCAGGTCGGTTTCATCGAACCGCTGGGCGATGCCGCGATGGGCGAGCAGTACCGGTGTTCCCGGCCGATGCTCCGCCAGAAGGCTGGTATTGTTGAGGTAGAGGCCGGCCGTGGCGACTGCGACGGTCGTCGCGCAATAGAAAAGCTTCCTGCCCAATATTGCTCCTCCTGATTGTATCGAAGGCTGCAACAGCTAGGAGGCGATTCTGGTTGTAGTTGGGCTGTTTTCCGGCTTTTCTGAGCCGGCCCGGGAAAACGCGACGCGGTTTTTGCGGGGAGAACGCACACAGGATGTCGGAAACTCGTTTGGCCGATCGTCTTCAAGACGGATAAGCGGTGGAGAACAGCCATGACGATTACCATTACCGCCTTTGAACGCTCGCCCGATCGGGGCAGGGGCCTGGCGCGTGACATGCGGGTTCGCTGGGCGCTGGAGGAAGTCGGCGAGCCTTACGAGGTCCGCCTTGTCACCTTCGCGAAGATGAGAGAGCCCGCGCATCTCGCACTTCAGCCTTTCGGCCAGATTCCGACCTATGAAGAAGGCGACCTCGCTCTCTTCGAGTCCGGGGCGATCGTCTTCCATATCGCCGAGCGCCATGCGGGCCTGCTGCCTAGGGATGCGAATGCCCGGGCACGGGCGATCGCATGGATGTTTGCCGCGCTCAACACCATAGAGCCGCCGATCTTCGACCGGGCGCTTGCCACCATCCTGGAGCGCAACGAGCCTTGGTACGAGCAGCGCCTGCATTCTCTCGAGCTCACCATCGGCAAACGGCTCGCCGATCTTTCCCGCCGCCTTGGCGATGCCGACTGGCTTGACGGCGCTTTCAGCGCCGGCGACCTTCTGATGGTGACCATACTGCTGAGGCTCAAAGGATCGGCTCTATTGGACGACTATCCCAACCTCCTGGCCTATCTCGCCCGCGGCGAAGCGCGGCCCGCCTATAAACGTGCCTTTGCCGCCCAGCTGGCGGTTTACACCGCCGCATCGGCCGGCTGATCCGTGTCGCAACAATCGAGGGTACCACCATGGAACCACAGGACGACGAGCTCATCCGTTTCGAGGCGCAGGGCGCTGCACCCTTGCCGACGGCAAATATCGAAGGTCATGTCGAGCGCGACGGCGCCCGCATCTGGTATGCATCTTACGGCGCCGGCCCTCCGGTCGTTCTGCTGCACGGCGGCCTCGGCCATAGCGGCAACTGGGGTTATCAGCTTGCCGCGCTCTTGGGCAGCGGCCGCCGCGTCGTGCTGATCGACAGCCGCGGCCATGGCAGAAGCACGCGCGATATCAGTCCCTATAGCTACGAGCTGATGGCGGCCGACGTGCTTGCCGTCATGGACGCGCTCTCTCTTGAAAAGGCAGCGCTCGTCGGCTGGAGCGACGGCGCCTGCATCGCTTTGATCCTTGCCGCAACAGCGCCGTCGCGTGTCGAGGGCGTGTTCTTCTTCGCCTGCAACATGGATCCGAGCGGCACGCTGGAATTTCATTCGACCCCGGTGATCGACCGGTGTTTCAGCCGGCACGCCAGGGATTATGCCGCCCTCTCGGCAACGCCGGATGATTTCAATGCCTTCGTCGAGGCGGTCAGCCTGATGATGCGGACGGAGCCGAATTATCAGGCCTCCGACCTTGCCATGATCAAGGTGCCGGTGGCGATCGTGCTCGGCGAGCACGACGAATTCATCAAGCCCGAGCATGCCGAATATCTTGCCCGCAGCATTCCGGACGCGCAGATGGTCTATCTCGAAGGTGTCAGCCATTTTGCCCCGCTGCAGCGGCCGGCCGAGTTCAACGCGGCACTGGAACTGTTCCTTGACGGCATCGGCACACGAAAAAATGAAGGCTTGCGGCGTTGAGCCGCGGCAGCGGAATTTCTTAAGAATTCAGTAACTTTTTTTGAACGGCAAACGTAGGGTCCGGTGGGAAGGATTCGTTTTGTCGTTCGCTCACGAAAACCTTCGAGCCGCCGCCCGTTCATGTCAGTCTGTGCATGGGCAGGTTGCGCGGCCCGATGGTCTGTGCTCGTCCGCGGCTCCTTCGCTTGTTTTGAGAAGGCCCAGGGAGCCGGAATGATCAGCATCGATATGGAAGAGAGAATTTCGATCGCGCGCAAATCGCTGAACGACGCCATGAGTTTTCAGGCGTCGGGCGATTTCGAAAACGCCGAGAAAGCCTATGTCAGCGTCCTGCACAAGGACTACCGCACGATAGACATCCTGCCGCTGCTGGCGGGCGTCGTCGCCAAGAGAGGCGATGCCGAAACCGCTCTCTACTATTGGAACAAGCTGCTCGGCCTCAATCCCGGCCATCTTGTCGCCCTCATGGAAAAGGGTGCGCTGCTACGCCAGCTCGGCCGGTCGGCGGAAGCGGTCGGCTGTTATGAGATGGCGCGTGGCCTGTCGCCCGAAAATCCTGTCGTGCGGAACAACCTCGCCGTCGCATTGGCCGATTCAGGTCGGCAGCCGGAGGCGCTGGCCGAATTCCGTCACGTTCTGCGTCTGCAGCCGGACAATATCAATGCCTGGCATCAGATAAGGCGCCTCTCTTCGTCGATCGTGCCCTTCTGGCACATCGCCATGATGAACGACACCAGACGCAATGACGCCTTCGAAGCGGCGATCCGCCGTGCCATAGAATTGCGGGGAGCCGATGCGCAGATCCTCGACATCGGCGCCGGCAGTGGCCTGCTGTCGATGATGGCGGCGCGCGCCGGGGCCAGCAATATCGCGGCCTGCGAGAGTGTGCCTGTCATAGCGCAGGCCGCGGAGAGGATCATCGCCGCCAATGGTTATCGCGAACAGATCGACATCTTCGAAAAGACCTCGACCGGACTTTCTGTCGGCAGGGAGTTGAAAGCCCGGGCCGATATCTTGATTTCCGAGATCCTTTCGAGCGATCTCCTGGCCGAAGACGTGCTGAAAACCTTCGAGGACGCCCACGCTCGACTGCTCCGCGAGGATGCCATCGTCATTCCACGCGCCGCCGCCGCCATGGGCTGCCTTGTCGCCAGCGAAACGCTCTCCAACCATGCCCATGTCGGCGAGGTCTCCGGCTTCGACATGTCGCAGTTCAATGCGCTCGCCCCGTTGCGCCTTCCCGTTCACGGCACGATGACCGAGTGGACCAGGCTTTCGGACGATTTCGAAATCGCGGCAGTGGACCTCACTGCCCGCAAACACGCCGCGGCATTGCGCAAGATATCGGTGCCGGTTCAGGCAAACGGCACTGCTGTCGGGGTCGTCCAGTGGATGAAGGTCGATCTGATCGAGGGTGTGGTTTTCGACAACCACCCCGACGAACATCATGAGGGCGGCTGGCTCCAGGTTCTTCACACCTTCCCGCAGCCGGTGGAGGTCCGCGCCGGTACCTCGCTCGACATGCTGGTCGGCCACGACAGGACGAGCCTGCTGATGACGCCCATCGCCTGAGCAACGGACTTCCGTTGCAGCCAAGATCATCATGGCCGCCTTGGGCAAAGGCGGCCGTTCCCTATCGAATCGGTTTTTTGATCCGTGTTACGACGGCGGTGCGCTTGCGTGGCGGTCGTGCCGGCGCTTTCGATACGACCTTCTTCCCATCCTCTGGCCTCGCGTCCATTTCCCGCTATCTCTAGCCCTATGAGACCTGATGCGCTGCTCTATCCCGCCCCCGAAGGGCTCTATTGTCCCGAGGGCGGCTTTTATGTCGATCCGGTGCGGCCGGTTGAGCAGGCGCTCGTCACCCACGGCCATTCCGATCACGCCCGGCCCGGCCATGTGAACGTGCTCGCCACCCGCCAGACGCTCGACATCATGCGCCTGCGTTACGGCGACGGCTTCTGCGCCAGCGAGCAGGCCGCCGTCTTCGGCGAGGAGCTGCTGGTCAACGGCGTCAAGGTGAGCTTTCATCCCGCCGGCCACGTGCTCGGCTCAGCCCAGATCGCCATCGAGAAGAACGGCACCCGCATCGTCGTCTCCGGCGATTACAAGCGCCGACCTGACCCGACCTGCGCCGCCTATGTGCCGGTGCCCTGCGACGTCTTCATCACCGAGGCGACTTTCGGCCTGCCGGTCTTCCATCACCCCGATCCGATGGACGAGATCGGCAAGCTGCTGGCTTCGCTCCGGCAATTTCCCGAGCGCACCCATCTCGTCGGCGCCTACGCGCTGGGCAAGGCGCAGCGCGTCATCCGGCTGCTGCGCGACGCCGGTTACGGCGCGCCGATCTATATTCACGGCGCCATGGAAAAACTCTGCGACTATTATGTCGGGCAGGGCATCGATCTCGGCGAGCTGCTGCCGGCGACGATCGAAAGCCGCGACAAATCCGCCTTCAGGGGCGCGGTCGTGGTCGGCCCGTCCTCGGCCTTCGCCGACCGCTGGGCGCGGCGCTTCAACGAGCCGCTGCCGGCCTTCGCTTCCGGCTGGATGATGGTGCGCCAGCGCGCCAAACAGCTCGGCGTCGAACTGCCGCTTGTTATCTCGGATCATTGCGACTGGCCGGAACTGACGGAAACGATCCGCGAGCTGCATCCGGCCGAGGTCTGGGTGACCCACGGCCGCGAGGAGGCGCTGGTGCGCTGGTGCCAGCTGCAGGGCATCAAGGCCAAACCGCTGCATCTGGTGGGCTATGAGGATGAGGCGGATTGAGATGAGCTGCGTGCTGCGCGAGAACCCCTCCCCAACCCCTCCCCACAAGGGGGAGGGGCTTAACCTGCCGCGTCGTCCCGCCACCAAATCATTGCCGAGAACGCTGTGGTCCAAAGAGGGCAGGGAAGTGCCGCAGCTTAGCCCCTCCCCCTTGTGGGGAGGGGTTGGGGAGGGGTTTTCCCTCCATCGCAGGAGGCCCTCATGAAAGCCTTCGCCGACCTCCTCGACCGCCTGGTGCTGACCCCCGGCCGCAACGGCAAGCTGAAGCTGCTGACCGATTATTTCCGCGAGACGCCGGATCCCGACCGCGGCTACGGCCTTGCCGCCATCGCCGGCACGCTTGATGTGCGCAATGTCAAGCCGGCCATGCTGCGCGAGCTGGTGCTGGAGCGCATGGACGAGGTGCTGTTTCGCTATTCCTACGATTATGTCGGCGATCTCGCCGAAACCATCTCGCTGGTCTGGGACAATGAGCGGGATATCGACCGCTCGGCGCTCGCCCAGCCGCGTCTCGGCGAGGTCGTCACCGGCATGAATGCGCTCGGCCGCACCGAAGTGCGCAGCTACGTCCGCGACCTGCTCGACCGGTTGGACGCGTCCGGCCGTTTCGCCTTCATCAAACTGGCGACCGGCGCCATGCGCATCGGCGTTTCCGCCCGGCTTGCCAAGCAGGCGCTGGCCGATCTCGGCGACAAGGACGTCACCGAGATCGAAACCCTCTGGCACGGGTTGCAGCCGCCCTATGAGGCGCTGTTCGAATGGCTGGCCGGCGGCGGCGAAAAACCGGTGCTCGCGACACCGGCGATCTTCCATTCCGTCATGCTCGCCAATGCGGTGGAGGAGGGGGATCTTGCCGGTCTCGATGTCGCCGATTACGCCGCCGAATGGAAATGGGACGGCATCCGCGTCCAGCTCTCGCGCTCCGGCGACAGGCGCAAGATCTATTCCCGCTCCGGCGACGATATTTCGGGCGCCTTTCCCGATGTCCTCGATGCGATCAGTTTTTCCGGCGTTGTCGACGGCGAGCTGCTGGTCGGCGGCACCGCCCGTTCCAACAGCCCGACCCGCACCTTCTCCGACCTGCAGCAGCGCCTGAACCGCAAGACGGTGACGCCGAAAATGCTGGCCGACTACCCCGCCTTCATCCGCAGCTATGATCTGCTGTTCGACGGCGAGGAGGATGTTCGCGGCCGCGCCTATGTCGATCGCCGCGATCGCCTCGCCGAGATCATCGACCGCGCGCCGCACGATCGTTTCGATCTCTCGCCGCTCGTGCCGTTTTCGTCCTGGGACGAACTCGACGCTTTGCGCGCCGCCCCGCCGGATCCCGTCATCGAGGGCGTGATGATCAAGCGTCGCGACAGCGTCTATCAGGCCGGCCGCATGAAAGGCCCCTGGTTCAAGTGGAAGCGCAATCCCTATAATGTCGATGCGGTGCTGATGTATGCCCAGCGCGGCCACGGCAAGCGCTCCAGCTACTATTCCGATTTCACCTTCGGCGTCTGGGCCGATGACGAGGACGGCGAACAGCTGGTGCCTGTGGGAAAGGCCTATTTCGGTTTCACCGATGCCGAGCTCGAAGTGCTCGACAAGTTCGTGCGCAACAATACCACCGAGCGTTTCGGTCCCGTCAGGGCCGTGCGCGCCGACAAGGATTTCGGCTTCGTCGTCGAAGTGGCCTTCGAAGGCATCAACCGCTCGACCCGGCATAAATCGGGTGTCGCCATGCGTTTCCCCCGCATCGCCCGCCTTCGTCCCGACAAACCCTCCTACGAGGCCGACCGGCTGCGCACGCTGATTGCCATGATCGACGCCAAACCCGCGCCTATTGATCCCAGGCGATGATCTCGAGATCCGGCCACAGCGTGCTCCACCGCGCGATCTTCTTTTCGTAAATCTCCCGGGTGATCTGTTTCTTGTTGGCGCGCACGAGCGGCGCCAACAGGTCGGACAATCCGTAAGGCGCGCATAGATCCAGCTCGTTGCCCACGGCGCGAATGCCGACGGCCGCAGCCGTCGTCGGGAACGTCGTGATCGCATCGTCGGTGGATGTGTACGGCGTTATCGAATAGCCGAATTTTTCCTTGTACCAAATATGAACTCTGGCCTGGTTCTTCACGTCTATCCAGACAGGCAGGTCGCGGAACAAGCCCCGGATACGGGCTGAGTGGTCTGCTTCGGTGCTTTCGGACAGATCATTGTCATCGAAATAGACAATATCGATGTCGTTGATGCCATGATCGTGGGCAAAGCCGAAGGCATGGTTCCAGACGGTCTGGGCGATCGCGCCGGCGACCAGGCGCACATCCGGCAAGGCGACACGGTCCCAGCGATCGAGCACCGTCTGGAGAAGCGGACTCTTTGAAATGATTGCCTGGAGTTCCATCTGCAGCTTCGGCATCGATCCCCCATTTCGTGTCCAGCGCGAAGACTGTCGCGATCCGCTTTGCCTGGCAACCTGCGCAACAATGACGCAGGGCAATATTTTCAACATCATGTGTATTGGCGGCACCGGTTTTCCGGTGCAAATCTGGCATGTCGGGGAGATGATTTGGGTGCTGCGTTATGAGCTCGCATGAACGAAATTCCTTTTTCCGCCAACGCCGCGCCGTGCTGGCGGGTCTTGCCGGTGCACTGGTCCTGCCGCAAATGGCGGCGGCCTTCGATGTTCCGGACGAGCCGCGGCTTGCCAAGCACGATTACGCCAAGGTCCGCAGCCATTTCCGCACGAAGCTGCTGCAGAAGGGCCCAGCGCCGGACAAATACGAATCGCTGTCGGCGCCTGCCGATGCCGACAAGATCTTTTACCGCTCCGGTTACGGCGAGTTGGAGTTAGTCGCCTGGGTTTCCAAGTACAAGCGCGAGCGCACTGCCAAACCGGCCGTGCTCTTCCTGCACGGCGGCAACGCCATGGGCATCGGCCACTGGCAGTTGATGAAGCCCTATATGGATGCCGGCTACGTCGTGATGATGCCGTCGCTGCGCGGCGAAAACGGCCAGATGGGCAATTTCTCCGGCTTCTATGACGAGGTCGACGACGTGCTTGCGGCTACCGAGCGCCTGGCGCACCTGCCGGGCGTCGATTCCAGCCGGCTCTTCATCGCCGGCCACAGCATTGGCGGCACGCTGACCATGCTGACGGCGATGAGCACCCATAAATTCCGCGCCGCCGTGCCGATATCGGGCAACCCCAACGCTTTCCGCTTTTTCAGCCGCTATCCCCAGGATATCCGCTTCGACGACAGCAACACGCATGAATTCGAGGTGCGTTCGGCGCTGTGTTACGCCCAGAGCTTCAAATGCCCGATCCGTGTCGTCCACGGCACCGAAGAGTCCCATTTCAACGATCGCGCCGATCTGCTTGCCCGCCGCGCCCGTGCCGCCGGCATCCACATCGAGACCGACACCATCGCCGGCAATCACACCTCGGCGCTGCCGGCCGAGATCGAACAGAGCATCCGCTTCTTCCACGGGGTGGCGGCCTGATTTTCGCCACCGCTTCAAATATAGGCTCATTGCGCCTATATTCCCGGAATGACGACGGACGCAGAGACCATGATCGTGCCGAACGACTTCCCCGAGCTCAAATCGCTCGTCTGGAATCGCGATCCCGCGCGTGCCATGCCTGCTTGCGAGGCTTTCGCGCTTTATGAACGCAATTGGCGTTTCGTCGATACCGGCAGGCTGACGGAGCGGGAGATGCGCCTGATCCGTGATCTCGCCGCCGCCTATGGCAACGGAGTTCTGCTCGTCTCCTGATTTTCCGTTTCTTTATCCTTCGTATTTAGGCTTGGCGGAAACCAGGTGGCCATCATGGAATTCAGACGTCCTGAACATCGCACCATCGCTGCGGCCCTTCGGCTAATGCAGGCCGATTTCTTCCTGGCCAACAAGTGTTGGTTTGCCGGCGGAACAGCCATTGTCATGCATCTCGACGAATACCGGCTGTCGCTTGATGTCGATTTTCTCTGTGCGGATGGCGAGGGATATCGGGCCCTGCGGCTGGCGGCCGTCGAAAGGGGAGCGGCAGCCTATTTCGGAGAGCCGGTCAGGACGCTCAGGGACTTCAGGACTGACCAATACGGCATACGCACGGTCCTTACCCTCGAAGGCCAGGCTATTCGCTTCGAAATCGTGCGTGAGGCGCGGATCGTTCTTGAAGGTGCTTTCGATTCGCGACTGAACGTTCCAGTGCTGTCGCTGCCTGACATGTTCGCCGAAAAGCTGCTTGCCAATGCCGACCGCTGCCAGGACAGGGCTGTCGCCTATCGTGATGCTATCGATCTCGGCATGCTTCTCACCCGCTACGTGGAGATTCCCACGGTCGCCGTTTTAAAGGCGACGGAAGCTTATGGCGAGGACATTGAACGCAAGATCGGCTGGGTCCTCGCCAAGCTTGAGGACGAGACGGAATTGAGACATGCCGCAAGCGTTCTGCAAATGGATGGCGATCTTGCCGTCCGGGCGATAGCTGCACTTCGCGGCGAAGCGCAGCGGCTCTGGTCGTTTTAATCTCTCGGGCTTTCCCGCGCTCAACGCCAGCCTCGCGCCAGCCGCAGATGCCATCCTCCCGGCAGATATCGTTGTCTCGCCGATCGTTGATAGGGGTGGTTCCATGAATTTTCTGCGCCGGGTTTCCCCGATTGCCGGGCTCGTGATTGCGGTTGCGCCGCTCGCCGGCTGCAACATCCTCATTCCCGATGTCGCCGCCGATTCGCCCGCCCGCTTCGTTCAGGAAACCTCGCCGGTCTTCTATCAGCCGCCCGGCGTCGATCCGCGCCGGGTGCGGCCGATCCCCGATCAGCCGGTGCCGCAGACGCGCGAGCTCTACAAGACCCAGTTCCATCAGACCTACGGCCTGCCGGTCAGCAATCCTGTGCATATGGCGATGTATGGCGAACTGCGCGATCAGGATTTCACCCTGCCGGCGATCCCGATCAGCCGGGTGCAGCCGCAGTTCCTGCGCCAGGAGGTCGATTACCAGACGACCGAACGTCCGGGCACCGTGATCGTCGATACCAAAGCGCATTTCCTCTATTTCGTCGAGGCGGGCGGCAAGGCGATGCGTTACGGCGTCGGCCTCGGCCGCGAGGGCTACGCCTGGTCGGGCCGCGGCGTCATCCAGTGGAAGCAGAAATGGCCGCGCTGGACGCCGCCGGTCGAAATGGTCTCGCGCCAGCCCGATGTCCGCGCCTTTTCGGCCGAAAACGGCGGCATGAATCCGGGCCTCCAGAACCCGCTCGGCGCCCGCGCCATGTATATCTTCAAGGACGGGCAGGATACGCTCTATCGCATCCACGGCACGCCCGACTGGCAGTCGATCGGAAAGGCCACCTCGTCCGGCTGCGTGCGCATGCTGAACCAGGATGTCGTCGATCTCTACGATCGCCTTCCCGCCAAGGCCGAGATCGTTGTGATGTAGCGCTGCAACAGCGCCGCTGATATCGTCTGCTCAAGGTCGGACACGTCTGCGTGAAGCTATGGTTTATTTGGCGCAAGCCGATAGATCTTCTGATGTTGTCATTCCGGATTCCCGCATCAGAGGAAATCAGTCCCGCGTCATGAGCTTCGATAGACATCTTTCCCGCCGCAGCTTTCTTTCCTTTTCGGCGTTGACCGCAGCCTCCGCACTTACCGGCTGCGCCTCCTCGGCAAATACGGTAACATCGGGCGATACGACGATCATCTACCGTTCGCCGATGCGCCTGTTTCAATCCCCGGCTGCATCGAGCGTGCCGAGCGGGGCCGAGCTTGCCGTCATGTATGGCCCGGTCGAGGATGGCGGCTTTCTCATTCCCGCCGTTCCCTATGAGCAGATCGATCCGCGCTATTATCGCCAGCGCGTCGTCGACCCCACCGGCCAGCCGCCCGGCACCATCGTCGTCGATACGCCGTCGCGCTTCCTCTATCTCGTCCAGGGTGACGGCATGGCGATGCGTTACGGCGTCGGTATCGGCCGCGAGGGCTTCGCCTGGCAGGGCTCGGGCGTCATCCAGTGGCGTCAGAAATGGCCGCGCTGGAAGCCGCCGAACGAGATGGTCGCCCGCCAGCCGGAACTGGTCAAATATTCGATCGATAACGGCGGCATGGAGCCGGGCCTGAAAAACCCGCTCGGAGCCCGCGCGCTCTACATCTTCTCGAATGGAGAGGACACGCTTTACCGCCTGCACGGCAATCCCGACTGGCGCTCGATCGGCAAGGCCGTCTCCTCGGGCTGCGTCAGGCTGATGAACCAGGACATCATCGATCTCTACGACCGCGTTCCGACAAAGGCGCCGATCGTCGTCTTGCAATGACGTCACCGGGGCGGCCTCGATCCGGCCGTCCCGGACCGCTTGCCTTGAGGGGCAGGCAGTTGCGTTCTCCTGGGGAAGAGTTTTCATTTTGCGCCGGCAGGAGATTTATTTTTCAAAATACCATTGTTTAATTCGATAAATATCCTACATGGAGCGTATCGAATTGCTTGCGACCTCCGTCAGATATCCTCTCAACATCGATACGGCTTGTCGGACATTCTTCCGCAAGCGAAGCACAAACGGTTGAAAGGAGATCGTTATGAATTCAGGCGTCGTCAAGTGGTTCAATGGCACCAAGGGTTTTGGTTTTATTCAGCCCGATGATGGTTCCACGGACGTTTTCGTCCACATTTCAGCGGTCGAGCGCGCCGGCATGCGCGAACTCGTTGAAGGCCAGAAGATTCGCTACGATCTCGTCCGCGACAAGCGGTCGGGCAAGAATGCGGCCGACAATCTTCAGGCCGCATGATTTGTCATTCGCCTGTGCTGTCCGGATACCGGCAGCGTGCTGACCACGGATGTACTGGCAGCGAGCTGACCATACTGGCGGCGAAATGGCTGAGTGACTGGAAGAGGTCGGGTACCAGCCCGGCCTTTTTGTTTTGATCATTGACAGCGCGGTTTTGCCGCCGACAGGAAGGATATCATCTTGCAGGTTCTCGTCAGGGATAACAACGTCGATCAGGCGCTCCGCGTGCTCAAGAAGAAGATGCAGCGCGAAGGCCTGTTCCGGGAAATGAAGGCGCGCAGCGCTTTTGAAAAACCGTCCGAGAAGCGCGCCCGCGAAAAGGCCGAGGCCATTCGCCGCCAGCGCAAGCTTGCCCGCAAGAAGCTGCAGCGCGAAGGCCTGCTGCCGGCGCCGAAAAAGGTTCTCCGCGCCCGCTGATATTGCAGCGCCGCGCGTCTTTTGAGGCGCGCAAGGGCGTGGGCAGCCGCTCGCGCCGTCATCACCTGAGAAAGGGGCATATGACCGCCACCAAGGGAGAATTCTTCAATCCCGCCAAGCTTTCGTCTCGCGAAAAGGCGGAAGCGACCGATCACACGGCGCGTGCCATCATCGCGGCCGAGGCATCGGCCCGTGACAAGAAGACGGAAAAGCTGAAGGCCTTGCGTCTGCAGCAGGCGGCCGAGGCCGAATCCGAAGCGGCGCCTGCCAAGAAAAGCCGGTCGCCTGCCAAGACGGCTGTACGGCGGCCCTGATCCTCCGGCCCGACTTGTCTTAGGCCAGCCGGGATGCGGTCAGCCACCATCCGTGCCGGCCCGGCCGAGATTGCCCCGCAGCCGATGCAGCATGTCGCGCATGGCAGCCATTTCCTCAAGCGTGCAGCCTGCGGCTTGCCCGATCGCCGTCATGATCGTGTCGATCTCCTCTTTCATCGCCTCACCTCTCGGGCTCAGCGACACGATGACCTGGCGTTCGTCGCGCTGGTCGCGCAGGCGTTTGATCAGTCCGCTTTGCTCCAGCCTTTTCAACAGTGGCGACAGCGTGCCGGAATCGAGATCGAGCTGCTCGCCGATCGTCTTCACCGGCAGTTCGCTGCGTTCCCACAGCACCAGCATCACCAGATATTGCGGATAGGTGAGGCCCACCCTGTCGAGGATCGGCTTATAGGCGCGGGTGAAGGCATGCGCCGTCGCGTAGACCGCGAAGCACAACTGTTTTTCCAGTCGTTTCTCTTCCTGCGGTATCTCCATCGTCTTTACCGTTTGCGCTTTCATATCCACCATCCCTGAGCCTGCGATTGTCCGCTTTTCGCCATCAAAATGCAATTTGCAAAATTCACTTGCGTGCAATTTAATTGTGCGATAGTAAAAATCCAACCCGATCGAAGGGCCAACCAAAGGAGATCGCCATGCCTATCCTCTATACGACCAAAGCCTCTGCCACCGGCGGCCGCGCAGGCCGCGCCGTTTCCGAAAACGGCGTTCTGGACGTGACGCTGACCGTTCCCAAGGAGCTCGGCGGCGACGGCGCGACCGGCACCAATCCCGAGCAGCTCTTTGCCGCCGGCTACTCCGCCTGCTTCCTCGGTGCCCTGAAATTTGTCGCAGGCCAGCAGAAGGTCAAGATTCCGGAAGACACGACGGTCTCCGCCAAGGTCGGCATCGGCCCGCGTGAAGATGGCACCGGCTTCGGCATCGAAGTGGCGCTGACGGTCAACATCCCCGGTCTCGACCGCGAAACCGCCGAAAAGCTCGCCGCCGCTGCCCACATCGTCTGCCCCTACAGCCACGCCATGCGCACCTCGACCGAAGTTCCGGTCACGGTCGCCTGATCGGGCGCGATTCAGCGAAAGTAGCTGCCCCTCACCCTAACCCTCTCCCCGTAAAAACGGGGAGAGGGGACGTGCCTTGCTAGAGGCATCTAGCGAGGAACGGAGAGGTTGCTGCATATCCCCTTCGCCCCGTTTACGGGGGTCCGAAGGACGGGTCGAGACCCGTGGCTCGACCCCGGTCGGTGGCGGCAGCCGGATGAGGGGCAGGTCGCCCTAAGCGCCCGTCGCCCGTCCACTTTGACGCGGCCGGCGCGACGCCTCAGCCGGCTTCGCCGCTTCACCCATCATCCCCGACAATACCTGCAGATCCTGCCGCAGCCGCGCGGCATTGCCCTCCGGCAATCCGTCGTCGATTGCCGCATGCGTGCTGATCCAGATCGGCAGCGCCTTTGCCAACACAGCCTTGCCTTCGGGCGTGAGGCTCAGCAGCCGGCCGCGCCGGTCTTTCGGGTTTTCCATCATCATCACCCAGCCTTTGCGCTGCAGCGGCTTCAGCGCCGCCGTCAGCGTCGTCTGGTCCATGGCGAGCAGGGCGGCGACCGGTCCCATCGGCGGCGGCTCCGGCCGGTTCAGTGACATCATCAGCGAAAACTGCCCATTGGTCAGCCCGGCCGGCCTCAGCGCATCGTCGAACAGCCGGGCGAGTGCCCGTGCCGCCCGCTGCACATGCAGGCAGAGGCAGGTGTCGCGCACCAGAACCGTCGTGGAAAAGGGAATCTCGATCGAATTTGACATGGTCTATTTATATTGATATCAATGTAATTGGTCAAGGAGAAGGAGAGGGGCCGGCTTCACCGGCAGGCGCCGGAGGAGGGCGCATTTCATGCAGAACGAGGTTGTTTCCCGCGAGCAATGGCTTGAAGCCCGTTGTGCCCTGCTGCTGAAAGAAAAGGAGGCGACGAGGCTGCGCGACAGCGTCAACGCCCAGCGCCTGGCGCTGCCCTGGGTGCAGGTCGACAAGGATTATGTCTTCGACACGCCCGAGGGAAAGAAGTCGCTCGCCGATCTCTTCGACGGCCGCAGCCAGCTGCTGATCTATCATTTCATGCTCGGCCCGGATTGGGATGCCGGCTGCACCGGCTGCTCCTTCCTGTCCGATCACGTCGACGGCGCCCTGCCGCATCTCAACCATCACGACGTCACCTGGGTCGCCGTCTCGCGCGCGCCGCTGGACAAGATCGCCGCCTATAAAAGGCGCATGGGCTGGAAATTTCCCTGGGTCTCGTCCTTCGGCAGCGATTTCAATTTCGACTATCACGTGTCTTTCAGCCCGGAGGACCTTGCCAAAGACAAGGTCTTTTACAATTTCACTCCCATGCCGCCTGATAACGCCAATGACTAACTGCCGGGCCTCAGTGCCTTCTACCGCAACGACAACGGCGAGGTCTTCCACACCTATTCGAGTTATGCCCGCGGGCCGGAGGAACTGATCGGCACCCTGATGATCCTCGATCGCGCGCCGAAGGGCCGCAACGAGGACAGCACGATGAATTTCGTGCGCCGCCATGACGAATATGAGGAGGCTGAAAAGGCGCCATCCTGCTGTCATTGAGATGGAGCAGATTCCAGCAAAAGTGCATAGCGGTTTGCGTCCGGAATTGCGGAAAACGAACGTCGCCATCACTCAAGGGAGAAGAGGATGATGAAGACCGCAGAAGTGCTGAAGGAACATTCCTTCCTGGAAAGGCTGGTCGGCGACTGGACCGTCAGCGCACCCGAAATGTCCGGCGGCGATGAATGGCGTGAGACCGTCCGTTCACTGCACGGCATCTGGTTCGTCGCCGAAGGCACCGGCCGCATGCCGGACGGCAAGCCGGCGAGCAGCGTCCTGACGCTCGGCTATAACGCCGCCAAAGGCAAATATGTCGGCAGCTGGATCGGCAGCATGATGGACTATATGTGGGTCTACGAGGGCGAGCTGGACGCATCCGGCAACGTCTTGGACCTCTACACGACAGGGCTTGACTTCAACGGCGAGGGGCTTGCCGATTACCGCGAGCAGATCGCCTTTTCCGACGCCGACCACCGCACCTTCATCTCCAGCGCCAGGCAGCCCGATGGTTCCTGGAAGCAATTCATGGAAGCGCACTACACCCGCAGGATCTGACAATCACGGCGCAGACCTCGAAAAAAGGGCGCCGACAAAGGGAGAGTACGATGTCTGAGACGCATGGAAAGTTCATCTGGTGCGAATTGATGACCCCCGATACGGCGGCGGCGGCGAAATTCTACAGCTCGGTCGTCGGCTGGACGACCTCGGAAATGAAGATGGAGGGCATGCCACCCTATACGATCTTCGAGGCGAACGGCATCGGCGTCGGTGGCCTGATGGAATTTCCGGCCGAACTCGAGGGAACCGGCATTCCACCGAACTGGACGGGTTACGTCTGCGTCGACGACGTCGACCAGTCGGCGAGGGATTACGCCGCCAATGGCGGTTCGGTCCGCCGCCCGCCGGACGACATCCCGACCATCGGCCGCTTCGCCGTCGTCGCCGATCCGCATGGCGCGGTGCTCTGCATCATGACACCGGCGCCGATGGATAAAACCTGGCCGGAACTGGCCCCCGATGCGCCCGGCAATATCGGCTGGCACGAACTCTATGCCGGCAACGGCAAAGACGCCGTTTCCTTCTATTCCAAGCTGTTCGGCTGGACGAAGGACAGCGAAATGGACATGGGTCCGATGGGCGTCTACTACCTCTTCGCCCATAACGGCAAACAGATCGGCGGCATGATGACCAAGCCGGAAAACATGCCGATGCCGTTCTGGTGCTATTATTTCATCGTGCCGACCCTCGATGCCGCGATCGAACGCCTCACCGCGGGCGGCGGCAAGGTCGTCCACGGCCCGATGGAAGTCCCCGGCGGCAGCTGGATCGTCCAGGCCATCGACCCGCAGGGTGCCTTCTTCTGCCTGGTGGCGCCGAAGCCGTAGGGTTTTCGGTGTGCCGTTGACGGTAGTGCCGGCAGCCCCCTCATCCGGCTGTCGCCACCTTCTCCCCGCTGGGCTATCAGATTCACACATTGTCGAAAGCGGCGAGGAGGAGGCCTACGCCGCGCTTGGCGGCTTGGAACTGTTGCCATCCGTCGAGTATGACGA
>NZ_JACIFY010000033.1 GCF_014197615.1 Rhizobium esperanzae
GGCGCAACACAGGTCGCAAAAATCGATCTCAAAAGCCAGCACTGAGTGTCAGGCATGTCTCCGAACATCTGTCAGGTATGTATCCGGGCTTTACATCAAGGCCTGGGATGACGGAGAATGAGGAGAGCAACTGACCTCGACCGCCAAACCAGCCGACCTCCCGAAAAATCATCTCGAAAGTGTCAGGCATGTCTCCGAACATCTGTCAGGTATGTATCCGGGCTTTACACTTGACCCTGGGATCCACGCGTTAGGGCTCTGCTTACTGGCTGATCCAGCGCGATGTCTATCGATGAGTCCAAAAGCTCACGCGCCGCAATTTTTGGTCGGCGGTCCCATCACGGTCACAATTCTTTGAAGGAAGTTGGCGAACCGTGGCTTGTGGGCGGCTGCCAGCCGTTATATCGCACAATCACGCCGTCAATCTCATTAGTTATGGGGAACCCATGCAGATGTCCGAAATGCAACTGACGAAACGCCGCCTCCTGGGTGGGATCGCCATCGCCGCAGCTGCCGCAGCGCTTGCCGCCTGCAACGACAGCAAGGACGCTGCCGATGCTTCGTCCTCCGGCAAGACCATGGCCGACGGCACCAATGTCGATACCATGCAGACGGCCGCCACCTCGGGGACCGAAATCCCGCAGCCGGATGGCGACGTCGACATGGCCGAGGTGCTGAAGCCCGGCGTGCTGCCGGAGATGGCGCTTGGCAAGGCCGACGCCCCGGTGAAGATCGTCGAATACATGTCGATGACCTGCCCGCATTGCGCCCATTTCCACAACACCACCTTCGATGCGATCAAGCAGAAATACGTCGACGCCGGCAAGGTGCAGTTCATCATCCGCGAATTCCCCTTCGACCCGCGTGCTGCCGCCGCCTTCATGCTTGCCCGCTGCAGCGCCTCCGATCCGCAGCAACTGAGCACGCCGGAACAGTATTTCCCGATGGTTTCGATGCTGTTCAAGCAGCAGCAGGTCTGGGCCGCCGCCGATGACGGCCGCGCCGCCTTGCTGCAGATGTCGAAGCTTGCGGGATTTACTGAGGATAGCTTCACGAAATGCTTGACGAACCAGAAGCTTCTGGATGAAGTGAACGCCACGCGGGAAAGAGGTTCCAAGGATTTCGGCGTCAACGCCACACCGACTTTCCTCATCAATGGCAAGCGCTACTCTGGAGACATGCCGGTTGACACCCTGTCGGCGCTCATCGACAGCCTGCTCTGAACCGGATCGTTTCGAAACGACGGGCGACGGTGAAAGCCGTGCGCCCGTTTTTTATTTTCAGCGCAGTTTGCGGGCGTGGCCCCCTCATCCGCCCTACGGGCACCTTCTCCCCGCTGGGGAGAAGAGGGAGTCGAGAGGCCGCGGCACATCCTCTTCGCCCCAGCGGGGGTCCGAAGGACGGGGCGAGACCCGTGGCTCGACCCCGGCAGGTGCCGGCAGGCGGATGAGGGGGCTTCCTGCCGTGGATATTTCCGCATGAAGTTCAACAAACTGCGCCTGGTCGGCTTCAAATCCTTCGTCGAGCCGACGGAATTCATCATCGAGCGGGGGCTGACCGGCGTCGTCGGGCCGAACGGCTGCGGCAAGTCGAACCTCGTCGAGGCCCTGCGCTGGGTGATGGGCGAGAATTCCTACAAGAACATGCGCGCCTCCGGCATGGACGACGTGATCTTTTCCGGTTCCGGCAACCGCCCGGCGCGCAACACTGCCGAAGTGGCGCTCTATCTCGACAATTCGACGCGCACCGCACCTGCCGGCTTCAACGACAGCGACGAGATCCAGGTCACCCGCCGTATCGAGCGCGAGCAGGGCTCGCTCTATCGCATCAACGGCAAGGAAAGCCGCGCCAAGGATGTGCAGCTGCTGTTTGCCGATGCCTCCACCGGCGCGCGTTCGCCCTCGATGGTCGGCCAGGGCCGCATCGGCGAACTGATCCAGGCCAAGCCGCAGGCCCGCCGCCAGCTGCTCGAAGAGGCGGCCGGCATTTCGGGCCTGCATTCGCGCCGTCATGAGGCGGAGCTTCGCCTGCGCGCCGCCGAAGGCAATCTCGAACGTCTCGACGACGTCACCTCGCAGCTCGAAGGCCAGATCGAGAGCCTGAAGCGCCAGGCCCGCCAGGCCAACCGCTTCAAGACGCTGTCGGCCGATATCCGCGCCCGCGAGGCGATGCTGCTGCATATCCGCTGGGTGCAGGCCAAGGAGGCCGAGGCCGAGGCCGACAGCGCCCTCAACCAGGCGACATCAGTCGTCGCCGAAAAGGCGCAGAACCAGATGGAGGCGGCCAAGCACCAGGGCATCGCCAGCCTGAAGCTGCCGGAACTGCGCGAGGGCGAGGCGCGTGCCGCCGCCGCGCTGCAGCGCCTGCAGATCGCCAGAAGCCAGCTGGAGGAGGATGCCGGCCGCATCCTGCGCCGCCGCGACGAGCTGACCCGTCGTCTCGCCCAGCTTGCAGAGGATATAAGCCGCGAGGAGCGGCTGGTCGCCGACAACTCAGTCATCCTGGCGCGGCTCGATGCCGAAGAGGCCGAGATTTCGGAGGTGCTGGCCGATTCCGGCCGTTATGCCGAGGAAACCCGCGAGGCTTTCGAGGGCGCGGCGGCAAAACTTGCCGACAGCGAGCGCATCTTCACCCAGCTGACGGCCGAGCGTGCCGAGGCGGCCGCCGGCCGCAACCAGCTGGAGCGCGCCATCCGCGATCTCGCCGATCGCCGTATGCGCCTCGAGCGCCAGATGCACGAGGCAAACCAGGAACTGTCGGCCATCGGCGAAAAGATATCAGGCCTGGCCGACCCGGACGAAAAACGCGCGATCGTCGAGGCCGGCGAAATCGCCCTTGCCGATGCGGAAGCCGCCGTCCAGGTGGTCGAGCAGGCGCTGGCCAGCGCCCGCCAGACCGAGGCGCTGTCGCGCGCCCCGGTCGATCAGGCCCGTTCGAGCCTGAATGCGCTGGAAACCGAGGCCCGCACCATTTCCCGCATGCTGGCCGCCGGTGCCGCCGCCGGCAAATTTCCGCCGGTGGCCGAGGAACTGAAGGTCGATCGCGGTTTCGAAACGGCGCTGGGTGCAGCCCTCGGCGACGATCTGGAATCGCCGCTCGATGCCGAGGCGCCGGCCCATTGGTCGGACAATGGCGACGGCGCCGGCGACCCGGCGCTGCCATCCGGCGTCACACCGCTGCTGACCCATATCAGCGCGCCCGCCGCACTGACGCGGCGCCTGCGCCAGATCGGCCTGGTCGGCGAGGGCGATGCCGGGCGGCTGATGGCGGCGCTGAAGCCCGGCCAGCGGCTGGTGACCAAAGACGGCGCCGTCTACCGCTGGGACGGTCATGTTACCGGCGCCGACGCCCCGAGTGCCGCAGCCCTGCGCCTTGCCCAGAAGAACCGCCTGGCCGAGCTCGAAAGCGAAGCGGCCCTTGCCCGCGACGTTCTCGTCGAAGCCGAAGAGCGGCAGGCGGAAGCTGCCGAGGCGATCCGCGGCCAGGAGGCAAGGCTTGCCGAGGCGCGCGACATGAGCCGCCTGTCGGCCCGCCATCTTGCCGAAGCGCGCGAGGCGCTGGCGGCAGCCGAGCGTGCCTCCGGCGATCTGATCCGCCGGCGCGATGTCGTCAGCGAAGCCGTCAGCCAGCTGCAATCGCAGCTGGGGGAAATTGCCGTCCAGGAAGAGAATGCCCGCATCGAGCTGGAGGATGCGCCCGACCTGACGGCGATTGACGAACGGCTGCGCTTCCAGCAGGCGGAAGTGGCGACCGATCGCGGCGCGCTTGCCGAAAGCCGCGCCCGCCACGAAAGCCTGGCGCGCGAAAACGAGGGCCGCCAGCGCCGCATCATGGCGATCGGCCAGGAGCGCGAAACCTGGCGCCAGCGGGCGGCCAGCGGCGAAGACCATGTCGCCACACTGCGCGAGCGCGAGGAAGAGGCGCGCGAAGAGGCTGCCGAACTCGAATTGGCGCCGGATGAATTCGACGACAAACGCCGCGCCCTGCTCAACGAATTGCAGAAGGCCGAGGAGGCGCGCCGCAACGCCGGCGATCTGCTGGCCGAGGCCGAACGCATTCAGCGCGAAGCCGACCACAAGGCGACGACCGCACTGGCGGAACTTGCCGAATGCCGGGAACGCCGCGGCCGCGCCGAAGAACGCCTGGTCTCCGCCCGCGAAAAGCGGCAGGAAAGCGAGAGCCGTATCCGCGAGATGCTGAACGTTGCCCCGCACGAGGCTCTGCAGCTGACCGGCCGCCCGACCATGCAGGCGCTTCCCGATCCGCGCGAAGTCGAGCGCGAACTCGAACGCCTGAAGATCGAGCGTGAGCGGCTCGGCGCGGTCAACTTGCGCGCCGACGAGGAGCAGAAGGAACTCAGCGAGAAGCTCGAAGCGCTGATCAAGGAGCGTGACGATGTCATCGACGCGATCCGCAAGCTGCGCGGCGCCATCCAGAGCCTCAACCGCGAGGGCCGCGAGCGGCTGATCGCCGCCTTCGATATCGTCAATGCCCAGTTCCAGCGGCTGTTCACCCATCTGTTCGGCGGCGGCACGGCCGAACTGCAGCTGATCGAATCCGACGATCCGCTGGAAGCCGGCCTCGAAATCCTGGCGCGGCCGCCCGGCAAGAAGCCGCAGACCATGACGCTGCTCTCCGGCGGCGAACAGGCGCTGACGGCAATGGCGCTGATCTTCGCCGTCTTCCTCACCAACCCGGCGCCGATCTGCGTGCTCGACGAAGTCGACGCGCCGCTCGACGACCACAATGTCGAGCGCTATTGCAACCTGATGGACGAAATGGCGGCCTCCACCGAAACCCGCTTCGTCATCATCACCCACAATCCGATCACCATGGCCCGCATGAACCGCCTCTTCGGCGTCACCATGGCCGAGCAGGGCGTCTCCACACTGGTCTCCGTCGACCTGCAGACGGCGGAGCGTTTGCGCGAGATTGCCTGAGGTTGGCGGCTGCTTTTTGGGCATACGCGGGTGCCCATTTGTGACCCGATAGTGCTTGCCGCGTGGATGCTCGGGTCAAGCCCGAGCATGACGGAGTGTGGGGATTCTGCGGGGCAAGAACGGAGGCACGTGTCAGTTGTCGCCTCTTGCGACGTGCGCCCTCGGTCTCCGTCATGCTCGGGCTTGACCCGAGCATCCACCCACGCGCGCGCCGGAAATACCCTATCGCCTTGTTTTCACACAGCCGAGGCACGGCCGCGTTGCGTGCTGTCCGCAAAATCACCACCGAGTTTTTGCAGAATTTGCATTAAACACCAAAAAAGGTCGGCTCTCCGGCGGTCCGTACCCTATTTGGGTGATGCTCTTTTCGCTGACTTGCATTAGAAGTTGTTTCAACGCAACCTGAATGCCTTGCTTGAAAGCAGGGGATCAAGACGCGGGATTTTCGAATTGCGTGCGGTTTTCCGGGCAGAGGGCAAGAGCCGGAAAGCTTGAGGCAGTTCCAGTAGGGCGCCGGCGATTTTCCTTTCGAAAAGCGTGCGGCAGCTTCACCGGAATTGTGTAAAAACAAGGCGATGGGCGTTTCCCCAAAGAGATGAGAGTGGGAAATGCGCTGGGTTGAGGGACCCCCCGTCCGGTTTTCCTGGCCGGACGGAAACAAGGCTTTGCGGGACATGTTGCAGTCCCGCAAAGCTTTTTTTATGCCTTCTCTTATGCTGGGCAATGTTTCAATCGTTTCATCAGCCGCGCCACCCAAGATTTATTGTGCGACGCAACATTTTGCCGCATTTGTCGATTTTCATTTCAACACCAACGGATTAAGCTGATTACTCAGACGTTGACGCTGCTGGAGCAATGTCGACGAGCTGGGGGATCAAGCTGATCCTTTCGTGGTGTTGGGGGGAAGATGACCAAGTGGGTCTATACGTTCGGCGACGGGCAGGCTGAGGGCCGGGCGCGCGATCAGGAGATTCTGGGCGGCAAGGGCGCCAATCTCGCGGAAATGTGCGCGCTCGGGCTGCCCGTTCCGCCGGGACTGACGATTATCGGCGATGCCTGCAACACCTATTACAAGAATGGCCGCCATATCGAGGATGAGCTGAAGGCCGAAGTGCGCGCCGGCATAGCGGGCATCGAGGCGATCACCGGCCGCCGCTTCGGCGCCGGCAGCCAGCCGCTGCTGCTGTCGGTGCGCTCCGGCGCCCGCGTCTCCATGCCTGGCATGATGGACACCGTGCTCAATCTCGGCCTCAACGACGAGACGGTGCAGGCGCTCGGCCATGATGCGGGCGACGCGCGGTTTGCCTGGGACAGCTACCGCCGCTTCATCCAGATGTATGCCGATGTCGTCATGGGCCTCGGCAACGACGCCTTCGAGGAAATCCTGGAAGACGAGAAGGCAAGGCTCGGCCATGAATTCGATACCGAGCTCAGCGCCACCGAATGGCAGCACATCGTCTCGCTCTACAAGCGGCTGATCGAGGAGGAATTGGCGCAGGAGTTTCCGCAGGATCCCGAAGTCCAGCTCTGGGGCGCGGTCGGTGCGGTCTTTTCCAGCTGGATGAGCGCGCGCGCCGTCACCTATCGCCAGCTTCACAACATTCCGGAGGGCTGGGGCACGGCGGTCAACATCCAGGCGATGGTGTTCGGCAATCTCGGCAATTCGTCGGCCACCGGCGTCGCCTTCACCCGCAATCCCTCGACCGGCGAGAGGGCGCTTTACGGCGAATTCCTGGTCAATGCGCAAGGCGAGGATGTCGTTGCCGGCATCCGCACGCCGCAAAGCATCACCGAGGAGGGGCGGCTTTCCTCCGGCTCCGACAAGCCCTCGATGGAAAAGCTGATGCCGGAGGCTTTCCATGAGCTTTGCCGCATCTGCACCGAGCTCGAAATCCATTATCGCGACATGCAGGATATCGAATTCACCATCGAGCGCGGCCGGCTGTGGATGCTGCAGACCCGCTCGGGCAAACGCTCGACCCGGGCGGCGATGAAGATTGCCGTCGACATGGTCGATGAGAAGGTGATCACCGAGGAGGAGGCGGTGCTGCGCATCGAACCCTCCAGCCTCGACCAGCTCCTGCACCCGACGATCGATCCACGCGTCAGCCGCCAGGTGATCGGCACCGGCCTGCCGGCCTCGCCGGGGGCCGCGACCGGCGCCATCGTCTTCACCGCCGAAGAGGCGGTCGAGGCGGAAGCCGAGGGCCGCAAGGTCATTCTGCTTCGGGTCGAGACCAGCCCGGAGGATATTCACGGCATGCATGCCGCCGAAGGCATATTGACGACGCGCGGCGGCATGACCAGCCATGCGGCGGTGGTTGCCCGCGGCATGGGCATCCCCTGCGTCGTCGGCGCCGGCACCATGCGCATCGATCAACGCAACGAGCGGCTGCTCGGCATCGGCGTGACGCTGAAGAAGGGCGATATCATCACCATCGACGGTTCGGCCGGCCAGGTGCTGAAGGGCGAGGTGCCGATGATCCAGCCGGAGCTTTCGGGCGATTTCGGCCGCATCATGGGCTGGGCCGACCGTGTCCGGCGCATGACGGTGCGCACCAATGCCGATACGCCGGCCGATGCGCGCGCCGCCCGCTCCTTCGGCGCCGAAGGCATCGGCCTTTGCCGCACCGAGCACATGTTCTTCGAGGGCGAGCGCATCCATGTGATGCGCGAGATGATCCTGGCCGTCGATGAGAAAGGCAGGCGGCTGGCGCTCGACAAGCTGCTGCCGATGCAGCGCCTGGATTTCACCGGCCTCTTCACCGAGATGCACGGCCTGCCGGTGACGATCCGCCTGCTCGATCCGCCGCTGCACGAATTCCTGCCGAAGACCGATGACGAGGTGGCCGAAGTCGCCTTCGCCATGGGCATGGAGCCGCTTGCCCTGCGCCAGCGCGTCGATGCGCTGCACGAGTTCAACCCGATGCTCGGCCATCGCGGCTGCCGGCTGGCGATCTCCTATCCCGAGATCGTCGAGATGCAGGCCCGCGCCATCTTCGAGGCGGCGGTTGCCGCAGCTAAGGAGACCGGAGCGGCCGTCGTGCCGGAGATCATGGTGCCGCTGGTCGGCCTGCGCTCCGAGCTCGATTACGTCAAGGCCTGCATCGACGCCATCGCCGGCGATGTCATGCGCGAGGCCGGCATGAAGATCGATTATCTCGTCGGCACGATGATCGAGCTGCCGCGCGCAGCACTCCGCGCCCATGTGATCGCCGAAGCCGCCGAATTCTTCTCCTTCGGCACCAACGACCTGACGCAGACCACCTTCGGCATCTCGCGCGACGATGCCTCGGCCTTCATCCCCACCTATCAGCGCAAGGGCATCATCGAGCACGATCCCTTCATCTCGCTCGATTTCGACGGGGTGGGGGAGCTGATTAGCATCGCCGCCGAACGCGGCCGGCGCACCCGCAACGACATGAAGCTCGGCATCTGCGGCGAACATGGCGGCGACCCGGCCTCGATCCGTTTCTGCGAGACGATCGGGCTGGATTACGTCTCCTGCTCGCCGTTCCGCGTGCCGATCGCCAGATTGGCGGCGGCCCAGGCGGTGATTTCGGCGAGCCGGTAAACCGGGCAGCCCCGCGGGCGCCCGGGCGGTCAGTGATGATACCGCCAGTGATCGCGGTAGATATAAGGCCCGTTCAGATCCCAGGCCATGCTCTGCATCATCTCCGCACTCTGCGCCCGCGACTCGGCGCGCCGTTCGAGATCGATGCGCTGCAGGCAGGTGGCGAAAGCATCGGTGCCGCGGCGGAACCCATAATTCAGGCACCGCTGCTCGTCCGCCGCCCGCCGCTCCTCCGGCGTCATCGTCTGGCAGGCGGCAAGCCCGGCCGTCACGGCAAGCAGGGCGATGAGAAGGGGGAGGCGCATTGGTGTGTTCCTTGCTTTTCCAGAAGGAAATGCCATTCGGGCGGTGGCGTCAAGCGAGGAGATAAGCCTCGTCCTCCTGCCGGCATCTTTGTATCGGGAAGCCTTCGCCGCTTGCCGATCTCCCTCCTTGTGGGGGAGATGCCCGGCAGGGCAGAGGGGGGTTCCAGGGCCTCAGTGCACTGCGGTTTCCCTCTGAGCCGGAAGGTTTCGGACGATACATGGTGCGCCGGCTTTCGGGCTTCGCGGCGGGGGCACCCCCCTCTGTCCTGCCGGACATCTCCCCCACAAGGGGGGAGATCAGCTGGGCGCGGCCCTCCTCGCCAGACCTTCAAGCCGCCCCCGCCGGATCCCCGATCGGCAGCAGCGCCGGGTCGAGCGGCGGGTCTTGCGGGTTTTTCGTGTCGCCCGGGTCCTGCGCTGGCGTCAGCGGTGGTTTTTCCTGGGTGCGGTCGGGAATGCCGGGGCTCGGCGTCGGGCCGCGTGGGCTATCGGCATTCGGTATCGGCTCTCTGTTCGGCATGATCGCCTCCTTTTGAAAAAAGGAACGGCAGCCCCGGCGGATGGTTCCACTTTCGCCGCCCGCCTTCCTATGCACAGGAGCGATTCCTCTGTATGAGGGGGCTTGCAAATAATGGAACGAGCATGGCCCTCCGCGATCGATTTTCGAAGAAACTGAACTGCCCGCAATGCGGCAATGAGGGCTTTGCCGAGGCCTCCGAGATCGACGATGCCAAGCGCAAGCACCCGGATTTCAAGGTCGATCAGCTGCCGCGCGGTTTTGGCGTGCAGCGGCCTTCCAATCACCAGGAAAGCTTCATGATCAAATGCGAATGCGGGCGCAAGTTCCCCTTCCGCAGCCTGGCGGAAGCGGCGGCGGAACGGCGCTAAGACTGCCGATTCGGCGTCGGAAAGTTCAGATCCGCTCCAGCACTTCGACGAAGGCTTCGGCAAAACGCAGCAGATGGGCGGTGTCCTCATCCGGCGCCTGCATGCGGATTTCGGTGCCGTTGTGATCGAGCAGCGCCAGCACGACGCGCGTCTCGTTGCCGCCGTCGGGAATGCGCAGCACGGCGATGCGGCGACAATCCTCGATCATCCCCCCGGCCGGCAGGTCGAACAGCAACTCGCCGCCCGAACGGTTGGCCGCCCGGCGCACCGCCTCGCAGAAGCCGGCATCGCCGCCGGCATAACCTTCGAGCGAAAGTTCGAGTTCGAGCAGTTCCATCGGCAGCACCGGCTCGCTGTGGTCGATCCCGCCAAGCGCAGACGCCTGCGGCCTTGCTGCCATCTCGGTTGAAATCATCCCGTCTCTCCTTGCCTTTAAAAAAATCGGAGATGAAACCGCGGCAGAATGATCTTTTTTTGCCATATCAGCAAGGGCTCATGAAATGGGCGGCCTATCGCCCGGGCATCGCCCGCAAATTCCGTCTGATATTCCGAAACAACGGTTTCAATTCAGCCGAATCTTGCCTCAAAGAAATAGAGCATGATGACGTCCGAAAACCGCTTCACACGTTTCGGCATCATGCTCTAAACAGGGGTATGGCGATTTGCGTGGTTGAGTGCGCGGCGCTGACGAGCAACCGGTAAGTTTGATGGCCATCCGCTTCGACCGTCCCGTTTCCAGCGCCGCCCGCTTTTCGCGGCTGCTCGGGGCGTTTTCGCTGGTGCTGGCGCTGGCGGTGCTGATCGCCCATCGCTTCGGCGGCCTCGCCACGCCCTATCTCGTGCTGCTGTTGATCGTTGCCGCCGGCTGCGGGCTGCTGGCCGCCATGCTGGCCGCGGTCGGCCTGCGCAGCCTCTGGGTATCCGGCGCCGAAGGCGGGCTGGCGGCCCTTGCCGCCCTGATCTATGCCGCCTTTCCGCTGGCGATCGGCGCCCTTGCCACCGAGCGTTACATGACGCTGCCCGCTATTTACGACGTCTCCACCGATCCGGCCTCGGCGCCCGACTGGCTGTCGCCGCCGAAATCCGATCAGATCTGGCTGAAGCGCAATCCGGTGACGCCGGAGGACCGCGAACAGCAGATGGCGGCCTATCCGGAACTGACCGGCCGGCGTTATGAGGGCGCGCTCGACCGCGTGCTGGAGGCGGTGCGCAAGGTCGCCAAGCAGAGCGGCTTCGTCATCGTCAAGACATCAGGCACCACCGAGCCGGCAAAGCCCGGACCCGGCGACGACGCCGTGGCCGATGCGCCGGGCATCATCCCCGTGCCGACGCCGCGCCCCTATGACGACGATGTCGCCAAGCTGATCCGCGGCGCCAACGGCGTGACGCTGCAGGCGACCAACCGCACGCTGATCCTCGGCCTGCGCTTCGATATCCTCATCCGGCTGCGCGAAGAGGCCGAAACCACCTTCGTCGACATCCGCGTCGCCTCCCGCTACGGCCAACACGACCTCGGCCTCAGCGCCGCCATCGCCGGCGATTATCTGAAGGCGCTGGACGCCGAGTTGCTGGGAATTGCGGGTGGGTGAGCCGCGGTGCCGCCGGAGGCGGCAGCAATCGATCCAGTGAATCGATTGCAGCGGCGAACGCCCTGAGCCCAAGCGAAGGGCCGGGATAGGGTGCGGCAGGCTCGACGCCATACGGTGCCGCGAGTTCGACGCTGCTGTGGTATCGAAGCAAGCCTCCCTCATTCTCTCCTTGGTCAAAAGCTCGAGGAAAGAATGACGGAGAGGGCGTGCCGTGTTGCACCCCCCTCTGCCCTGCCGGGCATCTCCCCCACAAGGGTGGAGATTGGCTGGGCGCACCGGCTTCCCCAAACAATGGGTGTTGCAGCCCGGCGCAACGATAGACAGATGCGAAGGTTCGGCCACTTGCCGATCTCCCTCCTTGTGGGGGAGATGCCCGGCAGGGCAGAGGGGGGTACCCCACGGCACGCCAGCACAGGTGAGGGGCAGCCACCCGCGCAAGGCCACCCACCCCTCACTCCACCACCAACCACCCCGTATACCGCACCACCAACCCCGTCAGCCGCCCGCCGATCTCGACGTGGAAATGAAACCGCCCATCCCGCTCCTCCTCATAGGTATCCCCACCCGGCGCCAGGAACAGCGGCAGCGGGATGCCGCAAAAGCGCCAGCCGCGCACCACGAGCCGCAGCCGCTGCCCCTCCGGCACCAGCGCCAGCAGCACCCGGAACGGCCCGAACACCTCGGCAAGCAGCGGCGGGTTGCCGCCCTTGGCCTCGGCCTGCCAGCTGTGGAACGTCTTGCCCCCGAATGTGCGGGTCCAGATCTCCCTGTCGCCCTCGGCGACGAACCGCACCGCCACCGGCACATCCTCGCCGGCGGCGGGAAAGCCGATGATGCCGGCGATCAGCCGGGCGAGCAGTCCGTTGCCGCGCTCGATCCGCGCCCGGCCGGAGGCAAGGCGGGTGCCGCCGCCATGGATTGCGGCGAGCGCCGGCGGCAGGTTCTGCCAGGCGTCGCCGAGCATGCGCCGGTAGAGCGGCTGGGCTTCATCCTCGTAATCCAGCCGCATGCCCGAGGTGATCGAAAAACCCCGGAAAGCGGCCTCGAAATCGGCCAGCGGCAATTCTCCCGCCGCCGGTCGGGCGCCGCTTTGTGGCCGCCGGCCTTCGAGCAGCCGGTGCACGAGCGCCTCGGCTGCGATGACCGGAATGAACGGCCCGTCATCGCCTTCGGCAATCAGCGACCAGTCGGCGGTCAGCCGCCGCCCGTTACGATCGAGCCCGCCGGCGCGCACGAACATGCCGCCGCGATGGGCGCCGAAAGCAAAGCGGTGGCTGGCGGCCTGCAGCACCTGGGCAAACGGCGTCAGCGAGGGCAGCAATCGCAGCTTCACCAGCCGGGCGGCAAAGCGCAGCAGCCGCTGCAGCGCCTGCGGCTCGGTGCCGACGCCGGTGAAGGTGGATTGCAGCCCGGCAATGTGCTGCGGCAGCAGCGCCAGATCCGGCGCATCCACCAGCAGGAAATTCCGGCTGGCGAGCGGCGCCACGCCGGGCGGGGCGATCGTCACCCGCATCTGATCGATCAGCCCGCGCCCCTCGGCCGGCTGCCCCTCGCGCAGCACCGCCACCGGCTTGCCGGCATAACTCGCGATCGCCCTGACGACATTGAGGCCGATCTTCACATGCGCCGACGGGGCAATGCCGGCGGCCACATTTTCGATGCGGGAGAAATGCGGCGCCATCGCCTGCAGCGCCGCGAAGGACAGCGCGGGCAGGCTGCTCAGCCCCGACAAAGCGAAGGTGCCCTTGGCCTTCGCCTCGGCATCGAGCCCACTGACGCCGGCGACGAAACCGGTGCTGTCGGCGAGATCGGCATAATCGATGCCGAGCGCTATGCAGGCCTGCACCACCTTATAGGCATCGCCGGTGAAGCTCTGGAACGGCCCGGAGGCATCGACGACGAGATTGGGCCTGAGCCGCGTCAGCTGCTCTCTGAGATCGCCGTTGCGATCGAAGGCCACCGCCTGCAGCGTCGCCCCGAGATCGGTGCTGCCCAGCCGCCCGGCGCCGCCCTTCTGCGCTCGGAGATCGGCGACGAAATCATCGGCCTTTTCGAGCGACCGCCCGCCGATCAGCAGCCTGAGCCTCGGTTCATCGCCCAGCAGCCGGGCCAGCCGGCCGCCGAACGTGCCGTAGCCGCCGATGATCAGCAGGGAAAATCGCCTGGCGCTCATGCGATGAAGCGGCTGCGCTGCTCCGGCGTCGGCACCATGCAGCTCTGGCGGCCGGCGATTTTCAGGCGGTTGCGGGCGATGAATTCATAAAGCACATCGGCGGCGCGCCGCGGCAAGAGCCGGAACAGCCTGACCAGCGAATAGGGAAAACCGAGCCCCGCCACCATGCGGATCGAACCGTCTGATTTGAAGAAGGCGCGGCCCTGCTCGATGAAAATATTGGTTTCGTAATCGCGGTCATCGAGCCCGTAATGCCGGTAGAGCGCTTGCCCGAGCGGCGTCTGCGCCGCGACGAAGCGGTATCGCTGCTGCCTGTCGTGCTTCAAAGCGAATTTCACCCAGCCGGAGCAGAAGACGCATTCGCCATCGAAGACGATCAGCGGCCGGTCATCGGCAAAGGCGGGAACCGCGGGATCGTTGCGATAGCTGTAATCGGCGCGCGCCATGGTCATTTCCCCATCATATCCCTGTTGCCGGCCGGTAGCTGGCGGCAAGCGAAGGCGGCCCATCCGCCACGATCTCGCCGCGCTCCACCAGATCTTCGATATGGGCGAGCACGGAAAGGGCGGCCGCCCCATGAAGCTTCGGATCGGTATCGTGATAGATCGCCTTCACCATCTCCGTGATCCCCCGATCGCCGGCCGCAACCCGCGCCAGCACCGCCCGCTCGCGCTTCAGCCGATGCGCCTTCAGCGCCGGCAGGAAGCGCTTCGGCTCGCGCACCGGCCCCCCATGGCCGGGCAGCAGCAGGCCGTCCTCGCGAGATATCAGCCTGTCGAGCGAAGCCATATAATCCGCCATCGACCCATCCGGCGGTGCGACGATCGAGGTCGACCAGGCCATGACATGATCGCCCGAGAACAGGATCTCCCGGCCTTCGAGCGCGAAGGCCGCATGATTGGCCGTATGCCCCGGCGTCAGCACCGCCGTCAGCATCCAGCCATCACCCGCAACCGTCTCGCCGTCGCCGAGCGCGAGATCCGGCACGAACTCCAGATCCGAGCTTTCGGCAAAGGGATTGACCTCGCCGGCCCTGAGCGGCCGCGCCGGCCGATGCGGCCCTTGCCCCACCGTCACCGCCCCGGTTGCCGCCTGCAGCCGGCGGGCAAGCGGCGAGTGATCGCGATGGGTATGGCTGACGAAGATATGCGTCACCTCCCGCCCGCCGATCGCGGCCATCAGCGCCTGAAAATGCGCCTCGTCCTCTGGCCCGGGATCGATGACGGCAAGCGAGGAGGAGCCGACGAGATAGCTGTTGGTGCCGAAAAAGGTAAACGGCCCGGGATTTTCCGCCGTGACCCGCGCGATACCGGAATCAACCGGCACGGCCCGCCCATAGGCCGGCTCGAAAGCAAGGTCGAATGCGGGACTTTCCATGCGCAGCGATGATCTCGAGGGCGACAATAACACCTCATGCTAGCACGCCGCCCGCCACTTCGCGCGCATAAATCTGCCTGAGGCTTAAACTTAGTCATTGTGACAGGCAAAGAGCTTTGCTAATCAGGCGCGATCCGAGCAAGCGGTTCGCCGCTCAAGCTCTGGTGGGGCGTAGCCAAGCGGTAAGGCAGCGGTTTTTGGTACCGCCATCCCCTGGTTCGAATCCAGGCGCCCCAGCCAATGTCTTCCTGGATGCGTCACCGGCCGTAGGCTTTGATGGGTCGCTCGCATTTTTCTGCGAAATTGTCCCTGATTCCACATCCCGGTCACCCTGTGTTTACCTGCGACAACAATAAATGATCCAACACACGCATTCGGGGAATCGCATGAACCAACAAGCTCTTTCGGCATTCATCTGGTCGGTCGCGGATCTGTTGAGGGGCGACTACAAGCAGGCCGATTATGGCAAGGTAATCCTGCCGTTTACAGTGCTCCGCCGCATCGATTGCGTTCTGGCGCCGACGAAACAGGCCGTGCTCGCCGAGTTCGAGGCCAAACTCGCCGCCGGGGTAAATCCCGACCCGTTCCTGTTTCGGAAGGCAGGACAGACGTTCTACAACACCTCCAAGCTCGATATGCGGACGCTAATCGGCGACCCAGATAACATCGCCGCCAACCTCTATGCATATATTCAGGGATTCTCGGAGGATGTCCGCGATATCTTCGAGCGTTTTGAGTTCGCCACTCAGATCGACCGCCTCGCAAAGGCCAAGCTCCTTTATCAGGTAACTGAGAAGTTTGCCCGCGTTGACCTGCATCCCGACAAAGTCAGCAACATGCAGATGGGGCAGATCTTCGAGGAACTGATCCGCAGGTTCTCCGAACTATCGAATGAAACAGCCGGTGAACACTTCACCCCTCGCGAAGTCATTCGTCTGATGGTGAACCTGCTTTTCGTCGAGGACGACGACATCCTCTCCAAGCCGGGGGTGGTTCGCACAATCTATGACCCGACGGCGGGAACGGGCGGAATGCTTTCGATTGCGGACGAATATATTATCGAGCACAACGATAAGGCACGTCTGGTTATGAACGGGCAGGAACTGAACCCTGAATCCTATGCCATCTGCAAAGCGGACATGCTGATCAAGGGGCAGGATGTCAGCAACATCACATTCGGCAACACGCTGTCCGAGGACGGTCATGCCGACGCAAAGTTCGACTACATGCTCTCAAACCCGCCCTTCGGCGTCGAATGGAAGAAGGTCGAGAAAGACATTCGGGCGGAACATGAGCAGAAGGGCTTCAACGGTCGCTTTGGCCCTGGCCTCCCACGCGTGTCCGATGGTTCGCTTCTGTTTTTGATGCACCTAATCTCCAAGATGCGCCCGGCGGCAGATGGCGGAAGTCGCTTCGCCATCGTCCTCAACGGTTCGCCCTTGTTCACGGGCGGGGCCGGTAGCGGCGAGAGTGAAATTCGGCGCTATGTGCTTGAGAATGACCTTTTGGAGGCGATTATCGCGCTGCCCACCGACATGTTCTACAACACCGCCATCTCCACCTATGTTTGGGTGCTCTCCAATCGCAAGCCAGCGCATCGCAAGGGCAAGACGCAACTAATCGACGGCACGCTCTTCTGGCAGAAGATGCGCAAGAGCCTCGGTTCAAAGCGCAAAGAGATCGGTGACGCCGATATTGTCACCCTCACGCGGTTGTTCGGCAATTTCACCGAGGCTCAGATTGCAACGCTCTTCGATGCGAATGGCAAGGAGGTCGGGCGTCGGATGGTGCATAAAGGGGAGTTCCAACCTTTGCCTCCAGAGGGGGGAAAGATCAAGCTCGCACCGCTGTCTCGCATATTTCCGAACGATGCCTTTGGTTATAGAACCATCACTGTGGAGCGTCCGCTGCGTGACGAACAAGGCAATATTGTTGTGGGAACGCGGGGCAAGGCCAAGGGTCAGCCACAAGCGGATAGTGCCCTGCGCGACACGGAGAATGTGCCGCTGTCAGAATCAGTTGCGAACTACTTCGCACGGGAAGTGCTCCCTCACGCAAAAGATGCTTGGGTCGACGAAGAAAAAACCAAGGTGGGTTACGAAATCCCGTTCAATCGCCATTTCTATGTCTTCCAATCGCCGCGACCGTTGGAACAGATTGATTCGGATCTCAAGCAGGTGACGGGGCGCATCCTTCAGATGATCGGGGAACTGTCGGCATGAGCACCGGACCCCACGCCGATTTTCAAGACACCGGAACTGAATGGCTAGGCCAAGTCCCAAACCATTGGCTCCTTCGGCGACTTGGATACTTTTTCCAAGAACGTCGGGAGAAAGTTAGTGACAGAGAGTTCCCAGCGCTCTCCGTAACGAAAAATGGCATTGTTCCGCAGTTAGAGACCGCGGCGAAGACTGATGATGGCGACAACCGTAAGGGCGTTATGGCGGGCGATTTTGTCATCAACAGCCGCTCGGACAGGAAAGGCTCATCTGGAATCGCGGGGCAGAATGGTTCAGTCTCCTTGATCAACATTGTACTGACTCCGCTCGCAGAAATACGGCCGCGTTTTGCACACTACCTTTTGAGGAGCGCTGCATTTCAGGAAGAGTTCTACCGCTACGGGAAAGGCATCGTCGCTGACCTCTGGAGCACAAACTACAGCGACATGAAGGCGATCACTCTGGCGGTACCACCGCCGTTGGAGCAATCAGCCATTGCAGGCTTCCTCGACAACGAGACGGCCAAGATCGATGCGCTGGTGGAGGAGCAGAAGCGCCTGATCGAACTGCTCAAGGAAAAGCGCCAGGCGGTCATCTCCCGCGCGGTCACCAAGGGCCTCAACCCCGATGCCAGGATGAGGGACAGCGGAATCGAGTGGCTGGGCGAAGTGCCGGAGCATTGGGAGGTCGTGCCTTTCCGACGAATCCTGAGCAAAATTGAACAGGGCTGGAGTCCGTTATCCGAGGAGAGGTTCCCCGATGAAGGACAGTGGGGCGTCATGAAAACGAGTGCCGTCAAAAGGGGAAATTTCGACCCTGCTATGATTAAGGCTATTTCCGGGGCGATCCAGCCGGAGCCTCGCTACGCTCTGCGCGACGGTGATCTTCTGATGATTCGGGGCAATGGCTCGCCGGAGCTAGTTGGCGGTGCTGCATACGTCGCAAGCGCCCCCGACCGCTGCATGTTACCAGACTTGCTGTATCGTCTCGCCTACATGCCTGAAAGGGCCGACGGGAAATATCTCTCGTACACCTTGGGATCACGAGCGCTGCGTCATCAGATTGAGCTTGCAGCGCGGGGTATTGACATCTTGAAGATTGCCCAACCCAGCATCGCTGAGCTTCGGGTTCCTCTCCCGCCTCGACAGGAACAGGTGGATATCGTCTCTGTGCTGGACGCCAAAGTTGATCAACTCGATGCCCTTGCCAACGAAGCACATTGCGCAGTCGACCTCCTAACCGAACGCCGTGCCGCCCTGATCTCTGCCACTGTTACTGGCAAAATCGACATGCGGGGTCTTGTCGATACCCGGGAAGCAGCCGAATGAGCCTGCATAAGGAAATCAGCTTCGAGACGGAAATCTGCGGCCATCTCTCGGCGTATGGCTGGCTTTGCGTGGATGGCGATGCCATCAGGTATGACCGGATCCGGGCGCTATTTCCCGACGATGTCGTGGCGTGGATCAAAGCCTCGGTGCCACAGGTATGGGCGACACTATCGAGGAACCACGGGTCCACAGCCGAAACCATTCTGCTCGACCGCGTCCGCAAGCAGCTTGACGAGCGTGGAACGCTGGACGTTCTACGCCACGGCGTCGAGATGATTGGCCTAAGAGCGCCCCTGAAGCTCGCCGAGTTCAAACCTGCCTTCGGCCTCAACGAAGAGATCCTTGTCCGGTACAACGCCAATCGGTTGCGCGTCGTGCGGCAGGTGCGCTATTCCCTGAGCAATGAGAACTGCATCGATCTCGTGTTGTTCCTCAACGGGGTTCCGGTCTCAACCGTTGAGCTGAAGACTGACTTCACCCAGAGCGTCGCAGACGCGGTGGACCAGTACAGATTCGATCGGCATCCGAGTTCCAAGGGGCAATCGCCAGAGCCGCTACTGAGCTTCCCTAGTGGCGCCCTTGTCCACTTTGCGGTCAGCAATGCCGAAGTCATGATGGCGACGAAACTTGAAGGGGTCGGCACTCGCTTCCTGCCGTTCAACAAGGGCAACGAGGGCGGCAAGGGCAATCCGCCAAACCGGAACGGACACCCGACCGCCTATCTCTGGGAGGAAATCTGGGAGCGCCATTCCTGGCTGGAGATTCTTGGGCGCTACATCGTTCCCGCGAAGGACGCCAAGAAAAAGATTAGCGGTCTGGTATTCCCGCGCTTCCATCAGTTGGATGCAAGTCGGAAGCTCCAAGCTGCGGTTCTCGCCGAGGGCGCAGGGGGCAAGTACTTGATCCAACATTCGGCGGGATCGGGAAAGACCAACTCGATTGCATGGTCGGCGCATTTCCTCGCAGATCTCCACGACGAGCAGCACAAGAAGATCTTTGACACTGTCATCGTTGTTTCAGACCGCAACGTGATCGACACCCAGCTTCAGGAAGCGATCTTTAGCTTCGAGCGGACCACGGGCGTCGTCGAGACGATCACCAGTGAAGGAGGTGCCAAGAGCAGCAAACTTGCCGAAGCGCTTGCGGGGGGGAAGAAGATAGTCGTCTGCACTATCCAGACCTTCCCCTTCGCGCTAGAGGCGGTGCGGGAACTTGCGGCGACCCAGGGCAAGAAGTTTGCAGTGATCGCGGACGAAGCACACTCAAGCCAAACGGGTGAGACAGCATCGAAACTGAAGCAGGTTCTCTCAGCCGAGGAACTCGCGGAACTCGGGGACGGTGGCGAGGTCAGTAGCGAAGACATTCTCGCGGCCCAGATGGCAGCTCGCGCGAGCGAAAGCGGCATCACCTATGTGGCGTTCACTGCTACCCCCAAGGGCAAGACACTGGAGCTATTCGGACGACGCCCAAACCCGAGCGAACCGGCGAGCGAGACCAACAAGCCGCAGCCCTTCCACGTGTATTCTATGCGTCAGGCCATCGAAGAGGGCTTCATCCTCGACGTCCTGAAGAACTACACGCCCTATGATCTCGCTTTCAAGCTGGCTAATGCTGGCGGGGGGACGGAAGACAAAGAGGTGGAGCGCAAGGAGGCGGTCAAGACACTGATGCGCTGGGTGCGGCTGCATCCTTACAATATCAGCCAAAAGGTCCAGATCGTCGTCGAACATTACCGGGCGAACGTGCAGCCGCTGCTCGACGGCAAGGCGAAGGCCATGGTGGTCACAGGCAGTCGCGTCGAGGCGGTGCGGTGGCAGATCGCGATGCAGAAGTACATCAGAGAACGGAAGTACGACCTTGGCACCCTTGTTGCATTCTCCGGGGAGGTCGATGATAAGGAAAGCGGACCGAAGCCCTTCTCGGAGTCGAGCAAGGAACTGAACCCGGGTCTGAACGGGCGCGACATTCGCGAGGCCTTCAAACTGCCGGAATACCAGGTGTTGCTGGTTGCCAATAAATTTCAGACGGGATTCGATCAGCCCCTGCTTTGCGGGATCTATGTGGATAGGCGCTTGGCCGGCATTCAGGCTGTTCAGACGCTGTCTCGCCTCAATCGGGCGTATCCTCGCAAGGACACGACCTACGTCCTCGATTTCGTCAACAGTTCCGAAGACATCTTGAAGGCGTTCCAGACCTACTACGAGACAGCAGAACTTTCCGGCGTAACCGATCCAAACCTCGTATTCGACTTGAGGGCGAAGCTCGATGCTGGGGGCTACTATGACAGCTTCGAGGTGGATCGAGTGGTGAAGGCTGAGCTTGATCCGAAGTCGACCCAAGGTGATCTCGTCGCGGCCATTATGCCGGTCGCCGATCGGTTGCTAAGGGCTTACAAGGAGGCGCAGAATCGCCGCCGAGTGGCTCTGTCTAGGGAGGACGAGAGGGTAGCAAAGGCCGCCAAGGACGAGATGGACGCCCTGCTGCTCTTCCGGGGTGATATGGGAGCCTTCATCCGCGTCTACGCCTTCCTGTCGCAGATCTTCGATTACGGCAATACCGACATCGAGAAGCGCTCGATCTTCTTCAAGCGGCTGATACCGCTACTGGAATTTGGTCGTGAACGGGATGTGGTTGACGTGTCTCAGATCAAGCTGACTCACCATAAGCTATCGAGCAAGGGCAATCGCGACCTGGCGCTGAGGGGCTTCTCAGAGCCTCTGGCGCCGTATGTCGCTCCGGGTTCAGGTTCCGTGCAAGACAAAGAGAAAGCGCTGCTCGCCGAAATCGTCGCGCGGGTCAATGATCTCTTCCAAGGCGAACTCACTGACGACGATCAAGTGATCTACGTGAATAATGTCCTTAAAGGAAAGCTTATGGAGTCCGAGACGTTGGCCCGACAAGCTGAACACAACACCAAGGAACAGTTTGCTAATTCGCCGGACCTCTCGAAGGCGATCCTGGACGCCATTATGGATGCCTTCGACGCTCACGCCACTATGAGCAAGCAGGCACTGGATTCGGAGAAGGTACGCGACGGCATCAAGGATATCTTGCTCGGGCCCGGGCAGCTCTGGGAGGGGCTACGGAAGAAGGCGTGACTCTTGGCTTCGCGCGAGCCCACTTGATGTGATAAGCGGAGACCCGATCGAAAATCACCGTATTATTCGGCTCACTCCGCCGTCCATCTGCGGACTCTGTTGTGAACAGTCACCATTTGGCAAGCCCTTTAACTTAAACCACAATCAGGCGGTAAAACTTATTTTGCTCTCCCAAGGTCGAAAGCGCCTCAAACATAAGGTCTCCAAAAGCATAGGAGCCTGCCATCCATTCTCCGCTCTTTTCGCTGAATGCAGCTGCTAACTCATCTTTCGGCCTATCCGTCTTTTCCAAGAATTCGGCGTACTTTTCCAACAGCTGGCTGGTGGAGCTGTGGATGGTTTTGAACTCAGCTTGCTGGAGAAGCCAACTTAGGCGAGCGGTAGGGGTTAGCTGCGTCATGCATTTTGCATGCTTTGGCGAGACCGTGCCTTCGAGCTTAAAGACACCCAAGAGATATAAGAGGGCTGAATAGCACGTAAGCATTCGGCTATGTTTGAGCTTATAGTTCTTTATCTTGCCTTCAATTTTCTTTTCTACGGGATTACGCTCCGTCCTCGCCTCATAATTTACACAGAACGTGCGCCAAAGGCGTAGAATGTCGTTGGCGAGGAAAGCGGGCATGAATGCTTCAGCATGGTCGCCGTAGTCTCTCCAATACGAGGCGATCACATCATCTATGATATCGCTGTAAGCCTCCGCCCCAAGAAGCGGCTGGCTTTCCAAGAATAGTAAGAGTCGACCGGTTAGCGTGTTGTTCGCATCATCATCGGGTGCCCCCAATGACCCGGTGAACTGCCGCACGGAATAATGGCCAAGATACTTACCATCAGCGTCGAAGTCTGGAATGCCTAATTTACGAATGGCGCTAATTAGGTCGGCTTTGACTAGAATAGCATCAAGATGACGAAGCTGGCTCGTGACAACGCCATCGACTTCCCCAATTTTGCTGACGATGAAAAGGTCGAGGTCGCTATTTGTGCCGACTTCTAAACGACCAAACGAACCGGTGGCATAAACGCACGCTTTGTTGCCGAGTCGGCCATCAGCATCAGTCAATTCAGACTGAAGCTGCTTGATCCGTGCTTGTGTGTCGGCTTTTCTACTGTCTAAGTACTCCAACCTTAAACCTCCCATTCAAAAACGTTTGCAAATATCTCAGCTTGCTCAATTGCATCATCAAGTGCGTGGTGCGTGTGTGCACGCTTGGGCAGCAGCTCATTCGGCAATCTAGACCGTCCCGAGCCTGCAATTGGAAAGCCACTCTTCACGGAAACCGCTGTTTTGATATCAAAACAACGCGAATGACCGAACGGTGACCCGCGCTTTGAGAAGCGAACGAAGTACCAATATAGCCATGTCCAATCGAAGCTAAGCGGATATGCGACAAAAACGGGGTTACCATCTCCCGCTGTTTTGCGAACCCATTCATTTGCTTCGCGCATAGCTTGCGCAGGCAGCATGCCGGTTTGAATTAGTAGATCTCGATCAAGCCCGTTGACGGCCAATGCCTCAGGTTCGTACTCGTTTGAGATTGGCTGAAGCTCGCGGTAAAAATGGTTGTCATAGTCCCGCGGGCGCTTGAATGTCTTCCCGTCGTAACTGCCTGCATAGACCAATGCAAATGACAGGATCGAGTACGGCCCTGGGATCGGTCCGTCAGTCTCAATGTCGGCTGAGAAATAGACATCCACCTTGCTCTCCGATTTCGTATTAGGAACAGTGCGCGACAGGCCTGCTGGTGCATTTTTTGCGAAAGTTTGTTCTAAAGTGATTTGAGCCATTTGACTTGCCCCCAGTTCCCGAATCGACTCTGCGTCGCCGAACGTGCGCCAAGCTTTCAACACCACCGTCGCGCGGGAGTCTATTGTGCTGCCATTATAACATTCCGACTGTTGCAACGGTGCTGCAAGCGAAGCACTAGCCGGTCTTTAGCAATAATTTAAGGATTGCGCGCGTTGCAATTTCTCTCGACGACGTTTTTTTATACGGGCCGCCTTTTTAACGTTTTGCTCGCTCAGCGTCTGCCAATAGCTCTTCGCACCGACTTCTAACCTCCTCCACTCTGCCGCCTCCGCAATGGGAAAGCTGGTGCAGCGGCAACCGCACGAAACGGTTTTGGTCACTGCCGCCGACGACGTTGTAGACGCCGGTTAAGACGACGCGCGGATGGGCGCAGTTATCTTGTTCTTTACCGGCTGTTTGCAAACAGTCTTACGCCCGTCAACCCCGCAAGCCTCTCCGCCAACGCATCCTGAAACCCAACATCACCCACCTCTGCCGCAGCCTCTCGCTGCTGGCGGTGATACCAATACCCGCCGCTCACCTTCGCGACTTCGTCCTCGCTCGTCGCAAGCCACGTCTGCGTCAGATGCCCCATCTCCAGATCATCCGGCGCGCCGGCGCCGCCCATCTTGGTCGGCACCCAGCCGGGGTCGACTGAATTGCTCAGCACATCCGGCCAGTGGCGGGCGATGGCGGCGGCCAGCGTGGCGATGTAGAGTTTGCTTTCGGAATAGGCCTGGCTGGCGCTCCAGGGCCGCTTCTTCCAGTCGATATCGTCAAGCGCGCCGCTGCCGCTGCGGTGCATGCCGCTGGTGAGATAGATCAGGCGGTGGGGCCGGGTGATCCAGGCGGTGAGCAGATAGGGGGCGAGCGTGTTGACGGCCAGCGTCTTGGCGTGGCCTTCGGGCGTTTCGCCGCGGCTGTGCTCGAGGTAAATGCCGGCATTGTGGATGATGGCGTCCATGCGGCCGATGGCGTTGAGTTGTTCGGCGATCGAGCGGGTTTCCGCAGCACTGGCGAGATCGCCGATGACGAGGCCGAGGGCGGCGGCGGTTTCTGATATGGCGGCGGCGCGCTCGCGGGAGCGGGCGTGCAGGACGACCTCGTGGCCTTCGCGGATGAGGGTGCGGGCGGCGGCGAGGCCGAGGCCATCGGTGGAACCTGTGATGAAGATGCGGCTCATGAGGGTTCCTTTCGCGTGCGGCGTGGGGTGGGCACAGAGTGCTTGGGGAGGGGTGCTCGGGTCAAGCCTGAGGACGAGGAGGGTGGGAGGATGCGATCGGCAAGAGGCGGGATGCTAGGGCAATTCCAGCGGCGTGTGGGTGCGAGGAGGTTGGAGTTTGGCGGGGCGTCTCCACACACTCCGTCATCCCAGGCCTTACATCAAGGCCTGGGATGACGGAGGATGGTGTGGGGCTCGGCGAAAACGGCAACGTCATGGATCCCAGGGTCAAGCCAGGTCAAGCCCTGGGATGACGGAGAGTGGGGTGGGGCTTAGGCCGGAACCGCAAGGCCGTCAGTCGGATGATGCTGCTCTGTCTGCCGAAGGCCAGCACAATGCTCGCGGCATGGATCCTCGGCTCAAGGCCGAGGAAGACGGCGCGTGGGGGAGCGTGCCTGCCAAACCCACTGCCGGGCGCCCAACCCACCGCTGGCCGCACTCACATCCCCTGCCGCCGCAGCTCCGCCCCCGCCGCAATCGTCTGCACCAGCTCGTCCACCTCGCGTGCCAGCCGCTCCAGCGGCAAGCCCACGAAGCGCCCCTCCAGGCTGATGCTGACCACCCCATGCACCGCGCCAAACAGCGTGCGCGCGCGGATGGCGCGGTCTTCTGCGGGCATGTCGGGCTGCAGTTCGGCCAGCGGTTCGGCGATCACGTCCATCAGGAAGAGGTGTTCGTCGAGGTGCCATTGCGGCGTCGGGCTGGTTTCCGGGGGGGAGTGTTCGAACAGCGCCTTCCAGAGATTGCGGTGTTCGACGGCGAAGGCGAGGTAGCCCTGGGCGAGGTTGCGCAGCCGGTCGGTCGGGCTCTTTTCCTTGGCCTCGGCAAGGGTGAGGCGTGCCTCCAGCGCCTTCAGCGTCGCGGAATTGACGTGGATGACGAGTTCGGCGAGGTCTGAGAAGACGGTGTAGAGGCCGCCGAGCGCGCAGCCGGCATCCTGGGTGATGTCGCGGGCTCGGAGGTTGGCGAGCCCGTCGCGGGCGATGCGCTCGCGCGCTGCCTCGATCAGCCGGGCTTTTAGATCTTCGCGTTTTTCTTCCCGTCGACCGGCCATTAACCATTCCCTTTCGAATTTTTTGAACGTCGTTCAAAATTATTCTTGAACAGCGTTCACGATTCTGCCATAACTCATCTCGTGAACAACGTTCATAAACCGGAGGAAGCAAATGTTCAAACTGATTTCCATTTTGCTGCGGGGCAGGGCGCATGATGCCGAACAGGCCTTTGCCGATCGCCACGCCGTGCCGCTGCTGGCCCAGCAGATCCGCGATGCGGCCCAGGCGATCCAGCAGGCGCGCCGCAGCGTCGCCGTCGCCATCGCCCAGAACGAGCAGGAAAAGGGCCAGCACGCGACGATCCTCGCCCGCATCGCCGATCTGGAAAGCCGCGCCACCGCGGCCCTTGCTAGGGGCAATGAGGCGCTCGCCCGCGAAGCGGCCGAGGCGATCGCCTTTCTCGAAGCCGAGCGCGATGCGTCTGAGAAGGCGCAGAGCCAGTTCGTCGGCGCGATCGACAAGCTGAAGGCGATCGTGCGTGCCTCCGAAGCCAGGCTGCAGGAGCTGCAGCGCGGCGAGCGGCTGGCCCGCGCCACGCAAGATGCCCAGAAGCTTAATGTCGTCGTCAGCGGCCCCGGCTTTGCCACGCTCGACGATGCCGAGGAGACGCTCGCCCGCCTTCGCCTGCGCCAGAGCCAGAACGAGCTGACAGCAGCAGCGCTGAAGGAGATGGAAGGCGCGACGCGGCCGGCCGGCATCATCGAGAAGCTTGCCAATGCCGGCTTCGGCCCGCCGCTGCACACATCAGCCGATGACGTGCTGGCCCGCCTGAAGGGCCGGGTCAGCCCGGCCGCCTGAACCGCATCCCGTTCCCATTCCATCCACTGAACACAAGGATTACGATCATGAACGACAGTTTCCAGAAACACTCCGCCAGCTGGGTCAGCTTCTCCTACATCTCCTTCGGCTCGGCCGCCTTCATGCTGGCGCTCGGCCTCTACATGATGCCGCTCGATCTCTGGGGCAAAGGTTATCTCGCCATGGGCATATTGATGCTGGTGCAGACGACGGTGAACATCACCAAGACGCTGCGCGACAATGCCGAATCCGAGAAGCTGATCCGCAAGGTCGAAGATGCCCGCACCGAAAAGCTGCTGGTCAAATTCAATCGTAGCGATGAAGATTGATCTTCCTTAACCACATCGCAGAGTTGTTGCCGCATTCAACTTTTGCGTAACAACTCTGTGGCCTTCTCTGCCAATCGAAAGAGGGTCCCGCCGTGCAACACAAGCTGATGACATCGAGGAAATTCGCGCCGCTGTTCTGGACGCAGTTCCTGACCGCCTTCAACGACAATTTCCTCAAGAATACGCTCGTTTTCCTCATCCTCTTCAAGATGTCGGCAAACGAGGGCGCGGCTCTGGTGACGCTTGCCGGCGTCATCCTCATCGTGCCCTTCCTGCTGCTCTCGGCGCTCGGCGGCGAAATCGCCGACAAGCACGACAAGGCCAAGGTGGCGGAACTCCTGAAACGCTCAGAAATCGGCATTGCCGCCCTTGCCGTCGTCGGTCTCGGCTTCTCCTCGATTTTTGTGCTGATGGCGGCCCTCTTCGGCTTCGGCATCATCTCGGCGTTGTTCGGGCCGATCAAATACGGCATCCTGCCCGATCATCTCGAACGCCGCGACCTGCCGAAGGCCAATGCCTGGATCGAGGGCGGCACCTTCATCGCCATTCTCGGCGGCACGATCATCGCAGCCCTTGCCTTCTCCAGCGGCGACAATGTCGTGCTCTTCGGCTCGATGATGATGGGCCTGTCGGTGCTCTGCTGGCTCTCCGCCCGCCTGATCCCGGCGACCGGCTCCAAGGCGCCGGATCTTCAGATCGACCGCAATGTCATCCGCTCCAGCTACACGCTGGTCATGGAAATCCGTGAGGATAAGCGCCTGTGGCGCTCGGCGCTGATGAACTGCTGGTTCTGGCTGGTCGGCGCCTTCACCCTCTCCATCCTGCCGACGATGGTGACAGACCTGCTCGGCGGCTCCGAGCTCGTCGTGCCGGCCTATCTCACCGTTTTTGCCATCGCCGTCGCCGTCGGCTCCGGCATTGCCGCCTGGATGTCGTCGGGCCGCATCGTGCTGCTGCCGGCACCGGTCGGCACCGCGCTGCTCGGCCTCTTCAGCCTCGATCTCGCCTGGAACCTCTGGGGTCTGCAGTCGACCTCGCATGCGACGACGATCCTCGATTTCTTCGCCGGCCAGAATACCATCCGCGTCGCCATCGATCTCGCCGGCATGGCAATCTCGGGCGCCTTCATCGCCGTGCCGACTTTCGCCGGCCTGCAGACCTGGGCGCATGAGGATCGCCGCGCCCGCGTCATCGGCGCCGCCAATGTGCTGTCGGCGCTGTTCATCACCGTCGGCCTCGGCCTCGTCGCCGTCATCCAGGCGCTCGGCGCTTCCATTCCGCAGATCCTGGTCGGCCTCGGCATCCTCAACTTTGCCGTTGCCTGGCTGATGCTGAAGACGCTGCCGACCAATGCCTTCCGCGATTTCATCTCGATCCTGTTCCGCGCCTTTATGCGGCTCGAGGTCGAGGGGCTGGAGAATATCAAGAAGGCCGGCCCGGCGCCGATCATTGCGCTGAACCATGTGAGCCTGCTCGATGGGGCCTTGGCGCTCGCCATCACCGAGGAAGAGCCGGTCTTTGCCGTCGATTACAAGATCGCCCAGGCCTGGTGGGTGCGCCCCTTCCTGAAAATGTGCAAGTTCCTGCCTCTTGACCCCACCAAGCCGATGGCGACGCGCTCGCTGATCAAGGTGGCGCAGGAAGGCAACCCGATCGGCATCTTCCCCGAAGGCCGCCTGACGGTGACCGGCACGCTGATGAAGGTCTATGATGGCGCCGCCATGGTCGCCGACAAGACCGGCTCGATGGTGGTGCCGGTCAAGATCGACGGGCTGGAGAAGACCTATTTCTCCTATCTCGACGACGGCAAGATCCGCCGCCGGCTGTTTCCCAAGGTCAAAGTCACCATTCTCGAGCCGGTGAAGCTGGAAGTGCCGCCGGAGCTGAAAGGCCGCAAGCGCCGCACGGCGGCGGGGGCAGCACTTTATCAGGTGATGTCGAACCTGTTGTTCCGCACCGCCGATACCTCCTCGACCGTGCTCGAGCGCGTCATTGAGGCCGGCCACGAATTCGGCATGAAGAAGCTTGCCGTCGAAGATCCGGTCACCGGCCGGCTGACCTATGGCAAGCTCTTGACCGGGGCCGCCGTGCTCGGCGCCAAATTCCGCGCCCGCTTCCCGGAGCAGAACCTTGGCGTCATGCTGCCGAATGCCAATGGCGCCGCCGCCACCCTTCTCGGCGTCATGAGCGCGGGCAAGGTGCCGGCGATGCTGAACTTCACCGCGGGTGCCGCCAACATCCTCTCGGCCTGCAAGGCGGCGGAGGTGAAACACGTGCTGACCTCGCGCGCCTTCGTCACCCAGGCCAAGCTCGGCCCTGTGATCGAGGAGCTGGAAAAGCAGCTGACGATCGTCTGGCTCGATGATCTCAGAGCCGAAATCGGCTTCAAGGACAAGCTCGTCGGGCTTCTGCGCAAGGCGCGGCCGCTCGTCAAGCGCCAGGCCGACGATCCCGCCGTCATCCTCTTCACCTCGGGCTCGGAGGGCACGCCGAAGGGCGTGGTGCTGACCCACCGCAACGTGCTGTCGAACGCCGCCCAGGCCGCCGCCCGCATCGATTTCCACAGCGGCGACAAGGTGTTCAACATCCTGCCGGTCTTCCATTCCTTCGGGCTGACGGCCGGCACCGTGCTGCCGCTGATCTCGGGCGTGCCGGTCTATTTCTATCCCTCGCCGCTGCATTACCGCATCGTGCCGGAGCTGATCTATGTCTCCAACGCCACGATCATCTTCGGCACCGATACTTTCCTCAACGGTTATGCCAGGACCGCGCATCCTTACGATTTCCGCTCGATCCGCTATATCTTCGCCGGCGCCGAGCCGGTGAAGGCGGCAACCCGCCACACCTATATGGAAAAATTCGGCCTGCGCATCCTCGAAGGCTACGGCGTCACCGAGACGGCGCCGGTGATTTCCATCAACACGCCGATGTACAACCGCTCCGGCACGGTCGGTAAAATCCTCCCGGGCATGGAATGGAAGCTCGAACCGGTGCCCGGCATCGATGAGGGCGGCCGCCTGCATGTGCGCGGCGCCAATGTGATGGCCGGTTATCTCCGTGCCGAAAACCCCGGCGTGCTCGAACCGCTCGCCGATGGCTGGCACGACACCGGCGACATCGTCACCATCGACGAGGACGGCTTCGTCAAGATCCGCGGTCGCGCCAAACGCTTCGCCAAGATCGGCGGCGAAATGGTGTCGCTGGCGGCGATCGAAGCGCTCGCCGCCGAACTCTGGCCCGGCGCGCTCTCGGTCGTCTCCTCGCTGCCCGACCCGAAGAAGGGCGAGCGCCTGGTGCTCTTGACCGACGCCGAAACCGCCACCCGCACCGAATTCCTCGCCTTCGCCAAGTCGAAGGGCGCCATGGACATGATGGTCCCGGCCGAGGTCACCATCGGCAAGGTGCCGGTGCTGGGCTCCGGCAAGGTCGATTTCGTCGCCGCCCGCAAGCTGGCGGAGGGTGCGGCTCAGAAGGAAGAGGCGGCGTAGGCGAAGGTTAGGGGGCGTCGTGTGGCACCCCCCTCTGCCCTGCCGGGCATCTCCCCCACAAGGGGGGAGATCGGCTGGGCTTTAGGGTTTCCCCAAACAACGGCCGCTCACACCAGAATATCGATAGAGAGGGACGAAGTGTTCGCCTCTTGCCGATCTCCCCCCTTGTGGGGGGCACGGGCTTCCCCAAACAACGACCGCTTGGATCCGTATATTGAAAGAGAGCGATGAAGTGTTCGCCTCTTGCCAATCTCCCCCCTTGTGGGGCAGGGGAATCGCATATGGCGAGTAAGCAGTTGTTTTATTGCGTCAAATAGATTCAAGGACTCTCCGTTGATTTGGAGGTTGCGATGGATCG
>NZ_JACIFY010000034.1 GCF_014197615.1 Rhizobium esperanzae
AATCGATCCATCGCAACCTCCAAATCAACGGAGAGTCCTTGAATCTATTTGACGCAATAAAACAACTGCTTACTCGCCATATGCGATTCCCCTGCTCCTTGTGGGGAGGGGTTGGGGAGGGGTCTTAAATCGCACCGGACCGCCGCGGCCTTGGACCGAGGCTTTCATGTTAAGGCCGGCCGCTTGGACTGCCCGGGAAATGCTCCACCGTTTCCTCAAGCTGTACCCATCCATGTTTCGACTGCTCGAAGACAGACAGGGCAGGCGGGCCGAAGGCCGGCTCGGCGAGGGAGCCGATCGCCACCCCGATCCAGTGTGGCGCGGCATCGGCCTTCCAATAGACGGTCGAACCGCAGGTTGGACAGAAATGCATTCGGACCTGGCGACCGCTGTCGGCTGTGCGAATGAATTCCGTCGACGTTCCGGAGATTTCGACACAGTCGATCGCGTAGAATGCATTGGCGCTGAACGGCGCACCGGTTCGCCGCTGGCACGCGAAACAGTGACAGAGCGCAGTCAGTTGCGGTGGTTCGCTCAGCTTCAATCGGAGAGCGCCGCAGGCGCATTGGGCATTGGCCATGGAAACTCCTCCCGCTTGCGCGGTGAGATGACGTTGAATTGAGGGCTGAAGCGCAGGCCGGAACCGAAAGTCATTGCGGCCGGCATTGCGGAAGGGCTGAGAGCTGATGCAGTGTCAGGCTCGCCGGGTACCAAGGTAAATCGCCGAGGTGCCGAAGTCTAGATCTTTCCGGGTTGGCCTGCCGCAGGTCGCCCCATCAACGGCGTTGTGAAACTTTGACGCCGGCTTTGTCTGCGGTGAGTTCTTCGAGCGGCGCCGGTCTGCCGAGCAGATAACCCTGGCCGATGTGGCAGCCGAGATCCTGAAGCCGCTGGAGCTGGCTTTCCTCTTCGATGCCTTCGGCGGTGATCGTCACGCCAAGTCCGGCGCCGAGAGCGATGATCGCCTTGATCACCTTGTCCTGCTTGTCGTTGGTTTCGAACGAGGAAACGAAACTCCTGTCTATCTTGATCTTGTCGAACCGGTAGCTGGAGAGCTGGGAGAGGCTGGAATAGCCTGTTCCGAAGTCGTCGAGCGCAATCCTGACGCCGGCATTCACCAGATCGTCGAGGACGATGCGTGCGGTGACGGCGTCCTGAATGATGGCGCTCTCCGTCACCTCGAGCTCGACCCTGTGCGTGGGCAGGCCGACATCGCCTAATATCTTGAGAATTCTGAGGCCCAGCAGCCGGTCGCTCAATTGGATCGGAGAAAGGTTGAACGACAGGACAAGATCGTTTGGCCAGGAAAGCGCATCGGTGCAGGCGCGGCGCAGCAGTTGGTCCGTCAGGTCAACGATCAGGCCGGCTTCCTCGGCCACCGGAATAAATTCGTTCGGCGGGATGAATTCGCCGGATGCCGTCTTCCAGCGCGCCAGCGCTTCGAAGCCGATGATCTTGTTCGTCTTCAGGTCGACGAGCGGTTGATAATAGGGAAAGATCTCAGCCTTCTTGATGGCGGACCTGAGATCCGCTTCCACCCGGATGCGTTTCGTCATCTCGTCCTGCATCGAAGCGACGAAGGGCTTCACCAGGTTGCGCCCCTGCTTTTTCGCCACATACATCGCACAGTCCGAATGGCGGATGACCTGCCGGAGGTCATCGCCGTTCTCCGGATAAAGTGCGAAGCCGACGCTGGCGCCGAGGTCGGCGGCGACGCCATTGAATGTGAACGGCTTGCCGATCACGCTGACGATGCGGTTGCCCAAGGCGACAGGCTCGGAATTTCCGCTGCGCCGCGCCAGAACGACGAACTCGTCTCCACCGAGACGGAAAACACGATCACGCGGAAAGAGCGAAGAGAGCCGCTGCGCAACCGTCTTCAGCACCGCATCGCCGTGATCGTGCCCCAGTAGGTCGTTGACCTTCTTGAAGCCGTCGAGATCGATGCTGAACACGGCATAGGTCTCGTGCGCCCTTTGATCGATCATCGCCTGCGCGCATAGGGAATCCAGAAATCTGCGGTTGGGCAGTTCGGTCAGCGTGTCGTGACAGGCAATCCAGTCCACGTTCTTTTCGGCCTGCAGCCTGCGATGAACCTCCCGGGAAAGATCGAGGATCCTGAGCGCCGAATAAATGAGCCCGAGAAACCCGGAAATATTCAGCGCGAGGAGCGCGTGATCCAAGGGATAGTCATGATGCCTCTCGATGAACTCATCCAGGTCTTCATGCCAATGGAAGCTCCAGGACAGCCAGAAGAGAAGCACGAAGATCGCAAGCCAGGCAAGGATCTCCATCTGCGGTCTGGTTGGTCGGATGCGGGGCATATGAACAGGCTCCTGTCGCGTGAAGAGCCATCATGGCCTGCTCGAAGGACCGCATCGCCCCCGATATGTTTCAAGCATTGCAGAAATTGCCGAAACACACAGCGCCAGCAAGTCCGCTAGATTGTTGTGAGCTTCCAAGGTTAATGGCGCGTTGTCCCGACTGGGCGACGGACGTTTCGCTGCGCAAAACGGATAGCTTGTCCGCAATTGGGACGTGGGCGCACCCGCCTTTCGCAGCGAACGACCCGTTCTAATACACGAACGGATCCACCTCGGCCTGCGCGCCCACTTCGGGATAAATCACCCCCTTGCGCAGGATGATATTGGCATAGAGCCGGGGTTCGGCGGTCTGGATCACCGCATGGGCGGTCTTCACCCTGCCGTAGAAATCAGCGCCGATCAGCGGCACCACCTGGCGCTGCGGCTCGTGGCGGGCGCAGCAGGCGATCATCTCCTCATGCACGGGGTCGAGCTTGTCGCGCTCGGCCTTGACGGTCGAGCGGAAGATCGCTTCGGGCACGAAATCGTCGATCGGCAGCACGCTGAGCACGGCGTTGAGGACTGGGATGAGGTGGTGGCCGTCGAGCCGGATCAGCCGGCGGGCATGTTCGACGCCGGGATAGTTGCCGTCGACGATGGCGATCTCGTCGCCGTGCCCCATGGCCCGAAGCGTCGAAAGCAATTCCGGGCTCAACAGCGGGTCAAGTCCTTTCAGCATGGTCTACCTCCTTGAAGAGAACGTTTTGGTCGGTGAGGTAACGTGCAAAGATCGGCAGGCTGGCGCCGCCGATGGCGCGTGCCTGGGCGCCGACCGCACCCTCGATGATTTCGGGCATGACGACGCCCTGCAGGTCGAGCTTGGCGGCTTCGTCGATCGTTGCCTGCACCACGCGGCTGCGCACCCAATGCGGAAAGCCGCCGTCGATGACCGCGGCGCTGAAATCGACGATCGAGGCGGCGGCGACGATCGCCTGCGCCAGCGCCTTGGCGCTGTCCTGGATCCAGGCCTCCATCGGCTCGCCGAAATCCACCCAGTCGTCGGCCGAATACCACAGCGGCTCGGGATCGATGCCGCGCTCGCGCAGCATGTTTTCGAGCACGAAGATCGAGGCGATTTCGAGCAGCTGCTTGGTCTCGCCGTTCTTGCCGCGCACCGGCAACGGCCCGATCGCGCCCGCCGTGCCGGTGCGGCCGGAAAAGATCGCCGAATTCAGCACGATGCCGCCGCCGATGAAGGAGCCGATGAAGAAATAGACGAAGTCCGGATAGGACGGCCCGACGCCGAAGACCAGTTCGGCGCCGCAGGCGCTGGTCGCATCGTTCTGCAGGAAGACCGGATGGGAGACGCGCGCGGCGATATCGGCCTGCAGGTCGACGTCGCGCCAGACCTCCATGGCGCCCGGCGGCGCCCCCACCTCTTCGGCCCAGTTCCAGAGTTCGAAGGGTGCTGCGATGCCGAGGCCGGCAATGCGGTCGCGCTGTTTTGCGTCGAGCCGTTCTTCGATCTCGCGGATGCCGGAGGTCACGAAGGCGAGGATCTCGTCCGGCAGCGGATAGGCATAGGTCTTGTGCAGCTGCATGCGGATGCGGCCGACGAAATCCATCAGCACCAGATCGGCGCTGCGCCGGCCCATTTTCAGGCCGAAGGAATAGACCGCGTCGGGATTGAGATGCATCGGGATCGACGGCTGGCCGACCCGGCCGCGCACCGGCGCGCCCCTCGACAGCAGGCCTTCTTTTTCCAGGACCCGCATGATGACCGAGACGGTTTGCGCCGACAGCCCGCTGCGGCGCGCGATATCGGCCTTCGACAGCGCGCCGTAGAGACGCACCAGCGACAGCACGAGCCGTTCGTTATAGGCCCGCACCCTGACCTGGTTCGCACCGCCGGCCGGATTAAGAATTGGTGGCGGGACCGGTATGTTGGCCGGTCCATCCAAGGACGACATGACCGCTCCTCCCGATCGTTGGCCCTCTGCATGATTGCTGAGATCGGAATCGATCTCAGCAATCATGCGGCAGTTCAAAATGGTACAGCGTCCTTTTGCGCGCCTGTAAAGACGCGCGGCGCTGTACGCCCTAATTCCACGGAGCATGCCACATCGAATTAATAATTCAATTGGATTTATTTATTGACAAGCCGATTTCTTTTCGCTCTTAATTGCCTCGTCAAGGACACGGGACGGCTTTGGAAGCTTAGCGATCCACGGCGAAGTGTCATATCTGAAGATTCCGGCCCCGCAGGGGCGGCGCCGGCAAACTCTGGGAGGAGTTCCATGAAGAAATCTGTTCTCGCTTTCGGCGCGCTGGCGCTCGGCGTCGCTTTCTCCGCTCCGGCGATGGCGGCTGACGTTTCCGCCTGCCTCATCACCAAGACCGACACCAACCCCTTCTTCGTCAAGATGAAGGAAGGTGCGACGGCCAAGGCCAAGGAACTCGGCGTTTCGCTGAAGTCCTATGCCGGCAAGATCGACGGTGACAGCGAAAGCCAGGTTGCAGCGATCGAAAGCTGCATCGCCGACGGCGCAAAGGGCATCCTGCTGACGGCTTCGGACACCAAGGGGATCGTGCCCGCGGTCAAGAAGGCCCGCGACGCCGGCCTGCTGGTCATTGCGCTCGACACGCCGCTCGAGCCGGCCGATGCCGCCGACGCAACCTTCGCCACCGACAACCTGCTCGCCGGCAAGCTGATCGGCCAGTGGGCCAAGGAAACCCTTGGCGACAAGGCCAAGGACGCCAAGGTCGGCTTCCTCGACCTGACGCCGTCGCAGCCGACGGTCGACGTTCTGCGCGACCAGGGCTTCATGATCGGCTTCGGCATCGACCCGAAGAACCCCGACAAGATCGGCGACGAAGACGACAAGCGCATCGTCGGCCATGACGTGACCAACGGCAATGAAGAAGGCGGCCGCAAGGCCATGGAAAACCTTCTCCAGAAGGATCCCGGCATCAACGTCATCCACACGATCAACGAGCCGGCCGCTGTCGGCGCCTACCAGGCGCTGAAGGCCGTCGGCATGGAAAAGAACGTGCTGATCGTCTCGGTCGACGGCGGTTGCCCGGGCGTGAAGTCGGTCAAGGAAGGCGTCATCGGCGCCACCTCGCAGCAGTATCCGCTGCTGATGGCGTCGCTCGGCATCGAGGCGATCAAGAAGTTCGCCGACTCGGGTGAAAAGCCGAAGCCGACCGAAGGCAAGTCCTTCTTCGACACCGGCGTCTCGCTCGTCACCGACAAGCCGGTTTCCGGCGTCAAGTCGATCGACACCAAGGAAGGCACCGACAAGTGCTGGGGCTGAGCCCTGTCTGATTGAAAGAGAAACGGCCGGGGCTTGATCCCCGGCCGTTTTGGACGGACGATGTGCCGTCGCCCCACCGGCTAAGATAACGGGATGAACAGGGTGACGGCCTCCGCGCGGGTTCGGCGCGCGGATGCGGAGGAGGAACCATGACCGGAGCACAGGAATTCGAACGCGTCCTCGACGGCAGCGACAAGAACGTCGCCTCCTTCGAGCACCAGGATGTCTCGCTGATCAAGCGCGCCCAGCATTTTCTGCACTCGACGCCGGCTGCCGTGCCGCTGATCGTGCTGGTGCTGGCAATCATCATTTTCGGGGTCACGATCGGCGGACGGTTCTTCTCGTCCTATACCCTGACGCTGATCCTGCAGCAGATCGCCATCGTCGGCATTCTCGGCGCCGCCCAGACGCTGGTCATCCTGACCGCCGGCATCGATCTTTCGATCGGCGTCATCATGGTGATCTCGGCCGTCATCATGGGCAATGTCGCCATCACCTACGGCATACCGACGCCGATCGCGGTCGCAGGCGGACTCCTTGTCGGTGGCCTGTGCGGCTTGCTGAACGGCTTCCTCGTCGCTTTCATGAAGCTGCCGCCCTTCATCGTCACGCTCGGCACCTGGAATATCGTCATGGCGACGAATTTCATCTATTCCGCCAATGAGACGATCCGCGACACCGACGTCGACGAACAGGCGCCGCTGCTGCATCTGTTCGCCGCGAGCTTCAGGCTCGGCAGTGCCGTGCTGACGCTGGGTGTCATCGCCATGGTGCTGCTCGTCCTGCTGCTCTGGTACGTGCTCAATCACACCGCCTGGGGCCGGCATGTCTATGCGGTCGGCGACGATCCGGAAGCGGCCAAGCTCTCCGGCATCCAGACCAAGAAGGTGCTGCTCACCGTTTACACGATTTCGGGCGTCATCGCCGCCTTCGCCGCCTGGGTCTCGATCGGCCGCAACGGCTCGATCTCGCCCTCCTCGGCGGTGACCGACTATAACCTCCAGGCGATTACCGCGACTGTGATCGGCGGTATCTCGCTCTTCGGCGGCCGCGGCTCCATTCTCGGCACGCTTTTCGGCGCCATGATCGTCGGCGTCGTGTCGATGGGCCTCAACATGCTCGGCGCCGACCCGCAATGGAAAGTCCTCTTGACGGGCGTGCTGATCATCGCCGCCGTCGCCATCGACCAGTGGATCAGAAAGGTTTCGGTGTAATCATGGCTCGCGAACCTCTTCTTACCGCCCGCGGTCTGGTCAAGCGTTATGGCCGCGTCACCGCCCTCGACAATGCCGATTTCGACCTCTATCCGGGTGAGATCCTCGCAGTCATCGGCGATAACGGCGCCGGCAAGTCCTCGCTGATCAAGGCGATCTCGGGCGCCGTCACTCCGGACGAGGGCGTGATCACGCTGGAAAGCAAGCAGGTGCAGTTCCGCTCGCCGATGGAAGCGCGCGAGGCCGGCATCGAGACCGTCTATCAGAACCTCGCTCTGTCGCCGGCGCTGTCGATCGCCGACAACATGTTCCTCGGCCGCGAGATCCGCAAACCCGGGCCGCTCGGCTCGCTGTTTCGCATGCTCGACCGGCCGGCGATGGAAAAGCTGGCGCGCAACAAGCTGACCGAACTCGGCCTGATGACCATCCAGAACATCAACCAGGCGGTGGAAACACTCTCCGGCGGCCAGCGCCAGGGTGTGGCCGTCGCCCGCGCCGCCGCCTTCGGCTCCAAGGTCATCATCATGGACGAGCCGACGGCCGCCCTTGGCGTCAAGGAAAGCCGGCGCGTGCTGGAACTGATCCTCGACGTCCGAGCCCGCGGCCTGCCGATCGTGCTGATCTCGCACAACATGCCGCATGTTTTCGAGGTGGCCGACCGGATCCATATCCACCGCCTCGGCCGACGCCTGACGGTGATCGATCCGAAGGAATACACCATGTCCGACGCCGTCGCCTTCATGACCGGCGCCAAGGCGGTGCCGACGGAGCCCGTCGCCGCATGACGGCTGCAGTCGACGAAATTGCCGGTGAGGTTCTAAATCGCGCCGGCAATGCCAAACGTTTCCTAATCGCCATCGCCGGGCCGCCCGGCGCCGGCAAATCGACAATGGCCGACAATCTCGCCGACGCCCTGAAGGCGAGGGGCGAGAGCGTCGCGGTGCTGCCCATGGATGGTTTCCACATGGACAACGCCATTCTGATCGAACGCGGCCTGCTTGCCCGCAAGGGCATTCCGGAAACCTTCGATGTCCGCGGCTTCCTGGATATCGTCCGCGCGGTTCGCCCCGCAGATCAGGAAGTGCTCGTGCCCGTCTTCGACCGCTCGCGCGAGCTTGCGATCGCCTCGGCCAGGCCGATCGATCCGAAGGACCGTTTCATCATCGTCGAAGGCAATTATCTGCTCTTCACCCAGGGTAAATGGGCCGAACTCGACGGCATCTTCGACTACACGATCATGCTCGCTCCGCCGATCGAGGTGCTGGAAGAGCGCCTTTGGGATCGCTGGCGCGGTTACAAGCTGACCGAGGAAGAGGCGAGCGCCAAGGTCTACGGCAACGACTTGCCGAACGGCCGGCTGATCCTCGAAAACCGCCGCCCGGCCGATGTGACGCTGGAGATCGCGCTGGCGTGATGCCGTGGCGATTGTATTGATATAACGGATGGTGGTATCGAGGCCGCAGACGCATCGCTTCGGAGGCCTGCCATGCAATCGATCACCATCCGCCGCCCTGACGACTGGCACCTGCATCTGCGCGACGGCGCCATGCTGGAAGGCGTGATCGCCGATACGAGCCGCACCTTCGCGCGCGCCATCATCATGCCCAATCTGGTGCCGCCTGTTGTCACCACATCAGACGCCGCGGCCTATCGCGACCGCATCCTCAAGGCGCTGCCGGCCGGCCATCGTTTCCAGCCGCTGATGACGCTTTATCTGACCGAGCACACCAGCCCCGACGATGTCGAGGCGGGTGCCAAAAGCGGCCTGATCACCGCCGTCAAGCTTTACCCCGCCGGCGCCACCACCAATTCGCATGGCGGCGTGCGCGACATGGAAAAGGCGATGCCGGTGCTGGAGCGCATGGCTGGGATTGGCCTGCCGCTCTGCGTCCATGGCGAGGTGACGACGCCCGATGTCGATATTTTCGACCGCGAAGCCGTCTTCATCGACACCGTGCTCGATCCGCTGCGCAAACGCCTGCCCGAGCTGAAGGTGACGATGGAGCATGTGACGACCGCAGACGGGATCGATTACATCAAGGCGGCCAAATCAAATCTCGCCGGCTCGATCACCACCCATCACCTGATCATCAACCGCAATGCCATCCTGGTCGGCGGCATCCGCCCGCATTATTACTGCCTGCCGGTCGCCAAACGCGAGAACCATCGGCTGGCGCTCCGTGCCGCCGCCGTCAGCGGCGATGCCCGCTTCTTCCTCGGCACCGATTCCGCCCCGCATGTCGACCCGCTGAAGGAATGCGCCTGCGGCTGCGCCGGCATCTACACCTCGATCAACACGATGAGCTGCCTTGCCCATGTCTTCGAACAGGAGGGCGCGCTCGACAGGCTCGAAGCCTTTGCCTCGCTGAACGGACCGGCCTGGTACGGGCTTCCACCGAACGAAGAGCGCATCACCCTCTCCAAACAGGCCGAACCGGTCGTCTTCCCCACGAAGATCGAAACCGGCGCCGGCCCGGTGACGGTCTTCGACCCGATGTTTCCGCTGCATTGGCAGGTGGTGGGATAAGGGCGGCCGCAGAGTTTCAAAGCCTGGCGAAGACCCCTCCCCAACCCCTCGCCACAAGGGAGGGCTTAGATGCCGCACCGCCGCATTTCATTTCACCGGTTCATCGCAGAAAGGTTGATGCGTGCGATAGTCGGCCGCTGCGTGTTAGTCCCTCCCCCTTGTGGCGAGAGGTTGGGGAGGGGTCTTCACCGATCTACGAAACCGGCCTATGCCTTGAAGTCGTAGCTGCCACCCGAACATTCGCTTGTGCGGTGCATCATTTTTTAACGGAATGCATAAGACATTCCTCATGACCGATCCCATAGTCTGCCGATCTCACCCGGCGCGGCTGCAGTCGCGGAGACTGAAAAGCAATGATGCTTGACTATAACCCTTTTGCTGGCGCTGGGCGTCTCCACGGCCTGTCTTGCGGCAACGATGATGGGCAGCTGGCTTGTCCGCCGGGCCGAAACCGTACTGCTGACCGCCACCGTCGGCCTGGTCCTCGTCGTCAGCGGCATCTTCGTTTACAGCGCCTATGTGAACAGGCCGGAGCCATGGCTGGGGGTGGGCAATTTCGTGCTGTTCCACGCCGGCTTTGCGACGATCTGGGGTGCCGGCAAACAGTTTCTCACCGGCCGCCTGTCTTTGCCGGGCATTGCGGTCCGGGCGCTGGCGGCAATGGTCTTCTCCGTCGTGCCGATGCTGTCGGGTTATGACGGCCTGGCCTTCATCGCCGACAATCTCGCCATCGCCCTGCTGCTTTTTGCCACTGCCCGGCAATATTGGCTGGCGCGCGCCGAAGCGCCGGCGCCGATCCTCGGCATTGCCGCACTCTATACGCTGACGGGGATCTCCTTCGTTCTCTGCGCCGCCGTGCTGATATCGGACGGCAAGCTGGTGCTGGGCCACGCGCCCAGCAACTGGGCCGAAGATCTCAGTCTCGCTGTCTGCATCGCCGGTATGACCGGGATCGGCGCGCTGTCGCTGGCGCTGCACCAGTGGCGGCTGGCCGCCCGCCACCGTCTAGATGCGATCACCGATCCGCTGACCGGCCTGCTCAACCGCCGCGCCGTCTTCGACCAATATGGCGCGGGCCCGATGGGTGCGACCACCGCCGTCATCGTCTTCGATATCGATCACTTCAAGTCGGTCAACGACCGCCATGGCCATGCCGCCGGCGACCATGTTCTCAAGGTCTTCGCCGGCGAGTTGACCGCCCATTGCCGTCCCGGTGACACCGCCGCCCGGCTCGGCGGCGAGGAGTTTGCGCTGGTGCTGAAGGAGACCATGCCCGGCCGCGCCGAATTGGCGGCCGAGCGCATCCGCGGCGCCTTCGAAGCGTGCGAGATCCCGATCGACGGCGAGATGCTGAAATGCACGGTCAGCGTCGGCGTGGCACCCGGCCGCGCGCAGCCGCTCGATTTCGACGCCATGCTGAGTGCTGCCGATAAGGCGCTCTACGCCGCCAAACGGGCGGGCCGCAACCGGGTCGAGCTGGCCGGCCACCTGCAGGCGGTGCCCGTCGAAGTGTCGCGCACCGCGTCTTGATTCCTGACCAACCCTCTCATAATATCGCCCTCGGCCGGATGCGGCCAGCCGCCCCGCGACGCCCGATGTCTGACTTCGGCGTTATGGTGAATGCATCCAGAACCATCCTTCACATCCCTTGCCGTTTGGCGATCGATGGCGAACGGGTCAGCAGACGCGGGCACTGATCGTCCTGTTTGCCGCCGACGGAAGGATGACATATGCGCGATTTTCGCGATGCCAAACTCTTGGCAAAGACATTGCGGCAGGCTCTCGCCGACCGCGACATTACGCTCACCCACAGCGAGACGCTCGAAATCGTTGCCCGGCAGTTCGGGCTCGAGCAATGGAATATTCTCTCGGCGAAGATCGATGCGGCCGGTGTTTCCCGCTCCACGATCGGCATCGAGCCGCCGACGCCGATCTTCCGCATCTTCTCGGTCGAAAAGGCCATGGAGTTCTATTGCGGCTTCTTGGGCTTCACTCTCGATTGGGAGCACCGCTTCGGCGAAAACTCCCCGCTCTATTGCCAGGTCTCGCGTGACGGCATGACGCTGCATTTGAGCGAACATTCCGGCGACGCCAGCCCCGGCGCCAAGGCCTTCGTCCGCGTCGCCAATGTCCGCGCCTACCACGCCGAACTCGCCGGCAAGGGCTACCGCTATATGAATCCCGGCGTGGAGGAGGCGCCCTGGGGACTTGAGATGATGGTCATCGACCCCTTCAGCAACCGCATCGCTTTTTGCGAGCAGGGGTAGGTGGGTGGTGGCTCCTTCTTCTCCCCAGCGGGGAGAAGAGACGTGTAGCGTGCGCCCCATCCTAGACAATCATCAGCGCCCGCACGAAGGCGACCGAGGCAAGCAGCGAGGCCACGGTGCGCACATGGTTCCACCATGTCCAGTCCCGGAGATAGGTGCTCCAGAGCGCGGCCGCTTCCGTGCCGCCGCTGACCTTATCAAGCGCGTCGTTCATCGGCACGTTGAAGACGATGGTCGAGAGGAAGGAGGCGAAGAGATAGAGGGCAGCACCCGCCAGCATCAGTGCGGAAGCCCCGCCGCGCCAGTTCATCAGCGCCAGCACTGCAATGACGAAGCAGAGGATCGCCGTCGGCACGAAGAGGGCCATGAAGGGCGAGCGGACGATCGTCACGTTGATCGAGTTCATCGCGGCAATGCCCTGTTCGGCCGGGATGCGCGAGAAGGCGGTCATGATGAAGGTCGAGAAGGCGAAGAAGATGCCGGCGACGAGACCGCTGCCGATTGCGGCGGCCACGAGGGAAAGGATGAGGACGATCTGCATGTCGAAACTCCTTCCATGGGTTAAAATAAGAGAAACTCTCTCATTTGCCAAATGAGATAAACTCTCTTATTTTGCTTGTCAACCGTCGAAGGAGCACGAATGTCGGAACAGCCGGTCGCAACGCGCAGGCGCAGTCAGCAGCATTTGGGCCAGCCGCGCCGCATCCCGAGCCAGCAGCGTGGCCGCGAGCGTTTCGAAAAGATCCTCGCCGTCGCCACCGAACTGATCGAAAGCCATGGCAGCGACGGCCTGAAGATGAGCGAGATCGTCGAAAAGGCCGGCCTTTCCTTCGGCGCCCTCTACCAATATTTCCCCGACAAGAGCGCGATCATCCGCACATTGGCCGAGCGCTTCAACGAAGAGGGCAGGCGCTGCGTGGACGTGGAACTGGCGAAGGTTGCCGACGCCGGCGGCCTGCACGGCGCGCTCGCCAATATCGCCGATGAATATTACGCCTTTTTCCGCCGCGAACCCGTGATGCGCGACATCTGGCATGCGACCCATACCGACAAGCTGCTGCAGCAGATCGACGCCGAGGATATGGAATTCCACGCCCAGGCGTTCCTCTCCGTGCTTCTCCGCCTCTGGCCGGAGCGCGACCGCAGCGAGCTTCTGGCGATCGCCCGGCTGACGATGCAGCTGCTTGCCGCCGCCGTGCGGTATGCCGTTTCGCTGGATGCGGCGGAGGGCGCCGAGGCGCTTGCCCTGTTCAAAAAGATGCAGATCGCCGATATCGGCCGTCTGTTGCGGGAATAGGCTCGGCTGCGTCTTTAAACGCGGGCCTCTTGCTGCTATTGCCGCAGGGATCGAAGCGAAGGAGAGCCCGATGATCCAGACCACGTTTCCCGACCGCGCCGTCATGGCCGAACTGGTGGCCAAGATGCTCTGGGAGATCAAGGCGGTGCATTTCAATGCCGCCCAGCCCTACAAGCTCTCTTCCGGCATGGCGAGTCCGGTCTATATCGATTGCCGCAAGCTGCTCTCCTTCCCGCGCATCCGCTCTACGGTGATGGATTTTGCCGCCAGCACCCTGCTGCGCGATGCCGGTTTCGAGCAGTTCGATTGCATCGCCGGCGGCGAGACCGCCGGCATTCCCTTCGCCGCTCTGCTTGCCGACCGCCTCGGCCTGCCGATGATCTATGTCCGCAAGCAGCCGAAGGGCCATGGCCGCAATGCCCAGATCGAAGGCAACATGCCGGAAGGTTCGCGCGTGCTCGTCATCGAGGATCTGACGACGGCCGGCGGCAGCATGTTCAAATTCATCGATGCCGTCCGTGCCGCCGGCGGCATTGTCGATCACGGCATCGCGCTGTTCTTCTACGGCATCTTCGGCGATCAGCGTTTTGCCGACGGCAAAGTCCGGCTGCATCATATCGCCAGCTGGCGTAACGTGCTTGCGGTCGCCAAGGCGCAGAAACTCTTCGACGACAAGACGCTTGCAGAGGTCGAGGCCTTCCTCGATGCGCCGCTCGCCTGGTCGGGACGCAATGGCGGCGTGAGTGAGCTTTCGCTCTAATCGGTTGACAAAAGCTCACTTAATCGGTTGAAGAACATATCAATGCTGTTGGGAGGAATTCGATGATTTTGTGCTGCGGCGAAGCCTTGATCGACATGCTGCCGAGGGACACGACCTTGGGCGAAAAGGGCTTTGCGCCCTATGCCGGCGGCGCGATCTTCAACACTGCCATCGCGCTTGGCCGCCTCGGCATTCCCACCGCCTTCTTCACCGGCATTGCCGATGACATGATGGGCGAAATCCTGCTCGAAACGCTGAAAGCGAGCAATGTCGATTATACCACGTGCGCCATCACGCCGCGCCCCTCGACCATCGCTTTCGTCAAGCTGGTCAACGGCCAGGCGACCTATGCCTTCTATGACGAAGGCACGGCCGGCCGGATGATCACCACGGCCGACCTGCCGGTCCTTGGCGACGATTGCGAAGCCTTGCATTTCGGCGCGATCAGCCTGATCCCCAGCCCCTGCGGCGAAACCTATGAAGCGCTTCTCGACCGCGAAGCCGATCGCCGCGTCATCTCGCTCGACCCGAATATCCGCCCCGGTTTCATCAAGGACAAACAGGCACATATGGCCCGCATCAAGCGCATGGCCGCCAAAGCCGACATCGTCAAATTCTCCGACGAGGATCTCGACTGGTTCGGCCTCTCGGGCGATCATGACACGCTCGCCGCCCATTGGCTCGCCCACGGCGCCAAGCTCGTCGTCATCACCAAGGGCGCCGAGGGCGCCTCCGGCTATACCAGCGAGCGCAAGGTGACGGTGCCGAGCGAACGCGTTGCCGTCGTCGACACGGTCGGCGCCGGCGACACTTTCGATGCCGGCGTGCTGGCATCGCTGAAGATCGACGGGCTGCTGACCAAGCCGCAGGTCGCCAATCTCGACGAAAAGGCGCTGCGCAACGCTCTGGCGCTAGGGGCAAAGGCGGCCGCCGTCACCGTGTCGCGTGCCGGCGCCAATCCGCCTTGGGCGCGGGAGATTGGGCTTTAAGGCTTCCCCGTAAACGGGGCGAAGGGGCTATTGCCGCAGCCAGCCCTTGCTTCGAGGCCTTCGACGACTCATGCGATAACGGGCGGACGCCGATCGATCAGGCGGCTGTCCGGGGAAGCTCGGGAGCGATCACCAGATCCCCCAGGAAGTTTTCGCACCAAAGCGAGACGTCGTGAGAGAGCAGGTGTTCCATCATCATGCTCCAGCGCTCGCGGCGCTCCGCAAGCGACATGGCAAGGCCCCTGGCAAGCGCATTGGCGGTGCCCTCGACATCGTAGGGATTGACCAGCAGCGCGCCCTTCAATTCCCGTGCCGCGCCGGCAAAACGCGATAGTACCAAAACGCCCGGGCGATCCGGGTTCTGGGCGGCGACATATTCCTTGGCGACGAGGTTCATGCCGTCGCGCAACGGCGTGACCAGCCCGATCGTCGCCAGGCGGTAGAGGCCGGCCAGCACGTTGCGGCTGATCGATCGGTTGACATAGCGGATCGGCACCCAGTCGACCGTTCCGATGGCGCCGTTGACGCGGCCCGCCTGTTCGGCGACCATCTTCTGCATATGCTCGTATTCGGGCACTTCCGATCGCGATTTCGGTGTGACCTGCAGATAGGTGACCTTGTTCTGGTAGGCAGGATTGTTGCTGAGGAAACGTTCGAACGCTTCCAGCCGCTGAATGATGCCCTTCGAATAATCCAGCCGATCGACGCCGATGATCATGTCCCGGCCTTCGATGCTGCGCTGGGTCTTCTGCACCATGATATTGTTGGCGGCTTTCTCGGCGAATTCGGCGAATCCAGCGGTCTCGATCCCGATCGGATAGGCGCCGGCCTTGAAGATCCGCCCATGGGAATCGAACAGCCCGTTTCCGAGGTCGTCGCCAATACCCTCTCGTCTGAGATAGCCGGCGAAGTTCTGCAGGTCGTAGTCCGTCTGGAAGCCGACGAGATCGTAATGGGAGAGACCGCGCATGATTTCTTCATGAACCGGCATGGTGACGAGAATGTCGGCCGGCGGCCAGGGAATGTGCAGGAAGAAGCCGATCCGGTTCTTCAGCCCCATTTGCCGCAGTTCGGCCGCCAGCGGAATCAGGTGGTAATCATGAACCCAGATGATGTCATCAGGCTCGATCATCGGCGCCAGCCGGTGTGCGAAGAAACGATTGACGCGGAAATAGCCGGCCATTTCCTTCCGGCCATATTCGGCAAGATCCAGGCGATAATGACAGATCGGCCAGAGAACACGGTTTGCAAAGCCGCGATAATATTCCTCGACGTCGGTGTCGGTAAGGTCGGTCAGCGCATAGGTGATGTTGCCCCTGAGCAGTTGTGACAGCGGCCCGGGTTCTTTGTCTCCACTCGACTCTCCCGACCACCCCATCCAGATGCCGCCGCGCTTCTGCAGCGCTGCCTGCAACGCGACGGCCAGGCCGCCGGCCGCGGCGCTCCCATCCTTGGCGGGCATGGGGACACGATTGGAAACGACGATAAGACGGCTCATGAGCTTCCTTCAGTGACGATGGAACGTGGAAACGCTCTGTGACGAGCGTTTCGGGTATCTCCCGAACTTGGCACGGGCCGTGATCCGGACGCGGGTGGCCCGGTGCAAGCGCCAGCGGAACAATGAAATGGAGCGCGATCCCCGGCATGGAAAGCCATGTCGGCGCACCTGCACTCCGCACAGAATTTGCTTGAATCTAGGGCGATTGCCGCGAATTGAAAGAATTCTTTCTAAGATTTTCTATTAGAGCGGGATTGTTTTAGGCGGAGTCGGGAAGTGGATTCCATTTCTGGTGCAAATCAGATTCACCATTCTGGCCGGTGAAGGAGGCCGGCCTGGATGGCGAGACCTTTTTCAGATGATCTTCGTGAGCGAGTTGTTTGCGCGGTGACGCGCGAAGGGCCGTCGTGCCGCGCCGCGGCAAAGCGTTTCGGCATTGGCGTCAGCACGGCGATCGACTGGGTGCGGCGGTTGCGCGAGACAGGCAGCCCAGCCCCCGGCCAGATGGGCGGGCACAAACGACGGACGATTTGCGGGGAACAGCGGGTCTGGCTGATCGAGCGCTGCCGCGCGCAGGCTTTCACCTTGCGTGGGCTGGTTGCAGAACTGGCGGAGCGAGGCCTAAAAGTCGACTACAGCGCCGTCCGGACCTTCGTGCATGAGGAGGGGCTGAGTTATAAAAAAAGACGTTGGTCGCCAGCGAACGCGAGCGGCCCGATGTCGTCGCGCGACGAACGCGCTGGCTGAAGCATCGCCATCGCATCGATCCTGCCCGTCTCGTCTTCATCGACGAAACCTGGACGAAGACGAATATGGCCCCGCTCAGAGGCTGGGCACCGCGCGGCGAACGACTGCTCGGTCGGGCCCCCTTCGGTCACTGGAACACCATGACCTTTGTCGCCGCCTTGCGCGTCGACCGTGTCAGCGCCCCATGGATCATCGACGGCCCGATCAATGGGGAAAGCTTCCTGATCTATGTCGAAAAGGTGCTGGTGCCCGAGCTCAGGCCCGGCGACATCGTGGTGATGGACAATCTCGGCTCACACAAAGCTGGAGCGATCCGGGCAGCCATCCGCAAAGCCGGCGCCCGACTGTTCTTCCTGCCGCAGTATTCCCCCGATCTCAATCCCATCGAAAGGGCATATTCAAGAAACCTCTCAAAGTGAGTTTCTGTTGATGCCCTATGTTGGCCATAGAGCATTGATATTGCTGGCCCGATGGATGA
>NZ_JACIFY010000035.1 GCF_014197615.1 Rhizobium esperanzae
ACCGCCAAACCATGCCGACCTCCCGAAAAATCATCTCGAAAGTGTCAGGCATGTCTCCGAACATCTGTCAGGTATGTATCCGGGCTTTACACTTGAGCCTGGGATCCATGGCTCCAACTGACGGGAGCTACATGGATCGGAAGAACCCGCCCTAGCGCCCTCTCCCCTGTTTCCCCATCACCGCGGTCCCCAATCGCTGGATCGCCTGGCGCAGCTTGTCGCCCTCGATGCCTTCCATCATGCCTTCGAGCTTGCGGGCGGCTTCGCCCTTCAGCGGCGGCGGGGTGCGGGAGCGGCGGATGGCCTGGGAGACCGGCTTCTGGACGATGCGGATCTGGTGGACGGCGGAAAAGCCGAAGAAGCTGTTGATGCGCTGGATGAGTTCGCCCTGGGCATGGGTGAGGAAAAGCGCGCGCGCGCCTTCGCAGGCGATCGTCAGCACGCCGGGGCGGAAGCCGCCCTCCTCATTGCCGCCGCGGGCCCAGGCGATCTTTTCCGGCCGGGTGCAGTCGGCGAAATCCTCGCCGGCGATTTCGCTCCACGAGCCGAGCAATGCCGTGTTGATGCCGGCGCGCCGCGCAAGGACGGGATCGATCAGCCCGTTCGCCAGCTCGGAAATCTGCTTTGCACCTTTGCGTGGATAACTCATCGAAAACCTTGGGCACCCTAACCAATCGCACAGGGAATTGGCGGGAGCGACTTGATCGCGCGGCATTGCTTCGCCAAGTATAGGCACTTCCCCCGATCCCGGCAAATCATGACGATCACGACACTCGACACGCGCTCCGCCAAACCCCTGCTCGACTGGTACGACCGCCACCACCGCGACCTGCCCTGGCGTGTGACGCCCGGCATGGCGGCGCGCGGCGTCAAAGCCGATCCCTATCGTGTCTGGCTTTCCGAGGTGATGCTGCAGCAGACGACGGTGCAGGCGGTCAAACTCTATTTCGAAAAATTTCTTCAGCGCTGGCCCGAGGTGAGCGATCTTGCAGCGGCCGAGAACGACGAGGTGATGGCCGCCTGGGCCGGGCTCGGCTATTACGCCCGGGCCCGCAATCTGAAGAAATGCGCCGAGGCGGTGGCTAGGGAATATGGCGGCGTCTTTCCCGATACCGAAGAGGGGCTGAAATCGCTGCCAGGCATCGGCGACTATACCGCTGCCGCCGTCGCCGCCATCGCCTTCGATCGGCCGGCGGCTGTGATGGACGGCAATGTCGAGCGGGTGATCTCCCGGCTTTACGCGATCGAAACGCCGCTTCCGGCCGCCAAGCCGCTGATGAGAGAAAAGGTGGCGCTGCTGACGCCGGCCGTGCGGCCCGGCGATTTCGCCCAGGCGATGATGGATCTCGGGGCGACGATCTGCAAGCCGAAGCGGCCAGCCTGTTCGCTCTGTCCGTTCCGGGGCGGCTGCGAGGCGCTGAAGCTTTCCGATCCCGAGCTCTTTCCGGTCAAGGCGGCGAAGAAGGAAAAGCCGGTGCGCCACGGCGCGGCTTTCATCGCGGTAACAGGCGATGGCGAGATCCTGCTCAGGCGGCGCGCCGAAAGCGGCCTGCTCGGCGGCATGACCGAGGTGCCGACGACGGCGTGGACGGCGCGTGTCGACGGCGAAACATCCGTCTCGGCCGCGCCGTTCGCGGCGGCATGGCAGTTCTCCGGCACCGTCATCCATGTCTTCACCCATTTCGAGCTCAGGCTTTCGATCTGGCGCGCCGCAATCGCCGGCCCGGTCGCCCGGGATAACGGCCCGAATGACGGATGGTGGGAGCCGGTTACAAATCTTGAAGCACAGGCGCTGCCGACCATCATGAAAAAAGCAATCGCAGCGGCTATTCCTCTCGCGTTCAAAACATCCAAGGGATGACCATGACCACCGCCATACAGCATATCGTTTTCGACATCGGCAAAGTTCTCATTCATTACGATCCCAATCTTCCCTTCGCCCGCCTCATCCCCGACGAGAGCGAGCGCAACTGGTTCTTCGCCAATATCTGCACCCATGACTGGAATATCGAGCAGGACCGCGGCCGCACCTGGGCGGAGGCCGAAGCGCTGCTGATCGCTGAGCATCCGGCCCGCGAGGAGCATATCCGCGCCTTCCGCAAATACTGGCACGAGATGGTGCCGCACGCCTATGAGGACAGCGTCGCCATCATGGAAGGGCTGATCGCCGAGGGCCGTGACGTGACCATGCTCACCAACTTCGCCTCCGACACGTTTCGCGAAGCGCAGCAGCGTTTCCCATTCCTGACGAAACCGCGCGGCGTCACCGTCTCAGGTGATGTCGGCCTGATCAAGCCGGATATCGCCATCTACGAAACCCATACGAAAAGCTTCGGTCTCGATCCCAAGGCGACGATCTTCATCGACGACGCGCCGGCCAATGTCGAAGGCGCCAGGGCTTTCGGCTGGAACGCCGTGTTGTTTTCGGGTGCCGAAAAGCTGCGCAGCGATCTCGCCGCCTACGGCGTGAAGGTCTAAGCCCATGGCTTTCGACCCGGCAGAAGAAATCGAACGCTTCCACGCCGCCATCAACGCGCTGGATTTTCCCGCGATCGAGGCCTATTTCGCCGAGGATGCCACCTATGTCTCGAACGGCGTCGGCAGCCTTTCCGGGCGGGCTGAGATCATGGCTGCCTTCCGGAAATATTTCGATGATTATCCCGATCAGACGGCGGATAATTCGCTGGTGGAAAGCCTGACGCCTCTCTCCGGCCGGGCCGTCTGGTCGCTCAGCGCCACGCACAGCCAGACCGGCAAGCCGCTGCTGCGCGAGGGTGAGGAGACGATCACCTTCAATGAAGACGGCCGCATCACGCGGGTCGAAGTCACCGACTACAAGGATTTCTGAAACAGCATCTCAGAAATAGAAGACGCCCGAGGTTGGAGCCTCGGGCGCCTTGGCCTTCTCCCGCAACTGGAGGGAACCGGAAGAAGGTATTTCGATCCTGCGAAGGTGCTGCTCACTCCACCTTTGCCAGATCACTGCGGATGACGGACCTGAGATCGTCGATCGGGCGCAGGGACTGCCCGTCTTCGAAATGCCAGAAGGTCCATCCGTTGCATGCATCGAGACCCTGCACCTTGGCGCCGAGACGATGAATGGAGCCGGCCTCGCCGCCGGAAGCCACCGTGCCGTCGGCGCGCACGATCGCGCTGTAGCGGCGTTTGGCGTCGGTCAGCACCTGGCCGGGCTTGATCAGGCCGCTTTCGACAAGCACGTTGAAGGCGACGCGAACCTCGGCCTTCTTGCCGGTCATGACCGTCAGTTCCGCCTTGCCGAGCGGCTCGACGGCGGCGATGCGGGCCGAGGCCGCATCGATATAATCCTGCTCGCGCTCGATGCCGACGAAGTGGCGGCCGAGGCGCTTGGCGACCGCGCCCGTCGTTCCCGAGCCGAAGAAAGGATCGAGCACGATATCGCCGGGCTTGGTCGAAGCCATGATGACGCGGGCCAGCAGCGCTTCCGGCTTCTGCGTCGGATGCACCTTCTTGCCGTCCTCGCCCTTCAGCCGCTCGCCGCCATTGCAGATCGGGAACAGCCAGTCCGAGCGCATCTGCACGTCGTCATTGGCAGCCTTCATCGCATCATAGTTGAAGGTATAGCCCTTGGCCTTGGCGTTGGGGCTTGCCCAGATCATCGTCTCATGGGCGTTCTGAAAACGGCGGCCCTTGAAATTCGGCATCGGATTGGTCTTGCGCCAGATGATGTCGTTGAGGATCCAGAAGTTCAGATCCTGCAGCGTGGCGCCGACGCGGAAGATATTGTGATAGGAGCCGATCACCCAGATCGAGCCCGTGGGCTTCAGCACGCGGCGGCAGGCGAGCAGCCAGGCACGGGTGAAGGCGTCATAGGCCTCGAAGGACGCGAACTGATCCCATTCGTCATCGACGGCATCGACCAGCGACTGGTCGGGACGGTGCAGCGATCCGCCGAGCTGCAGATTATACGGCGGATCGGCAAAGATGACATCGACGGAGTGGGTGGGCAAAGCCTCAAGCGCGCTGACGCAATCGCCCTTGATGATCGTGTCAACCCAAGACTGCGGCCGGGAATCCGCCTTGACGGAAGCCTTGAGGTCGGCAAGCGGAAAAACTGATGCCATTCTGATACTCACTCATACGCTCTACGCTTAACTCTCCGTTATGGTTACGCAACTTAGTTACCAAAGCCTGAAGCGGTGGCCGATTTCGGGAATTTATTGCGGCGGTCGGGGTAACCGCGCACAGGTCGCCGCAGCCCACCGGAGCGAGGGCATCTGTCATCTTCTTACTCCAGATTTTCCCTGACGTCAGAAAAGCTCAGTATCGAGTCAAACATCAGCTCATATTCCAATGATATAGTATCAGTTATCTTATTATCTTTGGTTCTTCTCATCTCGCAAATGACTTTCTTCTCAAAATAACTACCTTTTTCGCTGCACTCTCCATCGATTTCACCTGGATTGCCGTTGATTAAGCCAGCAGCGTCTGAGATTGCTCGCTCTGGGAATGTAACTCCAATACGATCAGGATACTGGATGAACATGAGAATCGTCGAAAGGACGAGGTACGCTAAGACAGCGAATATAAAAGAAAATATAGCTGTCCAAGTAAATTTAATGATCTTTGAAATCCACACTATTCGGCTTCCAGTCAGTCTTCAGATAAAGACCGTAGATAGCATTCTCTTCATCGACTGATGAATATAATTTGCTGTCATGCGTGCGTCAGTTGCGTGACTCCCGAAATGCCATAGACAAGCAACTTTCAGCGCGCCGGCGCCCGCCCGGAGTGGCTGCTCCGCATTATGCCGTATCATGAACCTCGCGGCTATCGGCCGGCGCCTCGTCGCGTTCGAACATGCCGTAATCGCGCACAACACTGGCGATCCGCAGGCGGTAATCGGCGAAGATGCCGCCGCGGCCGGCTTGCTGGGCGGCCCGGTGCGCTTCGAGATTGCGCCATTTTCTGACGGCCTCCTCGTCGCGGAAGAAGGAGAGCGACAAAAGCTTGCCGCGGTTCGTCAGGCTCTCGAACCGTTCGATCGAGAGAAAGCCGTCGATCTTTTCGAGTTCCGAGCGCAATTCGCCGGCGAGATCGAGATATTTGTGGCGCTCGCCCATATAGGGCACGACTTCGAAGATAACGGCGATCATGGCAACACCAGCTTGGCGTGAGGGGCGGAGACATTTTTCAGGAAGATGCGGTCTTCCCTGAGGATGAAGCGTTCGCGCCTGGAAAATTCGTAATTCTCGCGGCCGAGCGGGTCAGCTGCCAGGCTGGCGCGATAGGCCTCGTAGGCGGCGAGGCTTTCGATATTGTAGACGCCGTAAGCCGTCGTCGCCGATCCCTCGTGCGGAGCGAAATAGCCGATCAGGTCGGCGCCGTTTTTCGGGATCACCTGGCCCCAATTGCGGGCATACTCAGTGAAGGCGTCTTTCTTGAAGGGGTCGATTTCGTAGCGGATGAAGCAGGTGATCATGGTGTTTCTCCTTGGCTGTCCCAGTGGTTTCTCAGTGCTCTCCTGGTGCCGTTTTTCGCACATTGCCTGACGGCGATGCTTCGGTTACGATCGAAGTATGAAGGAAGGTCCTGACATTGCGCAGATCGGTGCGCTGATCGGCGATCCGGCGCGGGCCAACATGCTGGCGGCGCTGACCGGCGGGCGAGCGCTGACGGCGACCGAGCTTGCCGGCGTCGGCGGCATCACCGTGCAGACGGCAAGCACCCATCTTGCCAAGCTCGAAGCCGGCGGGCTGCTTGCCCAGCGCAAGCAGGGGCGCCACCGCTATTTCACGCTGGCCGACGAGGCCGCCGCCCGGCTGATCGAAAGCATGATGGGTTTTGCCGCCGGGCGCGGGCATCTGCGCCACCAGCCGGGGCCGAAGGAGCCGGCGCTGCGCAAGGCGCGCATCTGCTACGATCATCTGGCCGGCGATTACGGCGTGCGCATGCTCGACAGCCTGATTGCCTCAGGCGCGATCGACGCCGTCGGAGACGGCCTGGCGCTCACCGAAAAGGGCGAAAATGATCTCAAATGCATCGGCATCGATGTCGGCGATCTCAGATCCTCACGCCGGCCGCTCTGCCGCTCCTGCCTGGACTGGAGCGAAAGGCGCGCGCACCTCGCCGGCAGCCTCGGCAAGGCGCTGCTCTCAAGCTTCCTCGACAAGGGCTGGGCGCGGCGAACGGCGGAAAGCCGCTCGATCATGTTTTCTCCGGAAGGCGACCGGCAGTTCCTGAGGCTGTTTCCGGTCGATGCGTGAGCAAATCAGGCCTCGGACGATCAGATAGAGGAGTTGCGAGATCAGCTGACGTTGAGCAGCCCTTCTTCCTCATCTTCTTTTCGATCTTTGCCCTTTTTTTGGGCCCCTCGCCGGCATGTTTTCCGCCGGTCAGACCATGATCCATCATCGCCTGCAGCTCTGCACAGCTTCTGTGGTTGCCGCCCTTGGCGGCGACGTCGGCGGATGTGAAGGCAAAAAGCAGCGCTGCGGCTGCCGCCGATGGAACAAGAGCTGACAGCCTCATGGTCCCTCTCCTCTTGCCGGCCATACTACGATCGAGCCCGCGAACCCGCAATGTGTCGCGCCGTCGCAGAATGGCGGCGCTGGCACAGCCCGGTCGCGATGCGGCATCAGACCAAGGTCGGGGCGCCTATCCGACTGAGGGCTTAGGAGAGGAACAGTGGAGTGTAACCGAAGTTTGTCAGGCAGCTCTCCATCCGCTGCGGATGCGAAAGCGGTTCAAAAACAAACGGAGGAATACCCCATGATGAAGGTAACACATCTGGCATTGGCAGCGGCCTTTCTCGCCGGCACTGCGGTGACCGGTTTTGCTCAATCGTCAAGCACGGTCGGCACCGGCGGTTCGTCGGCTGGCGGCGGAACTGCGAGCAGCACAGTCGGTACTGGTGGCAGCTCCGCCGGGGGCACCTGCCCCGCCGGCGCAACCAACTGCAATTCCGGCTCGTCATCGACGCTCGGCACCGGCGGCTCGTCGGCTGGCGGCGGCACGTCGAGCAGCAGCGTCGGCACCGGCGGCTCTGCCGCGGGCTCGGGGTCCGGCTCCGGCTCTGCTTCGACGCTCGGCACCGGCGGTTCGTCGGCCGGCGGCGGCACGTCGAGCAGCAGCGTCGGCACCGGCGGTTCGGCCGCAGGTTCGGGCGATGCCAACTCGGCCTCGAGTGTCGGAACCGGCGCTTCGTCTGCGGACGGAGACAAGACGGGCAGCACCGTCGGCACCGGAGGCAGTGCAGCCGGAACTTCGCACGACAGCAAGGGCAAGAAGGGCTGCGCACCCGGCCAGGTCAAGAAGGACGCCGCCGGCACCAAGGGTTGCTGACGCTGTCGGCCGGCGCCGTTGCGGCGTCGGCCAAACCCTTGGAGATAAGACAATGACCCAACTTTCAATCGCACTCACCGCGTCGCTGGTCCTGGCAGCCGGGCATGCCATGGCCGAGGAAATCAAGCTCGACGACGGAACGACATGCACCATCGTCCAGTCCCAGGCCGGCGATACGTCCACCACGGTCACAGCCGGCAACGGCCATGTGTCTTCCTCGACCACGACCGGCAGCGGCTCGGCCGGCTCCTCGTCGTCATCCGCCACCGCCGGCTCCTCGGCCGGATCGGGAAGCGTCGACAGTTTTTCCACGGCGAGCATCACAAGGCCCGACGGCACCGTCATCACCAAACGCTCCGACGGAACCTGCTCGCTGACGAAACCGACGAAATAGGAGAGGACGATGAAACATCTCAACTTTATCGCAGCCGCTGCCATCGCGCTGCTGACGTCGAGCTCGGCCGTTTTTGCAGAGGAATGCGACGCCGCAGGAACTGTGGGAACGGGCGGCAGCGCTTCGGCCGGAGGCACGTCGGCAAGCTCTGTCGGAACGGCGGGCAGCTGCCGGACCGACGGCGGCACGACATCCTCGATCGGATCGGGCGGAAGCGCGGCCACCATCGACGGAAAGGCGCAAAGCAAGACTCATATCAACGACAATGGCGACAAGCTCAAGGCGCAGACCAAGGCCCAGGCCGTCGATCAGGGAACGTTCAGCAAGTCCCGCACCAAGACCAGCACCGATGGCAGCGCCCTGGAAAGCACGACCCGCACCATGTCGCATGTGCCGGGCCAGAAGCCGGTCAAAAATACCACCCGGCAGAAGATAATCCTGCCGGAACAATAAGTTGATGGGCTCGCCTCGAAACGGAGGTGAGCCCCTGTTTTGGCGCGATTGCAGCAGGCCATGCCCTTCTCCAGGCCCGATGCGGCTGCGCATTCAACCGCTCATCGAATGAGCCAAATTCTGCAACCTGTTGTTTTTGCGCGGCTTCGCGACGCCTCGCTGAGAAATCATTAAGCATGTTTCGATATTCTCATGTTCTACATTAACGTGAGAGCCCCATCATGGCGTCGATCCAGAATAAGATCATCATTGCAAGCATCGCGATTTTCGCGTTGGCCGGCGGCGCCACGGGCGTCGGCATCTGGTCCGCGTCCACCCTTTCTGCAAACAGCGACAATGTTGCCCAGTCAGCGCAAATTCTGCGCAACCACATGCAGGCCGATATGATGCATGACGCGCTGCGCGCCGACGTGCTGGCCGCCCTGCTGGCGTCCAACCCGGCAGCCGGCATCGACCCCGGCGCGGTGAAGGCCGATCTGGCGGAGCACAAGACATCGTTCCGGGAGATGATCGACGCCAACAGGGCGCTCGCCACCGACGAAAAGACCAAAGCGATCCTTGCCGGCATCGAACCTGCCCTCATTGCCTATGTCGAAAGCGCCACGAAGATCATAGATCTTGCCGGCCAGGATCCGGCGGCGGCATTGAAGGCCCTGCCCGAATTCATGGCGCAGTTTTCCGCGCTGGAAACGGGAATGGAAGAGACCGGCGACCAGATCACCGCGACCTCCGACGAAATTTCCAAGCGCAGCGCCGAGGTCAAGGCCTCGGTGGGCGTGGTTCTGAAGGCACTTCTTGCTCTCGCCGCAATCTTCGCCGTCGGCCTTTATTTCCTGACCCGCAAGAGCGTCACCAAACCCATCCTCGCCCTTTCCAACGATATGCAGAGGCTTGCCGGCGGCGACACGGCCATTGCCAGCAGCGCGATCGGCCGCAGCGATGAAATCGGCGCGATGGCATCGGCTGTCGAGGTTTTCCGCCAGGCGGCGATTGCCAACAAGCAACTCGAACAGGACGCCGAGGCAGCGCGCCTGCAGGGCGAAGCCGAGCGGATCACGGCCCGCAAACAGGCCGACGAGGACGCCGCCGAACGGCTGCGGGCAGCGACCTCGGGTCTTGCCGCCGGCTTGAAGCGGCTTGCCGCAGGCGATCTCGCCTTCCAGATCGAAGAACCCTTCGCTCCTGATTTCGAGAGCCTCCGGCATGATTTCAACATGTCGATCAGGCAGCTCGACCAGACGCTTGGCGCGATCGCCGCAGCCATTACGGCAATCGACGAAGGCACAAGGGAAATTGCATCCGGGGCCGGCGACCTGTCGAAGCGCACCGAACAGCAGGCAGCCTCGCTCGAACAAACCGCCGCAGCGCTCGATCAGATCACCGCCAATGTCTCGAATTCGAGCAAGCGCACCGACGAGGCGCGCACGGAAGCGACCGATGCCAACCGCAATGCCGCCAAGTCCTCCGAGGTCGTGTCGCATGCCGAAGAGGCTATGCGCCGCATCGAGGCGTCGTCGCAGCAGATCTCCAGCATTATCGGCGTGATCGACGAGATCGCCTTCCAGACCAATCTGCTGGCGCTCAACGCCGGCGTCGAAGCCGCACGCGCCGGCGAGGCCGGCAAGGGCTTTGCCGTCGTCGCCCAGGAAGTCCGCGAACTCGCCCAGCGCTCCGCGAAGGCGGCGAAGGAAATCAAGGGCCACATCGAAAAATCGTCGGAGGAAGTGGAAAGCGGCGTCAAGCTGGTTCTCGACACCAGCCAGGTTCTGAGCGCGATCAGCGAACAGATTGCCCGCATCAACCAGCACATGGATGCGATCGCCGTCTCGGCAAGGGAGCAGTCGACCGGCCTTGCCGAAGTCAATACCGCCGTCAATTCCATGGATCAGGTGACTCAGCAGAACGCGGCGATGGTCGAGCAGTCGACTGCCGCATCCAGCCAGCTTGCGCAGGAGGCCGCCAAGCTGCGGGAACTCGTCGCCCGCTTCAAGCTCCGGGCGACGGCTTCGGCGCAATCGGCCGGCCGGCAGCGCGCGCAGTGGGCCGCCTGACGGCTTCGTTCAAAAACGCGCTGCGCCCCAACAGGATCGCTCATTCCAGCGAAACCGGGCGCAGCGCCAGCTTTGGCTGGGCTCACTTAACTTACTGAGTGGAACGTCTCGAAAATCAGCGCCCTCAGCCAGCGATGCGCGGGATCTGCATCCATGCGGGGGTGCCAGGCCTGGACGATGTTGAAACCCGGCACGGCGACCGGCAGGTCGAAGGTCCTGATTTCCCTGATCGCCGCGGACTTGCAATAGGACTTCGGCACCGAGCCGATCAGGTCGGATGCCGCCGCAACGGCAATCACCGCCGGAAAGCTCGGCACGATCAGCCTGACATCACGCTCATGGCCGAGTTCGGCGAGCGCCCTGTCGACGGGGCCGGCATAGTCGGCCTGCGGCGAGAAGACGACATGGCCCAATGCGGCATAATTTTCGGCCGTTATCGCCGCATCGAAGATCGGATGCCCTGCCCTGGCGACACCGACAAACCGATCCTCGAACAGGGTCTGGCAGCGCAGTTCGCCGCCGTCGCGCGGCAGGACGCCGATATCGAGATCGACCGCCGCGTCCCGCAAAGCCTGAAGGTCCTTGTCCGATCTCGGCGCAAAGCGAAGCCTGATCCCCGGCGCAGCGTCGGTCACGGCGGCGCTGAGATCGGCAGCGTAGAGGAGCACGAAGGCCTCGTTGGCCCGAATGGTGAAGTCGCGCCGCACCTCCCGGATCTCCACGGTCGATGGCGGGCTCAGCACCGCCTTCACGGCGTCCTTCAACACCTGCACCTCTTCGGCAATCGCCAGGGCATGGGGCGTGGCGACCATGCCGCGCCCGGCCGGCACCAGGATCGGATCGCCGAGTGCCGCCCGCAAGCGCGACAGCGTCCGGCTCATGGCCGATGTGCTGAGGCCAAGCCGGCGAGCGGCGGCCGATACGCTCTGTTCGCGCAGCAGCGCATCGAGCGCCACCAGGAGATTGAAATCGAGATCGGACATGACGCAAGTCTAATCATGTATGGCGTCATACGCAACGGTCAATTGCTTGAGTTGCGTCTGGCGCAGGAGATCGGCGCGGGCTAAAGAATCGGCCATCTCACAAGCACCGAGGAGTTCCCATGTCCCTCACCTGCACCGCACCGATCGCTCAAGACGGCTTGGCATCGCCGCGGCGGTATCTGGCTGTTGCCCTGCTGCTTCTGACGATCGTTCTCGTCGTTCTGGACGGCGCGATCGCCAACGTCGCCTTGCCCTCGATCGCGCTTTCGCTGCAGGCGCAAGCCGAGAGCACCGTCTGGGTCGTCTCGGCCTATCAGCTGGCCGTGCTCGTCGCCATTCTTCCCTGTGGGGCGCTCGGCGAAATCTACGGCGCGCGGCGGGTCTTCCTGATCGGTGTCGCGCTGTTTACCGCGGCGTCGGCGGCCTGCGCCCTGGCGGGCGACCTGCCCCTGCTGATCCTCGCGCGTTTCGCGCAGGGGCTTGGCGCCGGCGCGATCATGGCGCTGGCGATGATGAACCTGCGCCAGGCCCTGCCGCAGCAGATGCTGGGCCCGATCATCGGCATCAATGCGATGGTCATCGCCATTTCTTCGGCTGCCGGCCCGGGCATTGCCGGCGCCATCCTTTCCGTCACGACCTGGCCGTGGCTGTTTGCGGTCAATATACCGCTCGGCATCCTTGTTCTCTTCGGCGGCGGCCTGCTGGGGCACGTCGAAGGCGCCAGGCGCAAACTCAAGGTGAAGGCGCTGCTCGCCAATACGGCGATGTTCATCCTGTTCCTCTCCGGCGCCGATCGGATTGCGACCGCGCCGGTCAGCGGTGCCGCCCTCATCGCCGCATCGCTCGCCTGCCTTTTCGGCCTGCTGCGCCTCGAACGCAACAGCGACGTCCCGCTCGTCCCGACCGACCTCTTGGCGACACCGGCATTCCGCGTGGCTGTCATCGCCTCGATATGCTGCTTCTGCGGCCAGATGCTGAGCACCATCGCACTCCCCTTCTACCTGCAACACAGGCTGCACATGACGCCGGTTCAGGCCGGGCTCTACATGATGCCCTGGCCGGCCGCGACCGCGATCATCGCGCCGATCTCGGGACGCCTGGCAAACCGCATCAAGACGGCATGGCTTTGCGCCATCGGCGGGGCGCTGCTGGCGCTCGGCCTTCTGGTGGCCGGCCTGGCGCCGCCAGACCCGAAAGGCATCGCCTTCCTCATCGGCACGGTGATCGCCGGCCTCGGTTTCGGGCTGTTCCAGACGCCGAACAACCGCATTCTCCTGCTTTCGGCCCCGAAAGCCCGCAGCGGTGCGGCGGGCGCCATGCAGGGCACCGCGCGGCTTCTCGGCCAGACGCTCGGCGGGATCTCCATGTCGATCCTTTTCGCGACATTGCCGTTGTCGACGGCCCTCGACTTTGCGGTCGTCATTGCAGCGGGCTGCGCTGCCATATCAAGCCTGGTCAGCCTGAGCCGGGCGCGTTATGAAGCGGCGGGACAGCCCGGCGCGGCCTGAATGCGCCGGGCCGCCGTCCCCGTGGGGTGGCTTCACGGAGCCGGTCGCTTGCCGCATCGCAGCCATGCTCGGGATCCGGTTGAGCTTTGGCCGGGCATCGTGTAAAGCCGCAGCATTCCCGGACAACACCCAGGCTTCCAGCCCAGACCCTCAGCAAGGCGTGAACATATGGACGGCTTTGACCTCATCATCTTCGACTGCGACGGCGTGCTCGTCGATTCGGAAATCATCGCCGCGGAAGTCGAATCCGCGCTGCTGACGGAGGCCGGATATCCGATCAGCGTCGAAGAAATGGGCGAACGCTTCGCCGGCATGACATGGCGCAATATCCTGCTGCAGATCGAGCGCGAGGCGAGCATCCCGTTTTCGGCCTCGCTGCTCGAAAAGTCCGAACAGATGCTCGACCTCAGGCTGGCCAGCGACGTCAAGGCCATTGCCGGCGTCGAATTCGCCGTCTCCAGGCTGCCGATGAAGCGCTGCATCTGCTCGAATTCGAGCAGCAAGCGGCTTGACATGATGCTCACCAAGGTGGGGCTGAAGCCGCTGTTTGCACCGACCATTTTCTCCGCCAAGGATCTCGGCCCCGACCGCGCCAAGCCGAAGCCCGACATCTTCCTGCACGGCGCCAGCCAGATGGGCGTTTCCCCCGACAAGGTTGTCGTCGTCGAGGATTCCGTGCACGGCGTGCATGCGGCCCGCGCCGCCGGCATGCGCGTCATCGGCTTCACCGGCGCCTCGCACAGCTATCCCGCCCACGCCGACAAATTGACCGATGCCGGCGCCGAAACCGCAATCTCCCGCATGAACGACCTCCCGGGCGTCGTTGCGGCGCTGGCGGCGTGGGAAGGTGTCTTGTAGAGCCTGTTGACCTGCGACAGGCGTTTGCCGTTTTACTTGTCGATATGAACCGCGACTTCAAAGCCCAAAAAGTCCTTCTGCGTTATGCGGCAGGAGAACGCATTTTTCAGGACTTGGTTTGGGACGACGGCATTTACGATTTTAGCGGTGCTGATCTGCGTGACGCTATCTTCTCTGGAAGCTACTTTTTTGCCAGCTTTAGGGAGGCCAACCTGGAGCGTGCGGACTTTTCCCACTGTGCGGACTTTTCCCACTGTAACGTCAAAACGTCCGACTTCTCGCGAGCAAAGCTGACATCTGCAACATTCTTCGGATCCGCAATCGATGCCGCCGTCTTCGATGGCGCTGATTTAACTGGCACCAATTTCGAAGAGGCCAGTGCTTTCGGGTATGTTTTCAGCAAGGGTGAGTTACCGCCGCACTGATTGTGCGGAAGCCGTTGATTTTCTAAGAATTCGAGACGTCGATCACGAAAATTCTTCGGGCCGGCGATCGAAAGAGATTATTGAATGGGACGATTTCTCCCAAGATACGCAGATTATTATCGCTGCCGCGCAAGCGCGATCCTCCCGGCAAGACCGTCGTGGTCGAGGATTCCATCTACGGCGTGCACGTCGTCCACGCCGCCGGCATACGCTTCATCGGCTTCGCCGGCGCCTCGCGCAGCTACCCCGCCCATGCCGGCAAATTGACGGATGCCGGCACCGAAACCGCAATCTCCCGCATGAACGACTTCCCGGGCGTCGTTGCCGCTCCTGCGGCATCGGACTGCGCCATTGAACTTTATAATAAATGCCAATATAATAGCATTTACCTTTAAATTATGCAGTAAATGCTATTATGTTCGCATTTAATATGAGATCCCCTGCCGAGGTGATCGGCGGTCTGTCGGAAAGGATGAAGCGCCGGCGTATAGATGGCGGCCTCACCCAGAGGGAGCTGGCCGCAAGGGCCGGCATTTCTTATGGATCACTCAGATTGTTCGAAGAGACAGGAAAGATTTCGCTCGAAGCTCTTGTGAAGATTGCCTTTGTCCTGGAAGCCGAAGTCGAGTTCGAACAGTTGTTTCCGCCCCGCCCCCCCAAGACGATTGACGAGGTCATTGGCCGCCCCATCAGGCAGAGGGTACGCAAGAGATGAAATTCAAGCCGATCCGAAAAATGCGTGTCATTCTCGATCTCGATGGACGAGAGAGACATTTGGGAACTCTCGCGTGGAGCAGTGACGAGCGCCGGGCCTATTTCGAATATTCGGCAGAATTCCTCACAGCACCTTTGCCGATGTCTCCCTTCAACGCAAAAACCGAGCCAGGCTTGATTGCGGCCCCGCGCGATCCGTTCGATGGGCTCCATGGCTTGTTCAACGACAGTCTGCCCGACGGATGGGGTCGACTTCTGCTTGATCGCCGTCTTCAAAGGGCCGGTATCGACTATCATCTGCTGACCCCGCTGGATCGCCTTTCCGCAGTTGGAAGAACGGGGATGGGCGCGCTTGCCTATCTTCCCGAGCTGGATGACAACGAAAGGAATCCCAGCCGTGACGTCGACTTGGATTGGTTCGTCGAGCAGGTCGACCTCGTCCAAACCGAGATGGACATTGCCGACATTGACACGTTGCAAGGCGCACAGGGCGGCTCTGCCGGAGCGCGCCCAAAGATCATGATCGGATTCAACGAGGTCAGGAATAGCTGGGTTCTGGATTGCGGCCAGGATATGGAGCCTGGTTTTGATCGATGGATGGTAAAGGCGCGCGGCGTTGGCGACCCCGCCGACATCGGTGTCGAGGAGCAGGCCTATGCTTTGATGGCACGCGCCGCAGGGCTGAAGATGTCCGAGACGCGCACATTCCAGACAGGCAAGGGAAGCCGTCTCTTCGCCACCAGACGATTTGATCGAACGCTGGCCGGCCGGTTGCACATGCATACCGCTAGCGGCATCTTGAACGCCAGCCATCGACAGGCGTCACTCAATTACGGCCAGCTCCACAAGCTGACATTCATGATGACACGGGACAGTTCCGAAGTTTTGCGGATGTTTCGGCACATGGTTTTCAATGTCTTCTCCCGGAACCGGGACGACCACGCGAAGAACCACGCCTTCCTGATGAAAGGCGATGGTCGATGGACCCTCTCTCCTGCCTACGACCTGACCTTCTCTTCGGGGCCGGGGGGAGAACACAGCGCAGATATCGCAGGCGAAGGAAGAAATCCCGGCATGGCTCACCTGCTGACGGTCTCCAGGCAAGCATCTATCCCCGATCGAGACGCCAGGGATGTGATCGATGAGGTTCGAAACGCTATCGAAAGCTGGCCGCAGTTCGCTGAGGAAGCCGAGCTGCCAAAATCCCGCGCGGCCGAACTTAGGCCGCTTCTGAATTAGAAGGGACGTGCCCTGCGAGAGGTTGGGTGGGGACGGAGAGGTGGCGGCTATCCCCCTTCGCCCCGCAAGCGGGGAGAAGGTGCCGGCAGGCGGATGAGAATCTGTGTTGGTTGTCAAGGCGGATTTGGGGTCCAGAGGCGGTCCTGAGCTAGCAGGCAGTTTGC
>NZ_JACIFY010000036.1 GCF_014197615.1 Rhizobium esperanzae
GTCGCCGCCATGCGAAAGCTAATCATCATGATCAACACTATTCTCAAAAGACAAACGCCATGGAACGAGCCCCAACAACACGGTTGCTGAGGCGCGCAGGCCAAAGGCCGAAGCCTCGAAGGACACGCTCCAACATCGCGCCTTGCATCACTCGGGAACGCCCGCCTCGCCCTTCGAGGCCCCTCAGGATGAGCTCTCGTGAGCGTTGGCGCCAACCTCTTGCCTCCCTAAAATTATGGGTGTCTCCACCGCCCGGTGTTAGCGCGGAATTAAAGAATATCGCCTCTATTTGTGGCGACGACATCGGACCCCGCCAGCCGATCGCATGATGCACGCGTCAGTCCAAACCTATCTTTGAACCACGATATTGAAGCAGCGCTTTTTTCTGCAGCAATTGATTTCAAAAGCACCGGGCGCGCGACGCGCCCAGCCAACCGGGTGACATTTCCATGTTGAAGCATCTGAAAATCCGCACGAAAATCATATCGGTCGTGGCGCTGCTCGGACTGATCACGATGGCCGGGCTGATCTATGTCATCTCCGAATTCCGCCGGGCAGACGCCGCCTACGGCGCCTTCATCGATCATGAAGCGACGGCCTCGATGCTGAGCGCGCGCGCCAGCGCATCGGTCGTGGCCTCGGTACTGCAGGTCACTCTGCTTGCCGAAATGAAGCCGGATACGCCGGCATTCCAGGCGACGCTGGCCACGCCGAGCAGGCTGCCGCAGGCCCGTGACCGGCTGAAACAGGCGCTGGTTCTGGTGCCGAGCCGCAAGGCCGCGATCGACGACATCCAGGCCGGCATCGATGAAATCGAAGCGCTGGCGAACAAGATCATCGAGCAGAGCAAGGCCAAGGACGGCGCCGGCGCGCTGGCGAATGCCGCCCTGATCAATACCAAGCTCGATGCGCTGACGCCGAAGATGATCGCCAACAACGATGCGATGATGGCCTTGCTCAACGACGGCGGCGACGCGCTTTCGGCTTCCGTCAACGGCCAGATCACCTTCAGCTTCGCCCTGATCGGCATCGCCGTACTCGCCGCGATCGGTTTCGGCGTGCTCGTGGCGCAGAAAGGCATCACCGGCCCGATGACCGAGCTGCGCCTGCGCATGGCCCGGCTTGCCGACGGTGACACCACAAGCGAGGTCAGCGGCCTCGACCGCGGCGACGAAGTCGGCCAGATGGCAAAGGCCGTTTCGATCTTCCGCGACAACGCGATCGAGCGGGCCCGGATCGAAGCCCGCGCCGAAGCCGACCGCGATGTCAGCGACGGCGAGCGCCGCGACCGCGAGGCGCAGAAGGCCCGCGAAGCCGGCGAACTCGACCGTGCCGTCGCGGCCCTCGGCGACGGCCTGCGGCGCCTGGCCGCCGGCGATCTCGCCTCGCATATCGACCAGCCTTTCGTCGCCCATCTCGATGCGCTGCGCCAGGATTTCAACAACTCGGTCGAAAAGCTCAACGAAACCATGCATACGGTCGGCGCCAATGCCCGGGCGATCGGCGCCGGCGCCAACGAGATCCGCTCTTCCGCAGACCAGCTTTCGCAACGGACGGAACAGCAATCGGCCTCCGTCGAAGAGACGGCGGCGGCGCTCGAAGAGATCACCACCACGGTGCGCGACGCCGCCAAGCGCGCCGAGGAGGCGAGCCAGCTCGTCGCCCGCACCCGCCTCGGCGCCGAAAAGTCCGGCGAAATTGTCCGCAAGGCGGTCTCCGCCATGCAGCAGATCGAGCAGTCTTCGGTTGCGATCGGCAATATCATCGGCGTGATCGACGATATCGCCTTCCAGACCAATCTGCTGGCGCTCAATGCCGGCGTCGAAGCCGCACGTGCCGGTGAGGCCGGCAAGGGTTTTGCGGTCGTCGCCCAGGAAGTGCGCGAGCTCGCCCAGCGCTCGGCCAATGCCGCCAAGGAGATCAAGTCGCTGATCACCAATTCCGGCACGCATGTGCAGACCGGCGTCTCGCTGGTCGGCGAAACCGGCAAGGCGCTCGACGCAATCGTTGCCGAGGTGCAGGAAATCAACCAGCACGTCCACGCGATCGCCGAAGCCGCGCGCGAACAGTCGATCGGGCTGCAGGAGATCAACACCGCAGTCAACACCATGGACCAGGGGACGCAGCAGAATGCGGCGATGGTCGAGCAATCGACGGCGGCGAGCCACGGCCTCGCCACCGAAGCGGCAGCGCTCAACAACCTGCTCGGCCAGTTCCGGCTGACCGGCACCGGCGGCCTTGCCGCCGCCGCACCGATCGCCTCGACCCGGCCGCCGGCCGCAGCACCGCGCGCCGCCGCGCGCCCGGCCGCAGCCAAGGCATCGATCCGCGTCGCCAGGGAAGGCACGACCCGCCCGGCCGCCTCCCCCGCCCGCGCCCTCGGCCAGACCCTCGCCAACGCCTTCGGTGCAACCAGCAGCGCGCCGAAAAGCCAGGATGGCGACTGGACGGAGTTCTGAGCCCGTCAAAACAGGTATTGGCAAGGGCGGCTCAGGGGCCGCCCTTTCTATTTGAGGACCTAGCCCGGCCGCCAGCCAACCTCGACCAAAATATTTCCAGGCGCCGTGCAATAAAACAGCCAGCCGCCGCGCATGGCTGCCGGTGGGCCGGAGAGCATCGCACCGGCGGCAACGAGCCCGGCATGAACAGCATCGACATCTGCCCTCTCGGGCAGAATAAAGCCGAGATGATAAGTCTGACGCTGCAGTTCGACCTGGTCGGCAGTGCCGAACTTGGCGATCGGGTGGCTGAGGACGATTTCGAGGCCGGCGTCGTCGCTCAGGATCGCCAGGCCATTCTGGCCGCGCATATCCTTCAGCGTCAGGCCGAAATGGCGGATGAAGAAATCCGCTGTTGCAGCAATATCGGGTACGTGAAAATCGAGATGGTTCAGGCGCATGACAGTCTCCGTTCGAAAAAATCCCGGGACTGCCTTTTGCCGTCTCCGCACACCGCCGGGATCCCGCATCTTGATGCGGATCACGTCGCGGGTTCTCGTGCCATGGCACGGAGCAGAGCTTCGTAAGAGCGCTCACGCGCTCCAGCGGAAGGGATCGGGCTTACCTCAACCGATCCTGCCTTTTTCGACGATGCCGATCTAGCAGACGGCGCCGGTTTCGGCAATGGAACAGCACTGAACCGATCGCAGCGGCGCTTCCCAAAGGATTGAAGGCGGATATGGCGTTTCAACTGGTGAGCGCGATACGATCAGGAGTAAGATCGCATCGCTCGGCGTCAGAAGGGGATTGATATGAAACCTGCACTCATCGGCCTTATCGGCACCCTCATTCTTGCCGGGTGCAACACCGTCACCTATTCCGGCCCCGGCCTCGAGCCGATCCCCGGCAGCATCACCTATAACGGCCAGCCGCGCACCAAGCTCACCAAATCGCCACCCGGTTCGGCATTCCCGCATGATTTTATCGACCAGTACGGCCAGCAGGTGGAAGAAACCTACATCATCCAGCCGGACCGGAGCCTGATCATCGCGCATCGCCGATACAAGCCGATCCGGTTTTTCGGGGATTAGGCTTCGCTCGGCCAAAGTTGGAGGACGTCGTCGGACACAATGATCGTGCGGCGTGCCGCATGAGGCGACAGCGAGATCCGCCGAGACGATGCTGTGACACCGACGACGTCTGGAAGTTTACGCGAAGCTCAGGACGCGTTTCGCTTTCCGAAACCGAATGTCTTTCTCAGACTGCTATCAACCGCGTTTGCCGGCATAAACCTGCGCAGCCGGCTCAGAAGCGTCGCCTGGCCACCGGCCGGTTGACGCATTTTGTATGGACCGTTGATTGCCGCCAGGATTTTCTCGGCGACAGCCAGCGGCGACGGCGCGGTTTTGATCTGGGCCTGTACCGCCTTGATGGTCGCATCGGCCTGTGCCGCGTAGGCCCCCAGGGGTGCCGCGGTTTGGGCCGCGTTCACATCGAGCTTGGTATTGGTGAAGGTCGGCTCAACCAGCACGACGCGCACGTTGAACTCACGAATCTCATGGTCCAGCGACTCCGACAGTCCTTCAAGCGCATGCTTGCTGCTGGCATATATTCCCATGAACGGCGCCGGCAGGAAGCCGAGGACCGAGCTGATATTGATGATCAGACCGCTGCGAGCGGCGCGCATGGAGGGCAAGACAGCGCGGATCATGCGCAGAGGGCCGAAAACATTGGTATCGAAGACCGCCTGAGCTTCGGCAGGCGACGTGTTCTCGACCGGGCCGACCAGCGAAACGCCGGCATTGTTGATCAGGACGTCGATCTTGCCTGCCTCGGACAAAACCCATTGAACAAAATCGGAGACCGAGGCGTCATCGGTCACGTCGGCAGTCCCATAGCGCACGCCGGGAATGGCATTGACACGCTGCGGGTTACGCACGCCGCCAAAGACTTGGAAGCCGTTTTGTGCAAGAAGGCGGGCCGACGCTTCGCCTATTCCGGAGGATGCTCCGGTAATGACGACGACTTTATTTTTAGACATGGAGGCTCCTGGCTGGGCGCGAGTGGTTGACTACGTGCTTCAATAGGATGGTCAGATTTTTCACCCTGTCGGCAAAGGACAGTGTCTCAGAACCTGGCATCCAAGCGCGTAAGATTTCGATCGACATCTATTATTGCTTTAGATGTCAATCGAAATATAAAATCAAGCACTTTTTGCTTTACGGCGATTTTTTCGGCGAGGATCGCGCCTCCAAACGTGCCGGGGCAGTGTCAGCCGGGAGCGGCTTGAGCCTCAACGGGTTCAGGATTTCGGAGCGGCAGTCCCCGCTCGGTTTCGAGCGACCATTTCGTCGTGGGTCAGGCTCGTGCCTGCCGCGAAGAATTCCTTGATCAGCGTGTCGCGATTATCGGCTGCGCGGGATCGATCCCCCGATTGCAGCGCTTCCTCCAGCTCATCTGCTGCAAGCTCGGTGCAATAGGCTGGGGTGCCGGGCTGCTGACGCCAGGACGCCGCCAGCCCTCCCGCATCCAGCGCATTGAAACCGGTGGCCTCGACCAGCTCTATGGCAACCGCCTTTGCTTCCGGGGCATCGCCTGCAACCGGGATGGCAATGCGTCCATCCGTGCCGCCAGGCCGCCCCTTCTCCGCCAGCGTTGCCGCCAGCACGGCGTTCCACGCCTTGACGACCGGTCGGCCGATTTGCCCGCTCACCCAAACGCTTTCGGGCATGCCGCCATCGACCTCGGCGATCGCACCGTCGCGAAACGGATAATAGTTTGAGGTATCGATCACCACGACCTCTTCAGGCACGTCCTTGAAGAGCCCAGCGAGATCGCGATAGTTTGCGAACGGGATCGACAGAACGACCACCTCGACACCCCGGGCGGCTTCTTCCTTCGAAACGGCGATCGCTCCGATCTCGCCGGCCAGATCGCGAATGGTGTCCGGCCCCTTCGAATTGGCAAGCTTGACCTCATGGCCAGCGGCGGCGAGTTTTCTCGCCAGAGTCGCGCCGATATTTCCGGCACCGATGATTCCGATCTTCATGGGATGTCCTTTCTCTAGCGGCCCGGTCGAAATTTACTCTCTTGTCCGTGCCGCGGCTGCCTCCGCCGAGCGACAGTCCGTTTTGCCGAGGGCCTGCATGATGAAGTGGATTTGGGCATGGAGGCTGACTGCGGTGTCCCCTCCCTCCTGAACCCGCTGCTCGACCAGAACCGGATGGAAGAACGGCAGGAAGGCAGTGATGATGCCGCGTGCGGCTTCGTCGGCGTCTTCGAGCCTGAACTCGCCTGTCTGCTGACCCTCGCGGACAAGGGCTTTGAGGATTGCCAGGATCTGCTCATTGTGCGCGTTGATGGTTGCCCAGCTTCCATCCATGGCGGCGACGAGCAGCTGGTGCATCGGTCTGTCCTCCATCAGTATTCTCGTGCTGTGACGGTGGATGGCGGTCAAAAGATCCGCCAGCTTTTTGCTCGCCGGCGCATCCGTTCGCGCGATCGCCAGAGCGATTTCAGCAACCTCCTGGACAATAAGTCCGCAGACGGAACTGTTGATCGCCGTCCTCGAGGGAAAGAAGCGATAAACATTGGCGCGGCTCATGCCAAGTTCGGAGGCGATGTCGGCGACCGACGTCTTATGGTAGCCGATCCGCCGAAAATAGCTTTCCGCCACCTCGAGTATCCGCGCCCGCGACTGCTCAAGGTCACTTGCTATCGGATCCGCAAGGGTCATCGCCATCTCCAGAGAACATCACTCGGCAGCCATTGCCGTCGGCAACTCCACCTCCTTCGGTGACTCCATCTCCTTCGGGGAGTTTTCATGGCTTTCGTTTTTCGTCGGCTTGATGCGGAACCAGGTTGCGTAGAGAGCCGGGAGGAAGAGCAGGATCATCACCGTGCCGACCGCCGTTCCGCCGATCAGCGTATAGGCCATCGACCCCCAGAACACCGAGTGGGTGAGCGGAATGAAGGCGAGCACGGCGGCAAGGGCGGTCAGAATAACCGGACGTGTCCGCTGAACCGTCGCCTCGACGACGGCGTGATAATCGTCGAGACCGGCCGCCTTATTGTCCTTGATCTGTTCCGTCAGGATCAAGGTGTTGCGCATCAGGATTCCAGCCAGTCCGATCAATCCGAGAATGGCATTGAAGCCGAAGGGTTTGTCGAAGAGCAGCAGCACCGGAACCGCCCCGGCAAGACCGAGCGGCCCTGTCAGCATGACCATGGTCATCGTCGACAGGCTCCGGACCTGAAGCACGATAACGATCAGCATGGCGGCAATCATCGCCGGGAAGATCTTGACGAGGGCGTTGTTGGCCTTCAGCGATTCCTCGATGTTGCCGCCCATCTCGATGCGATATCCCACGGGAAGCGAGGCAATCAGCGGCTGAAGCGCCTTCATGACCTGCTCTGAGACCTCCGGCGGCTGTGTTGCTTCGTTGATATCGGACCGGATCGTAATGACAGGCGTGCGGTCGCGGCGTTTCAGGATCGGTTCTTCAAACCGGATTTCCGAGTGGCCGATCTGATCGAGTGGGACCTGTCGCCCATCCCGGCTCATCAGCGAGAAGTCTGCCAATCGCGAGGGATCAAGCCGGTTGCCGCCGGCACTGCGGGCAACGACAGGCACGTTGCGGATATTTTCGCGAACCTCGGTGATCGGAATTCCGCTCAGCAGCAATTGCATCTGCTGAGCTGCCTCGGCCGGCGACAGGCCGATCAGGTTCAGCCGATCCTGGTCGGGAACGAAACGCAGCACCGGCGTGCGGTTGCCCCAATCGCGGTTTGCCTGGCGCACGTCCGGCACGCTCTTCATGATGTCGAGCGCTTTCTCGGAAATCTGGTACAATTGCTCGGTATCGGGACCCATGACACGAAACTCGACCGGGAACGGCGTGTAGGGACCGAAGACGAGCTGGGTAACGCGGATATAGGCTTCGGGGGCGAGCCCGTCCGAGACGGCGGCCCGGAGACGATGCTTCAGGGCCTCGCGGGTCCCGGCGTCGGGAGTCAGCACGACGATCTTGGCGAAGGACGGGTCCGGCAATTCCGGCGCCATGGCAAAGAAGAAGCGGGGAGCGCCCTGACCGACATAGCTGGTGACGGTCTTTGCCTCCGGCTGCTTCTGCAGCCACCCTTCGAGCTTCTCGACCGTTGCCGTCGTCGCCTCGATGCTGGTGCCTTCGGGCATGCGGACTTCGACGAGGACTTCGGGGCGGTCCGACGTCGGGAAGAACTGCTTTTTCACTCCTCCCATTCCAACGACGGAGATTCCCATGACGATGGCGACCACCGCACAGGTGACGAACTTGTGGCGCACGGTGAACTGGATAACCCGCCGCAGGCGCCGGTAGTTCGGGGTGTTGTAGATGGCGTGATGGCCACCTTCGACCGGCTTGATCGTCGGCAGCATCTTGACGCCGAGATACGGCGTGAAGATCACCGCGACAATCCAGGATACGATCAGCGCAAAGCCGACGACCCAGAAGATGTTGCCGGCATATTCGCCGGCGGTCGACCGGGCAAAGCCGACCGGCATCAGCCCGATGATCGTCACGAGCGTGCCCGACAGCATCGGCGCCGCGGTATGGCTCCAGGCATAGGCGGCCGCCTTGATGCGATCCATCCCCTCTTCCATCTTCACCACCATCACCTCGATGGCGATGATGGCGTCGTCGACCAGAAGGCCGAGCGCCAGGATGAGTGCACCGAGGGTGATGCGATCGAAGAACCGGCCGGTTTCCAGCATGATGAGGAAGACGACGGCAAGGGTCAGCGGCACGGCCAGCGCCACGACGATGCCGACGCGCCAGCCGAGGCTGACGAGGCTGACGAACAGCACGACGCCGAGCGCCATGGCGAATTTCAGCATGAACTCGCCGACGGCTTCGTCGATGTTGACGGCCTGGTCGCTGACCTTGGCGAGCGTCATGCCGAGCGGCAAGGTTTCTGCGATCGCCGCGGATCTCTCTTCCAGCGCCTTGCCGAGGTCCAGACCGTTCCAGCCCTGTTGCATCACCGCGGCAAGCATGATGGCGGGCTCGCCGTCATGGCGAATGAGATAGGTGGCCGGATCTTGATAACCGCGCCGCACTTCGGCAAAATCCGAGAGCTTCAAGGTGCGCCCGGCTGCGACGATCGGCGTGTCGGCGATCGCCTGGATACTGTCATAGGCGCCATCGAAGCGAATGAAGACCTGGGGCCCGCGCGTATCGATCGATCCGGCCGGCGTCACTGTGTTTTGCCGCTGCAAGGCGGCCGCGACGTCCTGTGCCGAAATGCCGAGCGTGGCCAGCTTGGCATAGGAGAACTCGACAAAAATCTGTTCGGGTCGCTCTCCGAGGATGTTGATCTTCTTGACACCAGGCACATGCAGAAGATCCTGGCGGATCACCTCCGCCTGACGCACAAGCTCGCGCATCGGCATGCCCTTGGCCTTGAGGGCATAAAGACCGAAGCTGACATCGGAATACTCGTCGTTGACAAAGGGACCGAGCACGCCCCTTGGCAGATTTCGGGCCTCGTCGCCAAGCTTCTTCCGGGCCTGATAGAATTCCTCCTCGACTGCCGTTGCCGGCGTACTGTCCTTCAGCGTGACGGTCAAAAAGGCGTAGCCGGGCCGCGTTGTCGTTTCGACACGATCGTACCAGGTGAGTTCCTGGAGGCGCTTTTCAAGCGGCTCGGCGACCAGATCCTGCATTTCGCGCGCCGTCGCGCCCGGCCACACGGATGTCACGGTCAGGGTCTTGATGGTGAAGGAGGGATCCTCGGCGCGCCCAAGCTTGACGAACGCATAGGCGCCGGCGGCGGCCAGCAGAACGATAAAGAACAGCGTAACGGCCCGCTCGCGAACGGCAAGCGCGGATAGATTGAAGTTCATCAGTTTGCCGCCTCTGTCTGTTCCACCTTGGTGCGCACGCTGGCGCCGTCCTGCAGCAGATGGGCGCCGAGAGCGACGACCGGCTCGCCTGCATTGACGCTGGAAACCACCGCGACCTCCTCACCCAGCTGCTCTATTTTCACCTGCCGGAAGTGGACGGTCGAAGATTTCTGATCGAAGACCCAGACGCCGGTTCGGCTGCCATCGTCCAGAACGGCGCCGACAGGCACCGCGGCATGCGATTGGCCGCTGTTGCTGGAGATTCTGATCGTCACCGTCGCACCCAGCGGGGCCGACGCTGCGGCGCCATCCAGAACCCAGCGCGCCTCATAGGTGCGGGTTTGCGGATCGGCGGCATCGGAGATCTGCCGAAGCCGCGCCTTGTCCTGCCGGCTTTCGTTGCCGTAGATGCTCGCATCGGCGATCTCGCCGAGCTGCGGCCTGAGGAATTCCGGCATCCAGACCAGCGCTTCACGCGGCCCGGCCTGTGCGAGCCGGACCACGGTTTGTCCCGCCGTCACGACCTGCCCCGGCTCGCCCAGCGTTTCGACAACCGTTCCATCGGTGTCGGCAACGAGGACGGAATAGGCGGCCTCGTTTTCCGCGACCTTGGCGTCTGCTTGCGCCGCGGCAAGCTGCGCGGTAGCGGTGTCAAGTGCTGCCTTTGCCTGCTCGTAGCGCTGCGGTGTCGCGGCCAATCCGTTTTTCACCAAGGCGGCGTAGCGTTTCTCGTCTGCTTGCGCCTGGGTCAGCACAGCTTCCGCTGCCGCGACCGCGTTTCGTTTCGCCGTAAGGGCCAGATTGAGATCGGTCTCGTCGATCCGCATCAGGGGCTGACCGGCTTTGACCTGCACGCCAACGTCCACATAACGCTGCACGATCTTGCCGGGGACGCGAAAACCAAGATTGCTTTGCACCCGAGCGGCGATGGTGCCCGTGAAGCTGCGTTCGGCGCTCTCCGGTCTCTCAGCTTCCACCAGCTTGACGAAGGGCGGTGCTGTTCGGGGATCGACGGCCGGCGCGCTTGCGTCCGAAGACTTGGCGGCCACGACGAACGTCGTGGCGCCGGCTGCCGCCAGAAGGCCAAAGGAGGCGAGGAGGATTTTGCGGTTCATGTCATTAACCCTTCTTGACGGGCGCAGCGATTTATTTAGATTGCGATCTAACTCTAATTCGCATATAGATGTCAAATGAAATCTAATTGGAGATCGCTATGAGAGTCAGTCGTGCCCAGGCCGAGGCCAATCGCGAAACGGTGATCAACGTCGCAAGCCAGCTCTTCCGGGAGCACGGCTTCGACGGCATCGGGCTGAAGGATCTGATGAAAGGCGCCGGCCTTACCCAAGGCGGGTTCTACAAGCAGTTCGAATCGAAGGATGATCTTGTGGCGCTCGCATCCGGACGAGCCATGGAGAGCGCGGCTCGCCGATGGTCGAGGGTGGCGGCCGGAAGGCCCGATCCGCTTGAAGCGGTTGTCGACCTCTATCTCTCGCCCGGGCACCGGGAGGAGAAGGGCGATGGTTGCCCTTTGGCAGCGCTCGGATCCGACGCGGCGCGCCTGAGCGAAGAGATCCGCGCTCCATTCCAGAATGGCATTGAAGCTCATCTTCAGATTCTCGACGAATTGATCCCGGCGCCGGATGGCTCGAAACCCGATGACAAAGCCATGGTCATCCTATCGCTGATGGTGGGCGCCGTAACCATCTCCCGCATCATGACCGACCAAGGCATGGCGGAGCGCGTGCTCGAAACCGCCCGCGATGCGGTCAAGCGCATCGCGGGCGAAACAGACGAAGAATGAGTCCCGCACTGCCCTTCCCGAAGATCCGCACAGGGCGAATGGCCTCGCCGCTCCTCACCCGCGAGTCAACAGGCTCTCATGATCCATAATGCTGCACGCACTCCACGATGGGCCGGATCAGACTTCGACGGAATGCTGGAAACGTTCCTCGGACCTGCCCACTTCGACGCATCGCCGGCGCATGGAATTGAAGGCTTCAGTTGGTCGGCGGATGCGAGCTCGCACGGCGCGGTGACGGTTGCCGACCTCGAATGCAAGGGAGGGTGGAACCTTTTAGCCACCCCAGAGACACCGGAATGGCTTACCATTTACGTGCCGCGCCAGGGTCTCTCCGGCATGACACGGCGGCAAATCACGACAATAGCATCACCCGGCCAGATGCTCCTCGGGCATAGCCGCGAGGCGGATCACTTCCTCGCGCGGGGAGCGCTTCACCGATCACAGAAACTCTTCCTGGATTGGGGCCACATTTCCCACACGTTCGGACAACTGTTCGAAGCCCCCCTTTCCGGATCGCTCGACCTGTCACCGCTGGTTGATGGATCAACCCCCTCAGGACATCTCATCAAGAATCTTGTCGAGACTATAATCTCCGGCATGCTCGGAGACGGTGTCTTGCTCCATTCGCCGATTGCAATGGTCAACCTCACCGAGGCTCTCGCTGATTTGCTGATCAGATTGGTTCCCCATCGCTACTCTCAGCGACTGGAACAGACTGCGTTCATGCCTGCTCCACGGCATGTTCGTCGGGCTATCGATTTCATGCAGGCGAATATCGCCAAGCCGATCACCATTACGATGATCGCTCAATCCGCCAATGTCTCGGTTCGCACCTTGGAAACCGGCTTCCGGACCTTCAAGGACGCGACACCGACAGGTTACTTGAGAACTCTCAGATTGCGCGCCGCTCGATCAGACCTTCTGGATCGGTTTAACCGACAGAACATCAGGGATATCTGCCTGAAGTGGGGATTCTTGCATACCGGCCGCTTTTCTGCGCTGTACGCGTCGGTTTATGGAGAAAACCCTCGGGAAACCCTCAGGCGGAAATCCGAGAGCCTCTCATCTCAGTCTACGGCAGCCAGCCGCAGCCTTTAAAGCCTTGCCGGCTCTTGGCATCATTTCTATCGATGACGGTGAAATTGCTGGAGCGGGTGAAGGGAATCGAACCCTCGTATTCAGCTTGGGAAGCTGCTGCTCTACCATTGAGCTACACCCGCGATGCGCTGAGATTTCCAACAGATGGGCGGCGCTGTCAAGTCGCGTTTCAGATGCGGAAGTGCTTCGAGAGTTTGAGGCCCTGGGCCTGGTAGTTGGAGCCGAGGCCGGAGCCGTAGAGGCTCATCGGTTTTTCCTGCATGTGCTCGTAGACCAGGCGGCCGACGATCTGGCCGTCTTCGAGGATGAAGGGCACTTCGTGGCTGCGCACTTCGAGCACGGCGCGGCTGCCGCGGCCGCCGGCCGGCGCATGGCCGAAGCCGGGATCGAAGAAGCCGGCATAATGGACGCGGAATTCGCCGACCAGCGGATCGAAGGGGGTCATTTCGGCGGCATAATCCGGCGGCACATGCACGGCCTCGCGCGAGACGAGGATATAGAACTCGTCGGGATCGAGGATGAGCTCGTTGCGGCCGCGGCTATAGAGCGGCTCCCAGAAATCATAGATGTCGTGCTGATCTTTCTTGTCGACATCGACGACGGCGGTGTGATGTTTGCCGCGATAGCCGATCAGGCCGTTCTTGTCGCCGGCCAGATCGATCGACAGCGCGATGCCGCCGCCCGAGACGTTCGGCAGCTTGCTCGCTACCAGCGTCTCGCTTTCATGCAGCTTCAACAGTTCCGGCTCGCCGAGCAGGGACTGGCCGACGCGGAAGCGGATCTGCGACAGGCGCGAGCCGCGGCGCACGACGATCGGGAAGGTGCGCGGGCTGATTTCGAGATAGAGCGGGCCGGCATAACCTGCCGGGATCTTGTCGAATTCCTGGGCGTAATCGGTGATGACGCGGGTAAAGATATCGAGGCGGCCGGTCGAGCTCTTCGGATTGGCCGAGGCCGACATCTCGGCCGGCAGCGCCAGGCTCTCCATCAGCGGCACGATATAGACGCAGCCGGTTTCGAGCACCGCGCCTTCCGTGAGGTCGATCACATGCAGGCTCAGCCGGTCGAGCTTGTCCGACACCAGATGCGAAGGGCCGGGCATGAAAGAGGCACGCACGCGAAAAGCCTTGCTTCCCAAACGCAGATCGAGGCTTGCCGGCTGGATCTGGTCGCGGTCCAACTCCCGTTCGGAGATCAGACGCCCCGTTTCAAACAGCGCCGATGTGGCGCGGTCCGCCAGAATTCCCGTTTCGCGAGCCATCATGCCTCATCCATCATTTGCCGCCGACAAAACCAAACTCGGGGAATTGACGCAAGCCGCCAACAGCAGTATTGCAGAATTATCCCGTGGTGATTTGGCCGGTCGGCTTGCAGCCACGTTAAACAAGTGGCTAAAAAGACCGGGTTGAAACCGGTCTGCTTTTGCGACCGGTTTTTTTGTTATGTGAAGGTGATGGCATGAGCAAGACCTGGCGCCCGGCAACCCAACTCGTCCACGGCGGCACGCTGCGTTCGCAATATGGCGAAACGTCCGAGGCAATCTATCTCACGCAGGGTTTCGTCTACGACACGTCGGAGGCGGCCGAAGCCCGCTTCAAGGGCGAGACGGACGGCTATATCTACGCCCGCTACGGCAGCCCGACCAACGACATGTTCGAAAAGCGCATGTGCATGCTCGAAGGTGCGGAAGACGCCCGCGCCACCGCCTCCGGCATGGCGGCCGTCAGTGCTGCGATCCTCTGCCAGGTCAAGGCCGGTGACCATATCGTCGCCGCCCGCGCCCTCTTCGGCTCCTGCCGCTGGGTGGTCGAGACGCTGGCGCCGAAATACGGCATCGAATGCACGCTGGTCGACGGCCGCGATCTCGCCAACTGGGAGAAGGCCATCCGGCCGAATACCAAGGTGTTCTTCCTGGAAAGCCCGACCAACCCGACGCTCGAAGTGGTCGATATCGCTGGTGTGGCCAAGCTTGCCAACCAGGTCGGCGCCAAGGTCGTCGTCGACAACGTCTTTGCCACCCCGCTGTTCCAGAAGCCGCTGGAACTCGGCGCCCATATCGTCGTCTATTCCGCCACCAAGCACATCGATGGCCAGGGCCGCTGCCTCGGCGGCGTGGTGCTGGCCGACAAGGCCTGGATCGATGAGAACCTGCACGATTACTTCCGCCATACCGGCCCGGCCATGTCGCCGTTCAATGCCTGGACGCTTCTGAAGGGCATCGAGACGCTGCCGCTCAGGGTGCGCCAGCAGACCGAGAATGCGGCGAAGATCGCCGATTTCCTGGCCGAGCAGGGCAAGGTCGCCAAGGTGATCTATCCCGGCCGCAAGGATCATCCGCAAGCCGATATCATCGCCAGGCAGATGACCGGCGGCTCGACGCTGGTCTGCTTCGAGCTGAAGGGCGGCAAGGAGGCGGCCTTTGCGCTGCAGAACGCGCTCGATATCGTCAAGATCTCCAACAATCTCGGCGACAGCAAGAGCCTGATCACCCATCCGGCCACGACGACGCACAAGAACCTGTCGGAAGAGGCGCGCGCCGAACTCGGCATTTCCGCGGGCACGGTGCGGCTTTCGGCGGGCATCGAGGATACCGACGACCTGATCGAGGATTTCGCGAAAGCGCTTGCCAAGGTTTCGGCCTGATCGACTGATATGGCGGCCGGACTTCATCCGAATCCGGCCGCTGCATCCACGGAACAAGGTTCGCTCGTGGCGGCGTTGCGAAGTAGATTAATACTGAGAATTAGGCTTAACGATCGAAAACCTTTCGATCATAGCTGTTTCATCGCCGATCAACGTTCCGTTTCTTGACGGACAGCGCCTCTTATAAGATATGGGTAACGTATCTTGACTAAGGTGCAAGGCATGTATCGCGCTTTCACAAGAGAGATCGAAGTCGTTGTCGAGCCGTTTTACCTGGAGGAGCAATCCGATCCGGAAGACGATCGCTATGTCTGGGGTTACCGGATTGTCATCAGCAACAATTCCGGCGTCGCTGTTCGCCTGGTCAACCGCTACTGGAACATCACCGACCAGAACGGCGTGGTCGACGAGGTGACGGGCCCAGGCGTCGTCGGCGAACAGCCGCGGCTCAGCCCCGGCGACACCTACGAATATTCCTCAGGGTGCCCGCTCGACACGCCGTCCGGGCTGATGTTCGGCCATTATCAGATGGAGACGGATGAAGGTGAGCTGTTCGACGTCGATATTCCGGCGTTCTCGCTGGATTCGCCGGGTCTGCTGCGGGTGTTGAACTGAGGGGCAAGTTCCCGCTCAAGAAATCGCCGAGACCAGCCCCTTGCATGTTCAATTAGCGCTGATTGTTGGATGATCGGTGCGCAGTCCGGCGGATGGCCATCCGCCGGACTGCGGACGGCCGGGACCGCAG
>NZ_JACIFY010000037.1 GCF_014197615.1 Rhizobium esperanzae
CTCGACCAGAACGGCATTCCGCATATGCCCAATCCGAGCCATATCGTGCCGGTGCTGGTCGGCGATGCGGCCAAGTGCAAGTGGATCTCCGACCTGCTGCTCGATAATTGCGGCGTCTATGTCCAGCCGATCAATTATCCCACAGTGCCGAAGAAGACCGAGCGGCTGCGCATCACGCCGACGCCGCTGCATTCCGATGCCGATATCGCCCATCTCGTCGAGGCGCTGCATTCGCTCTGGTCGCGCTGCGCGCTCGCAAGGATGGTCGCCTGAGAATACAGGGCAAGACGCGGAATATGATCATGGCCGAAGCACAGGCATGAAGTCCGCCGAAGCGCCGCACTCGGTGTTTGCCTGCTCTTTCTATAGGGCGCGACTTCGATGAAAAAACGGGACTACTCCGCTTCCAGCAGAAGAGCTGTGGCGAGATAGCCCATGCTTATCGTGCTCGCGAAGAGATAGATGAACAGACCCTGGGCAATATAGTGCTGAACCTCCCCTGCCGCGGAACCGAAGGGCAAAAAGCCGTTCTGCCAAACCAGGAACCCGACAACGCATCCAATTGCGAAGCCCGTGGCCAATCGAGTGAGCATGAAACTGATCAGGCGAGGCATGGGGAAACCTCAAGTTGACTGAAATAAACGGCAGGCAACAGAGAATGTTCCAGCTGAAAATGATCTTTATCAACGACCCGTCAGGCCGGCCGTGTCAGGAACGCAGGAACCGAAGGACCTATAACAGTGCATCTTCTTCCTTTTTCGGCGAGCGTTTTCACGCTTCTCATTTTGCCCGGACCAACCAATGCGATATTGGCGATCGCATCTCAGGGGCAGACGTCCAGGCGGGCGATCATGCTTCTTGCAACGGTCGTCTTCGCCTATCTTGCGATTGTTCTTTCGGTCTCCGGTCTCGCCGCTCCCATTCTCCGTGATCATCCCGCGATTTCGCAGGCCGTCAAACTTGCTTCGGCGACTTGGGTCTTCTACCTCGCGCTCCGGCTCTGGGGTGTCGGATCGAGCCCTGTCACGGTCGTAAGAATACGACAGCTGGCCGTGACGACGCTGTTGAACCCCAAGGGGTTCATAATCGGGCTGACAATAATCCCTCCCGCGCAGCAGGCATCATCGATAGCCATTGTCGCCGTTCTCGCCTTCATGGTGCTTCTCGCCTCCTTTGTCTGGCTGTCGATGGGCAGGATCGTGCTGGGAGGCGAAAAACAGATACCCTTGTTTGCCCGGCGATGTAGCTCCGCAACTCTCTTCATATTCTCCGCTGCGCTCACCGTCAGCGCATTTTGACGGGGAAACTCCAGGGGCTTACTCGGCGGAGGAGGCAAGCTTGGGGGGATGTTATAAGCGATCGCATAGCCGCGTTATTGGAGCCGGACATGCGGCAACTGACGGGGCGATGATGGCCGATGTCAGTGGCCTCCTCTATGCCTCAGAGGTGAGCGTGCGAACGACATCCAAAAGAATGTTCGCACCTGCCACAAGATCCTCATCTGATGTGAATTCCTTTGGATTGTGGCTGATGCCATTCCTGCTCGGTACGAAAATCATGGCCGCCGGCGCAATGCGGGCGATCATCTGCGCATCGTGACCCGCTCCGGATGTCATGCGCTTGTGAGCCAGCCCTCGGGCCGCAGCACAGCTCTCGATGGCCCTCACAATGCCCTCGTCGAATTTGACTGGTTGGAACCTCGCCATCCGCTCGACACCGATGGTGACCTGTTCTTCCTGGGACAGCGTTTCCAGGAATGCGGCCAAGGCTGCTTCCTCCTGCTTCAGCCGATCCTCATCGGGATCCCGGAGATCCACTGTGAACGTCGCGCGGGAAGGGATGACGTTGATGGCGTTGGGCTCGAATGTGATACATCCGACCGTAGCCACGGTTGGCGTGTTGGATGCTTTTGCACGCTCGCGCAGGAATGTGATCACGCGCGCGGCGGCATATCCCGCATCTCGCCGCATCGAGATCGGAGTGGTGCCAGCGTGGTTGGCGTCACCTTCGATGGTCACCTTCTGCCAAGAGATCCCTTGCAGATTTTGGACGGCGCCCAAAGGAATGCCTTCCCGTTCGAGAACCGGACCCTGCTCGATATGAAGTTCGATGTAGGCATGGGGCCTCAGGAAGCCCGGCTCGTTTTCGCCCGCATAGCCGATCCGGACCAGTTCCTCTCCAAGCACCGAGCCATCGGTGCCGACGCTTGCCAAGCCCTCTTCGGTGCTGAGGCCTCCGGCGTAGACAAGTGAGCCCATCATGTCGGGGGCGTAACGCACGCCTTCTTCGTTCGTGAATGCGGCCACAACTATTGGTCTCGACGGTTGGAAGCCAGCTTCCTTGAGCGTCGCAATAACTTCCAAGCCGGAGATGACGCCATAACAACCATCGTAGATGCCGGCGTTGATCACGGTATCGATGTGGGATCCGAGCATCAGTGGAGCGTTGTCGACAACGCCGTCCGACCGCCAGATACCGAAGATGTTGCCGATGCGATCAACTGCGACCTCGATACCAGCTTCCTTGAGCCAATCGACAAACTGATCGCGGCCCAATTTTTCAGCATCGGAAGCGGCAAGGCGAACGAGCCTGCCTTCTGCGTCGCGCCCAATCTCGCCAAGGCGGCGAAGGCAACGGAGCAGTCGCTCGTCATTGATGGCAAGACTGTTCATCGGCGCGTGGCTCCCCAATCCGCAAGATCGCTAAAGTCGCGACAAGATAGTCTGAAACCACATCAATTTGGGCTGATTTATCGGGATCGTTTTGCAACTTTGTATCATTCAAGGCCTTCGAACGAATGAGACTTGCGAGGCGCGTCAACCCAGTGGAATCGATAGTCCGACTTTGACCCGGTCCATCGCAACGAACGTCCGGAAGTGCTTCACATTGTTGTTTTCGAAAAACAGGCGACGGGTGAGGGCTTCGTAGTCGCTCATGGATCTGACCGAAATCACCAGCATGAAGTCGGCTTCGCCGGTGACATAGTAGCATTGCTGCACTTCGGGCGCGGCCACAAAGGAACGCTTCGCCATCTCATAGAGATCCGTCCGCTCGCTCTCCATGGCGACTTGAGCAAAGAGAATGATCGGCTGACCAACCTTTGCCGGATCGACGATGGCGACGTTGGCCTGAATAACACCCGTTTCCTCGAGGCGCTTGATCCGGCGCTGCACGGCTGGTGCCGAAAGATTGACCAACTCGGCAATCTTACGTTGGGACATTTTGTTGTCTTGCTGCAGCAGCTTCAGGATCGCCTTGTCGGTGCGATCAAGTGTGATTTCATCGCTTGCTGAATTTTCGCTCATTTATGCACCCATTTAGCAGTCAAACCTTCGTCGAGAAGGCCAAATTTAAGCGCAAATTTGAAGCAGCTTGCAATATCATTAATTAATAATTTTTAGCGGGTGGACGACGGGATGCTGTTACTGAACGAAAACACGGACCACGGAAAGACACTGGATCCGTCCGACGCGGAAACACTGAGCCTGGCTGCGGCCGAGGAAGTCGAGCGGTTTCTCAACCATCGTGAAGGTCACAAGGAGACACCTCTCGTTTCGCTGTCTCATCTCGCGGACAAGTTGGACGTGACGTCGATCCACATCAAGGATGAGGGCCACCGTCTCGGTCTCGGAAGCTTCAAGGCTCTCGGTGGCTCATACGCCGTCATTCGTCTCGTGCTCGAGGAAGCTTCGCGCGAATTCGGCCGGGAGGTCGATATCGCCGAACTACATTCGCCCGAGGTGAAGGCTGTCGCACGCCGACTGACCGTGGCCTGCGCGACCGATGGAAACCATGGTCGTTCGGTGGCGCAAGGGGCACAGCTCGTCGGCGCGACCTGCGCGATCTTCGTGCACTCCGGTGTCAGCGCCGAGCGCATCGCAGCAATCGCGCGGTTCGGAGCAGAGATTATCCGGGTCGAAGGAAACTACGATGAATCGGTTGCCGAAGCGTCGCGTATTGCCTCCGAGAAGGGGTGGCAGACCGTTTCCGATACGTCGTGGCCGGGCTACGAACGGATCCCGGGCTTCGTGATGCAGGGTTACACTGCGCTCCTGAGAGAGACGGTTCGGCAGATACCCGAACGTCCGACGCATGTATTCATCCAATCAGGCGTGGGTGGTATCGCGGCAGCCGTGGCAGGCTACTTCACCCTTCTCTACGGTGACGATCGTCCATTCTTCACAGTTGTCGATCCTTCCCGGGCGGCCTGCCTCGTCGAAAGCGCCCGTGCAGGCAAGGCCGTCAAGATCGAACATGGCGAACCGACGGTCATGGCGATGCTGGAATGCTACGAACCGTCGCTGGTGGCCTGGCGCATCCTGTCCCGCAGCGCCGATGCGTTCATGACCGTCGAGGAAGAGGAAGCCGTCGGCGCGATGCGCCGTCTCGCCAATCCGGAGCCGGGCGATCCCGCCGTCGTTTCCGGCGAAAGCGGGGGCGTCGGTCTTGCTGCCCTGATCAAGATATCCGGCCATCAGGATCTCCGCTCGAAGCTGAAGCTTGGCAAGGACAGTCGCGTATTTCTCATCAACACCGAGGGCGCTACCGATCCAGCGCTCTATCAGAAGCTTGTCGGTGCCTCTCCAGAAGATATCGCGGCTCGTTCGAGCATTGAAATGGCGGGGGCACGGTAATGGCTGACCTTCAAAAGCTGCAGGAAGAGATGACAACATGGAGGCGCGATCTCCATCAGCACCCCGAGTTCGGCTTCGAGGAGAAGCGTACTTCGGCGTTCGTCGCTGCAAAGCTGCGCGAGTTCGGCCTCGAGGTTGCCGAGGGTCTCGGAGGAACGGGCGTCGTCGGGACCCTGAAGCGGGGGACGAGCAATCGCTCTATCGCGCTTCGCGCCGACATGGATGCCCTCCGCATCAACGAGCAAAGCAATCTGGCCTACAAGTCTGTAAATCCCGGCGTGATGCACGCCTGCGGTCATGATGGTCACACGACCATGCTGCTCGGAGCTGCCAAGCACCTTGCGTCCGAAGGCGGATTCGACGGCACCGTCCGTTTCATCTTCCAGCCGGCGGAGGAGTGGGGCAGGGGCGCGCTGTCGATGCTCGATGACGGCTTGATGGATCGTTTCCCGTTCGAGGAGATCTACGGGATTCACAATATGCCCGGCGTTCCAGTCGGCGTTTTGATGACGAAGTCCGGCGCCATGATGTCGGCCGAGGATAACTTCGAGATCATCCTGAGGGGCGTTGGCGGGCACGCCGCACGTCCGCATTGGGGCAACGAGGTTCTGGTGGCCGCCTGCGCAGTGGTGACGAACCTCCAGACGATCGTTTCGCGCAGGGTCAGCCCGACCGACGTTGCCGTGGTCTCGGTTACCGAACTCCTCACCGACGGCACTCGGAATGCGCTTCCGGGCCTGGCTCGCATCCTTGGCGATGCCCGCAGCTTCAAGGCCGAGGTCAGCGAGAATATCGAGAAACAGATGCGGATCATCGCCGAGGCGACTGCGGCAGCCTACAACGTCTCTGCGGAAATCAAGTATACGCGCGAATTCGTTCCGTTGATCAACGACGCCGAACTCACGGACGAGGTCTTCGAAGCCGCCCGCACTTTCCTTCCGTCGGAAAGCGTTCAGACGATCACTGAACCATTCACCGGATCGGAGGATTTCGCCCATTACCTCAGCCGGGTTCCCGGCTGCTTCCTGAACCTCGGGAACGGCTGGGGCTCGGCTCCTCTTCACAACCCGAGTTATGACAATGACGCCGGCCTGTCCTATGGCGTCAAAACCCATGCCGCCATCGTGCGGCGTCGTCTACCGGAGGCCGTTTCCTCCTGAGACGAAGCTCCCGGCCGCAAAGCGTCAGCGGTCGGGGAGTGGAGCAGCAAGCTCCGATCAACCCACTGTCGCAACATTCAAAAAAGGGGAATGACGATGAAGAAGTTTCTTCTGGCAGCAACCATGCTTGCCGCAATCAGCACTCCGGCGCTCGCCGACATGACGATTGGTTGGGGTGGTCCGATCACGGGCGGCAGCGCCGCAGTGGGCGAACAGAACCTCAACGGCGTTAAGCAGGCGATCGAGGACATCAACGCCGCGGGCGGCATCCTGGGGGAAAAGCTCGTCCTGCAGGTTGAAGACGATGCAGGCGATCCGAAACAGGCTGTTTCAGTGGCAAACCGTCTCGCAGCCGCCGGCGCCCAGTTCGTGATCGGCCACCAGAATTCCGGCGCCTCGATCCCGGCATCGGATGTCTATGCCGAAAATGGCATGCTGCAGGTCACACCGGCGTCGACGAACCCGAAATTCACGGAGCGCGGTCTCTGGAACACCTTCCGCACTTGCGGCCGCGATGACCAGCAAGGCACCGTTGCGGGGAATTATCTGACGAAGAATTTTGCCGGAAAGAACGTGTTCCTCGTTCACGACAAGACCCCGTACGGCCAGGGCCTGGTCGAAGAGGTCAAGAAGACGATCAATGCCGGCGGCCTGACCGAGGTCGGCTTTGAAGGCATCACCGTCGGCGAAAAGGATTATTCGGCGCTCATTGCCAAGATTAAGGAAACCAAGGCCGACGTCATCTATTTCGGTGGCGTCTACACGGCCTCATCCTGCGTCAGTTGCGCGACCAGGGCAACAAGATCGCAATGATCGGCGGCGACGCCGCCTTCTATCTCCGACGCGAGCTGTTCGTCTGGGTGGCCGGCAATGGCATACATTCCGCTTGCCGCTTCTATCGCCAACATCCTTCAATACCTGCGGCTGAGGAAGGGGCAAAACGCCAGCTACGACGCAAGCACGACTTTCGTGATCGGCCGACCTTCGAGGGTCAGGATTATCATCGGATTCCTTATCATGGGGGCATTCGCCGGCAAGGCCGTATTTCCGCTCCTTATCGGGCTCGTGCGCCGGTAATTCGGAACTGGAAGGCGGGCTTTGCTGCCCGTAGCATTATTCTGTTTGCGCGCTTGGGGGCGGCGCGCCTTCACCGCCGGGACGGCAACACCCGCAGAACGAAGGGGTCGTCGGTTCTATTCCGTTCAACTGCAAGACTCTCATTTAGGCCTGCAGTTGGCTAAGGGCGGCTATTTAACCGCTTGTTTTTGCGTCGCAACAATCGCGGAACGCTATCATAATTTAGTAGGTGCCTACTGAAGGCATATCTCACTTTTGGGATTATTCAAGATTCGAGCGCGCACATTTTGCTTTACAAATGTTTTAAAGTCTATGAAGTTGTGCATGACTTTACAGGATGGGACGAATTGCTTTGAGCCAGACACGTTTTGCCACACGACTGAATTCCTTCGCCTCTGGTGCGCACCTCGCCTGGCCGGGGCAGCCCGGAAAGCCTTCAGTGATACAGATGGCGGCGCGCGCTGCCCGCGTTAACGGTTTGACCGACCTCGACCTCAACTATCCCGATCATGTGAACGACAATCCGGCCGAAATGTCTCGCAGACTGGGCGATCTCGGTCTGCAGATCAATGGTTTCGCCATGCGGTATTACACCAACCCGGATTTCAAGCTGGGCGCATTCACCCATCCGGAAAAGGCCGTCCGGCGTGAGGCGATCGATCTGACGAAGAAGGGCATTGACGCAGCGAGAGAAGCCGGATCGAAGCTGATGACGATCTGGCTCGGGCAGGATGGCTTCGACTACGCCTTTCAGGCCGACTACACAGCTATGTGGCAACACGAGATCGACGGAATCCGTGAAGTTTGCTTGCATGACCCGGACTGCCTGATCTCCATCGAATACAAGCCGAACGAGCCGCGCTCATACAGCTTGATGCCCGATGCCGCGACCACGCTGCTCGCCATCAAGGAAGTCGGCGCAAAGAACCTTGGAGTGACGCTCGACCTCGCCCATGTCCTCTATGCCGACGAACAGCCGGCCTTTGCTGCAGCGCTGATCGCGCGCCACAGCCGGATCCTTGGGGTCCATCTGAACGATGGATATGCCAAGCGCGATGACGGGTTGATGGTCGGTGCGGTGCACACGCTCCAGACCGTCGAGTTGCTCCGCCAGATCCGCCGGGACGGCTATGACGGCGCGATCTACTTCGACACGTTCCCTGATCTGACCGGTCTCGACCCGGTTCGCGAATGCGAGGTCAACATCAAGACCGTCCAACGGATGTTGAAGGTCGTCGACCGCCTCGAGCAGGACAATCGCCTTTCGAGCGCGATTGACCGACAGGACGCCGTTTCCACGCAGGCCATTGTACAGGAGTTGATGTTCGGCGCGGACCACTGAACCAGCTTAACCCCCCGGGAGGAATTCCATGAACAGACTTTTCGCCGCGGCTCTTGCCGCCACCCTTTGTGCTGGCATCGCGACAGCGCAGGAACTGAAGCCCCTCAACTCAGACTCCGAGCCGGACCGCATGGACTGGTCCGATCTCGATGCTAAGCTTGGCGCAATGCCGAAACTGCCGGAATGTCTGAAAGTCGGCGGTGTCTCCAAGACGCTGACTAATGAATATTGGCGCTCGCTCGGCGAAGGTTATCAGAAGTTCGCTGACAAGCTCGGTGTTGCTGTCGCCTATCAGGCCGCCCAGAGTGAAGGCGACCAACTCGGCCAGCTGACGATCGCCGAAGGCATGGTCACCCAGGGCTACAATGTCTTGCTGGTGTCTCCGCAGACCGACGCCAATCTCCAGCCTGTCGTGGAACAGGCCAACGCGGCCAACGTCCCCGTCGTGAATGTCAACGACGCCGTGATCCCGCAGGCGGAGCACTATGTCGGCAACGTTCAGCGTGACAATGGCGTGCGCGTCGCCAAGTGGTTCATCGACAACCGCCCGAACGGCGGCAAGGTCGCGATCATCGAGGGGCAGGCGGGTGTTTATGCTGCTGTGCAGCGCACCGACGGCTTCAAGAGCACGATCGAGGAAGGCGGCAAGTTCACCGTCGTCTCCAGTGTTCCCGGCAACTGGGATCGTCAGATGTCTTATGACGCGGCGACCAACATCCTGCAGCAGCATCCGGACCTCGTCGGCTTCTATTGCAACAATGACGGTATGGCGCTCGGTGTCGTTGAGGCTGTCAAGGCAGCCGGCTTGCAGGACAAGGTGGTGGTCTTCGGGACAGATGGCATCTCCGACGCCTACAAATCGATCGCCGCCGGTGAGCTTACTGGCACTGTTGATAGTTTTCCGGTTCTGACGGGTGAGGTCGCTATGGAAGTGGCGCTCCGCCTCGTCGCCGGCCAAAAGCTGCCGCGCGTTGTCGCGACGCCGCAGGCCCTGATCACCAAAGAGAACATCAAGGACTTCCAAGGCGAGGGGGTCGACGTGCGCTCGGTATTGATGAAGGCCGCAGGCAAGTAAACGCCTCCCCAGGCGGGGCGGCCGGCACTCAGCCGGTCGTCCTCATTCTCAAAGGTTTCGGTTCCATGGCTTCTCCCAGACTGGCGTTCGAGAACATCTCCAAGGTCTTCCCCGGCGTGAAGGCGCTCGCGGAAGTCTCTTTCGATGTTGCGCCGGGTGAAATCCACGCCCTTCTTGGTGAGAACGGCGCGGGAAAATCAACCCTGCTGCGCATCCTCTCCGGCGTCTTCAGGCCGACGGAAGGCGAGGTCAAGGTCGACGAGGTAATCCATCATTTCGGCAAACCGGAAAGCGCCCGTCAGGCGGGGATCGCCATGATCCATCAGGAGCTTCAGCAAGTCCCCCATCTCACTGTCGCTCAGAACATGTTTCTCGGTCATTCCCTCACCAAGCTCGGCGGTATCATCGTCGACCGTCGCGAGCAGGAGCGTCGAGCCGCCGAAGCCCTGGCGATGATCGATCCGGCGATTGATCCGTCTGCGCCGATTTCCTCGCTGAAAGTCGCCCAACGGCAGGTCGTCGAGATCGCCCGTGCACTCCTTGACAGGGCCAAGATCGTCGCCATGGACGAGCCGACATCGAGCCTGACACCCAGTGAATTCGAAAGACTTGCCGAAATCATCGAGCGGCTTGCCGCGAACGGCGTGTCGATCATCTATGTATCTCACAAGATGGACGAGGTCTTCCGAGTCTGCCAAAGGGCAACCGTGATGCGTGACGGGCGGGTCGTCCGCGCAGGGGTCGATCTCAAGAAGACGGCGCCGGAAGATGTCATCGCCATGATGGTCGGCCGCGAACTGCTGGTCGAAGAGCACCATTCGCACGCAACCGCTACGGTGAGCGTCGAAGTCCGCAACCTTTCCAGCCATCGTATCCGCGACGTTTCGTTCGACCTCCATCAGGGGGAAGTTCTCGGCGTGGCTGGTCTGGTCGGCTCCGGTCGGACCGAGCTTCTGCGTGCGCTCTCCGGCGCCGACAGGGTGACGGCCGGCACGGTAAAGGTGGACGGGACGACTTTGGCGCTTTCCGATCCTCGCGCGGCCATCGCCGCCGGGATCGGCCTCCTGCCCGAAGAGCGCAAGCGGGAAGGGATCATTCCCGGGAGGTCGGTGACGTCGAATATGGCTCTGCCTTCGATGGCGCGTTTTTCGAAAGCAGGCATCATCAACCACCGCAAGCTCCAGCGAACGGCGGAAAACCTTCTCAAGCGAGTCAATCTGCGGCCCTTTCAGCTCGATCGCCCAATCAGACTTTTCAGCGGCGGCAACCAGCAGAAGGCCATCATCGCGCGCTGGCTCGCCGCCGGCTCGCGCATCCTTCTCTTCGACGAGCCGACCCGCGGCATCGACGTTGGCGCGAAATCCGAAATCTATCATCTGATTGAAGAACTCGCCGCCGATGGTCATTGCGTGATCGTCGTCTCCTCAGAGCTTCCGGAAGTGATGAGGCTGTCCGACCGCGTGCTCGTGATGCGCGACAGCGCTGTCGTCGTCGAACTTGGCCGCCACGAGCTCAGCGAAGAAACCATCGTCTCCCACGCCGTCGGCACTACCAATAGCCGCCTCGGCTCGGCGTGACCAACAGGAACAAGCTTATGTCCGACACCATCGAAAATGCCGCAGCGCCGTCGTCCAAATTTCTCGGATCGTTGTCGGTCCGCGACGCCGGCACGCTGATCGGCCTTGTCGCCATCGTGCTGATCTTCGGCCTGTTGGCTCCCGATTTCCTCTCGCAAAGAAACCTTCTGAACATCCTCCAGCAATCCAGCATCAACGCCTGCCTCGCGCTCGGCATGACGCTGGTGATCATCTCGGGCGGTATCGACCTCTCTGTCGGACCAACCGCGGCGATCGCCGCCGTCATCTCGGCTACGTTGCTTGTGGCCGGCATCCCGGTACCGGTCGCCATCCTCGCGGGGCTCGGCATTGGTGTCCTCTGCGGTCTCGTCAACGGCGTGCTCGTCGCCTATGCCGGGTTGCAGCCCTTCATTGTGACGCTCGGAACGCTCAGTACTTATCGCGCCATCGCGCTCATCTATACCGGCGGCAATCCGGTGCTCGGTGTCCCGCAAAGCTTCCGATCGCTGTTCAACGGGAGTGTGGCTGGTATTCCGAATTCGGTCATCATGGTGGCTTTCGTCGCACTTTTCGCCTGGGTGCTTCTCAAGAAGACGCCGATGGGTGAATACCTCCTCGCCGTCGGTGGCAACGAAGAAGCGGCTTATGTCGCCGGTGTCCCGATCGCGATGACCAAGATTACCGCTTATGTGATTTCCGCTGTTCTCGCGGCGCTCGCCTCTATGATCCTCATCGGCCGCCTTGGTGCCGCCGAGCCGATCCTGGGTAACCTGTGGGAGCTCGACGCGATTGCTGCAGCGGCCATCGGAGGGGCTTCGCTGATGGGCGGCAAGGGCAGCGTCATCGGCACGCTGCTCGGCGCGATCATTCTCGGGGCGATGCGCAACGGATTGACGTTGATGAACGTCCAGGCCTTCTACCAACTTCTTGCCACTGGCCTTATTATCCTTGTCGCGATGATGATCGATCGCGTCACAAGGGGACGGGGATGAATTCTGCAAATGATCTCAAGGCGGTGGGCCCGCGCATCCGGATGATGATGCCCCAGCTCACCCCCTTGGAGGCACGCGTCGTCGAGACCGTATTCGGACTGAGGGATTTCTCGGAAGACACCGCTCTCAAGGACTTGGCGGCCGAAGCCGGAGTGTCCGAGGCGATGGTGGTGAAGATCACCAAGAAGCTGGGCTTTACAGGATTCCGTGACTTCCGCACGGCGGTTTCGAGCTACAATAAGCTCCCCACAGCGGAAATGCATCAGGAACTGTCCGCGGAAGACAGCTCCCAGGAAATCATCCAGAAGGTCTTCCGCACGTCGATCAACGCGCTGGAAGAAACCCTTGCGATCATTGATGTCGATGGCTTTGATCGCGCCGCCGACTTGTTGGCGAAACCGGGACAACGCGATTTCTACGGTGTCGGAGGCTCGGCGCAAATTGCGCGGGACGTCGCTCACAAGTTTCTGAGGATCGGCGTCCGGTGCAACGTTCAGGACGACTCGCACATGATGTTGATGTCGGCATCGCTGCTCGGAGCGGACGACGTGGCCATCGGCTTCTCGCATTCGGGCAACACCACGGCGGTGATCGAAGCGATACAGCTTGCGCGGAAGTCGGGTGCGCGGACGATCGCCATCACCAATTACGGCGGATCGGCCTTGGCGCAGATCGCCGACATCGTCTTATGTTCTACGGCGCAGGGATCGCCTCTGATGGGCGAGAACGCGGCGGCGCGGATCGCGCAACTCAACATACTCGACGCGCTTTTCATGGCGGTCGCCAAGAGAAACTACCAGGCGGCGGAGAGAAATCTCGAAAAGACGATGTCCGCCGTCACATCCAAGCGCAAGGACAAGCTTCCATGACCACCGCCTCACCCTCCGTTGTCGTCTTCGGCAGCCTGCATTACGACATCATGGTGCATGGCCCGGCGCGTCCCCGGAAAGGTGAGACAGTGACGGGAAACAGCTGGCATCCAAAATGCGGCGGCAAGGGTGGCAACCAGGCGTTATCCGCCGCGAAGGCCGGGGTGCGCTCGCATATGATCGGCGCTGTGGCCAACGATGACTTCGGTCGCGCCCTGACAGAAAATCTCGCGCGCGGCAATGTGGACCACCGCTTCGTCAAGACGGTGGCCGGCGTCGGGAGCGGCATGAGCGTCGCAATCTTCGACAGCGAGGGTGATTACGGCGCGGTGATCGTGTCGGGCAGCAACCTCACGCTCGGCCAGCCGGATGTCGACGCCGCAAGCGAGGTTTTCGCGGCGGGCGGGGTCTTGGTGTTGCAAAACGAAGTCCCTGATCATGCCAACGTCTCTGCTGCGCGAGCGATTAAGGCTGTTGGCGGTCAGGTGGTATTGAATTCTGCCCCCGCCCGGCACTTGTCGGAAGAGTTGGAGCAACTTGTCGACGTACTCGTCGTCAATGCTATCGAGGCCGAGCAATTGGCTGCGGTTCCAGTGGTCGACACTTTGGCTGGCGCGCTCGGCGCTGCGAGGCAATTGGCCGATCGGTTCCCTGTCGTCGTGGTGACGGCTGGCGGGGAAGGTGTGGCATGCGCCACGAAGGGGGGCGATGAGTTCACGGTCGCCGCGATCAAGGTCGAACTCGTCAGCACCCATGGAGCAGGCGACGAGTTCACGGGTGTCCTTGCCGCCGAACTAGCGCGCGGGAAGGAAATCCATACGGCTTTGCAAGCTGCCAACCGGGCCGCCGCGATCCTAGTGAGCACGCGGCATCCTGAGTAAAAACAGCGTTCGCTAGCAGTTGGCCTAGAAGGGAGGGGCGCATGATTTGTGCAGGCACTTATCGGTGAGGGACTTCACGACTCCGTGCCCGAGGATGTCGTGGAGCCGGTTTGCTCGTCAGGCAGGCAAAACCAGTTTCCGCACGCGGCCGTCGCGGAAGATTGGTCACCGCCATCGCCACCTCGTGGTCTCCCCCAGCACTTCCGTTCAGATGGCGTACGAAATCCGTAAAGTAGCCTGAGGCGTGAACGGATCTTCGCTGCACGGCGATCGTCTGGGGAATTTCGGAGAACGCCCTCCACCAGCCGGAAGCCGGAAGTTCGCCCCGAAATCTGAACGAGGAATTCCGTCAATCCCGCAGCCGCGTCGCACTGCGAGCTGACAAGGAGATGGACGGCAGCCGCCGGGCTGTCAGTGTGCGAGACCACGGCTTTTTCAAGAATACGTTCGAGCTGCTTCGTATAGGCGGCACTTCTTGCCGAGGCTATCCGCACTTCTCCAGCATCGACGTCTCCGACCGTTCGAAACACTGCGACCTCCGGCCCTGATGGCAGCGTCCCCGCATTGATCGAGAAGCCAATCGCCAACGATATTGCCGCTGGCGAGACGCTTGTTCAGGTAGCCGAGGCCAAAGGCGTGCCGATTACTTGAGGCGCGTGGCTATCTTCTCGATTGCCTTATTGGCACAGGCCTCATCCAAATTGCCGCCTGGCGCACCTCCCACACCGATCGCTCCCACCACATCTTTTCCGATCTTGATCGGTATGCCACCCGCTAGAACGAGGAACCCTGGAATGTCAACGAGGCCAGCTGCCCCGGCGTTCTTGGCGGCGTTCTCGGCCAACGCGCCGGTCGTGTTTCGCGAGGAAGCGGATGTGAAGGCCTTGGCGCTCGATGAATTCACCGTATGAGGCCCCGCGCTCTCGGCTCGGACAAGAGCCAAGAGAACTCCGGATCGGTCGGTCACGGCCGCGGATACGTTGTACCCATCGCTGGAGCATGCAGAGACAGCTGTTTGGGCAATTTCGACTGCAAGGGTCGTGCCGAGGCTGGTCTGTTGCACAGTATCCTCAGCGAAGGCCGAGGCAGCGACAAGGGTGGAAACCGCGATCGAGAGTAGGGTAATCTTCATTTTGGCAAACCTTCCAGTTGTTGTGTTGCTGCTTGCCAACCTAGATCATCGCGCAATCGTCCTGAATTCGCACCGACACTGAGGGGAGTCGGTAATATTACTGACGTGCGGCGAGCCAGATGCGCGTCTGTTCCGCCACTGCCGGGGTTCCAACCTTCATTGCGATGCTCGCCCGATGGCTATCCACCGTTCTGACCGAAACATCGAGCGCTGCCGCAATCTCCTTGCTGCTAAAGCCTTTCGACGCGAGATCCATTACTTCAAGTTCACGAGACGTAAGCCGTTCAAGCAGTCGCCCGCTTTCCTGGCGGATCAGGAGATCGTCGAGAGCGGCCTCGCACGAAGCGATCGCTTCCATCAGAACATGTTCGTCGACCGGTTTGGCAAGAAAATCTATCACGCCCGCTTTGAACGCGCGGCGGCATGCTTCCACATCACCATGACCAGTGATCATCAACGCCGGCCACCGGATGCGCAATTCATCTAACTTTTTCAGAAGCTGCAAGCCACTCGTCGCCGGCATCCTCAAGTCAAGGATGAGGATGCCGGGCTGCGCTATCTCGATATTTGTGAGGAGGTGCGTAGCGTGGGAAAAAGTTCTCACTTCCTTGCCGTATGTAGCGAGCAAAAGGGTCATTGCCTCACGAACGGAAGCGTCGTCGTCGACAAGGTAAATCATGTGGCGCTTCCAGGCGATGTCGTCATTCTCGACAATGTCGGCTTCCACAAGAGCGAGCGTGCCGCACAACTGGTCAAGGAGCGGGGAGCATGGCTGCTGTTCTTGCC
>NZ_JACIFY010000038.1 GCF_014197615.1 Rhizobium esperanzae
CTGCGGTCCCGGCCGTCCGCAGTCCGGCGGATGGCCATCCGCCGGACTGCGCACCGATCATCCAACAATCAGCGCTAATTGAACATGCAAGGGGCGACCCTCGAACCAGAGCCATTGAGATGCGCTTTATACGTGGTCGCCGATCAGCGAAATCAACTGCGTTTTAGCGGCGACGGCGGAAGCCGCAGCACCCACCGCCTTGCCACCTTCCATCGCTACACGCCCCTCGGCAAAGAGCCGCAGCGCCTGCGGATAGATCTGGTGCTCGACGGTCAGCACGCGCGCGGCCAGGCTTTCGGCGGTGTCGCCGGAAAGGATCGGCACGGCCGCCTGGCCGATCGTCGGTCCGTCGTCCATGCCTTCGGTGACGAAATGCACGGTGCAGCCGGCGATGCGCATGCCGGCGTCGATGGCGCGCTGATGGGTGTGCAGGCCGGGAAACAGCGGCAGCAGGGAAGGGTGGATGTTGAGCATCCGGCCTTCATAACGCTGGATGAAGGTCGCCGTCAGTAGCCGCATGTAGCCGGCGAGGCAGAGGATGTCGGGCGAAAGCGTGTCGAGCGCGGAAAAGATCGCCGCCTCGTGCGCATCCTTGCTGGCGTAATCCTTGCGGGGGAAAGCGAAGGTGGCGATGCCTTCGGCGGCAGCCTTGGCAAGCCCGCCGGCGTCCGGCTTGTCGGAGATCACTCCGACGATTTCGGCCGGATAGTCGGCGGCCTTCGCCGCCGCAATCAGCGCCATCATGTTGGAGCCGCTGCCTGATATGAAGACGACGACGCGTTTGCGCGGCGTGCTCATAGGGCAAGCGTGCCCTTGTAGACCGTACCGGCAGCACCTTCGTCGCGGGCGATCATCCGGCCGAGCGTGATGACCGTTTCACCTTCGGCTTCGAGCGCCGCGGAAACCGCCGCGACATTCTCTTCAGCGACGACGACGATCATGCCGACGCCGCAGTTGAAGGTGCGCAGCATTTCTTTCGCTTCGACCCCGCCGGATTTGGCGAGCCATGAGAAGACCGGCGGCGACTTGACGACATCAAGATCGATCTCGGCGGCCAGATGTTTTGGCAGCACGCGCGGAATATTTTCCGGGAAACCGCCGCCGGTGATATGCGCCAGCGCCTTCAGCGCACCCGTCTCGCGGATCGCCTTGAGGAGCGGCTTCACATAGATGCGGGTCGGGGTGAGCAGCGCTTCGCCGAGCTTCTTGCCTTCGGCGAACGGCGCCGGCGCATCCCAGCCGAGGCCGGAGAGTTCGACGATCTTGCGCACCAGCGAGAAGCCGTTGGAATGGACGCCGGAGGAGGCAAGCCCGAGGATCACGTCGCCCTCGGCGATATCGCCTGACGGCAGCAGCTTGCCGCGCTCGGCAGCACCGACGGCAAAGCCGGCGAGATCGTAGTCGCCGGAGGAATACATGCCGGGCATTTCGGCGGTTTCGCCGCCGATCAGCGCGCAGCCCGCCTCGCGGCAGCCGGCGGCGATGCCGCCGACGATCGCAGCGCCCTGGTCGGGGTCGAGCTTGCCGGTCGCGAAATAATCGAGGAAGAACAGCGGCTCGGCGCCCTGCACCACGAGATCGTTGACGCACATGGCGACGAGGTCGATGCCGACGGTGTCGTGATAATCGGCATCGATGGCGATCTTCAGCTTGGTGCCGACGCCGTCATTGGCGGCGACCAGAACCGGATCGGTAAAGCCTGCGGCCTTGAGATCGAAGAGCCCGCCGAAGCCGCCGATCTCGCCGTCGGCGCCGGGACGCCGGGTCGAGCGCACCGCCGGTTTGATCTTCTCGACGAGGAGGTTGCCGGCATCGATGTCGACGCCCGCATCGCTGTAGGTCAGGCCGTTTTTCCCAGACTGGCTCATGCTGGTCTCCGATGGCTATTTCAGGCGGCAGACGCGCCGCGTCATCTGCCGGTCGCAATTGCATGACAGGGGCGTTTATGCAAGCGCTGCATGGCAAAAGCCCCCAATTTCCCGCGTCTTCTCGCAGGCTTTCCGGGATTTACCGCGGCAGGCTTGACCATCTTTGCGCCTGCATCCTATGTGCTGAATGGCCGCTTCGGTTCGGATGCGGCGTTTGGCGGCGGAAAGCGATCAGCGGAGAAGAGATGCCACAGCAAGTCAGCGGCAACAGTCTCAAGCGTCAGATCTTCTTCTGGCTGGCCGTGCTCGTCTTCTTCATCGCCTTTCTCTACATCTTCAGCTCGATCCTCCTGCCGTTTATCGCCGGCATGGCGATCGCCTATTTTCTCGATCCCGTGGCCGACCGGCTGGAGCGCCTGGGCCTGAGCCGCATGATGGCGACGGTCGGCATCCTCATCGCCTTCGTCATCGTCTTTGCGCTGGCTCTGATGATCCTCATTCCCGTCCTCGTCAGCCAATTCAACGACTTCGCCGAGCGTCTTCCGGGTTATATCAGCCAGCTGCAGCAGTTCATCAGCCAGTCGCAGCATTCGCTGCTGCCGGACTGGGTCAAGAGCCAGGCCGGTACGATCAAGGACAATTTCTCCGGCATTCTCTCCGAAGGCATGGGCTTCTTGACCGGGCTCTTCGCGCAGCTCTGGAATTCCGGCAAGGCGATCGTCGACGTCATCTCGCTGCTCGTCGTCACCCCCGTCGTCGCCTTCTATATCCTGCTTGATTGGGACCGCATGGTCTCCAAGGTCGACCAGTGGATCCCGCGCGATTATATCACCGATGTCCGCCAGATCGCCAAGGAGATCGACCAGGCGATTGCCGGCTTCATCCGCGGCCAGGGCTCGCTCTGCCTCATCCTCGGCATTTATTATGCCGCCGGCCTGTCCCTGGTCGGGCTGAACTTCGGCCTGCTGATCGGCCTCTTTGCCGGCATGATCAGTTTCATCCCCTATGTCGGTTCGATGGTCGGCCTGGTGCTCGCCGTCGGCGTGGCGATCGTCCAGTTCTGGCCGGATTATTTCTGGATCGGCCTGGTGCTCGCCGTCTTCTTCAGCGGCCAGTTCCTCGAAGGCAACGTCCTGCAGCCGAAGCTCGTCGGCTCCAGCGTCGGCCTGCATCCGGTCTGGCTGATGTTTGCGCTTTTTGCCTTTGGCGCGCTCTTCGGCTTCGTCGGGCTTCTGGTCGCGGTGCCGGCGGCAGCCGCCGTCGGTGTGCTTGTTCGTTTCGCGCTTTCGCGTTACCTTCAGAGCGATCTTTATTTTGGCGGGTCATCCAATGGCCGCGCCCGGAAGACGAAATCAGTTCCCAATGAATGACGTGAAGAACGCTGATCCGAAGCGCAAGGCCGGAGAGCAGCTGCCGCTCGCCTTTTCGCACGATGCCGCCAGCGGGCGTGACGACCTGCTGATCTCGGAGCGTCTCGCGGCGGCGGTTTCGATCGTCGACGCCTGGCCGAACTGGCCGTCGCCGGTCGTTGTCCTGGCCGGCCCGGTGGGCTCTGGCAAATCGCATCTGGCCGGTATCTGGAAGGAACACAGCGGGGCGGAGGTCATTCATCCCAAGGTCGGCTCAGATGCTGCCGTTACGGCGGCGAACGGCCCCGTTCTATTTGAGGATGCCGACCGTCTCGGCTTCGACGACAACACGCTCTTCCACGTCATCAACAGCGTACGCGAAAACGGCACCAGCCTGTTGATCACAAGCCGTCTCTGGCCGATGTCGTGGCCGGTTTCGCTGCCTGATCTGCGCTCGCGGCTGAAGGCTGCGACCGTCGTCGAGATCGGCGAACCCGATGAGGCGCTGTTGTCTCAGGTAATCGTCAAGCTCTTTGCCGACCGACAGCTTTATATAGATGACAAACTCGTGCTCTATATCGTCAACCGGATGGAGCGGTCGCTGAATGCCGCCCAGACGATCGTCGAAAGGCTTGACCGGCTGGCCCTGTCGCGGGGCACGAAAATCACCCGCACTCTGGCCGCTGAAGTATTGAATGAATTGGGAAATTCGGAGCCGGCCGATTGACTGTCACAGTTCCGTCGTGAAACTGATATAATTGCCGTCGGCGATTGAGAACGGGGTAAGCGGACCATGGATAGCGCAGTCGCAGAACATCAGGAACTCACGCCTGAGATCAACGATAATACCCCGCCGCTGGAAGAACTGCTCAAGAGCCCCGAGCGCTTCATCAATCGGGAATTCTCCTGGCTGCAGTTCAACCGCCGTGTCCTAGAAGAAACGTTGAATACCGAGCATCCGCTGCTCGAGCGCGTCCGCTTCCTGTCGATCTCGGCCGCCAACCTCGATGAATTCTTCATGGTGCGTGTTGCCGGCCTCGAGGGTCAGGTGCGCCAGAATATCGCCATCCGCAGCCCCGACGGCAAGACCCCGGCCGAGCAGCTCGATTCGATCCTGCAGGAGATCGACCATCTGCAGATGGAGCAGCAGGCCTCGCTCGCCGTGCTGCAGCAGTATCTCGCCAAGGAAGACATCCTGATCGTGCGTCCCGGCGCCTTGAGCGATGCCGACCGCCAGTGGCTGGCCGCCGAATTCGAACAGGCGATCTTTCCGGTTCTGACGCCGCTGTCGATCGATCCGGCCCATCCGTTCCCCTTCATTCCCAATCTCGGTTTCTCGATCGGCCTGCAGCTCGTCAGCAAGAACGGCCGCGAGCCGATGACGGCGCTGCTGCGCCTGCCGGTGGCGCTCGACCGTTTCGTCCGGCTGCCCGATGATGGAAATACGATCCGCTACATCACGCTGGAAGACGTCGCCAACGTCTTCATCCACAGGCTCTACCCGGGTTACGAGGTGCAGGGCTCCGGTACGTTCCGCGTCATCCGCGACAGCGATATCGAAGTCGAGGAAGAGGCCGAGGATCTCGTCCGCTTCTTCGAAACGGCGCTGAAGCGCCGCCGCCGCGGCAAGGTCATCCGCATCGAGACCGATTCCGAAATGCCGGCCTCGCTGCGTCAGTTCGTCGTCCAGGCGCTCAGCATTCCCGACAATCGCGTCGCCGTTCTGCCGGGCCTGCTGGCGCTGAACACCCTGTCGGAGATCACCAAGGCGCCGCGCGACGATCTCCGGTTCCAGCCCTACAATGCGCGATTTCCCGAGCGCGTCCGCGAACATGCCGGTGACTGCTTCGCCGCCATCCGCGAGAAGGACATGGTCGTCCACCACCCTTACGAATCCTTCGACGTGGTGGTCCAGTTTCTTCTCCAGGCTGCGCGCGATCCTGATGTCCTGGCGATAAAGCAGACGCTCTACCGCACCTCCAACGACAGCCCCATCGTGCGCGCGCTGGTCGACGCCGCCGAAGCCGGCAAGTCGGTGACGGCGCTGGTGGAACTCAAGGCCCGCTTCGACGAAGAGGCAAACATCCGCTGGGCGCGCGATCTCGAGCGCGCCGGCGTGCAGGTGGTCTTCGGCTTCATCGAGCTCAAGACCCACGCCAAGATGTCGATGGTCGTCCGCCGCGAGGAAGGCAAGCTGAGGACCTATTGCCATTTGGGGACGGGCAACTACCACCCGATCACTGCGAAGATCTATACGGACCTTTCCTATTTCACCTGCAATCCCGTCATCGCCCACGACATGGCGAATATCTTCAACTTCATCACCGGCTATGGCGAGCCGGAACAAGGCATGCAGCTCGCCATTTCGCCCTATACGATGCGCCCGCGCATCCTGCGCCACATCGAAGAAGAGATTCAGCACGCCAAGAACGGTGCGCCGGCGGCGATCTGGATGAAGATGAATTCGCTTGTCGATCCCGACATTATCGATGCGCTCTATCGTGCCAGCCATGCCGGCGTCGAAATCGATCTCGTGGTGCGCGGCATCTGCTGCTTGCGTCCGCAGGTGCCCGGTCTCTCGGAGAAGATCCGCGTCAAGTCGATCGTCGGCCGCTTCCTCGAACACAGCCGCATCTTCTGCTTCGGCAATGGCCACGGCCTGCCGTCGGATAAGGCGCTGGTTTACATCGGTTCGGCCGACATGATGCCGCGAAATCTCGACCGCCGCGTCGAGACGATGGTTCCGCTGACGAATCCGACCGTTCACGAGCAGGTCTTGTCACAGATTATGCTCGGCAACGTGATTGACAATCAACAAAGCTACGAGATATTGCCCGACGGTACGTCGCGGCGCATGGAAGTGCGCAGGGGCGAGGAACCGTTCAATGCGCAGCAGTATTTCATGACCAATCCGAGCCTGTCGGGCCGTGGTGAAGCTCTGAAATCCAGCGCGCCGAAACTGATCGCCGGCCTGCTCGAAGGCCGCAACAACAAGTAAAACTGGACCATATGGTTGAATCTGAAGCCCAGGGGCGCCTTCCAGGGATCGCCCCGGTCTCCGTCGTCGACATCGGATCGAATTCCATTCGTCTTGTCGTCTATGAAGGCCTGTCCCGTTCGCCTACGATCCTCTTCAACGAAAAGGTCCTCTGCGGCCTCGGCAAAGGCATAGCCGTCACCGGCAAGATGGATGAAGAGAGCGTCGCCCGGGCTCTGGCAGCGCTCCACCGTTTCAAGGCCCTGTCCGATCAGGCCCGCGCCGCCACCATGTATGTGCTGGCGACGGCCGCCGCCCGCGAGGCGAGCAACGGTCCCGATTTCATCCATCAGGCCGAAACGATCCTGCAGCGCCACGTCCGGGTACTCTCCGGCGAGGAGGAGGCTCGTTTCGCCTCGCTCGGCATCATCAGCGGCTTCTTCAATCCCGATGGCATTGCCGGCGACCTCGGCGGCGGTTCGCTTGAACTGATCGACATCAAGGGCAAGGAGGTCGGTAAGGGCATCACCCTGCCGCTCGGTGGCCTGCGCCTGTCGGAATATGCCGGCGGCTCGCTTTCCAAGGCGCGCACCTTTGCCCGCAAGCAGGTGAAGACGGCAAAGCTCCTGGCGAAAGGCGAGGGGCGTACCTTCTACGCCGTCGGCGGCACCTGGCGAAACATCGCCAAGTTGCACATGGAGATCACCAACTATCCGCTGCATATGATGCAGGGTTATGAAGTGTCGCTCGAAGCGATGATGCTGTTCCTCGATCAGGTGGCGACCGCGCGCGATTCCAAGGAACCGGCCCTTCAGGCGGTCTCCAAGCATCGCCGTTCGCTGCTGCCCTTCGGCGCCATCGCCATGAAGGAAGTCCTGAGCGTCATGAAGCCGTCGGTGATTTCCTTCTCGGCGCAGGGTGTGCGCGAGGGATATCTCTATTCGCTGCTGTCGGAGGCCGAGCGTCGCTCCGACCCGCTGCTGGCCGCAGCCGGCGAATTGGCGATCCTGCGTGCCCGTTCGCCCGAGCATGCCCGCGAACTGGCGGAATGGACCGGCCGCATGATGCCGCTCTTCGGCGTCCAGGAAACCGAAGAGGAAAGCCGCTATCGTCAGGCCGCCTGCCTGCTTGCCGATATCAGCTGGCGCGCCCATCCCGACTATCGCGGCCTGCAGGCACTGAACGTCATCGCCCACTCCTCCTTCGTCGGCATCAGCCATCCCGGCCGCGCCTTCATCGCGCTCACCAACTACTACCGTTTCGAGGGCCTGCACGACGACGGCGCCACCGGCCCGCTGGCGCAGATCGCCACGCCTCAGTTCATCGAACGCGCCAAGCTGCTCGGTGGCATGCTGCGCGTCGTCTACCTCTTCTCGGCCTCGATGCCGGGCATCGTCAAAAGCCTCACCTTCCGCAAATCGGCGAGCCCGGACCTCGACCTCGAATTCGTCGTGCCCCCCGAATACCGCGATTTCGCCGGCGAACGCCTGGACGGCCGCCTGCAGCAGCTGTCGAAGCTGACGAACAAGAGGCTGGCGTTTCGGTTCGAGTAGGCTGATTTGCGGCCGTTGTGCCGTATGGCACCCCCCTCTGCCCTGCCGGGCATCTCCCCCACAAGGGTGGAGATCGGCTGGGCGCGACGGCTTCCCCAAACAACTCAAGCATTGTGATTGTCGCTGCCGTTAGAGAGGGAGCGATGGTCAAGCCTCTTGCCAATCTCCCCACCTGTGGGGGAGATGCCCGGCAGGGCAGGGGGGTGCCGCACGGCATGCCCTCAACAAAAAGGGCGACACCTTCGCGCCGCCCTCCTTACTTCCGTACCAGAACCCAGAATTACTTCGCGTTCAAAAACTCACCGACCTCAAGCAGGCTGAACTCGTTATTGTCGGCCTTGTCGACGGCGCGGCCGGCGGAGAAGGGCAGGTTGTTGTCGTTGCCGATGATGATGTGGGTGGCGTCGACGCGGTCGACGTTTTCGATCGTCACGAACGGCATGTCGTAGACGCCGTCTTTGCTGCCGGCCTTCTTCTTGTTGTCGGGATCCTTGATATCAAGGAGATCGATATAGCCGATCTTGCGGACGGCCTTGCCGGCATTGGCGTCGTTGAACTCGATCTTGTAGACGCGCTTCAGCTCGGCCGGAGCCTCGAAGCAATCCGGCTTCGGCTGCTTCGGGTCGGCGCAGGCCTTGTCCTTGGTGCCGGCGCCGCTGTCGCGCTCGATGACGAGAGCGGTGGTGTCGTCGAGCATGTTGAAGTCGCCGATCGAGACACTCTTGTCCTCGAACGGATAGAGCCAGCTGCGGCCGGTCCACTTCTTGGAGGCGACGTCGAATTCGATGACGCGGACGGCGGTGTGGCCATCGACCGTCTCCATCTGGCCGTCATCCTTGTAGATGGCGCCTTCGAGCAGGCCGTAGAGCTTGGCGCCGTCCTTCGACATGGCAAGGCCCTCGAAGCCGCCGGAGCGCTTCAGATTGAAGACGGGCATCTTCGCGGCCGGATTGCCGGGAAGCTGGATCAGCGGATTGTCGGGCGAAAGCACCGGCTTGCCGTCGAGCGTCGTCGCGATGACATCAGTCAGATGGCCTTCGGCGTCGATCTTCAGGATGTAGGGGCCGAATTCGTCGCCGAGCCAGAAGCCATCGGCAACCGGCTGGATCGATTCGATATCGAAATCGGCGCCGGTGAGGTAGCGCTTGTCGGTGCCTTCGAGGACGATCGGGAAGGGGGCGATCTTGTTCGGATCGGAGAGGAAGAGGTTCTTGACGACTTCAGCCTTGTTGGCTGCCCAATCGAACTTCATCTGATGCAGGAACAGCATCGCGTCCGAGGAGTTGGCCTTCGAGCCGAAGCCGTTGTCGGTCAGCGTCCAGAAGGTGCCGTCGGCCATCGTCTTGATGCCCGAGAAGCCCTGGATCGCCTGGCCGTCGAAGGGTAGTTTCAGATCGGTGACGCGAGCGCCGTCCTTGCCCGGAACAGTGCCGAGCGCTTCGGTGCGCTTGCGGTCCGCCGTCGTGAATTTGCCGGAATGCTTGAGGAATTCAGGAGCGTCGGCGGGAGCCGGAACCATAGTGTTGGCAGGCAGGATCGCCTGGCCGGCGAGCTTGGCCGGAAATTGCTGCTGGTCGGCCGAAGCTGTGCCGGTCATCAGGATGAAAAGCGATACGGAAGCAAAAAGGACGTTCTTCATAATATCCCCATGAAACGGATGCGAATGGCTTCCGCTTAGCAGGGCTTTAATGTCAGCGAATTGACGGTTGGGTGAAGCTTTGGTGACGCGGGCCGAAAGCGTTTGTTCAGCCGTGCAGAATGACCGCGGGCGTGTTCAGCACGGTGACGGCGCGCGAGGAAAGCGCCATGACGCCGAGTGCCTGGCCGCGCCCCCTGACGGCATGGGTGCCGAGATCCTCGCAGGATATATTCTCGGGAAATTCCATCCGCCGGGCAAGCTCGGCCGAGATCAGCACCGGCCGGTTCAGGCTGCGGCAGAGCGCTTCCAGCCGGGCGGTGGTGTTCACGGTGTCGCCGAAATAGCTGATCTTGTGATGGTCGACGCCGATTTCGGCGGTGATGATCTCGCCGCCGTGAAGCGCGGCCCGCAGCTTCGGTACCTGGCCGTAATTTTTCCGCCAGCCGGCGGCATTGGCTTCGATGTCGGCAAGGATATCGAAGATGCAGCGCACGCAGCGCGCATTCTTGACGCCGCGGGCAAGCGGCCAGGTGATGATCGCCGCATCGCCGACATAGTCGTTGATCATGCCCTTGTGGCGGCGGACGGGCTCGGCGAAGGTCGCAAACAGCGAACTCAGCAGCTGCTGCGCTCTGAGGTCGCCGTGCTTTTCGGCAAAGGCCGTCGAATCGACCAGATCGATGAACAGGAAGACGCGCTCTTCCTTGACCGGATTGCGGTAGCGGCTGATGAGCATGCTGAGGAAAACTTCACGGCCGAGCAGTTCCCGCACGCGCAGGATGAAGATCATTATTGAGCAGACCGCCAGCGCATAGAGGAAGACCTTGAACGGCATGACGACGAGATCGAGGAGCGACGTTGGATTCAGCATGCCGAGCGACCACAGCAGCAGGCCGGCGCAGGCAAAGCCGATGCTCATCAGGATCTCGTAGATCACCAGCTCGGTAATAATGAAGACGAAGGTCGGCAGCTTCTGGATGCGCCTATACAGCCCGCGAAACAGCACCTTACGTTCGAAGGCGAGGATCGGCATGCCGATGAAGAGCGCAAAGATCGCCCCGATGACCGGCGTCTGGGTGGAGTAGAACATCAGATCATAGACGACGCCGCTGGCAGCCAGAACGATCGTGATCAAGATCCAGTTCTGCGTCGGAGATATTTCCCGCATGCGGCCCTTTCGCCCCGATGGTTCTCCCAACCATTGTTTCAGCTGGGAAAAAAGCGTCAAGCGAATTCGATCGCAAGCTCAGAGGCTGACGGTGTCGACTTTCCGGTCGACGAAGCGCAGAGCGATCTGACCCTGGATCAGCTGCAGCGCCGGCACGCCGAAAAGATCGCGCCGCCAGCCGTTGAGCGCTGCGACATCGGCCTTCTCGCCTTCGGCGGCGATCCGGTCGAGATCCTCGCTGTTGGCGATCACCTTCGGCGCCACGCCGTGTTTTTCCGAAACCAGCTTCAGCAGTACCTTCAGGAGTTCGACGGCGGCAGCGGCCCCTTCGGGCGCCTGCGTCTGGCGCGGCACATGTGGCATATCGGCTTTCGGAAGAGCAAGTGCTGCGTTGACGGCCTCGATGACGGATGCGCCCGAGGTCGAGCGCTCCCAGCCTTTCGGAATGGTGCGAAGCCGGCCGAGCGCCTCGGTATCCTTGGGCTGCTGCTGGGCGATTTCGTAGATCGCATCGTCCTTCAGCACCCGCGAACGCGGCACGTTGCGGGCCCGCGCCTCACGTTCGCGCCAGGCGGCGACATATTTCAGGATCGCCAGCTCCTGCGGCTTGCGCAGCCGCATCTTCAGCCGCTGCCAGGCATCGTCGGGATGCAGGTCGTAGGTTTCGCGCGCCTCGAGAATGTCCATCTCCTCGGAGAGCCAGGAGGTGCGGCCTTCGCGATCGAGTTCCGCCTTCAGCGACAGGTAGACGTCGCGCAGGTGGGTCACGTCGGCCAGCGCATATTCCAGCTGCTTGTCGGAGAGCGGCCGGCGGCTCCAGTCGGTGAAGCGCGACGACTTGTCGATATGGACGTTCTTGATGCGGCTGACCAGCTGATCATAGGAGACGCTGTCGCCGAAGCCGCAGACCATGGCGGCGACCTGCGTGTCGAAGATCGGATGCGGAATGAGATTGCCGCGATTGAAGATGATTTCAATGTCCTGGCGCGCCGCATGAAAGACCTTCAGCACCTTCGGATCGGCCATCAGCTCGAAAAACGGAGCGAGGTCGATACCCTTGGCCAGCGGATCGACCAGAACTTCGGTTGTCGGGCTTGCCATCTGGATCAGGCAAAGCTCCGGCCAGAAGGTCGTCTCTCGCAGGAATTCGGTGTCGATGGTGATGAAGTCGGACTTGGCCAGCTCTTTGCAGGCGGCCGCCAAATCGGCGGTGGTTTCGATCATATCATTTCATTCGCAAGGAAAAGGTCGGTTGAACCTTCCTTCTCCTTTCGCTTCGATATGTCAATACAACAGCATACGCTTCGAGCATTGCTGGCTAAGAATTACGTCCAAACTGCGGCAAAGGGGGACGCCTCAACTCACCCTGAAGTAGCTGGTCATCCCCGTCTTCTGGTGTTCGATGATATGGCAATGCAGCAGCCAGTCGCCGGGATTGTCGGCGACGAAGGCGAGCTGCACCTTCTCGTCCGGCTGGATGAGATAGGTATCGGAGACCAGCGGCATCACCTCCCTGGTCGAGGAGGAAATCACCGTGAAGCTCATCCCGTGCAGATGGATCGGATGCGCATGCGGCGTGGTATTTTCGAGATTGAAGACATAGCTCCTGCCGAGCTTCAATTCCGCCAGCGGCGCCGTCGGGTCCGGTGTATCGCCCGGCCACGGCACCTTGTTGATGGCCCAGAAGCTGTAGCCGAGCGTGCCGCAGATGCTTTCGACGGCAGTATTCTCGGCGGTGGCGCTCAGCACCAGCGGGATCTGTTCGGCGGCGGAAAGATCGGCCTTCGCCACCGGATTTTCGACGAGCTGCGCGAGATCGCCGATCTCGCGCTTCAACGACGATCCCACAGCACGCAGACTGGCGATCGTCTTCGGCGTCGTGCCGCGGATATCTTCGAGCGTCGCGACGGCGCCTTCGCTGTCCGGCATGCGCACGGCAAGATCGAGCCGCTGGCCCGGCCCGATCTGCAGGAGGTCGAGGGGAAAGCGCTTCGGCACCGGATTGCCGTCGATCGCAATCACGCTTGCAACCGCACCTTCCATCTTCAGCGAAAAGATCCGTGTCACGTCGGTGACCGCAATGCGCAGCCGCAGCAGCCCGCCGGTCGGCGCGTCATATTGCGGCTCCTGATGCCAGTTGGCGGTGCGCACCGTGCCGTAGGTGCCGGACTTGGCGGCGTCGCGCGGCCGGAAGGGAGCGATGAACTGCCCGTCGCCGCCGAGCCTCCAGTCGCGCAGGTTCAGCACCACCTCGGCGTCGAACTGCGGATCGGACGGATCTTCGACGACGATGACGCCGGTCATGCCATGCCCCATCTGCGTCAGCGTGTTGCAATGGGGATGATACCAGAAAGTGCCGGCATCGGGCGGCGTGAAGGCATAATCGAAGCCGTCGCCGGTATAGATATAGGGCTGCGTCATGAACGGCACGCCGTCCATGCGGTTGTCGATGCGAAGCCCATGCCAATGGATCGTCGTCGGTTCGTCGAGCTCGTTTTTTAGCCGCGCAGCGTAAGGGCGTCCCTTCGTCATCCTGAGAACCGGCGGCATGCCGTCATGGCCCCAGCTCATGATATCCCGGGTCGGCCCCGCCTCGGTCAGCATCGCCTCGGTCTTCACGGCCGTCAGCAGCTGCGGCTCGGGGGCCGCTTCGGCGAGCCCGAATTTACCGGCAACGCCCATGCCGACACCATAGGCGCCTGCGACGGCAGATGCCTTCAAGAGGTTGCGGCGAGTGAGCAGAGGCATCCGGGTGCTCCATGGGTTGGAATGCCGATCCTTTTAAAGTTGAGAGCCGCCTTCATCAATATGGCAAACGCGGCCAAACTGCCGCAGCATGCGGGGCGCTGCCTCGCCATAAACGCGCGGGCTGCGCGCGCCAAGTCTTGACAAATCGGAGCGTCCATGCGCTTTTCCGCCCGATTTTCTTGTCGGTGCGGGAGAGCCATCAGAGCCCCTTGCTGCCGTCTTCAAGCCAGATACCGGGAATTGAGATGATGCATCGCTATCGCAGCCACACATGTGCAGCCCTCCGCAAGTCGGATGTCGGCGCCAATGTCCGGATTTCCGGCTGGGTCCATCGCGTTCGCGACCATGGCGGCGTTCTCTTCATCGACCTGCGCGACCATTACGGCATCACCCAGGTGGTCGCCGATCCCGACAGCCCCGCCTTCAAGATGGCGGAGACCGTGCGCGGCGAGTGGGTCATCCGCATCGACGGCCTCGTCAAGGCCCGCACCGAAGACACCGTCAACAAGACCATGGCAACCGGCGAGATCGAGCTTTACGCCCAGGAGATCGAAGTGCTCTCCGCCGCCAAGGAATTGCCGCTGCCGGTCTTCGGTGAGCCGGACTATCCGGAAGACGTCCGCCTCAAGTACCGATTCCTCGACCTGCGCCGCGAAACGCTGCACAAGAACATCGTCAAGCGCACCCAGGTCATCTCCGCGATGCGCCGCGAAATGGGCGATGGCGGCTTCACCGAATATACCACGCCGATCCTGACGGCCTCCTCGCCGGAAGGCGCGCGCGACTTCCTCGTGCCCTCGCGCATCCATCCCGGCACCTTCTACGCCCTGCCGCAGGCGCCGCAGCAGTATAAGCAGCTCTTGATGGTCGCCGGCTTCGACCGCTATTTCCAGATCGCCCCTTGCTTCCGTGACGAAGATCCACGTGCAGACCGCCTGCCGGGCGAATTCTACCAGCTCGACCTCGAAATGAGCTTCGTGACCCAGGAAGACGTCTGGAACACCATGGGTCCGCTGATCTCCAGGGTGTTCGAGGAATTCGCCGAAGGCAAGCCGGTGACCAAGGAATGGCCGCGCATCCCTTACGACGAGGCGATCCGCAAGTACGGTTCCGACAAGCCGGATCTGCGCAACCCGATCGTGATGGAAGCGGTGACCGAGCATTTCGCCGGCTCCGGCTTCAAGGTCTTCGCCGGCATGATCGCCTCCAACCCGAAGGTTGAGATCTGGGCGATCCCGGCAAAGACTGGCGGCTCCAGAGCCTTCTGCGACCGTATGAATGCCTGGGCGCAGAGCCAGGGCCAGCCCGGTCTCGGCTACATCTTCTGGAAGGAAGAAGAGGACAAAATCGGCGGCTCCGGACCGCTCGCCAAAAACATCGGCGAGGAGCGTACCGAGGCGATCCGCACGCAGCTCGGCCTCGAGGCGGGCGACGCCTGCTTCTTCGTCGCCGGCGAGCCGTCGAAGTTCTACAAGTTTGCAGGCGAGGCCCGTAACCGCGCCGCCGACGAACTGAACCTGATCGACCGCGACCGTTTCGAATTGTGCTGGATCGTCGACTTCCCCTTCTTCGAATACAACGAGGAAGAAAAGAAGATCGACTTCGCCCACAACCCGTTCTCGATGCCGCAGGGCGGCCTCGATGCGCTGCTGAACCAGGATCCGCTTGGCATCAAGGCCTACCAGTACGACGCGGTCTGCAACGGCTTCGAAATCGCCTCGGGCTCGATCCGCAACCAGTCGCCGGAAACCATGGTCGCCGCCTTCGAGAAGGTCGGTCTCAGCCAGCAGGACGTCGAAGACCGCTTCGGCGGCCTCTACCGCGCCTTCCAGTACGGCGCGCCGCCGCATGGCGGTGCTGCCTTCGGCATCGACCGTATCGTCATGCTGCTGGTCGGCGCCAAGAACCTGCGTGAAATCTCGCTGTTCCCGATGAACCAGCAGGCGCAGGATCTGTTAATGGGCGCGCCGACCCCGGCAACCCCGACGCAGCTGCGCGAGCTTTCGATCCGACCGATCCCGCCGGTCAAGAAGGACTGATAGAGCAGGCTGCCCGGCACGCCGGTCAGCCCCGTCCTTCGAGGCCCCTTCGGGGGTGCCTCAGCAACCGTGTTGTTGGGGCTCGTTCCATGGCGTTTGTCTTTTGAGAATAGTGTTGATCATGATGATTAGCTTTCGCATGGCGGCGACGA
>NZ_JACIFY010000039.1 GCF_014197615.1 Rhizobium esperanzae
CCGCTCGACAAGCCCATCGCAAGCAAAATGCGCAGAGCAAACTGGAACAAAGAATTCTTCTTCCAGCTCTTTGCTCATATGCGATAGCCCTGCCCTTGTGGGGAGGGGTTGGGGAGGGGTTTGGTGGTATGTTTTCTTGTGGCGACGTGACGCTGATCGCAAAGATTTGAAAGCGGAGCCTTTTGGTCTAATATAAAGCTCCAACGGTGAGGGCGGCTGAAGGGCTGCCGATCGGGCGAGACGAGAATGCCGGTTCAAGATCAGGGCGACAATCCTTCGGCGGAAATCCCCGCGGCCGGTGAGGCCGCAAGGGCGCGGTGCCCGTCCGCCGGCATGTTCGGCGGCCTGTCGGGCAAGCTGCTCTGGCTCACCGTCGTCTTCATCATGCTCGCCGAAATCCTGATTTTCTTCCCCTCGGTCGCCAGCATGCGCATCCGCTGGCTGCAGGAGAGGCTGAACACGGCCGCCGCCGCCGCCATCGTCATCGATGGGCTGCAGCCGGTCGAGCTGCCGCGGGCGCTGCAGAAGGAGACGCTGGAAGCAACCGGCACCAAGGCGATCGTGCTGCGCAAGGACGGCACCTCGCGGCTGCTGGCGACGACCGACATGCCGACCTCCGTCGACGAAGCCTATGATCTCACCGACGTGCCGCCGGTCACGGCGATCCGCGATGCGCTCGACACCTTGATCTTCGGCGGCGGCAGGATGATCCGCGTCTACGGCCCCGTCGGCGACACCAATACCGGCGTCGAGGTGGTGATGCGGGACCGGCAGCTGCGCACGGCGATGTTTGCCTATTCCCGTAACGTCCTGCTGCTGTCGGTGCTGATCTCGCTCTTCACCGCGACTCTGATCTTCTTTGCGATCAACCGCATCCTGATCGGCCCGATCCGCCGGCTGACCGGCAGCATGCAGCAATTCTCTTCCGATCCCGAAAATCCCGCCCATGTCTATATCGGCGATGGCGGCCGCGACGAACTGGCGGTCGCCGGCCGCAACCTCACCTCGATGCAGATGGAGCTGCAGAAGACGCTGAAGCAGCAGAAGAACCTCGCCGCTCTCGGCCTCGCCGTCTCCAAGATCAATCACGACATGCGCAATATCCTGGCCTCGGCCCAGCTGATGTCGGACCGGCTGGTCGATGTCGACGACCCGATGGTGAAAAGCTTCGCCCCGAAGCTGCTGCGCACCATCGACCGCGCCGTCGGCTATACCACCGAGGTGCTGTCCTACGGCAAGGCGAGCGAATCGGCGCCGCGCCGCCGCCATATCCTGCTTTTGGAACTCACCCAGGACGTCAAGGACATGCTGGCGATCGATCCGCAAAGCGGCATCGAATTCACCGAGCAGATCGGCGCCGATCTCAAGGTCGATGCCGATGGCGAGCAGCTGTTCCGCGTTATCCACAATCTCTGCCGCAATGCGCTGCAGGCGCTGACCGCGCCGGGCGAGGGCGCCCCAGGCGCTGTCCGGCGCATCACCGTCGCCGCCCAGCGCGTCGGCAGCGTCGTCAGCATCACGGTGGATGATACCGGCCCCGGCATGCCGTTGAAGGCGCGCCAGAACCTCTTTGCCGCCTTCCGCGGCTCCGCCCGCTCCGGCGGCACCGGCCTCGGCCTGACGATCGCCCGCGAGCTGGTGCTTGCCCATGGCGGCACGATCGCGCTGGTGGAAAAACCGACTGTGGGAACGCAGTTCCGCATCGAGATCCCCGATCGCCCGGTTTCGCTGGAGGATTATCGCAGCCGGACGCATATCGAGAAGTGACCGGATTTCAGGCGCGCGCGGCCGCAAATTTTTAAACGCGCGATTTTTTCAGAAATGCTCTTGCATTGTCCCGAAGGACCCTTTAGAGGATCGCCCACGCAAGCGGCACCGCCGCAGTTGCACGCACCCGTAGCTCAGCTGGATAGAGCACCAGACTACGAATCTGGGGGTCAGGAGTTCGAATCTCTTCGGGTGCGCCATTTTTTCCTGATGTATTGAAGCTGAAAAGAATCTGGGGTTTCAGGACCTTAGCGAGAGCCGCCTAGTACGCGATGGAATCGCACATGGGCGGGACACTCGATGGCCGGGCTCAGCTATATGCAGAGACGGACTTCAGGCATCTACGAGTTTCGAAAGCGGCTTCCTCAGGAGCTAGCCGGAAAGCCAGCGCCGAAGAACCCTCCCGCTGCCCTCTCAGAACTCATCAATCCCGACACCGGACGCTTCAAGCGAGAGCTTACGGTCTCCCTCAAGACCACCAACTTTGCCGATGCCAAGCGCAAAGACATGAGGGAGGCTCTGAGGGTCACGGACCTTTTCGCCTTGGCCTCGCGATACCAGAGAGGGGAAGTAAGTGGCGAGCTGGTCTCACTTCTGCGCCTGCCATCAGTTGAGGAGATCGAAGCCGATATCATCGCCGCCTTGCTCAAGGAGGACGAGACCGAAAGGGAGCAGGGCGACGCGCGGCGCTACATGCAAACCCCTGAGGAGCGTGCCCAGTGGCCGGACCTCCTAGACCCCGGCTTCGGCCAGCTCGGGATGGCAGAAGGGCACCTTGAGGCCAAGCAAGACTGGATTGAGACCCTCTCGAAGGAATACCGCTCAGCCTACGCCAGCCGCAACCCCGACATCGTGAGGGCGGAACTTGATTGGCGCGATGATTCTGGCGGAAGGTTTTGCCCGCGAATGGAGGCCCTATCATAGAAATGACTGGTGCGATGAGGGAGTATAACAAAGACCGAAACGACGGTTAGGTACTTTGTGAAGGGGCGGCAAGAGATTCGTTTGTCCTGTCAATCGACATATACGTTGATAGACGCCAGCGCCCGGATGTGGCCGAATGTTCCACAATCCAGCGACCGAGAAAGGCGATTCGAATGGCCGTGTATGAGTTGTACTCAAAGAGGCAGCAGCGCCTTAGCGATGCCGAGCCAGACGTTTATCGATATGACGTTATACCGCAGAAGCTGCGCGTCCAGATCATTCACATCCTCGACAAAGCTTTGGGAAGTAGGGAGGATATCTATAGTAGTAGTGGCCAAGTAGAACATACATATAGTCTAGTCGTGTCGACGATACGGCAGGAGCTTGGCGTGTTTATTCTGCCGCCTTCAAACCGAGAAGGGAACCCTTATACGGAATTACGAGATTTTTTCCTTGGTGCCGCAAAGGCCGAGACTTGCCTAGATGTAGTCGAGCTCGCGTTCCGAGCTATTGATCGCCTAACCCGCACGATCGACTATATGAACAGGCGTGGCTATGACGAGCGGGCCGATGAGGCGATTGAGGACCTCAATATCAGGTTCAAAGAGAATGCGGTCGGTTATCAATACATCGATGGGGAAATCGTCCGGGTAGACTCGGAGTTGATACATGCGGAGGCCGTGAAGCCTGCCCTACGTCTCTTGAATACTAAGGAATATGCTGGCCCGCATCAGGAGTTCCTGAGTGCCTACGAGCACTATCGCGAGGGCAAGAACAAGGAGGCTCTGAACGACTGCCTCAAGGCATTCGAGAGCACGATGAAGGCGATCTGTGATAAGCGCGGGTGGACCTACAAGCCGGGAGATACGGCCAAGGCACTAATCGACGTCATCTACTCGGAAGGCCTTGTGCCAGCATTTTGGCAGAACCAGTTCGCTTCTCTTCGGGGTCTTCTGGAAAGCAGCATTCCCACAGGCCGGAACAAACAGAGCGGCCACGGGCAGGGATCGACCCCCACTACCGTCCCCGACCATTTGACCGCCTACATGCTGCACATGACGGCCTCGACCCTCGTCTTCCTCACCAAGGCGGAGCAGAGCCTTCCTTGAGGGGAAAGCGGGGGAGGGGTGTGGTCTTGTTCGGTCATTTGGGTCCCATCCAGGGCGGTACGGGGGGAAGCCGCTGCACGCTGGCACGTCGGTGACCTCTCGCATGAGAGACCCCTTTTGTAGTCGGCGGGAGCCCACTGCTAGAACGGTATATCGTCATCCGTTAGCACTAAGCGCGAGCCCTTTAACGGGACTACCGGCCCTGCAATCAGCTTTGGTTTCGGCGGGCCTTCAAGTCGCAGTATCTCCGCATCTTCACTCTCCTTGTCGACGCCAATCAGGTGGGTGATGGTCGAAATGGCGTTGGGGGCGTCAGCAAGGAAGGCGGTTCCGCCACCGACCATGGCACCGATTGAAGCCAGCACGGCCAGCGATACGCCAAACCTTAGGCGTTCCTTGTGCAGCTCATTACGAAACTCTTCAATTCTTCCCAGCAGCCGAAGCTTCTTGTCTTCCGAGAGCGTGCTCTCCGCGACCGAAGTTTTGAGCTTCGTAAGTTGATCCTCAATGAGACCTTTCGTCCTGTTGGCAAGCTTTACGGAAAGCGCGTCACGGCCCGAAGAGTTGCGCAGCCTAATCTTTGCGGTCACCCCCGTGGTAATCCTAATGAACTCCTGGAGGTCGTCCGATACGCTATCGAAGTTGTTGATGTATTGGACGCCGTCAATGCCCAGCTCCTCAGCCGCCGCCGTGACGATTGTCATGTACTGTGTCCGTACCAAGGAATCAAAAGTTTGAGAGGTCTCGTGCGAGATAATCTCCATCATGTTCCTGCGGCAGATCTTTTCCAGCGCAGCAAACCTCTTCTCCGGCTCAGGTGGGAGCGTGTCGTAGTCATCGTCAGTGATGAGTTCATAGTCCATGCTGTGCTAAACGCTCCCGCCATATCGACTCAATTGTTGAGCACCGATTTTACACCAGCGCGCAGTTGCAGAACAGCGAGGCAGCTACTTGCACCGTATCCTCTTGGGTGGTACACATGTCGCCAATGGGCGGCATCTAGCTAATTGTTTTTGAATGGCTTTTAGGGTCGTGTGGCGTTTTTCTTCGGGTGCGCCATTTCCCTTTTCATCAGCTTTAGTTCAGCTTGGTTCCTGAAGGGTAACGTCATCTGACGTGTCCTCTGATGCCGTGCGCAACTGAACCAGCCTTGCCGCGACGGCCCCTCCAGTCTGTGCCCCAAGGCAGCGAAGCGAAAAACTATTGCTCGTCCGGATGGTCTTTCTCGTAGGCTTCCCTTTCTTCCTTCCCGTACAAGGCTGAGTAATAGCCGCTGCAAACCAGGTAGGAACACTCATCCGGGTTGCCCGTTTGCCATCCCGGTTGGCAGAGGACGACGCGATGGAATTTGGCGTTGCAAAGGCCGTGGTTTGCCAAGAGCCGCGGATCGTTTCCGAAATACGCGCTTACGGCGTCCGCGCGGGTCCATGCCGGAACGATCTTCCAATCGGCAGCACCGCCCTCAGCGCTCACATTGCCGGTCGCACAGAAGGACCAATTCGAGATCACCACCGGCTGATCGCAGGAAAAAGCCTGGACGGCGCTTCCCAGCAGGATCGAAATCAATGCCAGCAGCCGCTGGCCATAGACCATCGCGCCCTTCTTCTTCACGCTGATATCTCGCATCTCTGCCTCCGCCGCGCGCAACTGCCCGTGACCATCCGATGGGGCCAGGTGATATAAGAAATGAACCAAGATTATTTTCCTAGTTCATGGAATGTTCTTACGTTAGATCGCGCGGCGTTGCAACCATGGAATGTTGAATGCCGAACAATATTGTGGCGATTGGCGATGGGTGCATGGGCCGCCCGGCCCTACTCCTTGATCGGGATGCCGGCTTCGATTGCCGCTTCGATAAAGGCCTGCCGCGCCTCTTCCCGGGTTCGTTTGCCCGACATCACGTCCGCGCAAACCGCGCATGCCCGATCCAAAGCCGGACCTTCTTCCGTCGGCCAGTCTTCGACCAGTGCCCATGTCGCGGCCTGGGTCGTCTGGATCACCACCCACTGATCCGGCCCCTCAAGGGCGAGCGTCACCGGCTTCTTCCAAATGGTTTGCATAATCTCAGGATCTCCGCTGCGTGCTCTCTGCCGCTCACATAGGGCAATTCACCCGGCGTGGCGAGAGATGGTGTGAGCGAGATGCGCGATGCATGGAGAGAAGGCGGCAGGGCGAATGAATTTGGCATTATGCATCAAGCACCCCGAAAGTGGCCGTCGCGGGTTGCATTCGTTTACGAGCTCCGGACGTTTAGGGGGGCGAAGCGGATTTGCCGCCTTGAGTTTGGATATCGGCATTTTCGCAAGTGCCGCGAGATGCCATCTCGAATGATGGGGCCGATATTCGGATAGACAGGGGCCGGAGAGACGCTGCATGCCCACGCTGGAGTGAACGGATGAACGATATCTTGGCCTGCCCCTCGTGCGGATTGGATAAAACAGAAGCGATCGTCCACGGCGGCTCGTACATTCTGCGATGCGCCGCCTGCGGCGAAGCGATCGTCGCGACGTCCTTCCTGGCGATCTCCGACTTGGATCATCCGTTTTCAGCCTTTGCCGATCCGGGTCCCGGCAAACGTCCCAGGCCGGAGACGCTGATTGCGCGCGGGCCGCTGCGGCAGATCTCACCGACAATCAGCGCTGCGGCGCGTGAGGGAACGCGGGTTCTTCTGATCCCCGAAGGCACGCCATAGCCTCTTCTCTTTATGTATGTCCCGTACTGCTTTGCGTCAGCCGCCCGACAGCCGCGCCACGCACCAATGCCAAACCGCATCGACCGCCTTTCGCGGCGATGACGAGCGTTTGCGGATCAGGAAATAGTCGGGTTCGATCGTCGTCGTCGCATCCGTCACCTGCACCAGCCGCCCGGCCTCGAGATCGGCCGCGACGAACGCCCGGCATGCCAGGGCGACGCCCTGGCCGGCCAGTGCGGCATCCAGCGCCAGCGTCGTGTGGTTGAAGACGGCGCCCGGCAGCTTCTCGCGCGATTGCAGCACAAGCGGCCAGGGACTGACGGTGTCGTGCAGCAGCGGCAGCGTGCGAAGTGCGGCGGCCGTCAGCGGCAGGGTCAGGCCCCTGACCAGATGCGGGCTGGCGACGGCGACGAGTTCCTGACGGAACAGCAGCCTTGCCTCCAGGGAAGCCGGAAAAGGCTGGCGCGTCAGCCGCACCGCAATGTCCACCTGATCGCGATCGAAATCGGACAGCGCCTCGGTGGCGACCGTTCGCAGTTCCACGTCGGGAAGGGCCGCCTTGAGCTCGGCGAGGCGCGGGATCAACAGCTTGGCGGCGACGGTCGGGGTGACGCTGATCGTCACCGCGTCCGGCCGCGCGAGCAGCCGCCCCGTCGCCTCGCCGAGCGTATCGAAGGCGCGGCTTACGTCGGAAAGATAGGCAGCACCCTGCGGGGTCAGGGCCAGGCCGCGCGGGAGGCGCTGAAACAGCATCAGGCCGAGTTGATCTTCCAGCGCGCGCACCTGCTGCGCCACCGCTCCCTGCGAGACGCCGAGTTCCTCGGCGGCGGCGCGGAAATTCAACCGGCGGCCCGAAACCTCGAAGGCGCGAAGGGCGTTCAGCGGCGGCAGCCTGCGGCGAGGTTGGACCATTGGTTTCTCCGAGTAATCCAGTAGATTTTCTACAGTCTGACACGTTTCTTTCTGACGCGAAAGTCGGCGCTGTCTCTGGCATACTGCTGCACAATTCAACGATTGGAGGCTCCGATGCCGAACGAAAAAGTCGCTCTCATCACCGCAGGCGGTTCCGGCATGGGTGCCGCCGCAGCAAGGAAACTGGCCGAGGATGGCTATCGCATTGCCGTGCTCTCCTCCTCGGGCAAGGGCGAAGCGCTCGCCAAGGAATTGGGCGGTGTCGGCGTCACCGGCTCGAACCTGGTGAACGAGGATGTGAAGCGGCTCGTCGATCTGGCGATGGAGAAATGGGGACGGATTGACGCGCTGGTCAATTCCGCCGGCCACGGCCCGCGCGCGCCGATCCTCGAAATATCGGATGAGGACTGGCACAAGGGCTTGGAGGTTTATTTCCTCAGCGCCGTGCGGCCGATCCGGCTGGTCGCGCCGATCATGGAGGCGCAAGGGGGCGGTGCCATCGTCAACATCTCGACGGCATGGGCCTTCGAGCCTTCGGCGATGTTCCCGACTTCGGCGTTTGCCAGGGCGGGGCTCGCAAGCTTCACCAAGATCTTCGCCGATACTTATGCGGCCAAGAACATCCGCATGAACAACGTCCTGCCCGGCTGGATCGACAGCCTGCCGGCCACCGACGAACGGCGCAACAGCGTGCCGATGGGCCGCTACGGCACGGCCGAGGAAATCGCGGCGACGGTTGCCTTCCTGCTCTCCGAAGGTGCCGGCTACATCACCGGCCAGAACATCCGGGTCGATGGCGGCATCACCCGTTCCGTCTGAGCGCGCCATGGGGACGGAGCATGAAGGCGTGCCGTTGAACCTTGCCGATATAGACGCTTCGGCATGGCGAGAGCTGGAGGCGGCGGCGTCAAACCCGCAATCGGGTTTCCGGTTCTTGAACCTCTGCTCCGTCGATGCGGCGGCGAGACCACAGGCGCGTATGGTGGTCTTGCGGCGCGCCGACCGGTCGTTACGGCTTCTGGAATTTCACACCGATATGCGCAGCCAGAAATGGCTTGAGCTTTCGGCAAATCCTTATGCGGCGGTGCTCGGCCTCTCGGCGCAGACTCAGCTGCAGTTACGGCTGCAGGGAACGGTCGAACGCCATGCCGCCGGCAGTACTCAGGCCAACGCCGCCTGGGACAGGCTCTCCGCCTGGACGCGGATGACCTATGCCGGCGGTCCGCCCGGCGACGAGGTTGCCTTCGACGCGATCGACGGGGCGGCTCTGCCGAAGCCTGCGGATGAGGCCGAGGGAAAGCCGCATTTCGGCCTGCTGATCTTTCGTGCCCGGGCGTTGGACTGGTTCCAGCTGCGCCGGCAGGACAATCGAAGGGCGCTGCTGACCTATGACGAGACGGGCGCTCTTGCCGCCGGCCGATGGGTCAATCCATGACAGGGATCGGTGGCGCGCTTACGGGCGCAGCCGCACGACAATCGAAGCTCCGGGAGCCCGCAACTCCAATTCCTCCCCATCCATTCCCGCCAGGACAATGCGGTTTAATGTTTTTTCAAACGGTCTTGCGTTTCTTTCTTCGCGAACACGGATGAGTAATAGCCACTGCAAATCAGATATGAGCACTCATCCGGGTTGCCCATTTCCCATCCCGGCAGGCAGAGGACGACGCGCTGGAACTTGGCATTGCAAAGTCCATGGTTTGCCAAGAGCCGAGGCTCGTTTTCGAAATGCGCGCTTATGGTTTTCTGACGAGTCCACTCAGGCACAGCTTTCCAATCAGCGTCGCCGCCCTCATCGCTCACATTGGCGATCGCGCAGAGCGACCAATTGGAGATCTTGATCGGCTGATCGCAGGGAAAGGCCTGGACGGCGCTTGCCAGCAAGATCGAGAACAAGGCCAGCAATCGCTTGCCGCAAACCACCGCACTCTTTTCCCGCATGCCGATCATTCGCGCCGTCTCCTGCCGCGTGTCATTCATCCCTGGCAATATCCTAGCAGGAAGATGCCGGTGACATAAGATCAAAACTAAGAATATTTTCCTATGTCATGGGTCATTCTTGCGCTAGCTTGTCTGCAATTGCAACCATGGAATGCCGAATGCCGAGCAAATTTTTCCCTATCGGCGAGGTGGTCGCCCGGACGAGCCTGGGCCGTTGCCCGCTTTGCGAACAGAATTGCCAGTCGCGCAGCGCAGGCAGATTGCCGAAAGGTCGGCTGGCAACAGGGGCGAGGGGCTGATGGTGGAATTCAACCCTCGTGACAAGAGCCGAACCAGTGCCGGCAAGACGCGGGCGATGGTGCGCAAGCATACCGCTCCGCCCGGCGGGAGCGATGACGGCAGCCTTCGCTGGCAGTGGTTGACGATCCAGCTGCTGGAATCGCCGGCTTTCACGACATTGAGCCCCAATGCCTGCCGCGCTTTCTTCCGCATCGTCATCGAGCACACCTCGCATGCGGCACTGGAGAACGGCAAGCTTGTCGTGACGCATCCGCAATTCGTGTCCTACGGCGTCACCGGCGAATATGTCGCCGATGCGCTCGACGAGCTGGAATATAAGGGGCTCATCAAGGTGGCCCGCGGCCGGGCCGGCAGCGGGGTCGCCCATCCCAACCGGTTCACGCTGACATTTGTCGACGATCATGAAGGCGCGCCGGCCACCGACGAGTGGAAGCGGTGTACGGCCGAAAACTGCCGGAAGTGGTCCGAGACCGACCGTAAGCTTGCCGCCGACAAGCGCGGGCGCCTCGGCAGGAAGAAAAACGCCGCTTCGGAATCCCGAAATACTGCCGCTTCGGGATTCCGAAATCCGCCGCGCTTCCTGAGGGGCGAGCTTGAAAAAATATGAAAGGATTTCAATGCCGCAGCCAATTTCGGGATTCCGAACTGCTATATAGAGTTGGTGGGAGCTGGCCAACGAAGGCACTTCGCCACGATCAGAAACTCCGTCTCCCCCGATCCTTCCGGCCGAAGTCGTGCGAAGAGCAGGCATTCGCTCTTGTCCTTCCGCATGTCGTCATCCAGGAATCGCTGCACAGGCCCGAGCGACGTGCATTAGTTTCGCGCAACCTTGCTGATGTACCCGCAGGTCTGATGATCTCAGAGGCGGTTCGGCCGGAGGAATGCATGACGGTGGGAATTTTTCGGGTTTCGGCGATCCTGGCGATGGTGACGGCGCTGGCCGGCTGCATCGACCACGCCAATGATCCGGTGCTGCTGGCGATCGGCGTGCCGGTCAATCCGCCCGCCGTTGCGCACAGCATCTGCATGACCGACGGCAACGCCATGTATGACGAGGCGAGGAAGCAGTATCAGCTGCGCGCCCAACTGACCGGTTATGCCAATGCTGATGAGCTGCAGGCGGAAACGACGGCACGCGCCGCCGCTCACCGGCAATATGTCGCCTGCCTCTCCGGCCAGGGCTACCGGACATTATACGCGAATTGAGAACAGAGAATTCAGCTTTTCGCCCAAGCGCCGTTTGTCCCCTTCTGCCGATCGCGACTTTTCACGTTTTTTGGCGATTTGGTCACGCCGGATCGCTTGCAATCACAAGTTCCGGAAGTTGCGTGCGAGCGCGGAACTCCGCGGCCGGGAAAGGCATTTTCGTCAGGTAAATCCACGAAGGAGGGTTTATCATGAAGATGTTCAGACTTGCCCCTTCCACCGCCACGCTGAGCGGCCTTCTCGCCCTGGCGTCGATCGTTCCCGCGCAGGCAGCCGCCGTCCAGATGGTTCGGCCGCCCGATGTCGCGGCCGAAAATATAGTGCAATTTAAACCACATGCCGGGATCTGGCATGGCTATCAAGGCTTTCGAACCGAGCGCCCCGGCACCCGCCGCCATTCCGATGGTTACTGGTATCCGCTTGCCGCCTTCGGCGTCGAATCCGGCACAACGGGCTCCATCGTCCGCCAGCCGGTGAACAGACCTGCAGCTCCGGAAATGTGCAACCCCACGTTTTCAGGATCGATCGGCCCCGGCAGTATGCCTTGCGATAACGGCTATTGAGCCGGCAAATGAAAAGGCGGCGACGAGCCGCCTTTTTCTCGATTATGGCCCCCGCTCACATGTCTGTGATCCCTGCTTTCGGGCCGTAGTTTGTGACAGATCGCCTTCCTAGTTGCGGGGTGTAAATTCCCTCAAATCCTCCCAAGGAGACGATCATGACCCCCACTTTCAAGACCGGCCTGATGGCCGCCGCACTCAGTGCAATGCTCGGCCTCTCGGCCTTTTCTGCCGCGGCAGCTCCCCTCCAGTCGAGCGCGACAGAGCAGGGTGCGGCCATGCGCCCGGTTGCGCAGCAGGAAACCAAGCATGACAGACGCACCACCGGTTCGATCGGCGAGCGCGCCGAAAGCACGGGCTCGACACGCTATATGACGAACCCGAAGAAGCCGCTGAACATGGATTGCAAACTCGGCTTCAACCCGACGAGCAGCTCCGCCTGCAATTACTGAGGACGTCTGCGGCGTCTGATCTGTATCAAAGGCTGCCCCTCACCCTAACCCTCTCCCCGTTTTGACGGGGCGAGGGGACGTGCTACACGAGGCGCTTGCGGGGGACCGAGAGGGTGCGGCCTATCTGCCTTCCCCCGCGAGCGGGGAGGTGCCGGCAGGCGGATGGGCCGGCGCCGAGGTCATATTTTTAACCGGCCTGGCTTGGGAGAAGTCAAGATATTGCATCAAGTGCAAAAATGCACTAAGTACAGAATTACACAAACTGTGGATGATGCTGATGCGAAAAGCCGCAGTGGAGAGCAATTGACGTATCTGCCTTGGAATTGCCATGCTCGCCGCGATGGTCGCTTTTTATAATCAATCGAATTTCAGACAGGTGGGATAATCATGACCGCAAAGGCTGCATGCGCCGATTTCCTGCATTTTTTCCGCTCCTGGATCAGCAACCCGCTTCGGGTCGCGGCCATTGCGCCCTCGGGCGATTCGCTGGCCAGGATCATGACCAGTGAAATTGCCGCGCTCGACGGGCCGATCATCGAGCTCGGTCCCGGCACCGGCGTCTTTACCCGGGCACTGCTGGCCCGGGGCGTCAGCGAGGCGGATCTGACCCTGATCGAATATGGCCCGGAGTTCATCGCGGCGCTGCAGGCGCGTTTCCCGAGCGCGCGCGTGTTGCAGATGGATGCGGCCCAACTCGCTGAGGCGGGCATTTTCGAGGGCGAGCCGGTCGGCGCTGTCGTCAGCGGCCTGCCGCTTTTGTCGATGTCGCCGGCCAAGATCGCCGCGATCGTGGCCGGAGCCTTCGCCTATATCAGGCCGGGTGGCGCCGTCTATCAATTCACCTATGGGCCGCGCTGCCCGGTGCCGCGGCCGATCCTCGAGCGTCTCGGCCTGGAGGCGGTGCGCATCGGCGGCACCGTGCGCAACCTGCCGCCGGCCTCCGTCTACCGGATTTCGCGCCGTGAGCCGCTGGATTTGTCGCGCGAGCGTTTCAACTATCGTGAGAGCGACGCCGAACTCGACGATGTCGCCGCCCTTTCCAGGGAAACCGGCGGCTGAACGATGATGCCGGGCGGGAATGGCTGAGAGCAAGCGGGGGCAAGAGACCGAAGGCCGGCGGGAGCGCAAGCGGCGGCAGACGCGCGAGCGCATCGAGCAGGCGGCGATGACCCTCTTTCTCCAGCGCGGTTTCGAGGCCACCACCATCGAGGACATCACCGAGGCGGCCGACGTCTCCAAGCGCAGTTTCTTCGATTATTTCCCCTCCAAGGAAGAGGTGGTTTTTGCCTGGCAGGATAGTTTCGCCGATCGGCTGATGGCGGAGATCGCCGCAAGGCCGGCCGAAGAGCCCTCCATCGCGGCAGTCGAGGCGGCGATCACCGCAACCGTCATCGCCTCTATCGACGAACGTGGCCTGGCGCTCGCCGAACTCATCCATCGCACGCCGGCGCTGAAGGCCCGCGACCAGCTGAAATATGCCAGGCTCGAACAGGCGCTCGCCGAGGCGCTGCTGCTGCGCACGGGAAATGCTCCGGCAGAGCGCTCGCGCATGCGCGTCCTTGCCGCCGTCGTCATCGGCGCGCTGCGTGTCGGCGGTGAAGTCTGGCGAGAGCGCCCGCCGGGCGCCTCGCTGCAGGATTTCGCCCGGGAGATCCTCGCCGAGCTCTGGAGCATCCTGGCGGAATTCGGCGATGAGGCCAAGACCAGGCTTTGACGGCCTTGCCTGAGCCGCGCTGTCGATGTTTTCGGCGCCGTCACTGTTATCCCGGCGGTGCCGTCCTATATGTGCAAGCGTCGCAGCGGCCGCATTCTCATCCATCACCGCGATAGGCGGACACGCCGGGCATCGCTTCGATCAGGGCAGACATTTCGAACTCGAAGGCATCTCCAAAAGCCTCGGCATCCATGCCGCGGCCGGTAGAGCGGGCGGCTTCCGACCGTTCCACCGACTTTGACCGATCTCATTGACCAAGAGAGGAAAAACCATGTCCAGTCACAACGCAGCCAAGTCAGGCACCTTCAAGATCGGCGGCGAGATCGAGATCAACCGTCTCGGCTTCGGCGCCATGCGCGTCACCGGCAAGGGTATCTGGGGCGAGCCCGACGATCACGCCGAATCGATCCGGACGCTGAAGCGCCTGCCGGAGCTCGGCGTCAATTTCATCGATACGGCCGATTCCTACGGTCCCGATATCTCCGAATGGCTGATCAAGGAAGCGCTGCATCCCTATGGCGGCAAATCCGTCGTCGCCACCAAGGGCGGCCTGACCCGCCATGGCCCCGATATCTGGCTGCCCGTCGGCCGCCCGGAATATCTGATCCAGCAGGCCCATAAGAGCCTGCGCAATCTCGGCCTCGAGCAGATCGATCTCTGGCAGCTGCATCGCATCGATCCGAAGGTGCCGGCCAAGGAACAGTTCGACGCGATCAAGTCGCTGCTCGATGCCGGTCTGATCCGCCATGCCGGCCTGAGCGAAGTGTCGGTTGCCGACATCGAGGCGGCGTCGAAGCACTTCAAGGTCGCCACCGTCCAGAACCGCTACAACCTCGTCGACCGCACCAGCGAGGACGTGCTCGACTATTGCGCCAAGCACAATATCGGTTTCATCCCCTGGTATCCGCTGGCTGCCGGCGACCTCGCCAAGCCAGGCTCGCTGCTCGATACCATCGCCAAAAAGCACAACGCCGCCCCGAGCCAGATCGCGCTCGCCTGGGTGCTGAAGCGCAGCCCGGTCATGCTGCCGATCCCCGGCACCTCGAAGGTCAAACACCTCGAGGAAAACGTCGCGGCGGTGGAGATCACACTCTCGGATGCGGAATTCTCGGCGCTGGACGCCGAGGGCCGGAAGCTCTTCAAGGCGGCTTGAGGGGCGAACGCAAGCTTGCGGCTGCTCCTGTGGTCTGTGTGCAAAGAAAGACCCCTCCCCAACCCCTCCCCACAAGGGGGAGGGGCTTGGATGCCGCGCTGACGCCATCCTTTTCACCGTCTCATCCGCAGAAGCGTTGATGTTGTTGTGGGACGGTGCCACGCATAGCCCCTCCCCCTTGTGGGCAGGGCTATCGCATATGAGCAAAGAGCTGGAAGAAGAATTCTTTGTTCCAGTTTGCTCTGCGCATTTTGCTTGCGATGG
>NZ_JACIFY010000040.1 GCF_014197615.1 Rhizobium esperanzae
TCCAGATAAGGCCTCTATTCGTCGCAAGATCAAGAAGGCTGGGTGGGATGATCAGTTCCTCATCTCTATCATCGCTCATATGCGATAGCCCTGCCGCAAGCGGGGAGACGGTTAGGGTGAGGGGCAAACCTCTCCGAACCGGAATTTCTATTTGAATAATCCATTCACCAGAAATAGGCTGCAGCAAGGCCATTCCCGGAGGAGAAACGCGTGCTCATCGACACCCATCTTCACATTATCGATCGCTCGGCGCTGCCCTATCCCTGGCTCTCCGGCGTGCCTGCTCTCGATCACGATTTCCTCTATGAGACCTACGCGGCCGAGGCGCGGCGCTGCGGTATCACCACGGCGCTGCACATGGAGGTCGATGTCGATCCCGCTGCCATGCAGGCCGAGACCGACCATGTCGCCGGCATTGCGGGAAAGGCAGGCAGCCTGGTTGCCGGGGCCATCGTCTCCTGCCGGCCGGAAGAGGCGGGTTTTCCCGCCTATCTCGAACGGCAGAAGGCCGATCGCTTCGTCAAGGGCTTCCGCCGCGTGCTGCATGTGGTGCCCGACGAGGTTTCGGAAGGCGCGCTGTTTCGCGAAAATATCCGGCGCATCGGCGGCAGCGGCCTGACCTTCGACCTCTGCACCCTGCCGCATCAGGCGGGCCGCGTCACCGCCCTCGTCGATCTCGCGCCGGATGTGCAATTCGTCCTCGACCATTGCGGCGTGCCGGATATCCGCTCCGATGCCTTCGAGCCATGGAAGGCCGGTATATCGGAGATTGCCCGGCGCCCGAATGTCGTCTGCAAGATCTCCGGTGTTGTTGCCTATGCCGATGCCGCGACATGGACGGCGCAAACGCTGCGGCCCTACATCGAACATGTGATTGCCAGCTTCGGCTGGGATCGTGTCGTCTGGGGCAGCGACTGGCCGGTCTGCACGCTCGGCGGCGGTCTCTCCACCTGGGTCGCCGCGACCCATGCCGTGCTTTCCGGCGTGGGCGAGGCTGAGCGTTCCAAGCTGCTTTTCGCCAATGCGCGGCGCCTCTGGTCGCTTTGAGGTCACAAAATCATGTGATGTGCTGTGGCATGCAAAAGTGCTACTTTGGCATGTCTTTTGCTTGTGTAAGGATGAAGTAACGCAAGTGTTTCGGTTTGGGACGACTTACCACCGGACAATTGCTAGCTTTAGCCAACTCAGGTAAAAGTTGTCAGATACGGATTTGGCGAATAACTTCATATCCGGTGTCCTCAGGAGGGAAAACAAATGAAAGAAGAACCACATGCAGTGGATGTCCATGTCGGGAAGACGATCCGTATACAGCGTCTGCTGAGGAAAGTTTCCCAGACGGAACTGGGAGATCGTGTCGGCGTAACGTTCCAGCAGATCCAGAAATACGAAAAGGGCTCCAACCGCGTTTCCGCAAGCATGCTGGTGGAGATCGCCGGCGCTCTGAAGGTCGATGTCAGGACGTTTTTCGACGACATGGCCGCGCCGGATACCGCCAACGACAACCCGACCCCCAGCGAGGAATTCGTGATTTCGCGCGAAGGCGTGCTTCTCAATGCTGCGTTCTTCTCAATCAAGAACGAAGCTCTTCGCAAGAAGATCCTGAAGCTCGTCCAGGCGATCGCTCATACCGAGCAGCTGGAAGCGGACGCCGCCGAATAGAGCGGCTGGCCTTCACGCGCTCCAGGCGACCCGCATGAGGATCAGTGGCGAGCCATCACGATAGCAATCGATCGGGACCAAGGGGATCAATCCGGATCAGTTGCCATCGATCGGCTCAATTTGTCATCGATCGGGATCGAAAATTATCGATCGGGATCAATGGCGATCGATCAGGATCAGATTCTCGCTGGCATCCTTCATTGCGATCTTGGCCTTGCTGCCGAGCAGCTTCTCGAGATTGACGTCTAGCTCCCTGTCGGGATCTATGCCGTCCCAATCGATGACGACCTGCAGCAGCGCCATGTTCGTCAGGTGCATCAGATTACGCAGCTGAAGCTTTTCAGCCTCCTCCTTGGCTGCCGACAGCAGCCGGAAGATCCTTGCGTATTCGCTGCCCGTAGGCTCGTTGTGCTGTTCAAACATCGTTCCCGCCCCTCTGGTCGCGAAACCCTAAGATTCCATCACCACTGCATCTTCCGCCGCGACCGTTATTCAAGCGTTACAGGAACCTTATTGCGCGTGACTTCGGCGTGCAGAAGCTGCCAATGCGAGGTGGCGGCGAAGTGCCAGTCACGGTCGACGGGCAGGAATTCGTCCCGGCGCAGCCATTCCAATACCAGCCGGGCGTCGTTGCGCTTGCGCTCGACGCGATTGCCGCGGATGGCGGCGAGGATGGTGTCGCGGCGCGGCTTGCGGAAATGGCACTCGTCGACGACCTTGGCATAGGTGCGTTCGGAAAAATGCAGGAAACGTCCGGCAAGCAGCAGTTTCTTGCGCTCGGCGGGCGAGATCTCGCCGCCGGCAAGAAGCGCGTCGATCGTCGGCTCGAAATCGACCCAGGGCACCGAAAGCGGCAACCAGCCGAGCGCCTGCGGCGCATGCACCAGCGCGACGGCCTCGTCGTCGAGCAGCCGCCCGGCCTCGTAATCCTCGAAGATCGAGCCGATCCCGACCATGCCGAAAGGCGCGCATTCGGCTGCCCGCAACGCGCCCATGCTGGCGCCGCCGGCAACGGCGACATTATGGTCGAGGGCGAAAAGAATTTCCTTGTGCCAGACCGACGGCAGATCGCCGAAATAACCGTCGACGAGGCCGATGGCGGTGGCGCCGTCGTGAACGGCTTTCAGGATATCGCCGCAGGCGGCCGGCGGCCGGAAATCGATGCGGGGGGACATGGCTCTCGCAGCAGCGAGATCGCTGCCGAGGCTCGGGCCGACGAACAGCACCTTCATGATTGGGCTCCTCTGATGGTATTGACCGCGCGCAGGCCGAGCTGGATGTACTGGCCCGATATGTCGACCTCCAGGCCCGGCACGATCACCCTGACGACGGAGACCGGCAAAGCCCGGTGCGCAAACGGCACGACGACGATCTGCTCGATGCCGGCTGCCGCCAGCCGGCCGGCAATCTGGCCGATGGTTGCCTGGATCGTCGCAGCTCTGGCATGACGGGGCTGGAAGGCGCGCATCCGGCCGCCGCCCTCACAGAGCTCGACCATCTGCTGCATCGCCGCACTCCGGTCGAGCCGCTGATAGACGCGCGGCGAGAAATCGTCGCGGCTGCCGGCAATCGCGGTCAGCCGGCTCTGCGCCGCTTCGGTGATGGCGCGCAGCGCGGCGCGCACGGGATCGGGGTGGCAGCCGCAGCCGCCGCAGACATGAGCCCAGCGGGCATCGACGCGGTCGGAAAGATTGCCGGGCATGATGACGGCGAGAAAAGCCGGAATGCCGATATCCGTGGTCATGTCGAGCAGCAGCAGCCGCATGCCGGCGCGTGTGATCCGATCGGTCATGATGTCGATGACCGCATCGCCGAAACAGGCGGGGTCGATACGGCTCTCCTTCAGCCGCTGCGGCGATTTCAGCTGCGTCAGCGCCCAGGCGTCGCGCTCCACCAGCTCGCAAAGCCCATGCAGCACCGCTTCTGACGGCGTGTTGCCGGAGGCGAGCCCATCGCTCGACTGCTCGAAGCCCGGCGGCCGGTCGCCGCGATGGTCGAGGCCGACGAGCCACCAGGGCACGAAGACGCTGCTGCCGGACAGGATGTCGAGCCCGGAGCACCAGGGAATGGGGCCGCTGCCGATCTCGTCGGGTGCGCAGCGTGCGACATTGTCGAGATCGATCATGGCGGCATGTTCTGCCCGCATGCTTTCGACCGTCGCCTGCGTCAGGTCGGCTGGCGGGATTTCGGCGATCCGCGTCTCGATCGCTTCCATGGCGGCCGAGGTCATGGCGGCGTCATTGTCGATCCCCTTGCCCTGAAAGACCGAAAGCGTATGGCTGTTCGGCCGCGTGGCGAAGGCGACGGGAATGTTCAGGACGTCGAGCGCGGTCAGCAGACCGACGCGGGTAATGCCGAACCCGCGCAGATGCGGCCTGATGGCCGCAAGTGTCTGAGCCGGCGTGACCGCGCGGTCGTGATAATCGCTGACGCCAGCCGACGATCGTTCGAGATCACCGGCAAGCGTATGAAGAGCATTTTCGGTTCTCCTCGAATGGCGAAAATGCTCTCCCTCTTTGTTTTCACGCAATTCCGGACGCAAAACCGCTGCACATTTCTGCTGGAATTGCTCTGGGTCGGTGCAAGCGGACATACCGATCTCGCCCTTAGCGGAACCTCAGGGCGTGTGTCAGGCTCTCCAGCCCATTGGCGGAAACGCTGAGTTCGTCCTGCTTCATGGCGGCTTTGGCGGCTGCAGAGAAACGCAGGGACTGTGTCTGAACTGCGGTGGTTTCAGCATTCGTCTTCATGGTTCATCTCCGATTGTTGGGCAGCCCTTGCTGCCGTTAACCATCGGAGGGAAACATTGCCTGCGTCATTTAAGCGTTACAGGCTTCGTTAAAAGGCGATGCAATCAAGGAAGACCGGCGAGTTGCAGGCCTTTTATCAGCGGTTCGGTGAAGGCGGGATCGCGATCGGGGACGAAGTGACGGATATCCTCGCTGCGGAAATCCGGGAAATTTTCCAGAACCGTCCTGGCATAATTCCCGGCCTTGGCGGTATCGCCGGCCATAGCATGCGAGGCGGCCAGCAGACGCGCCGTCGCCTGTTTCGCCTTCACCGGCTCCAGCGCCTCGATCGCCTTTTCATACTCTTCGCGCATGAAGTGGATGCCGCCGAGGTTCCAGTAATAATAATCCGGCGGCAGCGGATTGAGCTTGAAGGCGGCGCGGCTCAGCTCCAGCGCCCGGTCGAAATCGCCGTCATGGGAAAGCGCGTCGGCGAAGTCGGCCAGAATGTCGGCATCGTTGGGATTGAGATCCTGGGCCTGCTGGAAATAGTCCAGGCTTTCGTCGAAGCGGCGGCGATACAGCGCGACGAAGCCAAGCTCGCGGTAGGCCCGGCCGCTATTGGGATCGGACTGCTGCGCCAGCCGCGCAGCACCGTTCGCCTCATCGAGCAGTTCCTTGTCCCGCATGCCGCGGATGAGCCATTCCATGCCGAGCGCGCGCGACACGCCGGCATGGGCAGCGGAGAAATGCTCATAACGATTGAGCGAGGATTTGAACCATTTGCGCGCCTGGCGCAGATGCTGCAGATCGGTCTGGGCGATCAGCCGCTTGCCTTCCAGGTAGAGACGGTAGGCAGAGGCCGGCGCCTCGCCGATCGGCATCGCCAGTTCATGGCGCTCGATCGTGTCGGCGAGCGAGGAGACGATCCGCCGGGTCAGATGCGCGAAGGATTCGCTGATCTTCTGCATGACCAGCGGCAGTTCCAGGGCCCAGATCACCTCCGAGGTCGTCGTCCGCGTCAGCCGGCAGGTGGCAAAGACATCCTCGTCGCGGCCCTGGATGGTGACGTAGACCGCATAGTCGAAGCTGAGGTCGAGCGGGCCCGGCACGGCACGCGCCGGGTCGATCGAACGGCTGAGGATTTCCAGGCTGGTATGGGCTGCAATCACCTTGAAGCCGCGCTGCTGGCTGAGGCCGATGGTGACGTCTTCGAGAAGCGCCCTGCCGACGCGCTCCATCAGCGGATCGGTGAAGATGCTTTCCGGCGGCAGGATGATGATGCGCGGCTGGCCGAGCAGATCGGCCGATATGCCCGATGCCGGCGGGCGCTCCGGGGCGGCGGCTTGTGCTGGGGGGATCAGGCCGAGTTCGCGGGCAAGCGCCGTGGTGCTTTCCTCCGGCTCGGTGTCGAAGTCGTCCTTCAGCTGGCTCTTGCACTTCAAATAGGCCTGACGCGCTGCGGCCGGATCGTTCAGCCTGACATGGGTGCGCATCAGGGCGCGATAGGCCGTCTCATTGGCTGGGTCGAGCTGCAGCAGGCGCCTGGCCAGCGCCACCTGCTCGTCTTCCGATCCGTCTTCCGAGGTTTCGATCAGCCGGGTGAGATGGGCCGAGCGCAATTCATCGATCCGCTGGCGCTCGAAGGTCAGCCAGTCCTCGGCGCCCTGTGTCGGCGATTTGGCGCCTTCGAGCAAATCGCCGTTCAGCATATCGCGGTCTTCGGGGGCGAGCGGCCCTTTCTGCTTCAGGATATGGACGTCGACCTCCCAGCCGTCGGCAAGGCCGATATGGGTTCGGGTCGCAGCCAGCAGCGGCGGAAGGCCGGCGGGAATGCTCTGCTCGATGCGCGCCAACAACTGGCGCAGGCTGCCTGCCCGCTTTTCCGGCAGTTCCGATTGCCATAGCTGCCGCCTGATGGTTTCGCGATCGAGTTCGAGACCGGCTTCGGCGGCGAGCATGGCGAGGAGAAAATAAGATTTCTCCGGCAAGGGGAGTTCCTTCCCCGCCGCCAGCAATCTCGGTCGTCCGAGCAGGCACAGCCTGTTCGTCGATTTTTGCCCGGATGTCGGTTGCATCTCGGTTCTCACCCCTGAAAGCCAAGGCGCGTAAACGCACCAGCGGTCAAGAAATCATGTTAAAGCTATAAAGCCGCCGCGCATAGCGGCCTTTGCTATAAAAAGAAGAAATTTCAGCGATTATTTGCATTTTTGCATGTCGCTCGCCGAGAAGATGCTTGGCCGACACTTTCATGGCGGGTGTTTTTGCGTCGGAGCACGGCGCGTTATTGCCGCCGTCCTCCGTTACAGCGCCTGCGCAATCCGCCTGGAGTAGGTTTCCGTTGCGGCCGCCGCGGCGACGAAATCAAGCCCGATATCCAGCACCGGGGCGCTGTGCGTCAGCCAGCCGACGGAGATGAGATCAACGCCGGAGGCTGCGATTGCGGCGGCGGTTGCCGGGGTGACGCGGCCGGAGGCCTCGGTGATTGCCCGGCCGGCGACGATGGCAACGGCCTGGCGCAGCTGATCCGGGGTCATATTGTCGAGCAGGACGGCGTCGACGCCGGTCTCCATCGCTTCGCGCAGCTGATCGAGGGTGTCGACTTCGACCTCGATCTTCACCAGATGGCCGATGCCGGCCCGCGCCCGGCTGATGGCCTCGGCGACGCCGCCTGATATCGCGACGTGATTGTCCTTGATCAGCACCGCGTCGTGCAGCGCGAAACGGTGGTTCATGCCGCCGCCGGCCCGCACCGCATATTTCTCCAGCGCTCTCAGCCCCGGCGTCGTCTTGCGGGTGCAGGCGACGCTAGCCTTGGTGCCGCGGATGGCGGCGGCAATCTCCGCCGTCACGGTGGCGATGCCGGAGAGATGGCCGAGGAAATTCAGCGCCGTGCGCTCGGCGGTCAAGAGGCCGCGCGACGGGCCTTCGATGGTGGCGATGACGTCGCCCGGCTTGACCGCATCGCCGTCCTGGAGATGCCGGCGCAGGACAATCTCCGGATCGACAAGGGCAAAGGCGAGTTCGGCCGCGTCGAGGCCGGCGATCACGCCCGGCTGGCGGGCGGCCATGATGACCGTCGAGCGATGATCATGGGGGATGACCGATGCCGAGGTGATGTCGCCGGCAAGTCCGAGATCTTCGAGCAGGGCTGCCCGCACCATTGGTTCGACGATCAGGCGGGGAAGCGGAACGAGGGTCATCTAAGCACTCCTTGCAAGAGTATAGAGCGGGGCAAAGACATGGGGCGGCGTGGCGCGGGCGATCTCCAGCGCTTGGGCAAGGCGCATCCGCCGCCGGTCCGCCTGGGCAAGCTTCAGCTGAAAATCGGTGCGGGCATGAGCGCCGCGCGATTCCGCCCTGAGGCCGGCAAAGACGGCGATCAGAAGCGCGACGATAGCCGGATCGGCGGCAGGGCCGTCACCTTCGGCAAGCGGCAGCAGGGCAGCGATCGCCCCCTCTATGGCCTCGGCATTGCGCAACACGCCGAGATGGCGCGAGACGATCGGCCGGACGAGCGATGCATCGGCCGGCGCCGGCAGCCTTGCGGCGAAGATGGCACCGGCAGGGCCTGCCGGCATGGCCGAGATGTCGCGCGCCGCCCGCATGCCCATGACGGCCGCCTCCAGCAGCGAATTGCTGGCGAGCCGATTGGCGCCGTGCAGGCCGGTCGAGGCTGCCTCGCCCACCACCCAGAGGCCGGAAACCGAGCTCAGGCCGTTCGCATCGGTAGCAACGCCGCCCATGTGATAGTGCACGGCCGGGCGCACGGGAATGAGGTCTGTCGCCGGATCGATGCCGGCCTCGCCGCAAAGGGCTGCGATGACGGGAAAACGGGCGGCGAAGCGGCTGCCGAGCGCCGTGCGGGCATCGAGGAAGACGCGGCCGCCGCGGGCGATTTCGGCGCTGATGGCGCGCGCCACGACGTCGCGCGGCGCAAGCTCGGCGCCCGGGATGCGGGCCATGAACCGGTCGCCGCGTTCGTTGACGAGCAAAGCCCCCTCGCCGCGCACCGCCTCGCTGACCAGCGCCAAAGGCCTGCGGCGGGAATCGAGTGCTGTCGGATGGAACTGGACGAATTCCATATCGGCGAGATCGGCGCCCGCCCTTGCGGCAAGCGCGATCCCCTGGCCGAAATTGCCCATCGGATTGGTGGTCGCTTCATAAAGCCCGCCGATGCCGCCGGTGGCGAGCACAAGCTTCGAAGTCGGCAGGATGGCAGCGCCATTGGCGCTCATGCAGAGCAGGCCGGCGACACGCTCGCCGTCCATCAAGATCCGCCGCGCCTCGAAGCCTTCGAGAACTGATATGGCAGGCGTTTGCGCCACCGCCCGCACGAGTGCGGCGACGATCGCGGCACCCGAGCCGTCGCCTTCGGCATGGACGATGCGGCGGCGGCTATGGGCAGCTTCCAGCCCGAGCGAAAGTTCGCCCTCGCCATTGCGGTCGAAGCGCACGCCGGCCCGCTCCAGCGCGGCGATCGCCGCCGGGGCTTCGGCGGTGATGCCGGCGGCAATTGCGGGATCGCAGAGGCCGTCGCCGGCGGCAAGCGTATCGGCAAGATGCAGCGCCGCGCTGTCGTCGGCGCCCAGGCCGGCGGCGATGCCGCCCTGCGCCCAGGCGCTCGATGTCTCCATGCCGAGGGCGGCGCGGGTGACGATGACGGAAGGTTCGGGCGCCAGCGTCAGCGCGGTCATCAGCCCGGCAAGGCCGCTGCCGACAATCACCGTGCGCCCTGAAAGGTGGTCGAGACGCTCTGTCATATCGCCAGCATCCTTTCGACGGCGCGCCGCGCCGCCACCGCAATCGCCGGATCGACGGTCACCTCGTGACGGTTTTCCTCAAGTGCGGCGCGAATATTGGCAAGGGTGATCCGCTTCATATGCGGGCAGAGATTGCAGGGGCGAATGAACTCGACATCGGGGTGGTGGACGGCGACATTGTCGCTCATCGAGCATTCGGTGAGCAGCACGACGCGCGCGGGCTTCCGGCTGCCGACATAGTCCGACATGACAGCGGTGGAGCCGGCGAAATCGGCCTCGGCCACCACCTCGGGCGGGCATTCGGGATGGGCGAGTACGGTCACGCCGGGGTGGTTTTCGCGCAGCTGGCGTACGTCGTCGGCGGTGAAGAGTTCATGCACTTCGCAATGCCCGTGCCAGGCGATGATCTCGACATCGGTCTCGCGGGCGACGTTGCGCGCCAGATATTCGTCCGGGATCATCAGCACCTTCGGTACGCCGAGCGATTCCACCACCTGCTTGGCATTGCCCGAAGTGCAGCAGATGTCGGAAGCGGCCTTCACCGCCGCCGAGGTGTTGACATAGGTGATAACGGGCACGCCCGGATGGGCCTGGCGAAGCAGCGCGATATCTTCCGGCGTGATCGAATCCGCCAGCGAGCAGCCGGCGCCGAGATCGGGGATCAGTACGGTTTTCTCCGGGTTCAGCAATTTGGCTGTCTCCGCCATGAAATGCACGCCGGCGAGCACAATGACATCGGCATCGACCTCGATCGCCTTGCGGGCGAGCGCCAGGCTGTCGCCGACGATATCGGCCACGCCGTGAAAGATCTCCGGCGTCTGGTAATTATGCGCGAGGATGACGGCGTTGCGGCGACGCTTGAGCTCGAGAATGGCGTCGACGTCGTTTTCGAATGTCATCCATTCGGCTTTGGGAATGACGCGGCTGACGCGCTCGTAAAGCGAGGATGCGGAAACAGGATGATTCATGGCCGGCTCCTAATTATGCTCCATTTGAGCATATCATGGGCAAGTAGATATTCTCACTGTGAGCATATGTCAATTGCGGGAGAGCGGTAATTTCGTTCCGGCGAGCGCCCGTTCCTCGAGCACCGTGTGGCGGAAGCGGAAGAGCTTGGCCGGCCGGCCGCCGGTTTCGCTTTCCGTACCGCCGGTTTCCTCGACCAGCTCCTGCTGTTCGATCAGGCGGCGGAAATTCTGCTTGTGCAGCGTCAGCCCCGCCAGCGCCTCGATGGCGCGCTGCAGCTGCAGCAGCGTAAAACTCTCCGGCATCAGCTCGAAGACGACGGGGCGATATTTGATCTTGGCGCGCAGCCGGGCGATCCCGGTCGCCAGAATCCGGCGGTGATCGGCAAACATCGCCCGGCCGAGATTGGCCTCTGCTTCGCATCCGGCCTCGGTGACGAGCCCCGCTTCATAGAGCAGTTCGTAGCGCTGCAGCACCAGATCCTCGTTCCAGCCGCCGCCGTCGAGGCCGAAGGTGAAATCCGCCCGGCGATGGCGGTGGTCGCGCCTGATGGGATCGGCATCGGCCCAGCGTCTCAGGCGCGCCATGATCTCATCCAGCACGGCCGGGCGGCCCTGGCGATGGTCTTCCCAGGGGAAATATTCGTACCAGCCGTGCCAGCCCGGCCGGCCGGCGCCCGACTGTTCGTTGACGAGGCCGAGATAGCTGATCGAGATCGTTCGCCCGCCCGGAATGTCGTTGTTCCGGTCGCGGTCGGCGAAAGTATAGAGCTGTTCGAGATAACCGACGGGGTGCTCGGTCTGCTCCTGCACCCATTCCCGCAGGCCCGATTGCAGGGTGCGATGGCCCATTTCGAACGGGCCGGATGGCAGCGCATTGCCGGAACGGATCGTCATCACACGCGGCTCGTCCCCCGTCACAGCGACGAGCACCGCAATCAATTCCGCATGCGCAAAGCCGATCGTCACAGGGGGCCGAATACTCCGTTCCGGTTGGGTTGAACGGATTATTCCTGACACAGGCTGGGGCGGAAGCCAATGGATGGTTCCCCCTTCTCCCCAGCGGGGCTATGGCATTCACACATTTAGAATTGCCTATGTGATGGTGTTCTGATTCTCTTGCTGGACGCAGGAGAATTGAGCGATG
>NZ_JACIFY010000041.1 GCF_014197615.1 Rhizobium esperanzae
CTCTCCCCAAATCAGAGAAAGCCGCTACTGAATCCATCAGCTCAGCAGACGCAATACTTATATGCGATTCCCCTGCCCTTGTGGGGAGGGGTTGGGGAGGGGTCTTCATCTCGAACGACCCCGATCGGTGCCTGCAAGTGGAGGGGCTACCGCCGCTGCCGTATGTTTCGGCAAAAATTTGACCGTCCGATCAAATATGCTGCAAAATGAGGCGTCGACCTGTCGTTTCCAAGGCAAGCATTGCATTCTGCGCATTGCTGCATTGCGGTATTTTCGCTATTCCCGATCAAATGAATGGGGTATCACTATCTTCGTAAGCAGCGCACTCCTCCTCCCAGCGCTCTTACATCGGACTGACAACACTCCTCCTCCCAGTTGTCAGTCAGGATCAAGAGCCTGGCGCACCTCCTCCCGCGCCAGGCTCTTTTCATTTTCCGCTCAAGCTTTCCACTGCATCCGTCTTTCCAGCTCCTTCGGTTTGACTCGGCCGGCGTCGTCGGACTATTTGAACGGGCGCCCCTTGTCCGGTGCGCGCACCGGTTGGAGTTTGGCCATGATCGGCAAATGGCGCGCCTCGCATGCGGCCCTGACAGGTCTTCTGGTTGCAACAATGGCGCTCGCCGGCTGCGGCGGCAGGCCGGTCGGCGTCATGCAGGCGGCCGGCACGGTGCCGCCGGGCACCTCGAAGGTCGATCTGCTGGTGGCGACGACGCGGGCGCCCGATGACAATCCCGCCGTGCTGTTCTCCGGCGAACGCGGCACGGGGCTCACCGTCAATGCCGTCGATATCTCCATCCCGCCGGAAGCCAATCGCAAGGTCGGGCAGGTGCAATGGCCAAAGCGGCTGCCGGCCGATCCCTTACGCGATTTCGTCACCGTGTCCGTCGATCCGCTGGAAGGCGAGCGGGCGGGCGAGAGCTGGTTGAAGGGCCATATGCCTAGGAGTCGCCGGGTGCTGGTCTTCGTGCACGGCTTCAACAACCGCTATGAGGATGCGGTCTACCGCTTTGCCCAGATCGTCCATGATTCGCATGCCGACGTCGCGCCCGTCGTCTTCACCTGGCCGTCGCGCGCCAGCATCTTCGATTATAATTACGACAAGGAAAGCACCAACTATTCCCGCGATGCGCTGGAAGAGCTGCTCACCCGCACGGCCGCCAATCCGGCCGTCAGCGACGTCACCGTCATGGCCCATTCGATGGGCACATGGCTGACCGTCGAGGCGCTCCGGCAGATGGCGATCCGCAATGGCCACGTCGCTTCGAAGATCAACAATGTCATCCTCGCCTCGCCGGATCTCGATGTCGACGTCTTCGGCCGCCAATTCATGAGCCTCGGCAAGGACAAGCCGCATTTCACCATCTTCGTCTCCAGGGATGATCGGGCGCTGGCGCTGTCGCGGCGCATCTCCGGAAATGTCGACCGGCTCGGCCAGATCGATCCTTCCGCCGAGCCCTATCGCAGCAAGCTGGAGGCGGCCGGCATCACCGTGCTCGATCTCACCAAGCTCAAGGGCGGCGACCGGCTGAACCACGGCAAATTCGCCGAAAGCCCCGAAGTGGTGAAGCTGATCGGCGACCGGCTGATTGCCGGCCAGACGATCACCGATTCCAATGTCGGCCTCGGCGAGGCGGTCGGCGCAGTGGCGATGGGGGCTGCCCAGACGGCCGGAAGTGCCGTCAGCGTCGCCGTCAGCACGCCGATCGCGATCTTCGACCCGCGCACCCGCCGCAACTACGACGCCCAGCTGAAGCGTCTCGGCCAGTCGATGGACAATACCGTCGGCTCGGTCGGCGACAGCGTCGGCGCCAGCCTGCCGGAGAGCCAGTAAAAATCTCATAGGCAGGGCCGCCGATCTGATATATCAGGTTGGCGAGCGGCAATCCTGACTGCCGTGTGGATAGGTTGATGGCATGGCGGATGAGACGAAAAAACGGGTTGTTGTCGTCGGCGCAGGTGTGATCGGCGCCTCGATCGCCTTTGAGCTGCAGCGGCGCGGATTTCAGATCACGCTGATCGATAAGGCTGAGCCGGGCCGCGGCGCCTCTTTCGGCAATATGGCGAGCATCGCGCTCGATTTTGTCGCCGGCTCCGGCCCTTCGACCTGGAAGAAGATGCCCGGCTGGCTCATCGATCCCGAAGGCCCGGTCTGGCTGCGGCCCTCCTATGCGGCAAAGATGCTGCCCTGGTTCCTGCGTTTTCTTGCGGCCGGCCGCCCGTCGCGGCTCCGGGAAATCGAGGATGCCGGCATGAGCCTGTCGCAGCGGGCGCTCGGCGATTTCAGGGAGATGCTGCAGGCGATCGGCGCCTCCGAGCTGATGACCGAGGAGGGGTGCCTGGCGATCTATGAGACCGAGGCGGAATTTGCAGCCGACCGCGGCCATCTCGCCATGATGCAGCGCTACGGCCTCGAATTCGAGGTGTTGAGCAACGGCGCCATCCAATATTACGAGCCGGCGCTTTCGCCTGCCATCGCCAAGGCCGTGCTGCTGCCCGACAACAAGTCGATCCGCGATCCCTACAAGCTGGTGGTCAAGCTGACTGACGCCGCCAAGGCTGCGGGCGCCGTTTTTCTCTCCGGCGCTGTGAGGAATATCGAGCGCAAGGGCGATGGTACCGCCGTTGTCCTGCTCGAGGATAACAGCCGGATCGAGGCCGGTTCCGTCATCCTCGCCGCCGGCGTCCACACCCGTTTCCTTGCCGCAAAACTCGGCGAGCCGATCCCGCTCGAAACCGAGCGCGGTTACCACACGCAGATCATGAAACCCGGCATCTCCATGCGCTATTCGATGATCTGGCCGGCGCGCGCCTTCATGGTGACGCCGACGGCCGGCGGCATCCGCGTCGGCGGCAATGTCGAGCTTGCCGGCCTCGACGCCGCGCCGGATTTCCGCCGCCCGCGGGTGCTGGTGCGCCATGCCCAGCGCGCGCTTCCCGGCCTGAAGGCCGAGGAGGCGACGGACTGGATGGGCCATCGCCCGGCGCTGCCCGATACGATCCCGATCATTTCGCCGTCGTCGAAGATGCCTGGCGTTTTCTATGCCACCGGCCACGGTCATCTCGGCCTGACCTATGCCGCAACGACAGCGCGGCTGATCGGCGATATGGTGAGCGGAGCAAAACCGTCGGTCGATATAACCCCGTTCCGCATCGACAGATATTGATTTAGAACCGCATCGCCCGTCACGCCCGAACCGGAGTTTCTAGTATGAGATGGAAGCGCACGATCCAGCTGCTGGATGTCCATGCCGAAGGCGAGATCGGCCGCGTCGCGATCGGCGGCGTGCCGAAAATCCCCGGCGATACCCTCGCCGCGCAATTGCACTGGCTGAACACCGATCCGAAGGGCGACGAGCTGCGCCGCTTCCTCTGCCTGGAGCCGCGCGGCGCCCCGATCGGCTCGGTCAACCTGCTGCTGCCGGCAAGACACCCGGATGCCGACGCGGCCTTCATCATCCTGCAGCCCGACCAGGCGCATGCGAGTTCCGGCTCGAACTCGATCTGCGTGACGACGGCCCTGCTCGAATCCGGCATCGTCGAGATGCAGGAGCCGGAAACGACAGTGACGCTGGAAACCGCCGCCGGCCTCGTCAAGGCGGTGGCGACCTGCCGCGAGGGGCGCTGCGAGAAGGTGCGGCTCACCATGGTGCCTTCCTTCGTGCATGAGCTCGATGTCGCGATCGATACGCCGCATTGGGGACGGATCAAGGTCGATATCTGCTATGGCGGTATCTTCTATGCCCTGGTCGATGTCGGTCAGATCAATCTCACGATCGAGAAGGCCAATGCCGCCGGCCTCGTCCAGGCGGGCATGATCCTGAAGGAGCTGATCAACCGCGACATCAAGGTCGTCCACCCGGAGATTACGGCAATCTCGGGCGTCGCCTATGTGATGTTCCGCGATACCGAGGCCGACGGCACGGTGCGCACCTGCACCACCATGTGGCCGGGCCGCGCCGACCGCTCGCCCTGCGGCACCGGCAATTCCGCCAACCTCGCCGCGCTGCACGCCCGCGGCAAGGCGAAGGCCGGCGATACCTTCACCTCGAAGTCGATCATCGGCTCCGAATTCGCAGTCGGCCTGCAGGCGGTGACCGAAGTGGCAGGCCGCTCGGCGGTCATCCCCACCATCACCGGCCGCGGCTTCACCTTCGGCCTCACCCAGGTCGCCCTCGACCCCTTCGACCCCCATCCCGGCGGCTTCGCCCTGACGGATGTCTGGGGGCCGCAGGCTGGGGAGATTTGAGCGGCGTCGAACCAAGGAGATCGGCGAGGCGGGGACCACAAAAGCCCCTTGTCTGGCTGACCCAAGACCCCTCCCCACAAGGGGGAGGGGCTAAGCTGCGGTCCTCCGCGGCGATCAAAAGAAAAGTCTTGTTGGCAGTTAGCGTTCTCCGGATCGCTACGCTGGAGATTGATGTGAAGCGGTGCGGCACCGAGCCCCTCCTCCTTGTGGCAGGGCTATCGCATATGAGCGATGATAGAGATGAGGAACTGATCATCCCACCCAGCCTTCTTGATCTTGCGACGAATAGAGGCCTTATCTGGA
>NZ_JACIFY010000042.1 GCF_014197615.1 Rhizobium esperanzae
GAGGCACGAGTTCAAAACCCAAGGATGACACGCATCCCCGTCGCACGACCCCATTATACACCAACGGCAACGTACAAGGATGAGGCTCTCTTGGGCGCGAGACCTTTGCCGGTGTGCCGTGTGGCACCCCCCTCTGTCCTGCCGGACATCTCCCCCACAGGTGGGGAGATTGGCAAGAGGCTTGACCATTGCCCTCTCTCGAACGGCAGCGACAATCACTATGCTTTAGTTGTTTGGGGAAGCCATCCTCGCCCAGCCGATCTCCACCCTTGTGGGGGAGATGTCCGGCAGGACAGAGGGGGGTGCCTTACTGCATGTCCATCCACTCTCATCCTGATAAGGCTCTCTTGGGTTAATGCGCGGTCCCATCCACGATCACATGATCGTATTCTAGCGAGCATTTCTCCACCCTGGCTTCCACCCGGTAGATTTCCCGCAGCATCTCGGCTGTGACCACGTCCCTCGGGGCGCCGCAGGCGCGCATGCGGCCGTTGGCGATGACTAGCACCTTGTCGGCGAAGCGCAGCGCCTGGTTGAGGTCGTGGATGGCGATCAGGACGAGCATGCCTTTGGCGCGGGCGCGGCGGCGCATGAAATCGAGGACTTCGACCTGGCGGTGGAGGTCGAGGGCGCTTGTCGGTTCGTCCATCAGCATGATTTCGGGTTCGCGCACGAGCGCCTGGGCGATCGAGACGAGCTGGCGCTGGCCGCCGGAGAGGGCGCCGAGATCGCGGAAGGCGATGGCTGATATGTCGAGTGCTGCCATGATCTCGTCGATGAAGCGCAGGTCGCTGTCGCCGACGGCCCAGGACTGGCCCTGCTTGCGGGCGAGGAGAATGGATTCGTAGACGGTCAGCACCGCATTGGCCGAGGTATCCTGCGGCATGTAGCTGATGGCGTTCTTCGCCTTCGAGCCTTCGACGACGACATGGCCGGGGCCTTTGAGCAGGCCGGTGATGCGCTTGAAGAGCGTCGACTTGCCGGCGGCGTTCGGGCCGATGACGGCGACGACTTCGCCTGATGTCATCACCGGCGTCGTTACGTCTTCGACGAAGAGCTTGCGGCCGTGAAAGGCGCCGACCGACTGCAACTGAAGCGCTACCATGACCGGCTCCTGTTCGAGAGGATGAGCGAGAAGAAGAAGGGCACGCCGACCAGTGCCGTGATGATGCCGATCGGGAAGACGACGCCTGGGATGATCGACTTCGAGACGATCGAGGTCAGCGAGAGCAGCAATGCGCCCGAAAGGATCGAGCCCGGCAGGAAGAAGCGCTGATCCTCGCCGAGAATCATGCGCGCGATGTGCGGGCCGACGAGGCCGACAAAGCCGATGGTGCCGACGAAGCTTACGGGGACTGCGGCAAGCAGCGAGACGACGAGCATGGTTTCCAGGCGGATGCGGCGGACATTGACGCCGAAGCTTGCCGCCTTGTCCTCGCCGAGGCGGATCGCCGTCAGCGCCCAGGCATTGCGGGCAAAGAGCGGAAGGGCAGCCAGGAGAACGGCGAGCGTCACCCAGATCTTCGGCCAGGTGGCCTTGGTGAGGCTGCCCATGGTCCAGAAAACGACGGCCGACAGCGCCTGTTCGGAGGCCAGATATTGCAGGAAGGCGAGGGCGGCATTGAAGGTGAAAACCAGAGCGATGCCAAGCAGCACCACCGTCTGCACCGAGACGCCACGGGCCTGCGAGACGAAATGGATGAAGAGGGTGGCGATCAGCGCCATGATGAAGGCGTTGACCGGCACCAGCAGGCCGGCTGCGACAGGCAGAAGCGGAACGCTGGTGACGATCGCCAGAGCCGCGCCGAAGCTTGCGGCCGCCGAAATGCCTAAGGTGAAGGGGCTGGCGAGCGGATTGGCGAGGATCGTCTGCATCTGCGCGCCGGCGACGGAGAGCGAGGCGCCGACGACGATCGCCATCACGGCGACCGGCATGCGGATGTCCCAGACGACGGCACGCACCTGATCGGAAACCGAAGACGGATCGAGGAGGGCGGAGACGACCTCGCCGAGACTATAGCGGGCCGGCCCCCAGGCGAGATCGACGGCGAAGGACAGGCAAAGTGCTGCCGTCATAGCGAAAAGGATCAGCAGCTTGCGCCGGGCGAGGGCGCGGTAGCGCTCCCTCCCGGCTTCCACGTCGATCGAATGGGCAGCGATCTCGGCCATCGCGGATTACTTGCCCGCCTTGGCGTCGACCCAGTAGCCCGGCTGATAGGCGATCGGCAGGAATTTCTCGTGGAATTCCTTGAAGGTGGCGTCAGGGTCGAGATCGGCAAAGAGGTTCGGATGGAACCACTTCGCCAGCTGCTGGACGGCGACGAACTGGTAGGGGCTGGTATAGAACTGGTGCCAGATCGCATGGACATTGCCGCCGGCGACGGCCTTGGAGCCGGTGAAGGCCGGGTTTTCCATCAGCGTGATCAGCGCCTTGCGGCTGTCGCCGAGGGTGGCGGCGGCGTTCGGGCCGACATTCACGAAATCCTTGGCGTCCTTGGTCTGGCTCCAGTTGGAACCGGTGACGACGATGACCTCGGGATTGGAAGCGACGACCTGTTCGGCGTTGATGGAGCCGGTGTAACCCGGCAGGAAATCGGAGCCGAGATTGTGGCCGCCGGCCAAATCGACCATCAGGCCGAAATTATCCGGACCGAACGTGCCGCAGCATTCCACCAAGCCGGCGGCGCGGTACATGAAGACCTTCGGCTCCGGCGGATTGGCTGCCTTCAGCCTGTCGGTGACGCGCGCCATCTGCTCCTTCCAGAAGCCGGCGACTGCTTCGGCGCGGTCCTCATGGCCGAAAAGCTTGCCGAGGATTTTCAGGCTCGGCTCGGTGTTGGCGAGAATATGCTCGCGGAAATCGATGTAGACGATCTTCACGCCGATGCCGGAGAGCATGTCTTCGAGCTTCACTTCGTCGGCGGCCGTCTTGTTGCCGATCGGCAGCAGCAGTACATCCGGGTGCAGCTTGACCACCGTTTCGGTCTGCAGCGTGCCGTCGGTGAGGTTGCCGAGGAAGGGCAGGTCCTTGCCCTTGGGAAACTTCTCGACATAGGCGTTGAAGCCGTCCTTGTCGGTGGTCCAGAGATCGTTGCGCCAGCCGACGATCTTGGCGAAGGGATCTTCCTTCTCGATCGGCGCGACGGCGTAGAGCATGCGGCCTTCCCCGAGGATCACACGCTCGACCGGCTTGTCGAAGCTCACTTCGCGGCCCGCCACATCCTTGATGGTGAAGGATTGAGCGAGCGCCGAAAGCGGCATCAGGCTCGCAATCGCAGCTGCGGAAACTGCGAGCATTTTCACGAAATTCATCTGGAAATTCCCCCGAGGTCTGAATAATGTCCGCAGGCATAAGAAATATGACTTTGTGAATCAAGTTATATGTTTTAGAGCATTTCCAAACTGATGTTATGCCGGGGTGCCTGCGATGAATTCCATGAACACGAACTACTCCATCCGCGACGAAATTCGCGATTTCTGGTCGGAGAGGGCTGATACCTTCGACCAGAGCGTCGGCCATGAAATCTTTTCGGAAGAGGAGCGGAAGGGCTGGCAGCGGCTGATCAGGAAGCATCTCGGCGAAGGCCAGGGGCGCCCGCTGCTCGATCTTGCCTGCGGCACGGCCGTCATCTCGCATCTGATGCATGATGTCGGCTTCAAGGTGACCGGGCTCGATTGGTCGGATGCGATGCTGGCGCAGGCGCGCGCCAAGGCGAAGAAGCGCGGCACCGATATCCGCTTCGTTTCCGGCGACGCCGAGAATACCATGGAGCCGAAGGATAGCTACGACGCCATCACCAACCGGCATCTCGTCTGGACGCTGGTGGACCCGGCTTCGGCCTTCAAGGAATGGTTTTCGGTGCTGAAGCCGGGCGGCAAGGTGCTGATCGTCGACGGCAATATGGGCCGGGAAACCTGGGTGAAGAGCCTGCAGAAGTTTTGGACAAAGGTGACGGGCAAGCCGGCGGCAAGCCATATGTCACCGGAGATGATGGCACGGCACCAGAGCATCCGCTCCCGCGTGCATTTCTCCCACGAGATGCCGGCCGAAGCGATCGTCGATCTTCTCCGTCAGGCCGGCTTCGTGGACATCGTGGTCGACCGCAAGCTCGGGGATATTCACTGGGCGCAGGCGCGCAAGATGCCGTTCCTGCGTGGGCTGGAGCGGATGGTGCAGGAGCGGTTTGCGATTTGTGCGCGTAAGCCGGGGTGATTGGGGGAGCTCGGCGTTGCGGCAATCTCCCTCTTCTCCCCAGCGGGGAGAAGGTGGCCCGCAGGGTCGGATGAGAATCTGTGTTGGTTGTCAAGGCGGATTTGGGGTCCAGAGGCGGTCCTGAGCTAGCAGGCAGTTTGCCAGCACGAGCAGCTTTCGCAT
>NZ_JACIFY010000043.1 GCF_014197615.1 Rhizobium esperanzae
ATAACCGGCGACGGCAGCAATCGCCGCCAGTCCGCTGTCGGCGATTGCGGCTTCCGGTGATGGTCTGGGGTCGCCTATGGTCTCTGCCTCCGCCGTGTCAGGGTCGGATGCTGTCTGGATGTCGGTCATGGCGGGGATCAAAAAAGTGAGAGGATGCCGGCGCCATAGGCGCCGACACGAAGCGGGGCATATTGTTACACGGCATTTGCCGCTTGGCTTGACCGCGAGGCGAGGATTGCGTCACCAACCAGGTACTGGTTCGTGCCGTCAACAGTTTGATAAGAGCTCGTCCCTGTGATCATCGATCCATCGGCAAAGGATTGCGCCCCGTCACTGCTCGGCAGAAGATTGATCAGCCGAATGCCGGCATCCGTCATCGTCTGCAGCTCGCCAGCGTCGCTGACGCCGTTTTGGTTGAGGTCGCGCCAAACCCGGAACTCGTTCCAACGAGCATCGTTGATGTCAAGGACGTTGTCGTGATTGGTATCGAAGGCAAGCCGCAGGCCGTTAAGGTCCGATGTCGCCGTGTCGTCCCAAAGACTGAACGCCAGTTCCCGCGCCTGATCGATCTTGCCATCTGGGCCGGTCGTTCCATCCGCGCCGAGATCAATTGCCAGGAAACCGTCCTGAGGACCAACCCAAGCCGTTTCCTCCGCAACACCATCGCCATCCCAATCGAAGCCCACTGAAGGGCCAAGTGAATCAAGCGGACGAAGATCGACGTGGCTGTCGCCATTCAGATCGAGGAGGATCGGGGAATTGGCGTAATATGTTTGGATGACTTGCCCTTGGGCATTGTATTTCTTCCACCAATCCAGCGTGCCCCCCCGATCGGAGTGATACTCGTATTCAATGCGGGTGCCGTCATCGAAATAGGTATCGCCGCTGGTTTTGACTCCGTACCTGTCAAAGCGAATGATGTCCCTGGTCCATGCCTGGTTATTCAAATAGTCTTGGTATTCGTAATACCACTTCTTTGCCTCGTCCATCTGTGTGAACGTCTGCATCAAGGCGCCCGATGCCGAGTATGAGGCTATCTGATATGACCAGTTGCTAGCATTGCCGACATCATTCGTTCTCTTGTCCGTTTGACCGCCATCGAATTTCGTTTCTTCGTAGGTCGTCTGCCCGGCACTATTCTGGATCACGAGGTGGTATGACCAGTTTACAGCGTTCGCCCTGTCCCATGCCTCATAGCGTTTGCCGCCGTCGTCGTAATAGATGTTCTGGACTGTGAGCTGACCGCCGGCGTTGTAGGAATAGTCGACGCGAGACCACACCGCCGCATTCGCGGGGTCATAGCTTGTGACATAGCGTGTGCTGTCATCATTTGTCTGATCGACGCCGATAAGCCTGTTTGCCGCGTCATAGGATTGCTTGATCGTCGACCATGACTGGGTGCCTGCAACGTCGTAGGCAGTCTTCGAGCCGTCGTCGCCGGTTTCAAGCTTGTACGTCAGCTGTCCTGCCGCATTATAGTTTTGTTGTATCTGCGACCACGCCGCAGCATTTGATGGATCGAAGCTGATCTCGATCCGTGTGTTGTCGTCGTAGAACTGCTTTTCCAACGTCTCCCTGCCGGCAGTGTCATATTGCCGCTCGATACTTTTCCACGTGTTCGCACTCAGCGGGTCGTAGAAAGTCACGGTCGTCAGCAAGCCGGCCTTATTGGCGTTGGCGACACTCAACGTCTGCCCGCTCGCGCCGTCATAGGTCGTCGCCACGGAGCTTCCGTCCGAAGCGAAGATGGTCTCAGCGGTCTTGCGGCCAGCAGAGTCCGTCGCGAGGCTGGAGGAAAGCGACCCGAGCGCGGTAACCTGATCGACGGTCGTCTGCGTCATTGCTCCGCTGGCGTTAAGATCGATCTTCTTCCGCGTGATCGAGCCATCGGCATGCGTCACCGCCGTCTCGGTATGATCGATGGTGCCGTTGTTGCCGGCATCTTTCGACAGCGTGGTGATCAGGCCGTCGGCGCTGGTCGAGATTGTGCCCTTTGCCGTCACCGTGCCACTGGCATTGGTTTCTGTCACCGCCGTGACGATGGAGCCGTCGACTTGGATGGTCGACTGCATGATCGTCTCGTAGACGCCGTTGCCGTCGTAGTCGTATTTGGCGATCTTGGTGCGGCCATCCGCCGAGGTGGTCGTCTCGATCTTCGCCGCGATTGCCTGGGTCCAGTAGACACCGCCCGGCGTCAGGTTGGAAACCAGACGCGCCGTTGCATTGTTGGTAACCACGGAAACCGAGGCGCCCGTGGAATCGACGGTGACGGTCTCGACCTGATCGGCCGTTCCGTCACCGTTGGTATCCTTCGACGTCGTCTTCAGCCTGCCATCGGCAGACACCTGGATCGTCGTCGTTGAGGCCTGCGTGCCGGCCGGCAGATCCGTATCGGAAATGACAGTGGTGCTGCTTCCGTCGGCATTCGCGGTAAAGTTCGTCAGCCGCTGGCGATCGATCGTACCATCGCCATCGAGATCCCAGGTCGTGGTCGTCAGGCGACCGTCGGCGGATACGACGACGGTCGACTTGTCCATGACAGAGCCGTCGGCCCTGAAGTCGGTGGTGACCGATGTCTGGACGCCTGAATTGGCGGTGACCGTTTCTTGGTGTTGATCGACGATACCGTCGCCGTTTCCGTCGCGGTCGATGGTGACCGTCAGCTTGTCGGCGCTGGTCAGGGTGACAGTCCTGCCGATCAGCGTTCCACCGCTATCCTTCGTTTCGACAGTCTCGCGAACGGCGCCATCCGCCAGCACCGTGATCGTGTCGGTAACGGTCTGGTTGGTAAAGCCCGGACGCTCTTGGCTGGAAGAGGTGATCAGGCCGTTGGCGCTGATCGTGGTGATGGTCCGCGAGATCAGCGAACCGTCAGCCTTCGTGCTTTCCACCGTCCGCGTCTTGGTGCCGTTGGCATTCAGGACGGTGACATCGGTCGCCGTCTGGCTGTAGGTGCCCGCACCAGTCGGATCGATCTGGGTGGTAATCGACAGACCATTGGCGCTTGTCGTGACGAGATATCGGCTGGTCAGCGTTGTGCCGGTCAGATTGCTGATCGTCTGCGTCTTCGAGCCATTGGCGTTGAGGACGGTGACGTCGGTTCGGCTCTTGTCGAAGGTGGTGCCGCCACCGGTGCCGACCGTGTCCCATTTGGTGGTCACGGTCAGCCCGTCTGCCGACACCTCTGTCAGCGTGATGCTCTTGGTGACGCTGCCGACGATATCCTTCGTCGTCGTCGCCGTGCTGCCATTGGCCTGGAGAACCGTGGTCTTGGTTGTCTTTTTATCGATCGTGCCGTCGCCATTGCTGTCGTATTCGACAGTCTGCGTCAGGCCGTCAGCCGACGTCGTGACGGTCTTCGTATCCTTCAGCGCGGCATTGGCGCCGAAGTCACTAAGGGTTTGGATCGTCGAGCCGTTGGTCTGCTTTGCTGTGACCGATTTGTTGTCGATGACGTTATCGCCGTCGACATCGACGGTGACCGTGGTTGTAAGACCATGAGCTGCGACAGTGGCGACAGTCTTGCTTTCCAGCGTCGTACCATCCGCCTTGAAGTAGGACAGCGTCTCCGTCGTACCGCCATCGGCGTTGAGAACGGTGACGTCACTCAAGGAGCGAACCGTCGTGTCGCTGGCATCGGCCCAGCTTATTGCCTTGCTCAGACTGCTGGCGCTGACATTTGAAGTCGTGCGGGAAATCAGCGCATCGCCGATGCCCTTTTTCGAGACCGTCTCGGTGCGGCTGCCGTCCGTGTTCAGCA
>NZ_JACIFY010000044.1 GCF_014197615.1 Rhizobium esperanzae
TGCTGAACACGGACGGCAGCCGCACCGAGACGGTCTCGAAAAAGGGCATCGGCGATGCGCTGATTTCCCGCACGACTTCAAATGTCAGCGCCAGCGGGTTGAGCAAGACAGTAAGCTGGGCGGATGCCGATGGGGAAACCGTTCGCTCGATGAGCGACGTTACCGTTCTCAACGCCGATGGCGGGACGACGGAGACGCTCTCTTACTTCAAGGCGGATGGGACGACGCTGGAAAGCAAGACCGTCACCGCAGTGGCGGCGCATGGTCTTACGACTACGGTCACTGTCGATGTCGACGGCGATGGCTATATCGACAAGAAGTCGGCCACGACGAAGCAGATTGACGGCAAGACGGTCCAGGTCCTCAGCGACTTGGGCGCCAACAATCTTGTGAAGGACTCGAAGACCATCACCACGTGGGCCGACGGCCTGACCCAGGCCATCGAATATGACAGCGATGGCAACGGCACAGTCGACAAGAAAACGACCAGCACCACGATTCTGAAGGCCAACGGTAGCACGGCGACCACAACGAACGATATCGTCGCCGGCGTCACCAAGAGCATCACGCTGACAGAGGTGTCAGCAGACGGCCTGACGGTTACCACCCAGTGGGACACCGCGGGCACCGGTGGCGGCACCACCTTCAACAAGAGCCGCACCGACGTCACCATTCTCAACGCCAATGGGTCCAGGACGCAGACGATCAGCAATCTGACTGGCACGACGCTGACCAGCCGATATCTCGTCACCACAAGCGCCAATGGTCTGTCGATCACCACCCAGATTGATCCCACAGGTGCCGGCGCCTACAGCCAGACGGCGACCGATGTCACGGTCTTGAATGCCAATGGCACCAAGACGCGAACGGTTGAAAGCAAGAAGGCCGACGGTTCGCTGATCTCCAGGACCACAACCACGATCAGCGCCAACGGCCTGATCACCTCCTCCAGCCAAGAGCGTCCGGGCTTTACCAACCAGACCGTCACCGACATGATCACGGTGCTGGCGGACGGCGCCGTGCGCGAGACTGTCGAAACGAGGGATAGTGGTGGAACCATCCGGATCGGCAAGATCGTCAGCCTCACCAGCGCCGATAAGCTGACCCTCACCATTGACCGCGACGGCAACGGTGATGACAAGGTCGATCAACACCAAGAGACGGTCACCGCCAATTCCGGCATCCAGACATCGGTCACCACCAACTTCAAGGCCGATGGGACAACGATCAAGGACAAATCGACCGTCATCGTATCCGCCGACGGTCGCCTGACAACCACGACTTGGGATCTCGATGGCGATGGTACGATCGATCGTCAGCGGCTGACGAACTTTACCGCGAATGCCGACGGCAGCAGCACCACTGTCATTTCCGATACGGATCTGCCGGCTGGTACGCTGGCTGCAACGACGACGATCCAGAGTTCTGCCGACGGCAGGCTGAAGACGACGTCGAAGGATATCAACGGCGATGGAACGGCCGATCAGGTGGAAACCATCACAGTCGATTCCACCGGCGCCTCGGTTTCCGTGGTTACCAACAATGCAACGGCGCGATTGGTTTCCAACCTGACCCCGGGCGGTGTCTATTGGACACAGGCTATCGCGGCGAAAATCGAGACAACCACATCGGCAGATGGCCGCACCAAAATCGCCAAATACGATTATGACGGCAACGGCGTCTACGAGACCGTCATGCAGTCGACCGTCCAAGTCGACGGCTCCATCGTCACGGCGGTGACCGAAAGCAACGCCAGTGGCACGGTGACGGCAAAGGGCACGATCTCGACCAGCGCCGATGGCCTGATCACCAAACTGTCGAAGGATGCCGGCAACAACGGAACCATCGATCATACCGAGACGGCGGTAACGCATGCTGATGGCTCGATCACCCTGACCAAGGTGGATCTCAACGCCAGCGGCGCAATGGCGCAGACAAACGTCGTTCAAGTCACCGCGCTCGGCTCGCTTTCCTCCAGCCTCACGACGGACTCGCTTGGCCGCAAGACTGCTGAGACCATCGTTGCGGCTGACGGAAGCTCTGTGACGACGACCTATGACGGAGCGAGTGGGCAGACGCTGAGTGTGGCCAATGCCAACAAGGCCGGCTTGCTGACAACCGTCACTTTCTACGATCCGCTGAATGCGAGCACATCGACAAGGGTCGAGCAGCAATACGACGGGGCCGGCAGGAAGACGCTCGAAAAGCAGTTCTACGACGACGGCACGCGGATCGAGATCAGCTTCGATCCATCGAATGCTGCGGCGTGGTCGCAGATACAACAGAACTACAATGCGGCTGGACAGCTAACGTACAAGCTTGAAACGGCCGACGACGGCTCGAAGACCGCCTATGATGTCGCCGGCACCCAGTCTTGGACGACCATCAAGCAGTCTTATGACACTGCCGGCAGACTGGTCGGGGTCGATCAAGCCAATGATGACGGCACACGCTATGTCACCAGCTATGATCCCGCCAACGCCGTGAATTGGTACCGCATCGACTATTCCTACAATGCCAGCAATCAGCTCACAGTTCAGAACATCTATTATGACAACGGCGACACGCGCTACTACGCGTGGGACCGAGCGAACGCAAACTGGTCATCTCGTCTCGTGATCCAGAATAGCGCCGGACAGACGACTTACGAAGAAACGACCTTCGATAGCGGTCAAACGGACAAGACGACTTATGACCTCGGCGGCCAGAAATGGAGATTTCAGACTGAATCATATTCGTCATCGAATGTCCTCATGCAAACATTCGTGCAAATGGACGAGTCAAAGAAATGGTATTACGAATACCGTGACTATCTGAATAACCAGTCGTGGACTAGAGACATCATTCGCTTCGACAGATATGGGGTCAGAACCAGCGGCGATACCTATTTCGATGACGGCACCCGCATAGAGTACGAGTACCATTCCGACCGGGGTGGCACGTTGGACTGGTGGCAAAAGTATGATGCCCAGGGACGTGTTATAGCGAGAGGCACCAGTCCCGTTCTTTTGGACCTGAATGGCGACGGCCATGTCGATCTTCGTCCTCTTGACACACTCGGCTCATCGGTGGGTTTCGATTGGGACGGCGATGGTGTGGCGGATCAGACAGCTTGGGTCGGCCCCCAGGACGGCTTCCTGGCGATCGATCTTGGTGTTGATGGAACGGCCGGCCCGGACGGAAAGATCGACCAGGGGCGAGAATTGGCGTTTAGCGTTTGGAGTAACGAGTCGACCTCGGATCTTGACGGTCTGCGGCGTGCTTTCGACACCAACCATGACAACGTGCTTGATGTGAACGACGAGCGTTGGAATGAGTTCAGGGTCTGGCGCGACCTCAATCAGAACGGCATTAGCGACGCCGGCGAACTGCAAACGATGACCGTCGCCGGCATCCGATTGATCAACCTGATGCCGAGCAACGACGGGGCGCAGGCCTTTGCCGATGGTTCGGCGATCAGCGGCACCAGTTCTTATCAGTCAGTCGATGGTAGCAACCACTATCTGGTCGGTGATGCCATGCTCGCAGTGCGAGCCAGTCAGACGGTCAATGCCGCATAGCAAGATCTCTTGTTTCACGCCGGCGCCTCCTGGCGCCGGCATACTCTCTCTTTATTGATCCCATAACATGACGGACATCCAGATGGCATCCGACGCTGGGGCGGCGGAGGCAGAGACCATAGGCGACCCCAGACCATCACCGGAAGCCGCAATCGCCGACAGCGGACTGGCGGCGATTGCTGCCGTCGCCGGTTAT
>NZ_JACIFY010000045.1 GCF_014197615.1 Rhizobium esperanzae
CGGCGGAGGCAGAGACCATAGGCGACCCCAGACCATCACCGGAAGCCGCAATCGCCGACAGCGGACTGGCGGCGATTGCTGCCGTCGCCGGTTATTTCCGGATCGCATCGCGTCCTGATACGCTGAGCCGGGAACTCGCCCTGACAGGGCCGGCGGCTGCCGACGATCTACTGCGCGCCGCAAAGATCATCGGCCTGAAGGCGCGCGTTGTTCGCGTCGACAAAGCCAAACGGCTGACGACCCTTCCAGCACCGGCACTTGCCTCGTTGAATGATGGGACCTTCGCAGTCTTTGCCGGCGCGGCCGCCGAGGGCCGCTATCGGCTGATCAACCCCATCGATTTCTCCGCCCGCAACGTCGAGGCGGACGAACTGCTGGCGCTGACCTCGGGCGAATTCATCCTCGTTCAGCGTAAATTTGCCGGCCCCGGCGCCTCGCAGCAGAATTTCGGCTTCCGCTGGTTCCTGCCGGCCATCTGGCGCTATCGCCGCGCCTTCGGCCATGTGTTGGCCGCCTCCCTCGTCATCCAGATCTTCGCGCTGGTGACGCCATTGTTCTTCCAGGTTGTCGTCGACAAGGTGCTGGCCCATCGCAGCTATTCGACACTGATCGTGCTCGTCGTCGGCCTTGCCGCCGTCGGGCTTTTCGATGTCGTGCTGCAATATCTCAGAACCCACGCACTGTCGCATACGACCAACCGCATCGATGTCGAGCTCGGCCGGCGCCTGTTCCGGCATCTCCTCAATCTGCCGCTCAGCTATTTCGAGACGCGCGCCACCGGCCAGACGGTCGCGAGAGTCCGCGAACTCGAAACCATCCGCAATTTCCTCACCGGCCAGGGCCTGTTCTCAGGGTTGGATCTGATCTTCACCGTCGTCTTCATCTTCGTGCTGTTTTCCTATTCGTCGACGCTCGCCTGGATCGTCGTCGCCTCCATTCCCTTCTATATGGCGATCGGATTTATCATCCGGCCCTTCCTCAAGGAGCGGATCGACGAGAAGTTCGAGCGCGGCGCCTTCAGCCAGCAATTGCTCGTCGAAACCGTCGTCGGTATCCAGACGCTGAAGGCCTCGGCGGTCGAGCCGGTGGTTTCCTCGCAATGGGAGGAGCGGCTGGCCGCTTATGTACGCTCGTCCTTCCTGGCGACGATGCTGGCGGCGAAGGGTCAGAATGCCATTCAGTACATCAACAAGATCACCTCGGCCGCCCTGCTGCTCTTCGGCGCGCAGGCAGTGATCGATGGTGAATTGACCGTCGGCGCACTGGTCGCCTTCAACATGATTGCCGGCCAGGTCTCCCAGCCGATCCTGCGCCTGTCGCAGCTCTGGCAGGATTTCCAGCAGGTGCAGGTTTCTGTCGCCAGGCTCTCGGATATTCTGAATGCGCCCCAGGAGCCGCGCCCGAGCGTCGCCGTCAGCCTGCCGCCGCCGAAAGGTGCAATCGGTTTCAAATCGGTGAACTTCCGCTATTCCCCGGATGGCCAGGATGTGCTGAAGGACATTACCTTTTCGATCCGGCCGGGCGAAGTCATCGGCATCGTCGGCCCCTCCGGCTCCGGCAAGTCGACACTGACCAAGCTGGTGCAGCGCTTCTATATTCCGAACAATGGTCAGGTCTTCGTTGACGGCCAGGATATCGCCCAGGTCGATCCGGCCTGGCTGCGCGCGAATATCGGCGTCGTGCTTCAGGAAAACATGCTGTTCAACCGGACGATCCACGACAATATCTGCATGGTCAATCCGGCCATGTCGCGCGCCGCCGCCATTCAGATGGCACGCCTGTCCGGTGCTGACGAGTTTATCGCCAAGCTGCCGCGCGGCTACGACACGCTGATCGAGGAGCGCGGCGCCAATCTTTCCGGCGGTCAGCGGCAGCGCCTGGCCATTGCCCGCGCGCTCGCCACCAATCCGCCGATCCTGATCCTCGATGAAGCCACCAGCGCGCTCGATTATGAGAGCGAACGCATCATCCTCGGCAATATGCGCGAGATCGTCCGCGGCCGCACCGTCATCATCATCGCCCATCGCCTGGCGACGGTCAGGCACTGCAACCGCATCATCGGCATGAAAGACGGGCGCATCGTCGAAGAGGGAACGCACGATCAGCTGCTCTTCCGCCCGAACGGCCTTTATGCCCATCTCTGGCAATTGCAGACGGGTCCTGTTCAATCATGAACCAGAATGTCCAGCCTCCGCGACTTCCGCCGAAGCCACAGAAGCGATTGCCGGTCGACAACGAGTTCCTGCCGGCCGCTCTCGAAATCCTGGAAACACCGGCCTCGCCGATCCGCACCGCCCTCATCTGGTTCATCTGCCTGCTCACTGCCGGCGCGCTGATCTGGAGTTACGTCGGCAGATTCGATATCGTCGCGACAGCCCAGGGAAAGATCCAGCCGACCGGACGCGTCAAGGTCATCCAATCGATCGAGGTCGGCAAAACGATTGCGGTGCCGGTCTCGAACGGTGTCAAGGTGGAAGCCGGCGATGTTCTCGTCGAGCTTGACCCGACAGAAGCGCAGGCCGAAGCCGACGCGCTGTCTACCAGCCTTTCGGCGCTGCGGGCGGAAGTCGCCAGACGTAAAGCGGCATTGGCTGAGGTCCAGGCGTGGCTGCATAGCGATCTCTGGAGCGGAGAACGCCGGATCGAGATCGCTCCCGAATTTGCGGATTCCATACCAGCCGACATCCGCGCGCGCGAGACGCTGCTCTATAATTCCGATCTCGAGCAGCTCTCATCGACGCTGGACAGCCTCGCAGCCCAGCGCAATCAGCAGCTCGCCGCTTCGAAAAGATACAGCGAGATGATCGCCGCTCAACAGGCACTGGTCGCGACACTCGAAGACCGCGTCGCCATGCGCTCCAACCTCGTGGACCTGAGTGCTGGCCCGAGATCCGGCGTCATCGATGCCGTCGAGGTCAAGCAGAAGGAAGAGGCAAATCTCGCCGAGCAGATCGGTCAGCGGGCGGAGGCGGAGATGGCGATCGCTGCAGCGACCAGCGAAGGCCTGAAAACCCTCAAGACCTTCGTCGCCGACAATGCCCAAAAGCAGGCGCAGGCATCGCGGGAAATCGACGAGAAGGAACAGCAACTGGTCAAAGCCGCCAAGCGGCTCGACTCGATGACGATCAAAAGCCCGATCAAGGGTATCGTCCAGACGTCGGCCATCACAACGGTCGGCCAAGTGGTGACATCAGGCGCCGAGCTGATGCGGATCGTGCCGGACGACTCATCGTTCGAAATCGAGGCTTATCTGCCGAACCGCGATATCGGCTTCGTCTCGCCAGGTCAGCACGCCGTCATCAAGGTCGAGGCCTTTCCCTTTACGCGCTACGGTATCCTGAACGGCACGGTCACCCGTGTCGCCACCGATGCCATTCCCGAACCGGATGCGCAGCAGCTCGAAGGTCAGCCCGCCAAGGAATTGCAGAGCCTGATCCCGATCGGCAATGC
>NZ_JACIFY010000046.1 GCF_014197615.1 Rhizobium esperanzae
ATCGAAAGGGCATATTCAAGAAACCTCTCAAAGTGAGTTTCTGTTGATGCCCTATGTTGGCCATAGAGCATTGATATTGCTGGCCCGATGGATGATTCGTGATGAACCTGAAGCGGACACATATCCGATGGACGGATCTGCCGTCAGATCGGCGTCGAAGGCTCGTGGCGCTGATTGCCAGTCTGATACAGCAGCATGTGTCGATGGAGCGGGAGGCCGGTCATGAATGCGGAACCGAGTTGTCTCGACTTCGCGTTGACGGAGAAGATCCACTCCAGCCACCATGATCGCCAGGCTATCGTTTACGTCAGGCAGTCGACGGTACGACAAGTCGAGCACAATCGCGAGTCAACGCGGCTCCAGTATGCGTTGACAGATCGTGCCTTTCGACTTGGGTGGCGACGCGACCAGATTACGGTGATTGACGACGATCTGGGCCGATCAGGTGCATCAACGCTCGATCGACCGGGCTTTCAGCGTCTCGTTGCCGAGGTCGGGCTTGGCCATGTGGGAATGGTCATCGGCATTGAAGTGTCCCGTCTCGCGCGTTCGTGCCGCGATTGGCATCAGCTTTTGGAAATGTGCGCGTTGTTCGACACGTTGATTGGCGATGCCGACGGCGTCTACGATCCCAGCACATACAATGACCGCCTGTTGCTCGGCCTGAAGGGCACGATGAGCGAAGCTGAGCTGCATATTCTCAAGAGCCGCATGCACGAAGGTCGCAAGGCCAAGGCGCACCGTGGCGAACTTATTCTGGGTCTTCCGCGTGGCTATGTTTTGAAGCCGTCCGGGGAGGTTGCCCTGGATCCGGACGAGGAGGTGCAAAGGATTATTCGCCTTGTCTTCGCCGTCTTCGAAAAGCGTCGTTCGATCAGCGGCGTTTTGCGTTACCTTGTCGATCACGGCATCGCGCTCCCCGACCGCACCCGCAGCGGTCCTGAGAAGGGTGATGTCTGTTGGAGCAGGCCTAACAATGCGACGATCCGCGATATGCTTCGTCACCCCAGTTATGCCGGCGCCTATGTTTACGGGCGCAGTCGCAGCGATGGCCGCCTCCGGTTGCCCGGCAAGCCTCACAGTGGCCGGCGCATTATTGGCGATCGGCAAAAGTGGATGGTACTGCACCAAAATGCTCTTCCAGCTTACATTGACTGGAAAACCTATGAGCGAAATCAGGAGCAGATGGCAAAAAACCGTACCCGATATCCTGGCGTCCCAAGGGGTGGCGCGGCGCTGCTCAGCGGGCTTGTCTCTTGCGCCGTGTGTGGCCGTAAAATGGTTACCGGCTACAACGACGATGGCCGGGAGGCACGTTACAGCTGCAGCTGGGAAGCGACGACATACGGAGGCCGTCATTGCCAGTCGATCAGTGCTCGTCCCGTGGATGCCTGCGTTGGCGCGCTGGTGCTTGAGGCTATATCGCCATCCGCAATCGACGTCAGCCTTCAGGTTGCCGAGGATATTGAACTCGAACGACAACAGATCCACGATGGATGGAAGCAACGCCTCGAGCGTGCGGATTACGAGATCACGCTCGCCCGCCGGCGATATGAAGCCGTCGATCCTGATAACCGGCTGGTAGCGCGGACGTTGGAACGGGATTGGGAGGCTGCCCTGGCGAGAAAGCAAACGCTCGCCGATGATCACCAGCGGACATTATCGCGGCAGCCCGAGCGGTTAACCGATGAGGAAAGAGAGACTATTCTTCGGTTGGCAGAAGATGTGCCCTCCCTCTGGAAAGCGGAGTCCACCACCGCACGTGACCGGCAGACTATCGCCCGGATAGTGCTTGATCGCGTGGTCATCCAGTTGTTCGGAGAAACAGAGCGCGCTGAGATCAAATGCCACTGGGCAGGCGGGATCGTAACAACGCATCCCATCATCCGAACCGTGAGGCGATTTGAACAGCTCGAGCATCATGACGAGATATTAGCCAGGATCGTGGCGTTGCGTGACCAGGGAGCAACGGCGCAACAGATCGCCGTTGATCTCAACGCCCAAGGTTGGTCGCCCGCCAAGAAATCTAGGTTCGATGCGCTAATCGTTCAGAAACTCCTCGTGCGAAAAGGCCTCGGAAAAAAGCGGCCGATCTGGTCGGGTCACGTCCCGCGTCGCAATGACGATGAAGTAACGTTGCAAGAACTTTCCGAAAAGCTCGGCATTCATCGGCAGACCGCTTACGGTTGGCTCAGGCGCGGAAAGCTGAGAGGGCGTATCGTCGAAGTAGGAACGCAACGTATCTGGCTTGTCAGCCTATCGCACGCCTCAACAGGAACCTGCACTGGAGAGTCATCATGACAAAGCGATTGAAATG
>NZ_JACIFY010000047.1 GCF_014197615.1 Rhizobium esperanzae
ACTCGTTTTCAGGTGGGTTTCCCGCTTAGATGCCTTCAGCGGTTATCCCGTCCATATATAGCTACCCTGCTATGCCCTTGGCAGGACAACAGGTCCACCAGAGATATGTCCATCCCGGTCCTCTCGTACTAGGGACAGATCCTGTCAATATTCCTACACCCACGGCAGATAGGGACCGAACTGTCTCACGACGTTCTGAACCCAGCTCACGTACCGCTTTAATTGGCGAACAGCCAAACCCTTGGGACCTGCTCCAGCCCCAGGATGCGATGAGCCGACATCGAGGTGCCAAACAACCCCGTCGATATGGACTCTTGGGGGTCATCAGCCTGTTATCCCCGGCGTACCTTTTATCCGTTGAGCGATGGCCCTTCCACACGGGACCACCGGATCACTATGACCGACTTTCGTCTCTGCTCGACTTGTCAGTCTCGCAGTCAGGCGGGCTTATGCCATTGCACTCGACGACCGATTTCCGACCGGTCTGAGCCCACCATCGCGCGCCTCCGTTACTCTTTCGGAGGCGACCGCCCCAGTCAAACTACCCACCATACACTGTCCCGGACCCGGATGACGGGCCGCGGTTAGACATCCATGACGATAAGGGTGGTATTTCAAGGATGGCTCCACGGAAACTGGCGTCCCCGCTTCAAAGCCTACCACCTATCCTACACATGCCGACACGAATGCCAGTGTAAAGCTATAGTAAAGGTGCACGGGGTCTTTCCGTCTGACCGCAGGAACCCCGCATCTTCACGGGGAATTCAATTTCACTGAGTCTATGTTGGAGACAGCGGGGAAGTCGTTACGCCATTCGTGCAGGTCGGAACTTACCCGACAAGGAATTTCGCTACCTTAGGACCGTTATAGTTACGGCCGCCGTTTACTGGGGCTTCGATTCAAAGCTTGCACCTCTCCTCTTAACCTTCCAGCACCGGGCAGGCGTCAGACCCTATACGTCGTCTTGCGACTTCGCAGAGCCCTGTGTTTTTGATAAACAGTCGCTACCCCCTGGTCTGTGCCACCCCAAAATACTTGCGTAGATTGGGGTCACGCTTCTTCCGAAGTTACGCGTGCAATTTGCCGAGTTCCTTCAACATAGTTCTCTCAAGCGCCTTGGTATACTCTACCTGACCACCTGTGTCGGTTTCGGGTACGGTCTATACGGTGGAGCTATTTCCTGGAACCGCTCCGCTGCCCTGATAATCCAATAAACCAGAACAACTTGTGCAATCCGTCACTACCACCAGGCCCACGAATATTAACGTGGTTCCCATCGACTACGCATTTCTGCCTCGCCTTAGGGGCCGGCTAACCCTGCTCAGATTAACTTTAAGCAGGAACCCTTGGTCTTTCGGCGAGAGGGTCTCTCACCCTCTTTATCGTTACTCATGTCAACATTCGCACTTCCGATACCTCCAGGAGCCCTCACGGGTCTCCCTTCATCAGCTTACGGAACGCTCCGCTACCACTTGCATTACTGCAAATCCTCAGCTTCGGTGCATGGCTTCAGCCCCGTTACATTTTCGGCGCAAAGACCCTTATTTAGACCAGTGAGCTGTTACGCTTTCTTTAAATGATGGCTGCTTCTAAGCCAACATCCTGGTTGTTTTGGGATCCTCACATCCTTTCCCACTTAGCCATGACTTGGGGACCTTAGCTGGAGGTTAGGGTTGTTGCCCTTTTCACGACGGACGTTAGCACCCGCCGTGTGTCTGCCGAGTAGTACTCCCCGGTATTCGGAGTTTGGTTAGGATCAGTAAGACGGTGAGTCCCCATAGCCCATCCAGTGCTCTACCCCCGGGGGTATTCGCTCGACGCTCTACCTAAATAGATTTCGCGGAGAACCAGCTATTTCCGAGTTTGATTGGCCTTTCACCCCTAGCCACAAGTCATCCCAATCTATTGCAACAGATGCGGGTTCGGTCCTCCAGTTGGTGTTACCCAACCTTCAACCTGCTCATGGCTAGATCACTCGGTTTCGGGTCTAATGCAACAAACTATATCGCCCTATTCAGACTCGCTTTCGCTTCGCCTACACCTACCGGCTTAAGCTTGCTTGTTACACTAAGTCGTTGACCCATTATACAAAAGGTACGCCGTCACCCT
>NZ_JACIFY010000049.1 GCF_014197615.1 Rhizobium esperanzae
GCTGGCGCTGACATTTGAAGTCGTGCGGGAAATCAGCGCATCGCCGATGCCCTTTTTCGAGACCGTCTCGGTGCGGCTGCCGTCCGTGTTCAGCACCGTGACATCGGTCGTGACGAGTTCAAAGACAGCGTTGCCGTCCAGGTCCGAACTCGAGGTCTTCGACAGCCCGTCATCGGAGATAGTGGCGATCGCCTGGCTTTCGAGCGCGCCAGCAGCGTTATACTGCTTGATCTCGTCTTTCTGCGTTCCGGCGTTGTCGATGGTTATCGTTTCTACAAAGTCGACAACGGCGTCACCATCGATCTTGGTGTTCACGGTGGTGGTTTTCTGGTCGGCGCTGACCGTGGTGATCGTCTGCGAGATCAGCGTCGCGGCGGCGTCGGTTGCCTTGACCGTTTTGGTGGTGGTGACCGATCCGAGCGGATCGAGCGGTGTTTTCTTCCACGACAAAGTCTGGTTGACCGCTCCATCGCCGTCCAGATCGTAATCGGTCGAGCCGGAAAGGCCGTTGAGGTTGGTCGTGACCTTGGTTGATCCTACGAGCGACGTTCCCCGGTAGTCCGATACGGTCTGGAACTGCAGCCCGTAGGTGTCGAATGTCGTGACATCAGTCGTCTTGGTATCGACCACCTCGTCGGCGTTGACGTACCCGCTCGTCGTGATCGACATGCCATTGCCTGACGTGGCGATGGTCTTCTTGTTCAGACGCGTGGCATCGCTGCTCGTCAGAGAGATCGTCTCGGTCTTGCTGCCATCGGCATTCAGCACCGTCTGGTCGCTGGTGATACGGTCGCCGACGCCATCATGATTCAAATCCGCCGACACGGTCTTGGTCAGGCCGTTGCCGCTGATGTCGGTGATGGTCGTGCTGATCGTCGATGCATCTGCAGCGTATTGCCGCTCCCAGATGTTGACATTGCCGTTTGCCGAGGTCGTCTCGACCCGGCGCGTATCGGTCCTGCCGTCGCCATCCGCATCCGTTACGATGGTGGTCGTCCTCCGATCGGCGCTGACGTCGGTGACGATCTGGGTCTTGAGCGTTCCGTCGGCGCTCGTGCTCCTCACCGTTTCCGTGCGCTTGCCGGTGCTGTCCAGAACGGTGACGCTTTTCGTGGTGTCTTCGTAGACGCCGTCACCGTTGGCATCAGTCTTGACGTACTGGGTCAGACTGTCGGCCGATGTGTTGGTGAGAGTCGAGGCGATGGTCGCGCCGTTAGCGTTCTTCGATGTCACCGTTTCAGTGCGGCTGCCATCCGACCACGTGGTAATGACATCCGTCACCACGAGATCGTTGACAGTATCGCCGTTGACGTCGCTACTCGTCGTCTTCGACAAGCCGTCGGCGGATGTGACCGCCATGGTCTTCAAGACCAGCGAGCCGTCGGCATTGAGGGTGCTGACCGTTTTGGTCGTCTTGCCGTCCGTTCCGACCACAATCTCGGTCAATCTGTCGGTCTTGGTGTCACCATTCGCATCTTCGGTGATCGTGATCAACTTGCCGTCAAGGCTGGTCTTCGTGACCGACTGCGACAGCAGCGTACCTGTTGTCCCGGTCTTGGTGCGATGCTGCACGGTCTGCGTCCGGTTGGTGGCGTCGATCACTGTCACATCGGTATCGGTGAAATCAATGACGTTGTCGGCGTTTAAGTCGCTCGTCGTCGTCTTCGACAATCCGTTGGCGGTGGTGAC
>NZ_JACIFY010000050.1 GCF_014197615.1 Rhizobium esperanzae
AACAACACGACGCCGACGGCGGTTGCCGATACGGGTGACGCCACCGAGAAAGGCGGTGTCGCCAATGGTTCGGGCGGCATCGCCGCCAGCGGCAACGTGCTGACCAACGACACCGATCCGGATGCCGGCGACACCAAGACGGTGACGGCAGTCGTCTTCGGCGCGACGTCAGGCACGCTCGGCTCGGCGCTGAACGGCACCTATGGCAGCCTCACTCTTAGTGCGTCGGGTGTCTATAGCTATGCCCTCAACGAGACCAATGCCGCCGTGCAGGCGCTGCGCCTGTCGACCAACACGCTGAGCGATGTCTTCAGCTACACGATGCGTGACTCAGCCGGGGCCACCTCCACGGCCAATCTGACCATCACCATCCACGGCGCCAACGATGCACCGGTGCTCGCCGTCCAGACGGCGACGCAGAACGCCACCGTCGGCTCGGCCTTCTCCTTCGTGCTGCCGACGACGACCTTCACCGATGTCGACAGCACCGAGACGCTGACCTATTCGGCAACGGCCGCCGACGGCACCGCGCTTCCCTCCTGGCTGACCTTCAATGCCTCGACGCGCACCTTCTCCGGCACGCCGACGGCAGGCGGCACCTATGGCGTCAAGGTGACGGCAACCGATATAGGCGGTCTCTCGACCAACGAGACCTTCAACATCGCCGTGTCGGTTCCCGGCAACACGACACCGACGGCGGTTGCCGATACGGGCGACGCCACCGAGAAGGGCGGTGTCGCCAATGGTTCGGGCGGCATCGCCGCCAGCGGCAACGTGCTGACCAACGACACCGATCCGGATGCCGGCGACACCAAGACGGTGACGGCAGTCGTCTTCGGTGCGACGTCAGGCACGCTCGGCTCAGCACTGAACGGCACCTATGGCAGCCTCACTCTTAGTGCGTCGGGTGTCTATAGCTATGCCCTCAACGAGACCAATGCCGCCGTGCAGGCGCTGCGCCTGTCGACCAACACGCTGAGCGATGTCTTCAGCTACACGATGCGTGACTCAGCCGGGGCCACCTCCACGGCCAATCTGACCATCACCATCCACGGCGCCAACGATGCACCGGTGCTCGCCGTCCAGACGGCGACGCAGAATGCCACCGTCGGCTCGGCCTTCTCCTTCGTGCTGCCGACAACGACCTTCACCGATGTCGACAGCACCGAGACGCTGACCTATTCGGCAACCGCCGCCGACGGCACCGCGCTTCCCGCCTGGCTCGCCTTCAACGCCTCGACGCGCACCTTCTCCGGCACGCCGACGACAGCAGGCACTTACGGCGTCAAGGTCACGGCAACCGATATCGGCGGTCTCTCGACCAACGAGACCTTTACTATCGCCGCCGCAGCAGCGCCAACGACCTACAGCCTGTTCTCCGCCTCCAACACGCCGGCCCAGACGAACCTCAACGACGGCCAGCAGCTCGAGCTCGGCGTCAAGTTCACGTCGAGCGTCGGCGGCGATATTACAGGCATCAAGTTCTACCGCAGCGCCAACGACAACGGACAGAACGTCGTCGACCTGTGGAGTTCCACCGGCACCAAGCTTGCCACCGCCACCTTCACCAACACCACGGCGAGCGGCTGGCAGACGGCGAACTTCAC
>NZ_JACIFY010000051.1 GCF_014197615.1 Rhizobium esperanzae
CTAGCAGGCTGTTGAAGAAGTCTCCTGTTTGGCCTTTAGTATGGCCTCGTCGCCGTTGTGGTATGCGAACGTGATTTCGATCGTGCCATCGTCGAGCAATTCGGCATGTCCGTCACCGGAGACTTCGTCCATTTCGTCGCATCCTGCCCATGTGAAGGAGACCATGGACGTGCTGTAGCCGAGATCGAGGCCCGCTTGCATCGCACCGAAGGCGATCTCGCCATGACCGTTAGCCCCGATGGTGATTTTGGCGGGCTCGACCAGGTCGAGATAATCCCGATCCCATAGATCGGCCTCGACGATCCGCCAACGGCCAATCAAGCGGCAGTTCGGGGTCGCGCTCATGACGACACCGCCAACAGTTTCGGCAGCCGCACCAGATCATAGGCGGCGGCCGCGAAGGTGAAGGCCCATCCGACGCGATCGCGGCCACGGAACTTCGTCTTGTCCTGCCCCGCGACGGTCTTGATCCAGCCGAACGCCTCCTCGATGCGCTTGCGGATGCGCAAGCTGACCCCATAGCCGGAATGGCGCGTCGTGCGCCCGTCAATGGCCGAGCGGCGACCACTGACGTTCTGCGCCACATGCGGCGTCACCTTCATCGACCGCAAGTCTTGGACGAAGTCCTTGGTGTCATAGGCCTTGTCGGCACCCAGCGTGATTGCTTGTGTCCGCTCGGTGAAGGGCCCGATCATGTGCAGCGCCGCTACCCGTTCAGCATATCCGCTGGCCTCTGTCAGATAGGCATCGACCAGCAGGCCATGGCGGTTTTCCATCAGCCCGTGCCCCATGAAGCACAGCTTGGCCTCCTTGCCTTTTCCCTTCTTGTAAAGTCTTGCATCTGGATCGGTCGTTGAAGCATGCGTCTCGTTGGAACGCCTCTCGCCATGAAAGTCTGCTTCCATATTCCGACCGCCGCCATCCGACGGTGGCCCGCCATGATCGCCCCTTGGGCCGTTCTTCGGCTTGAAGCTCTTGATCGACGCCCAGGCTTCGATCAGCGTGCCATCGACGGAGAAGTGGTCCGTTGACTGCAGCCGCTTTATCTTGGGCTGCGAAAGGATTGCGCCCAGGAACTTCGCGGCGATGTCGCCTTCCAGCAACCGGTCGCGGTTCTTCGAAAACACCGAATGGTCCCATGCTGGATCGTCAATGCCAATGTCGACGAACCAGCGGAATAGAAGGTCGTATTCCAGCCGTTCCATCAAAAGCCGCTCGGAACGGATCGAATAGAAGGCTTGCAAAAGCATCGCGCGCAGAAGCTTTTCAGGCGCGATCGATGGCCGCCCAATCGGTGAATAGAGCGCTGCGAACTCGCGTTCCAGCAAAACCAGCGCGTCGTTCACGATCTGCCGGATTGCCCGCAGCGGATGATCTTTACGAACGCGATCCTCCAGATCGACATAGCTGAAGAGTTGACCCGTCCTCACATCGCCGCCGCGCATGCATCACTCCAAAACTCGACGAGCGAGTGAATCACGGCGAAAGCCTCCAGGCCAGCTTCTTTTTCAACAGCCTGCTAGA
>NZ_JACIFY010000052.1 GCF_014197615.1 Rhizobium esperanzae
CGGGGCTATGGCATTCACACATTTAGAATTGCCTATGTGATGGTGTTCTGATTCTCTTGCTGGACGCAGGAGAATTGAGCGATGGATGATTTGAGCCTGGGACGGTTTGGCGACCGCCGCCTGGAAAAAGGGGGGCGTTCCTGCTGGGGCGTCTGGTTGAGACGGCCGGCCAAGGCATGCGGGTGCGCAAGCTTGGAGGGCATCGGGCCGGAGAGATCCGTTTGACCCGGTTTTTGCGCAATGATGCCGTCAATCCGCAGGAGATGATCGAGCAGGCGGCGTTGCGTACAGCTGGCCGTAGCGCAGATCGTCATGTCCTGGCCATTCAGGATACGACGGTGGTCCGCTCCAGCGGCGGTGGCGGTCTTTATCTGCATGCTATGATCGGGGTCGACGCCGACGATGGCGCGATCGTCGGAGCGATCCATGGACAGTTTCTAAGCCGCGACCAGGGCAAGCGCGGCACGCAGCGCGCGCGTCCGATCGAGGAGAAGGAGAGCTATCGCTGGCTGGAGAGCGCCGACCGGGCGGCTGAGGTTTGTGCGGCGGCGCGCCACATCACCGTCATTGCCGACCGCGAAAGCGATATCTACGAGGCCTTCACCCGAAGACCTGCCAATGTCGACCTTGTCGTGCGCGCTGCCAAAGACCGCAGTTTCGGCAAAGACCAGCCCTCGCTGTTTGCCATGGCGGATGCCTTGCCGGTTTCGGCAAACCTTGCCTTTACCCTGCCGGCCAAGCCTGGCCGCAAGGAGCGCGACACGCAGTTGGCGATCCGCTTCAGCGCGGTGACATTGCCGCACCCGAGGAACGGCATCTACAAGAAGACCCCGGATGGGGCGCGTCTTTATCTGGTGGATGTGCGCGAAACCGTCACACCACCAGGCGAGACGCCGATCCATTGGCGGTTGCTGACGACCTATGCGGTGTCGGATACCGACCAGGCGGCGGCGGTCATCGCCCTTTATCGCCGCCGTTGGACGATCGAGCAATTGTTCCGCACCCTGAAGACCCAAGGCTTCGATATCGAAGGCCTGCGCGTAGAGGACGAGGTGGCGCTGAGCAATCTGGTGACGGCTGCCTTCGTCGCGGCCGTGATCGTGCAGCAACTGGTGCATGCCCGCGACGGTGCCCCGCCCGGCAGCACCTTGCGTCCCATCGAAGACGCCTTCGAACCAAGCGACCGGCCGCTGCTGGAAGCTTTTTGCGCCAAGCTGGAGGGCAAAACCGCCAAACAGAAGAACCCGCATCCTAAAGGTTCGCTGGCCTACGCCGCCTGGGTCTGCGCCCGCCTCGGCGGTTGGACCGGCTACTACGGCAAGCCCGGGCCAATCGTCATACTCGACGGATGGCAACAGTTCCAAGCCGCCAAGCGCGGCGTAGGCCTCCTCCTCGCCGCTTTCGACAATGTGTGAATCTGATAGCCC
>NZ_JACIFY010000053.1 GCF_014197615.1 Rhizobium esperanzae
ACACTTTCGAGATGATTTTTCGGGAGGTCGGCATGGTTTGGCGGTCGAGGTCAGTTGTGGATGAACGATTGGAATTCTGCCGGTTGGCGGGGCTTGAGGGTGCGAACGTCTCTGCGCTTTGCCAGCGCTTCGGCATCAGCCGGCAAACGGGCTATGTCTGGCTGCAGCGCCTGCGGGCAGGCGAGCCGGGAGAGAACCGCTCCCGCCGGCCGCATGCGAGCCCGCGGCGCACCGCAGCCGATCTCGAAGGCGCGGTGCTGGATATACGCGACGAACATCCGGCCTGGGGAGCGCGCAAGATCGCCCGCCGGCTGCAGGATCTCGGGACCGCGCCGCCAGCTGCCTCCACGGTCCATGCCATCCTGGTACGCCACGACCGCATCGGGCCGCAGATGGGCGGGCAGCCGGCGCTCTGCCGCTTCGAGCGCGAGGCGCCCAACCTGCTCTGGCAGATGGACTTCAAGGGTCGCACGCAGCTCGTCTCGGGCCTCTGGTGCCATCCGCTGACTGTCATCGACGACCATTCCCGCTTCGCCGTCGGGCTCGAAGCCTGCGCCGACGAGCGCCTGCAGACTGTCCGCGGCCGGCTGGAGACGATCCTGCGCCGCCACGGCTTGCCGATGGCCATCTATACCGACAACGGCCGGCCTTGGGGCACCGGCGTGCCCAACCAATGGACAAGGTTACGCGTCTGGCTGCTCAAACTCGGCATCGACCTCATCCATGCCAGGCCCTATCATCCTCAGGGCCGCGGCAAGAACGAACGCTTCCACCGCAGCCTCAAGGCCGAGGTCTTCGACTTCGCCGCGCTCGCCAGCCACGCTCAGGCCCAAAACGCCTTCGATCGCTGGCGCGACATCTACAACCATCGCCGCCCGCACCAGGGCATCGACATGGCCGTGCCGGCCAGCCGCTATCGGCCTTCACCGCGCTCCTTCCCCGATCGCCTGCCAGAACCGGTCTATGACAGCGGCGAAATCGTGCGCCGCGTTGGAACTACCAAGGGCTATGTCAGCTTCAAGGGGCGATTCTGGCGCGTGCCCAACGCCTTCAAAACCGAACGTCTCGCCATCCGCCCGCTCCAGAACGACGGCCTCTACGGCGTCTTCTTCGGCGCAACACAGGTCGCAAAAATCGATCTCAAAAGCCAGCACTGAGTGTCAGGCATGTCTCCGAACATCTGTCAGGTATGTATCCGGGCTTTACA
>NZ_JACIFY010000054.1 GCF_014197615.1 Rhizobium esperanzae
GGGCAGGGCTATCGCATATGAGCAAAGAGCTGGAAGAAGAATTCTTTGTTCCAGTTTGCTCTGCGCATTTTGCTTGCGATGGGCTTGTCGAGCGGGTGGGCTCGTAAGATATTCTGTGCCAGCCTGCGGATGACAGCAAGATTTTGCGGTCCGTTGTCCTTGCGCGTTCGAGCATCGTCCTCGTTGAAGACGACGTCGAGGATCCAGTGGAGCTGGTTTTCGATTGTCCAGTGGGCGCGCACGACTTCGGCGAGCTTTTTCGGCGTGAGGACTTTGGAGAGGGCGATATAGCGGACGGCCTGCTCTGGCTTGCCATTGGCGCCAGTGCGCACCGCCTCGATACGGCCGATCGCCTTGAGGCCGGGCAGGCTGGGCCGTTTGACCAGCCGGTCGACCGGCAGCACCGAGGCACGGCGCTGCTCCTCTCGCCCATGGCCGCGCTCGCGGGTCTCGAAGACGGCGAGATCGGTCACCGCCGCAAAGCCGGCTTCGGCGGCCCTGAACAGCGGTCCATGATTGGCCTTCAGCCCGAGCGCGTATTGTGCCTTGGCCGCAAGCAGCGCCTGGGCCATCGCCGGATGGCAGTGCAGCGCATCTGCCGTCACCGTACAGCCCTTCAGCGTCAATGCTTTGAGCACACTGAGCGTCGCCTTGATCTCGTCGCCGCCCGGCGCACGCATCGCGGCGATCGAAAGCCGCGTTTCGACATCCCAGACGCTCACCATCAAGGGCGGCATGAAGGCGCGGCCCTTGTCGTATCCCCGCCGCAGCGACTTGCCGTCGATCGCCACCACGCCCTTGGGCGCCGGCAAGCCGAGCGCGCCCCGCAACGCCGTCATGAAGGCGCCGAACGCGCGCTCCAGTTCTGTTGGGTCGAGCAGCCGAAACACCCGGCTGAACGTGTCGTGGCTCGGCGCACCATGCCGCAGCGCGACGATCTCGCGAAGTTCTTCCTGCCGCGCCTCGGAGAATTCCGCCATCTCCACGCAAGTCTTGGCACCGCACAACGTCGCCAAAAGCGCCAGAAACAGCAGCTCCCCCAGATCGTGCCGGGCATTCACGTCGCGCGGATCGCGAACTTCCCGCAATATCGAGATCAACACAGACATCGGCTCTCCCCAAATCAGAGAAAGCCGCTACTGAATCCATCAGCTCAGCAGACGCAATACTTATATGCGATTCCCCTGCCCTTGTGGGGAGGGGTT
>NZ_JACIFY010000055.1 GCF_014197615.1 Rhizobium esperanzae
GCCCCTTGCATGTTCAATTAGCGCTGATTGTTGGATGATCGGTGCGCAGTCCGGCGGATGGCCATCCGCCGGACTGCGGACGGCCGGGACCGCAGGCCCCTTGGCTTGAACCGGGGATGAGATTGGTCCGGCCGTCCTCGCGTTTGTCCTGAACAGATGATGGGGAGCAAGTCCCGCATGCAAGGCAAGGTTTCGTTCCAAGAAGACGCGATGCCGGTAGTTTATGCCGGTGTGGACGTGAGTAAAGAGTGGCTCGATGTTCATTTGCATCCGCTGGGCGAAAGCCGGCGGTTCGGCAATGACAAGACCGGCATCCGCCAGCTGAAACGGCTGCTGGCCAGGCATCGTCCCAAAAGCATCGTGATGGAGGCAACCGGCAAGTTCCATCGCCCCGCCCATCGCTCGCTTTGGCACGATGGCTTTGCCGTGGCCGTGATCGATCCGCTGCGTGCGCGCATGTTTGCCCGCGCCTGCGGCTATCTCGCCAAGACCGACCGGCTCGACGCCCGTTTCCTGGCACTCTTGGCCGAGAGCCTGCGCCCGCCGGCCAGCGCGCCGCCAAGTCCTCACATCGAGGCCTTGCAGGAGCTGGTCAATGCACGATCGGCAGCGATAGGCGACATCACCGCCCTGCAGAACCGCAGCAAGACCGCCACCACCGCTCTTCTGCGCAGCGAACTCAACCGCCTTCTTCGGCAGCTGGAACAGCATGTCGAGCGTCTCGACAAAGAGATCGAGCGATGTGTCGGCGAGGATCCGCAGCTCTGCCGCAAGGCCGAGATACTCACCTCCATTCCCGGCATCGGCCGCGTCACGGCCCTGGCCTTGATGGCCGGCATGGACGAGTTGGGGACATGTTCGGGCAAGCAGGCCGCCATGCTGGCAGGGCTCGCCCCAATCGCAAACGACAGCGGAGCCCGAAGCGGACGTCGTTCCATCCGCGCCGGCAGACCCGCACCCCGGCGCGCGCTCTACATGGCCGCCTTATCGGCCTGTCGCTACAATCCCGCGCTTGCTCGTTTCGCAGACACGCTCAAGGCCACAGGAAAACCAGCCAAGGTGATCCTCGTCGCCGTCATGCGAAAGCTGCTCGTGCTGGCAAACTGCCTGCTAGCTCAGGACCGCCTCTGGACCCCAAATCCGCCTTGACAACCAACACAGATTCTCATCCG
>NZ_JACIFY010000056.1 GCF_014197615.1 Rhizobium esperanzae
GGCAGGGCTATCGCATATGAGCGATGATAGAGATGAGGAACTGATCATCCCACCCAGCCTTCTTGATCTTGCGACGAATAGAGGCCTTATCTGGATGGGCTCGGATGAGGTTGAGGGCGATCTTTCGCAACAGAGCAATGTTTGCCGGTCCGTGATCCTTACGGTTTCTGGCGGCATCCTCGCGGAACTGGACGTCGAGCACCCAGTGCAGTTTGTTTTCGATCTGCCAATGTGTTCGGGTCACCTCGATCAGGGCACTGGCAGACATGACGGTGGAGAGCAGGAAGTAGCGGACATGACTGGTCAGACGGCCATCGGCGTGGCGGCTTGTGGCTTCGACGGAGCCTATGGCCTGCAGGCCGGGGAAGTCGATGTCATCGACGGCGACGACGCTGGCACGGCGTCTGTCGCAGCGATCGTGGTCGTTCTCGGCGGCGGTCTGGGCACTGTCGAGCGGCTCGACGTCGTCCAGACGAGCAATCGTCTGTGCCAGGAGGCCGGGCTGGTTGGCCTTCAACGCCAGGGCATAGTCGCCGCCAGCGGAAAGGATGGCGTGAGCGGTATCGGCGCGGCAATGCAGGGCATCGGCGGTGACGATGGCACCTTCGAGCGACAAAAGCGCAAGCGCATCTAGCGCCCCTTGGACTTCGTTGCGGCCCGGCGCGGTCTGTTGGCCGATGACCAGGCCGCAACCTGCAGCCCAGACATTGACCAGATGCAGCGGCGTAGTCTTGGCACCGCGCTGATGAGCGCCGCGCACCGCCTTGCCATCGATGGCCACCACGCCTTCCATCCCTTTTGCAAAGGCTTCGGCGAAGCGGCGGAAGGCGGCTTCGAAGGCATCCGGATTGAGGCAGCGGAAGACCATGGAGAAGGTGTCATGGCTGGGAATGCCATGGGGCAGCGGCACGATTGTCTTGAGCAGCTTCTTCTTGGAGACCCCGAAGTCGGCCATGTCGGCACAGCTTTCGGCACCACAGACGATCGCGGCAACGGCAATGAACAGGATCGAGGTCAACGGATGGCGTGTATTGCGCCCTCTCGGATCCGGCAAAGTAGCAAAGCAAGCGGCAAATCGATCCATCGCAACCTCCAAATCAACGGAGAGTCCTTGAATCTATTTGACGCAATAAAACAACTGCTTACTCGCCATATGCGATTCCCCTGC
>NZ_JACIFY010000057.1 GCF_014197615.1 Rhizobium esperanzae
CCTCATCCTTGTACGTTGCCGTTGGTGTATAATGGGGTCGTGCGACGGGGATGCGTGTCATCCTTGGGTTTTGAACTCGTGCCTCAGCGAGCATCTCCGTTGCCATGTCTTCGCTCGAACGGTTGGTTGGGCTTCGAGCCCGCGTTGCAAGGAGGAGCAGTCATGCATGTCCCACACGCTTTCATGGTCGGCATTGATGTCTCAAAGGCCCATCTCGACGTCGCCGTCGAAGGCAAGCGCACCGTTGTGCGTTTCGACAACGATGCACCAGGCCGGGCCGCACTCGCGAGGGTAGTGGCCGGCGCAGAGCTTGTCGTCGTCGAGGCCACCGGCGGTTACGAGATGGCGATCGTCAGAACCCTAATGGCCGCCGGTATTCCCGTCGCCGTCGTCAATCCCCGCCAGGTGCGCGATTTCGCCAGGGCCAGCGGGCGTCTGGCCAAGACCGATCAGGTCGATGCCCGCGTCATTCTCCACTTCGCCAGAGCGATGCGGCCGGCACAGATCCCCCATATCGACGACGGCCGCATCGCGCTTGCTGCCCTCGTCACCCGTCGCCGCCAGCTCGTCGACATGGCGGTCGCCGAGAAGAACCGCCTCGAACATGCTCCCCAAGCCGTCGCAGCGCTGATCGGCGAGACCCTCGCTGCCCTCAAGGCGCAACTCGCCCGCGTCGATGCCGCCATCGCGCTCGCTATCGAGGCCGAGCCCGACATGGCCGTACGCCGCGATCTGCTGCTGACCGTGCCGGGCATCGGCGAGATCAGCGCCGCCGTGCTCATCGCCGAACTGCCCGAACTTGGCGCCATCGACGACAAGAAACTTGCAGCCCTCGTCGGCGTCGCCCCTATCGCCCACGACAGCGGCACCTGGCGCGGCCAGCGCCATATCGCCGGCGGCCGCGCCACCGTCCGATGCGCTCTCTACATGGCAACGCTCTCGGCCATCCGTTGCAGCCCGGCCATCAAGGCCTTCCACAAACGGCTGCGCGACGCAGGCAAACCGCCCAAAGTCGCCCTCGTCGCCGCCATGCGAAAGCTAATCATCATGATCAACACTATTCTCAAAAGACAAACGCCATGGAACGAGCCCCAACAACACGGTTGCTGAGG
>NZ_JACIFY010000058.1 GCF_014197615.1 Rhizobium esperanzae
CATAAACCTCAATCTCTCGAACCGCCCGGTGCGGACCCGCATGCCGGGTGGTGTGGCAGGGGTGCGATCACAGCGATCGCCCCCTATGCCGATTTACGACATCCCCAATTTTAGGGATGTGAAAAATACCGACTGCAATTTCGCCGCGCGCGTTTCGATTTTGTTAACCATGATTGGAAAGGATGGCTTAACCGCACGATGCTCCGACGGTGCGTAAAAAGAGCGATTCCGGCTCGCGCCATTTTTCCTCCGAGGACCGAACATGCCTGTCATTACTTTCGCAAACACCAAGGGCGGCGCCGGCAAGACGACGGCTGTTCTGCTGCTCGCGACCGAGCTCGCCCGGAAGGGTTACCGCGTTACCATTCTCGATGCCGATCCGCAGCACTGGATTTCGCGCTGGCATGAGATCTCTGGTGATGTGGCCAATATTTCGGTCATCGATTTCGTGACCACCGCCTCGCTGCCGCAGCATATCAGCGAGAACAAGCACAATACCGACTACTTCATCGTCGATCTGCCGGGCGCGCGCAATCCGCTGCTCGCCACCGCCGTCGGCCTTTCCGACCACGTGCTGATCCCGATCCAGGGCTGTGCGATGGATGCGCGCGGCGGCGCGCAGGTGCTCGAACTGCTGCAGTATCTGGACGAGAAGGCGGGCATCAAGATCGGCCATTCGGTGGTGCTGACCCGCGTCAACTCGATGGTGACGACCAGGGCGCTGCAACTCGTCAAGTCGCTGCTCAGCGAGCGGCACGTGCCGGTGCTGGATACGGCGATCATCGAGCGCTCGGCCTTCCGCGACATTTTCGACTGCGGCGGCACGCTGCACACGATCGACCCGACACGTGTCAGCAATCTCGACAAGGCGCGTGAGAACGCCACCTGTTTCGCCGAGGAAATCATGCGCAAGCTGCCGGTCAGGCTGACGGCCTCGGCCCGCATGGCGACGGCAGCCTGAATATCCAAGCATGAAACAGAAAAGCCGTCGGAGCGATCCGGCGGCCTTGTCATTGTGCGCCCAGCATGGGCGCGCTCTTGTGGGTGGAAGTCCCACCGTAAGCTGGTCATGGCGAACGAAGAGAAGCGCAACTGCGAGAGGGCGAC